>CAWESS010000031.1:0-25550 GCA_963811825.1 uncultured Actinomycetota bacterium | reverse complement strand
CGCACGGCGGCTGGGGCTACCGACAGCCACAGGGGTTGCCCGGCGCACCGTGGCGCGGTTGGCTGGGACCATGAGTGAGAGACACGTGGACCCGACCTACCCGACTGCCGCCCTCGACCTCGACCTGCGCTGGTGGGCCGCAGCGAACTACCTCACCATCGGGCAGATCTACCTTCAGGACAACGCCCTCCTGCGCGAAGCCGCTCGTCGTCGACCACGTCAAGCCCCGGCTGCTGGGCCACTGGGGCACCAGTCCTGGGCTGTCGATGCTCTACGCCTTGCTCAACCGAGTCATCCGCGAGCACAGGGGTGACTGGCTCTACGTCACGGGGCCGGGGCACGGAGGGCCGGCTCTCCTCGCGGCCAGCGTGGCTCGAGGGCACCTACAGCAGTCTACCCCCACGTCAGCGCCGACGCCGATGGCATCCGCACCTGTTCCGCCAGTTCTCCTCGCCGGGCGGGGTGCCGAGCCACGTCAGCGTGCAGACGCCGGGAAGCATCCACGAGGGCGGCGAGCTGGGCTACGCGCTCGCCCATGCCGCCGGAGCGGCGTTCGACCACCCCGACCTCGTCGTCGCGTGCGTCGTCGGTGACGGCGAGGCAGAAACAGGGCCCCTGGCCGCCTCGTGGCGGCTGCCCACCTTCCTCGACCCCCGCCGCGACGGCGCGGTGCTGCCGATCCTGCACCTCAACGGCTACAAGATCGCCGGCCCGACCGTGCTCGGCCGCACGAGCGACGAGGACGTCGAGGCCTACCTGCGCAGCCAGGGATGGGACCCGTCACCGTCGCCGGCGACGACCCACGGCAGGTCTTTCCTGCGCTGTTGACAGCCCTGCGAGCCGCCCATGACGCGATCACGTCGATCCAGGCTGAGGCGCGCGCCGACGACGGGCCGAGCGCCCCGCTCCGGCACCGGTGGCCGGTCATCGTCCTGCGCACCCCGAAGGGATGGACCGGACCCGCCGTCGTCGACGGCATCCAGGTCGAGGGAACGAACCTCAGCCACCAGGTCCCGCTGTCCGGCTTGGCCGAGAACCCCGACCACCTGCGGATGCTCGAGCAGTGGCTCCTGTCGTACGACCCGGCATCCCTGTTCGACATCGACGGACGCCTCGTACCCGAGCTGCGCGCCCTCGCCCCCGACGGCGACCGTCGGATGTCCGCCACTCCCTACGCCAACGGGGGACGCTGCGCGAGGCCCTGCCCATGCCCGCGCTCGACGGGTACGAGGTCGAGGTGGACACGCCCGGCGTCGCCACGGTCGAGAACACCCTCACGGCCGGGCAGCTGATGCGCGACCTCTACGCGGCGACCTCGCGTCCGGACGGCGGCGGCAGCTTCCGCCTCTTCTGCCCGGACGAGACCGCGAGCAACCGGCTCCAGGCTGTCTTCGAGGAGACCGACCGCTGCTTCATGGGGCCGATCCTCGACACCGACACGGGCATCGGACCCGACGGCCGGGTCATGGAGGTGCTCAGCGAGCACCTGTGCGAGGGCTGGCTCGAGGGCTACCTGCTCACCGGCCGGCACGGCGTGTTCGCGACCTACGAGGCGTTCGCCATGGTGTCGGCGTCCATGGCCATCCAGCACGTGAAGTGGCTCCAGCACGCGCAGACCCTCCCGTGGCGGGCATCGGTTTCCTCGCTCAACGTCCTGCTCACCTCGACGTGCTGGCGCAACGACCACAACGGGTTCTCGCACCAGGGTCCCGGCCTCATCGACAGCCTCATCCCTCTCGCCCCGGACGTCGTTCGGGTCTGGCTCCCCCCGGACGCCAACACCACCCTGTCGATCACCGACCACTGCCTGCGCAGTGTGGATCACGTCAACCTCATCGTCGTGGACAAGCAGAAGCACCTGCAGTACCTCACCTTGGAGGAGGCCCACCGGCACTGCTCCCGGGGCGCCGGGATCTGGGACTGGGCGAGCACCGCGGCCGCGGGTCAGACACCCGACATCGTCATCGCCTGCGCCGGTGACGTGCCGACGCAGGAGGCCTTGGCGGCGGCCGAGCTGCTCAACGAACATGTGCCCGATCTGCGCTTCCGCTTTGTCAATGTCGTCGACCTGATGGCCCTGCTGCCGGAGGGCGACCACCCCCACGGCTACTCCGACAGCCAGTTCGAGGACCTCTTCACCGCCGACCGCCACGTCGTCTTCGCATTCCACGGGTACCCCCGGGCCGTGCACCAGCTCGTGCACGGCCGCGCGAACCCCGGACGATTCCATGTTCGCGGCTTCGCGGAACAAGGCACGACGACGACACCGTTCGACATGGTCGTGCTCAACCGGATGAGCCGCTTCCACCTGGCCAAGGAGGTGCTTCGCCGCGCGACGGCCCGACCGCGCGGGTGGCAGGACCTGATGGCGCTGTGCGACGAGCGGCTGGCCGAGCACGATGTCTACATCCGCGAGCACCTGTCCGACATGCCGGACATCACTGCTTGGACCTGGGGGGGCCTCGACCGGTGACGTCCCTTCGGCTCAATCAGTCCCCCACTGCGAACCGACCCGGCCGCGATGACTGGACGGGGCCGGGCCGCTGACGGCAGCGCGCGCGGTCAGCGCTGCTCGACCTCGTCCGCGAGGGCGTAGATGTCCTAGGCCACGACGTCACTGACAGCGTGCTCGATGACGCCGTTGGCCTTGGCCGGCGCCTCGCGGATCTCGACCGCGCCGGGGTCGGACACGAGCGCGACGATGCCGGAGTGCCCGGGGGCCACCGCGTCGGAGAGGTCCTTTTCGAGCCCGATCTTGTCGTGCAGCTGGTGAGCCTTGCCCAGCGCCGCTCCGCCGGCTCCCAGCGCCGCGGTGCTGCCGATGATCGACGGCGGGCGTCCGTCCTCGAGCGACTTCAGTGGGTGGCTCGCGACGCCGGTGGGCGTCACTGAGTGGTGATGCTGGTGACTCACACGGCAACCCGTCCAAGATGACCTGCACAGTAGCGTCTGCACAGGGCATCCGGAGCGAGCCCGAACTCCGTGACCTCGGCCCAGTTGCGGCCGTGAATCACGTCAGTGGCCGCCAGCCCAGAACTCTGCGGACTCGCTTGCGGACTGGCGAGGTCGTCCAAGCCTCTGACCTGGACAGGTGGGATCCATTCAGACGTTGAATCTGAACGGAAACCGGTGTTCTCGACCGTCGTCGGTCGTCGTCGGGGAGGGCCGAAAAGCATGGTCTGACCTGCGGTTATGCGCTGATCCAGCCGTCGGGCGTCGTTGGCGGCGAACGGTCTCCGCGGGACTTCTTGCGGACTGTTTGCGGACCGCCGGTCAGGTCGAGAGGCCTCTGGTGAGGGCGGCGTCGAACAGCGTCCGCGCGACCTGTTCGGCCTTCTCGGTCGCCGCTGCCCCCACCGGCTTCGCCTCGTAGCGGTCCTGGTTTCGGGCGCGTCGCAGGCGGTCGAACTCTCGAGCGGCTCTCTCTGCCGGAGGCTTGTCGAACACCGCGCGCAGGTAGCGGCCGAGCGCCTCGTGCTGGCCCGGCCCGTTGGTCGTCCTGAAGCCGTACGCCGCCAGCAGTGCCTCGCCGGTGTCATGACAGGCGTCGTAGGCGACGCCGTACCTGACGGTGACGCTCGTGAGCAGCGGCAGCTGGTCCAGGCGCTCCTGGGCCTGCCGCAGGAACGAGGTCGCCCTTGCGAGGTCTGCGGGCACGGCGTCGAGACGTCGCGCCTCGAGCAGGGCGAGGACCGTTGCCTGCTGGACGCGGGTGAGTGGGGTCAGTGCCACGGCAGCTCTCCGATGACGGCGACTGCCGAGCCGCTGCGCACGTTGTCCAGGAAACCGGAGGACGCCGCGAACTCCTCCAGGGTGAGGATCGTCGGGTTGAGGGGACGATGCACCGCCGACTCGACGCGCGTGCACGCCTCGTAGACCGCGTCCACGTCGGGCGCACCGAGCACCATGAGGTCGATGTCGTGCGGGGCCGGACCGGCATCACCGAGCAGCCGAGCCGCGAAGGAGCCGTAGAGGAACGCGGCCTCGATCCCGTCGATGCGGGCAAGCTCCTCGGCCAGCATCACCACCGGGCCGGTCACGACCGTGAGGATCTCGCGCAAGGGCTCCGCAAGCGGGCTCTCGTCATTGGCGCGGATCAGCCTTGTGCGCCCCACGTGTCGCTCGCTCAGGATGCCGGCATCGATCAGGCGAGCGACTTCACGGTGCGCGGTCGGGTAGGCCAGGCCGGCCCGCTCGGCCAGGTCAGTGAGACTCAGCTCGTCACCGGTGAGCAACACGGTGGCCAGGAGACGTGCCTGACCGTCCGACCGGAAGATCGGAGCGAGGAGGGGCGCCTCAGTTCTCATATAACTGAGGTTATCCTCCATGATATCGATAGTCAACGAGCGGCTCGCCAACCCAGAAGAGCCGCACTCGCCGAGTTCGAGGCCGTAGATGCCGCATGCGACGACTCTTCTGCCGGCTCCTGATCTGCTGCTCTTCGCGACCCTTCCCACCGTCGCCTCGTCGACAACCGTTGGCTCTTCACGGTCCCCAGAAATCCCTCACCGGCATCCCTCACCTTCCTGCCCTACGCCCTTCATTCACAGCGACACGCATGCTACGAAGGACGTAGTTGGACCGCCCGTGAACGGGCGGTCCACGCGGCATTTCTAGGACTCGCCATCGCCGTCTCTCTTGTCACCGCCGCCACCGGCTGCTCTCAAAGCGAACGGGTGCCCCGGCCTTGGTGCCGTCGCCGTCGTAGGAGCTGTCGGGGTACACGTCACCACCGGATTCGGCGGCCTGGCATGACCTCCAAGGCCCTCTTCGGACGTTGGCGCACATCGAGGAGCAGGAGCGCGCCACCTGTCGGTGGGCTCGCTGGGCCGGGTAGTCCGCAGGCGGTGCTAGCCGAGATCGCGACGAGGGCCCGACCCCCTGATGCTCCGTCACCGTTGCGGCGCCTCGCCCCGCGACACGACCGTGGCCCGGGTGGTCAGGAACCCAGACCCGCTTCGCGTGCGGCGACGATCGCCTCCGCGCGGGTGTCGACCTCGATCTTCGTGAAGATGCTCGACACGTAGTTGCGCACGGTCTTCTCCGACAGGAAGAGCCGCCGTGAGATGTCGCCGTTCGACAACCCCTGGGCGATGAGGCCGAGCACCTCTCGCTCGCGCTCCGAGAGCCTCGGGAACGGCACGACTGAGGCGCCACCGGGGGCGCCGCCCGCGAAGAACGACCGCAGCCGGCGGGCCACCTCCGGCCCGTAGACCGCCTGGCCGGCGGCGACCGACGCCAGGGCGCGACCGATGTCGTCCCGCCCCGCCCCCTTGAGCAGGTAACCCAGCGCACCGGCCTGCACCGCGGCGAAGACCGCTTGGTCGTCGTCGACCATGGTGAGCACGACGACCTTGACGTCGGGAACCTCGGCGGTGAGCCGGCGCGTCGCCTCGACACCAGTGACACCGGGCATCTGCAGGTCCATGAGGACGACGTCGGGCCGGTGCTCGACGACGGCAGCGACGCCGCTCTCGCCGTCGGCCGCCTCGGCGACGACCTCGATGCCGAGGTCCTCCAGCAGCGTTCGCAGGCCCTGTCGGAAGACCGGGTGGTCGTCGACGACGACGACGCGCAGGCCCGCGACAGGGGCGGTCATGCGAACTCCTGGGGGGACAACCCGGCGACGGTGCTCGACGCGCCGGTCGTGGGCAGGTGGGCGAGCACCACGGTGCCACGCGCCGAGGGGGTGATCGTGCACCAGCCGCCGAGCTCTGTGGCGCGTTCTCGCATCGAGGCCAGGCCGACCCCTCCGCCGGCGGCGGGCCGGATGCCGGTGCCGTCGTCCTCGACGCGCACGACGAGGGCGTCCGTAGTGGCGCTCAGCAGCACGTCGACCGTGCACGCGTCGGCATGCCGCACCGCGTTGGTCATGGCTTCCGACACGATCCGGTACGCCGCGAGCTCGACGACGGCGGGGAGCGCGTCGAGGTCGCCGTTGACTTCGATGGACACCGCAGGGCCGCCCTCCGCCGCGGCCGGGCCGGTGGAGCGCAGCGCCCCCACGAGCCCGAGGTCGTCGAGCGCCGGCGGCCAGAGGCCCTGCACGAGGCGGCGCACGTCGTCGACGGCGGCGCGGGCCTGCTCGCCGGCGGTGAGCGCGAGGTCGGCGGCTCGCGAGGTGTCTCCCCGGGTGATGGCGGAGCGGACGACATCGAGCCCCATGACGACGCCGGCCAGCTGGGGGCCGAGGCCGTCGTGAAGGTCCCGGCGCAGCCGGCGCCGCTCGTCCTCCCTGGCCACGAGAAGACGCCGGTGCGACTCCTCGAGGTCGCCGGAGAGCCGCAGGGCGTAGGCCGCCGAGGCGAGCGGCCCGGCGAGGGCGTGGAGGACGCGGGCGTCGGCGTTGGCGAGCTCGGTCGTGCGCGAGTCGCGAGGGCCGACGAGCAGCTCGCCCACCTGCTGGCCGTGCAGGTCAAGGGGAATGGCGGCCGGGCTCGCGGGCAGGGCGCCGGACTGCTCGCGCACCTCACCACCGCCGGGCAGCCGCACGACGACCCCCGCTCCCGGCAGGCGGAGGCCGCTGCGCACGACCTCGGCCGCCCCGGCCAGCGCCTCACGGGGCGAGTCGGCGGCGCGAAGGGTCCGGTCGAGGTCGCGCAGCAGGGCGTAGGGGTCACCCCGGCGCCCGTGGAAGAGCCGGTCGACGAATCGCTGGAGCCGGATGCGCGCGGGGTGGAAGGCCAAGGCCACGGCGAACGCGGCGAGGAAGGGCACGATGCCCTCGGAGGTGCCGAAGAGGGCGCCGACCCAGGCGACGAGGGCGACGTACATGACCGCCGCTCCAGTCAGGAGGAGGGCCACGACGACGGTCCTGTTGACGAGGAGGTCGAGGTCGTAGAGCCGGTGGCGCAGGGCGGCGACCGCGAGCCCCGCCGGGATCAGCAGGACCACGACGTTGGTCCACGGTGAGGGCAGCACGAGGATCACGACGACGACGACGGCGACGGCGTACCCGAACCAGCCGACCTGGCGGCGCTCGACCCCGTCGGCCCGCACGACCCGCACGACCACCGAGGCCAGCGAGACGGTGATGAGCCCGACCATGCCGAGGTCGAGCACCGTGCCGACCGGCTCCAGCAGGTCGGCGAGCCACGGCACGGAGAAGGGGTTGTCGATCTGCGTGAAGTAGCCGAGCGGGCCCGGTGTGACGGCGAAGGTCACCACCCCCAGCGCGAGGGCGGCCCCAGCCGCCCACAGCGGCACCCGCCACCACCCGCCTGGGAGCGGCCGGCCCTCGGGGACGACCTGAGGCAGCACGGTCGACACGAGCAGCCATGACGGGAACCACGCCCAGGCAGTGACCCAGGCGGTGAGCAGGGCAAGGTCGGCCCCAGCTGGCAGCGCGGCGGTCGCGTCGCCCTCCAGTTCGTAGCCGGTCCAGGAGAGCGAGGATGTGTAGAGCGCCGCCGTGGAGCCGATGGCGAGCAGCAGCCAGCCCATGCGCCGGGCCCGCGGGTTGCCGACGAGCAACGCCCCGGCCACCGAGAACGACGCGGCGACGGCGACCTCGGGGGTGCCCATGAGTTCGTCGAGGTAGCCCAGGCCGCTCACCAGGGGCAGCGCCACGGCGACGGCGGCGAGCAGCACAGCCAGCACGGCCAGGAGCCGGGCCGTCACTACGGCCGCCCGGCTCCCGTCGCGTCCAGATGTCACCAACACACCGTAGGCGTGCGGTTGGCCGCCCGTCAGGCGTTCTTCCACACGCGGCCCCGGTCGCGGGTGATGTGGTGCGCCAAGCCCACGGCACCGGCCAGGTACAGCCAGTGGGGGTCCACCGGGCCCACGGCGCCGATCGAGAAGTCGAGGACAATGAACGCGAGCCAGAGGGCTGGGATCCACCGCGGCACGCCGGCGCCCTTGACGAGGAGCCCGAATGTGAGAGTGAGCATCCCCAGCACCGCACCGACCATGAACGGCATGCCGAAGACGGCGCTGAGGAGAGGCACGGAGTCCAGGCCCTGCATCCACGCAGCTGCGTCGATTCCCTGTGGCCCGTCGAGGAGCGCCTGGATCTGGACGAGCTCGGTGACCTGGATGGCGAGGAAGCCCCACATGCCGAGGACGAGGAGCGCACCGGCGACCCACCCGGTACGTCGGGCCCGGCGGGTGAGGAGGTGGGCCGCTGCGACGAAGCCGACCGCCATGAACGGGACGGCCAGCGTGCCGGACAGCGACGTGGCGGTGACGAGGCCGGTCCGCTCGGCGGCGAGGGTGGCCTGCTCCGCGACGCCCTCGGGCCGGCCGCCAAGGACCTGGGTGAGGACGGTCTGGAGGGTGTTGCCCGCGGCCCCTACGACGAGGGCTGTGGCGGCGAGCTTGGCGGGGAAGGGGATAGTGCGGCGGGAGGGCTCGGTCGTCGCGGTGTCGACGGGCCGGGTCTCGATGGTGGTCATCCGATGCTCCTGATCAAGGTGGTCCGGCGGGGGTTCCCGCCGTGATGTCCTCACGTTCTCGCTCCGGATGTCCCGAGCACCTGTGAGTACGGTCCTGTCCTGGTAAGGGACAAAATGTCCGTTCCCTGTCTGTCCGCGGTGTCGGCCCTTGGAGGTTCGCTGGTGCTTTGGCTGGCACGCCGACTGCGGGGCAAGGGCGGTGTGGGGCACACAGCCTGGGTCAAGGTGATGAGACGACGGCTGGGGAAGGCCACGCCGGGCTCGCCGCCTCCACGTGAAAGACAGGCTTCCGTTGTGAGTCACGCGGTGCGTCTTGCCTCGTCGCGGAACGTGCCGCGGTGGCTGAACTGGTGACGGAAGCCGAGGGTCCCTTTGGCCCCTGCCGGGTTCCGGGGACCACGTTCAGCGGGGGATACGGCGCGGTACTGCCCTGTCATCATCGACGACAACGACCAGATGACAGGTGCGGCGCTGATGAGCGCCCGCACCACACCCATTGGCGGGTCATCTAGTCAGCCAAAGGGGCACACGCACCGCTCGCAGTTACGCGTCGCCTCCAACCCTGGCGAATCTGAGCGGGGTGCTGGCCACCGGCGCTTCAGCCTGATCTTGCTTCGTGCGACGTGTCACACGATCGGCGGGGAGCCGACGCGCGGCCGGGACGGGCGTGTTGAGGCGGATCTGGGTGGCGGCGGCGATGGGGATCATTTGTTCGTTCGCCGTTGTCCGCAGGGGGGAGGCGGTGCCTAACGACCTCGGCGGAGCTGGCTTCGAAGGGGGCGGTGCCGGTCCAGGAGGCGACGCGGCTGCGGTCGCGGTGGCCGAACCGCCCCGCCCGTCGGCGGCATGACCGGTGTCAGGAACCGAGGACGCGTCCAGTCCGCAGCGGCTGCAAACAGGGTTGTCATCGTGGTACCCGGTTGCGCTGGTCTGGCGGAGACGGCGTTGCTGTCGCCGTGGTGCGGTAGCGAAGGTGGGTGACGCGCGGGGTCTGTTGGGCGCCCAGGGGTTCGAAGGTGTGCCGCTCGGTGCCAGTGAACAGGCGGGTTCCCGATCCGAGCGTGATGGGTGCCAGCTGGAGCCGGAACTCGTCGATGAGCCCGGATGTGAGGGCTTGTTGGGTGAGGTCGGCTCCCATCAGGATGACGTCCTTGTCGCCGGCGGCGGCACGGGCCTGGGTGACCGCCTCGTCGAGGTCAGGCACAAAGGTGAACGAGGCGCTGCTCATCTGTAGGGGTTCGTGCGCGCGGTGGGTCACCACGAACGACGGTGCCGGATAGGGGGTGTCCTTCCACTGGTCGAGCCCGACGTCGAAGGTGCGGCGGCCGAGGACGACGGCACCCACGGCGGCAAAGGTGTCGGCGATGAACTCACGGTCAGCGGGCGTGGGGTCAAGGATCCACTCGTGCAACCGTGACCCGTTCACTCCCATCGGAACGTCCTTGGTGATGTCCGGTCCGGCCATGTAGCCGTCCAGCGAGATCGTCACAAGCGCGAGCAGCATTGAGGTTTCCTATCTCCGGGAAGCGGCTGGTGGGAAGGAGCAACGCATTGACGCCTTGGTCCTGATGCCGAACCTACGACGCCAACTGGTATCCGATAAGGTCCAATCCTGTGGCAGTTCAATGGGCCGGTTGGTCACCCGATGTTCTGATACGGCTGGACCGGTCACAGCCACTACGCGTTCAGCTCGAGTCGGCACTGCGGGACTCAATCCGGACCGGGCAGCTGTCCCCCGGCGAACGACTGCCGTCTTCCCGCGCGCTGGCCACCCACCTGCAGGTGTCCCGGGGGCTGGTGCAGGAGGCGTTTGCTCAGCTGCGCGCGGAGGGCTACCTGACAACCCGAACCGGGTCCGCGACCCGGGTGGCCAATGTGCAGGCCACACCGGCCACGCCACCCGGGCCACCTTCGAGCCGCGCTGCGCCCAGGCTGCTCGCCGACTTCCGGGCCGGGTTGCCCGACCTGGGATCCTTTCCGCGCGCCGACTGGGCCTGGGCGCAGCGGGAGGCCGCCAAGACCGCCGCCACCGCCGATCTCGGCTACGCGGATCCGCAGGGCGCCGCGGAACTGCGCGAGGTGCTGGCCGCCTACCTGCGTCGGGTACGCGGTGCGTCAGCCGATCCGAAGGACCTCGTGATCTGCAACGGATTCGCGCAGGGACTGATCCTGGCCCTGCACGCGATCGGGGTACGCCGGGTGGCGTTCGAAGACCCCGGGTACGACGCCGAGCTGCTCGCAGTCACCGACTTCCTCGGTGTGGAGGCGGTGCCGGTGCCGGTGGACGACCAGGGCGTCGACGTCGACGCTCTGCGGGCGTCCGGCGCCGGCGCGGTGGTCTTGACCCCAGCCCATCAATGGCCTACCGGGGTCGTGTTGAGCCCCGCGCGGCGCCACGCCGTGGCCTCTGCTGGCCCGTTCATCATCGAGGACGACTATGACGCCGAGTTCCGCTACGACCGCGACCCGGTCGGAGTCCTTCAGGGCCTGGCCCGTGACCACGTCCTTCTGACGGGCACGGTGAGCAAGTCACTTGCCCCGGGTATCCGGCTGGGCTGGATCCTGTGCCCACCGACGCTGACCGAGAAGGTCACCTCGCTCAAGGCCATCCTCGATCGGGGGTCGCCCCACCTTGACCAGCTGGCGCTGGCCGCGCTCCTGCGCTCAGGACGGTACGACCGTCATCTGCGCCGCATGCGTTCCCTGTACGCCGCCCGCCGAACCACCCTGGTCCACACGCTGGCCGCGCATGCGCCCACGGTTCGACTCTCCGGACTGGAGGCCGGATTCCATGCCATCGCACACCTCCCAGACCACCTTTCGGAGGCAGACGTCGTCGCCGGCGCCCGCGCACGCGGGGTAGCGCTGTATGGCATGAGTAGCCACCGATCGGACGGCGCGACCAGCCCACCCCAGCTGGTCATGGGCTTCGGTAACGTACCCGAGCAGACCATCCGGGAAACCGTTCCGCTCATCGCCGACCTCTTCCGCTGACTGGCCACCGAAGGCAGAACAACCTCGCCGAGGAACCAACCCGCTATGGGTCTCGCCGCCAGTGCGCCGTCGATGCCGCCGCGGCAACGTATTTGCGGTGTTGGCCGCCGGTGAACGGTCGGATGACCCCAAGGCCGGCCCACCGTTGGGTTGACATCTCGCCCGGCTTTAACCGGATGATGCATCCGAGGAGAGAGGGGCCAGCATGACCGGCACACCACGCGGGCTCAGCGGAGGCGGTGCGCGCAGCGACAGGGCGCGTGCCGATCGATCCGGGGTGCTGGCCGTGCTCCGCGAGCACGCCTCAGACGACACGCTGGCCCAGATGGGTCCCCGATACGGCATCCACACCCAGGAAGCGCTGGGCGTGCCGATGGCCGCCATGAAGCGGATCGCGCGCGACCTGGGGCGCGACCACGCGCTTGCTGCGGAGCTCTGGGCGACCGCGATCTACGAGGCCCGCATCGTCGCGGCACTCATCGACGAGCCGGAGTTGATCACCATCGAGCAGATGGACCGGTGGTGTGCCGACTTCGACAACTGGGCGCTTTGCGACACCGTCTGCTTCTCGCTGTTCGACAGGGCGCCACAGGCCTGGACCCGGCTCAGGCCTTGGGCGCACGACGACCGGCAGTTCGTGCGGCGCGCGGCGTTCGCCCTGTTGTGGAGCCTGGCCCTGCACGACGCGTCGGCCGCCGATGCGCAGTTCGTCGAGGGCCTGGCCCTGGCGGAGCAGCACGCCGCAGACGAACGACCGCTCGTGACGAAGTCGATGTCGATGTCCCTGCGGGCCATCGGGCGACGCAACAGCTCCTTGCAGGCAGCCGTACGTGCCACCGCGGGGCGCCTGGTCCAAGCGGACAGTGGACCTGCACGGCGTGTCGGACGCACCGCACTGCGGGACATGCCCTGACCAGGATCCCCTCAACTGCGGGTCGCGCCGGCTCAGGTGCTTGGGGCGGACGTCCGCCAAGCACACCTGGCACGCGGAGGACGCGCGGGCCGCCGCATCGCGCCCGCGGGAGAAGGCGCGGCATCGCGACCCGCACACACTCGCGGATCCGCTCCACACTCCCAATAGGGGAAGCCAGCGGATGCAGGCTTGGAGAACGGCCGCGGCCCGGTAGGCGATGGCGAGCTTGTCGTAGCGGGTGGTCAGGCCCGCCATTGTTTGGACAGGTTGAAGGATCGCTCCACGACGTTGCGGCTCTTGTAGGGGGGTCTTGACAAGATTTTCTGTCAAGACCTATCGTCGAGCCGTGGAAGACATCCGAGTACTCCGGGACGCCGCCGCCGTCGAAGTGGCGCTCGATCCGCTCCGGGCCTCGATCCTCGATGCTCTGGCTGAACCGGGCTCGGCGGCCTCCATTGCGGCGAAAGTCGGCCTGACTCGTCAGAAGGTGAACTATCACCTGAAGGCTCTGGAGGCACATGGACTGGTCGAGCCGGCAGGCGAACGCGCTTGGGGCGGGATCACCGAGCGTTACGTGCAGCGCTCGGCACGGCATCACGTCGTCGCCCCGGACGTGCTTGACGGCCGGGTCCCCGACCCGAACGAGATCGCCGATCGTCTCTCGGCTGCGTATTTGGTAGCGGTGAACGCACGGACCGTGTCCGAGGTCGGGTCGATCGCGAGCAACGCGGCGACCAGCACCCGGGTGCCGACCCTGACCCTCGACACGGTGATCGGGTTTAAGTCGCCCGAGGATCGCGCCGCGTTCGCTGCCGAACTGCAATCGGCCGTCGCCGAACTCGCATCCCGATATCACCACGATGACGGGCGACCCCACCGCCTCACCGTCTCGTCGTACCCCAAACCCAAGGAGGACTCGTGACCGATCCCGACCGGCGCAACCGCGTCGAACACCGCGCCGAGCACGCCCGAGAGCTGGCCGCCACCCCGGAACAGGTGTGGGACGCCATCGCTACCTCCGATGGGATCTCGGCCTGGATGGTGCCAACCCGGCTGGACCCGCAGATCGGTGGTGAAGTCTCGTTCGATCACGGCCCCTTCCGATCGACCGGTGTCATCACCGGCTACACCCCGAATCAGCGTTTCGCGTATGAAGAGCCGTGGCCGATGACCGATGGAATGCGGGAGTGGGTGGCTGACACCGCCGGACATGAGGTCACCGACGAGGAACTGGCGTCGATCTCCCCGATAGCCACGGAGTTCATGATCGAAGCAGCGTCAGGCGGCAGTTGCATCCTCCGCGTCGTCTCGAGTTCGTACGGGAGCGGAGCGGACTGGGAGAACGAGTACTTCACCGAAATGGCGGCCGGCTGGGGCACCGTCCCGTTCGGCCCCGACGAGCAATCGCCGTGGCTCGACAACCTCGTCGGGCACCTCAACGCCGCACGGGCCAAGGAAGGAACCCATCAATGACAACCGCACAGTCCGCACATCAAGGGCCGAGCATCACGTCAGCCCAGCCGAGCACCCTGGGTCTCATTCGACGTGGCGCCGTGGCCGGCGCGATAGCGGCCGTGGGCACCACCGCCGTGGCTGCCATCGCACGCGCCGCTGACGTCAGCCTCGAGGTGGACGCCACACCCATTCCAATCCCCGCGTTCGCGTTGTGGACCGTTGTTGGGGCCGCCCTGGGCATCCTGATGGCCAGAATTCTTTGCGCGCGCCGCCGGTTCCTCCTAGTTGCCGTTGTCGCTACTGGGTTGTCGCTTATCCCGCCGATTGCACTACCGGACGACGCCGCCACCAAGGTGGTTCTCGTCGCGGCCCACCTGTTGGCTGCCAGCATCATCATTCCGATTCTCAGCCAGGGGCTCACCACAGTCCCTGTCAACGGCGCAACCCGAGACCGATGAACGCCGACGGCGCCATCACGGTCACGCCGATCCTCGTTGCTGAGCTGCTGGTGGAGGGCGAGGTAATGCCCGTATGCGTGCACGTGATCGACCATCCCGATGGTCGGGTTCTGGTCGACACCGGCATGACGGAGCTGCACCCGGCGGTGGTGGCCGCCTTCGATCCCCGACTCTATCCATTGAGCGAGCAGGACTTCGACGTCGCGGGCATCGACATAGTCGTCAACACGCACCTTCACGCGGATCATTGCGGCGGCAACCACCTCTTCGCCGGACGGCCGATCTACGTTCAGCGCCGCGAACTCGACGACGCCCACGGCAAGGAGGAGTACACGATTCGCGAGTGGGTCGACGCTCCCGACCTGCAGTACGTGCCGGTCGACGGAGAACTCGAGCTGCTCCCCGGCATCCGGCTCGTCCCAGCGCCGGGCCATACGCCCGGTTCACAGGTCGTTGTGGTCGAGACCGGGGGGCGTCCAGACGTCATCTGTGGCGACACTGCAGTGTGGTTCGGGGAATTGGACGTGCCGGGAACCGAAGGCCAGCGGCGAATTCGCGCGCTCGGTCCCGAGAAGGTCTGGCTCGCGCACATGCACGAGCCGTGGCGACCCGGCGCCACCGATGCCGAAGACCACGGGCCGGCCCAAGCGTGAGACAGCCAAGTGGTCGACGAACCGAGGGTCCCCCGAAACCTCACTGGCGCCGTCGTTGACGATCGAGCACATCACGCTGAACTTCTTGCGGACTGTGTGCGGACTGGGAGGAGTCGCACCCCCTCTGACCTGCGGAAACGCGCCAATTCAGACGTTGAATCTGAACTCCA
The DNA here is from genome assembly GCA_963811825.1 of uncultured Actinomycetota bacterium. Lineage (GTDB taxonomy): Bacteria > Actinomycetota > Actinomycetes > Actinomycetales > Dermatophilaceae > Fodinibacter. The sequence goes on along the minus strand of CAWESS010000031.1, from coordinate 10,511 downwards.
CGACGTCGCCGTCGGCCATGACGTACTCCTTGCCCTCCATGCGTACCCGCCCGGCCGCGCGAGCAGCGGCCATCGACCCGGCGGCATCCAGGTCCGTGAAGGAGACGATCTCGGCCTTGATGAACCCGCGCTGGAAGTCGGTGTGGATGACGCCCGCGGCCTGCGGCGCGGTCCACCCCTGGTGGATCGTCCACGCCCGCGACTCCTTGGGCCCCGCGGTGAGGTAGGTCTGAAGACCAAGAGTATGGAACCCGACTCGCGCCAGCTGGTCGAGCCCGGACTCCTCCGCACCGAAGGACTGGAGCATCTCGAGGGCGTCCTCGGTGCTCATCTCCATGAGGTCCATCTCGAGCTTGGCGTTGAGGAAGACGGCATCCGCGGGTGCCACGAGCTCGCCGAGGCGGGCGTGCAGGTCGGCGTCGGCGAGCTGGTCCTCGTCGAGGTTGAACACGTAGATGAACGGCTTGGTCGTCAGCAACCCGAGCCCCGCAGCGAGCTCGAGGTCGACACCGGCCGCCTCGCCGGAGGCGTACAGGGTGTTCCCCTCCTCGAGCACCTTCTGGGCCGCGACGGCGTTGTCGTGCGCCGGCTTCGACTCCTTCTTGATCCGGCTCTCCTTCTCGAGACGGACCACGGCCTTCTCGAGTGTCTGGAGGTCGGCGAGGATCAGCTCGGTGTGGATGGTCTCGATGTCCGAGCTCGGCGAGACCTTGCCGTCGACGTGCACGACATCGCCGTCCTCGAAGGCGCGAACGACCTGGCAGATCGCGTCGGCCTCACGGATGTTGGCGAGGAACTTGTTGCCCAGCCCCTCCCCCTCGGAGGCGCCGCGCACGATGCCGGCGATGTCCACGAACGAGACCGTCGCAGGCAGGATCTTCTCCGAGCCGAAGATCTCGGCCAGCCGGGCGAGCCGCTCGTCCGGCAGCGGGACGACTCCGATGTTGGGGTCGATCGTCGCGAACGGGTAGTTCGCGGCGAGGACGTTGTTCTTCGTCAGAGCGTTGAACATCGTCGACTTGCCGACGTTGGGGAGACCGACGATTCCGATGGTGAGTGCCACGAGGCCGAGAGTCTACCCGCGTCCGGCCCACCCGCCGTCCAGCGCGTGGCTCACCCCGCGAGGGCGGTGATCACGATCCAGCCGAGGATGCCGGCACTCACGAGAACCACGGCTCCGAGGAACACCAGGGCCAGCCGGTTCTCGCCGTCGGGCTGGTTCATCGCACCCTCCCGGGCTCGCTGTTCTCGAGGTATGCCGTGTGCTCGGCATCAGCGGCGACCTCCAGCATGCGTGCGGTGTACGGCGCGACGTGCGCCCCGGCATCCGGGATCGTGCGCCAGTGCGCCCCCGCGATCTCGCGGCGCAGGAACAGCGCCGGGTCGAGCTCGCCGCCTTCGTGGACCCCGAGGTCGAACAGGTAGAGCAGGGCGTCGTCCCAGCCCCTCCACGGCGGGAGCCAGTTGACCGCGAGCAGGCGCCCGGCGGTGACCTGGAGCCCGAGCTCCTCGAAGATCTCACGTTCGACGCAGGTCGCGGGCGACTCCCCCGGGTCGACGACTCCGCCGGGCAGGTCCCACTCCCGCTTGTAGCTGAGCTCGCACAGCAGCACGCGTCCCTGCTCGTCACGAAGCACCCCCTGCGCGATGGCGCGCTTGCGCGGGAGCCGGTCGTTGAGGATCGCGATGCGCCTGAGGCGTTCCGCCTCGGTCTCACTTCGTGCCATCACGCGACCCTAACCGGCCGCCACGACACCATCGTCGGGGCCTGCCGCCACGCACTCCTCGAGCAGCGCGAAGCCCGCCCGGTCCACTGACCTCGAGGTGGCACTGACGAGCGCGACCCCGACCCCGGCCGAGCGGTCGAGCGTGACGATGCTGCGAAAGCCGCCCGTGCCCCCGTTGTGCCAGGTGACCTCGGCACCATGGCGCTCCAGGACGAGCCAGGCCGCGCCGATCCGCACTCCACCCGACAGCCTGGCCACGGGGTCGAGCGCGACCACCCCCGGGGCGGTGCCGTCGAGCAGCGCGGCGACGAGGCGCCCGAGGTCGTCGGCCGTGGACCGGATGCCGCCCGCCGGGCCGAGCGCCTCGCCCGTCCAGGGCATCATCACCGTCCCCCGCTTCGACCGGCCCGTCACTGCCGCCGACCCCAGCTCGTCGGGGGTCATCGGCACCGTCGTCGCTGTGAGGTGCAGCGGATGCGTGAGACGGTCACGCACGAGGGCGGCATAGGTCGTGCCGGCAGCGGCGGCGACCGCGTGGCCGAGCAGCATGAAACCGAGGTTGGAGTAGCTCGCGCGCTTGCGACCCACGCGGGTGACCCTGGTGGCGACGAGGAGCTCGTCGAGCGACTCGCCGTAGGGGTTGGTGCCGCGCCGCCAGAGGTCGAGCGTGGCCCGCACGGATGCCGTGCCTCTCGCGAGGCGCGGCAGGCCGGAACGGTGGGTCGCGAGCTCACCCAGCGTCACCGTCGCGGCCGGCGAGCCGTCCAGCGGCAGGAGGTCCCCGAGGCGGGTGTCGTCTGCAGTCTCGCCACGGAGGCGCGAGTCGGCGAACAACATCCCCGTGAGCCCCTTGGACACCGACCCGATCTCGACGTCGGAACCGGGTTGCAGCCCGAGGTGGGCGGTCCGGGCACGGCCGGCGGCGACCGCGGCGACGACGAAGCGGTCGTGCCGTCGGCCGAGGTGGTGGGCCGCGCGGGCAGCGAGGTGGGCATCACCTGCGGCCACGAGGTCGGACATGTCCGGCCAACGGTTCGCAGGCCCTGTCGGTGCCCCGTGCGAGAGTCGCCGACATGAACACATGGGTGTGGGGTCTGCTCGGGCTGGCCATCGGCATCGCCGTGACGGTCGTCGTGGGGCGTCTCGTGGATGCCGCGCGCTCGGCTGCCGTCGTCGCCGAACGTGATCTCCTGCGCGAGCGGGTGGTCGACCTCGAGACGTCCCTCGCCGAGGACCTCGAGACCGCTGCGCTGCTGGCCCCGCTCAAGGACGCGCTCGTGCGGGTCGAGCACCAGGTCGGCACGCTGGAGCGAGATCGCATGCAGCAGTTCGGTGCCCTGCGCGGCCTGCTCGCCCGGGTGGAGGGCGAGACCCAGCACCTCGGGCGCCAGACCGCCTCGCTGGCCGGTTCGCTGCGCTCCTCGACGGTGCGGGGGGCCTGGGGTGAGGTGCAGCTGCGCCGGGTGCTCGAGGCCTCGGGGATGCTGGCGCGCTGCGACTTCGACGAGCAGGTCACCTCGGTCAGTGCGCACGGCCGCGGCGTGCGGCCGGACGTCGTCGTCCGACTGCCCGGCGACAAGGTCCTCGTCATCGACGCCAAGGCCCCGATGACATCCTTCCTCGACGCCCAGGGTGAGGACCTTGCCGACGACGAGCGGGCAGCGTTGCTGCGCGAGCACGCGGCGAGTCTCGGCCGGCACGTGTCGGCCCTGGCCGACAAGGAGTACTGGTCGGGCTTTCGCGACGGCCCGGAGATGGTCGTCTGCTTCGTGCCGAGCGACGCGATGCTCGGCGCTGCCCTGGCTGCCCAGCCGTCGCTCCACGAGAAGGCCCTGTCGCAGCGCGTCGTGCTCGTCGGGCCCGGGTCGCTGATGGCGCTGCTGCGCACGGTCGCCTTCACCTGGCAGCAGGACGCATTGTCCGCCAGCGCGCGCGAACTGCTCGACCTCGGCCGCGACCTGCACCGACGCCTCGGCACCCTGGGCACCCACACCGCGAAGGTCGGGCGCAGCCTGCAGTCCAGCGTCGAGGCCTACAACGCGATGGTCGGGGCCCTGGAGTCCCGGGTCATGGTCACGGCGCGCCGGATGAGCGAGCTCGACCTCGTCAGCGACGAGCTGCCGCTGCTCACTCCGGTGCAGACGGCACCGCGACCTCTCACCGCGCAAGAGCTCATCGACGACGTGACCGCCGCCGAGTCGCGCCCCGAGCTGTTGCTCGACCTCGAGGTCGGGGAGCCGGGTCGGACGGCGAGGTCACGGCATCCGCGAGGTCGGCTGAGACGTCCGCCGAGACGCAGTCGCGGTGGGTCAGGCGCCCACGTAGGTCGCGAGGTGTTCCCCGGTCAGGGTCGAGCGGTCCGCGACGAGCTCGGCTGGCGGCCCCTCGAAGACCACGGTGCCACCGTCGTGACCAGCACCGGGACCGAGGTCGATGATCCAGTCGGCATGAGCCATCACGGCCTGGTGGTGCTCGATGACGATGACCGACTTGCCCGAGTCCACGAGCCGGTCGAGCAGCCCGAGCAGGTTGCCGACGTCGGCGAGGTGCAAACCGGTCGTCGGCTCGTCGAGCACGTAGATCTCGCCCTTGTCGGCCATCTGCACGGCCAGCTTGAGTCGCTGGCGCTCGCCACCGGACAACGTCGTGAGCGGCTGGCCGAGGCTGATGTAGCCCAGTCCCACGTCGGCCAACCGCTGCAGGATCGCATGGGCCGCGGGGGTCCTCGACTCTCCCGCGGAGAAGAACGGCTCGGCCTCCACCACGGACATGGCGAGCACCTCCGCGATGTTCTTGCCGCCGAGCGTGTACTCGAGCACCTCGGCCTGGAAGCGCTTGCCCTCGCAGTCCTCGCAGGGCGACTCCATCGTCGCCATGATGCCGAGGTCGGTGAAGATCACCCCGGCCCCGTTGCACGTCGGGCAGGCACCCTCCGAGTTCGAGCTGAACAGCGCCGGCTTGACGCCGTTCGCCTTCGCGAAGGCCTTGCGAATCGGCTCGAGCAGGCCGGTGTACGTCGCCGGGTTGCTGCGACGGGATCCCTTGATCGCGCCCTGGTCGACGACGACGACGTCGTCACGCTTGGCGACGGAACCGTGGATCAGCGAGCTCTTGCCCGAGCCCGCCACACCGGTCACCACGCAGAGCACCCCGAGCGGGAGGTCGACGTCGACGTCGCGCAGGTTGTGCGTCGAGGCGCCTCGGATCTCCACCGTGCCGGATGCCGTGCGCACGCTCTCCTTCAGCGTCGCCCGGTCGTCGAGGTGGTGCCCGGTGATCGTGTCGCTGGCCCGCAACCCGTCCACGGACCCCTCGAAGCAGATCGAGCCTCCGGTGGAGCCGGCGCCCGGGCCGAGGTCGACGACGTGGTCGGCGATCGCGATCGTCTCCGGCTTGTGCTCCACGACGAGCACCGTGTTGCCCTTGTCCCGCAGCTGGAGCAGCAGGTGGTTCATCCGCTCGATGTCGTGCGGGTGCAACCCGACCGTCGGCTCGTCGAAGACGTACGTGACGTCGGTGAGCGATGACCCCAGGTGCCGGATCATCTTCGTGCGCTGGGCCTCCCCACCCGACAGGGTGCCAGCCGGCCGGTCGAGCGAGAGGTAGCCCAGCCCGATGTCGGCGAAGGAGTCCAGCAGGTGCTGCAGGCCCTTGAGCAGGGGCGCGACCGAGGGCTCGTCGAGCTCGCGCACCCACTGCGCGAGGTCGCTGATCTGCATCGCGCACAGGTCGGCGATGTTCACGCCGTTGATGGTGGACGACCGGGCCTCGGCCGTCAGCCGGGTGCCGGCACACTCCGGGCAGGCCTGGAAGGTGACCGCACGTTCGACGAAGCGCCGCACGTGCGGCTGCATCGCCTCGGGGTCCTTGGACAACATCGACTTCTGGATCTTGGGGATGATCCCCTCGAACGTGAGGTTGATCCCCTCGACCTTGATCTTGGTCGGGGGCGCGTAGAGCATCGTGTCGAGCTGCTTGTCGGTGAAGTCCGCGATGGGCTTGCCCATCGGCAGCCCCATCCCCTCGAAGAGCCGGCCGTACCACCCGTCCATCGAGTACCCCGGCACCGTGAGCGCGCCGTCGCTCAAGGACTTCTGGTCGTCGTAGAGCGCCGTGCGGTCGATGTCGCTGACGTGCCCCATGCCCTCGCACCGCGGGCACATGCCGCCCAGGTAGATCGCCTCGCGCACGACGTTCTTCTCGACCCGTCCCCCCTTGTCGGTGGACATCACCCCGCTGGCCTTGCGGGTCGGGACGTTGAACGAGTACGCCGTCGGCGGCCCGAGGTGGGGCTCGGCGAGCCGGCTGAACAGGATGCGCAGCATCGCGTTGGCATCGGTCGCCGTGCCGACCGTGGACCGGGGGTTGGCGCCCATCCGCTCCTGGTCGACGATGATCGCCGTCGTCAGCCCTTCGAGGTGGTCGACCTCGGGGCGCGCCAGGCTGGGCATGAACCCCTGGAGGAAGGCACTGTAGGTCTCGTTGATCATCCGCTTGGACTCAGCCGCGATCGTCGCGAACACCAGCGAGCTCTTGCCCGACCCGGAGACACCCGTGAAGACGGTGAGGCGGCGCTTGGGCAGGTCGACGCTGATGTTCTTGAGGTTGTTCTCGCGTGCCCCCTGGACCCGGATGAGGTCGTGCGAGTCAGCGGTCACCACGGCGCCGTGGTTCGCCGCTTCCGCCGATTCCTTCGGCTGCGTGGGCGCACTCATGAGGTCTCCGTTCGCGGTTCCGGGTGGGTCCGGCGACGATAGCGCGGCGCACCGACACCGCGCTCAGCCTGCAGGACCAGACCTCAGAGGTCGCGCTCGTAGTGGAACGCCAGCGGCCCACCCGCACCCTCCGTGCGGCGAAAGCCCTCGGACTCGTAGACGTGGCGCGCCACGACGTCATCCTCCGTCGTCGCCAGCTCGACGAAGTCGCACCCGCGGGCCACCGCCCGCTCCAGGCAGGCCCGCAGCAGAGCCCTGCCCAGCCCGCCTCCCCGTCGCGTCGGCACCACGTAGAGCTCGGCGAGGTAGCACTCGTTCGCCAGGGTCCAGAGGGCCGGCCGGAACCGCAGTACGGCCACTCCTTGACCGTCGCCCTCACGGTCACCGACGAGCAGCACGTCGGTGTCACCGCCTGTGACGAGCGCGCCCAGCCGGTCGGTGAGGGCCTCAGCGCCGGGCGACGGGTCGTCGTACTCGGTGTTGAAGTCGTGCAGCAGCCGACCGGCCAGCGCGAGCGCCTCCGGGGCCACGGCGAGCGATACCGGAACGCTCACGGCATCCGACTCGTCCATGGCGCGCAATTTCCTCAGCGCAGGCCGGAACCGCTGTCGGCGAAGCTCGCGTCGTGCCGCATCGTGTCGGGCTTGCCGGCGGCCTTGAGGTCGCGGCGGATCTCGGCGGGCAGCGAGAACATGATCGACTCCTGCGCCGCGACGACCGGGGACACGTCGCCGTAGCCGCGAGCCTCGAGGTACTCGAGCACCTCGCGCACGAGGATCTCGGGCACCGAGGCGCCGGAGGTGACCCCCACCGTCGACACCCCGTCGAGCCAGGACTCGTCGATCTCGTCGGCGTAGTCGACGAGGTGACCCGCCGGCGTCCCGTGCTCGAGGGCGACCTCGACCAGGCGCACCGAGTTCGAGGAGTTGCGCGAGCCGATGACGAGCATGAGGTCGCAGTCGGCGGCCATCTGCTTCACGGCGAGCTGGCGGTTCTGCGTGGCGTAGCAGATGTCGTCGCTCGGCGGGTCCTGCAGGCTGGGGAAGCGCTCGCGCAGGCGCCGCACCGTCTCCATCGTCTCGTCGACCGACAGCGTCGTCTGCGAGAGCCACACGACCTTGTCGGGGTCGCGCACGGTGACGTTGTCGACGTCGTCGGGGCCGTCGACGAGCTGGATGTGCTCGGGGGCCTCACCGGCCGTGCCGACGACCTCCTCGTGGCCCTCGTGGCCGATGAGGAGGATGTCGTAGTCCTCGTCGGCGAACCGCACGGCCTCGCGGTGGACCTTGGTGACGAGCGGACAGGTCGCGTCGATGGTGCGCAGCGACAGCGCCCGCGCCTCCTCGTGGACGACCGGGGCGACCCCGTGCGCCGAGAACACGACGGTGGCACCCTCGGGCACCTCGTCGGTCTCCTCGACGAAGATCGCGCCGCGCTTCTGCAGGGTGGTCACCACGTGCTTGTTGTGGACGATCTCCTTGCGCACGTAGACCGGGGAGCCGTAGAGCTCGAGGGCCTTCTCGACCGTGACGACGGCCCGGTCGACCCCCGCGCAGTACCCACGGGGGGCGGCGAGGAGCACGCGCTTGCTGGAGTCAGCCATACCGTCCATGGTAGGCGGCGCCACCCCGCACCCCGAATCCATGGGCACGCCCACTCAGAACGCCTGCGGGCCGAACCGCCGCCGCGGCGAGCGGCGTGAGCCACGGGAGGATACCGGTCGCGGCCGGCAGCACGAGACCGATGGCCGCGAGCAGCTCGACCGCCGCGAGCCGCCAGTCCCGTTGACGGCGTGTCGGGTGCGTGGCCGGGTCGTGTGGGTGGCGCGGCCTAGGGTGACGCCATGACGTCCCTGCCGGAGCGCGCTTCCGACACCACGGCCGAGCAGCCGTGGCCCGTCCGCCTGCTCTCGGTGAAGATCGGCGAGTACGTCGAGAAGATGTCGACCCTGTGGGTCGAGGGGCAGGTCGTCCAGCTCAACCGCCGACCCGGCGCACGCACGGCCTACCTGACGTTGCGAGACGCCGACGTCGACATGAGCCTGTCCGTCTCCATCCACGTCAACGCCCTCGACGCGATGCCGACGCCGGTCGGCGAGGGTGCCCGCGTCGTGCTCCAGGCCAAGCCGGTCTTCTGGACCCAGCGCGGCTCCCTCATGCTCGACGCCCGCCAGATCCGCCCGGTCGGCGTCGGTGAGCTGCTCGCGCGGCTCGAGTACCTGAAACGCCACCTGGCGCAGGAAGGCCTGTTCGACCGCGACCGCAAGAAGTCCCTGCCGTTCCTACCGCGACGCATCGGACTGGTCTGCGGTCGTGCGAGCGCCGCTGAGCGCGACGTCGTCGAGAACGCCCGCCGCCGCTGGCCCTCCGCGCGCTTCGAGATCCGTCAGGTCGCGGTGCAGGGCCCGGATGCCGTGGCACAGGTCAGCGCCGCCCTCGCCGAGCTCGACGCCCACCCCGAGGTCGACGTCATCGTCATCGCGCGCGGTGGTGGCGGGGTGGAGGACCTCCTGCCCTTCAGCAACGAGACCCTCGTGCGTGCCGTCGCCGCGGCGCGCACCCCCGTCGTCAGCGCGATCGGGCACGACGTCGACACCCCCCTGCTCGACCTCGTGGCCGACCACCGCGCCTCGACCCCCACCGACGCGGCCAAGGCGATCGTCCCGGATGCCGAGGCCGAGCGTTCCGCGGTCGCCGCCGCTCGCGCTCGTGGTCACCGCGCCCTCACCGCGCGCCTGCACCACGAGCGTCGTCGGCTCGTCGAGCTGCGCAGCCGGCCGGTGCTCACCGACAAGGGAGCCTTCGTGCGCGGCCAGCGCGCCGTGGTCGAGGCGCTGCGCGACCGCAGCCACCGTCGGGTGGTGGCCCAGCTGCACCGGGCGCGCGACCACACGATGCACCTGCGCGCCCAGGTGCGCACCCTGTCACCGCAGTCGACGCTCGACCGCGGCTACGCGATCGTCCAGCACGCCGACGGCGCGGTGGTGAGCGACCCGGCATCCGTGGTGGTCGGCGAGCTGCTGCGGGTGCGCGTGGCCCGCGGAGACTTCGCCGCGAAGCCTGTCGGGCACGACGACTAGGCTTTCCGACATGGCGACGACAGCAGACTCGACGACCGCCGAGGACGGCTCCGAGAGCGGCGCGGCACAGCACGCCGATGTCGCATCGCTGACCTATGAGCAGGCCCGTGACGAGCTCGTCGACATCGTCGCCCGGCTCGAGAACGGCCAGTCCGGGCTCGAGGAGAGCATGGGGCTCTGGCAGCGCGGAGAGGTCCTCGCCGCCCACTGCGCGACGTGGCTGGACCGGGCCGAGGCGCGGATCAGCGCCGGCGACTGACCGCCGCCGCCGACCCAGGCCTTCACTGCCACGACAAATGGCTACGGGTGCCCCAGCGCCACCGCGATCAAAATCCCACGGAGCGTCGCCGATCAAGGCAAGGGCGGGTCCTCGGGCGCACTGGATCAGCCCCCACTGGATAGTCATTCCGGGCCATACCCGTTCGGTCCGATTCCGGGTACTTTCCGATGGACGTCAGTTCGTTCGAGGCGTTTGGCAGTAGGTGAAACTATCGGAAGGAAAGCAGAATGCGACGTATCGCGATCGGGGCCTCGCTGGCCCTGGGCCTCACCCTCGGAGGCGCCTCCACGGCGTTCGCGGGTGAGTACACCGGCCAGGGCGACCTCATCGAGCGAGGCGGCCATCCGGCCTCGGAGTGCTCGTACTCGGGTCAGGACCAGTCTGACGACGTCGAGGCCAACGGCCCCAACGGCGAGGGCGACGACGACTTCGCCACGGTGCCCGGCAAGGGCACCTCCACGAACCCGTCCGGGGTTCGGGTGCAGAACTGGGGCCAGTACGTGGTGCTCAGCGGCGGCGGCAAGGGATCCGGTGTCCCGGGCCAGGCGTGCCGAGGCAACTCGCACGAAGGCTGACCACTGGCGCAGAGAATGGCCATACGCTTGAAAGCGATGAGACGAGAGCCGGGTGCGTCCTTGGGGACGCTCCCGGCTCTCTCGCTGTCATCACGACCTGTGTCCGTCACTGTCGTGGCGGCGCTCAGGGCGCGA
>CAWESS010000030.1:0-130660 GCA_963811825.1 uncultured Actinomycetota bacterium | reverse complement strand
GAGCGCCGGACGCCGAGATGGTCGGGATGCCGGCCTGACGGCAGGGTCGGCGAGCTTCCTCCGGGACGGCTCGGCAACAGTTCGATAACGTTATCGAAAACGTTTGACACGCCCGCCACCCGCTTGTCACTTTGGGGTGTCCCAACATTCTCAATGGCGAGGAGCGCACCCAGATGAGCACTACCCCGGTAGCAAGGGCCATCGCAGTCGGCGCGGTGGCAGCCGTGCTGGCCGCCTGCGGAACGGGCAGCGAGGACACGACCGAGAGCACGGCTGACGCCAGCGGCCCGGTGACCATCTCGTGGTGGCACAACTCCAACACCGACCCCGGCAAGGCCTACTACGAGAGCGTGGCCAAGGACTTCCAGACGGCCAACCCCGGTGTGACCATCGAGATCAGCGCGATGCAGCACGAGGACATGCTCACCAAGCTCGACGCGGCCTTCCAAGGCGGCGACGCTCCGGACATCTACATGGAGCGCGGGGGCGGTGAGCTCGCCGACCACGTCGAGGCGGGCCTGACCAAGGACCTCTCCGAGCAGGCGAAGGACGTCGTCGACAAGCTCGGCGGCAGCGTCGCCGGGTTCCAGGTCGACGGCAAGACCTACGCGCTGCCGTTCTCGCTGGGGGTCGTCGGCTTCTGGTACAACAAGTCGCTCTTCGAGCAGGCCGGCATCACGACCCCACCAGCCACGATGGACGAGCTCTACGCAGCCGTCGACAAGCTGGCGGCCGCAGGCATCGCACCGGTTTCCGTCGGCGCGGGCGACAAGTGGCCGGCGGCCCACTACTGGTACTACCTGGCGCTGCGCGAGTGCCCGGAGCAGGTCCTCCAGGATGCCGTGAAGAGCCTGGACTTCTCCGACCCGTGCTTCATCAAGGCAGGTGAGGACCTGGAGAAGATCATCGCGGCCAAGCCGTTCAACAAGGGCTTCCTGTCCACTCCGGCCCAGACCGGACCGGGAAGCGCGTCGGGTCTGCTCGCCACCGGCAAGGTCGCCATGGAGATGCAGGGCCACTGGGAGCCCGGCGTCATGCAGGGACTCACCGAGGACAAGAAGGGGCTGGGCGAGGACACCGGATGGTTCCCGTTCCCGTCGGTCGCCGGCGGGCAGGGCGAACAGAGCGCCGCGCTCGGTGGTGGTGACGCCTGGGGAGTCGCCAAGGACGCCCCGGATGCCGCCGTCGAGTTCGCCAAGTACCTCCTGTCCGACGAGGTGCAGAAGGGGTTCGCGGAGCGCGACATGGGGCTCCCGACCAACCCGGCCGCATCCGGGTCGGTCAAGGACCCGGCCCTGAGCGGCCTTCTCGAGGTCAGGGACGCTGCGCCGTACGTCCAGCTGTACTTCGACACCGCCTTCGGGCAGTCCGTGGGGGGCGCGATGAACGACGAGATCGCGCTGATGTTCGCCGGTGAGGCGACTCCGCAGGACATCGTGGAGAAGACGCAGCAGGCGGCCGACGCGGAGAAGTGACCCGGTGACCGTCTCCGCGGACTCCCGCGAAGCGAGTTCGAGCGCCACCGGAGGCGCCGACCGTGCACCCGCACGGTCGGCCCTCCGGGGGCGTCGGCCGGGTGGCCGAAGGGCCTCCCTGCGGATGGCCCTCGAGGTGGCCTTCTTCGTCGGCCCTGCGTTGGTGCTCTTCTCGGTCTTCGTCGTCTGGCCGATCATCCGTGCCGTGCAGTTCTCGCTCTACCGGTGGAAGGGCTTCGGCCCGCTCGTCGACTTCGTCGGCCTGAGGAACTACGTGTCGGTGCTGACGAACGACGTCTTCATCGGCGCCTTCACGCACAACATGGTGATCGTCGTCCTGTCGCTCCTCATCCAGCTGCCCGTCGGCCTGGCGATCGCGCTCCTGCTCAACCGCAGGATGCGGGGCCAGGGGCTGCTCCGCACGATCATCTTCGTGCCGTACGTCCTGTCCGAGGTGATCGCAGGCGTCGTGTGGTTCCAGCTGCTGCAGCCGGAGTACGGCGTCATCGACACCCTGCTCGGCGCGGTGGGGATCTCCGGCCCCGAGCAGGGCTGGCTGGGCACCCCCGACGTCGCCCTCTACACCGTGTTCGTCGTCCTCACCTGGAAGTACCTCGGGCTGGCCGTCCTCCTCTTCCTCGCCGGGCTCCAGGGGGTCCCGGACGAGCTGATCGAGGCGGCCGAGATCGACGGTGCCTCGTGGTGGCAGATCCAGCGACGGGTCACCGTGCCGCTGCTCGGGCCGACCCTGCGGACCTGGGGCTTCCTGTCGCTGATCGGCTCCATCCAGCTCTTCGACATGGTCTGGATCCTCACGGGCGGAGGGCCCGCGAACGCGACGACGACGATGGCCACCTTCCTCATCAACGAGGGCACCAAGCGCTACAACTACGGGATCGCCACGGCAGCGTCGGTCATCCTCTTCGCCGTCGCCCTCGTCCTGGCGATCGGCTACCAGTACTTCGTCCTGCGGCGCGACGTCGTCGACGCGGACGCCGGCTCGAGGAGGGTCCGATGAGCACCGTGGTGGACACCGGTCAGAAGCTGCGTCGTCCGCGCGCCTCCGGGCCCGCCCAGGGAGGCACCCCCCTCGTCTGGTTCGTCGCACTCATCGTCGTGGCGGCAACGCTGGGCCCGGTCATGTATGCCGTGCTCGGCGGCTTCCGCACCAACGCCCAGCTGGCCGAGTCGCCGGCAGCCCTGCCCAACCCCTGGGTCCTGGACAACTACCAGCGTGTCCTCACCGATCCGACCTTCTGGCGGTACGCGCTGAACTCGACGGTCATCGCGGGCATCACGACGTTGATCGCGGTCGTCTTCGGCCTGATGGCGGCCTACCCGCTGGCGCGGTACCGGTTCCGCTGGCGCGAGCCCTTGTACATGGTGTTCGTCCTCGGGCTGCTGTTCCCCGCCACCGTCGCGATCATCCCGTTGTTCGTCATCATCACGGGCCAGCTGCACCTGGGGAACACCTGGTGGGGAGTCGCCCTGCCACAGGCGGCGTTCGCGCTGCCGGTGACCATCATCATCCTGCGGCCCTTCCTCATGGCGATCCCGAACGAGCTGGAGGAGGCCGCGTTCATCGACGGGGCGTCCCGCATCCAGGTCTTCTGGCGGATCATCGTCCCGCTCTCCGGCCCGGCCGTCGTGACCGTGGGCGTCCTGGCGTTCGTCGCGTCGTGGAACGCGTACCTCCTGCCGCTGCTCCTGCTGCAGGGCGACATGAGGACGCTGCCGCTGGGAGTGGCCGACTTCTCGTCGCAGTACTCCTCCGACACGGCCGGGGTCTTCGCGTTCACGACCCTGGCGATGATCCCGGCGTTGATCTTCTTCCTCGCCATGCAGAAACGGATCGTCAACGGGCTCCAGGGTGCGGTGAAGGGATGACTCCACCCGCCCACGAATCCGCCATGCCAGCTCCCTCCTACCTCCCCGAGGATCCGACCGTGAACACGTCCCAGATCTCGTCGCAGGCTCTGCCGATCTCACTCGTCTCGACCGACGTCGGCGCGTCCGCCCGGGTGCTCGACCTGCTCGGCCGCATGACGCTTGACGAGAAGCTCGCCCAGATCGTCGGCTTCTGGGACAAGGACGAGGGTGAGGCGGTCGCTCCGCTCCAGGGCGACTTCAGCGGGGCGCAACGCCTCGATGAGGCCGCGCGCCACGGGCTGGGGCACCTCACCCGTCCGTACGGGACCCGGCCGGTGGACCCGGTGGAGCGGGCACGGTGGCTGTGGGAGTGGCAGCGGAACCTGGTCACCAGCACCCGACTCGGCATCCCCGCCCTCGTGCACGAGGAGTGCCTGACCGGGCTGGCCGCCTGGACCGCCGCCACCTACCCGACTCCGCTCGCCTGGGGTGCGTCGTTCGACCCCGGCTCTCGTCGAGGAGATGGGTGCGCTGATCGGCGCCTCGATGCGCGACCTCGGCATCCACCAGGGTCTGGCACCGGTGCTCGACGTCATCCGCGACCCCCGCTGGGGGAGGGTCGAGGAGTGCATCTCCGAGGATCCGTACCTCGTGGGCACGATCGGCACGTCCTACGTGCGCGGGGTGCAGTCGGCAGGCGTCCATGCCACGCTCAAGCACTTCGTCGGCTACTCGGCCGGTCAGGCCGGACGCAACTTCGCTCCGGTGCACGTGGGTCCACGCGAGCTCGCGGACGTCCTGCTGATCCCCTTCGAGATGGCGGTCCTGGATGGCGGGGTCCGCTCGGTGATGCACTCGTACTGCGAGATCGACGGAGTTCCCGTCGCCGCAGACCCCGACCTGCTCACGGGTGTGCTGCGGGACCAGTGGGGCTTCGACGGCACGGTCGTCGCCGACTACTTCGGCATCGCCTTCCTCCACCTCCTCCACCGCGTCGCCGGGGACCTCGGCGAGGCGGCAGCGCTCGCCCTCGCAGCCGGTCTGGACATCGAGCTCCCCTCGGGTGACGCCTACCTCGAGCCCCTCGCGGTCGCCGTGCGCGACGGCACGGTCGACGAGGCGCTCGTCGACCGCGCGGTCCTGCGGGCCCTGTCCCAGAAGGAGGAGCTCGGACTGCTCGACGCGACCTTCGACGACGAACCGCCCGCCGTGGTCGACCTCGACGGGCCCGAGCACCGCCGCGTTGCCGCCCGGCTGGCGGAGGAGTCCGTGGTGCTGCTCCGCAACGACGGGACCCTGCCGTTGGCGGCGCCCTCACGGGTGGCCGTCGTCGGCCCGAACGCGGACCGTGTGGAGGCACTCTTCGGCTGCTACTCCTTCATCAACCACGTCCTCGCGCAGCACCCCGGAACGCCTCCCGGCATCGTCGTCCAGACGGTGCGCGAGGCGCTCGCAACGGAATGGCCGGGTGCCGACGTCGCCGTCGAGCCGGGGTGCGCGGTCGATGACGACGACGTCTCGGGCATCGCGGATGCCGTGGCGGCCGCCGCGCGCTCCGACGTCGCCGTCGTCGTGGTCGGCGACCAGTCCGGCCTGTTCGGCCGCGGCACCGTGGGGGAGGGATGTGACCGTGACGACCTGGAGCTGCCCGGTGTGCAGCGCCGGCTCGTCGAGGAGGTGCTCGACTCGGGCACGCCGGTCGTCCTCGTCCTGCTGACCGGACGGCCGTACGCCGTCGGCTGGGCCCTGGAACGGTGCGCCGCGGTGGTGCAGGCGTTCTTCCCCGGTGAGGAAGGAGGCCCTGCGATCGCAGGGGTGCTCTCCGGTCGGGTCAACCCGTCGGGGCGGCTGCCGGTCAGCCTGCCGCGATCCAGCGGCGCCCAGCCCTTCACCTATCTCCACCCCGTCCTCGGCGGCGACGGAGACGTGACGAACCTGGCCTCGTCGCCGGTCCTGCCCTTCGGTCACGGGTTGTCCTACACCTCGTTCCGGCACGAGGCGCTCGACGTGGTTGCCGGCACCACGGGCGAGCCCGTCGTCGCCCGGGTGCGGGTGACGAACACCGGCACCCGTGCCGGTGACGACGTCGTACAGCTCTACGGCCGTGACGTCATCGGTTCGGTGACACGCCCCGTGGCCCAGCTCCTCGGCTTCCACCGCCTGCACCTCGAGCCCGGGGCCTGCGCCGATGTCACGTTCACCGTGCCCCCGGCGCGGCTGGCCTTCACGAACCGAGCTGGTGATCGGGTGGTCGAGCCGGGTGAGCTGCACCTGTGGGTGGGGGCATCGGTCGCGGACCACGAGACGCAGGCGAGCGTGGTTCTGACCGGAGCGGTGCACATCGTCACGCCGCAGCACCAGCGGTGGGTCGTGACGGAGGAGGCGAGAGTCGGTTGAGCGTCGGACACCGACCGATAGCCTCGGCGGCGTGACGACGACGGGGCGGGTGCGGATGGAGGACGTCGCGCGTGCCGCCGGCGTCTCGGTCGCGACCGTGTCCAAGGTCGTCAACCGCCGTTACGGCGTCGCACAGACGACCATCGACAAGGTGTCCGTGGTCATCGAGGAGCTGGGGTACGAGGCCAGCCTCGGCGCCCGCAGTCTGCGGAGCCACCGGACCAACGTGATCGGGGTGCTGGTCGCCGAGTTCGAGCCGTTCAGCACCGAGCTCCTGAAGGGCGTCTCCAGCGCGATCGGGGAGACCGGGTACGAGCTGCTCGCGTACTCCGGCGGGCGCCCCGGCAAGGCCGTCGGCTGGGAGAACCGATCGCTGAGCCGACTCGGGGGCACGCTCATCGACGGCGCCATCATCGTGACGCCCACGGTGGTCTCCGCGACGGGCCAGATCCCGATCGTCGCCATCGACCCCCACACCGGTCCGGTCGGCATCCCCACCGTCGACGCCGACAACGTCGCCGGGGCCATTGCCGCCACGCGGCACCTGCTCGGCCTGGGGCACACGCGGATCGCGCTGCTCGGGGGTCGCGAGGACCTGGAGTCCGCCCGTCTTCGCGAGCACGGGTTCCGTGCCGCGATGGCGCACGCCGGTGTCCCGGTGGACGCACGACTGGTGAAGGTCGGCGGCTTCCGGGTCGAGACCGCGACGGCGCCGGCCCACGAGCTCCTCTCGCGACCCGACCGTCCGACGGCCGTCTTCGCCGCCAACGACATCTCCGCGATCCGCACCATCGAGGTCGCGCGAGAGCTCGGGCTGCGGGTGCCACAGGACCTGTCCGTCGTCGGTTTCGACAACGTCCCGGAGTCCGTGCTCTGCAGCCCGAGCCTGACGACGGTGGCCCAACCGCTGCACGACATGGGGGCCATGGCCCTCCGGATGCTCGTCGAGCTGCTCGCCGGGCGGCAGCCCACGCATCCTCGTGTTCGACTCCCCGTCCGCCTGGTCGAGCGCGACTCGACCGGGCCGGTCCCGGTCCCGTGACGGACATCGGCACGAACTGGGCCGGGAACCATGCCTATCGGGCCGCCCGACTGGTCCGACCACGGTCCGTCGAGGAGGTGAGTGAGCTCGTCGCTCGCTCGACCGCGCTGCGAGCCATCGGCTCGCGCCACTCCTTCTCCGACCTCACCGACACCACCGGCACGCTGCTCGACCTCTCCGGTCTCCCGGCGCACATCCTGATCGACGCCCACACGGCATCCGTGTCGGTGAGCGGGGCCGTCCGCTACGGGGAGCTCGCGGCCGCGATCGAGGCACAGGGCTGGGCACTGGGCGCCATGGCCTCGCTGCCGCACATCTCCGTCGCCGGAGCCGTCGCCACGGGAACCCACGGGTCCGGTGACCGCACGGGCTCGCTGGCGTCGGCCGTTCGCGCCCTGGAGGTGGTTGCCCCTGACGGGTCGCTGCGCCGGGTGACGCGGTCCGACCCCGACTTCGCCGGCTCGGTGGTGGCGCTCGGCGCGCTGGGCGTCGTCACGCGCGTCGAGCTCGACGTGGAGCCGTCCTACGAGGTGTGCCAGGAGGTTCGCACCGGGCTGGCCTGGCCGGTCGTCGAGTCCCGTTTCGACGAGATCACCGCCGCCGCGTACAGCGTCAGCCTCTTCACCCGCTTCGAGGACGGGGTGGACCAGGTGTGGTTCAAGCGCCGGGTCACGCAGGCACCGCTCGGCGACCTCTTCGGCACCGTCGCCACCGAGGCCGACGGTCCACATGCTCCCCGGCGGCTCGGTGGAGGCCGTGACACCCCAGGCAGGGGTGCCCGGGCCGTGGCTCGACCGCCTTCCACACTTCCGGCTCGCCTTCACCCCGAGCAACGGTGCAGAGCTGCAGAGCGAGTACTTCGTGGCCCGCGAGCACGCTCTCGAGGCGATCGACAGGCTCCGCCGCATCTCCGCAGGCTTCGCCCCGCTGCTCCTGGTATCCGAGATCCGCACCGTCGCGTCGGACCAGCTGTGGCTGAGTGGAGCCCATGGTCGCGACACCGTGGCCCTGCACTTCACCTGGGTGCGCGACGAGGAGGCGGTCCGCAGCGTGGTCCGTGACATCGAGGCGGCCCTGGTGCCGCTCGGCGCGCGCCCGCACTGGGGGAAGGTGTTCGAGATGGATGCCGGCGCCCTCGCCGACGCTTTCCCCCGCCTTCGTGACTTCGCGGCGCTGCGCGAGCGGGTCGACCCCGAACGCGTCTTCGGGAACGCCTTCCTCGACCGCGTCCTCGGGCAGGGGTGACACCGACCCCACGTCGTGCGACCTGGGTGCGGTTCCAGTGCCTGCGGTCGGTGAAAACCGCAGGGACGTCGCACGACGTCGGGGCACCACTAGATTGAGCGCCATGCCGGTCACCTCCGCGCCCGCCGAGGCCAGCCCCAGTGCAGCGGGCCCCGGCGGCACCCACCCGCTGTGGCGCCGCTCCTGGCTCGTCGTCGGCGTGCTCGTCATCACCGGTGTCTTCGCCTTCATCCTGTGGCGGGGCGGCGCGACCATCTACTTCGTGATCATGGCGTGGTTCGCGGCCCTGGCCATGGAGCCCGTCGTCTCCAGGCTGTCGACACGGATGAACCGAGGTCTGGCCACCGGCCTGGTCATGCTCCTCGCGGGCCTCTTCGTCGTCATCTTCCTCGGCCTGTTCGGCGCGCTGTTCGTCGAGCAGCTCACGAGCTTCATCGTCGCCATCCCGGGCATGGCCGAAGACGCCCTCAGCTGGTTCAACCGGGTCTCGAACTCGTCCTTCACGTTCGACACCATCCTCGACAGCATCGGCCTGAGCCCGTCCGACCTCACCGCGTACGCCGACGACGTCGCCTTCGGGCTGCTGGGGCTCCTCGGCTCGTTGCTCTCGGCCTTCTTCGGGGCCTTCGTCCTCGTCTTCTTCACGTTCTACATCTCGGCCGGGATGCCGACGCTGCGGGGCTGGATCGCCCGACGCATGCGCCCTCGCCTGCAGGTGCCCTTCCTGACGGCGTGGGACCTCACCGGGATCAAGGTCGGCGGCTACATCGCCGCTCGCATCGTGCTCGCGGCGATCAACGCGTTCCTCAGCAGCATCGTCTTCGCGATCATCGGGCTGCCCTACTGGCTCCCGCTGGCGCTGTGGACCGGCCTGGTCGCCCAGTTCGTCCCCAACATCGGGACCTACATCGCCATCGCGCTGCCGGTGCTCGTGGGTCTCACGTCGCCCGACCCGATCGTCGGCATCTACGTGCTCATCTGGGGCATCGCCTACCAGCAGGTGGAGAACCTCACCATCGAGCCGCGGATCTCCTCGCGAGCCGTCAACCTCCATCCGGCGGTCTCGTTCGGTGCCGCCCTGCTCGGCGCGCAGCTCTTCGGCCTGTCCGGAGCACTGCTCGGGGTACCCGTCGCGGCCATGGTCATGGCGATGCTCGAGATCTATCAGCGCCGCTACGAGCTGTCCCCCGCCACGGAGGAGCAGGTCGCGGCGCTCGTCGCGCCCCGCGCCAGCCGCTCGGATGCCGGCAGCATCGAGGATGCCGTGCGGCCGTCGGTCCCAGCGGCGTCCAGCACGCCGCCCGACCCGGAGGCGCGGGAGAACCCCGGGGCCCCCGAGAGCCCCGAGGCCCTCGACAGCCCGCACACCCCTCAGTCCTGAAGGGACCCACCATGGGACACCGAGCACGCCGCACCCTCGCCGTCGTCCTGCTCGTCCTCGCGGGTGTGCTCGTCCCCGTCGCGGTCGTCGCCACCTGGACCGCGCGCACCGTCAGCGACACCGAGGCCTTCGTCGCGCGGGTTGCCCCGGTGGCCTCCGAGCCCGAGGTGCAGGCCCTGGTCTCCCAGCAGCTCGCCGACCAGGTGACCACGGCCGTGATCGACGACCGGGTCGCGCCGAGCGTGGGGGAGGCCATCGACCAGCTCGCGGCACCGGAGCCGGTCAAGGGCCTGCTCCGAGACGTGGCCGCGTCACTCGGCGGCGCCGTGGAGTCGAGGGTCCAGAGCGTGGCCGAGAAGGTCGTCGCCGCACCCGAGTTCCAGGCCTCCTTCGATGCCGCGCTGGAGACCGCCCACTCCGAGCTCGTGGCCACGCTCGAGGGTGATGCGCCGCAGGGTGCCGTCGTGACCGAGGGGAACACGGTGAGCATCAGCCTGGCCACCGTGGCCAACGCCGTGCGTGCCGAGCTCGTCTCCGCCGGCTACTCGTTCGTCGACCGGCTGCCCGAGCTCGCAGGCGACGGTGCCCATCGCGACCGTCGAGCAGCTCGAGACGTGGCAGGGGTACTACAGCCTCCTCAAGGCCATGGTCTGGCTCGGGCCCCTCCTCGTCGTGGTGCTGCTCTCCGTCGGCGTGTGGCTGCTGCGTGACGCCGCCGTGGCCGGTCTGTGGTTCGCGGGGTCCGCGTTCCTCGCGCTCGTCGGTGTCACCGTCGGAGTGCGATCGGCGGTGGCGTCGGTCACCGAGGGCATCGCCGACCCGCTCGCCGCCGATGCCTCGCGGGCGGTCGTGGCGACGCTGACGAGCACCCTGGTCCGCAACGCGACCGTCGTGGGGGTGCTCCTCGTCATCGTCGTCGCGGCCTGTGCCTACGTCGCCGCCCGCCGCCGACTCGAACCCCCCACCGCGTCCTAGAGCTCCTCGGGCTGCTCGAGCAGCGGCTGCACGAGCGGGTCCGGTCGCTGCGCGATCCAACCGGCTGCCCGGGCGATCTGCCCTCCGGCCACCCCGACCAGCACGGCGAGGCCACTGAACGCCAGCAACCAGGTCACGAGCGCGAGGGCCACGCCGATGACGCCGTAGCGCGCGGCATCCCGCTCGAAGATCCCGGGCAGCACGGTGACCGTCCAGACGGCGATGGCGGTGCTCCCGATGCCGCCGATGAGCGCCCCCGGCCAGAGGTGGGCCACCGGGATGCGCCCATGGGTCAGGGCGCGCCCGATGCCGAGCCAGAACGCCGCGGCCACCATGGTGCGCACCAGGCCTTCGAGCAGCACCATCCCCGCGGACCCGGCGTCCCAGACCGTCGCGATGATGGCCAACGTCCCCTGCATGCCGATGAGCAGGGCGACCCCGAGCAACCCCGTGAGCTGCCCCTGCCACCCCATCTTGGGCAGGCCCCACGGCCCGTCCATGCTGCGGCGCAGGGTGCGGGTGTAGCTGTTCACCGAGAAGAACAGCAGCGCCAGGCTGAGGCCGGATGCCGCGGCCACCACCGCGGCCCCCTCGGGTCGGGTGAACAGCAGCATCACGGTCTCGGCCGTGACGCCGGTGAGGCCCAGGCGTTGGTTGACGATCCGAGCGAGCGACTCCCCGTCGCTCTCCGACACCCAGGTCGAGGTGATGATGAGCAGGGGGATGAGGGCGAGGAAGGACTGGCCCGCCATGCCGAAGATGCGGTCGCGCACGTCGACGGCGAGCAGCTCGCGAGCGATGCGCAGGGCGGTGCCGGGCACCGGGTTCCGGTCGGCCCAGGCGACGAGCAGCTCGATTCGATGCTGGGTGCGGGCGCCCCTCGAGCTCGGGTCGACGGCGCTCATGGCAGCGTGACCTCGGCGGGAAGGGAAGCCGACCGCGGCTGACGCGGCTCGAGCTCGAGGCGCGCCACGGCATCCGCGTAGACGTAGACGTACGCGAGACCCACGATGGGTACGAGCAGGGCGTACACGACGCCCGAGACGGCGTTGCTCACCGCGAACGGCAGCGACGTGGCCAGGATGAGGGTCGTTCCGAGGACGGGCCCGATCGCCAGCGCCGTGCCCGTCGTCAGGCCCACGAGCACGACCACCTTGATCCAGCGCGGACGCACGAGCTGCGCGCTGCGGCGGAAGGCGGTCCACCCCGAGCTGCCCTCGAGCACGATGACGGGCAGCATGAGCAGCCCGGCGACGAGCAGCACCACGGCCACCGGGGTGAGCACGACGGTGAGCAGGAGCGCTGCGAGCAGGATGGCGAACGTGCCCACGGTGAGCAGCGCCGCACCGCCTCGTCGGAGCGCGCCGGCGTACGCCCCGAGGATGCCGATGGGTCGCCCGGCGTCGATCTCGCGAGCCGCGACGGCGACGGCCGACTGCCCGAGCACGAGGTTGATCGGTGCGAGCAGCGTCAGGCCCAGGCTGCCGAGGACCACGAGGAGGCCGGGGGATCCCTCCGTCCCACCGAGCGCCTCGGACGAGGAGTCGAGCCAGACCTGGGCCAGCCCCGGAAGGGTCGTCGTGACGGCGATGGGCAGGCCGATGCCGAGGAAGAGCGGCAGCCGGCGCAGGTAGAGCCGCCACACGGCGGCGATGATCTGACCCGTGCTGCGGCGACGAGCCAGCCGCAGCGGCTCCGAGGGTTGCCAGGTGGTCTGCCGCACGAGCCAGGCCACCATCAGTGCGGCCCCGATGAGCAGGAGCACCGCCCAGCCGGGGTTGGACATCGCGAGCCGCAGCGCGTCGGACCCCGATGCCACCACCGTGCAGAAGAACGTCGTGGCCTCGGTGCCGTAGACCCCGCTCGCGGGGACGGCATAGCTGACGTCGGCGCCTTCCTCGTCGGTCCACGTGAGCGGGGCAGTCCACTGGTCCTTGGTGTTGGGGCCGGTCGGACCGTTGTAGAAGCTGCGCTCACGCTGCCCCCAGCGACCGGTGTAGTCCAGCCAGGGGAGGTCCTCGCTGATGGCCGCGGCATCGGAGGGGATCAGCACGACGGCGGGCGTCACGTCGCGGCTCGGGCCGCGGGTGTCGTCGCACCCGAAGCCCTGCTGGCCCGAGCGGCCGAGGAAGAGTGACTCGTCGTAGTAGTTGGCGTGCGACCCGGCAGCAGGATGGACGACCGGGTGGGTGTCGTCCTCGACCTGCAGCTTCAGGGAGCCCCAGGCGGCCAGCTCGACCCCCTCGTGCTGGCTGTAGCCCAACCGGGTGGGCTCCTGCTCGAGGGCGGCCGCGGCGTCGGGCGCCGCGAACTCGAGCTGGACCATCTCCCAGTCGCTCTCGTGCTTGTTGTTGAAGTCGTTGAACGGGTAGAAGAGCCAGTACTGCAGGGCCACCCCCTCGCGACCCGGCTCGGTGACCACGCGGGCGTAGGTGGTCGGGCTGCTGCCGGCGGTCAGCTCACGCGCCCACTCCTCGTAGGAGCACCCGGGGTTCAGGGGGTCACCCGGGAAGTCGAGGTGGTAGCCGGTCAGGCCTTCGCCGAGCTGCTCGGCAGGTGGGCCGATCCGCACGAGGTCGTCGGCGTCCCACGGCCCGCGCAGGGAGACGGTGTCGTCGCCGAAGAGGGTGTCGACGTCGGTCGGGATGAAGGGCTCACCCGGCCCGCACTCCGTGGGCTGCTCCACGAGCCGCACGACCGGGGCGTACTTCTCGGCCAGTGCCTGCTCGTCGGCCGCGGTGGTGGCAGAGGTGGTGCTGGTCGTCACCGAGGCGGTCGCGGCCGGGAGCACCTCGGATGCCGTGGCGGCCGGGGGTGCGCACACGACGGCGCACAGCGCGGCAACTACGGCGGCGATGCGCACGAGGACAGGGCTCCTGACACTGGCGGGACGGGCTCGGCTGCCGGTCACGATACGGCCCTGCGCCGACGCGCACCCGGTGGATGGACAGGCACGCACGACGCGCGAAGGCTGTTCATTACTCGCGCGTCACCGCGGACAAGTGACAGTCTCGGTGGAGCAGCGGGAACGCCCCGCCCGAGACGACGCGCACACCGGACCCCCGGGAGGACCACCGATGTTCCAGCGGATCGCCATCGTCAACCGCGGAGAGGCCGCGATGCGGCTCATCCACGCGGTTCGCGACCTCAACGCGCAGGCCGGACCGGGTGGGCACCGCATCGAGACGGTCGCCCTGCACACGACCGCCGAGCGCACGGCGATGTTCGTGCGCGAGGCGGACGCCGCCTACGACCTCGGCCCCGCCTCGGAGCGTCCGTACCTCGACCACGCGGTGCTCGAGCGCGCGCTGCGCGAGACCGGGGCGGATGCCGCGTGGGTGGGCTGGGGGTTCGTCGCCGAGGACCCGGTCTTCGCCGAGGTCTGCGCGCGCGCCGGGGTGACGTTCATCGGCCCCAGCCCCGAGGCGATGCGGCGCCTGGGCGACAAGATCGGCTCCAAGCTCATCGCCGAGGAGGTCGGGGTCCCCGTCGCACCGTGGAGCCGCGGGGGAGTGGACACCCTCGAGGACGCCATCGCTGCGGCCGGCCGGATCGGTTACCCCCTCATGCTCAAGGCGACCGCGGGCGGTGGGGGCCGCGGCATCCGCATGGTCGCGACCGATGCCGACCTCTCGGACGCCTACGAGCGCACCCGCGACGAGGCGCAGCGAGCCTTCGGGTCGGGCGTGGTCTTCCTCGAGAAGCTCGTCACCGGTGCCCGCCACGTCGAGGTGCAGGTCATCGCCGACGGCCAGGGCGCCGCGTGGGCGATCGGCGTGCGCGACTGCTCGGTGCAGCGCCGCAACCAGAAGGTCATCGAGGAGTCGGCCTCACCCGTGCTCGACGCGGCGCAGAACCTCGAGCTCAAGGAGTCGGCCGAGCGCCTGGCGATCGCCGTCGAGTACGCCGGCGCGGGCACCGTCGAGTTCCTCTACCACCCGGGTGACCGCTTCTTCGCCTTCCTCGAGGTCAACACCCGCCTGCAGGTCGAGCACCCCATCACCGAGGTCGTGACGAGCACCGACCTCGTGCGGTTGCAGCTCCACGTCGCCTCCGGAGGTCGGCTCGAGGGCGAACGGCCCAGCGAGGTCGGGCACGCCGTCGAGGCGCGCCTCAACGCCGAGGACCCCGACCGTGACTTCGCCCCCGCGCCGGGGCGCATCGCCCACCTCGAGCTTCCCGCCGGTCCCGGCATCCGGGTGGACACCGGTGTGGCAGAGGGCGACTCGATCCCCGCTGACTTCGACTCGATGATCGCCAAGATCATCGCGCACGGCCGCGACCGCGACGAGGCCCTGGCCCGGCTGCGGCGCGCGATGCGCGAGACGACGGTCGTCATCGAGGGAGGGGCGACGAACAAGTCGTTCATCCTCGACCTGCTCGACCAGCCCGAGATCATCGACGGCTCGGCCGACACCGGGTGGATCGACCGGGTGCGTGCCGAGGGCCGCCTCGTCGCGAGCGAGCACTCCGGGGTCGCGCTCGTCGTGGCCGGCATCGAGGCCTACGAGGACGCCGAGGCGATCGAGCGCACCCGCCTGTTGCAGACCGCGCGCGGTGGCCGCCCGCAGGTGCAGCACGACGTCGGCCGGGCGGTCGACCTCAAGCTGCGCGGCACCGCCTACAAGGTCACCGTCTTCCGCACGGGGCCGTCGCGGTTCCGGGTCGCGGTCGCCGACCCCACCGGGCACACGGTCACCGTGGACGCCGACCTCGAGCGCGGGGGTCCCTACGCGAGCCGCGTCGTCGTCGGTGGCCGCTCGCACCGGCTGGTCACGGCAGCCCACGGCCCCGTCCAGCTCGTCGAGGTCGACGGCGTCACGCACCGCGTCAGCCGTGACGAGGGTGGCGTGATGCGTTCTCCCGCACCGGCGCTCGTGGTGGCCACCCCGGTGGCCGTCGGCGACGAGGTGGCCGCCGGCGCCCCCGTGCTCGTGCTCGAGTCGATGAAGATGGAGACCGTCCTGCCGGCCCCGTTCAGCGGCCGGGTCAAGGAGCTGCTCGTCGCCACGGGCAGCCAGGTCGAGACCGGTGCGGCCCTCGTGCGCCTCGAGCCGACGGGCGATCCCGCGGATGCCGCGGCCTCGCCGGCCGGCGACGCCCCCGACCTCGACCTCCCCGACGACGTGGCCGACGGCGAGGCGGCCCAGCGGGCGGCCCGCGGCCGGGCTGACCTCTCCGCGATGCTCCTGGGCTACGACCTCGACCCGGCGAACGAGCAGCGCACGCTCACCGGTTACCTCTCGGCGCGCGACGAGCTGGTCGTGGCGGGCGCATCGCCCGTGTGTGACGAGGTGGCCCTGCTCGGGGTGTTCGCCGACTTCGCCGAGCTGAGCCGCAACCGCCCCGTGGGGGAGGAGGCCCACCTCGAGAACCGGGTCCACAGCCCTCGCGAGCACTTCCACACCTACCTGCAGACCCTCGACCCCGAGCGCGGTGCCCTGCCGGCAGACTTCGTCGGTCGTCTCGAGCGCGTGCTGGGGCACTACGGGGTCGACGGTGTCGGGCGCGACGCCTCGGGTGACGTGGCCGCTGACGAGGCCCTCGAGGGAGCCGTCTTCCGGGTCTTCCTCGCCCAGCAGCGCTCGGCCCCGGAGGTCGCGATGGCCACCGCGATCCTCCAGCGCTGGCTCGTCGACCCGGCCCCCGAACCACCCATGGATGCTGCCGCCCGCGACCTGCTCGACCGCCTCGTCGGCGCCACCCAGCTGCGCTTCCCCATCGTCGGCGACCTCGCGCGCAGCGTGCGGTTCCGCTGGTTCGACCAGCCCCTGGTCGACGCGGACCGGGCCTCGGTGCTCGGGTCCGTCGGCGACGAGCTCGACGAGATCGACGCCCTGCCCGACGGCCCCGAGCGCACGGCGCGCATCGACACCCTGGCCGCCATCCCCGAGCGCATCGTGCGCTTCCTCGGGGAGCGGCTGCGTGGTGGCATCCAGGCTCGTGAGCCGATGCTGGCCGTGCTCGTCAAGCGGCACTACCGCGAGTACGCCCTGTCCGAACTGCACGAGTCCACGACCGACGGCCGAGCCGTGGCGACGGCGAACTACCGCCTCGACGACCGCGCGTCGCACCTCGTCACCACCACGGGCACCTTCGGCGAGCTCACCGCCGAGAGCGACCTCTCGGCCCTGCTCGGCGAGCTCGTCGGCCAGCGACCCGCAGGCCACGAGGCCGTCGTCGACGTCTACGTCCACTGGGGCGACCTGCCCACCGACAAGGAGACGGCATCCGCCGTGCTCGCCGAGAAGCTCGCCGGGATGCCGTTCACGGCCTCGGTGCGCCGGGTCGCCGTGGGCGTCGTGCCCGACGACGACCGCGAGGTCGGCTACTTCACCTACCGGCCGCAGGCGGACGGGTCGATGGTCGAGGACCGCGCCGTGCGTGACGTCCACCCGATGGTCGGGCGCCGCCTCAACCTCTGGCGCCTGCGCGACTTCGAGCTGACCCGGCTCGACGCCCCCGAGGACGTCCTCCTCCTGCACGCGGTTGCTGCCGGCAACCCGCAGGACCAGCGGCTCGTCGCCCTCGCCCAGGTGCGCCAGCTCGTCGTCGTGCGCAACGCGGAGGGCAAGGTCACCGCGCTGCCGCACATCGAACGAGCCCTGGCCAACTGCCTCGAGGCCATCCGCCGCGCGCGCGCGACCCTGGGTGCCGGTGCCCGACTGGACACCAACCACGTCTGGCTGCACATCTGGCCGCCGGTCGAGGCCGACCTCGACCAGCTCACGGCGCTGCAGGGCAAGGTCGCACCGATGACGGCGGGCGCCGGCATCGAGGAGGTTCGCATCCAGGGGGCGATCCCCGGCGAGGGCGACACCACCGTGCCGATCTGCGCCCGGTTCGCCTACCAGCCCGGCTCGGGCGTCACGTTCACCGTCGACCAGCCGCCCACCACCCGGGTGGCGCCGCTCGACGAGTACGCCGAGAAGGTCGTGCGGGCCCGGCGCCGCGGGCTGGTCTACCCGTACGAGCTCGTCTCCATGGTCGCCGGGGCCGGTGGCTCGGTGCAGGAGCTCGACCTCGACGAGTCGGGTCGCCTCGTGCCGGTCGACCGGCCCTACGGCGAGAACACGGCTGGCCTGATCTGCGGGCTCGTCACGACCCCGACGCCCCTGCACCCCGAGGGGGTCAGTCGCGTCCTGCTCTGCGGTGACCCGCTGCGGGCGCTCGGAGCCGTCGCCGAACCCGAGTGCGCCCGGGTCATCGCGGCCCTGGACCTCGCGCAGGAGCGCGGTCTGCCGGTCGAGTGGTTCGCCCTGTCAGCCGGTGCGCGCATCTCGATGGACTCGGGTACCGAGAACATGGACTGGGTGGCCAAGGCGCTCAAGCGGATCATCGAGTTCACCCAGGCCGGCCACGAGATCAACGTCGTCGTCGCCGGCATCAACGTCGGAGCCCAGCCCTACTGGAACGCCGAGGCGACGATGCTCATGCACACCAAGGGCATCCTCGTCATGACCCCCGACTCGGCCATGGTGCTCACGGGCAAGCAGTCCCTCGACTTCTCCGGTGGCGTCTCGGCCGAGGACAACTTCGGCATCGGCGGCTACGACCGCGTCATGGGCCCCAACGGTCAGGCGCAGTACTGGGCCAAGGACCTGGTCGACGCGTACGGCATCCTGCTCGCGCACTACGAGAACACCTGGGTCGCCCCGGGCGAGCCGGGCCCGAGGCGGGCTCCCACGACCGACCCGCACGACCGTGACGTCACCACCCACCCGCACACGCTGGCGGGCAGCGACTTCACGACCGTGGGCGACATCTTCTCGTCGGCGACCAACCCCGACCGCAAGAAGCCCTTCGACATCCGCACGCTGATGAAGGCCGTCGCCGACCAGGACCACGGCACGCTCGAGCGCTGGGCGGGGATGGCCGACGCCGAGACCGCAGTCGTGTTCGACGCGCGCATCGGCGGTATCCCGGTGTGCCTGTTGGGGATCGAGTCCAAGACGGTGGCGCGTCGCGGGGTTCCGCCGACCGACGGCCCGGACGTCTACACGGCCGGCACGCTCTTCCCGCGCTCGTCGAAGAAGGCCGCCAGGGCGATCAACGCCGCGAGCGGCAACCGGCCGCTCGTCGTGCTGGCCAACCTGTCGGGCTTCGACGGATCGCCCGACTCGATGCGCGCCCTCCAGCTCGAGTACGGCGCGGAGATCGGCCGGGCGGTCGTGAACTTCGACGGGCCGATCGTCTTCGTCGTGGTCTCGCGCTACCACGGAGGGGCGTTCGTCGTGTTCTCCAAGGCCCTCAACCCGCGGATGACGGTGCTCGCGGTCGAGGGGTCGTTCGCGTCGGTCATCGGCGGGGCCCCGGCCGCAGCGGTGGTCTTCGCGCGCGACGTCGACAAGCGCACGGCATCCGATCCTCGCGTGTCCGAGCTCGAGGCCCGCCTCGGGGCGGCCGACGGCGCGGCGCGCGCGGCGCTGGCGACCGAGCTGCTCGCGGTGCGCACGGCCGTTCGGGCCGAGAAGCTCGGTCAGGTCGCGTCCGAGTTCGACCGGGTGCACGACATCCACCGGGCCGTGCAGGTCGGCTCGGTCGACGCGGTCATCTCGGCTGCGGAGATCCGCCCGCGCATCATCGCCAGCATCGAGGCCACCGCCCCCTGAGTCAGCCTTCAAGGCCGGAAAGCGGTCACGAAGGGTGCACCCGTCGTTCATCGCCCGGCCACCTCCCGGGTGGGGTGCGTCCCTAGCGTGCGACCATGCGCCCACGCCTGCTCGCCGCCACCGTCACCCTTCCCCTCGTCGCCGCGGCCCTGGTCGGATCGTCGACCGCCGCCGTTGCCGCCCGACCCGCCCCCGACGTCACCCTGACGCCCCTCGGCACCTACGCCACCGGCGCCTTCGACGAGGGCGCCTCGGAGATCACCGCCTACGACCCCGACCACGCACCGGGTCTTCGTCGTCAACGCCCAAGCGGGCACGGTCGACATCCTCGACATCTCCGACCCGACCTCCCCGCAGAAGGTCGGCCAGCTCGACACCCCGGGCGCCAACAGCGTCGCGGTCCATGACGGGCTCGTGGCGGTCGCCGAGCAGGCGGAAGAGCGCACCGACCCCGGCACCGTCGCCTTCTTCGACGCGGCGACGGATGCCGTGCTCGGTCGCGTCGCCGTCGGCTCGCTCCCCGACATGGTGACCTTCACCCCCAACGGGGACTTCGCCGTCGTGGCCAACGAGGGTGAGCCGCAGGGCTACTGCGAGGGCGACATCGACCCCGAGGGCAGTGTGTCCATCGTCGACCTCCGACGTGGTGTGCCTGCAGCCACGGCCCGGACCGCCGGTTTCACGGCCTTCGATGCCGACGAGCTCCGGGCGGAGGGCGTGCGGATCTACGGGCCAGGTGCCAGCGCGGCCCAGGACCTCGAGCCCGAGTACGTCACGGTGTCGACCAACAGCCGCACGGCGTGGGTCTCGCTCCAGGAGGCCAACGCGATCGCCATGATCGACCTCCCGTCGGCGACCGTCACGGACGTGGCGCCCCTGGGCCTCAAGGACCATGCGCTTCCCACGAACGCGCTCGACCCGTCCGACCGCGACGGCGGAATCCAGCTCGGCAGCTGGCCCGTCAAGGGGCTGTACCAGCCGGACGCCATCGCTGCGTACGCCGTGCGCGGGCAGGACTACGTCGTCACTGCCAACGAGGGGGACACCCGCGTGTACGGCTGCTTCGACGAGGAGGCCCGGGTCAGCACTCGGACCCTGGACCCGATGGCCTTCCCGAACGGTTCAGCCCTGAAGGCCAACACCGCCCTGGGCCGGCTCACCGTCTCGACGACCTCTCCGGCCGGCTCGGCCGGGGTCACGGAGCTGCACCTGCCCGGTGGCCGCTCGGTCTCGGTGCGCGCCAGCGCCGGTGCGCTGGTGTGGGACTCGGGCGATGCGCTCGAGCGGCTCGTGGCCGAGCGTGAACCGGCCGTGTTCAACGCGAACAACGACGCGACCGATTCAGCCGACTCCCGCAGCGACAACAAGGGCCCGGAGCCGGAAGGGCTCGACCTGGGCCGCCTCCAGGGCCGCACCTATGCGTTCGTCGGGCTCGAGCGGGTCAGCGCGATCGCGGTGCTCGACGTGACCGACCCCGCGAACGGGCGGGTCGCCGGCTACGCGTCCAACCGTGACGAGTCCGGGGATGCCGAGGCGGGCACCGCCGGGGACCTCGGCCCCGAGGGCATCCTGTTCATCCCCGCCGAGGACAGCCCCACGGGGCAGCCGCTGCTCGTCGTCGGCAACGAGGTGTCCGGCACCACGACGGTCTGGGGCGTGGCCCTGACCTGAGTCAGCGAACGACCTTGAGGTTGAAGTGGGCCGTGCCGAGCGCTCCCATGAGGCGCAGCCACACGGGCAGGACCATCTCGGTACCCCTGGCGGTCTCGATGCCGCCGAGGTCGATCACGTCGTCATGGCCGAACGAGTGGAGCAGGTCGGTGACGGCCGCCTTCGCGCCGGCGTCCTCACCCGAGACGAAGACGGTGCTGCTCGCGCCAAGGGTCTCCGGGTGCACCATGAGGTCCGCGTTCAGCGTGTTGAGCGACTTGACCACCTTGGCCGTCGGGAACGCCCGCTGCACCTGCTCGCCGAGCGAGTCGGTGTCCTTGACGAAGAGCGTGGGAGGAAAGCCCGCGGAGAAGTCGAGGGGGTTGGAGATGTCGAGCAGCGGCTTGCCCGCGAGGTTGTCGGCCCCGGCCAGGGCCAGCACCTCGAGGGTCGCCCCGCCCGAACTGGCGTTGACGACGAGGTCGGCGGCAGCGGCGGCATCCGCGAAGGTCGCGAGCGACACGGTGGCGTGGTCGGCGTGCCACGCGGAGAAGGGCGAGTCGCCCTCGGTGCGGGCCAGGGTCGCAACCGGGTCGCGGGTGCCGATGATGACGGTGTGCCCGAGTTCGTGGAGGCGGGTGGCGATGGCGCGACCGACCATGCCGGTGCCGAGAACTGCGATGGTCATGAGGTGTCCTCGAGGGGTTCGGAGTTTCTGAGCAGACAGGTCTGTCTACCACGAGAGTGGACGATAACAGACAGATCTGTCTACCATCAACCCCATGCCCCCACCCAGTGCCCGTGACCGGATCCTCGACACGGCCTTCCGGCTCTTCTACGCCCGCGGCATCCGAGCCGTGGGGGTCGACCTGATCATCGCCGAGTCCGGCGTGGCCAAGGCGACGTTCTACAAGCACTTCCCCGCCAAGGACGACCTCGTGCTGGCCTACCTCGAGAAGGTGGACGGGGTCTGGAGCAGCCAGCTGCACGAGGCCGCCGAGGCTGCCGGACCGCAGCCCCGAGGACCAGCTCGTCGGGCTGTTCGACGCCCTGCGCTCGGCCTGCCGCCGCGACGGCTACCGCGGCTGCGCGTTCCTCAACGCCGCTGCCGAATCGGCGCCCGGAACCGCGGTGCACGAACGCACCGTCGCGCACAAGGCGGCGGTCCTGGAGTGGGTCACCGGCCTCGCGGCGAATGCCGGTGCCCCGGATCCGCGGGGACTGGCCCGCTCGCTCACCCTCCTGCTCGACGGGGGTCTGGCCAGCGGCGCCCTCGACGCCGATCCCGACGCACCCGACCGGGCCGCGCAGTCCGCCCGTGTCCTCGTCGACGCGGCGCTGGCCCCGCCCGTGGAAGGCTGACCGCGTGAGCACCGTGGGCCTCCTCCTCGCCGCCGGGGCAGGCCGCCGCATGGGAGGCCCCAAGGCGCTGCTGCGGCTCAGCCCCCGACGGGCCGACCCTCGTCGAGACCGCCGTGCGGCGGCTTCGCGAGGCCGGGTGCGACCGCGTCGTCGTCGTCGTGGGCGCCTCGGCGCACCAGGCGGCGGATGCCGTGGCGCACCTTCGCGTCGACGTCGTCACCGCGCCCGACTGGGCCGAGGGCATGGGCGCCTCGCTGCGTGCCGGCCTGGCCCACCTCGACTCTGCGCGCCTGGAAGCAACCCACCTCGGCGAGTCGCCGGACGACATCGCCCTCGTCACCCTCGTCGACCTGCCGGACGTCACCGCCGGGGTCATGGCCCGGGTCCTGGCCACCGCGCGGGCCGAGGGTGCAGCGGCACTGGTGCGGGCGGCATACGACGGCGTGCCCGGGCATCCCGTCGCGATCGGCCGTGACCACTGGGATGCCGTGCGCGCCACCGCCCGCGGCGACCGCGGCGCCCGTGACCACCTGCGCGCCACGCCCCACCACCTCGTGGAGTGCGGCGACCTCGCCACCGGCCGCGACGTCGACACCGCCGCCGACCTCCACGGGCCATGATGGGGCTGTGAGCGCACCAGAGCACCGCTGGCCGGGCAGCGTCTACGGCCACGGCAGCGACCCCGACCCCCGCTTCTCGCTGGCCAACGAGCGCACCTTCCTCGCCTGGATCCGCACGGCGCTCGCCCTCGTCGCCGGGGCCGCCGCGGTCGACGCCCTCCCCCTTCCCCTGCCGGATGCCGTGCAGCGCGCCCTCGCGGCCGGGCTGGCACTCGCGGCCCTGCTCACCTCGTTCGCCGCGTGGCGCGGCTGGGCCCGCACCGAGCGGGCGATGCGTGAAGGGGCGCCGCTGCCCGCCAACCCCGCGATGGTCGTCGTCCTGGTCGCCGTGGCGGTGGCGGCGGTGGTCCTCGGCGTCGCGAGCGTCACCGGTGGGTGACCCCGCAGCCCCGCAGGAGCGCACCTCGCTGGCGTGGCGACGCACGGGTCTCGCCCTGCTCGTCGGCTCCCTGACGATCGGCCGGCTGACCCTCGAGACGCTCGGCCCGGCCGTCGTCGCGCCCACGATGCTCGCGTCCGCCCTCGCGGCGTGGGTGGTCCTGGCCTCGCTGCGCACCCGGCGACTGGCCCGTGCCCACCCCGGCGATCCGACCTTCTCCGTCCTCGCCGACGGGCGACTTCCCGCCGTCGTCGCCGCCCTCGTCGGGGCCCTGGCCCTCGGCGAACTGCTCGCCGCACTCGTCCGGCTGCTCTGACACGTTCGCTTCCCTGCGTCACAGTCACTTCCGAACGGGCACCGCGTCAGGGATGCTGGCGCCATGGACCCCCGGACGACGTTCGACTCGGCACGTGACCTCGAGGGCGCCCTCGGCGCCACCGGCTACCTCACCGACGAGTCCCTGGCCACCGTCACCTGGCTCGCGCTGCGGCTGGGCCGCCCGCTGCTCATGGAGGGCGAGCCGGGCACCGGCAAGACGGCCCTGGCCGAGGCGCTGGCCGAGTCGATGGACCTGCCGCTCATCCGGCTGCAGTGCTACGAGGGCATCGACGCGACCCAGGCCCTCTACGACTGGGACTTCCCCCGCCAGATCCTCCACGTGCGTGCCCTCGAAGCCGTCGAAGGGGCCGCCAAGGACGTCCGCGACGTCGAGGAGGGCCTGTTCGACGAGCGCTTCCTGCTCGCCCGCCCGGTGCTGCGCGCCCTGCGTGAGTCCCCGGCCGTCCTGCTCATCGACGAGATCGACCGCGCCGACGACGAGTTCGAGGCCTTCCTGCTCGAGGTGCTCTCGACGTGGCAGGTGACCATCCCCGAGCTCGGCACCGTCACGGCATCCGTACCGCCGGTCGTCGTGCTCACCTCCAACCGCACGCGCGAGCTGCACGACGCCCTCAAGCGCCGCTGCCTCTACCACTGGCTCGAGCACCCCGGCATCGAGCGGGAGCTGGCCATCGTGCGCACCCGCGCCCCCGAGGTGCCGGCGGCGCTGGCCGACCAGGTCGTCCGGCTCGTGCACGGCATCCGCACCGACCGCGAGCTGCTCAAGCCGCCCGGCGTCGCCGAGACCCTGGACTGGGCGCGCGCCCTGCACGAGCTCGGCACCCGCGAGCTCGACACGGCGACCGCCGCCGCCACGCTCGGGGTCGCGGTCAAGTACCGCGAGGATGCCGAGCGCGTCCGCCTCGCCCTCGACCAGATGCTCACCCGATGAGCTCGGATGCCCTCCGCCCACCTGAGGACACGCTCCTCGGCTTCGCCCGCGCGCTGCGGGCGGCGGGGGTCGCCGTGACGGCTGACCGCGAGCGCACCTACCTCGAGGCCGTGGCGGCCGTCGGCCTGGGTGACCAGGTCGCGGTCTACCACGCGGGCCGGGCGACGCTGTGCGGGTCACCGGCCGACCTCGAGCGCCACGACCTCGTCTTCCAGGCGTGGTTCGGGGGCCAGCGCGCCGGGATGAAGGACCGCCCGCCACTGCAGCGGCTCACGAGCCAGGCGGGCCTGAACGACTCGACGGGGTCGTCAGGCGCAGCGCAGGACGACCCGGACACCGTTGCCGCACAGGCCAGCTCGACCGAGATCCTGCGCCAACGCGACGTCGCCACGCTCGACCGCCGCGACCGCGAAGAGCTCGTGCGGATGTTCGCGGCCCTGCGCCCGCGCGCCCCGCGCCGCCGGGCCCACCGCCACACGAGGGCCCGGCGCGGCCAGGTCGACGCCCGGCGCACCCTGCGCTCGACGCTGCGCCGGATGGGCGAGCCCGGGGAGGTGGTCTGGCGCCGTCGGACCGACCGTCCCCGCCGGGTCGTGCTGCTCGTCGACGTCTCGGGGTCGATGAGCGCCTACGCGGATGCCCTCATCCGCCTGGCGCACGCCTACTGCGCCGCCGGCGTGCCCACCGAGGTCTTCACCCTCGGCACCCGGCTCACCCACGTCACCCGCCCGCTGCACCAGCGCGACCCCGACCGGGCCATCGTCGCTGCGGGCCAGGCCATCCCCGACTGGTCGGGCGGCACGCGCCTGGCCGAGGGCGTCAAGGTCTTCCTCGACCGCTGGGGTCGGCGCGGCATGGCTCGCGGCGCGGTCGTCGTCGTCTTCAGCGACGGGTGGGAGCGCGACCAGCCCGAGGCCCTCGGCGAGCAGGTGCGCCGGCTGCGGGCGGTCGCCCACCGGGTCGTCTGGGTCAACCCGCACCGGGGGCGGGCTGGGTACGAGCCGGTGCAGGGCGGCATCATGGCGGTGCTGCCCCATGTCGACGACTTCGTCGCGGGGCACTCGATGGCGGCGTTCCAGGAGCTGACGGAGGTGGTGGCGCGTGCGTGACGTGCTCGCCGAGCTGATGACGTGGTGGCGCGCCGGGGATGCCGTCGGCGTCGGCACCGTGGTCGCGACCTTCCGCTCCGCCCCGCGCCCCGCCGGGGCCTCGATGCTCGTCGGCCCCGGCGGAGAGGCCGTGGGGTCGGTGTCCGGAGGCTGCGTCGAGGGGGCCGTGTACGAGCTGGGGCAGGAGGTCGTGGCCTCGGGCACCCCCGTGCTCCAGCGCTACGGCGTCTCCGACGACGACGCCTTCGCCGTCGGGCTGACGTGCGGCGGCATCCTCGACGTCTTCGTCGAGACCGTCTCGCAGGAGACCTTCCCCGAGCTCGGCTCCGTCGCCGACGACGTCGAGGCCGGCCGCCCCGTGGCCGTCGCGACCGTCATCGACCACCCGGACCCCGCCTGGGTCGGGCGTCGCCTCGTCGTGCGCCCCGAGGCTGAGGCGCCGGTGGGTGACGAGAGCGCTGGTGAGAACGGCGCGGATGCCGGTGCCACGGCATCCGCTGCCGTGGTCGGTTCGCTCGGCAGCGAGCGCGCGGACGGCGCCGTCACGGACGACGCGCGCGGCCTGCTCGCGCTCGGGCGCACCGAGACCCTGACCTACGGCCCCGACGGCGAGCGTCGGGGGGAGGGGATGCGGGTGTTCGTCGCGGCCTACGCGCCCCGGCCGCGGATGCTCGTGTTCGGCGCGATCGACTTCGCCGCGGCGGTGGCCCACGTCGGCTCCTTCCTCGGCTACCGGGTGACCCTGTGCGACGCGCGGCCGGTGTTCGCGACGGCGTCCCGCTTCCCCGCTGCCGACGAGGTGGTCGTCGACTGGCCGCACCGCTACCTCGCCGCCGAGCTCGAGGCGGGGCGGATCGACCCGCGCACCGTGGTCTGCGTGCTGACCCACGACCCGAAGTTCGACGTGCCGGTGCTCGAGGTGGCGCTGCGGCTGCCAGAGGTCGCCTATGTCGGGGCGATGGGGTCGCGGCGCACGCACGAGGACCGGCTGGCCCGGCTGCGCGAGGCGGGGGTGACCGAGGACGAGCTGGCGCGGCTCAGCTCGCCGATCGGGCTCGACCTCGGGGCGCGGACGCCGGAGGAGACGGCCGTGTCGATCGCCGCCGAGATCGTGGCGTTGCAGTGGGGTGGCGGCGGCCAACGGCTTCAGGACACCGGGGGCTCGATCCACCACCACCTTTGACGGCCTGGCGGACCAATCGGTGCGGGTTTCGTCGAACCCCTTGTGGTGGGCGTCACTTCGCGTGAGGATCACGAACACGTCACGGTCCCCACCTGCTGAAAGAGAGTCAACGATGACTCGGGTCAACGTCACCGTCGATGGAGTCCTGTGCTCCGACGACGTCGAGCCGCGCACACTCCTCGTCCACTACCTGCGAGAAGTGGTGGGCAAGGTGGGCACCGTCGTCGGGTGCGACACGAGCAACTGCGGTGCGTGCACCGTGCACCTCGACGGGCGCAGCGTGAAGTCGTGCAACGTCCTGGCCGTGCAGGCCGACGGGCACGAGGTGACGACCATCGAGGGCATCGCCCCCTACGGCGAGCTGCACCCCATGCAGCAGGCGTTCCACGACAACCACGCCCTCCAGTGCGGCTACTGCACGCCGGGCATGATCATGCAGGCGATCGACGTGCTCCAGGAGACGCCGAACCCCACGGAGGAGCAGATCCGGGTGGGTCTCGAGGGCAACCTGTGTCGTTGTACCGGCTACCACAACATCGTCAAGGCGGTGGCGGCGTGCGCGAGCAGCATGAGCGAGCCGGCTGCCGCAGCCGCGGAGCCGCCAGGGGAGTGAGGCCTGATGACCGCCGTCGACGACCGCCCGGCACTCGAGGTCGGCAGCGCCCGCAAGCGCAAGGAGGACCAGCGCCTCATCACCGGTCGCACCAAGTGGACCGACAACATCACCCTCCCGGGGATGCTGCACCTGGTCATGGTGCGCAGCCCGTTCGCCCACGCGACGATCACGAACGTCGACACCTCCGCGGCAACGGCGAGCCCCGGCGTCGTCGCCGTGCTGACCGGTGCCGACGTCAAGGACGCCCAGGGCTCGCTGCCCTGCGCCTGGCCGATCACCGCTGACCAGAAGGCCCCCGACCACCCCTCGATCGCAGTTGACCGGGTCGCCTTCGCCGGCGAGATCGTCGCCGTGGTCGTGGCGCGCTCCGTGGTTGCCGCCCGGGACGCCGCCGAGCTCGTCGACGTCGACTACGACGAGCTGCCTCCTGCCCTCGACCTGAGGAAGGCAGCGGCCGACGAGACACTGGCGCACCCGGGCCTCGGCACCAACAAGAGCGCCTTCTGGCAGTTCGACTCCGAGACGGCAGGCACCGGGCTCGGCGTCGACGCGGCCATCGATGCAGCGCGGACCGATGGCATCGTCATCGAGCGCGAGTACCGCCAGCAGCGGCTCATCCCCGCCTTCATGGAGCCGCGCTCGGTCGTGTGCGACCCCACGGGCGAGCAGACCACCATCTGGTCCGCGACCCAGGTGCCGCACTTCGTGCGCATCTTCACGGCGGCCGTGCTCGGCATCCCCGAGTCCAAGGTGCGCGTCATCGCCCCTGATGTCGGGGGTGGCTTCGGCGGCAAGCTGCAGTACACGCCGGAGGAGAACATCACCACCCTGGTCGCAACGCGCCTGGGCAAGCCGTGCAAGTGGACCGAGACCCGCAGCGAGTCGCTCCTGTCGGCACACCACGGTCGCGACCAGTGGCAGAAGCTCACGCTCGCCGCCACCGCGGAGGGCAAGGTGACCGGGCTCAAGGTGGACCTGCTCGCCGACATGGGGGCCTATCTCGGCCTCGTGACCCCGGGCGTGCCGATCCTCGGCGCGTTCATGTTCAACGCGATCTACAAGTTCCCCGCCTACCAGTTCAACTGCACGAACATCTTCACGAACAAGACGTGGACCGACGCCTACCGGGGCGCCGGGCGGCCGGAGGCGACGTACGCCATCGAGCGGCTCATGGACGAGCTCGCCGTCGAGGTCGGGGTCGACCCGATGACGATCCGGGAGATGAACTGGATCACCCACGAGGAGTTCCCGTTCACCAGCGTGTGCGGGCTCGAGTACGACTCGGGCAACTACGAGGCGGCGACGGACCTTGCCAAGGAGATGTTCGACTACGACGGGCTGCGCGCCGAGCAGCGGCGGCGGCGTGACAGCGGCGACACGGTGCAGCTCGGCCTCGGCATCTCGACCTTCACCGAGATGTGTGGCCTCGCACCCTCACGGGTCCTCGGCAGCCTCTCCTATGCCGCCGGCGGCTGGGAGCACGCCAGCGTGCGGATGCTGCCCACCGGCAAGGTCGAGGTCGTCACCGGGTCGAGCGCCCACGGTCAGGGCCACGAGACGGCGTGGAGCCAGATCATCGCCGACCGCCTCGGCGTGCCGTTCGAGGACGTCGAGGTGCTGCACGGCGACACCCAGGTGGCGGCCAAGGGCCTGGACACCTACGGTTCCCGGTCGCTCGTCGTCGGTGGTGAGGCCACTCATCAAGGCCGCCGACAAGGTCATCGAGAAGGCCAAGCCCATTGCGGCGCACATGCTGGAGGCCAGCGTCGACGACATCGAGTTCAAGGACGGCACGTTCACCGTCCGCGGCACCGACAACGGCAAGGCCATGGCCGAGGTCGTCTGGGCGACCTTCTCCGGGCACGACCTGCCCGACGGCACGGAGCCGAGCCTGGACTCCGACGCCACCTACGACCCGGTGAACTTCTCCTTCCCGCACGGCACCCACCTCTGCGCGGTGGAGGTGGACACCGAGACCGGCAAGGTCGAGCTGCGGTCCTACGTGTCCGTCGACGACATCGGGACCATCGTCAACCCGCTCATCGTCGAGGGACAGGTGCACGGCGGCATCGTCCAAGGCATCGCCCAGGCACTGTGGGAGGAGGCCGTCCACGACGAGTCCGGGCACCCTCGTCAGCGGGTCCTTCGTCGACTACACGCTGCCCACCTCGGCCGACACGATCTCCTTGCGGACCGCCAACACGGTGTCCCCGTCGACGACGAACACGCTCGGGACCAAGGGCGTCGGTGAGGCCGGCTGCATCGCCTCGACCCCGGCCGTCGTCAACGCCATCGTCGACGCGGTGCGCCACCTGGGCGTCAACGACATCCAGATGCCGTGCACGCCCGAGCGGGTGTGGAAGGCCATCCAGAGCGCCGGGTCGCACTCCGGCGCCGTCACCGAGGAGGCCCAGCCGCACTTCGCGGAGGGGGCTCTCAACCAGGATCCCTCAGCAGGCGCGACGGACGGAGCAGGCCAGTGATCCCCGCAGCATTCGACTACCTCGCACCCACCACGGTCGACGACGCGCTCGCCGCCCTCGAGGCGGCCGGCGACGACGCCAAGGTCCTCGGCGGTGGCCAGTCGCTCCTGCCGATCCTGCGGATGCGGCTCAACGCCCCTGAGCAGATCGTCGACCTCGGACGCATCGACGAGCTGCGCGGCATCCGCGACGAGGGTGACCACATCGTCATCGGCGCGATGACGACGTATGCCGACGTCATCGCCAACCCGCTCGTGCGCACCCACGCCGCCCTGCTCGTGCAGGCGGTCGAAGAGGTCGCCGACCCGCAGATCCGTCGCCGCGGCACCATCGGCGGCGCGCTGGTGCACGCCGACCCCGCCGGTGACGTCGGGGCCCCGGTGCTCGCGCTCGATGCCGAGCTCGTGATCCGCGGGCCCGAGCACGGGCTCGGGCTCGGGCTCGGGCGCAAGCACGGGCCGAAGGGCGAGCGCACCGTGCCGGTCAGCGAGTTCTTCCTCGACCTCTTCGAGACCGCCGTCGGTGAGGGTGAGCTGCTCACGGCCATCCGCATCCCGAAGCACACCGGGTGGGGGTCGCACTACGAGAAGTTCGTGCGCGTCTCGCACCAGTGGTCGATCGTCGGTGTCGCGGTGGCGCTCAAGGTCGACGGCGGCACGATCAGCGAGGCACGGATCGGCCTGACCAACATGGGCTCGACCCCGCTGCGGGCAACCTCGGTCGAGGCGGCGCTCGTCGGCCGGTCGGCGAGTGACCTCGGTGACGCGTGCGACAGCGCGGCCGACGGCACGAACCCGCCGAGCGACCTCAACGGCGACGCCGACTACCGTCGCCACCTCGCGCGGGTGCTCACCCGTCGCGCCGTCCTCACCGCCCTCGGAGGCTGATTCCCCGCATGGAGCTGACCCACGACTTCACCGTCCCCGCCTCCGTCGACGACACCTGGGCGACGTTCATGGACCTGCAGCGGGTCGGCAGCTGCTTCCCCGGGGCGGTCGTCACCGACGCGAGCGACGACGGGTTCGCCGGCACGGTGAAGGTCAAGCTCGGCCCCATCGCGTTGCAGTACGCCGGGGCGGGCACGTTCATCGAGCGCGACGACCAGGCTCATCGGGCCGTCATCGAGGCCAAGGGCAAGGACAAGCGGGGCAACGGCACCGCCGGCGCCACCGTGACGATCCAGCTCGCGCCCTCGGGGGAGGGCACCCGCGTGGACGTCACGACCGACCTGTCGGTCACCGGCAAGCCGGCCCAGTTCGGCCGCGGGGTGATGCAGGACGTCTCCGACAAGCTGCTCGGCCAGTTCGTCGCGTGCATCGAGAGCCAGTTCGCGGTGGAGGAGGAGCCCGAGCCCGAGCCGGTGCCCCAGCCGGATGCCGTGACGCCGGCTCCCAGCGCGGGCGGCGGTGGTGCGGGCGGTGCCGGTGGCACGGCATCCGACGGTGGCACGGCATCCGGAGGTGCTCCTGGTGGGCTGGCCCCGGCTGCACCACGGCCCGCGGGGCGTTCCACGCCGCGGCTCGCGCCGGTGCCTGCGGTGGACGACTCGATCGACCTCGGTGCGACCGTGCTGCCGGTCCTGGTCAAGACCTACGCCCCGTATGCCGTGGCAGGCATCATCGGCGTGCTCATCGGCTGGCTCCTCGGCCGCCGCACGTCCTGACCCGACCCGACTTCGTGCGACCTGGGTGCGGTTCGAGCGGTCAGCCGGACGAAAACCGTAGCAAGTCGCACGAAGTCGGCGTGGGGTGCCGACCCTCGGGGTCGGGAACGACAGTCAGCGGTGGGCGGCGCCGGTGAAGGCGCTCAGCTCGTCGGCGATCCGGCGGTAGTCGGCGTCGTGGCGGGCGGGTGTCCACGAGGTGCGCGAGCCGTGCTCGCGGCGGTCGCGCCGGTTGGCGCGCTCGAGGAGGTAGACGACCGGGGCGGCGAGGCCGCCGATGGCCGCGATGGTGAGGATGGTCTCGAGGATGCTGTTCGTGTTCATGGCACAAGTTTGACGCTCAGCCAATATCTGCCACCAGTGGCAGATATGCCGATGTTCATCAAGTATCTGCCATACTGACTGCCATGGCCCTGAGATCCGTCGCCGTCCTCCTCCAGGAACCCGTCTCCCTCTTCGAGTACGCGGTGCTCGCCGAGGTGTTCGGCACCGACCGCACCGCCGCGGGGGTGCCGGCGTTCGACTACCGGGTGTGCGCCGAGGCGACCGGCCCGCTCGAGTCGCGCAACGGCACGACGGTCACCGCTGCCTTCGGCCTCGCCGCCGCGGAGGATGCCGACCTCATCGCCGTGCCGGCCTCGGCCTCGGCGCAGGAACCGTCGCCCGCCGTCATCGAGGTGCTCCAACGAGCGGTCGAGCGCGGTGCCTGGGTGTTGTCGCTGTGTTCCGGGGCGTTCACCCTCGGCGCGGCCGGGCTGCTCGACGGCCGCGACTGCACCACCCACTGGCGCCACGCCGACGAGCTCGCCGAGCTGCACCCGAAGGCCCGGGTCGACCCCGATGTCCTCTACGTCAGGGACGGCACCGTCGTCACCAGCGCGGGCACGGCGGCCGGCATCGACGCGGCCCTGCACCTCGTGCGGCTCGAGCACGGGTCGGCCGTCGCCACGACGATCGCCCAACGCATGGTCGTGCCCCCGCACCGCGACGGCGGCCAGCGCCAGTTCATCGACCGCCCGGTCCCGACGACGCAGGCCGAGAGCCTGGGCCCGGTGCTCGAGTGGATGCTGGCGAACCTCGACGACCCCTTCACCGTCGACGA
This sequence comes from uncultured Actinomycetota bacterium, assembly GCA_963811825.1. GTDB lineage: Bacteria > Actinomycetota > Actinomycetes > Actinomycetales > Dermatophilaceae > Fodinibacter. The sequence continues at coordinate 98,227 of CAWESS010000030.1, read as the reverse complement.
CCTGGCCCGACGGGCCGCGATGTCACCGCGCACCTTCGCCCGCCGCTTCGTCGCGGAGACCGGCACGACGCCTCACCAGTGGGTCACCGACCAGCGGGTGCTGCGTGCCCGTCACCTCCTGGAGGAGACCGACCTCTCGGTGGATGCCGTGGCGCGCGACGCCGGGTTCGGCTCGGCTGCCCTGCTCCGTCACCACTTCACCCGGTGCACCGGCATCACGCCGACGGCCTTCCGGACCCAGCGCCGCCAACCCGCCTGAGACACCTTCACACGATCTCCACACGGCGCCCCCACGGGCTCCACCCGAACCTCCCTACGCTCGGGTGCATGACCCAGGCCACCACGCCCGAAACCGCCGCGACGGCATCCCACGTGCTCGTCGTCGAGGACGAGCCGGTGATCAACCAGGCCGTCACCGACCGCCTCGTGGCCGAGGGCTTCCGGGTCACCCAGGCGTTCGACGGGCCCGGCGCGGTCGACGCCTTCACCACCGGAACCCCTGACCTCGTCGTCCTCGACGTCATGCTGCCCGGGTTCGACGGGCTCGAGGTGTGCCGCCGCATCCAGGCCATCCGCCCGGTGCCGGTGCTCATGCTCACCGCCCGCACCGACGAGACCGACCTGCTCGTCGGCCTCGGCGTCGGCGCCGACGACTACGTCACCAAGCCCTTCTCGATGCGCGAGGTCGTCGCCCGGGTGCGCACCCTGCTGCGGCGCGTCGAGCGGGCCGCCGAGCTGGCCGCGAACCGGCCCGCCCACCTCGACATCCAGGGTCTGCGCATCGACGTCGCCACCCGCCGCGTCGCCGTCGGTGAGAGCGAGGTGCACCTCACGCCACTCGAGTTCGACCTCCTGTGTGCGCTCGCGGCCGAGCCCGGTGTGGTCCGCTCGCGCGACGTGCTCATGCGCGAGGTCTGGGGCTGGGCCGACGCCTCGGGCACCCGCACCCTCGACAGCCACGTCAAGGCCCTGCGCGCCAAGATCGGCGCCGACCGCGTGCGCACCGTGCACGGCGTCGGCTACGCCCTCGAGCTCACCCCGTGAACACCGACCGGCCGCTCGACGGCATCACCTCCCTCAAGGTCAAGCTCGGCCTGCTCGTCGCCGCCAGCGTGGTCGCCACCGTCGTCGTCGCCCGAGTGGCGGATGCCGGTCGCGTGCCCTGGTGGATCAGCGTGCCGGTGACCGTGGTCGCCGCGCTCGCGGTCACCCAGTGGCTGGCTCGCGGCATGACCTCGCCGCTGCGCGAGATGACGACCGCCGCGGGGCGCATGGCGGCGGGCGACTACGGGCAGCGCGTCACGGCATCCTCGTCCGACGAGGTGGGTGCGCTGGCCCGCGCGTTCAACGCGATGGCTGCCGATCTCGCCTCCGCCGACACCCAGCGCCGCCAGCTCGTCGCCACGGTCTCCCACGAGCTGCGCACCCCGCTCACCGCACAGCGCGCCCTGCTCGAGAACCTCGTCGACGGCGTCGTGAAGCCCGACGACCAGGCCCTGCGCGGTGCCCTGCAGCAGTCCGAGCGGCTCAGCACCCTCGTCACCGACCTGCTCGACCTCTCACGCATCGATGCCGGGGTCGCACCCCTCACGGTCACCGAGGTGCGCCTGGCCGACCTGCTGGCGGATGCCGTGTCCGAGGCCTCCGTCGGTGGTCGCCCCGTGCGGGTGCGCCACGACGTGGTGCCCGCCGACCTCACGGTCCGGGCCGACCACGCCCGCCTGGCCCAGCTCGTCGCCAACCTCGTCGACAACGCGGTGCGGCACAGCCCGCCCCACGGCGACGTGCTCGTCACGGCGAGCACGCTCGACGACACCACCTGGTGCCTGGAGGTGCGCGACGAGGGGCCCGGCATCCCGGCCGACCGCCTCGAGCGGGTCTTCGACCGCTTCGGTTCCGGCGACGACTCCGGCGGGGGCACGGGCCTGGGCCTGGCCATCGCCCGCTGGGTGTGCGAGCTGCACGGCGGCACCATCAGCGCCCTGCCCACGGCTCCCGGCGACACCGGTGCCGTGCTGCGCGCCGTGCTGCCCGTGACACCCCCCACTGACCGACCCACCCACCTGACCCAGGAGCGAGCGATGACCTCGACCACCACGACCACACCCCCGGGGCCCAACCCGCAGGCGACCTACGGGACGGCCGTGACGGCATCCCCGGTTCCTTCCCCGGCCGGCCCCGGAGGCCCGGGCTCGCTGTCCTCGCTCTGGCCCGAGCGCCCCCTGCCCCCGCAGACCGTCCCCGTGCTGGCTGCCCTCGGCATCGGCGCGTGGGCCGCGTTCACCTGGCCCGAGCGCAACGTCGGCCTCGCGGTGGCCCTGACCCTGCTCGGCACGGGGGTGCTCATGTGGCGCGTCGCCCGCTTCCGCACCCACCCGTGGACCGTGCTCTCCGCCGTGCTCGCGGCGCTGCTGGCCTCGGTGACCCTCCTGCGCGACGCCGGTGGCGTGATCGCCCTGGGCGTCTTCGTCGGGGTCATCGTCGCCGCAGCCGGGGTGACCCGGGCGCGCACCCTGTTCGCCGTGCCGCTCAGCATGATGGCCTGGCCGCTGTCGGCGCTGCGTGGGCTACCCGCTGCTCGGGCGCACCATCTCGGCGACGAGCCGGGCCTCGGTGCTGTGGCCGGTGCTGCGCACCCTGGGGCTCTCGCTCGTGGCCCTGGCCCTGTTCGGGGGGCTGTTCGCCTCTGGTGACGCCGTGTTCGGCGCGTGGACCGAGGCGCTCATCCCTGACCTTCGCTGGGACACGATCATCGCCCGCACCTTCATCCTCACCCTCGTCGCCGGGGTGGCGCTCACGGGCGCCTACCTCGCGCTCAACCCGCCGAACATCGCGGATGCCGCGCTGCCGGCGACACCCCGCGCCCGCCACGCGTGGGAGTGGGCCGTGCCCGTCGGCATCGTCGTCGCGCTGTTCGCCACCTTCCTCCTCGCCCAGGCCACGGCCATGTGGGGCGGAGTCGAGTACCTGCAGGCGACCACGGGCCTGTCGTACGCGGAGTACGTCCACCAGGGCTTCGGCCAGCTCACGGTCGCCACCTTCCTCACCGTCGTCGTCGTCGGCCTCGCGATGCGGGCCGCGCCGCTCGAGGGGTCGCGCGACCGGGCGCTGCTGCGGGGCCTGCTCGGCACCCTGTGCCTGCTCACCCTGGCCGTCGTGGCGAGCGCGCTCTACCGGATGTCGCTGTACCAGGAGGCCTACGGGTACACCGTGCTGCGGGTCTTCGTCGACGGCTTCGAGCTGTGGCTCGGTCTCGTCATCGTCATGCTGCTGGTGGCGGGGGTCCGCCTGTCGGGGTGGTGGGTGCCGCGCGCGGTGCTCGTCTCGGCCGCGGTCTTCGTGCTCGGCTTCGTCGCACTGAACCCCGACGCCTTCGTGGCCTCGCACAACATCGACCGCTACGAGGCGGGCCAGGCGCTGGACACGGCGTACCTCGCGAGCCTCAGTGCCGACGCGACGCCGGTGATCGCCGAGCGGCTGCCTGCCGACCTCGCCGCGTGCGTCCTCGAGGGAGGGTGGGCCGCGGAGGGTCGGGGCGACGACCTGCTCTCGTGGAACCTCGGCCGGGCTCGCGCGACGGATGCCGTGGCGAGCCTGCCGTTCGACGCGTCAGGTTCCGGGTGCAGCGGCGTGGTCACCACCGAGCTGATGCGCTAGCCCCACGGCATACTCGCCGTCATGGACGCATCCACGGTGCTCGTGCTCAACGGCCCGAACCTGAACCTGCTGGGCGAGCGCGAGCCCGAGGTCTACGGCTCGGCCACCCTCGCGGACGTGGAGGCGCTGTGCGGCGAGGCGGCCACGGCATCCGGCCTGGTGGTCGACTTCCGCCAGAGCAACCACGAGGGCGTCCTCATCGACTGGGTGCAGGAGGGGCGGGTCGGCATCGCCGGCATCGTCATCAACGCCGCGGGCTACACGCACACGTCGGTCGCCCTGCGTGATGCGCTGTCGGCCTGCCGGGTGCCGCGGGTCGAGGTGCACATCAGCGACATCCACGCCCGCGAGCCCTTCCGCCACCACAGCTACCTCGCGGACGTGTGCGACCACCACGTCATCGGCCGCGGGGTGCAGGGCTACGCGGAGGCGATCACCTGGGTCGCGCGGCACCGTGGAGCGTGACCTCCCGGCCCTCTGGCGCAGCCCGCAGTGGCGGGCCGAGATCGAGGCGTGGCTGTTCCCGGCCCTCGCGGATGCCGGGCGCACCGTCACCGGCCCGCTGGTCCAGGAACGGGTGAGGTTCTGGTCGACCGTGCTCTCCGTCGAGACGGATGCCGGCCGGGTCTGGGTCAAGGAGAACGCCCCGTCGCAGGCGTTCGAGGCCGCGCTCGTCGAGGTCGTCGAGGGCATCGTGCCGGGGTTGTGTGCGCCCGTCGTCGCCGTCGACACCGAGCGAGGGTGGTTGGCCACCGCCGATCTCGGGATGCCGTTGTGGCACGACGAGGCGCCGCCGCCGGTCGGACGACTGGGTGGCCGTCGTCGGGCAGTACGCCGTGGCGCAACGCGCGCTCGCCGACCACGCCGACAGGCGCTGCTCGCCACGGGTCTGCCGGTCTTCCCGTCGACGGGTGACGACGTCGTCGCGTGGGTCGTGGACCTGCTCGGCCGGCTGGCGCACCCTGCCGGTCGCGGATCCGAGGCGCCCGACCGACGCCGAGATGGCGCTCGTGGACGCCGGGCTCGGCCGCATCCACGACGCCGCGTCGGCGCTCGCGGAGAGCGGGACTGCCGAGCACCCTCCAGCACAACGACCTCCACCTCGCCAACGCCTTCCGGCGCCCGGGTGGTGACGCCGCGTTCATCGACCTCGGGGATGCCGTGTGGGCGCACCCGCTCACCGCGTTGCGCATCCCGCTGTGGATCCTGCGCCACCGCTACGGACGACGACGCTGGACGGCCCGGCCGGCGCTCGGGCGCTCGCCGCGGGGCTGGAACCCTGGACCGAGCATTGGGACGCGCGCCACGCTGACCGACCTGATGCCCTCGGCGGACCGCATCTCCTGCCTGCACCGGGCGGAGTCCTGGTCGCGGCTGCAGGCGGACGTGCCGCTGGAGGTGGTCGACGAGCCGTTCCTGCGGGCAGCGGTCGAGTGGGTCGTCGACGCCGCGGCGCCCGACCCCTACGCGTCCGGGATCGCCCGCTGAGGCCCGCGCAGTGGGAGGCTGGGCCCACACCGGTGACTTCCGAGTAGGTACTAGGACGTCCTAGTATCTCGGGGAAGCCACCCGAAGGGACCCCCATGGCAACGCAGCCGACCAGCCCGAAGCCCGAGCTCCACGTGCCGGCGAACCCGGTGCGGATCGTGACGGCATCCGCCCTGTTCGACGGCCATGACGCCTCGATCAACATCATGCGGCGGATCATGCAGAGCCAGGGCGCGGAGGTCATCCACCTCGGGCACAACCGCAGCGTCCAGGAGGTCGTCGACGCGGCGATCGAGGAGGACGTGCAGGGCGTCGCCGTCAGCTCGTACCAGGGCGGGCACGTCGAGTACTTCGAGTACCTCGTGCAGCTGCTGGCCGAGGCGGGCGCCGGGCACGTGCAGGTCGTCGGTGGCGGCGGCGGGGTCATCGTGCCGAGCGAGATCGAGCGCCTGCGCGCCGCCGGGGTCACGATCTTCAGCCCGCAGGACGGCCAGCGGCTCGGCCTGCCCGGCATGGTCAACCAGGTGATCGAGGCATGCGACACCGACCTGTATGCCGGTCACGCCACCTCCGCGGCCGCCGTGCTCACCGGCGATCGTGCTGCGGTCGCCCGCGCCATCACCGCCGCCGAGACCGGACACCTCAGCGACGAGATGCGCGCCGAGCTGGAGCGCGCGGCAGCCGCCCGCCGAACCCCGGTGCTCGGCATCACCGGCACCGGCGGCTCGGGCAAGTCGAGCCTGACCGACGAGCTCGTGCGCCGCCTGCGGGTGGACCAGCAGGACAAGCTGCGCATCGCCTGCGTGGCCATCGACCCCACCCGTCGCCGCGGCGGTGGCGCCCTGCTCGGCGACCGCATCCGGATGAACTCGCTCGACGGCGACCGCGTCTACTTCCGCTCGCTCGCGACGCGCGGCGGCCGCGAGGTGCCCGAGGCGCTCGGTGACGTGCTGACGATCCTCAAGGCCGCGGCCTACGACCTCGTCATCGTCGAGACCCCCGGCATCGGGCAGGGTGATGCCGCGATCACCTCCTTCGCGGACGTGAACCTCTACGTCATGACGCCGGAGTTCGGGGCGGCCAGCCAGCTCGAGAAGATCGACATGCTGGACTTCGCCGACGTCGTCGCGATCAACAAGTTCGAGCGTCGCGGGGCCATGGACGCGCTGCGCGACGTGGGCCGCCAGATGGTCCGCAACCGCGGGGCCTTCGGCAAGAAGCCCGAGGACATGCCGGTCTTCGGCACCTCGGCGGCCACGTTCAACGACGACGGGGTGACAGCGCTCTACCAGGAGCTGCGCGGCCTGCTGACCGGCAAGGGCCTCGAGGTGGGGGAGGGGGCGCTGGCGCCCGTCTCGGTGCGCCACTCCTCGGTGCTGCGCCAGGTCGTGCCGCCGCAGCGGGTGCGCTACCTCGCCGAGATCGCCGAGACCGTGCGGGGCTTCCACGAGGACACCCACCGGTTCGCCGAGGCGGCCCGCCGCGTGCAGCGGCTCACCGAGGTCGGTGGCGAGCTGACCCACGCCGGGTCGGACCGCTCCGGGGTCGACGCGCTGCTCTCCCGCGCCCAGGACGACCTGCCGCTCTCCGTCGCCCGCCAGCTCGCCGGGTGGAGCTCGGTCGTCGAGGCCTACTCGGGAGACGAGCAGGTGGTGACCGTGCGCGACAGGGAGATCCACACGTCCCTCGTCAAGGAGTCGCTGTCGGGCAACCGGATCCGCCGGGTGTCCCTGCCGCGCTACTCCGACGACGGCGACCTCGTCTCCTTCCTGCGCCGCGAGAACCTGCCCGGCTACTTCCCCTTCACCGCAGGCGTCTTCCCGTTCAAGCGCGACAACGAGGACCCCGCTCGCATGTTCGCCGGCGAGGGCGACCCGTTCCGCACGAACACCCGGTTCAAGCTGCTCTCGCAGGGCCAGCCGGCGACCCGCCTCTCCACCGCCTTCGACTCGGTGACGCTCTACGGCCGCGACCCCGACAAGCGCCCCGACATCTACGGCAAGGTCGGCACGTCCGGCGTCTCCGTCGCGACGCTCGACGACATGCGTGAGCTCTACGCCGGGTTCGACCTCACCGCGCCGACCACCAGCGTGTCGATGACGATCAACGGCCCGGCGCCGACGATCCTCGCGTTCTTCCTCAACACCGTCATGGACCGCGCCGTCGAGGCGTGGGCGAGCGAGCAGGGACGCGAGCCGAACGAGGAGGAGGCGCACGGCATCCGAGCCAATGCGCTTGCGACAGTGCGAGGGACGGTCCAGGCCGACATCCTCAAGGAGGACCAGGGCCAGAACACGTGCCTGTTCTCCACCGAGTTCTCGCTGCGGATGATGGCCGACATCCAGGAGTGGTTCATCGAGCAGTCGGTGCGCAACTTCTACTCGGTGTCGATCAGCGGGTACCACATCGCCGAGGCCGGGGCGAACCCCATCAGCCAGCTCGCGTTCACCCTCGCGAACGGTTTCACCTACGTCGAGGCCTACCTCGCCCGCGGCATGGCCATCGACGACTTCGCGCCGAACCTGTCGTTCTTCTTCTCCAACGGGATGGACCCCGAGTACACCGTCATCGGCCGGGTCGCCCGACGCATCTGGGCGATCGCGATGAAGGAGAAGTACGGCGCCAACGAGCGCAGCCAGAAGCTGAAGTACCACGTGCAGACGTCGGGTCGGTCGCTGCACGCGCAGGAGATGGACTTCAACGACATCCGCACGACCCTGCAGGCCCTCACGGCGATCTACGACAACGCGAACAGCCTGCACACCAACGCTTTTGACGAGGCCGTGACGACCCCGTCGGCGGAGTCGGTGCGTCGGGCGCTCGCGATCCAGATGATCATCACCAAGGAGTGGGGCCTCGCGATCAACGAGAACCCGCTGCAGGGGGCGTTCGTCGTCGACGAGCTGACCGACCTCGTCGAGGCCGCGGTGCTCGCCGAGTTCGACCGCATCTCCGAGCGTGGTGGGGTGCTCGGCGCGATGGAGACCGGCTACCAGCGCGGCCGCATCCAGGACGAGTCGATGCTCTACGAGCACCGCAAGCACGACGGCTCGCTGCCGATCGTCGGCGTCAACACCTTCAAGGCACCGGATGCCGGTGACGCGCCTCGCGAGGTCGTGCTCGCGCGCGCTTCCGAGGAGGAGAAGGAGGGCCAGCTCGCGCGGGTGACCTCGTTCCGGGAGGCGCACCGCGAGGAGGCCGAGGAGGCGCTGGCCCGGTTGAAGGCCTCGGCGGTGTCGGGCGAGAACGTGTTCGCCGTCCTCATGGATGCCGCCCGCGTGTGTTCGCTGCAGCAGGTCACCGAGGCGTTCTTCGAGGTCGGGGGCCAGTACCGCCGCAACGTCTGACCCGACTGGCTGGTTGCGGCCGGACGAGCAGTCCCACCGGTGGCGGAGAAGGTGGGTCGTGGCGGAGAAATGTGTCCGCCACGCCAGAACTTCTCCGCCATCCCAGTGACGGCGGAGAAGTTCGCGGCGGGGCGAAATCCATTCGGCCCGTGTCGGTCGCTCGACGTAGGTTGCTCGGTGATGTCCTCTCCGCCCTTGCCACACACGACGCTGTCGACGGAACTGCCCGCCAGCCGGCGCGTCGACGTCGGTCGGCTGCGCGGCTGGGTCACCGGGGTGGCCCTGTCGGCATCCGCGGTCGGCGCCGTCGGGCGCACCCTCGGCACGGTGGTGGCCGGGCTGCTCGCCGCCAACCCCTCCACCCGGCTCGTCGGCCTCCTCGCCCTGTGCGTCGTGGGGTCGGCCCTGCTCGACACCGTCGGCCGCACCCTCTGGGCGTCGGTCGTCGACCGCGCCGAGGGACGGCTGCGCGAGGACCTGCTGGATGCCGCGCTGCACCAGCCGCTGTCGGCGCTCAGTGAGCAGGCGGTCGGGGAGGTGCTCGACCGGGTCGACGACGACACCCATGACGTCGGCTCGATGCTCCGGCGTCAGGTCTGGGACGCCCTGCGCACCGTGTTCGCGGCCGTCCCGATGTGGATCGTCGCCGGGCTGACCTGGTGGCCCGCGTGGCTGCTCTTCCCGCTGGCCGGGGCAGCTGCCTTCGTCCTCGTGCGCCGGCTGCTGCCCACGATCGCCGAGCGCAAGGTCGTCGAGGAGGCGTCGTGGACCGACCACGCCGCCGCCCTCGAGGAGGCCATCTCGGCACGGGACGACCTGCGCACCAGCCTCGGTCAGGCGCATGTCGTGCAGCACCTCAGCACGTTGTCGGCCGTCGTGCACCGGCGCTTCGACGAGGTCCTCGCGCTGCAGTGCCGCGTCACGAGGCGAACCGGCGTGCTCCTGTACGGCCTGCTCGCCGGCACGAGTGTCGCGGGGGTCGCGCTCGTCGTCTCCGACGACCTGTCCGTGGCGCGGCTGGTCACGCTCTTCCTCGTCACGAGCACCTTCGTCGGACAGATCGACCAGATGGCGCGGCACCTGCCCGAGCTCCAGGCCGGCATCGGGGCCGTGACCCGGCTGCGGCAGCTGCTCGAGATCGAGCACGAGCCCGACGGTGGCCGAGCCGTGCCGCCGGGGTCCCTCGCCATCGAGTTCCGCGACCTGCACTTCGCCTACCCGGACGGCGACTTCGCCCTGCGCGGCGTCACCCTCGAGGTTCCGGCAGGGCGCACCTGCGCCCTCGTGGGTCGCACCGGGTCGGGCAAGTCCACCCTGGCCTCGCTGCTCTCGCGCGCCGTCGAGCCCCCGCCGGGCGCGGTCCTCCTCGGTGGGGTCGACGTGCTCGACCTCGACCTCCAGCAGCTGCGCGCGGCCGTCGGGGTCGTCACCCAGCGGACCGACATCCTCGCCGGGACCCTCGCCGAGAACATCACCCTCTTCGCCGACCTGCCCCGCCAGCGCGTGCGCACCGCCGTGGCCGAGCTGGGGCTCGACGAGTGGGTCGACGGGCTGCCCGAGGGTCTCGACACCGTGCTCGGCCCCGGCGGCACGCCGCTGTCGGCGGGGGAGGAGCAGCTCGTCGCCTTTGCGCGCCTGCTCGTGCGCGACGTCGCCGTCGTCGTCCTCGACGAGGCCACCGCCCGGATGGACCCCGTCACCGAGGGCCTCGTGGTGCGTGCTGCCGACCACCTCCTCACCGGACGCACCGGCATCCTCGTCGCCCATCGTCTGTCCACCACCGCGCGCGCCGACCTCGTCGCCGTGCTCGACCACGGGCGGGTCGTCCAGCACGGGACACGATCCGAGGTCGCCGTGACGGAGGGCCCGTTCCGTCGCCTCCTCGAAGCCAGCGCGGACCGAGTCCTGGTCACCGCGGCCGCCCCGTCACGGGGAACGGTTGCCGAGCCCGTCACGGACGGTCACCCGCTCACGGATGCCGTGTCGCGCACGGACGGCGTTCGCCCGACGCCGTCGTGGGCGGCGCCCGCCGCACCGGGCCGCCGCCCGTCGCCCCCGAGCCGGGCGACGGGCCCTCGCTCACCCGAGGTGTGCTGTCGGCGCTGCGCGTTCGGCCGCGGTGGGGCATCTGGCCCGCGATCCTGTTCCTCGTCTCGGCCCTGGGTGGCTCGTTCGGGGCTGCGACCGGACTGGTGTGGGGTCTGGTCGTCGAGCACCTGTCCACCGGCGCCGGGTGGGATCAGCGAACCATCGTCCTGACGGCGCTGACCGCCCTGTTCGTCGTGGCCTCCCCGCTGATCCTCACCTCGGCCATCCGTCGCTACCCGCGGTGGTGGATCGAGGTGATGCTGCGCGTGCGGATGTCGGTGCTCATCGGCCAGACCCGCCAGCACCGCCTCGAGCGCACCCCGCCGGGCGAGGTCGTGGCCCGCTCGATGGATGCCGACCGGTACGCCCTGTACGCCGACCGCTGGGTCGACTTCCTCAACGGGCTCGCGATCGTCGCGGTGACCGCGGTCCTCGGCGGCAGCCTGCTCGCCGGTGGGGTGCTGCTCGGCGTCCTCGTCGGTGCCGCGCTCGCATCGGCGGTCGGTCGGCCGATCGCGGGCCGCTCAGCCACCGAGTCGTCCGCCGCCCGGGCCCGGTTCGGGCGCTCCCTGGTGTCCGTGCTCGAGTCGGCACGCACCGTCAAGCTCGCCTCGGCCACCCCCGCCGCGCGGCAGCACCTTCGAGCCGTGGATGCCGGGCGGGTCGAGGCGGCCGTCTTCGAGCACCGGGTCCAGGCGATCCTCGACGGGGTCCCGGTCATCATGGTGCAGGTCGGCGTCGTCGCTGCCTGGGCGACGTTCGCGTCCGGTCGCTGGAGCCTGGCCACGGCCATCCTCGTCTCCGGTGCCGTCAACGGGTTCGACTGGTTCGGCCGGGTGGCCGGCGCCGTCGTCACGGAGGCGCCGGGCACGAGGTCCTGGCAGCAGGCCACGAGCCGACTCGCCGGAGGCGTCGACCTCGTCGCGATGCCCGAAGGGGTCGACCTCGTCGAAGGCACTGCTCCCCGCGCCGACGTACCCGGTCAGGTCCCCCTGCGCGTGCTCGAGCTGAAGGGGGTCGGGGCCATCCACGACGACGGCACGCGCGGCGTCGAAGGCGTCGACCTCACGGTCGGCGCCGGCGAGCTCGTGCTCCTGCTCGGTCAGGTCGGGTCGGGCAAGTCGAGCCTGCTGCGCGGCCTGGCCGGACTGCTCCACCACACCGGGTCGATCTCGTGGAACGGGGTCGAGGTCGAGGACGCGCAGGTCTTCCTGCGTCCGGGACAGGTGTCCTACGTCTCGCAGGTGCCCCGGGTCCTCTCCGGATCCTTCGCCGACAACGTCTCGCTCGGCCACGGCCGGGCCCTCGACCGGGCGATCGTGGACGCACGGCTGCGCGAGGACGTCGATGACGCCGGTGGCCACGACGCCGTCGTGGGTCACCGCGGCGTGCGACTGTCCGGCGGCCAGGTGCAACGCCTCGCCCTGGCGCGCGCGCTCGCCGCCGAGGCCGAGGTGCTCCTCGCCGACGACGTGTCCAGCGCCCTGGACGCCGCCACCGAGGTCGAGCTGTGGGCGGCCCTGCGCGCCCGCGGCACCACGGTCATCGGTGCGACGTCCAAGCGCGCCGCCCTGGCCGCAGGCGGATCGGGTGGTGGTGCTCGTCGACGGCCGGGTCGCCGACGTCGGCCCGTGGGTCGACCTCGAGCCGCGGTGGGCCCACCTCGCCGGCTGACCGGCATCCGGGCACCGCGGCTACCCTTGCGCCGTGCCGCACACCCGACCGCTGACCGACGCCGAGGCCACGGCATACCTCAAACGCATCCTGACCTCGCGGGTCTACGACGTCGTCGAGGAGACCCCGCTCGACGCCGCCCCGGGCCTGAGCGCCCGTCTCGGCAGCACCGTGCTCCTCAAGCGCGAGGACCTCCAGCCGGTGTTCTCGTTCAAGATCCGCGGCGCCTACAACACGATGGCCCGGCTCAGCCCGCAGGCCCGCGCGCGGGGCGTCATCGCCGCGTCGGCGGGCAACCACGCCCAGGGGGTGGCCCGCGCCGCGACCGTGCTCGGCTGCCACGCCGTCATCGTCATGCCGACGACCACCCCGCAGCTCAAGGTGAATGCCGTGCGCGCCGCCGGCGTCGAGGTCGTGCTCCACGGCGACTCCTACACGGACGCCGGCGCCCACGCGGCCACGCTGGCGCACGAGCGCGGGCTGACGATGGTGCACCCCTTCGACGACCCCGACGTCATCGCCGGGCAGGGCACCATCGGCATGGAGATCCTGCGCCAGGTGACCGGCCCCCTGGATGCCGTCTTCGTCGCCGTCGGTGGCGGCGGCCTGATCGCCGGCATCGCGGCCTACGTCAAGGCCCTGCGCCCGGACGTCAAGGTCATCGGCGTCCAGACCGACGACTCCGACGCCATGGCCCAGTCGCTCGAGGCCGGGCACCGGGTGGAGCTCGAGCACGTGGGGCTGTTCTCGGACGGCACCGCCGTGCGGCTCGTCGGTGAGGAGACCTTCCGGGTCGCGAGCGCCTTCGTCGACGAGATGATCCGCGTCGACACGGATGCCGTGTGCGCGGCGATCAAGGACGTCTTCACCGACACGCGCGCCATCCTCGAGCCCGCCGGTGCCCTCGCCGTGGCGGGGCTGAAGGAGTATGCCGTCCGCCCCGGCGCCGCGGGCGGCACCTACGTCGCGGTGGCCTGTGGCGCCAACATGGACTTCGACCGCTTGCGCTTCGTCGCGGAGCGGGCCGAGGTCGGCGAGCAGCGCGAGGCCGTGTTCGCCGTGACCATCCCCGAGCAGCGCGGCAGCTTCCGCAGGTTGCTCGACGTCATCGGCCCGGGCCGCGAGGTCACCGAGTTCAACTACCGCATCGCCGACAGCGACACGGCCCACGTCTTCGTGGGCCTGCAGGTCCACGGCCGCGAGGAGGCCCGCCGGCTGGCGCAGGGGTTCGCGGATGCCGGGCTGCCCGCCCTCGACCTCACCGACGACGAGCTCGCCAAGCTGCACCTGCGCCACCTCGTGGGTGGGCGCACGACCCTCGCCCACGACGAGGTGCTCCACCGCTACGAGTTCCCCGAGCGGCCCGGCGCGCTGGTGCAGTTCCTCGAGGCGATGGCGCCGGCGTGGAACATCTCGCTGTTCCACTACCGGGGGCACGGCTCGGACGTCGGCCGCGTGCTCGTCGGCATGCAGGTACCACCGAGCGACCGGGAGGCGTTCGCCACCTTCCGCGACACCCTGGGCTACCGGTCGTGGGACGAGACCGACAACCCGGCGTACCAGCTGTTCCTGCGCTGAGGGCCCACGCCGAGCCGCTACGCCAGGCCTGCTCGGGCTCCGGGGCGAGCGCTGCGGCGTGCTCGGCTGCGAGCTGGAGCACCCGGTGGGCGACGACGTCGACCGGCAGGGTCGCCAACGGCGTGTCCGGTGGCCAGGTCACCTGCGAGCGAGCGCGTTCCACGTGCGCGGCCAGGCTCCCGGACAGCCGGGTGGCCGAGGTCCCGAGCAGCCGGTCGGACGCGAGGAGCACCGCCGGGGCGTGCTCCCACGCCAGGGCGACCCCCGCACACCCGAGGCCGGCTGACGCCTCCGCGAAGCCGGGGCTCCACGGCGTCTCCCGCTGCAGGCCACGGACGAACCAGGTGAACGACTCGCCTGGGCCGCCCCGCGCCGAGGGCCGCCCAGCCCAGGTTGACCACGGTCGTCGTCGTCGGCTGGATGCCGAATCTCGACTGCGCCCCGTCGGCGGCTCGCTGCAACAGGTCGAGGGCGATGTCGGGGCGGCCGGCATCCATCATGGCCAGGGCGAGCTTCGGCACGACCGTCACGAGGTGCACCGCGGACGGGTGCGGACCGATCCGGGCGCGGGCCTCCTCGACGTGCTCGGTCGCGGCAGCGGCTTCGCCCGCGATGCCGGCCATGACCGCGGCCAGGGCCAACGACTCCGGGAGGTGGTGCGGTGCGGACGCCCGGGCGGCGTCAAGACCCAGGGCGGCCATCGCCATCGAGCGCGGGGTGTCACCCGCGGTGTAGGCGGCGATGGCCTCGGTGGTGAACAGGTTGACCGCCCAGTCCGGGTCGTCGCGCAGCGCGTGCATCATGCGTGGGACGTCGGCGTCCTCCCACTGCCGGACGTGCGAGATCGCCGTTCGCGCGATCGCGAGGCGAGCCGCCTGGGCATCGGTGAGTCCCGGCATCCGGGAGAGCTGGTCCATCCACGGGGTGGCGGTCGCGACCGACTCGCTGAACTGCCAGCGGCGGAACAGGGCCAGACCCAGGTCCACGGCCGATCCGGTGTCGCCGACGGTGAGGGCACTGTCGAGGGCGGCGAGGTGGTCCTCCTGGGTGCGGCCGACGTCCTCGATGAGGGTGTCGCTCAGCTGGGCGCCGCGCCACCGGGCTGCGTACCACTCGCGGTGTCGGCGGCGGGAGTCGGCGTCCTCCCCGAGGTCGAGCAGCACCTCCCGTGCCGCGTCGCGCACCGCGGTCAGCAGCCTCAGCCCCTGCCCTCCGGCGGTGTGCGCCGCCTGCACGAGGTTGCCGCGGACCAGCGCCCGCAGCTGTGACTCCGCCTCCGGGGACCCGATCACGGCCACGGCCGCCCCGCGGGCGAACGTCGCGACGAACACCGACAGCCTCGCCAGCGCCCGCCGCTCCTCGGGCGTCAGCCGTTCGATGCTCCACCCGATGGCCTCGCGCAGCGACTGGTGGCGCGGCTCCCGGTCGAGCTCGTCGGCCACGAGGTCCAACGGCGTGGCGACGACGTCGAGCAGCCGGTCGAGGTCGCCGTCGGGGGAGCGCCCGGCTGCCAGTTCCAGGGCGAGGGGGAGCCCGTCGAGCCGTCGCGCGACCTCGGCGAGCATCTGCAGGTCCTGGTCCGACCACGCCTCGAGGTCGGCCGCCCGCTCGGTGCCGCTGTCAGCGAGCCGTGAGGCCAGCAGCTGCACCGCCGCTGCCGCGCAGACCTCCTCGCGCGCAGCCCCGGGGGCGGGGACGGTCAGGGAGTCCAGGACGACCAGGCGCTCCCCGAGGATGCCGAGCGGGGTGCGTGAGGTGAGGACGAGCCGGATGCCGGGGCACCGGTCGAGCAGGGCCCGCGCGATCTCCGCCGCTCCGGCCAGGGCCCACTCGGCTTCGTCGACGAGGATGACGGCCTGCTCGTGGGCGAGTGCCTCGGCCAGCTGGTGCACCGGGTCGGCCCCGTCCATCGGCAACCCGCTCATCGACCCGACGACGAGGGCGAGTGCGTCAGCGGACAGCTGGGCATGGGGCTCGAGGACGACGTGGTAGATGTCCGGTTCGCTGGGGCGCAGGGCCACGCCGATCTCCGCGAGCAGGCGTGACTTGCCGACCCCGGCCGGCCCGGTCACCGTGATGAGCCGGTGTCCTGCGGAGAGGGCACCGAGCGCGGCATCGAGATCCGCGAGGCGACCGACCGTCGGCGTCCGGGGTGCAGGGAGGACGCGCGCCGGGTGCAGGACCACATCGCGGGCCACCGGGCGCTCCGCGGTCAGGGCGTCGGGCGTGCCCCGGGGCGGAGCCTGCGCGAGAACTCGCTGGTGCAGCTCGGTGAGGGTGCGGCCGGGGTCGATGCCCAGCTCGTCGCGCAGGTCTCGACGGACCCGGGAGTAGATCGACAGCGCCTCGGCCTGCCGGCCCAGGCGCTGCGCCGAACGCATGCCCAGGACCGCCGCTGCCTCGTCGAGGGGGTCGCCCGCCATCAGCTCGAGGGCGAGGTCGTGCGCCTCGTCGGGGTCGCCTCCGGGGTCGTCCAGCAGCGAGGTGGCCAGGTCGTCGAGCATCGCCCGCCGCAGGTCGGCGAGCCGCGCCCGCTCGACGACCACCAGGTCGTCACGAACACCCTCGAGGGCCACGGGGCCGGCCCAGAGGCTCAGGGCTGCCCGGTCCGCCTGGCGCCTCCCCGACCAGTCGTGCTGCGCGGCGCACGCCCGGGCCTGCGAGCGACGGAGCAGCACCTCGTCGACGTCGGTGCGGACCGCGTCGGGCACGAGGTAGCCGCCGTGCTCGCGGTCGATCAGCTCCGCACCGAACTGACGCCGGAGGCGCGCGACGACGGTGTGGACCGCAGCGACGTCGAGCGTGGCTGCCTGCTCGGACCAGACGAGGTCGAGGAGGACGTCCGCGGGAACGGGGCGGCCTCTGCGGAGCAGGAGGGCCGCGAGGAGGTCGCGGGGTCGGCCTCCGGCGGGGAGCTGTGAACCACGGGTGGTCTCGACTCGGAGCGGCCCCAGGATGCTGGCGCGCATTCTCCCATCGAACCACGAAGCGGCCGGATCGGCGCAGCGAGTTTCCCCGGCAGACGGATGACGAATCGGTCCTCCTCGCGATGGGCCGCGTGCCGGTGCAGCCACCGGTGGACGCGGCGGTTGTCCGCCGTGACGTAGGCGACCAGGCGCTCGATCCCGGCCTCGACGGCGCTCACGCAGGCTGCCTGGAGCAGTGCCCGCCCCACACCCTGACCGTGTGCCGCGTCGACGACCTCGAGGGCGATCTCGGCCGTCGTGTCGTCCTCGCGCACCCAGCGCACGATGCCCACCGGGGCGCCGTCCTGCTCTGCGACGAGGGCGACGTGGCGCCCCGGTGCGACGTCGCTGAGGTGGCGCAGCATTCGCGGGGTCAGGTGGGGCAACCCCGAGTGGTAGCGGGCCACCCGAGACCCCAGCGACATCCCGGCCATGATCGTCGTCAGGGTGTCGTGGTCGCCCGCCGCGAGAGCGCGGATGTACAGGTGGGTCCCGGGCAGGGTGGCGCTGGTCGTCATGGCCCCACGGTGCGTGGACGCCCTGCCGCCGACCTGTCACCGACCTGTCAGGTGTCGGACCCTGCGGCCGCCGACCTCAGCCGAGCGCTCGCGCAGCCAGGCGATGTCGGCTGCCTGCCCCTCGACGCCGCCGGGGGTCTCGCACACGACGGGGGCCCCAGCGGCCCGCACGACCTCGGCCAGGTCGGCGCCGTCGATGAGCCCGGAGCCGAAGTTCGTGTGCCGGTCAGCGCCCGAGTCGAAGGTGTCCCGCGAGTCGTTGGCGTGGACGAGGTCGATGCGGCCGGTGATCGCCAGCACCCGCTCGACGACCTCGCCGAGGTCGTTGCCGCCGGCGTGCGCGTGGCAGGTGTCGAGGCAGAACCCCACCTGGTCACCACCGGATGCCGCCCCGATCGCGTCCCACAGGCGCGCGATCGCCTCGAGCCGTCGGGCCATGGCGTTGTCACCGCCCGCGGTGTTCTCGATGAGCAGCGGCACGGGCAGGTCGAGCCCGTCGATGCACTTGCGCCAGTTGTCGAAGCCGACGGCGGCGTCCTCGTCCTTGCCGAGGTGACCGCCGTGCACGACCACGCCCTTCGCGCCGATCTCGGCGGCGGCGTGCAGGTGCTGCTGGAGCAGCTTGCGCCCCGGGATGCGGATCCGGTTGTTCGTCGCCGCGACGTTGATCGGGTAGGGCGCGTGGACGTAGAGGTCGACCCCCGCGTCCTCGGCGGCCGCCTTCAGCGCGGCGGCGCCGCCGGCGTACTCCACGACCGGTCCCTTGTAGCTCTGCGGGTCGCCGAGGAACATCTGCGACAGGGTCGCTCCCCGGGCGAGCGCCTCCGCCACCGGGTCGCTCTGGTCGACGTGTCCACCGATGCGTAGTGCCATGGGTCCACGGTACGGCTCGCCACCGACTGGCAGGATGGCGACCATGCAGACCGCGAACACCACCGCCATCGTCACCGGGGGAGCCTCGGGGCTGGGGGCCGCCACCGCGGCCGCGCTCGCCGCCGCCGGCTCCCGCGTCATCGCCCTCGACCTCGCTGCCGCGTGCGAGGCAGGGCCGAACGTCGAGGGCGTGCAGTACCAGCCGACCGACGTGACGTCCGAGGAGGAGGTCCGCGCCGCCGTCGCCACGGCATCCGATGACCCGTCCCGGCCGTTGCGGATCGTCGTCAACTGCGCCGGGATCGGGCCGTCGACCCGCATCCTGGGACGCAAGGGCGTCCACGACCTCGCACTGTTCCGCAAGGTCGTCGAGATCAACCTCGTCGGGTCCTTCACCGTCCTGGCGATCGCCGCGGAGGCGATCGCGGCCACCGAGCCGGACGCCGACGGCCAGCGCGGCGTCGTGATCAACACGGCGAGCATCGCCGCGTTCGACGGTCAGGTCGGCCAGGCCGCCTACAGCTCGTCCAAGGGCGGCATCGTGGGGCTCACGCTCCCGGCGGCGCGCGACCTGGCGCAGTACGGCATCCGGGTCGTCACGATCGCCCCGGGCATCGTCGAGACGCCGATGCTCGCGACGGTCTCCGACGAGTTCCGCGCAGGCCTGGCGGCCGGGGTGCCGTTCCCGCAGCGCCTCGCCCGACCGGAGGAGTACGCGAAGCTCGCGCTCGCCGTCGTCGACCACGACTACCTCAACGGCGAGACGATCCGCATGGACGGCGCGCTGCGGATGGCTCCGCGCTGACCCTCACCGACGACCTCGGCCACGACGTCGACCTGCCCGCGGCGGTGGGTCGCGTCGTGTCGCTCGTCCCGTCGCTCACCGAGGCCCTCGCCGTCACGGTGCCGGAACGCCTCGTCGGCGCCACGGACTGGTGCACCCACCCCGCAGACCTCGATGCCCGCGGCGTCGAACGGGTCCGCGGCACGAAGAACCCCGACCTCGCGGCCATCGTCGCGCTGCGTCCGGACCTCGTCGTGGCCAACAAGGAGGAGAACCGCGAACTCGACGTCCGACGGTTGCGGCAGCACGGCATCCGCGTGTGGGTCACCGACATCGACACCGTGCCGGGCGCCATCGCCTCGATGCGGCGGCTGTTCCGTGAGGTACTCCGGTTGGATGAGGACCCGCCGTGGTTGGTGGCCGCGGAGCAGGCCTGGTGCGGGCCGGTGCCTGCGGCGACCGCGCGCGTGGTCGTGCCGATCTGGCGCGACCCGTGGATGGTCGTGGGGCGCCCGACGTTCACGGCCGACCTGCTGGCCCGGGCCGGTTTCGAGGTCGTCACCGCGGGTGTGGACGGGCGCTATCCGCCCGTCGACCCCGAGGTGCTCGACGACCCGGTGGTGGCCGATCTCGTGCTGCTTCCCGACGAGCCGTACGTGTTCACCGCGAGCGACGGGCCGGAGGTGTTTCGGCGTGTGCGGACGCGCCTGGTGTCGGGCCGGTTGATCACCTGGTACGGCCCGTCGCTCGTCGCCGCGCGGATTTCGCTGGACCGATCCTGAGCGTGTAATGTCTCCGTGGCGCCCGGCGGTTTCCCGCAGGTAGCGTGCGCCCCCTTAGCTCAGTCGGTAGAGCGTTTCCATGGTAAGGAAAAGGTCGTCGGTTCGATTCCGACAGGGGGCTCCGGTCCGACCGGGCCCGCCCACGTGGCTGGCTACGGATCGACCCCTGGCGGGGTAGCTCAGCTGGTTAGAGCGCACGACTCATAATCGTGAGGTCGCGGGATCGAGCCCCGCTCCCGCTACCAAGGCCGCGATTTCGGGGAATGCCCGAAGCCGCGTAGCCTGTTGTGCTGGTGTCGCGCGATTCCTCGTGCGTCCGCGCGACGCCCGACGATCGATTCACTTTCCCGAGAGCAGGTTGCCCCCATGGCCAAGGCCACCGACGTCCGCCCCAAGATCACCCTGGCGTGCACGGAGTGCAAGGAGCGCAACTACATCACCAAGAAGAACCGTCGGAACAACCCCGACCGTCTCGACCTGGCGAAGTTCTGCCCGCGCTGCAAGACGCACACGACCCACCGCGAGACCCGCTGACTCAGCGGTTCGCCCGCGAGAGGCCGCCCGCACCGTGTTCCGGTGCCGGCGGCCTCTCGCGTCCTCCGGCGCAGCTCGCGCTCCGCGCCCGCGCCCCTCTGGACGGATGGGGCCTGCGGTCTCCTAGAGTGGGCGCCATGGCCGTGAACCCAGACTTCGCCGGGCGCACCTACCCGCCCAGCGGTCCGTATGCCGTCGACGCGGCACTCATCGCGGCGTTCGCCGCCGCCGTCGGGGCCGGTGACCCGGTGCACACCGACGCCTCAGCGGCACGGGAGGCCGGGTACGGCGACGTCATCGCGCCCCCGACGATGGCGGTGCGCTTCTCGCAGCAGAGCGAGCGGGCGTACATCACCGACCCGGAGGCGGCCATCGACTTCAGCCGCGTGGTCCACGGCGAGCAGCGGTTCGTCCACCACCGTCCCATCACGGCTGGCGACGAGGTCGTCGGCGTCACGACGGTGGATGCCGTGCGCTCGGCCGGTGGCCACTCGATGATCACCACGCGCACCGAGCTCGCAACCACCGCCGGGGATGCCCTGGCGACGTCCACGTCAACGATCGTCGTCCGCGGCGGGGAGGAGTGAGCATGCCCGTCCGTCAGCTCGCAGAGGTCTCGGTCGGCGACGTC
This sequence comes from uncultured Actinomycetota bacterium, assembly GCA_963811825.1. Taxonomy (GTDB): domain Bacteria; phylum Actinomycetota; class Actinomycetes; order Actinomycetales; family Dermatophilaceae; genus Fodinibacter. The sequence continues at coordinate 77,307 of CAWESS010000030.1, read as the reverse complement.
GTCGGCCCCGTGACCGTGCCCGTGGCACGCGAGACGCTCGTCGCCTACGCGAACGCGTCCCTGGACCAGAACCCCATCCACCAGGACGAGGCCTTCGCCCGCTCGGTCGGCCTGCCCGACGTGATCGCCCACGGGATGTGGACGATGGGGGCCTCCGGCACCGTCGTCGCCGACTGGGCCGGGGATGCCGGTCGGGTCGTGGAGTTCGGCACGCGCTTCACGCGCCCGGTCGAGGTCTCCGTCGACGGCAACGAGATCGTGGTGCAGGGCGTCGTCAAGGCCGTGGACGCCGAGACCGGCCGGGTCACCGTCGACGTCACGACGACGTGCGGTGGGGACAAGGTGCTCGGCCGCTGCATCGCGGTCGTCCGGCTCGACTGATGCGCTCCTGATGCGGCTGCTGCACGACGAGCCGATCGCTGCACACACGACGATGCGGGTCGGCGGGCCCGCCGCGCGGATGGTCGTCGTCGAGACCGCCGACGAGCTCGTCGACGCCGTGCGTGAGGTCGACGACGCGGACGAGCCACTGCTCGTCCTCGGGGGAGGGTCCAACCTCGTCGTCGCGGATGCCGGGTTCGCCGGCACCGTGGTCAAGGTCGAGACGCGGGGCGTCGTCGTCGACTCGCTCGACCAGTGCGGCGGTGCGAACGTCACCGTCTCGGCCGGGGAGAGCTGGGACGAGTTCGTGGCCCACGCCGTCGAGCAGGGGTGGGCCGGCGTGGAGGCGCTGTCCGGCATCCCGGGGTCGTGTGGCGCGACGCCCGTGCAGAACGTCGGCGCCTACGGCCAGGAGGTCGCGCAGACCATCGCGCGGGTGCGCGTGTGGGACCGCCTCGAGGGTCGGGTCCGCACGATGATGACCCTGGACTGCCGGTTTCGGTACCGGCACTCGCTGTTCAAGGGCACCGACCGCTACGTCGTGATCGACGTGATGTTCCAGCTGGTCCCCGGGACGTTGTCCCAGCCCGTGCGCTACGCCGACCTCGCCACCCAGCTCGGGGTGTCGGTCGGGGACCGCGTGCCCCTCGGGGATGCTCGCGAGGCGGTGCTCGCCCAGCGCCGGCGCCGCGGGATGGTGCTGGATGCTGCGGACCACGACACGTGGAGCTGCGGGTCGTTCTTCACCAACCCGGTGCTGTCGGTCGAGGAGTTCGCGGTGCTGGAAGGTCGGGTGGCGGAGGGCCTCGCCGCTGACCTCGGCGGTGACGTCGATGCCGCTGCCGTCGCGCTGCCCCGCTATCCGGACGCCGACGGGCACGTCAAGACGAGTGCGGCCTGGCTGATCGAGCGCGCCGGGTTCGGCAAGGGCTACGGGATGCCGGGGCCGGCAGCGTTGTCGACCAAGCACACCCTGGCGGTGACCAACCGGGGCGGGGCGACGGCATCCGAGGTGGCGGCCCTGGCGCGGGTGGTGCGCGACGGTGTGCAGCAGGCGTTCGGGGTGACGCTGGTGAACGAGCCGGTGCTCGTCGGTCACGCCCTGTGAGTTGAGGGCTTGACGGGCAGCCGGCCCGGCAGCTGGCGAACCTGAGAGGCAGCACCACAAGGGCGGCGGGGGACGTCCAGATGCTTCACCTGGTGAGCCACCGGATCTCTTCGACTCACCACGCGAGCCAACTTTGGGATGGTTCACAAGGTGGGCCGCCGATGGAGGCAACAAGCGAGCTGTCGATCAGGCGACTTCCGGCTCATCGTCGTCGTCCTGTTCGCCGAGCAGCAGCCTGACGTCGGGTCGCGGCACGGGGGAGTACCACTTCGGCCGCTCGGTCGGGCCACTGAAGAACTCGTGCAGCCACCACCACAACGGGGGCTCGGTCACCGCGTAGACCGGGCGGTGCGCCGGGAACCGCCGTCCGCCACCACGCACGCGCGCCACGAGGTCGGTGGGTGCCCACGCCTCGGGCGGGAGGCGGCGAGGGGTGACGCCGACCCCTTCATCCGGTGCTGGGTCGGCGGCCAGCGCACTGGCCGCGCCCTCCGGCGGGAGGTCGGGGTCAGCCGACGACAGCCCGACGAACAGCGCGAACCCCGTGCCGGCCAGCGCGTCAGAGACGGTGTCCAGAGTCATCCGTCCCGCGTCGGCCTCGAGCCGAGCGAGCATCGCCCGGCTCAGCCCGCGCCGGAGGGCGTAGGCGCGCTGGCTCAGACCGAGCCGTCGACGGTGGTCGCGCAGGGCAAGCCCGACCTCCGCCCCCACGGTGAGGGCACCGCGGGCGCGGCGCAGGTGGGGCACCCACTCGTCCGGTAGTCCTCGTGCGTCGTCCATGACGTCAGCGTGCACGGCGGGCGGATGCCGGCTCCAGCCGAGGCCGTCTCCTGTTGAGAACTGCGACGGCGCCCTGTGCCTGTGGACAACGGCCCGTGACGCGTGGGGCGCCCGGGCATCCCGACGAGCTCGGGGGCGCCGGTGCGGTGTGCAGCCGAGGGTGGCTCACCAGGTGAACCATCCTGACGTCCCCCGACGGGTTACCTGGGCGGGCTCTCAGGAAGACACCTCGGCGGGCTCACAGGAATCGCCGCGGGCACGGCGGAGATGCGCTCCCGGGCGCCTCGCGCCTCGCGCCCCCGAGACTCACCCACGCAGCCAGGCGTCGACATCCCGGCTGGCCGCCGCCACCAGGTCCGAGGGCGCCCGGCTCGCCTGCAGCGACCCGAGCGCCAACGCCGCCAGCCCGGCATCGTCGACGCCGTGCACCTCCCGAGCGGTCGCGTACTGCTCGGCCAGCCGTGAACCGAAGATCAGCGGGTCGTCGGCCCCGAGCGCGACGGTCGCCCCGGCATCCAGCAAGCGGCGCAGTGGCACGTCGGCCTCCTCCGCATAGACCCCGAGCGCGACGTTGGACCCGGGGCACACCTCGAGCGCCACCCCCGAGGCCACGACCCGCTCCAACACGGCGGGGTCCTCCACACACCGCACGCCGTGACCGAGCCGGTCCGGTCGCAGCGAGTCGAGGGTCTCGGCCACGGCCGGCGCACCGAGCAGCTCGCCGGCGTGGGGCAGCAGCGCCAACCCCGCCCGCTCGGCGATCCCGAACGCCGCGGCGAACTCCGCCGTGTCACCCCGCCGCTCGTCGTTGGACAGCCCGAACCCGATCACCGTGCCGGCCCCCGACCCGGCATGCCGCGCAGCCAACCGCGCCAGGGTGCGCGCCTCCAGCGGATGCCGCATCCGGCTCGCCGCCACGATGATCGCCACCTTGGCCGCACCCGGCTCCGCAGACACGGCCCTGGCCTCGTCGAGCACGATCTCCAGCGCTGGGGTGATGCCCCCGACGAACGGCGCGTAGGACGTCGGGTCGATCTGCAGCTCGAGCCACCGCGAGCCCTCGGCCCCGTCGTCGAGCGCGGCCTCGCGCACGATCCGCCGCATGTCCTCCTCGCCGCGCACGCAGGCCCGAGCCGCGTCGTACAGCCGCTGGAAGCGGAACCAGCCCCGCTCGTCGGCGGCCTCGAAGGTCGGCGGCCAGTCATGCGTCAAGGCCGCAGGAAGCCGGATGCCGTGCCGCTCGGCGAGGTCGCGCACCGTCGTGACCCGCATCGAGCCGGTGAAGTGCAGGTGGAGGTGGGCCTTGGGCAGGTCCGTCACGGACCGCTGTGGCGCAGCGGCCGCTTCGCTCACTCGGCGTCGTCGTCCTCGGGCAGGCGCTCGATGACGTGCATCGCTGCCTCCTCGGCCGAGGCCGCGGCGCCGTCGATGCCGACGTCCTGCCCGATGAGGTGGCTCTCGGTGTCCTCGCCCAGACCACGGTCGGGTGACACGAGCCGCCCGGCCCGCAGGTCGCCGACCTCGCCGTCCCCGAGCCAGTCGTCCTCGGCCGCGATGCTGTCGGGGTCGTCGCCGCCGACGCGGCCGATCTCGTCCAGCCCCGACTCGTTGTCGGGCGCGCCGTAGGCCGACGTGGGGTCCGGTACCTCCTGGGCGATCCGTTCGTCGATGGTCTCGTCCCGGTGCTGTTCGGATGCCGTCACCCCGTGGGCACGCGAGCCTCGGTCGGTGTCGGGGGGCGAGTACCCGCGGTCGAGGACGTCGACGCCGTCGTCGTCCAAGGTGTCCTCGGGCTGCAGCTGGTCCTCGTCGTCGACGCTGTACTCGCCGAGATCGGTGGTCATGCTCTCCTGGGGCTCCGACATGACTTCACCCTACGGCGGTGAGCTGCTCCGCGGCGGCGAGGGCGACGCACGTCGCAACACCGGCCATCGCCGTCTCGACCTCGGTCAGCTGCGGGAAGGACGGAGCCAGGCGGATGTTGCGGTCGCGCGGGTCCAGACCGTGCGGAAACGAGGCCCCGGCCGGCGTGAGGGCGATGCCGGCGGCCTTGGCCAGGGCCACCACGCGAGCAGCGCAACCGTCCGGAACGTCCAGGCTCACGAAGTAGCCACCGGCGGGCCGGGTCCACTCGGCGATGCCGAGCCCGTCGAGGGTGGCGGTCAGCGCGGCATCCACGGCCTCGAACTTCGGCGCGAGGATCTCTCGGTGCCGCAGCATGTGGTCGCGAACGCCCTGCGCCGAGCCGAAGAGCTGCACGTGGCGCAGCTGGTTGACCTTGTCCGGCCCGATCGACGCGAACTGCTGGTGGCCGAGGTACGCGGCGATGTTCTCGCGAGAGGCGGCGAGGAACGCGACGCCGGCGCCGGCATACGTGATCTTGCTCGTGGACGCGAACATGATCGGTCGGTGCGGGTGGCCGGCCGCCGACGCGAGGGAGAGGATGTCGGCCGACTTCGCCTCGTCCGCGGTGAGGTGGTGCAGCGCGTACGCGTTGTCCCAGAAGATCCTGAAGTCGGGGGCGGCGGTCGGCATCGACGCCAGCCGGCTGGCGACCTCCTGCGTGACGACCGATCCGGCCGGGTTGGCGTAGGTCGGAACGACCCACATGCCCTTGACGGAGGGGTCGTCGCGCACGAGGGCCTCCACGGCCGCGACGTCCGGCCCGTCGGCCAGCATCGGCACGCTCACCATCTCGATGCCGTACGAGGCGAGCATCGTGAAGTGCCGGTCGTAGCCGGGGACGGGGCACACGAAGGTGACCTTCTCCTCGTCCTTCCACGCCCTCGGGGAGTCGACGCCGCCGTGGAGCAGGTGCTGGACGAGCACGTCGTGCATCATCGTCAGGCTCGAGCTGCCGCCGGCGATCAGCTGGTCGGGGTCGACCCAGAGCAGCTCGGCGAACATCTCGCGCAGCTCGCGCAGACCGTTCAGCCCGCCGTAGTTGCGCACGTCCACGCCATCGGCGTCCTTGACTCCGTGCGGCAGGCGCAGGAGCTCGTCGGAGAGGTCGAGCTGGGCGGGGCTGGGCTTGCCGCGGGTGAGGTCGAGGCTCAGGCCGCGCTCGCACAACGCGGCGTATGCCGTGCGCTGCTCCTCCAGGTAGGCCTGCAGTTCCTGGGCGGAACGCTCGGCGAGGGGGGTGGCGGCGGCTGCGGTGTCGGTGCTCACCGCCTTATCGTGGCAGAGCGCGGCTCGGCGGCGCCCCTCACCCGGGCGAGTTCGCGCCCGACCGGGACCGTCACGTATGCTTGCCGTTCGGTGTGATCACCCATCCTTCGGCATGCCCGAGGGGCGAGGGTCTCATCGAGCGAGGGCCCCTCCCGACCGGGATCCTCGTAGGGCAGTGGCTCAATTGGTAGAGCTCCGGTCTCCAAAACCGGCGGTTGGGGGTTCGAGTCCCTCCTGCCCTGCGTCGCACGTGTGGTTCGTCCACGACTGCATCCGTGAAAGCGGTTGCCTTCGCGGTCGTGCCGCGCGCAAGGCAACCGACATGGCAACGACGTGAAGAGGCACCGTGACTGACGTGGGTCAGACCAGGACTCCCTCCAAGCCCGCAAAGGGCAAGGAGACGGGTGGCAACCCCATTTCCCGGTGGATCAAGGCGCTGGGCCTGTTCGTCAGCCAGATCCTCGACGAGCTGCGCAAGGTCGTGCGACCCACGCGATCCGAACTGTGGAACTACACGATCGTCGTCATCGTGTTCGTCACGGTGATGATGGCCATGGTGGCCACCATGGACCTGGGTTTCGCCAAGCTCGTCGGGCTGGTGTTCGGCTCCTGACGCCGCGCCGCGAGGCGCCATCACGACCGCACCACCCGACATCCCGAGAACAAGGAAGAGGTCACCCGTGTCCGACCAGTGGACCGACAACCCCGATGCAGCGTCGCAGGACGCTCCCGAGGTGCTGCCCGACACCGTGACCGAAGGCTCGCGTGAGGCCGACTCGGTCGCCGAGGGGCTGGACGCCGCCGTGGGGGTCGACACCGCCGACGACACCGACGACGAGCCGACACCGACACCGACGCCGCGCCGACCGCCGACGAGGACGGCGACCTCCTCGAGGCCGTCGACCCCGTCGCGGCGTTCAAGGACGACCTGCGCAGCAAGGTCGGCGACTGGTACGTCGTGCACTCCTACGCCGGCTACGAGAACCGCGTCAAGGCCAACCTCGAGACCCGCATCACCTCCTTGAACATGGAGGACTACATCTTCGAGATCCAGGTCCCCATGGAGGAGGTCACCGAGATCAAGGGCGGTCAGCGCAAGCTGGTTCGCCGGGTCCGGATGCCGGGATACGTCGTCGTCCGCATGGACCTCACCGACGAGTCGTGGGGCGCCGTGCGCCACACCCCCGGGGTCACCGGGTTCGTCGGCAACGCGCACCAGCCCGTGCCGCTGACCTTCGACGAGGTCTACGGCATGATCAAGCCGGCCGACCTCGAGGCCGCAGCGGCTGCCGCGGCATCGGGCGGCACGGCATCCGCGGCCGGCTCCGGTCGTGAGGCCACGGTCGTCGACTTCGAGGTCGGCGAGTCGGTGACCGTCATGGACGGCCCGTTCGAGACGCTGCCCGCGACGATCTCCGAGATCAACCCCGACACCCAGAAGCTCAAGGTGCTCGTCTCCATCTTCGGCCGGGAGACCCCGGTCGAGCTCTCCTTCAGCCAGGTCACCAAGCTCTACCCTCCGGAGGGCTCCGCCCCCGGAATCCCCCGAAACTGCACATGCAGAACCCTGCCCCGGGGTCCGGGGCTGCAAAGGGGTCATCGCCCACGGCGTCGGCCCGAAACCACCACCACAAGGACAGACATGCCCCCCAAGAAGAAGAAGATCTCCGGGTTCATCAACCTGCAGATCCAGGCCGGCGCCGCGACCCCCGCGCCCCCGGTCGGCCCCGCGCTCGGTCAGCACGGCGTCAACATCATGGAGTTCGTCAAGGCGTACAACGCGGCGACCGAGCACCAGCGCGGCAGCATCATCCCCGTCGTCATCACGGTCTACGAAGACCGTTCCTTCACCTTCATCACCAAGACGCCCCCGGCGTCCGAGCTGATCAAGAAGGCCGCGGGTGTCCAGAAGGGCGCCGGCGAGCCGCACAAGGTCAAGGTCGGCAAGCTCACCAAGGACCAGGTGCGCGAGATCGCCGAGGTCAAGATGCCCGACCTCAACGCCAACGACATCGACGCCGCGATGAAGATCATCGCCGGCACCGCCCGTCAGATGGGCATCACGACCGAGCTCTGAGCCCGGTCGAACCGGCACCCGCCCGCGGGCGGGTGCCACGGCATCCGAGACCGGATGCCGGTGCGGCGCCACCTCGGCGCCCCACCAGTGGCAGGGCCAGCGCCGGCCCGACGACCACGACTCCACCGCACCACATCAGGAGCAGCACATGAAGCGCAGCAAGTCCTACCGCGCCGCCGCCGAGAAGATCGACGTCGACGCCGCGTACACGCCCATCGAGGCCGTCCGCATCGCCAAGTCCACCGCGTCGGCCAAGTACGACGAGACCGTCGAGGTCGCCATGCGCCTCGGCGTCGACCCCCGCAAGGCCGACCAGATGGTCCGCGGCACGGTCAACCTCCCCCACGGCACGGGCAAGACCGCCCGCGTCCTCGTCTTCGCCAACGGCGACAAGGCCGAGGCCGCCAAGGCCGCCGGCGCCGACTTCGTCGGTTCCGACGACCTGCTCGAGAAGGTGGCCGGGGGCTGGCTCGACTTCGACGCCGTCGTCGCGACCCCCGACCTCATGGGCAAGGTCGGTCGTCTGGGCAAGGTGCTCGGCCCGCGTGGCCTGATGCCGAACCCGAAGACCGGCACGGTCACGATGGACACGGCCAAGGCCGTCACCGACATCAAGGGCGGCAAGATCGAGTTCCGCGTCGACAAGCACGCGAACCTCCACTTCATCATCGGCAAGGTCTCCTTCGACGAGAAGTCGCTGGTCGAGAACTACGCGACCGCGCTCGAGGAGATCCTGCGGCTGAAGCCGTCCGCGTCCAAGGGCCGTTTCATCATGAAGGCCACGATGGCCACGACGATGGGCCCCGGCATCCCGCTGGACGCCACGAAGACCCGCAACCTCCTCGAGGAGAACGCGGACGCCTGACGTCCACCCCGCCCGATCGAGAGCCCGCCACCCCGCAGGGGGAGGCGGGCTCTCGTTCGTGCACCTGTCGACACGGTGGGCGCGACACGCTGCGGTCCCACCCCTCCCGGGGGACCCCTTCGCATCGACGGGTCAGTACGCTGACCGCACCGGCAGCCGACTGGCGCCGGTCGGGCGAGCGGACGGGATCGGTGATGGAGTCGACGCATGGCGCACCCGTCATCCCGCGCCCCCTGCTGATCCTGCTCGGCGTGGCCGGGGCGGTCATCGCGGTGGCCGGGATGCGCGAGGCCGCCTGGCTCATCGCGCCGGCGGCGCTCGGGGTCGTCCTCGTCGTCACGGTGTCACCCGTGCGAGGAATGGTGGAGCGCCGCGGTGGGCCGGCGTGGGCCGGGATCCTCGTGACGATCCTGCTCGTCTACGCCATCCTCGTCGCCCTCGTGGCTTCCGTCGCCCTGTCGGGCGCCAAGCTCGCGAGCCTCATCCCGCAGTACACGACCGAGATGGACGACTTCGCCAACGATCTCGGTTCCTCCCTCAGGAGCCTCGGCCTGCAGGAGGAGCAGGTCGGGGCGATGGTCGCGGGCCTGGACCTGGGCCGGATCGCGGGCGTGCTCACAGGACTGGCCGCCAACATCGTGGGTCTGCTCGGCAGCCTCGTCTTCATCGCCACCCTCGTCCTGTTCATCGGCTTCGATTCCGGGAAGTTCCCGCGCAACCTCTTCGCGGCCCGCGGTGAGCGGCCGAGCTTCGTCGACGCGCTCACGGCGTTCGCCAAGGGCACCCGCACCTACCTCACGGTCTCGGCGGTCTTCGGCCTGATCGTCGCGGCCATCGACTCGGTCGTCCTGGCACTGCTCGGCATCCCGGGTGCCTTCGTGTGGGGCGTCCTGGCCTTCGTCACGAACTTCATCCCCAACATCGGGTTCGTCATCGGGGTCATCCCGCCGGCGATCATCGGCCTGCTCGAGGGCGGCCCCGGCCTCATGCTCGCGGTCATCCTGCTGTACTCCGTGATCAACTTCGTGATCCAGTCGATCATCCAGCCGAAGTACCAGGCGGATGCGCTGGGACTCACGACCACCCTGACCTTCATCTCGCTCGTCTTCTGGGCGTGGGTGCTCGGCCCGCTGGGGGCGATCCTCGCCCTGCCCATGACCCTCCTGCTCAAGGCGCTCTTCGTCGACGTGGACCCCGGCGCACGGTGGCTGGGGCCGCTGCTGTCCGGCGAGCCGAACCCCGACCCCGAACCCGATGCCCGAACCCGAGTCCGAGGCCGAGATCCGAGCCACCTCAGGTGGCCTCACCACCCGAACCCCGGAGGTAGCGCTGTGGAGAAGGACGTCCTCACCACGTCGTGGAAATGCTGATGCTGCGTGGCCTCATCGGCATCGTGTTCGGCATCGTGGCCATCGCCTGGCCTGAGCAGACCATCGTGGTGGTCGTCGTGCTCTGGGGGGTGTGGGCGCTCGTCGACGGCATCGGCCTGGCCGCCAGCGCGTTCACCGACGGCATCGGTCGAGGTCAGCGGATGCTCTTCCTCGGCATGGCCGCCGTCGCCCTCATCGTGGCGTTCCTCGCCTTCACCCGACCCGGCATGGCCGCCGCTGCGCTGACCTGGGTGCTCGGCATCTGGCTGCTCGTCCGAGGCGCCTTCGAGCTCGTCGGCGCGCTCACCGCGGCGCAGTCCGCGCCGCGCTGGCTGCTGGTCCTCGGCGCCCTGCTCGACATCGCCCTGGGCTGGATCTTCATCGCCAACCCCGGCCGGGCCGCGGTCGGAGTCACCTTCCTGCTCGGGGTCATCGCCGTGGCCTGGGGCATCGTCTACCTCATCCTGGGCCTGCTCGTCCGGAGCAAGGCTGCTGAGCTCCCGGACGCTGCGGTGACCGCCTGACGGCATCCGATTTGGTGAGGGGCGGTGGCCCCCGTACCCTTGGGCTTGACCAAAGACCGCCGGTTGTCGCGTGCACCCGCACGAGACCGAAGGTTCCGCCGAGAGCGGGCAACCAGCGCAGGTAACGAAGATCAGATTCGGATGCCGTGGAGCTCGCTTCGCGTCGTGCCTCCTGAGCCCCGTGCCCTGCGCCGGGGCTCTTTCTCGTGTCGGGCCCCTCGCCCGGAGGTCCACACGACGGAAGGAGGCGCCCATGTCTCGTGCCGACAAGGCAGCGGCCATCGCCGAGCTCTCTGACAAGTTCAAGAGTTCGAACGCCGCCGTCCTCACGGAGTACCGCGGACTCACGGTGAAGCAGATCACCGACCTGCGCAACTCCCTGCGGGGCAACGCGACCTACGCCGTGGTCAAGAACACGCTGACCGAGCTCGCCGCCAAGGACGCCGGGGTGACCGCGTTCGACGGTCAGCTCGTCGGACCGACCGCCATCGCCTTCGTCGAGGGCGACCCGGTCGAGGCTGCAAAGGGTCTGCGTGACTTCGCCAAGGCAAACCCGCTCCTGGTGATCAAGGGTGGTGTGCTGGACGGCAAGGCCCTCAGCGCCGCCGAGATCACCAAGCTCGCGGACCTCGAGTCCCGCGAGGTTCTCCTCGCCAAGCTGGCAGGCGCCATGAACGCCTCGCTCAGCAAGGCGGTCTACCTCTTCGCCGCTCCGCTCTCGAAGGCCGCTCGCACGGTCGACGCGCTGCGGGCGAAGGTCGAGACGGAAGGCCCGGTCTCCGGCGCCTCCGCCCCGGCCGCGGCCGACGAGGCCCCCGCTGACGCCGCACCCGCGGCCGAGGCCACCGACGTCGCCGAGGGTGGCGACGCGGAGTGACCCCGGCACCCGGGCAACCGGGTGCGGTGACTCCACCACGTAAACGCCACTCACGGCATACCGCAGTACAGAAAGGACGCCATCATGGCCAAGCTCAGCACCGACGAGCTCCTTGACGCCTTCAAGGAGATGACCCTCATCGAGCTCTCCGAGTTCGTGAAGCAGTTCGAGGAGACCTTCGGGGTCACCGCCGCCGCCCCCGTCGCCGTTGCCGCCGCGGGCGCCCCCGCCGGTGGCGACGCCGAGGCCGCCGAGGAGCAGGACGAGTTCGACGTCGTCCTCGAGGCTGCCGGCGACAAGAAGATCGCCGTCATCAAGGAGGTCCGCGCGCTGACCTCCCTGGGTCTCAAGGAGGCCAAGGACCTCGTCGACGGCGCCCCCAAGGCCGTCCTCGAGAAGGTCGACAAGGCTGCGGCCGAGAAGGCCAAGGACCAGCTCGAGAGCGCTGGCGCCACCGTCACCGTCAAGTGACACCGTCCCCTTCGGGGGGCTGACGCACGCCGCGAACGGGCGGGTTCGGACCACACGGTCCGGACCCGCCCGTTCCGCATGCGGGCGGATGAGTCCGCGCCGCCACTGCGCGGTCGAGGTGATAACGCGCGGATTCGCGAGCAATATCACCTCCAATCGGGGAGTCTCGGCGGGTCCTCCGGGGCTTGGTTACCCACAGATCTCGGGTTTGCCTTGACGATTCGAGGGCGGGACGCCATCCTGATGCGGTCGTCCGCTTCGGCGGGAGGCCGTCACCGGGAGCCAGGGGTTTGACCCGGTTGGACGGTCGTGCCGTTCTCGGGTATGCTGTCACTTTGCGCTGCCCCCTACCTGCCCCCGCTCGTTGCTGAGTCGTCGTGTCGCCATGCCCCCGGTTCCCCGGGAGGAACTGCGCCCGGTGTCCACGGTGATCGGGTCCCGGTGGGTGCAGCCAGCCCAGATGTTCTGAACAGGCCTGTGGAAGGAACCCTCCTTGGCTGCCTCGCGCACCACGTCCAAGCACATGAACACCGCAATGACGGTGACCGGCCGGCTTTCCTTCGGGAAGATCCGTGAGCCGATGGAGGTCCCTGACCTCCTTGCCCTCCAGACCGAGAGCTTCGACTGGCTCCTCGGGAACGAGCGCTGGCAGGCCCGGGTCGCCGCGGCCAAGGGGGAGGGGCGCACCGACGTCCCCGACCGCTCCGGCCTCGAGGAGATCTTCGAGGAGATCTCCCCCATCGAGGACTTCAGCGGCTCGATGTCGCTGAGCTTCCGCGACCACCGCTTCGAGGAGGTCAAGTACTCCATCGAGGACTGCAAGGAGCGGGACCAGACCTACTCCGCGCCCCTGTTCGTCACCGCGGAGTTCATGAACAACACCACCGGTGAGATCAAGAGCCAGACCGTCTTCATGGGCGACTTCCCGCTCATGACCGAGCGTGGCACCTTCATCATCAACGGCACCGAGCGCGTCGTCGTCTCCCAGCTCGTCCGCAGCCCGGGCGTCTACTTCGAGCGCACGCCCGACAAGACGTCCGACAAGGACATCTACACGACCAAGGTCATCCCGAGCCGTGGCGCCTGGCTCGAGTTCGAGATCGACAAGCGCGACATGGTCGGCGTGCGCGTCGACCGCAAGCGCAAGCAGTCGGTCACGGTCCTCCTGAAGGCCCTGGGCTGGACGAACGACCGCATCCTCGAGGAGTTCGGCGACTACGAGTCGATGCGCCTGACCCTCGAGAAGGACCACACCACGGGGCAGGACGACGCGCTCCTGGACATCTACCGCAAGCTGCGTCCGGGCGAGCCGCCGACCAAGGAGGCCGCGCAGACCCTGCTCGACAACCTCTACTTCAACGGCAAGCGCTACGACCTGGCCAAGGTCGGCCGGTACAAGATCAACAAGAAGCTGGGCCTGGAGAGTGAGCTGTCGCAGTCGACGCTCACCATCGAGGACATCGTCTCCACGATCAAGTACATCGTCGCGCTGCACGCCGGTGAGGAGACCATGCCCGGCCACCGCCGCGGCGAGGCCGTCGACATCCGCGTCGAGACCGACGACATCGACCACTTCGGCAACCGCCGCCTGCGCAACGTCGGCGAGCTCATCCAGAACCAGGTCCGCACCGGCCTGTCGCGGATGGAGCGCGTCGTGCGCGAGCGGATGACGACCCAGGACGTCGAGGCGATCACGCCGCAGACCCTGATCAACATCCGCCCCGTCGTGGCGTCGATCAAGGAGTTCTTCGGCACCAGCCAGCTCTCCCAGTTCATGGACCAGAACAACCCGCTCGCCGGCCTGACGCACAAGCGTCGCCTCTCGGCGCTCGGCCCGGGTGGTCTCTCGCGAGACCGCGCCGGCATGGAGGTCCGTGACGTCCACTCCTCGCACTACGGCCGCATGTGCCCGATCGAGACCCCGGAAGGCCCGAACATCGGCCTCATCGGCTCGCTCGCGTCCTACGGTCGCATCAACGCCTTCGGCTTCATCGAGACCCCGTACCGCAAGGTCACCAAGGGCCGCCTGACCGACGACGTGCACTACCTGTCCGCCGACGAGGAGGACGAGCACGTCATCGCGCAGGCCAACGCCACCCTCAACGAGGAGGGCACCGCCTTCGGCCACGAGCGCGTCCTCGTGCGCGTCAAGGGCGGCGAGGTCGAGTACGTCCCGGCCGTCGACGTCGACTACATCGACGTCTCCGCCCGCCAGATGGTGTCCGCGGCGACCGCGCTCATCCCGTTCCTCGAGCACGACGACGCCAACCGCGCCCTCATGGGCTCGAACATGCAGCGTCAGGCCGTCCCGCTCGTGCGGGCCGAGGCGCCGCTCGTCGGCACCGGCATGGAGTACCGCGCTGCGGTCGACTCCGGTGACGTCGTCATCGCCGAGAAGGCCGGCGTCGTCACGGAGGTCTCCGCCGACCTCGTCACCGTCGCCGGTGACGACGGCACGAGCCGCACCTACCGGATCAACAAGTTCAACCGGTCCAACCAGGGCAACTCCTACAACCAGCGCGTCATCGTCTCCGAGGGTGACCGCGTCGAGGTGGGTGGCCTCATCGCCGACGGTCCCGCGACCGACGGTGGCGAGATGGCGCTCGGGCGCAACCTGCTCGTGGCGTTCATGCCGTGGGAGGGCCACAACTACGAGGACGCCATCATCCTCAGCCAGCGCCTGGTGCAGGACGACGTCCTGTCCTCGATCCACATCGAGGAGCACGAGGTCGACGCCCGCGACACCAAGCTCGGCCCCGAGGAGATCACCCGGGACATCCCGAACGTCTCCGAGGAGGTCCTGGCCGACCTCGACGAGCGCGGCATCATCCGCATCGGCGCCGAGGTCCGCGACGGCGACCTGCTCGTCGGCAAGGTCACGCCCAAGGGTGAGACCGAGCTGACCCCGGAGGAGCGCCTGCTCCGTGCGATCTTCGGTGAGAAGGCGCGCGAGGTGCGCGACACCTCCCTGAAGGTCCCCCACGGCGAGACCGGCACCGTCATCGGTGTCAAGGTCTTCGACAAGGACGAAGGCGACGAGCTGCCCCCGGGCGTGAACCAGCTGGTGCGCGTCTACGTGGCCAACAAGCGCAAGATCACCGACGGTGACAAGCTCGCCGGCCGCCACGGCAACAAGGGCGTCATCTCCAAGATCCTGCCCGTGGAGGACATGCCCTTCCTCGAGGACGGCACCCCCGTCGACGTCGTGCTCAACCCGCTCGGTGTCCCCGGTCGAATGAACGTCGGACAGATCCTCGAGCTCCACCTGGGCTGGGCAGCCAGCCGTGGGTGGCAGATCGAGGGCGACCCGGAGTGGGCCCGCCTCATCCCGGACGACGCCCGCACGGCCCCGGCCGGCACCCGCGTCGCGTCCCCGGTCTTCGACGGTGTCCGCGAGGACGAGATCATCGGTCTGCTCGACTCCACGACCAAGACCCGTGACGACGTCCGTCTCATCGACGGCACCGGCAAGGCCCGGCTCTTCGACGGCC
Organism: uncultured Actinomycetota bacterium; assembly: GCA_963811825.1. Taxonomy (GTDB): domain Bacteria; phylum Actinomycetota; class Actinomycetes; order Actinomycetales; family Dermatophilaceae; genus Fodinibacter. The sequence goes on along the minus strand of CAWESS010000030.1, from coordinate 62,192 downwards.
GCTCCGGCGAGCCGTTCCCCGAGCCCGTCTCGGTGGGCTACATGTACATCCTCAAGCTGCACCACCTCGTGGACGACAAGATCCACGCGCGCAGCACCGGCCCCTACTCGATGATCACCCAGCAGCCGCTCGGCGGTAAGGCCCAGTTCGGTGGCCAGCGCTTCGGTGAGATGGAGGTCTGGGCCCTGGAGGCCTACGGCGCGGCCTACGCGCTGCAGGAGCTGCTCACCATCAAGTCCGACGACGTCAACGGCCGCGTGAAGGTCTACGAGGCCATCGTCAAGGGCGACAACATCCCCGAGCCCGGCATCCCCGAGTCCTTCAAGGTGCTCATCAAGGAGATGCAGAGCCTCTGCCTCAACGTGGAGGTGCTGTCCAGCGACGGCTCCACCATCGAGATGCGCGAGGCCGAAGAGGACGTCTTCCGCGCAGCGGAGGAGCTCGGCATCGACCTGTCGCGGCGCGAGCCCAGCAGCGTCGAAGAGGTCTGACAGGCGACATACCCGGGATGCCGTGGCACGGCATCCGGGGTATGGAACCGGACCATCCATCCACCTGACAGACCACAGACGAACTTCGTGGGCCGGCCAAGGCCCGACGAGAGATGAAAGAGAAGGAACCACGTGCTCGACGTGAACGACTTCGACCTCCTGCGCATCGGCCTCGCTTCGGCTGAGGACATCCGCGCCTGGAGCCACGGTGAGGTCAAGAAGCCCGAGACCATCAACTACCGCACCCTGAAGCCGGAGAAGGACGGACTCTTCTGCGAGAAGATCTTCGGTCCCACCCGCGACTGGGAGTGCGCCTGCGGCAAGTACAAGCGCGTGCGCTTCAAGGGCATCATCTGCGAGCGCTGCGGCGTCGAGGTCACCCGTGCCGCGGTGCGTCGTGAGCGGATGGGCCACATCGAGCTCGCCGCCCCCGTCACCCACATCTGGTACTTCAAGGGTGTCCCGAGCCGTCTGGGCTACCTGCTCGACCTGGCCCCGAAGGACCTCGAGAAGGTCATCTACTTCGCGGCCTACATGATCACGAGCGTCGACGTCGACCAGCGTCACGCCGACCTGCCCTCGCTCGAGGCGCAGATCGAGGTGGAGAAGAAGGAGCTCGAGAACCGCCGCGACGCGGACATCGAGACCCGGGCCAAGAAGCTCGAGACCGACATCGCGGCCCTCGAGGCCGAGGGTGCCAAGGCCGACGCCCGCCGCAAGGTGCGCGACTCCGCCGAGCGCGAGATGAACGCCATCCGTCGCCGTTCGGACCAGGGTCTCGAGCGCCTCGGGCAGGTCTGGGACCGCTTCAAGAACCTCAAGGTCCAGGACCTCGAGGGCGACGAGGTGCTCTACCGCGAGATGCGTGACCGCTTCGGTCTGTACTTCGAGGGTGGCATGGGCGCCGCGGCGATCCAGAAGCGCCTGCAGACCTTCGACCTGGACGCCGAGTCCGAGCTGCTGCGCGAGATCATCGCCACCGGCAAGGGCCAGCGCAAGACCCGCGCCCTCAAGCGCCTCAAGGTCGTCAGCGCCTTCCAGACCACGACCAACCAGCCCTCGGGCATGGTCCTGGACGCCGTGCCGGTCATCCCGCCGGACCTGCGCCCCATGGTGCAGCTCGACGGTGGCCGCTTCGCGACCTCCGACCTGAACGACCTCTACCGCCGGGTCATCAACCGCAACAACCGCCTCAAGCGACTGCTCGACCTCGGCGCGCCCGAGATCATCGTCAACAACGAGAAGCGGATGCTGCAGGAGGCCGTCGACAGCCTCTTCGACAACGGCCGTCGTGGCCGTCCCGTCACCGGGCCGGGCAACCGCCCGCTGAAGTCGCTGTCCGACATGCTCAAGGGCAAGCAGGGACGGTTCCGCCAGAACCTGCTCGGCAAGCGCGTCGACTACTCCGGCCGTTCGGTCATCGTCGTCGGCCCGCAGCTGAAGCTGCACCAGTGCGGTCTGCCCAAGCAGATGGCCCTCGAGCTCTTCAAGCCCTTCGTCATGAAGCGCCTCGTCGACCTCGACCACGCCCAGAACATCAAGTCGGCCAAGCGCATGGTCGAGCGTCAGCGCTCGGTCGTGTGGGACGTCCTCGAAGAGGTCATCACCGAGCACCCGGTGCTGCTCAACCGCGCACCGACGCTGCACCGCCTCGGCATCCAGGCCTTCGAGCCCCAGCTCGTCGAGGGCAAGGCCATCCAGATCCACCCGCTCGTCTGCACCGCGTTCAACGCGGACTTCGACGGTGACCAGATGGCCGTCCACGTGCCGCTGTCGGCTGAGGCGCAGGCCGAGGCCCGCATCCTCATGCTGTCCTCGAACAACATCCTCAAGCCGGCCGACGGCCGCCCCGTGACCATGCCCACCCAGGACATGATCATCGGGCTCTACCACCTCACCACCGAGGTGGAGGACGGCAAGGGTTCGGGTCGCGTCTTCTCGACGGTCTCCGAGGCTCGCATGGCCTTCGACGCCGGCGAGATCGAGCTCGGTTCGCTCGTGCGGATCCGCCTCACCCACGTCGTCCCGACCCCGCTGACGGTGCTGCCCGAGGGCCTGGAGCTGGACGCCGAGGGCTTCGCCGCCGAGCTGCTCGTCGAGACGACCCTGGGCCGCGCGCTCTTCAACGAGACGCTGCCCATGGACTACCCGTTCGTCAACGACCAGGTCGACAAGAAGCGCCTGTCGACGATCGTCAACGACCTCGCCGAGCGCTACAGCAAGGTGCAGGTCGCCGCGAGCCTCGACGCGCTCAAGGAGTACGGCTTCCACTGGGCGACCCGCTCGGGCATCACGGTCGCCATCTCCGACGTCGTGACCCCGCCGCGCAAGCTCGAGATCCTCGAGGGCTACGAGGAGAAGGCCACCAAGGTCCAGACCCAGTACGAGCGTGGTCTGATCACCGATGACGAGCGCCGTCAGGAGCTCATCGAGATCTGGACCCAGGCGACCAACGAGATCGCCAAGGAGATGGAAGCCAACATCCCGCGGACCAACACCATCTACCGGATGGTGTCCTCGGGTGCTCGTGGTAACTGGATGCAGCTGCGCCAGATCGCGGGCATGCGTGGGCTGGTGTCCAACCCGAAGGGCGACATCATCCCGCGACCGATCCGCGCGAACTTCCGCGAGGGTCTGTCGGTGCTCGAGTTCTTCATCTCCACGCACGGCTCGCGCAAGGGCCTGGCGGACACCGCACTGCGCACCGCCGACTCGGGCTACCTCACCCGTCGCCTGGTCGACGTGTCGCAGGACGTCATCATCCGTGAGGACGACTGCGGCACCGAGCGTGGCCTGCCGATGCCGATCGCGAGCACCGACGAGCGCACCGGGGCCCGCACGGTCCACGACGACGTCGAGACCTCGGTCTACGCCCGCACGCTGGCCGAGGACGTCGTCAAGGACGGCAACGTGCTGGCCAAGGCCGGGATCGACCTCGGTGACGTCGTCATCGGCGCGCTCTTCGAGGCCGGCGTGGACTCGGTGAAGATCCGTTCGGTCCTCACCTGTGACTCCAAGGTCGGCACGTGCGCGCTCTGCTACGGCCGCTCGCTCGCGACCGGCAAGCTCGTCGACATCGGTGAGGCCGTCGGCATCATCGCGGCGCAGTCGATCGGTGAGCCCGGCACCCAGCTGACGATGCGAACCTTCCACACCGGTGGTGTGGCCGGTGACGACATCACCCAGGGTCTGCCGCGTGTCGTCGAGCTCTTCGAGGCGCGCACCCCGAAGGGTGTCGCCCCGATCGCCGAGGCGTCGGGTCGGATCACCATCGAGGAGACCGACAAGACCCGTCGCCTCCTGCTCACGCCGGACGACGGCACCGAGGAGCACGCCTACCCGGTCACGAAGCGGGCCCGCCTGCTCGTGCAGGACGGCCAGCACGTCGAGGTCGGAACGCGCCTGACGGTCGGCAACATCGACCCGAAGAACGTGCTGCGCATCCTCGGCCCGCGCCAGACGCAGATGCACCTCGTCGACGAGGTGCAGAGCGTGTACCGCCAGCAGGGTGTGTCGATCCACGACAAGCACATCGAGGTCATCGTGCGGCAGATGCTCCGCCGGATCACGATCATCGAGTCGGGCGACGCGGACCTGCTCCCGGGCATGCTCGCCGAGCGTGGTCGCTTCGAGGACGAGAACCGTCGCGTCCTCGCCGAGGGTGGCAAGCCGGCATCCGGTCGTCCCGAGCTCATGGGCATCACGAAGGCGTCGCTCGCGACCGAGTCGTGGCTGTCGGCGGCCTCCTTCCAGGAGACCACCCGCGTGCTCACCGAGGCAGCCATGGAGGGCAAGTCCGACTCCCTGCTCGGCCTCAAGGAGAACGTCATCCTCGGCAAGCTCATCCCGGCCGGTACGGGTCTGCCCCGCTACCGCGACATCGCGGTGGAGCCGACCGAGGAGGCCAAGGCCGCGATGTACTCGATGCCGAGCTACGACGACTACTCGTACGCCGCATTCGGCCCGGGTAGTGGCGAGGCCGTGCGCCTGGACGACAGCGAGCTCGGGCTCGACCGCATCTGAGTCGGTTCGTCCGCATCGACGGGCGGGTATGCCGGTGGGTCCCCACCGTGCGTACCCGCCCGTCGCCCTTCTCCTGAAAGGATTCCGGGATGGACCCCGCCCTCGTCATCCGTCGCGAGCTCCCCGGCGACGAGGAGCCGACCCGCGCACTGCACGACGCCGCCTTCGGCGTGCCCGACGGAGCCGACCGCTCCGCCGAGACCGACATCCTCGACCACCTGCGCGCTGACGGCGACGTCCTGGACACCCTGACGTTCGTCGCCGAGCTGCACGGTGAGGTCGTCGGCCACGTCGTGTGCAGCCGGGCGAGCATGGGGGAGGGGCGTTCGGTCGCCCTCGGGCCGATCGCGGTTCTCCCCGACCTGCAGGGTGAGGGCATCGGGTCCGCCCTGGTCGCGGCGGTCATCGTCACGGCCGACCAGCGCCACGAGCCCTCGATCGTCCTGCTCGGGGATCCCGGCTGGTACGCGCACTTCGGATTCGAGACCGCGGCCGCGCACGGCATCGGCTCACCCGGGCCGTGGTCCGACCAGTACTTCCAGGTCAAGCGGCTCAACGCGTGGCGAGCCGACCTCGCCGGTCCCTTCGCCTACCCGTCCGCCTTCGGCGTCTCCGAGGGCTGAGCACCTGCCGGTGCGCCGCGGCTGGGAACCCGGGCATCGGACCAGCGATTTGGACCCGCCACGGCATACCGGTAATCTTGGTCATCGTGTCTGGCTAGGTCCGGACCCTGGAGTGCAGCTCACCGCCGCGAGGTGTCGAGCGAGCGCCTCGCCCACCTCTTGCCGGGCACCCCAACGTCCTCTCCTTCGGGTGAGTCATGGGGAGTGCAGGGAAGAGCACCCGGTGTGACACGCCCGACCACGGGGGTCGAGCACCGGACACCACAAGGAGCCACGGCGTTGTCGTGGCATCGACGAAGACAAGCAAAGGATCCAGGTTGCCTACCATCAACCAGCTGGTGCGCAAGGGCCGGCAGGACAAGGCCACGAAGGCCAAGACTCCTGCCCTCAAGGGCTCTCCGCAGCGCCGCGGCGTGTGCACGCGTGTGTACACCACCACCCCCAAGAAGCCGAACTCCGCGCTGCGCAAGGTCGCCCGTGTGCGCCTCACCAGCGGCATCGAGGTCACCGCCTACATCCCCGGCGTCGGTCACAACCTGCAGGAGCACTCCATGGTGCTCGTGCGTGGCGGCCGTGTGAAGGACCTCCCCGGCGTTCGCTACAAGATCATCCGTGGCGCCCTCGACACCCAGGGCGTCAAGAACCGTCAGCAGGCCCGCAGCCGCTACGGCGCGAAGAAGGGTAAGGCCTGATGCCTCGCAAGGGACCCGCTCCGAAGCGGCCGCTCGTCGTCGACCCGGTCTACCAGAGCCCGCTCGTGACGTCGCTCGTCAACAAGATCCTCCTCGACGGCAAGAAGTCGATCGCCGAGACGATCGTCTACGGCGCCCTCGAGGGCTGCCGCGAGAAGACCGGCACCGACCCGGTCCAGACCCTCAAGCGCGCGCTCGACAACATCAAGCCGACGCTCGAGGTCAAGTCCCGCCGTGTCGGTGGCGCGACCTACCAGGTGCCGATCGAGGTCAAGCCCAACCGGGCCACCACCCTCTCGCTGCGCTGGCTGGTCGGCTACTCGCGTCAGCGTCGTGAGAAGACGATGACCGAGCGCCTCATGAACGAGATCCTCGACGCCTCCAACGGTCTCGGCGCTGCAGTCAAGCGCCGCGAGGACACGCACAAGATGGCCGAGTCCAACAAGGCCTTCGCGCACTACCGCTGGTGACCACCGGCGTCGGGATGCCGTCCGCGTGACTCGCGCGACCGGCATCCCGACGCAGGCGGCGGCACCGCCGCCACACCCCAGTGACCGCACCACCCCGCACGCGAACGAGACGAGAACACGAACGTGGCACAGGACGTCCTGACGGACCTCAAGAAGGTCCGCAACATTGGCATCATGGCGCACATCGACGCCGGCAAGACCACTGTCACCGAGCGCATCCTCTTCTACACCGGCGTCAACCGGAAGATGGGCGAGACGCACGACGGTGCCTCCACCACCGACTGGATGGAGCAGGAGAAGGAGCGCGGCATCACGATCACGTCTGCCGCCGTGACCTCCTTCTGGGTGGACCACCAGATCAACATCATCGACACCCCGGGTCACGTCGACTTCACCGTCGAGGTGGAGCGCTCGCTGCGCGTCCTCGACGGTGCCGTGGCCGTGTTCGACGGCAAGGAGGGTGTCGAGCCGCAGTCCGAGACGGTGTGGCGCCAGGCCGACAAGTACAACGTGCCCCGCATCTGCTTCGTCAACAAGATGGACAAGCTCGGCGCGGACTTCTACTTCACCGTCGACACCATCAAGGACCGCCTCGGCGCGGAGCCCCTCGTGCTCCAGCTGCCCATCGGTGCCGAGAACGACTTCATCGGGGTCGTCGACCTCATCCACAAGCGCGCCCTCGTGTGGGAGGGCGACGCCAAGGGTGACGTCACCATGGGCGCGAAGTACGAGATCCAGGAGATCCCGGCCGACATGCTCGAGAAGGTGGAGGAGTACCGCCACCACCTCATCGAGCGCGTCGCCTACGCGGACGACGCCCTCATGGAGAAGTACCTCGAGGGTGAGGAGCTGACCACTGACGAGATCGTTGCCGGCATCCGGTCCCTGACGATCGCCTCCGAGGTCTACCCCGTCCTGTGCGGCTCCGCCTTCAAGAACCGCGGCGTGCAGCCCATGCTCGACGCCGTGCTCTCCTACCTGCCCTCGCCGCTCGACGTCCCCCCGATGGAGGGCCACGCCCCGGGCAACGACGAGGAGAAGGTCGTTCGCGCCCCCAGCGTCGACGAGCCCTTCTCGGCGCTGGCCTTCAAGGTCGCCTCGCACCCGTTCTTCGGCACGCTGACCTTCATCCGGGTCTACTCCGGCCAGATCTCGGCGGGCACCCAGGTGCTCAACGCGACCAAGGTCAAGAAGGAGCGGATCGGCAAGCTCTTCCAGATGCACGCCAACAAGGAGAACCCCGTCGACGGCGCCCTGGCGGGCCACATCTACGCCGCCATCGGCCTGAAGAACACGACCACCGGTGACACCCTGTGTGACATCGACAAGCCGGTCGTGCTCGAGTCGATGACCTTCCCCGAGCCGGTCATCCAGGTGGCCATCGAGCCCAAGACCAAGGGTGACCAGGAGAAGCTCGGCATGGCCATCCAGAAGCTCGCCGAGGAGGACCCGACGTTCCAGGTCCACCTCGACGAGGACACCGGCCAGACGATCATCGCCGGCATGGGCGAGCTCCACCTCGACATCCTCGTCGACCGCATGCGTCGCGAGTTCAAGGTCGAGGCGAACGTCGGCAAGCCGCAGGTGGCCTACCGCGAGACGATCAAGCGCTCGATCGAGAAGTACGACTACACCCACAAGAAGCAGACGGGTGGGTCGGGCCAGTTCGCGAAGGTCCAGATCGCGCTCGAGCCGCTCGACACGGCCGAGGGCGAGCTCTACGAGTTCTCCAACAAGGTCACCGGTGGTCGCATCCCGCGCGAGTACATCCCCTCGGTCGACCACGGCATCCAGGACGCCATGCAGTACGGCGTGCTCGCCGGCTACCCGCTCGTCGGGATCAAGGCGACCCTGCTCGACGGTGCCTACCACGACGTCGACTCCTCGGAGATGGCGTTCAAGATCGCCGGCTCGATGGCACTCAAGGAGGCCGTGCGCAAGTGCGAGCCCGTCCTGCTCGAGCCGATGATGGCCGTCGAGGTGCGCACCCCGGAGGACTACATGGGTGACGTCATCGGCGACATCAACTCCCGCCGTGGCCACATCCAGGCCATGGAGGACATCAGTGGTGCCAAGGTCGTCCGCGGCCTCGTCCCGCTGTCCGAGATGTTCGGGTACGTCGGCGACCTGCGGTCCAAGACCCAGGGTCGGGCGAACTACTCGATGGAGTTCGACTCCTACGCCGAGGTCCCCAAGTCGGTGGCCGAGGAGATCATCAAGAAGACCCGGGGCGAGTGACCGCTAGACTGGTCGCTGGTCTCGGCTGAGAAGCCATCCCCAACCAACCCCCAAGTTCGGCGCCACGTCCTGCCCGGTCGTAACGGCGTTCACTGAACAAGAGTCCTGAGGAGGACAACAAGTGGCGAAGGCAAAGTTCGAGCGGACCAAGCCGCACGTCAACATCGGCACCATCGGTCACATCGACCACGGTAAGACGACGCTGACGGCTGCGATCTCTAAGGTCCTGCACGACAAGTACCCGGACCTGAACCCGCAGTTCGCGTTCGACGACATCGACAAGGCGCCCGAGGAGAAGCAGCGCGGTATCACGATCTCCATCGCGCACATCGAGTACCAGACCGAGGGTCGTCACTACGCGCACGTCGACTGCCCGGGTCACGCGGACTACGTGAAGAACATGATCACGGGTGCGGCCCAGATGGACGGTGCGATCCTGGTCGTGGCCGCCACCGACGGCCCGATGCCGCAGACGAAGGAGCACGTCCTCCTGGCCCGCCAGGTCGGCGTCCCCTACGTCGTCGTGGCGCTCAACAAGGCCGACATGGTCGACGACGAGGAGATCCTCGAGCTCGTCGAGATGGAGGTCCGCGAGCTGCTGTCCGCCTACGAGTTCCCGGGCGACGACCTTCCGGTCGTCAAGGTCTCGGCGCTCAAGGCCCTCGAGGGCGACGCCGAGTGGGGCAAGACCGTGCTCGAGCTCATGGACGCGGTCGACGACTACATCCCCGAGCCGGTTCGTGAGACGGACAAGCCGTTCCTCATGCCCGTCGAGGACGTCTTCACGATCACCGGTCGTGGCACCGTCGTCACCGGTCGTATCGAGCGCGGCATCCTCAAGGTCAACGAGGAGGTCGAGATCGTCGGCATCCACGAGGGTCCCGCGGCCAAGACCACCGCGACCGGCATCGAGATGTTCCGCAAGCTGCTCGACGAGGGTCGTGCGGGCGAGAACGTCGGCCTGCTCCTTCGTGGCATCAAGCGCGAGGACGTCGAGCGCGGCCAGGTCGTCGTCAAGCCTGGTTCGATCACCCCGCACACCGGCTTCGACGCCAACGTCTACATCCTGTCCAAGGACGAGGGTGGCCGTCACACGCCGTTCTACGACAACTACCGCCCCCAGTTCTACTTCCGCACCACGGACGTCACCGGTGTCGTGAAGCTGCCTGAGGGCACCGAGATGGTCATGCCCGGTGACAACACCGAGATGGCCGTCGAGCTCATCCAGCCGATCGCGATGGAGGAAGGCCTCAAGTTCGCGATCCGCGAGGGCGGCCGCACCGTCGGCGCCGGCCGGGTCACCAAGATCACGAAGTGACCTGACGCCGGGTCTCCCGGCAGCAGCGAAGGGCCCCCGCACCAACTCGGTGCAGGGGCCCTTCGCCGTGCGTCGTCACGGGCCGGATGCCGTGGCGCCCCCCGCAGTCGCGCCCACCGCCAGGGAGGGTGTCACGCAAACCCTGTGGGGAGCGACCGTGTGGTTCGCTGGGCTGATGTCCGGGAAGAACGACGTCATCGCCGGTCGCTACGTCCTGATCGAGCGCATCGGCGTCGGGGGCATGGGCCACGTCTGGCGGGCACACGACGAGCGGCTGGACCGTGAGGTCGCGGCCAAGCTGCTCCACACCCGACCCGACGGGGCCGCAGGTGTGGGGGAGCTCGGTTACGAGCGGGCCATGCGCGAGGGCCGGATCACCGCACGCCTGCACCACCCGCACGCCGTCCCCGTCTTCGATGTCGTTGAGCACGAGGGGCAGCCGTGCCTGGTCATGCAGTACTTCCCCTCCCGCAGCCTGGCCGAGCACCTCGCCGAGCACGGTCGGATGCCGGCCGCCGAGGTGGCGAAGATCGGCAGCGAGGTGGCCTCCGCCCTCGCGGCCGCGCACGGTGCCGGCATCGTCCACCGTGACGTCAAACCCGCCAACGTGCTGATCGGGCCGGACAGCACCACCAAGATCACCGACTTCGGCATCGCGCACGCGATCTGGGATGCCTCGCTCACCACCACGGGAATGGTCACCGGCACCCCGGCCTACCTGTCCCCGGAGGTCGCAAGGGGTGGCCCTGCCACCCCTGCGTCCGACGTCTTCTCCCTGGGCTCGACGCTGTATGCCGCCCTCGAGGGGCGGCCGCCCTTCGGCACCGGTGAGAACTCCATGGCACTGCTGCACCTCGTCGCCTCGGGCGACGTCGCGCCCCCGCAGCACGCCGGCGCACTGACCCCGCTGCTCCTGCGGATGTTGCAGGCCGATCCCGAGGCCCGGCCCTCGGCGGACGAGGTGTCCGCGGCACTGCTGGGGCCGGTGGACGACCTCGCGGGGCTCCTCGCCCCGACGGTCGTGTCCTCCGCCCCGACCGACCCCACCGAGCGGGTGAGCCCGGGCGACTGGGACGGGCCGGACGACCCCGGCCAGCCGGTGGCTGCGACCGCGTCGCCGCCACCCCTGGTCCAGCACACACCATCGCCGCCGTCATCCGAGACACCCGGGCGCGAGGGCGGCAGGCCGGGACGTAAGCGGGCCGTCCTGGCGGCGCTGGGGCTTGCCGCAGCCGGGGTGGCTCTCGCGATCGGGCTGCAGGGTGACGAACCGGGCTCCACCGCCACGCCGGAGCGCTCCCCGTCCGCGTCGCCGAGCAGCGCTTCCCCCTCGAACGAGCCGGTCGCCTCGAAGGCGGCCCCGAACCCACCCCCTTCCACGGCCCCAGCCAGCCCGGCGCAGACACAGCCGCCGTCCAGCCCTGCGGGCTCGGCAAACCCGACCGCCGCGCAGCTCGCAGGGGCCGTCGAGGACTACTACGCACTGCTCCCCGGCGACCTCGACACCGCGTGGGGGCTCCTGACCGAGCGGTACCAGAGCGGTACCGCCACGAGTCGCAGGACGTTCGGCTCCTTCTGGGGGGCGGTCGACCAGGTCAGCGTCTCGGACGTCAGCGGCTCGCCGCCCGGAGAGGTCACCGCGACCATCACGTACGAGTACGACGACGGCAGGGAGTTCGTCGAGCGCACGTCCTATGTACTGGTGCCGGACGACGGCATCCTCAAGATCGACGGGTCCCGGGTCATCAGCAGCGTGCAGCGCTGAGGCGGGCCCCCGCACCACCACGGTGCGGGGGCCGGCAGCGTGCCGTGGGCGCGGATGCCGTGCCACCCCTCGGGTCGTCAGCGGGCTCCGGGGCCGCCCTTCAGGACGCCTGCGTCGAAGGCCTTGAGGACCGAGGCCTTGTCGGCAGCGGTGAGGGTGCCCGCCGTGACGGCGGCGTCGAGCTGGTTGCCCAGCTCGGTCCTGCGCTCGGCCTGGTGCGCGGCGCGCACGTCGGCCAGGGCCGCGGTGACCTCCGACTCGTCGACGCCGAGCTCCTTGGCGAGGGCCGCCGCGAAGGCCGTGTCGCGAGCAGCGCGCTCGGCCTCGGTCGGCGCGGTCCTCGTCCCGCCGGCTGCGGGGGCCTCGGGGCGGGTGGCCTCACGGGCCGCCGTGACGGCAGCGGTGACCTCGGCCTCGTCGACGCCGAGGGCCGTCGCCAGGGCCGCCGTGTCGACGCCTGGCCCACCCTTGTGGCCGCCGCGCGGCCCCATGTCCTGCATGGTGCCCGAGGTCGTGCCCTCGTTCGCCGCAACCCCACTGGTCGTGGTGCTCGGGGTGGGCGTGGTCTCTGCAGACGCCGTGGCGACTCCGGCGCCGGCGCCGAGGGCGAGCAGGCCGCTCAGGGCGGCGATCTTGAGTGACGTGGGGGAGATGGACATGCTGGTGACTCCTTGGGTTGTCCGGCGGCCTCGCTGCCTCCGGCTGGTACCCCTGACCATCTGCGGCGGGGCTGGCAGGGCGATCTGAGCAACCTGTCAGCAGCATGTGTCACGGGCTCGGCCCTGGTTCGCCCGCCGCGACGCGCCATCGACGCGGAGGTGCGTGACCGGCATCCTCGGGTGGTGTACCCGCCGATTTGGTCGGGCCGTGTCCCCTCTGGCACACTTATCAGGTTGCTTGGCGTGCGAACGCGTCCCGTGAGGGATGTGGTCGCCCACCGCGACGAGGTGACGAACCGCCGATCTCGGCGGGGCGGCTCGTTTGCGAAGTGCCAGGCCCCGGTTCCACCGGGACAGCCGAACCTCCGGACGCATGCGGGAAACCGCTCGCGCCGGGCTGCGGAACAAGGGCGACACGCCCGACCGCGGGGGTCGGAGGTCACGAGGGACCGCACCCAGACAGATGTAGGCGACAGAGAGAGACGGGAACGTCAGATGGCGGGACAGAAGATCCGCATCCGCTTGAAGTCGTATGACCACGAGGTCATCGACAGCTCGGCGCGCAAGATCGTTGACACGGTCACCCGCGCCGGCGCGACCGTGGTCGGCCCCGTGCCGCTCCCGACGGAGAAGAACGTCTTCTGCGTCATCCGGTCGCCGCACAAGTACAAGGACAGCCGCGAGCACTTCGAGATGCGCACCCACAAGCGCCTCATCGACATCATCGACCCGACGCCCAAGGCCGTCGACTCGTTGATGCGTCTCGACCTCCCGGCTGACGTCAACATCGAGATCAAGCTCTGAGGCTGACGACATGACCATTTCGACCAAGACCCAGAAGGGTCTGCTGGGCAAGAAGCTCGGCATGACCCAGGTGTGGGACGAGAACAACCGCCTCGTGCCCGTCACCGTGATCCAGGCCGGCCCCAACGTGGTGACCCAGGTCCGCGACGCCGACACCGACGGCTATGCCGCCGTCCAGATCGGTTACGGCGCGATCGACCCTCGTAAGGTCACGAAGCCGCTGACCGGCCACTTCGACAAGGCTGGCGTGACCCCTCGCCGCCACGTCGTCGAGCTGCGCACCGCGGACGCGGGCGACTACAGCCTCGGCCAGGAGCTCGGCGCCGACACCTTCGAGGCCGGCCAGAGCGTCGACGTCACCGGGACGACCAAGGGCAAGGGCTTCGCCGGCGTCATGAAGCGTCACGGCTTCAAGGGCGTCTCGTCCTCGCACGGCTCGCACCGCAACCACCGCAAGCCCGGCTCGATCGGTGGGGCCTCCACGCCCGGCCGCGTCTTCAAGGGCATGCGCATGGCCGGCCGCATGGGCGGCGTGCGCCAGACCACCCAGAACATCACCGTCCACGCCGTGGACGCCGAGAAGAACCTGCTGCTGCTCAAGGGTGCCGTTCCCGGCCCGCGCGGCGCGGTCGTCCTCGTGCGCTCGGCCGCGAAGGGGGCGTGACCCGCATGGCAACCAAGACGCTCACCGTCGACCTCCCCGCGGAGATCTTCGACGTGCAGACCAACGTCCCGCTCATCCACCAGGTCGTCGTCGGCCAGCTCGCGGCAGCCCGTCAGGGCACGCACTCGACGAAGACCCGGGCGGAGGTTCGTGGTGGCGGTCGCAAGCCCTACAAGCAGAAGGGCACCGGCCGCGCCCGTCAGGGCTCGATCCGCGCCCCGCAGTTCGCCGGCGGTGGCATCGTCCACGGCCCGCAGCCGCGTGACTACTCGCAGCGCACCCCCAAGAAGATGAAGTCCGCCGCCCTGCGCGGTGCACTGTCCGACCGGGCGCGTCACGACCGCATCCACGTCGTCGAGTCGATCTCCAACGGAGACGTGCCCTCGGCCAAGGCTGCCGTCGAGCTGCTCGCCGGTCTCACCCTGCGCAAGAACGTGCTGGTCGTCCTCGACCGCAGCGACATCGTGTCGCTGAAGTCGGTGCGCAACATCGTCGACCTGCACGTGCTCGCCGTTGACCAGATCAACACGTACGACGTGCTGTGCGCCGATGACATCGTGTTCACCAAGGCCGCTTTCGACGCTCTCGTCGACCGCTTCCTGGGCACGACCGCTGCGCCGCAGGACGACGCCACCCCGGTCGACGTGCAGGACGAGAAGCCGGCCAAGGCCGCCAAGGTCCAGGACGACGAGCCGGCCAAGGCTGAGAAGGCCCCCAAGGCTGAGAAGGCCCCCAAGGCTGAGAAGGCCCCGAAGGCAGACAAGGCCCCCAAGGCTGAGAAGGCCGCCAAGGCTGACAAGCCCGCCAAGGCCAAGAAGGCCGACAAGGCCGATGTGGAGGACGAGAAGTGAGCCAGGGCAAGAACCCCCGCGACATCCTGATCTCGCCGGTGGTGTCCGAGAAGTCCTACGGGCTGCTCGACCAGGGCAAGTACACCTTCATCGTCGACCCCCGGTCCAACAAGACCGAGATCAAGATCGCCGTCGAGCAGATCTTCAACGTGAAGGTCGACTCGGTCCACACGATGAACCGCGTGGGCAAGGCCCGTCGTACGCGGTTCGGCATCGGCAAGCGCAAGGACACCAAGCGCGCGATCGTCACCCTCCGCGAGGGCACGATCGACATCTTCGGCAGCGCCGGCGCCTGAGGAAGCTGAGGACAAACCATGGGTATCCGTAAGTACAAGCCGACGACGCCTGGGCGTCGAGGGTCGAGCGTGTCCGACTTCGTCGAGGTCACCCGCTCCACCCCCGAGAAGTCCCTCGTCCGTCCGCTCACCAAGACCGGTGGCCGTAACAACAACGGCCGCATCACCACCCGCCACATCGGTGGTGGCCACAAGCGTGCCTACCGCGTGATCGACTTCCGTCGGCACGACAAGGACGGCATCCCGGCGAAGGTCGCTCACATCGAGTACGACCCCAACCGCACCGCTCGGATCGCGCTCCTGCACTTCGCCGATGGCGAGAAGCGCTACATCCTGGCCCCCAAGGGCCTGGAGCAGGGCATGCAGATCGAGCACGGCCCGAGCGCCGACATCAAGCCCGGCAACAACCTGCCGCTGCGCAACATCCCGACCGGTACGGTCATCCACGCCGTCGAGCTCAAGCCCGGTGGCGGCGCGAAGATCGCCCGTTCGGCTGGGGTGCGCGTGCAGCTCGTCGCCAAGGACGGCCCCTACGCCCAGCTGCGTATGCCGTCCGGTGAGATCCGCAACGTCGACGTGCGCTGCCGCGCCACCGTCGGCGAGGTGGGCAACGCCGAGCAGTCCAACATCAACTGGGGCAAGGCCGGCCGCATGCGCTGGAAGGGCAAGCGCCCGACCGTTCGTGGTGTCGTGATGAACCCCGTCGACCACCCCCACGGTGGTGGCGAGGGCCGCACGTCCGGTGGTCGCCACCCGGTGTCCCCCTGGGGCCAGCCAGAGGGCCGCACCCGCCGCCCCGGCAAGCCCAGCGACAAGCTGATCGTTCGTCGCCGTCGTACTGGCAAGAAGCGCTGATAGGAGCCTGGAATGCCTCGTAGCCTGAAAAAGGGCCCCTTCATCGACGACCACCTTCAGAAGAAGGTGGATGTCCAGAACGAAGCGGGCACCAAGAACGTCATCAAGACCTGGTCGCGCCGGTCGGTCATCTCGCCCGACATGCTCGGTCACACCCTCGCCGTCCACGACGGCCGCAAGCACGTCCCGGTGTTCGTCACCGAGTCGATGGTCGGCCACAAGCTCGGCGAGTTCGCACCGACGCGTACCTTCAAGGGTCACGTCAAGGACGACAAGAAGGGGCGTCGTCGCTGATGGCCACCGAGTCCACCACCACCGAGGCGCGCGCAGTTGCCCGCCACGTCCGGGTGACGCCGCAGAAGGCCCGCCGGGTCATCGACCTCATCCGTGGCAAGAACGCCACTGACGCAGTGTCGGTCCTCAAGTTCGCCCCCCAGGGCGCAGCCGAGCCGATCCTGAAGGTCCTCGAGTCCGCGATCGCCAACGCGCGGTTCAAGGCCGATGCCGCGGCCGAGCGGTTCGACGAGCGCGAGCTCGTCATCTCCTCCGTCTTCATCGACGAGGGCCCCACCATGAAGCGTTTCCGTCCGCGGGCCCAGGGCCGCGCCGGTCGGATCAACAAGCGCACGAGCCACATCACCGTGGTCGTCGCTCCCAAGCCCGCCAAGGCCACGAACGGAGGCAATCGCTGATGGGACAGAAGGTCAACCCGCACGGCTTCCGTCTGGGCATCACCACTGAGCACCGCAGCCGCTGGTTCGCCGACTCCACCAAGGAGGGTCAGCGCTACCGCGACTACGTCAAGGAGGACGTGGCGATCCGCAAGCTCATGTCTGAGGGCATGGACCGCGCCGGTATCGCCCGCGTCGACATCGAGCGCACCCGTGACCGGGTCCGCGTCGACATCCACACCGCACGTCCCGGCATCGTCATCGGTCGCCGCGGCGCCGAGGCCGACCGCATCCGCGGCGAGCTCGAGAAGCTCACCGGCAAGCAGGTGCAGCTCAACATCCTCGAGGTCAAGAACCCCGAGGTCGAGGCACAGCTCGTCGCGCAGGGCATCGCCGAGCAGCTCAGCGCTCGCGTGTCGTTCCGTCGCGCCATGCGCAAGGGCATGCAGTCCGCCACCCGCGCCGGCGCCAAGGGCATCCGTGTCCAGGTCTCCGGTCGCCTCGGCGGCGCCGAGATGAGCCGTACCGAGTTCTACCGCGAGGGTCGCGTGCCGCTGCACACCCTTCGTGCGCAGATCGACTACGGCTTCTACGAGGCCAAGACCACCTTCGGTCGCATCGGCGTCAAGGTGTGGATCTACAAGGGCGACATGACGGCTCGCGAGCTCGCCGCCCAGCAGGCCACCGCCCCCCGCCAGAACCGCGGCCCCCGTCGTGACGGCGCTGACCGTCCGGCCCGTGCCCGTCGCAGCGACGCCCCCGCCCCCGTGGCCGAGGCTCCCGCTGAGCAGGCACCGGTCGCCGCGAGCACCGAGGAGTCCTGACCATGTTGATTCCCCGTCGAGTCAAGCACCGCAAGCAGCACCACCCGGGTCGCTCGGGCGCTGCCAAGGGTGGCACGACCATCGCGTTCGGTGACTACGGCATCCAGGCTCTCGAGCCCGCCTACGTCACCAACCGCCAGATCGAGTCCGCGCGTATCGCGATGACCCGCTACATGAAGCGTGGCGGAAAGGTCTGGATCAACATCTACCCGGACCGCCCCCTCACGAAGAAGCCTGCCGAGACCCGCATGGGTTCCGGTAAGGGTTCGCCGGAGTGGTGGATCGCCAACGTCAAGCCGGGTCGAATCATGTTCGAGGTCTCCGGTGTCCCGGAGGACGTCGCACGCGAGGCCATGCGTCTCGCGATGCACAAGCTGCCGATGAAGTGTCGCTTCGTCCGGCGTGAGGGTGGTGACTTCTGATGGCAGTCGGTTCCCAGGACCTGACCTCCAAGGAGCTGCGGGGTCTCGATGACGAGCGACTCGTCGACGAGCTGCGCAAGGCGAAGGAGGAGCTGTTCAACCTCCGGTTCCAGTCGGCCACGGGCCAGCTGGACAACCACGGTCGGCTTCGTGCCGTCCGCAAGGACATCGCCCGGATCTACACCGAGATGCGTGAGCGCGAGCTCGGCATCGGCGTGAAGGGTGACGCCAAGTGAGCGAGACGACGAAGGATGAGAACGTGACCGACACCCAGGGTGCGGACCGCAACGACCGCAAGACCCGCCAGGGCTACGTCGTCAGCGACAAGATGGACAAGACCGTCGTCGTCGAGGTCGAGGACCGCGTCAAGCACGCGCTCTACGGCAAGGTGCTGCGGCGTTCCAGCAAGGTCAAGGCGCACGACGAGGCAAATGCTGCCGGCGTCGGCGACCGCGTCCTCATCATGGAGACCCGCCCGCTCAGCGCGACCAAGCGCTGGCGCGTGGTGGAGATCCTCGAGAAGGCCAAGTAAAGCTTCGCGGGGGGCCACGCCCCCCGCATCCCCCGCCAGTTCGGCCAGGCTCTGCAGCCTTCGGCACAGCAGAGAACCAGCACGACGTATAGGAGACAGAAAAGTGATTCAGCAGGAGTCGCGACTGCGCGTCGCCGACAACACCGGTGCCAAGGAGATCTTGTGCATCCGTGTTCTCGGTGGTTCCGGTCGCCGGTATGCGGGAATCGGCGACACCATCGTCGCCACCGTCAAGGACGCGATCCCTGGCGGCAACGTCAAGAAGGGCGATGTCGTCAAGGCGGTCATCGTCCGTACCAAGAAGGAGCGCCGTCGTGCAGACGGCTCCTACATCAAGTTCGACGAGAACGCGGCCGTGATCCTCAAGAACGACGGTGACCCCCGGGGCACCCGCATCTTCGGCCCGGTGGGCCGCGAGCTGCGCGAGAAGAAGTTCATGAAGATCATCAGCCTCGCCCCGGAGGTGCTCTGACCATGGCGTCCATGAAGATCAAGAAGGGCGACACCGTCCAGGTGCTCACCGGCAAGGACAAGGGCGCCACCGGCAAGGTCATCGCGGTCAACCGCGAGACCAGCCGCGTGACGGTCGAAGGTGTCAACCGGGTCACCCGGCACACCAAGGCCGGCCAGTCCGCCCGTGGTAGCCGCACCGGTGGCCTCGTCGTCCAGGAGGCGCCGATCCACGTGAGCAACGTCGCCGTCGTCGACCCCTCGGACAAGAAGCCGACCCGGATCAAGACCCGCGTCGAGACCGTCGAGCGTGACGGCCGCCAGAAGACGAGCCGTGTGCGCGTCGGCGTCCGCTCGGGCAAGGACCTGTGAGAGACATGGCAGACACTGCAACCAAGCCGCGCCTGAAGACGCGCTACCAGGACGAGATCAAGCCCGCCCTGCGTGAGCAGTTCGACTACTCGAACGTCATGCAGATCCCGGGTGTCGTCAAGGTCGTCGTCAACATGGGTGTCGGCGATGCCGCCAAGGACAGCAAGCTCATCGAGGGCGCCGTGCGCGACCTCACGTCCATCACCGGTCAGAAGCCGGTCGTGACCAAGGCTCGCAAGTCCATCGCCCAGTTCAAGCTGCGTGAGGGCATGCCGATCGGCGCGCACACCACGCTGCGTGGCGACCGCATGTGGGAGTTCCTCGACCGTCTCGTGAGCACGGCCCTGCCGCGCATCCGTGACTTCCGTGGTCTGTCGCCCAAGCAGTTCGACGGCCGTGGCAACTACACCTTCGGTCTGACCGAGCAGTCGATGTTCCACGAGATCGACCAGGACAAGATCGACCGCGTCCGCGGCATGGACATCACGGTCGTCACGACCGCGACGAACGACGACGAGGGACGCGCGCTGCTCAAGGCGCTCGGCTTCCCGTTCAAGGAGAACTGAGCAATGGCCAAGACTGCCCTCGTCAACAAGGCGAACAAGAAGCCGAAGTTCGCGGTCCGGGGTTACACCCGCTGCCAGCGCTGCGGCCGTCCGCACTCGGTCTACCGCAAGTTCGGCCTGTGCCGGATCTGCCTGCGGGAGATGGCCCACCGCGGCGAGCTCCCGGGTATCACCAAGTCCTCCTGGTAGGACCCACTGCGCGCAGCTCGCTGAGCCAGCGCACCACGTTCAACACATGCACGACCACACATTCCATCTACATCGCAGGTCCGCCGAGTGCTGCTCGGAGGAAACCGTGGTGAGGGAGGGCGGAGAAGCCCAATGACCATGACCGACCCGATCGCGGACATGTTGACCCGCGTCCGCAACGCCAACTCGGCGCACAAGGACGCAGTCTCCATGCCGTTCTCGAAGCTCAAGAGCCACATCGCGGAGATCCTCGAGGCTGAGGGCTACATCGCGGGCTGGACCGTCGAGGACGCTGAGGTGGGCCAGACGCTCACCATCAACCTCAAGTACGGCCCCAACCGTGAGCGCTCCATCGCCGGTGTGCGCCGCGTGTCCAAGCCGGGCCTGCGCGTGTACGCCAAGTCCACCAACCTGCCGAAGGTTCTCGGTGGCCTGGGTGTCGCGATCATCTCGACGTCGTCCGGCCTGCTGACTGACCGTCAGGCCGCCAACAAGGGTGTGGGTGGGGAAGTCCTCGCCTACATCTGGTAAGGGGTTACTGACATGTCACGCATCGGACGTCTCCCCGTCACCGTCCCCTCGGGTGTCGACATCGCCATCGAGGGCCAGACCGTCAAGGTCAAGGGCCCCAAGGGCGAGCTCAGCCACGTCGTGGCCGAGCCGATCGTCGTCGAGAAGGGTGACGCGGTCCTCGAGGTCAAGCGCCCCGACGACGCACGCACCTCGCGCGCGCTCCACGGCCTGACCCGCACCCTCATCAACAACATGGTGCTCGGTGTCACGGAGGGCTACGAGAAGAAGCTCGAGATCCACGGCACCGGTTACCGCGTGCTCGCCAAGGGCTCCAACCTCGAGTTCGCCCTCGGCTACTCGCACTCCATCACCGTCGAGCCGCCGGCCGGCATCACCTTCGTGGTGGAGAACCAGACCCGGTTCGCGGTCCAGGGCATCGACAAGCAGCTCGTCGGCGAGGTCGCCGCGAACATCCGCAAGCTCCGCAAGCCCGACCCGTACAAGGGCAAGGGCGTCCGCTACGCGGGCGAGCAGATCCGCCGCAAGGTCGGAAAGGCTGGTAAGTAAGCCATGGCACTGATCGTCAAGCGCGCCAAGGGCAAGAGCGCCGCGCGCACCCGCCGCCACTTCCGCGTCCGCAAGGTCGTCACCGGCACCACCGGGCGTCCGCGCCTGGTCGTGTCCCGCTCGGCACGTCACGTCTTCGTCCAGGTCGTCGACGACACCGTCGGCAAGACGCTGGCGTCAGCCTCCACCATGGAGGCGGACGTCCGCTCGTTCGACGGTGACAAGACCGCCAAGGCCAAGAAGGTCGGCGAGCTCGTCGCCGAGCGTGCCAAGGCTGCCGGCGTCGAGGCCGTCGTCTTCGACCGTGGCGGCAACAAGTACCACGGTCGCGTCGCCGCCATCGCCGACGGCGCCCGCGAAGGCGGTCTGTCCCTGTGATCGCCACCCAGAACACCCCCGTTGTTGAGATGAGGAACATCTGATGCCAGGACCCCAGCGTCGAGGCACCGGCGGACCCGCCACCGCCGAGCGCGGCGGCCGCGAAGGCCGCGGTGGCCGTGACGGCGGCCGTGGTGGTCGTGACGCCCGCGAGCCCGAGAAGAGCCAGTACATCGAGCGCGTCGTGACGATCAACCGCGTCGCCAAGGTCGTCAAGGGTGGCCGCCGGTTCAGCTTCACCGCGCTCGTCGTCGTCGGTGACGGCGACGGCACCGTCGGTGTCGGCTACGGCAAGGCCAAGGAGGTGCCCGCGGCGATCGCCAAGGGTGTGGAGGAGGCCAAGAAGGAGTTCTTCAAGGTCCCGCGCATCCAGGGCACCATCCCCCACCCCGTCCAGGGTGAGGCCGCTGCCGGTGTCGTCCTGCTCCGTCCCGCCAGCCCCGGTACCGGCGTCATCGCCGGTGGCCCGGTGCGTGCGGTTCTCGAGTGCGCCGGCATCCACGACGTGCTGTCCAAGAGCCTCGGCTCGGACAACGCGATCAACATCGTCCACGCGACGGTCGCGGCCCTCAAGGGCCTCGAGCGTCCGGAGGAGGTCGCGGCCCGCCGTGGCCTGCCCGTGGACCGAGTCGCCCCCGCGGCGATGCTGCGTGCTCAGGCCGCCGGCATCGCCGAGGCGAAGGCTGGTGCGTGATGGCCCGCCTCAAGGTGACCCAGACCCGTTCCGAGATCGGTGGCAAGCAGAACCAGCGTGACACGCTGCGCAGCCTCGGTCTGAAGCGCATCGGCGACGTCGTCGTCAAGGAGGACCGTCCCGAGATCCGCGGGATGGTCAAGACGGTGACCCACCTGGTGGCCGTCGAGGAGGTTGAGTGAACATGGCAGACACGACCAAGGCCGCACAGGCCGCTGAGGGTTCCTCGGCACTGAAGGTGCACCACCTGCGTCCCGCGCCGGGTGCCAAGTCCACCAAGATCCGCGTCGGACGCGGTGAGGGTGGCCGTCGTGGCAAGACTGCCGGTCGCGGTACCAAGGGCACCAAGGCCCGGTACCAGGTGCCGGTGGGCTTCCAGGGTGGCACCACGCCGCTGCACATGCGGTTCCCGAAGCTTCGCGGCTTCAAGAACCCGTTCCGCACCGAGTACCAGGTCGTGAACCTCGACAAGCTCGGCTCGCTGTTCCCCGAGGGCGGCGACGTGAGCATCGAGGACCTGGTCTCCAAGGGCGCGGTCCGCAGCGGGCACCTCGTGAAGGTGCTCGGCAGCGGCGAGATCTCGGTGGCCGTGAACGTCACGGCCAACGCGTTCTCCGGAAGCGCCAAGCAGAAGATCGAGGCGGCGGGCGGCTCGGCGACGACCGCCTGACCCACTGCATGACCGGATGCCGTAGGGCTGGTTCCCGAGGTACCTCGGGAACCACCCCTACGGCATCCGGCGTTTAGCCCTCGATTCCGGCTCTGCCGGCTTCGACGGGTATCTTGTGACGGATTGTTGACGACGCGGCCACCACACCCGGCCGCACCTCTGGAGGACCTGTGCTCACCGCTTTCGGCCGCGCGTTCAAGACGCCGGACCTGCGCAGGAAGATTCTGTTCACCCTGTCGATCATCGCGATCTACCGCCTCGGCGCCCACGTGCCGACGCCCGGCGTCAGCTACCCGTTGGTGCAGCAGTGCATCAGCGGGGCCGACAACACCAACGGGCTGCTCGGGTTGGTCAACCTGTTCAGCGGTGGCGCGCTGCTCCAGCTCTCGATCTTCGCGCTGGGGATCATGCCGTACATCACCGCGAGCATCATCGTGCAGCTGCTGACGGTGGTCATCCCGCGGTTCGAGGCCCTGAAGAAGGAGGGCCAGGCCGGTCAGGCGAAGATGACGCAGTACACGCGTTACCTCACGATCGCGCTGGCGGTGCTGCAGTCCTCGACGCTGATCACCTTCGCGCAGAACCCGCAGTCCCTGTTCAACAACCCGGCCTGCACCAACATCCTCAGCAACGACTCGGTCGTGACCATCCTCATCATGGTGCTGACGATGACCGCCGGTACCGGCGTGGTCATGTGGCTCGGTGAGCTCATCACCGACAAGGGCATCGGCAACGGCATGTCCCTGCTGATCTTCACGTCGATCGCCGCCGGGTTCCCCAGCTCGCTGTGGGCGATCCAGCAGCGCTCCGGCTGGACGGTCTTCCTCGGCATCATCCTCATGGGCTTCGTCGTCATCGCGCTCGTCGTCTTCGTGGAGCAGAGCCAGCGCCGCATCCCCGTCCAGTACGCCAAGCGGATGGTGGGACGCCGCGTGTACGGCGGCACCTCGACGTACATCCCGCTCAAGGTCAACATGGCCGGTGTCATCCCGGTCATCTTCGCCAGCTCGCTGATGTCGTTGCCGATGCTCCTCGCGCAGTTCAACCAGAGCGCCGACGGTAACAACCCGGGCTGGGTCGACTGGATCAACGCCAACCTCGTGAGCGGTGGCTCGCCGAGCTACATGGGGCTGTACACCGCCCTCATCCTGTTCTTCACGTTCTTCTACGTGTCGATCACGTTCAACCCGACCGAGGTCGCCGACAACATGAAGAAGTACGGCGGCTTCATCCCGGGTATTCGCGCCGGGCGACCCACGGCCGAGTACCTCAGCTACGTCCTCACCCGGATCACCGTGCCCGGCGCGATCTACCTCGCGCTCATCTCGCTCATCCCGCTCATCGCGCTGGTCCTCGTGGACGCGAACCAGAACTTCCCCTTCGGCGGCACCTCGATCCTCATCATCGTGGGCGTCGGTCTGGAGACGGTGAAGCAGATCGAGGCCCAGCTCCAGCAGCGTCACTACGAAGGGTTCCTCCGCTGATGCGCCTTCTCATCCTCGGTCCCCCCGGTGCCGGCAAGGGCACGCAGGCCGCCCGGATCGCCGAGCACTACGGCATCCCCGCGATCTCCACCGGTGACATCTTCCGGGCCAACATCAAGAACGAGACCGAGCTCGGGCTCCAGGTCAAGGCGATCCTCGCGTCGGGAGGTTTCGTCAGCGATGACGTGACCAACGCGATCGTGCAGGACCGGCTGGCCCAGGACGACTGCGCCGCCGGGTTCCTCCTGGATGGCTACCCCCGCACGCTGCCCCAGGTCACGGCGCTCGACGAGGTGCTGGCGGCTCAGGGCGCCACGCTCGAGCACGTGCTCGAGCTGACCGTCGACGAGGATGCCGTGGTGCAGCGACTCCTGAAGCGCGCCGAGGTCGAGGGTCGGGCAGATGACACCGAGGAGGTCATCCGCGAGCGGATGGCCATCTACCACCGGGAGACCAAGCCGCTGTCGGACACCTTCCGTGAGCGCGGCGTCCTCATCGAGGTCGACGGCCTGGGCGAGG
This sequence comes from uncultured Actinomycetota bacterium, assembly GCA_963811825.1. Classification (GTDB taxonomy): domain Bacteria; phylum Actinomycetota; class Actinomycetes; order Actinomycetales; family Dermatophilaceae; genus Fodinibacter. The sequence continues at coordinate 37,592 of CAWESS010000030.1, read as the reverse complement.
TCGACGAGGTCACCAAGCGAGTCCTTTCAGCCCTCGCCTGACGCGACGACTCATTCTGCGTGGCACGGGGACCTCTCCGGGCGCGGGTAGGGTTTCGAGCATGGGTCTTTTCAACCGTGACCGCTGCGAGGGCAAGAGCCCCGAGCAGCTTGCCGGCATGCGCACCGCCGGTCTGCTCGTCGGCCGCACGCTCGAGCTGCTGGCCGCCGCGGTGCGTCCCGGCCTGACGACCCTCGAGCTGGACACCCTCGCCGAGACCCACATCCGCGACCACGGCGGCATCCCCAACTTCCAGCTGGTGCCCGGCTACCGCCACACCCTCTGCACGAGCGTCAACGACGAGATCGTCCACGGCATGCCGGGGTCCCGGGTGCTGCGCGAGGGCGACCTGCTCTCCATCGACTGCGGTGCCCAGGTCGGCCTCTGGAACGGTGACGCAGCGATCAGCGTCATCGTCGGGGGCCGCGACGCCGGCAGCCCCAGGGACCTCGCCCTCATCGACGACACGGAGACGTCCCTGTGGGCCGGCATCGCGGCGCTGCGGGTGGGCGACAGCCTGTACGCCGTCGGTGCGGCCGTCGAGGACAGCCTCACCACGTCGGGCGAGCAGCGCGGCTGGGAGTACGGCATCGTCGAGGACTACGTCGGCCACGGCATCGGCACCTCGATGCACATGGACCCCAACGTGCCCAACTACCGGGTCTCGGGCAAGGGCCCCAAGGTCGTCGAGGGCACGACGATCTGCATCGAGCCGATGGTGGCCCTGGGCGACCAGGACAACTACGTGCTCGACGACCAGTGGACCGTGGTCACGCGCGACCGGTCCCGGGCCGCGCACTGGGAGCACTCGGTCGCCGCGACGTCGGCCGGCCTGTGCGTGCTGACGGCCATCGACGGTGGTGCGGAGCGGCTGGCCGCCATCGGCACGCCGTTCGTCGCCATCGACCCCGCCTGAGCCAGCCTGACCCGCCTGGCCGCGACGGCGACCCGTTCGGCGACGCGCAGAACCCGCCGACCGCAGGGCCCGCCGGTGTGCCCGATCTCTCGGTGACCCCCCGCCGCGCCGCCGTTAGGGTGGCTTGACGGGGCACACCACGCGGCCCCGCCCACCGTCGGGAAGGGAGCACGATGTCGGACGCGTCCGCCGTGCCGAGCACCATCGACCTCGCGGCCGGGTTCCCCGAGCGCACCCGCGAGGACTGGCAGCAGCTCGTCGCCGCCGTCCTCAACAAGGGCCGCGCACCCGACGCGCACCTCGACGGAGCCGCCGCCGAGCAGGCGCTGCGCCGCCACCTCGAGGGCGGTCTCGACGTCGACGCCGTCTACCTCCACGAGGACCGACCCCTCGGCACCGCAGGTCGGATGCCGTTCACGCGCGGTCGCGTGGTGCGCGATGCCACCGCGCCCTGGGACGTCCGTCAGCGACACGACGACCCGGATGCCGGCGTCACGAGAGCGGCCGTGCTCGACGACCTCGAGCACGGTGTGACCTCCGTGTGGCTGCACGTCGGTGACGACGGGGTTGCTGTCGCCGACCTCCCCGAGGCCCTCGCCGAGGTGCGCCTGGACCTCGCCCCGGTGGTGGTCTCCTCGCACACCCACCAGGTCGACGCCGCCCAGGCCCTGCTCGACCACGTCGGCGACCGACCCAGCGCCGGCGGGAACCTCGGCCTCGACCCGCTCGCCGCAGCCGCCCGGCTCGGCACGACGCCCGACCTCGGCCCGCTCGCCGAACTCGTGCGAGCAGCGCAGACACGGGCGGGTTGGCGGGCCATCACGGTCGACGCCACCGTCCTCCACGACGCCGGCGCCACCGACGTCGACGCGCTGGCCGCGGCGGTGGCCACGGGGGTGGCCTACGTGCGACACCTCGAGGCGGCCGGCATCCCGCTCGCCACGGCTTTCGGGCAGGTCGAGTTCCGACTCGGCGCGACGGCGGACCAGTTCCTCACCGCGGCCGCACTGCGGGCCCTGCGCCGGGTCTGGGCCCGGGTCGGCGAGCTGTGCGGCGTGCCCGAGGCCGGCCGCGGCGCTCGCACCCATGCCGTGACGAGCCTGCGGATGTTCACCCGCGAGGACCCGTGGGTCAACGTCCTGCGCAGCACCCTCGCGGCCTTCGGTGCCTCCCTCGGTGGGGCCGACGCCATCACCGTGCTGCCCTTCGACACCGTCCTCGGTCTGCCCGAGCGCCTCGGCCGCAGGCTCGCGCGCAACACCCAGATCCTGCTCGCCGACGAGTCCAACATCGGCCGGGTCACCGACCCCGGAGGCGGCTCCTGGTATCTCGAGTCCCTCACCGACGACCTCGCCGCGGCCGTGTGGGCCCGCTTCCAGGAGGTCGAACGCGACGGTGGCGCCGTCCGCGCGCTGGCCGACGGGCTGTACACCTCCTGGGTCTCGGATGCCGTGGCGCACCGTGAGCGCGACCTCGCCACCCGCGCCCGCCCCCTCACCGGGGTCTCGATGTACCCGCTCGTCGGCGAGACCACCCCGGTCCGCAGGCCCCGCGTCGACCTGCCGACCGCGGCAGGTGCGTTGGCCCCGAGACGCGACGCGACGGCATACGAGGCGCTGCGTGACCGCGCCCGAGCGCTCGGTGGGCCCGCCGTCATCGTCCACACCCTCGGGACGCGTCGTGACTTCGGCGCCCGCCAGGCCTTCGTCACCAACCTGCTCGCCGCGGGTGGCATCGGCACGGTCGAGGAGGGGGCGCCCGTCGCCATCCTCGCGTCGAGCCGCAGCGGGTATGCCGAGCACGGCGCCGCCGCGATCGCCGCCCTGCGCGAGGCCGGGGTGGGCACCGTGATCGTCGCCGGCCGGGCGAGCGAGCTCGGCGACGCAGCGGGTGCGGTCGACGGCGACGTGCACGACGGCATCGACGTCGTCGCGTTCCTGTCCGACCTGCTCGACCGGCTCGACCCCGTCGGCCAACCCGCCGACAACGGCACCACGACGGAAGGGTCCCGATGAGCGCCGTCCCCGACTTCACCTCCGTCGACCTCGGCGACGGGCGCCCGGCCGTCGACCCCGCGGCGGCCGCGAGCTCGCCGGGGGAGCCGTGGCTCACGCCGGAGCAGATCCCCGTCAAGCCCGTGTACACCGAGGAGGACCTCGACGGGCTCGACTTCCTGCACACCGTGCCCGGTGCCCCGCCCTACCTGCGCGGGCCCTACCCGACGATGTACACGACCCAGCCGTGGACGATCCGCCAGTACGCCGGCTTCTCCACCGCCGAGGAGTCCAACGCGTTCTACCGGCGCAACCTCGCGGCCGGCCAGAAGGGGTTGTCGGTCGCGTTCGACCTCGCGACCCACCGCGGCTACGACTCCGACCACCCGCGGGTGACCGGCGACGTCGGCATGGCCGGTGTCGCGATCGACTCGATCTACGACATGCGCACCCTGTTCGACCGCATCCCGCTCGACCAGATGTCGGTGTCGATGACGATGAACGGCGCGGTCATCCCGATCCTCGCGCTGTTCGTCGTCGCCGCGGAGGAGCAGGGTGTCGCCCCCGCCCAGCTCACCGGGACCATCCAGAACGACATCCTCAAGGAGTTCATGGTCCGCAACACCTACATCTACCCGCCCGAGCCGTCGATGCGGATCATCAGCGACATCTTCGCGTTCACGAGCCAGCAGATGCCGCGGTTCAACTCGATCTCGATCTCCGGCTACCACATGCAGGAGGCCGGGGCCACGCAGGACCTCGAGCTCGCGTACACCCTCGCCGACGGCGTGGAGTACCTGCGCGCCGGCAAGGGCGTCGGCCTCGACGTCGACGCGTTCGCCCCGCGGTTGTCCTTCTTCTGGGCCATCGGGATGAACTTCTTCATGGAGGTCGCCAAGATGCGGGCCGCGCGCCTGCTCTGGGCGCGCCTGGTCACCGAGCAGGGCGCGAGCAACCCGAAGTCGCTGTCCCTTCGCACCCACAGCCAGACCTCGGGCTGGTCGCTCACCGCGCAGGACGTGTTCAACAACGTCGTGCGCACGTGCGTCGAGGCGATGGCCTCGACCCAGGGACACACCCAGAGCCTGCACACCAACGCCCTCGACGAGGCCATCGCGCTGCCGACCGACTTCTCGGCGCGCATCGCCCGCAACACCCAGCTCGTCCTCCAGCAGGAGTCGGGCACGACGCGCGTCATCGACCCCTGGGCGGGATCGGCCTACGTCGAGCGGCTCACCCACGACCTCGCCCGCCGGGCGTGGCAGCACATCGAGGAGGTCGAGGCCGCGGGCGGCATGGCGAAGGCGATCGAGGCCGGCATCCCGAAGATGCGCATCGAGGAGGCGGCGGCCCGCACCCAGGCGCGCATCGACTCGGGGCAGCAGCCGGTCATCGGCGTCAACCGGTACCCGGTCGACGAGGACGAGCCGATCGAGGTGCTCAGGGTCGACAACGCCGCCGTCCGCGTCAGCCAGGTCGCCAAGCTCGAGCGGCTGCGCGCCGAGCGCGACGAGGCCGCCACCAGGGCCGCGCTGACGCGCATGACGGATGCCGCACGCTCGGGTTCCGACGGAACGCTCGCCACGAACCTGCTCGCCCTCGCGATCGATGCCGCGCGGGCCATGGCCACCGTCGGGGAGATGTCGGCGGCGATGGAGGAGGTCTTCGGCCGGTACACCGCGCAGATCCGTACGATCGGGGGCGTGTACAGCGCCGAGGCAGGTCAGGACGAGAGCGTCCTGCGCGCCCAGGGCCTGGTCGAGGAGTTCGAGGCCGAGCAGGGCCGGCGCCCCCGCATCCTCGTCGCGAAGATGGGCCAGGACGGCCACGACCGCGGGCAGAAGGTCATCTCCACGGCGTTCGCCGACCTCGGGTTCGACGTCGACGTGGGCCCGCTGTTCCAGACCCCGGCCGAGGTCGCCCGCCAGGCCGTCGAGGCCGACGTGCACGTCGTCGGGGTCAGCTCGCTCGCGGCCGGCCACCTCACGCTCGTGCCGGCCCTGCGCAGTGAGCTCGACGCCCTGGGCCGTGAGGACCTCATGATCGTCGTCGGCGGGGTGATCCCCGCCCAGGACTTCGAGGCACTGCGTGCCGCCGGGGCCGATGCGATCTACCCGCCCGGCACCGTCATCAGCACCGCGGCGATCGAGCTGATCGGCGACCTGCGGCAGCGGCTCGCCGCTGCCGAGTCCGCCGACGCCTAGGCTCGGGCGCGTGCCGAAGCCAGTCGACGTCGCCGCGCTCGCCGAGGCGGTCCGCGCCGGGTCGCGGGCGGACATCGCGCGGGCGATCACGCTCGTGGAGTCCAGCAGGGGCGACCACCGCGAACAGGCGGGTGCGCTGGTCCGAGAGCTCACGGCATCCACGGGTGGTGCGGTGCGCGTCGGCATCAGCGGGGTGCCCGGTGCCGGGAAGTCGACGTTCATCGACGCGATGGGATGCCGGCTGCTCGACCGCGGCCACCGGGTCGCCGTCGTCGCCGTCGACCCGTCGAGCCGCCGCACCGGCGGCTCGATCCTCGGGGACCGGACTCGGATGGCTGCCTTTGCCTCACGCGAGGGGGCGTTCGTGCGGCCGAGCCCGTCCGGCCGGCACCTCGGGGGAGTGGCCCGCGCGACGCGCGAGTCGATGCTCGTGCTCGAGGCCGCGGGCTACGACGTCGTCATCGTGGAGACGGTCGGGGTGGGGCAGAACGAGATCGCCGTCTCGGAGATGGTCGACACGTTCCTGCTGCTGACGCTCGCGCGCGCGGGTGACCAGCTGCAGGGCATCAAGCGCGGCATCCTCGAACTGGCTGACGTCATCGCCGTGAACAAGGCCGACGGAGACGGCGAGGCCGCGGCGAGGGTGGCGGCGCGTGAGCTCGCGGGGGCGATGCGGCTGATGATGCCGGGCGCCTCGGCGCGACGTCCTCCGGTGCTGACCTGCTCGGCGATGACCGGGGCCGGGCTGGACGAGGTGTGGGCGGCGGTGCTCGAGCACCGGGCCCACCTGGAGTCCGAGGGTTCGCTCGAGGTCCGCCGCGCGCGCCAGCAGCAGGACTGGATGTGGGCGATGGTCGACGCACACCTCTCGGATGCCGTGCGCGACACCTCCGGAGCGCGCGGCGAGCGCGCGGCGATCGAGGCGGCGGTGCGGGCCGGCGAGCTGAGCGCCGTCGACGGCGCCGCCCGCATCCTCGAGCAGTTCGTCGCGACGCTCAGCCGCGGGCCGGGGTGAGCCAGCCCGCCGGGGCGATGCCGCGCCGCCGGGCCAGCCACAGCAGCACGGCGGTCGTCGCCCCGGTCACGACGAGGTTCATGACGGCCGAGACCGGCGACCCGGTGCTCGCGCCGTCGACGTAGGACTCCTCGAGCCCGCCGAGCAATGCCCCGGAACTGAGGATCAGCACGTTGTTGACCACGTGGATGACGATGACGGCCTCGAGCCCACCCGTGCGCCACGCGAGATAGCAGCCGAAGACGGCGAGCGACCCGAGCTCGATGAGGATCCACGGGTCGAGGGACCCGTGGGCCAGGGCGAAGGCCGCCGTCGAGATCACCGTGGTCACGACGAGGGCGACCACGGGTGAGCGGAACCAGGACCCGATGCTCTGCACGAGCCCGCCGCGGAACGCCACCTCCTCGCCGACGGCCTGCAGGGGTGTGGTGAGCAGGCAGACGACGATCAGGGCGAGCCACTGCTCGGGCCGGGGCAGCACCTCCTGCTCGAAGACCACCCAGCTGACGGCGAGGTAGACCGCCCAGATGGGCAGCACGACGGCCATGCAGACCAACGCCCAGCCCCACCGGAAGCGCCCGGCGACCGAGAACACCCGCCACGGGCTGCGCCGATGGCCCACCCACAGGGCGAGGAGGGTCGCGGGGATGAGGGCAGCAAGGACGAGGTTGCCGTACAGGGACGCCCACGGGTCGGTGGCGAAACCGTCGACGGTCTCCGGGATGAGCCCGGCCACCCCGAACCCCGCCGTGAGGACCGCGAGGAGCAGGAGCCAGGAGAGCGTGCCGACGAGGGCGGCGAGCAGCGGGCGCCACCAGCGGTGGCGCGGGCCGCGCATCTGGTGCACGTAGGGGCGCGGCTCGGCCTCGGCCGCGGCGAGGGCGCTCTGCTGCGCGCTCACGGCATCCGCCCACTCGCGCTCCCGCGACCGCTGGCGGGCGACGTCGACGAAGGCGAACAGCAGTGGGTGCGGTGCCCTCCCCGCCAGGGCGCCGATCTGCGGCTGGAAGAGCGAGAGCACGAAGAACGGGTGGTTCCACAGGCTGAGCACCTCGACCGGGGCGTCGGGTGCGGTGGCCTCGACGACCCAGCCGTGCCGGGTCAGGGCGTGCAGGGTCTGCTCGGTGGGCCCGTAGTCGCAGTAGTGCGTGCCGACGAACGGCTGCCCGCCGACGAGGTTCGCGAACCGGGTGCCGGGCACGGGGGTCACGGTGCGTTCCTGGCCCTGGAGGCTGCACGCCAGCTGCGCGACGGCGTTCGAGGCGTCCGGGCCGTCGACCTCGGCGTGCGTCGCCGGCCAGCCGAGCACCGTGCGCGAGAACTCGATGACCGCGTACTGCAGCCCTCCGCAGGTGCCGAGGAACGGGATCCCGTACTCACGCGCCCAGCGGATCACCCGCAGCGCTGCCGCGTCGTCGGCGTAGGGGGACCCGGGGGCCAGCCACACGCCGTCGACGCCCATCTCGGCGAGGTGGTCGATGCGCGGGTCGGTCGTGCCGATCCAGACGGTCTCGACGTCCGGGCCGAGCAGCGGGCGAGCGGCGTCCAGCTCTCGGTGGCTCGGGTAGGACGGGTTGAGGTCGCCCACGATGGCGATGCGCACGCTCACCCGGCCACCCTGCGCGACGCTGCGCCCGGCGGCCGTGGCGGAGAGGGCTGACGGCATCCGGGCGATTTCGTGGTGTGGCCGCTTGTCCCGTAGTCTTGAGCGTCGGTCACGTGTGCGTTCGAGCATGGGTGCAACCCTGCGAGAGCAGTACGGGGCCGATTTCCATGGGCGGATCGACACCACGAAAGAGTCGCCCAACAGCGGATTGAGAGGGTATGGCCAAGAAGGACGGCGTCATCGAGATCGAGGGCACGATCGTCGAGGCTCTCCCGAACGCAATGTTTCGGGTCGAGCTCACGAACGGTCACAAGGTTCTCGCGCACATCTCAGGGAAGATGCGCCAGCACTACATCCGGATCCTCCCCGAGGACCGAGTAGTGGTGGAGCTCAGCCCCTACGACCTGACCCGTGGCCGCATCGTCTTCCGCTACCGCTAAATCCACACCTCGACAAGACAGCAAAGGCGACATGAAGGTTCAGCCGAGCGTCAAGAAGATCTGTGACAAGTGCAAGGTGATCCGCCGTAACGGTCGGGTCATGGTGATCTGCGAGAACCTGCGCCACAAGCAGCGCCAGGGCTGACGCGAGTCAGGCCTGCACCGCACCACCGCCTCGCGAGAGGCCGCACGAGTCCCCGGACTTCGAGCACACGCACCACGAAGAAGCACGCAGCACCCGACCCCCGCTGGGTCACCTGGAACTCGCAGGTGGGCACGGGATGTCACCCTCGGCCCGGAGGCCGAGGACCGGACCAGGATGGGCCGGACCGGTGGCTGCGCCAGACCTCCGGACACCCAGAAAAGGAAACCATCCACAGATGGCACGTCTAGTTGGAGTGGACCTCCCGCGCGAGAAGCGCGTCGAGGTCGCACTGACCTACATCTTCGGAGTCGGTCGGACCAGCGCACAGAAGGCCCTCGCGGCGACCGGGGTCAACCCCGACACCCGCGTCAAGGACCTCGGCGACGAAGAGCTCGTCAAGCTGCGCGACTGGATCGACGACAACCTCAAGGTCGAGGGCGACCTGCGCCGCGAGGTGCAGTCGGACATCCGCCGCAAGGTGGAGATCGGCTCGTACGAGGGCATTCGCCACCGTCGCGGCCTCCCGGTGCGCGGTCAGCGCACCAAGACCAACGCGCGCACCCGCAAGGGCCCCAAGCGCACCGTGGCCGGCAAGAAGAAGGCCGGTAAGTGACGCACGGAGGGCTTCGCCTTCCGTCGTGCTACCGACAGCCGACCTCACCGCTTCCGAAGAACTCGTAGGAAAGAGAGCACATGCCTCCCAAGGGCCGTACGGCGGGCGCCAAGAAGGTGCGCCGCAAGGAGAAGAAGAACGTCGCAGTGGGCCAGGCCCACATCAAGAGCACGTTCAACAACACGATCATCTCGATCACCGACCCCACCGGGGCCGTCATCGCCTGGGCCTCTGCCGGCCAGGTGGGCTTCAAGGGTTCCCGCAAGTCCACGCCGTATGCCGCGCAGACCGCGGCCGAGGCTGCTGCGCGTCGCGCCATGGAGCACGGCATGCGCAAGGTCGACGTCTTCGTCAAGGGCCCGGGCTCCGGTCGCGAGACCGCCATCCGTTCCCTGACCGCAGCCGGCCTCGAGGTCGGTTCGATCCAGGACGTCACCCCGAGCCCGCACAACGGTGTTCGCCCGCCCAAGCGCCGCCGCGTCTGAGCGCCAAGAGACTTCGCGAAAGGTAAGAGAGAGCAATGGCCCGTTACACCGGACCCATCACCAAGAAGTCGCGCCGGCTCAAGACCGACCTCGTCGGCGGCGACAAGAACTTCGACCTCCGTCCCTTCCCGCCCGGCCAGCACGGCCGTCGCCGGATCCAGGAGAAGGAGTACCTCACCCAGCTGCAGGAGAAGCAGAAGGCTCGCTTCACCTACGGCGTCATGGAGAAGCAGTTCCGCCGGTACTACAAGGAGGCGGCCAACCGCCCCGGCAAGACCGGTGAGAACATCCTGACGATCCTCGAGTCCCGTCTCGACAACGTCGTCTACCGCGCCGGGCTCGCCCGCACGCGTCGTCAGTCGCGCCAGCTCGTGACGCACGGCCACTTCGAGGTCAACGGCGTGCGCGTCGACGTGCCCTCGTACCGCGTCGAGCAGTACGACATCATCACCGTGCGCAAGCAGTCGGTCGAGACGCTCCCCCTCCAGGTGGCGCGTGAGACCTACGGCGACCGCCCCGTCCCGGCCTGGCTCCAGGTCGTCCCGGGCTCGCTGCAGATCCTCATCCACCAGCTGCCGACGCGGGCCCAGATCGACACGGTCCTCACCGAGCAGCTCATCGTCGAGTTCTACTCCAAGAACTAGTCCTCCGGGGGCTCCGCCCCCTTACCACCCCCGCGCGCCGGATGCCGTCCGCTCACTTCGAGCGGGCGGCCCCGGCCGCACGGTGCGCGGCACCACGGACAGAGGTGTGCTGCGCAGCCGGGTCCGCGCCCGGCATCACGAGGCGTCATATAGCGGTCGCCCGTGGGAAGGAAGAATCACCGTGCTCATCGCACAGCGTCCAGTCCTCTCCGAGGACGTCGTCTCCGAGAACCGGAGCCGTTTCGCCATCGAGCCCCTCGAGCCCGGCTTCGGCTACACGCTCGGGAACTCGCTTCGTCGCACCCTGCTCTCGAGCATCCCCGGTGCGGCCGTCACGAGCATCCGCGTCGACGGCGTGCTCCACGAGTTCTCCACGATCCCCGGGGTCAAGGAGGACGTCACCGAGATCATCCTCAACGTCAAGGGCCTGGTCGTCTCCAGCGAGCACGACGAGCCCGTCGTGATGTACCTGCGCAAGCAGGGTGCCGGCGCGGTCACCGCTGCCGACATCGCCCCGCCGGCCGGTGTGGAGATCCACAACAGCGACCTGCACATCGCGACCCTGAACGACAAGGGCACCGTCGAGATGGAGCTGACCGTCGAGCGCGGTCGCGGCTACGTCTCGGCGCAGCAGAACAAGTCGGGCGACCAGGAGATCGGTCGCATCCCGATCGACTCCATCTACAGCCCGGTGCTGACCGTGACCTACAAGGTCGAGGCCACCCGTGTCGAGCAGCGCACCGACTTCGACCGCCTCGTGGTCGACGTCGAGACCAAGAACTCGATGGCGCCGCGCGACGCGCTCGCCTCCGCCGGCAAGACCCTCGTCGAGCTGTTCGGCCTGGCCCGTGAGCTCAACGTCGAGGCCGAGGGCATCGACATGGGCCCGTCGCCGACCGACGCCGCGCTCGCCGCGGACCTCGCCCTGCCGATCGAGGACCTCGACCTCACGGTGCGGTCCTACAACTGCCTCAAGCGCGAGGGCATCCACACCGTGGGCGAGCTCGTGGGGCGCAGCGAGGCCGACCTGCTCGACATCCGCAACTTCGGTGCGAAGTCGATCGACGAGGTCAAGGCCAAGCTCGCCGGCATGGGCCTGGCGCTCAAGGACAGCCCTCCCGGCTTCGACCCCAGCCTCATCGCCGACCGCTACGACGACTTCACCTTCGGTGAGGGCGAGGACGACGCGGCGTACGCCGAAGACGAGCAGCTCTGACCACGCCTCCAGGCAGATTAACCAAGGAGAACAGCAATGCCCACCCCCACCAAGGGTCCCCGTCTCGGAGGCGGTCCCGCTCACGAGCGGCTCATCCTCGCGAACCTCGCGACCTCGCTCTTCGAGCACGACTCCATCACGACGACCGAGGCCAAGGCCAAGCGCCTTCGCCCGCTCGCCGAGCGCCTCATCACCTTCGCCAAGCGCGGTGACCTCCACGCCCGTCGCCGGGTGATGACCGTCATCCGTGACAAGGGTGTCGTGCACCGTCTCTTCGTCGAGATCGGGCCCGACATGGCCGAGCGCAACGGCGGCTACACCCGCATCACGAAGATCGGCGCCCGCAAGGGTGACAACGCCCCCATGGCGGTCATCGAGCTCGTCCGCGAGCCCGTCGCCAAGAAGGCCACCGTCAAGGAGGCCGAGGCTGCGACCAAGCGTGCCGCCAAGGACTCGGCCAAGAAGGACTCCGCCAAGAAGACCGCCCCCGCGGCCGCCGAGGCTGACGACGCCGCCGAGCTGACCCTCGACGACAACGCGACCGACACCCCGGCATCCGAGGCCGCAGCGGCGGTGGCCCTCCCCGAGGGCGCCGTGGCCGCGGACGAGGACGGCTCCGGCCCCGACGGTTACACCGTCAAGGGCAACGCCGACTCGGGCAAGTACCACGTCGAGGGTTCGCAGTGGTACTCGCAGACGCACGCCGAGTTCTGGTTCAAGGACGCCGAGGCCGCTGAGGCCGCGGGCTTCGAGCCGGCCGGTGGCGCCGCCAAGCAGGACGTCGACGACGAGGCCTGAGTCTCCCTGAAGACGTCGGATGCCGTGAACGGCCCTCTCCCACTGCGGGAGGGGGCCGTTCCGGCATCCGGAACGTCAGTCAGTCAGTCAGCCGGGCCGGCGGTCGCGAAGTGCCGGGCGAGCGGCACGAGGGCCAGGACGAGCACCATGGGCACCGCGAAGCCCACCCGCAGCGAGCTCGACCCGAGCGCTCCCGTCAGCACCGACCCGATGAGGGCTCCGGCGTAGTTGAACTGGTTGAACCGCGCGACGACGGCGTCGACGCGGGCCCGGTGCAGCGCGGGGTCAGCGCCCTCGCCGGCGACCCGCGCCGCCGCCGAGAAGGCCAGCGGCGCGATCGCGGCGACCCCGAGCCCGACGACGAAGAACCCGACGATCGCCACCGGCCACGACGACGCCGGCGCGAAGACGACGACGGCGAGCCCGACGAAGGCCGTGACGGCCCCGACCCGGACGACGGTGGGCGCACCGAAGCGAGCCGTGGCGGCATCCCCGACGGCCCGCGCCAACAGGACCGCCACGAGGTAGGGCAGCGTCGCGAGCGCGTACATCGCCGGCGAGGTGGGCGGGTCGGTGAACACGTCGTCGCTGCTGAGGTAGATCGGGCCCCACGCCGTGACCGCGGTGTCGACGGCGTAGAAGACCACGAGGCCCAGGCCCACGAGCCACACGGTTCGCCACCGCACCCCGACGGCGCCCGGGTCGGGCGCGGTCGAGGGCGCTCCGTGGTCGCGCCGGACGAACGGAGCCCTCAGCAGGGCGATGGGGAACACGGCGAGGACGAGCGATCCGGTCGCGATGCTCGCGTCGGGCAGGGCGATCGCGCCCAGCGTGGCCACGAGACCACCTGCGGTCCACGCCGCGTGGAAGGACGGCAGGACGGGGCGGCCGAGGCGGTGCTCGACGGCGACGGCCTGCATGTTGGCCGCTGCGTCGTTGCCTCCCAGCCCGAGACCGTAGACGGCCATGCCCACGACCAGCAGCGGCAGCGAGCCCTCGCCCCGGGACGCCTGGCCGATGACGAGCACCCCCACGGCCACGAGGACGAGGGCGAACCGCAGCGACAGGGCGCTGTCCCTACGGCGCGCGAGCAGCTCGGCGGCCACCGAGCCCGCCCCCGCGAGGAGGACGAGCAGCAGCATCAGCCCGGCCAGGGTGAGTTCGGAGAGCTCGAACAGCTCCTTGAGCTGCGGCAGCCGAAGCGTCAGCGAGATGAAGAGCAGGCCCTGCACGAGGAAGGCCCCGGCGATGGCGATGCGGTGGGTGCGGACCTGCTGCAGGTCGGTCGTCGGGGCGCTCACGGGCCCATCGTGGCCCTGCGGCGCGCCACCGTCCGGATGCCACGCGGACTACGCTGGCGCGGTGACGCTGCGGATCCGGATCGACCTGTCCTACGACGGGACGGCGTTCTCCGGGTGGGCGGCCCAGCCGGGGCGGCGCACCGTCGAGGGCGTGCTCAGCGAGGCACTCACGACCATCCTGCGCAGCCCCGAGCCGGTGCGCCTGGTCGTCGCAGGCCGCACGGATGCCGGGGTGCACGCCCGCGGTCAGGTCGCCCACGCCGACATCGACGAGCAGGCCTGGGATGCCGTGAGCGGTCGCTCCGCGCGCCCTCCGGAGGAGGCCGCGGCCACCCGGCTGCGCGGCATCCTGCCTGCCGACGTCGGCATCCGGGCCGTCACGCGGGCGCCGGAGGGGTTCGACGCCCGGTTCTCGGCGCTGCGCCGCCGGTACCTCTACCGGCTGTGCGACGACCCGGCGCTGCTCGACCCGCTGCGCCGGCACGACACCGTGCTCGTCCGCGGCCCGCTCGACGTCGCGCGCATGGACGAGGCGGCGCAGACCCTGCTCGGGCTGCACGACTTCGCGGCCTTCTGCCGGCGTCGTGAGGGTGCCACCACCGTGCGGACGCTGCTCGACCACCGGTGGGCGCGGGCCGCGGACGGGACCATCGAAGGCACGGTCGTCGCGGATGCGTTCTGCCACAGCATGGTTCGTGCTCTCGTGGGCTCCGTCGTGCCGGTCGGGGAGGGCCGCCTCGGGGTGGAGGTGCCCGCCGCCGTGCTGGTCGGTGGGGTGCGCGACCCCCGGGTGCGGGTGATGCCGCCCCACGGCCTCTCACTCGAGGAGGTCGTCTATCCGCGGGATGCCGATCTCGCGGGCCGGGCCGAGATGGCACGATCGACCAGAGAGTTACCCCTTGACGGTCGAGAAGGAGTGCCCTGATGTCCCCCGAAGCCGACTGGTCACCGATGGTGCCCAGGTCCATCCACGTGACCCGACACAACGAGGAGGCCACGGCATCCGGTATCTACGGCGTCATCGTCGGTTCCGCGGTGATGTCGGCCTCGCACGCGGAGAAGGCCTACCAGGTGATCTTGGCCGTGGTCGTCACCCTCACCATCTACTGGGGGGCGGAGCGGTACTCCCGCATCGTCGCCGAGCGCGTCCACGAGGGGCACCGACCGAACTGGACGACCGTTCGCCACCAGCTGACCCACGGGTGGGAGATGGTGACCGCCTCGACCCTCCCGCTCGTCGTGCTCGCGGTGACGAGCGTGTTCGGTGCCGAGCTGACGACCGCCGTGCTCGCAGCGCTGACGTGTAGCACCTTGCTGCTGTGCGTGGCCGGCTGGGCCGTCGGACGCGATGGGCGGCTCACCACCCGCGAGCGGGTGGTCTCCACCGTCGTCGCCGGCATGTTCGGCGTCGTCTTCATCCTCCTGAAGACCCTCCTGCACTGAGACCTGCCACGCGCCGGACGACGGCCGGAGCAAAGTCGGATGAGATCCCCGCCCGACGTCGGGGACACTGGTGCCTCGTGGGCCATCTCGACGTGAACACCGTGTGCTTCTCCCTGCCGGACGGGCGGCAGCTGCTGCGTGACGTCACCTTCCGGGTGGGGGAGGGGGCCAAGGTCGCGCTCATCGGCCCGAACGGCACCGGCAAGACGACCCTGTTGCGCATCCTGGCGGGTGACCTCACGGCATCCGAGGGGGCCGTGACCCGCAGCGGCGGCCTCGGGGTGATGCGCCAGTTCATCGGCAAGGTGCGCGACGACACCACGGTGCGCGACCTGCTCGTGTCGGTGGCGCCCGACCCGGTGCGGCTGGCGGCTGCTGAGATCGACCGCACCGAGCTCGCGATGATGGAGCACGACACCGAGGCCGACCAGCTGGACTACGCGCAGGCGCTCGCCGACTGGGGCGACGTCGGCGGCTACGACTGGGAGACGCACTGGGACGTCTGCACGGTGGCGGCTCTCGGCACTCCCTTCGAGCAGGCCCAGTGGCGCAGGGTGTCGACGTTGTCCGGCGGGGAGCAGAAGCGGCTCGTGCTCGAGTCGCTGCTGCGCGGGCCGGAGGAGGTCCTGGTTCTCGACGAGCCGGACAACTACCTCGACGTGCCGGCCAAGCGCTGGCTCGAGGAGCGTCTCATCGAGTCGCCGAAGACCGTGCTGTTCGTCAGCCACGACCGCGAGCTGCTCGACCGGGTGGCGACGAGGATCGCGACGCTGGAGCCCAGCCACGGCGGCAACACCGTGTGGGTCCATCCCGGGCGCTTCTCGACCTACGACGCGGCGCGGGCCGACCGCAACGACCGCCTCGACGAGCTGCGCCGCCGCTGGGACGAGGAGCACGCGAAGATCAAGACCCTCGTGGTCATGTACCGCCAGAAGGCGGCCTACAACGACGGGATGGCCTCGCGGCTCCAGGCGGCCGAGACGCGTCTGCGCAAGTTCGAGGAGGCCGGGCCGCCGGAGGCCGTTCCGCTGCGGCAGAAGGTCTCGATGCGCCTGACGGGTGGGCGCACGGCCAAGCGGGCGGTGATCGCCACCGGTCTCGAGCTGCGGGTCGACGGGGGCCAGCTGATGAAGCCCTTCGATGCCGAGATCTGGTTCGGTGAGCGGGTCGGGGTGCTCGGGAGCAACGGCTCGGGCAAGTCGCACTTCCTGCGCCTGCTGGCCGCGGGGGGCAGTGACCCCGACCGGGAGCACGAGCCGGTGGGGGACATCCGGCCGGCCCCGGTCGAGCACGCAGGTCGTGTCGTCCTGGGCTCGCGGGTGCGGCCGGGTTGGTTCGCCCAGACCCACGACCACGCGTCCCTGCACGGGCGCACCCTGCTCGAGATCCTGCACCGCGGTGACGACCACCGCGCTGGGATGCCGCGCGAGGTCGCCGCCCGCGCCCTCGACCGGTACGGGTTGGCGCGTGCGTCGGAGCAGACCTTCGAGTCGCTGTCCGGTGGGCAGCAGGCGCGGCTGCAGATCCTGCTCCTCGAGCTGTCGGGGGCGACGCTGCTGCTGCTCGACGAGCCGACGGACAACCTCGACCTGCACTCGGCCGAGGCGCTCGAGGACGCGCTGGAGGCGTTCGAGGGCACCGTGCTCGCGGTGACCCACGACCGGTGGTTCGCCCGAGGGCTCGACCGGTTCCTCGTGTTCCGGGCGGATGGCCGCGTGGTCGCGAGCGACGAGCCGGTGTGGGCCGAAGGGCGGGTCGACCGGGCCCGCGATGACGGGGCTCCGGTCCCGGCGAACATCACACGACGGCACCATTGTCGGGCGCGGTCGCGGGGCGGAAACTGCAGGTATGGACGCCCAGCTCAACAAGGCCCGCACCCTCGACGCCGTCAATGCCCTCAACCGCGGTGACCTCGCGGGCTACCTCGCGATCTACGCCCCGGGCGCGGTCGTCCACGGCCTTCCGGACCATGTCACGCCTGATGTCGCCGGTCATCATGAGGTGCTGACGGAGATCCGTCGGGCGCTGCCCGACGTGCAGGCACTGGTGCAGGCCATCGTCGCGGAGGACGACCTGCTGGCAGTCCGCATCCGCTACACCGGCACCCACCTGGGTGTGTTGCGGGGTGCCGCACCGACCGGTCGGGTGCTCACGTGGGAGGCGATGACCTTCCGCCGCTTCGACAACGTCGGACGGGTCGTCGAGCGGTGGATCATCGGGGACGACCTCTCGCTGCTACGACAGCTGGACCTGATCTGAACGCTTCGGCTGGGTTCTGCTGAGGTGGGAGCCGCGTTCTGCCGAATTTGAACCCGCGGCGCCGTGGGTTTGGCCATCGAACACGTGTTCGGTTATGGTTGGGGTATGGACATCGGGGGATGTGGTCTGGGGGAGCGGCGCTCGGCGTTGGAGGGCGCCCGCGACGCGCTCGAGGATTTCGCTTCGGTGGTGGGGTCCGCGTCGGGTGCGGAGCTGGCCGAGCTGATGGAGCTGGTCGGACGCGGTCGCGGCGAAGGCGGGCGCGGCGCGGGCGGTGCTGACGGTGGAGGCTGTCGGGCGTGGCGAGGTGGCGCCGGGGGAGGCACACGGGTGGGTGCGTGAGCACGCGCCGTCGTTGCGGCAGGGTGGTGCGGGGGATGTCGCGAAGCTGGCGTGCCGGGTCGCACCGAAGGGGGCGCTGTGGCGCGGCCAGGGTGAAGGAGCTGGCCCGGATCCGGAGTCGGCGTTGGGGGTGCTCTGGGGTGGGGTGACCTCGGGGGAGGTGTCGCCGAGGCTGGCCGGAGCGGCGTTGCGGGAGCTGGGACGGGTGGACCCTCACCTGGAGGGTGAGGAGGTCCGGGCGACGGTGATGCAGGGTCTGTTGGCGTTGGGGGTGCCGTGGGGTACGGGCGCGATGCGCACGTTGCGGCCGGCGTTCCTGGCGAAGTACGGCGTGCCGGGCGCCCTGGATGACCTCCAGGACCGGCTGAAGCGGGCAGCGAAGCTGTCCATGCCGGTGGTGGAGTCGGGGGATCTGACGCAGTACGAGTTGTGGATGACCCCGGAGCAGGCTGGCGTGCTGGAGGCCGCGATCGGGCCGTTGTCCGCGCCGGCACCGAACGAGGAGACCGGTGAGCGGGACCTGCGCAGTGCGGGGCAGCGGCGGGTGGAGGCGCTGTCGGACGTGTGCCGCCGTTTCGCCGCAGCGGACGCTGACGAGCGCGGCGGCGCTGATGGTGCCGCGGGGTCGGGGGCTGCGGTGCACGTGATCATGGACCTGGACGACTTGCGCGACGGGACGGGTTCGGGGGAGGTGGCCGGGTCGACGGCCACCGGGGTGATCCTCTCCCCCGCGGTGGTGCGCCGGTTGGCGTGTGCGGCGGCGTTGGTCCCGCACGTGCTCGGCACGGCCGGGGAGGCGTTGGACGTGGGGCGGGTGGCGCGGTTGTTCACCCGGGCGCAGCGGCGGGCGTTGCTGCGGCGCGACCGCGGGTGCACGTACCCGGGGTGCACTGCACCCGCGGCGTGGACGCAGGCGCATCACGTGGTGCACTGGCTCGACGGGGGCGCCACGGACCTGGACAACGCTGCCCTGCTCTGTCAGCGCCATCACACGATCGTGCACGACCGCCGCTACGTCGCCGCGGTGCGTGCCACCCCGGACGAGCGGGCCGGTTCGTGGTGTGGGACCGCACCCACGGCTCGTACGACCGACATCTGGAACGGTTGCGGGCGGAGCGGGCGGTGGCTGACCCGCGCCCGCTGACCCCGGCACCGGGTCGCGGAGCTGCGTCGCGGCGATCCAGGCCGACGACCCCCATGACGCGTACTGGGCCAAGGTCGAGCTCGATCACGAACGCGACGAACACGAACAATGGCGCCAATCCCTGGAGTGGGCGGCGCTGCGAGCAGACATGCCACCCGACGAACCCGACCCCGCCTTCTCCTACCCCGGCAACCTCCTGGTCGTCTGACAGGAAGCGTCCGGAGTGAAGCGCAGGTCATGTCGCGTGTATTCGAGTAAATGCGCGTTGACACGAATAGTAATTGCCGTTAACGTTCAGTCACATGAACCTGCCCTTGTCGACTCCCGCACCCACCCGGGCGTACCGGATGACGGCGCGCGCCCGGGCGGTTGCAGGAGACGCGCGAGCGGGTGCTCGACGCAGTGCTGGCACTGCACGAGCAGCACCTGTCGTCCGACATCTCGCTCGCCGACGTGGCCGCCGAGGCGGGGACCAGCGTGCAGACGGTGCTGCGGCACTTCGGCAGCCGTGACGGGCTCGTCAACGCTGCGATCGAGAGGGCGACGGCTGACGTCGAGGCCGAGCGCCGGAGCGAGCCAGGGGACGTCGGAGGCGCCGTGCGTGCCGTTGTCGACCACTATGAACGCCGGGGCGACGGGGTGCTCCTGCTCCTCGCGCAGGAGGGGTCCCAGGCATTCGCAGCGAACGTCACCTCGACCGGCCGAGCGCTGCACCGACGCTGGGTCGACGAGTGCTTCGCGCCACTCCTGCCGCGCGGTGCTGCCCGCGCCGCGACTGTGGACCTCCTCGTCGTCGCCACCGACGTCTACACCTGGAAGCTCCTGCGCCGAGACCGAGGCCTCTCCGTAGGGAGCACCTGCACGCGGATGGAGACGCTCGTCCGGGCCGTCCTCTCCGTCACCGCACCCCCCCGCTGAACCACACGGGCCCAGCCCGCGCCGACCGAAGGAGTCGTCATGGCCGAGATCATCGTCGTCACGTGGGACGGCGGGGGGAACGTGCCGCCCGCCCTGGCCATCGCCCACGAGCTCGCGGCGCGCGGGCACGGCATCCGGGTGCTGGGCCATCGCTCCCAGCGAGTCGTCATCGAAGCGGCGGGCTTCCTGGCCGTAGCGAACGCGCACTCTCGCGACTTCAGAGCCGGCGACCCGCACTCCACCCGTGACCTCCTCGCGACCTTCGGCGACCGCGGGATGGGCCGTGACCTGGTTGTCGAGCTGGCTCGCCAACCGGCCGACCTCGTGCTCATCGACGCCCTGATGTTCGGGGCTCTGAACGCCGCCCGCGGCAGCGGGGTGCGTTACGCCGTGCTCGAGCACTTCTACGACGAGTACTACCGCAGCGCCCTTCGCAGCCCGCTCGGTCTCGTCCTGCGTGTCGCCGGGCTACGACCCGGCAGGAGCCTGCAAGAGGCGGCCGTGCGGGTCGTGACCTCGCTGCCCGAGCTCGATGCTGTCCACCCCCTGGAGGCACGCCACCCCGGCGGCATGGTGAGCCAGGTGGGACCGATCGTCTCCTGGCGGCCCAGGGTCCCCGCCGAGCCGACCATCCTGGTGAGCCTGAGCACCTTCGGCTACGCGGGGATGGCGGAGCGGCTCCAGACCGCCGTCGAAGGGTGCGCCGGCCTTCCGGCCCGCCTCGTCGTCACCACGGGCCCGCGCATCGACCCCGCCTCCCTGCATGCGCCCGCCGGGGTCGAGGTGCACCGGTTCGTCCCGCACGCCGAGCTGATGCCCGAGGTCAGTGTGCTGCTCGGTCACGGTGGTCACGGCACGACGATGACCGCGCTGGCCCACGACGTCCCGGTCGCGGTGCTGCCGCTTGACCCGCGGTCCGACCACGAGGTGGTGGGCCGCAGCCTCGAACGGGCTGGTGCCGGTCGCCTCCTGAGCCGCACGGCATCCGCCGACGAGATCCGTGTCGCCGTCGGAGCGCTGTTGGCTGACGGCCCACACCGGGATGCCGTGGCGCGCCTCGGTGCCCGGGTCCGGTCGTCCGCCGGTGCCGTGGGTGCGGCCGATGCTCTGGAGTCGACGTTGCCTGCGCGCGCCCACCGCACGTCCGGGTGAGGCCGGCTTGGTCAAGGAATCGTAAGTTCTCCGTCTCCGGTCTTCATGTAAAGCGTTTACGCAGCTAGCGTCTCGCACGAGATACCCGTCCGTGTGACACCGACGTCGCGCGGGAAGTCGGAGGAGCAACGATGCCCGGTCCACGCCGCCTGTTCACCGTCGCGGTGGGAGCCGCGCTCGTCGCCGCGCCCGCACTGGTCGTCGCAGGCCCCGCGGCCGCCGACCACACCGACATCCCGACGCGGGTGACCCTGATGGGCTCGCTCATGAGCGAGCTCGGGTGCGCCGCGCGACTGGTCGGAGACCTGCGACGGCCACCGACCTCCTCCCGGTGGCCGGCTCGCCGAGCCTGTTCGCCGGGACCTTCACCGTCCCTGCGGGTGACCCAGCGGCGCCGTACGACTACGTCTACAAGGTGCGGCTCAACGGCTCCTGGACCGAGAACTACGGCGACGCCACCTTCGGCGTGCCCGGCGGCAACATCCCGCTGGCGATCGACCAGACCACCCAGCTGCGCTTCACCTACGACCACGAGACCCACCGCGTCAGCGTCGGACCGGCCCAGCCGGCGGGCGGGCTGACCAAGGCCGACCGCGCCATGGCCGGCGACAGCCTGCGCGAGGACCTCACCCGCGAGAACTTCTACTTCGTCATGGCCGACCGGTTCGAGAACGGCGACACGTCGAACGACGAGGCGTCCATCGACGGGACGCGCCTCGAGCACGGGTTCGACCCGACCAGCCAAGGCTTCTACCACGGCGGTGACCTCAAGGGAATCATCGAGCGCCTCGACTACATCGAGGACCTCGGCACGACGGCCATCTGGATGACGCCGTCGTTCAAGAACAAGCCGGTCCAGGGAGAGCCCGGGTCCGAGTCGGCCGGCTACCACGGCTACTGGATCACCGACTTCACGCAGATCGACCCCCACCTGGGGACCAACGCCGAGCTGAAGACCCTCATCGACCTCGCCCACGACCGAGGCATGAAGGTCTTCTTCGACATCATCACCAACCACACGGCCGATGTCCTGGACTACCCGGAGTCCGCCTACGACGCCACCGGCCAGGTTCCGTACCTGACCAAGGCTGCCGCCCCGTACAAGGATGCCGAGGGCAACCCCTTCGACGACCGCGACTTCACGTTCATCGGCGACCCGTTCCCTGAGGTCGACCCCGAGGTGAGCTTCCCCTACGAGCCGACCTTCCGGGACCCGGCCGACGCGCAGGTCAAGGTCCCGAACTGGCTCAACGACCCCACGATGTACCACAACCGGGGCACGTCGACCTTCTCCGGAGAGAACAGCGAGTACGGCGACTTCCCCTCGGGGAACCGGTCCGCGCTGGACGACCTGTGGACCGAGCGCCCCCAGGTCGTCGAGGGCATGATCGACATCTACAAGACGTGGGTCGAGGACGCCGGGGTCGACGGCTTCCGCATCGACACGGTCAAGCACGTGAACATGGACTTCTGGAAGCAGTTCGGCCCGGCGCTCCAGGGGCACGCGGCGTCGGTCGGCAACGACGACTTCTTCATGTTCGGTGAGGTCTACGACGCCGACCCGAGGTTCATGTCGCAGTACACGACCGAGGGCCGGCTCCAGGCCACGGTGGACTTCGGCTTCCAGGGCAGTGGGGTCAACTTCGCGAAGGGCAACCCCACGAGCGAGCTGCGGGACTTCTACGCGCTCGACGACTACTTCACCGACCACGACTCCAACGCGTACTCCCTGCCGACGTTCCTCGGCAACCACGACATGGGCCGCGTGGGGAGCTTCCTGCGCCAGGACGACTTCGACGAGGCCGAGCTGCTCGACCGCGACGAGCTCGCCCACTCGCTGATGTACCTCACGCGCGGGCAGCCGGTGGTCTACTACGGCGACGAGCAGGGCTTCTCGGCCCCGCCGGACGTCCCGGGCGGCATCGGTGACCAGCGTGCCCGCGAGGACATGTTCCCCAGCCAGGTGGACCTCCACAACGACACCTACGACCTCATCGGCACCGACGCGACGACGGCGGACGCCAACTTCGACACCGACCACGCGCTGTACCAGCACATCGCGGACCTCGGCAGAACTGCGGGAGGAGCACCCTGCTCTCGCCGACGGCGCCCAGATCCACCGGTACTCCACGAGCGGCTCGGGCATCTTCGCCTTCAGCCGGATGGACGCGGACGAGCAGGTCGAGTACGTCGTGGCCGTCAACAACTCCGACACGCAGGAGACGGCGACCTTCGACACCTACCAGCCGGCCACGCAGCATGCTCAAGGGCGTCTGGCCGACCTCGGCCCCGAAGAACCTCAAGACCGACGCCGAGGGCCGGGTCACGGTCACGGTCCCTGCCCTGTCGGCGGTCGTCTACCGCGCGAACGCCAAGCTCCGCGCTGACAACGACTCGCCCACGCCGGTGTTCACCTCCCCGGGTGCCACGGGCATCGTGACCGGCCGCGCCGAGGTCGGGGTGAGCGTCCCGGGTGGCGACTTCACCCAGGTGACCTTCGCGTGGCGGCCGGTCGGCACCCAGGAGTGGCAGCTCATCGGCACGGACGACAACGCGCCGTACCGCGCCTTCCACGACGTGCGAGGACTGGCTCAGGGCACTCCGGTCGAGTACCGGGCCATTGCCCGTGACCACGACGGGGACTTCGGCGTGGTCTCGACCAGCGCCGTCGTCGGGCAGCCCCAGCCCCCGGCCGATGCCGGCGTCGACCTCGGTCCGATCACCCAGCCCGACGCCGTCTCCGTGCCCGGCAGCCACGGCAGCGAGATCGGGTGCGCGGCGGACTGGGACCCGCCGTGCGACGCCATCCAGCTGACCCTGGACGACGACCAGGTGTGGAAGGGCACCTTCAGCCCGCAGGCCGGGCAGTACGCCTTCAAGGCCGCCGTCAACCGCTCGTGGGACGAGAACTACGGCGCCGGCGGCAACCGCAACGGGTCGGACATCTTCTACGACACCACGGGTGGCGACGTGTCGTTCTACTTCGACTACCGCACGAAGTGGGTGACCAACACCAAGCTGGACCCGATCCTCGTGGCCACCGGTGACTTCCAGAGCGAGCTGGGCTGCCCCACGGACGGCGACGTGTCGTGCATGCGCTCCTGGCTCCAGGACCCCGACCGGGACGGCACCTATGCCTTCACGACGATCGACATCCCGGCGGGGAGCTACTCGGTGTCCGTCGGTGACAGCGGGCCGGTGTCCTTCACCGTCGAGGAGGGTCTCGCGACCACCATCGCGTACCAGCCCTCGTCGCAGGCCATCAGCGTCGACACCTTCGCGCCCGACTTCGGGCCCGACCTGTCGACGGCGCGCGCGTCGTGGCTGTCCCCCGAGGTCATCTCCTGGAACCTCCCCGATGACCGGGGCAGCTGGTCGTACCGGCTGCACTGGGGGCCGGCCGGGTCCCTCGTCCTGGACGCCGAGACCGTCGGCGGCTCCTCCATTCCCCTGTCGCTCGACCCGGCCGGGCTGCCCGCGGCGCTCGCCGCCGAGTTCCCCGACCTCGACGGCGACGAGGTCCTCAGGCTCAGCCGCAAGGACGCCAGGGACGCGGAGCGGATCGCAGGTGCGGGTCAGCTGGCCGTCGTGGCCTACGACGAGCTCGGCGCGGTGGTGCAGGCCACCGGGGTCGAGGTGGTCGGCGACATCGGCTGACCTCGTGACCGCGTCAGCGGGTGATGCTCACGTCGGTGCCGGACAACGAGACGGCGAACCCGGCATCCGTGACCTCGACGTCCGTGAGGGCCATGCCCTCGGGCACTCCCTCGACAGGCTGGCGGATCGTCACGAGGTTGCGAGCCAGTGAGCTGAGAGCGCTGTCGAGGAAGTCGGGGCCGCCGACGTCGATGGTCTCGGGCTCGATGACCAGCTGCCCGCCCTCGGCGACCACCGTGCCCTCGGCGCGAACGGTGAGGTCCTGACCGAGCAGGGTCACCTGGCGCTCGATCCCCGCCAGCCCGTCGCCGGCGTCGTAGAGCCGCACGCCCTCGCCCACCTGCGT
The DNA here is from genome assembly GCA_963811825.1 of uncultured Actinomycetota bacterium. Lineage (GTDB taxonomy): Bacteria > Actinomycetota > Actinomycetes > Actinomycetales > Dermatophilaceae > Fodinibacter. The sequence goes on along the minus strand of CAWESS010000030.1, from coordinate 12,915 downwards.
GGCGACCGTCGCGAACGGCAGCGTGGCGTCGAGGTCGAGGCGATCCGCCCGCAGTCCCGCCTCGGAGAAGCGCACCCCCGAGCCGGTGGCGACGACGTCGTCGAGCTCGGCATCGGCCGAGACGACGTCGTTGCTGCGCAGCTCGACGGTGCCGAGCCAGGTCTCGTTCTCGGCGAGGTCGGCGGGCGGCGGTGACGAGGTTTCAGACGAAGTGCCGGATGCCGTCGGGCTGGGCACCGCGACCGGGTCACCGTCCCCTGATCCGAGGGTGAGGAGCAGCACGAGGAGGACGAGCGCGAGGGTCGCCAGCGTTGCGCCGACGCCGAGGAGGAAGTGCTTCATCCCGTCAGGGTGCCAGCATCCGCCGTCTCGAGGGCGCGCTCGCGCTCACTGCGCCGCGCGGGCAGGTAGAACAGGGCGCCGAGGATGCTCACCGCGCCGGCCGTCACCATCGCCGCGGCCAGGCTGACGCGGTCGGCCATGAGGCCCAGGATCGGCCCGGCAACCGCGAAGGCCAGGAAGGCCATCATCGAGTTGATCGACAACACCGTCGAGCGGTTCTTCGCCTCGGCCTCGCGGTGCAGCAGTGCCTCGTGGGGCGGCCCGTTCATGCCGTGCATCGAGTAGGTGAACAGGTAGGCGGCGATCAGCCCCGCCGGGCCGGTGGCCAGCCCCATGACGACGGCGCCGAGCGCGTTGAGGACCCGGCCCAGGATGGCCGCGCGGGCGACGCCGACCCGGCCCGACGTGAACCCGGCCAGCCAGGCACCGACGCTGAACAGGCCCCAGCCCGCCGCGGCGACCGGGCCGACGAGGGCGCCGGCCTGCTGCGCCGAGCCGACCATCTCCTCGAGTCGAAGGGGCATGAACGCCTCGAAGGTGATCATGCCGATCGACCAGAACACCTCGGCGGCGACGATTCCCATCAGCACCTTGTTGCGCCCCAGCAGGACCAGCCCGCTCTTGATCACGGCGGGCGTCTGGCGTGCCTCGGTCAGGGCGTGCGTGAGGCGGGTGCGCTCGGAGCCGACGAGCGGGCGGTGCTCGCGCATGGCGACGGTCGCGACCACGAGGTGCAGCACGCTGAGCACCACGGACACCCAGACCGCGGCGTCGAGCGCCGACGCGTCCTCCTGGCCGAAGACGGTGGCAGCCGGGTTCCACCAGATGAGCCCGCCGGAGAGCACGGCCCCGACGGCGATCGCGACACCGAGGATGGACCCGGCACGGGAGAGCTGGCGGTCGACGTCCGCGCCGGGAGTGCTCTCGTGCAGGGTGTCGACGAACCAGGCCTCGAGCGGGCCGGAGTCCAGCGCCCGGAACGCGCCCATCAGGGCGCCAGCGACGACGAACGCCCAGAAGTTCTGCGCGATCGCGTACGCCGTGATGGCGACGACGTTGATGACGGCGGCGGCGAGGTAGACCGGCCGCCGACCCACGGCATCCGCGAAGCCGCTCGTCGGCAGCTCGAGCAGGAAGCAGGCGATGCCCATGACCGAACCGATCGTGGCGGCCTGAGCGATCGAGAGGCCGCGGTCGGTCTGGACGAGGATGAAGATGCCGACGACGAACCCGACGGGCAGCCACCGGGTGGTCGTGATCAGGTAGTAGCGCCGCTCGGCCTCGCGCGCGGACAGGTGCGAGGTCACTTCGCGGGCGCCTTGTCGAGGTCGAGGGCGTAGGCGAAGAGGTAGACGGCGATGCGCTTGGCGTTGGGGTTGCCCTGTCCGACGCGGCGGTAGCGCCCCACCACCTCTGCGATCTCGTCCCGCATGGCGGAGAGCTGGGGGGCGGTGAGCAGCACCATGTCGTCGCTGCTGCCGCAGGCGTCCTGCCAGTCGGCGGGCCAGCCGGGGGAGACGTCGACCCAGCGCTCGGCCTGCTCGCTGAAGTGGCGCACGTAGTCGCGGGCGAGCCAGTTCAGGGCCGTCTCGGAGTCCTCGTCACCCTCGAAGTCGCTCGGGTAGTAGCTGTGGAAGTCGGTGGCCGCCTTCCACAGCCGGCGCTTGCCCTCGCCCTCACCGGTGTCGGCGACCAGGCCGACCGCCTCGAGCTTGCGCAGGTGGTAGGACGTGGCGCCGGAGTTGGTGCCGAGCTCGGCGGCCAGGTCGGTGGCGGTCGCCGGGCCCCCGATGCGCAGCTGGGAGAGCAGGCGCGAGCGCAGGGGGTGGGCCAGCACGCGCAGGCTGGTGGCGTCGAGCCGGATGCCGGTGAGCGTGCCCGTGCTGTCCCTCTCGTCGAGCGGCGCGTTGGGTCCGAGCGGCGTCGACGGTGCGGTGGGAGTGGCCATGCGTGCACAATACCTTTGCACAGTGTGTTTGCACAAGAACTGTGCAGAACTAGTGTGCTTCGCTGTTGTCGCAGGTCAGGGGCCTGCCGTGCGGGCCTCGAGCCGATTTGGGCACGGACCGCACCCCCCGTAAACTTGAGGACTGTTGTGCCGTGCGCCCTCGACAGGGGCCGTCGGTCCCTTGCGGGAGCACGCGGCATACGGCAGTCCCACCGGGGCGACATCGCCCCTGTTCCTTCTACGACCCAGGACACCTGATGCGTACCTACACCCCCAAGCAGGGCGAGATCACGCGTGCGTGGCACATCATCGACGCGACCGACATCGTGCTCGGCCGCCTCGCGAGCCAGACCGCGATCCTCCTGCGCGGCAAGCACAAGCCGACCTTCGCCCCCCACGTCGACGGTGGCGACTTCGTCATCATCATCAACGCCGAGAAGGTCGCCCTCACCGGCGCCAAGCTCGCGCAGAAGAAGGCCTACCACCACTCGGGCTTCCCGGGCGGCCTGAAGAGCACGTCCTACACCGAGCTGCTCGCCAAGAGCCCGGAGAAGGCCGTCGAGAAGGCCGTTCGCGGCATGCTCCCCAAGAACACCCTCGGTCGCGCGCAGCTGAGCCACCTCAAGGTCTACCGCGGCGCCGAGCACCCCCACGCTGCCCAGCAGCCCCAGCCCTTCGAGCTCACCCAGGTGGCCCAGTGATGACCGAGAACACCCAGATCGACGAGACCGCCGGTACCGACGTCAACGACGCCCTGGTCACCGAGTACACCTCCGAGTCCGACACCAACGTCGCCGGCGCCGAGCCGGTGGCCCGCCCCGCGGCCACCGCCCCGGGTGCGGCGACCGGTCGTCGCAAGCAGGCCGTCGCCCGCGTCCGGATCGTCCCGGGCACCGGCGAGTGGAAGATCAACGGGCGCACGCTCGAGGGCTACTTCCCGAACAAGGTCCACCAGCAGATCGTCAACGAGCCGCTGAAGGTCCTCGAGCTCGACGGCGCCTACGACGTGCTCGTGCGCGTCCACGGTGGTGGCCCCTCCGGCCAGGCCGGCGCGGTGCGTCTCGGCGTGGCCCGCTCGCTCAACGGCATCGACCCCGACCTGAACCGTGCGACCTTGAAGAAGGCCGGCTTCCTCTCGCGTGACGCCCGCGTCCCCGAGCGCAAGAAGGCTGGTCTGAAGAAGGCCCGTAAGGCGCCCCAGTACAGCAAGCGCTGACCTGGCGCCACGGCATCCACGTCCGGATGCCGTGCCCGCACCGAAGGCGGCACCTCAGGGTGCCGCCTTCGGCGCGTTCGGGATAGATTCACCACGGCACCACCGGCGAAAGGCACCACGTTCATGTCTCGTCTCTTCGGCACCGACGGTGTGCGCGGACTGGCCAACGGCCCGGTCATCACCGCCGAGCTGGCCCTGTCGATGTCGGTCGCGGCCGCACGGGTCCTCGGCGAGGCAGGTGCGACCCCGGGCCACCGGCCCAAGGCGGTCGTCGGGCGCGACCCGCGCGCCTCGGGTGAGTTCCTCGCCGCTGCGGTCGTCGCGGGCCTGGCGTCGGCGGGGGTCGACGTCTACAACGCGGGCGTCCTTCCCACGCCGGCCGTCGCGTACCTGACCGCCGACACCGGCGCCGACTTCGGGGTGATGCTCTCCGCGTCGCACAACGCGATGCCCGACAACGGCATCAAGTTCTTCGCCCGGGGCGGGCACAAGCTCGCCGACGAGGTCGAGGACCGCATCGAGGCCGCGATGGGCGAGCGGTGGGCCCGGCCGATCGGGGCCGACGTCGGCCGTGTCGTGACGATGCAGGAGGGGCACACCCGCTACATCTCGCACCTGCTGCGCGTGCTGCCGAACCAGCTCGACGGGCTCAAGGTCGTCATCGACGGCGCGCACGGTGCCGCGAGCATGGTCTCGCCCGAGATCTTCCGGCTCGCCGGGGCCGAGGTCATCGAGATCGGCACGGCCCCCGACGGCCTGAACATCAACGAGGGCTACGGCTCCACCCACCTCGGCCCCCTCAAGGCCGCCGTCGTGGCGCACGGAGCCGACATCGGCATCGCCCACGACGGGGACGCCGACCGCTGCCTCGCGGTTGATGCCGAGGGCGTCGAGGTCGACGGCGACCAGATCATGGGCATCATGGCGGTGGACATGAAGGAGCGCGGCAAGCTCGCGCACGACACGTTGGTCGCCACGGTGATGAGCAACCTCGGGTTGCTGCAGGCGATGGAGCGCGAGGGGATCCGCGTGCTGCAGACCGGGGTCGGCGACCGCTACGTGCTCGAGGAGATGCGGGCCGGCGGCTACTCGCTCGGCGGCGAGCAGTCCGGGCACGTCATCATGCTCGACCACGGCACCACCGGAGACGGCGTCCTCACCGGCCTCATGCTCGCGGCGCGCATGGCGGCGACCGGGCGCACCATCGCCGACCTCGGCACGGTGATGAGGCGCCTGCCGCAGGTGCTCATCAACGTGCGCGGTGTCGACAAGAACCGCGTCGAGAGCGACGAAGGGCTCCAGTCGGCCGTTCGTGAGGAGGAGCGCGAGCTCGACGGCTCGGGCCGGGTGCTGCTGCGCAAGTCGGGCACCGAACCGCTCGTGCGCGTCATGGTCGAGGCCCAGACCCAGGACCAGGCGGATGCCGTGGCGCACCGCCTCGCCGGCGTCGTCCGCGAGCGCCTCACCCTCTGACGCGAGCGACCTCGGCCACGAGGTGCCGCGCGATCTCCAGGGATGCCGTGGCGGCGGGCGACGGGGCGTTGAGCAGGTGCACGACCCGCCCGTGGCGCTCGACGAGGAAGTCGTCGACGAGGGTGCCGTCGGGCCGCACCGCCTGGGCGCGCACGCCCGCCTGCGCCGGCACGAGGTCGTCGTCACCGATGTCCGGCACGAGCCGGCGCACGCTCTGCGTGAAGCGCCGGGCTGACAGGGAGCGGGCCATCTCGGCGAAACCGCTGCTGCGGTGGGTGCGGGCAAGCCGCCAGAAGCCGGCGTACCCGAGGACGCCCGCCAGGTCGTGCGGGCTGACGGCACCCCAGCCGTAGCCCTCCCGGGCCAGGGCCAGCACGGCGTTGGGACCGGCGTGGACGTCGCCGTCGACCCCACGGGTGAGGTGGACGCCGAGGAACGGCAGCGCCGGGTCGGGCACGGGGTAGACCAGCCCGCGGACGAGGTGCGCGGCATCCGGGGTCAGGGAGCGGTACTCACCACGGAAGGGGATGATCCGCACGGACGGGTTCGTGGCCGAGCAGGCGGGCGACCCGATCGGCGTGCAGGCCCGCGCAGGTGACGACGACGTCCGCGACCACCTCGCCGCGCGATGTCTGCAGGACCACCTCCCGGGAGCCGTCGAGCCCACCGACGACCTCGGTGCCGGGGAGCAGCGTGGCCCCGGCCTCCCGCAGGCGCCGCACGAGCACCGCGCAGACCGCGCGGTAGTCGATGACACCCGTCTCCGCGACGTGCAGGGCAGCGCGGGCCGCCACGTGCGGCTCGTGTTCCCGGGCCTGCGCGCCGGTGAGCCTGGTGACGGCGAGGCCGTTGGCCAGGCCGCGCTCGTGCAGTGCCGCGAGCCGGGGCAGCTCGGAGTCGTCAGTGGCGACGACGAGCTTTCCGGTGACCGCGTGGGGGATGCCCTCCGCGCGGGCCAGGTCGAGCAGTGCCGCAGCGCCGGTGCGGCACCACCGGGCCTTGAGGCTGCCCGGTGGGTAGTACAGGCCCGAGTGCACCACGCCGCTGTTGCGGCCGCTCTGGTGGGTGGCCCAGTCGTGCTCCTTCTCGACCACCGTGACCAGGGCGCGCGGGTCCTCGCGCATGACCCGCTCGGCGACGGCGAGGCCGACGATCCCGCCGCCCACCACGGCGACGCGGCGCACGGACGTCACCTCAGGTCAGGAGTCCGTGCTGGTTCGCGCGTGTTCGGCGGCGATGATCCGGGCGTACTCGAGCCCCGAGTCCTTGATGGTGCGCACCTGGGTGTCGTAGTCGACGTGGATGATGCCGAAGCGCTTGTCGTAGCCGTAGGCCCACTCGAAGTTGTCGAGCAGCGACCACGCGAAGTAGCCGCGCACGTCGGCGCCACCCTCGATGGCATCCGCCACCGCGCCGAGGTGCTCCTGCAGGTAGGTGACCCGCTCGGGGTCGTGGACCGCCAGGTCCTCGGACACCGTGTCAGCCCACGCCGAGCCGTTCTCGGTGATGTAGATCGGCAGCCCGCTCTCGCGCGCGGACCGCTCGATGATGAGCTGGTGGCTCTCGGGCGACTGCTCCCAGCCCATGTCCGTGAGCGGCCCCCGCGGCTCCACGGTCACCACGCCGTCGCAGCCCGGCATCGGGTTGGTGCCGTCCTCGCCCTCGCGGGCGGCCCGCACCCGGGTGGGGAAGTAGTTGTTGACCCCGAGGTTGTCCAGGGGTGCCGAGATCGTCTCGAGGTCACCTTCCTGGATGAAGGCGTGGTCGGTGAGGTGCGCGGTGTCCTCGATCATGCCGTCGGGGTAGGCGCCGTGGAAGATCGGGCCGAAGAACAGGCCGTTGAGGACGTTGTCGGCGCGGCGCACGGCATCCGCATCGCGCTCGTCGCCGTCCTCGGGCCCCCACACCTGGGTCGGGTTCAGGGTGATCGACACCTCGGCGTCGCTGCACCGCTCGCGGATGACCGGCACGGCGGTGCCGTGCGCGAGCATCAGGTGGTGGGCGGCGACCATGCCCTCGAGCGGGTCACGGTGGCCGGGTGCGTGCTGGCCGAGGCTGTAGCTGAGGATCGAGGAGCACCACGGCTCGTTGAGGGTGGTCCAGTTGCGGACCCGGTCGCCCAGGGCGCCGACGACGACGGCGGTGTAGTCGGCGAACCAGTCGGCGACGTCGCGGTTGAGCCAGCCGCCGCGGTCGTCGAGCGTCTGGGGGAGGTCCCAGTGGTACAGCGTGGCGACGGGGCGGATCCCGTTCTCCAGCAGGCGGTCCACGAGCCGGTCGTAGAAGTCGAGCCCCACCTGGTTGACCGCCCCGGTGCCGGTGGGGATGACGCGCGGCCACGCGACGGAGAACCGGTAGGCGTCCAGTCCGAGCTCGCCCATCAGGGCGACGTCCTCGTCGACGCGGTGGTAGTGGTCGCAGGCCGGGTCGCCGGTGTCCTTGTTGGCGACGTTGCCCTCGATCTCGCAGAAGGTGTCCCAGATCGAGGGCAGCCGCCCGTCCTCGGTCGTCGCCCCCTCGATCTGGAAACTGGCCGTGGCAGCCCCCCACAGGAAGCCGTCGGGGAAGGTGCGCGAAAAGGACGTCATAGCGGGTCAGGCTACCGCTCGGGTGTCACCTCGTCGCCGACCCTGACCACCCCGCGGACCTCGGGCACGAGCTGCATCGCGAACCACGTCTTGCCCTCGCGGCGGCGGTGGCGCGCGAGCGTCCGGATCGGCTCGTGCCCCCGCTCCAGGGTGGTCGGGTCGATCGTCGTCAGCACGCAGCGGTCGACCTGCTTCACCACCCGGAAGGAGACGGCGCCGACGCGCACCCGCCGCCAGTGGTCCTCCTCGAAGGGCTCGAGGTCGCCGTCGACGACGAGGTTGGGTCGGAAGCGTTCGACCACCATCGGATGCCGTGGCTCCTCGCCGCGTTCGAGGGCACCTTCGGTGACCCAGTCGTCGAGGCGGCGCAGGGATGCCGCCGACGCCAGCGTCACGGGGTAGCCGTCCGCGAAGGCCGTCGCCTCGCCGGGCAGCGAGTGCTCGGGGTTGAGCGGCCGGGGCCGGTGGACGTGCACGAGCCGCACGTCGTCGCGTCCGAGGGCGGCGGCCAGCCAGGTCGCCACCTCGGGTGGTGCGGCCACGGCATCCAGCGGTCGGCCGTGCACGGTCACGGGCAGCACCGGACCGTGGGGTTCCTGGACGTCGAGCGGTGGGATGTCGGGCGCGAACAGCCGCAGGGGCACGGGCAGGGTGCTGTCGGTGGCGGGCGTCTCGGCGCGGAGCGTCAGCAGGGGGGCGTGCTCCCTCGCCGTCAGGCACTCGCCGGAGTCGTCGATGACCATCCAGCGGCGGTCGTCGCGCAGCCCCCAGGGCTCGACGTCGGCATGCAGCACGTGGCGCACGGCGGTGCTCTTGACGGGGTGCACGGCCAGGCCGTCGAGCCGGATCACGACGTGGACCTCGTGGCTTCCGCGACGCCGCCGACACCGATCTCCCCGATGATGGTGACGATCTCGACGGCCCCACCGGCCAACCCGTACTCGGCGCCGACGATGGCCAGCTCGCCGGCCTCGATGCGGTACCTGATGGTCCGCGACCGCTCCGCCAGCAGCCCCACCACGTGCCGCAGGTGAGCCCGGCCCACCTCGTCGGGCGTCTGCTCCGCCGCGGTGTCCGCGGTGAGGTAGCTCGGGGCGATGCGCTCGACGACGTCGCGCAGGAACCCGCCGGGCAGCTGGCGGCTGGCCACCGCCTCGAGCGTGGCGCGGATCGCCCCGCACGAAGTGTGCGACAACACGACGATGAGGGGCGTTCCGAGCACCTCCACCCCGAACTCCAAGGAGCCGAGCACGCCCGGGTCGATCACCGTACCGGCCGTGCGCACCACGAAGATGTCCCCGAGCCCCTGGTCGAAGATGATCTCGGCGGCGACGCGTGAGTCCGAGCACCCGAAGACGGTGGCGAACGGCGTCTGACCCGCCGCGAGCTCCTCCCGCAGCTGAACGCTCTGGTGCGGGTGGTCGCTCGCGCCGTCGACGAAGCGGCGGTTGCCCTCGACGAGCTCGCGCCACGCGTCGCTCGGGGTGCGCGGGCGCGGGTTGCCGCGAGCAGTGGTCATGGCGAGTCGCCCGCTCAGACGACCGGGTTGAGCAGACCGGTGTCGACGTCGTAGATGAAGCCGCCGACGAGGACCTCGTCCGCCACCAGGGGGTGGGAGCGCACGCGCCCGACGTCCTTGAGGAGGGCTGCGTGCTGGTCACTGATGGTGTGGAAGCGGTGCCACGTCGCGTCCTTGCCCGCCGAGGCCCCGACCCGTTCCTGCAGCTCGCGTTCGCTGGACGTCGCCATCGCGCAGCGGGTGTGCGGGATGACGAGCACCCGATTCACGCCGAGCAGGTGGGTCGCAAGGACCAGCGCCTCGAGGGCCTGGTCGGTGACGCGGCCGCCCGGGGTTGCGGAAGATCTTCGCGTCGCCGGCCTTGAGCCCGATCATCCCCAGTGGGTCGATCCGGCTGTCCATGCAGGTCACGACCGCCACGCCCGCGTGGGCGACGCCGTCGAAGCCGAGGATGGGGTTCGACGCGGCGTAGGCCCGGTTGGCCTCGAGGAGGTCATCGAAGCTCGACGGCATCAGAGCAGCCCTGCCCGCTTCTCGATGGAGAACGCCACCGGCTTGGTCACCGAGGCGAAGAAGTCGTTGCCCTTGTCGTCGACGACGATGAAGGCCGGGAAGTCCTCGACCTCGATCTTCCAGATGGCCTCCATCCCCAGCTCGGGGTACTCGAGCACCTCGACGCTGCGGATGCAGTCCTGGGCGAGCCGGGCCGCCGGCCCGCCGATCGAGCCGAGGTAGAACCCGCCGTGGGACTGGCAGGCGTTCGTCACCTGCTGGCTGCGGTTTCCCTTGGCGAGCATGACCATCGACCCACCGGCGGCCTGGAACTGGTCGACGTAGGAGTCCATGCGTCCGGCCGTGGTCGGACCGAAGGAACCGGACGGCATCCCCACGGGTGTCTTGGCCGGCCCCGCGTAGTAGACGGGGTGGTCGCGCAGGTAGTCGGGCATCGGCTCGCCGGCGTCGAGGCGTTCCTTGATCTTCGCGTGGGCGATGTCCCTGGCGACGACGAGCGGACCGGTGAGCGACAGCCGGGTCTTCACGGGGTGCTTGGACAGCTCGGCGAGGATGTCGGCCATCGGGCGGTTGAGGTCGATCGCGACCACGGCGCCCTGACCCGTGGATGCCGCGCCCACGGCATCCGTGGTCGCCTCACCCGTGAGGCCGGCGTGGGTCTGGTCGGGCAGGAACCGTGCGGGGTCGGTCTCGAGCTGCTCGATGAACACGCCTTCGGGGGTGATCTTCCCGAGCACCTGGCGGTCGGCCGAGCACGACACGGCGATTGCGATGGGGAGCGAGGCCCCGTGACGGGGGAGCCGGACGACGCGCACGTCGTGGCAGAAGTACTTGCCGCCGAACTGGGCCCCGATGCCGAACGCCCGGGTGAGCTCGAGCACCTTCTCCTCGAGCTCGGTGTCGCGGAAGCCGTGCCCGGTCGCGGGGTCGCCGGCCTTGGGCAGCTGGTCGAGGTACTTCGCGCTCGCGTACTTCGCTGTCTTGAGGGCGAACTCGGCGCTCGTGCCACCGATGACGATCGCCAGGTGGTACGGCGGGCAGGCAGCAGTGCCGAGGCTGCGCAGCTTCTCGTCGAGGAAGCGCATCATCGCGTCGGGGTTGAGGACGGCCTTGGTCTCCTGGAAGAGGTAGGACTTGTTCGCGCTGCCCCCGCCCTTGGCCATGAACAGGAACTTGTAGGTGGTCTCGTGGCCCGGTGCCGTGTCGGCGTACAGCTCGATCTGGGCGGGCAGGTTGGAACCGGTGTTGCGTTCCTCCCACGTCGTGACGGGGGCCATCTGCGAGTAGCGCAGGTTGAGCCGCGTGTAGGCGTCGTAGACCCCGCGGCTCACCGGCTCCTCGTCACGTCCCTGCGTCAGCACGTGCTGGCCACGCTTGCCCATGACGATCGCGGTGCCGGTGTCCTGGCACATCGGCAGGATGCCGCCCGCTGCGATGTTCGCGTTCTTCAGCAGGTCGAGCGCGACGAACTTGTCGTTGTTGCTCGCCTCGGGGTCGTCGAGGATGTTCGCGAGCTGCTGGAGGTGGGCGGGGCGCAGGTAGTGCGCGATGTCGTGCATGGCGGTGTCGGTGAGCAGCCGGATCGCCTCGGGCTCGACCTGCAGGAAGCTGCGGCCGCCCGGGCCGTCGACCACCGAGACGCCCTCGGTGGTGAGCAGCCGGTAGGGGGTCTCGTCGGCCCCGATCGGCAGGAGGTCCTCATAGGCGAAGTCGGTCACGTCAGCTCCTCACGGGTGGGGGCGTAGGCCCCGGCGTGGCCCACGGTGATGCCGCTCGTCGCGAGCGCGCGGTCGATGGCGGAACGGACGTCGGCGAGCCCGGCGCCTCGGAGGCGGTCGCCCGCCGCGGAACTGCCCAGCAACCCGTCGTCGAGCAGGCCCGACACGAGCCCGGCCATGAAGGAGTCGCCGGCGCCGACGGTGTCGACGACCTCGCCCACGAGTGCGGGATGGGCGTCCTCCTCGCCGTTGCCGGCCCGCCAGGTGACGCCGTGCGCGCCCAGCGTCACGAGCGTGAGCGAGGACCCCAGGCCGGCCCACCGGGCCATCACCTGCGAGGGCGACTCCCCGGGATAGAGCCACTCGATGTCGTCCTCGGAGCACTTGACGACGTCCGACAGGGCGACGAGCTCCTCCACCCTGGGGCGCACCTCGTCGGCGCTGCCCATGATCGTCGGGCGCATGTTCGGGTCGTACGAGACGGTGCCGGCCTCGCGGGCACGGTGGACCGCCGCGGTGACCTCCTCGTCGCCGGGGCGCAGGGTGGTGCCGATCGAGCCGATGTGGAGGTGACCGGCATCCGCGGGCAGCTGGACGGCGGGGAGGTCCCAGTGGAGGTCGAAGACGTAGCTCGCGGCGCCGGAGTCGTCGATGGTGGCCGCGGCGGTGGAGGTCGGGTGGGTGGGGCTGATGCTGCCGGGCAGCAGCCGGACGCCGCCGTCCTCGACGTGCTGGGCGCAGCGGATGCCGCGGTCGTCGGTGCCGACGAGCGTCCCGAACCACGTGTCGTGGCCGAGCCGGGACAGCCCGAGGGCGACGTTGGCAGGGGAGCCGCCGACGTGCTCGGCGGTGGCGCCGTCGGGGGTGTGCACGATGTCGACAAGGAGCTCGCCGATGACGGCGACGGCGCGAAGCGGCTCGAGGTCTGGCGTGCTGGAAGGCTTCTCGTGCGTGGTGTCCATGACGTCCTGACGTGAGCGTGTGACGGCAGTGCAACCCTAGCGTCGAGGGTGATTCGGCGTCCCGGCCACCCGTCGGCGACGATAGGGGGGTGACGACGCCCGCGCCCCCTCGCAGCCGCTACTCCATGGGGTCTGCCAAGAACCTCGTGTACTCGCTCGCCGCGGTGCTCGGGATGGTCGCGGTCCTGGTGCTCATCGTCCCCCGGGTCAGCTCGGTCAGCGGGCCTCCGGTCGACGTCCACGCGACGGCGGTCGACGTCAAGGAACGCACCGGGTGGCCGATCGTCGAGCCAGTCGGCCTCCCGGAGGGATGGAACGCGACCTCTGCCCGCTACACGGTCGCCACGGGTGGCTTCCCCACGTGGCACGCCGGGTACCAGACGCCGTCGGGCACCTACGTCGCCGTCGAGCAGACCATGGACCCGACCCGGGAGTGGATCGAGTCGCAGACCAACCGTGCGCCCAAGGTCGGCACCCTGGTGGCCGCCGGTCGCACCTGGACGATGTACGAGCGCGACACCAAGGTGCAGAACAGCCTCGTCGACGCCCCGGAGGGTGAGGGCGTGCTGACCACCCTCGTCACGGGCACGGCCACCTTCGAGGAGATGGAGCAGTTCGTCGAGACGCTCCAGCCGG
>CAWESS010000029.1:0-281405 GCA_963811825.1 uncultured Actinomycetota bacterium | reverse complement strand
GACGAGATGCCGAGGCCGGAGCGCAGGGCCTTGCCGCCCTTGCCGACGTGCGCGGAGTACTTCGGGCCGAGCTTGCTGTTGACCGTCGCCTCGAACTTGCCGATCTGCGCGTTGACGCTGTCGGGGTTGTTCTTGGCGTAGTCGCGGGCCTGCTTCGCGAGGGCGATGAGCGCGGCCATCTTGATGGCACCACGTGCCATGGGGTCCTCCTGGGAAGGTTCGGGGTCGAAAAGGAACTGTGAGGTCAACCCATGATCCCCCGCCGAGGTTCCCGAACGTGGCTTGGGTGCAGGTCAGTCGGTGGCGTGCAGGCGCCGGGCCGCCTCGGCGATCGAGCCCGACAGCGACGGGTAGACGGTGAACGTCGAGGCGACCTGGTCGACGTTGAGCCGGTGCTGCACCGCCAGGGTCACCGGGAAGATCAGCTCGGAGGCGCGCGGAGCGACGACCACGCCACCGACCACCGCACCCGAGCCCTTCTGCGCGAAGAGCTTGACGAAGCCGTCGGTGATGCCGAGCATCTTCGCGCGGGCGTTGCGGGCCAGGGGCAGCATGAGGACGTCGGCATCGACGACCCCCTCGTCGACGTCCTTCTGGGACACGCCGACGGTCGCGATCTCGGGGTCGGTGAAGATGTTGGCGGACACGACGCGCAGGTTCAGGGGCGCCACGGCATCCCCGAGGGCGTGCGACATGGCGATGCGCCCCTGCATGGCAGCGACCGAGGCGAGCGGCAGCACCCCGGTGCAGTCGCCTGCGGCGTAGACCCCGCGCACCGAGGTCCGCGAGACCCGGTCGACCACCACGTGCCCACCCGGGGCCAGCTCGACCCCGACCTCCTCGAGGCCGATGCCGCGCGTCTGGGGCACCGAACCCACCGCGAGCAGGGCGTGCGACCCGATGACCTCACGGCCGTCCTCCAGGCGCACGAGCACCCCGTCGGCGGTGCGCTCCACCGCCGCCATCCGCGAGCGTCCGAGCACCTCCATGCCCCGCTTGGTGAAGACGTCCTCGATGACCTGCGCGGCGTCCGGGTCCTCGCCCGGCAGCACGCGGTCGCGCGAGGACACGAGGACGACGTCCGAGCCCAGGCCGAGGTAGGCCTGGGCCAGCTCGGCGCCGGTGACGCCGGAGCCGACGACGACGAGACGTTCGGGGAGGGCGTCGAGGTCGTAGATCTGCTGCCAGGTGAGGATGCGCTCGCCGTCGGGCCGTGCGGTGTCCATGACCCGCGGGGTGGCGCCCGTGGCGATGAGAACGACGTCGGTCTCGAGCTCCTCGACGCCGGCGACGGTCTCGACGCGAACCGTCGTCGGTGAGGTGAGGACCGCCGTCCCGGCGATGAACCGGACCCCGACCTCGGACAGCCGCGACGAGATGTCGGCGCTCTGGGCGGCGGCCAGGTCGAGCACCCGGCGGTTGACCTCGGCGAGGTCGGCCACGGCATCCGCGACCTCGTCACCCTCGGCGTCCTCGAGGTGCACGCCGAGGTGGTGGGCGGTCTCGAACGCGCTCATGTAGTCGGCGGTGGAGATCAGGGTCTTGCTCGGGACGCAGTCGGTGAGCACGGCCGCCCCTCCGACGCCGTCCCGCTCGACGACGGTGACCTCGGCGCCGAGGTGGGCCGCCACGAGGGCGGCCTCGTACCCACCGGGGCCTCCACCGAGGATGACGACTCTGCTCGACCGCGTGCTCACGCCACCCATCCAACCACTGCGCCGGGGACGTCACGTGCGGTGAACGGGTGATGACGAGGTCGACCACGAGTCGCCTCCTCAGGTCACGTTTTGGTCTCGCCGAGGACAAATGACGGAAAGGTCCGGTTTCATACCAACAACAGGGGCCGCAGAGTTCGTCGTGGCCCTCCACGGGAGTCCCGCCCGTGCCACCAACCAGGAGGTCAACGATGACTCACCCCTTCACCCGACGCGCCGGAGCGCTGGCCGTCATCGGCTTCGCTGCCGCTGCCGTCGTCGCCTGTTCCCCGCCCGCCGAGGAGGAGACCCCGGCACCGGCCGGCTCCTCGGGCGCCGTCGACGCGAAGACGGCCACCTCCGCCGAGGCCTTCGGTGGCATGGAAGGGCTGGTCGCGGCCGCGAAGGCCGAGGGCAAGCTCAACGTCATCGCCCTGCCCCCGGACTGGGCCAACTACGGCGAGATCATCAAGGGCTTCCAGGCCAAGTACCCCGAGATCACCGTCACGAGCGACCAGCCCGACGCGAGCAGCGCTGACGAGATCGCGACCGCCGAGCGCCTCAAGGGCCAGGACGGCGCCCCCGACGTCTTCGACCTCGGTGCCGCGGTGGCCCTGGCCAACACCGCCATGTACGCGCCCTACAAGGTGGCCACGTGGGACGACATCCCGGCTGACCTGAAGGACGCCAACGGCGCCTGGGTCAACGACTACGGCGGCTACATGAGCATCGGCTACGACTCGGCCAAGGTGCCCGCGCCGACCACCGTCGCCGACCTGCTGAAGGCCGACTACAAGGGCAAGGTCGCCCTCAACGGCAACCCGACCGAGGCCGGGGCTGCCTTCGCCGGCGTCCAGATGGTCTCGATCGCCCAGGGCGGCACCGCCGCTGACCTCACCAAGGGTGTCGACTTCTTCCAGCAGCTGACCGAGGCCGGGAACTTCCTGCCCGTCGACCCGACCCCCGCGACGGTCGAGTCGGGCCAGACCCCGCTCGTCATCGACTGGGACTACCTCAACGCCGGCCTGTCGGCCAAGCTGCCGACCTGGAAGGTCATGGTGCCCAAGGAGGCCGTCGTCGCGGGCTTCTACTACCAGGCCATCAACGTCGACGCCCCGAACCCGGCGGCTGCCCGCCTGTGGCAGGAGTACCTCTACTCCGACGAGGGCCAGAACTTCTGGCTCAAGGGTGGCGCCCGCCCGGTGCGCTTCGAGGCGATGAAGACCGCCGGGACGCTGGACGAGGCGGCCGCCGCCGCCCTGCCTCCCATCGAGGGCACCGCCGTCGTGCCGACGCAGGCCGACGCCGAGGCCGGCAAGACCTACCTCGCCGAGAACTGGGCGAACGCGGTTGGCTGACGCCGCGCGCACGAGGGCACCCCACGGTCGTCGACCGTCGGGTGCCCTCTTGGGCGTCGTCCCCTTCTTCGCCTACACGACGGTCTTCCTGCTCATCCCGACGCTCGTCGTCGTCGTGGGGGCCTTCCTCGACGGCGACGGCCAGCCGACCATGGCGAACGTCGAGGCACTGACGTCACCATCGGTCGTGCGCGGTCTGCGCAACTCGGTGGTGCTGTCCTCCGTGACAGCCGTCGTCGGCGCCATCGTCGGCGCGATCCTGGCGTATGCCGTGAGCACCGCCCACGCGACCAGCGTCACCAAACGCTTCATCACCTCGCTGTGCGGCGTGCTCGCCCAGTTCGGCGGCGTGGCCCTGGCGTTCGCCTTCGTCGCGTCCTTCGGAGCGACCGGCCTGATCACCGCCTGGCTGTCGGCAGTGGGGGTGGACACGGGCACCGGCTTCTGGCTGTACGAGTGGAACAAGGGCCTGATGCTCATCTACCTGTACTTCCAGATCCCGCTCATGGTGATCGTCTTCCTTCCCGCCGTCGAGGGGCTGCGGCCCCAGTGGCGCGAGGCGACCGAGACCCTCGGGGGAACGACCTGGACCTACTGGCGCCGCGTCGCCGGCCCGATCCTCGCGCCGTCCTTCGTCGGCGGCATGCTGCTGCTGTTCACGAACGCGTTCTCCGCCTACGCCACCGCCAAGGCGCTCATCTCGCAGGGTTCACCCCTGTTGCCGCTGCAGATCGCCGGGACGATGAGCTCTGAGGTCATCCTCGGCCAGGAGAACGTCGGCAAGGCCATGGCCCTGGCGATGGTCGTCGTGGTCGCGATCGTCATGACCGCCTACGTGCTGCTCGACCGCCGCACCAGCCGCTGGATGCCGCGATGAGCGGCCAGCGCGCGGCGCTGCGTCGCCGGCAGACCATCTTCCGGTGGTCCGCCGTCGCGCTGGCGACGTTCCTGTTCGCGCTGCCGCTGCTCGGCATGCTCGACTTCACGACCCAGGGGCCCGGCGGCGTCGGGCGCACCGCCGACACGTGGCGCACGCTCGTCGACGTGGGCAAGGTGACCACCGAGTACCCGGCGTTGCGCCAAGGGCTTCCTCGCCTCGGTCGGCCTGGCCATCGTCACCCCCCTCGTCATGCTCGCGATCCTCGTGCCGACGATGACCTGGGTCCGGCTGCGCCTGCCCGGGCTGTCCCGGACCGTCGAGTTCATCTGCCTGCTCCCGCTCACGGTGCCGGCGATCGTCCTCGTCGTGGGCCTGACCCCGGTCTACGCCTGGGTCTACTACTTCGTCGGGTCCTCGACCCTGTGGCTCTCCCTGGCCTACGTCGTGCTCGTGCTCCCGTACGCGTACCGCTCCCTGGATGCCGGGCTGCGCGCCATCGACGTCCGCACCCTCTCGGAGGCGGCCCGCTCGCTGGGGGCGTCGTGGTTCACCGTGATGCGTCGCATCGTGCTCCCGAACCTGCGGTCCGCCGTGCTCTCGGCGTCGTTCCTCTCGGTGGCCCTGGTGCTCGGGGAGTTCACGATCGCCAGCCTGTTCAGCAAGAAGAACCTCCAGGTGGCGATGTACGAGCTCGGCAAGTCCGACGCGAAGATCTCCGTCGCCGTGGGCCTGGTCTCGCTCGTGTTCGCGTTCGTCGTGCTCTTCGCCATGTCCTTCGTCGGCAGCAGCAGCGCCGGCACCTCCCCCCTCGCCCGCCTCCGGCGCTCTCGCGTCGACCGCAAGGAGCCCGCCGCATGACCATCTCCACCCGCGGCACCGCCGTCCTCCTCACCGACCTGCGGCGGTCCTACGGCGGCGTCCCTGCCCTCGACGGCCTCACCCTGCACATCGAGCCGGGCGAGTTCGTCGCCCTGCTCGGACCGTCCGGGTGCGGCAAGACGACCGCCCTGCGCATCCTCGCCGGGCTCGACGACCCCGACTCGGGCACCATCGTCGTCGGGGGCAACGACCTGACCCGCGTCCCGACGAACAAGCGCGACATGGGGATGGTCTTCCAGGCCTACAGCCTCTTCCCGCACATGACCGCGCGCCAGAACGTGGAGTTCGGGCTCGAGCTGCGCGGGCGCGACAAGGCAGCTCGACGGGCCCGCGCGGCCGAGATGCTCGACCTCGTCGGCCTGGCGACGCACGCCGACAAGTTCGCCCACCAGATGTCCGGTGGCCAGCAGCAGCGCGTCGCGCTCGCTCGGGCCCTGGCCATCGAGCCCCAGGTGCTGCTGCTCGACGAGCCGCTCTCGGCCCTCGACGCCAAGGTGCGCACCCAGCTGCGTGACGAGATCCGCCGCATCCAGCTCGAGGTCGGCACGACGACGTTGTTCGTCACCCACGACCAGGAGGAGGCTCTCGCGGTCGCCGACCGGGTCGGCGTCATGAGCGTCGGCAGGCTCGAGCAGCTCGCCGCTCCCGCCGAGCTGTACTCGGCGCCCGTCACGCCGTTCGTCGCCGACTTCGTGGGCCTGACCAACCGCATCCGGGGCGAGGTCGAGGGCGACCGGGCCCACCTGCTCGGCGGGTCCGTGCCGCTCCTGCCGGGGTCTGCGTCCGGCCCGAGCGCCCTGGTCCTGGTGCGCCCCGAAGGGGTGGGCATCGCGCACGACGACGGCGGCACGGCATCCGTGGTCAGCGCGAGCTTCCTCGGCGGCCACGGGCGCGTCATCGCGCGAATGCCCGACGACACGCTCGTCACGGTGCAGGTGCCGAACACCCAGGTCACGACGTTCCGGCCGGGAGACCCGGTCACCCTGTCACCTCGTGGGGACGCCGCGCTGGCCGTCGCCGACTGACGAGCCGAGTGCCCGGGTGGACGAGGCTGGTGGTGGAGCTGGGGCGGATCACGACCGTCGCGTCGGCATCCGGCCCGCGGTCATCGCGGCGACGGTGCAGGCGATCGTGCTCACGGTGGCCAGCGTCGGCTACGGCTTCCACCGTGACGAGCTCTACTTCCGGATGCTCGAGCCGGCGTGGGGGTACGTCGACCAGCCCCCGCTGACGCCGTGGCTGGCCCGCACCCTCACGAGCGTCGTCGCGGATGAGGCGTGGGCGCTGCGGCTGCCCGCGACGCTGGCCAGCGCGGCATCCGTCGTGCTCCTGGGGTTGATCGCCCGCGAGCTGGGCGGCGACCGGCGAGCGGTGGCCCTCGCGGCGTGGGGTGGGGCGTTCGCCGGCCTCCCGCTGACGCTCGGGCACGTCCTGCTCACCTCCACGATCGACCTGCCCCTCACCCTGGGGGTGGTGCTGACCGCCCTGATGGCGCTGCGCGGCAACCCCCGGTGGTGGCTGGCTGCGGGGGCACTGGCCGGCGCCGCCACGTGGAACCGGCTGCTCATGCCCGTGCTGCTGCTGGGGCTCGTGCTCGGACTTCTCGTCCTCGGTCCCAGGGCGCCGCTGCGCACCCGCTGGCCATGGCTCGCGGCCGCACTGGCCGCCTGCATCGCGCTGCCGAACCTCGCCTTCCAGTGGAGCAACGGCTGGCCGCAGCTGGCGATGGGTGCCGCCCTGGGCGAGGCCAACGGAGCCGACGTGCGGGCCGGCCTGCCCCTCATCATGCTGGTGGCGATCGGCCCGCTGCTGGTGCCGGTGTGGGTCGCCGGCCTGGCGCACGTCTGGAGGGTGCCGACCGCGCGCTGGATGCTGGCCGCCACCGCCGTCGTCGTCGGCTTCACGGTGTGGTCGGGAGCCCAACCGCACTACCCGGTGGCGATCCTCTCGGTCCTCTACGCCGCCGGGTGCGTGCCGACGTCGCGCTGGATCGGCGATCGAGCCGGTCGCCGGGCGCTCGTGGTCGCCGCGGTCGCCCTCAACGCCGTCGTCTCGGCCGTCATCGCGCTGCCCCTGCTGCCCGTGACGGTGCTCGGCCGTACCCCGCTGCCTGACCTCAACATCGTCGCGGCGGACCAGGTGGGCTGGCCCGAGCACGCGGCGCGGGTGGCGCAGGTGGTGCGCGCTGCTGACGATCCCGGTCTCGTCGTCATCACGTCGAACTACGGGGAGGCGGGAGCGCTGGCGCGCCACGGCCCCGCCCTGGGAGTGCCGCCGGCGCACAGCGGGCACAACGACCTCGGGACCAGGCCCGGCCCGCCCGAAGGCACACGAACCGTGGTGTTCGTGGGCCACCAGGTCAGCGAGGTCGAGACGTACTTCGCCTCGTGCGAGGTCGTGACCCGGCTCGACAACGGGGTCGGGGTGTCGAACGAGGAACAGGGTGCCCCGGTCTCACTGTGCGTGGACCCCCTCGTGCCGTGGTCCACGCTCTGGCCGCGCCTGGCGCACCTCAGCTGAAGCCCCCAGAGCACCAGACGGCGGATGCCGGGCACAGCGGCTCGCGCTGTGCCCGGCATCCGCTCAGGCAGGTACTGCGGTGAGCTCAGGGGGTCACTTGGGCATCAGGACGGTGTCGATGACGTGGATGACGCCGTTGGTGGCCTCGACGTCGGTCGCGGTGACGTTCGAGGTGCCCCCGGCGGCGTCGGTGAGCGAGACCTTGTCGCCGTCGACGTTGATGGTGAGCTCGCCACCCTGGACGGTCTTGACCTTCTGGCCGTCCATCGTGACGACGTCGGCAGCCATGACCTTCCCGGGCACGACGTGGTAGGTGAGGATGGCCGTCAGGTCACCCTTGGGGTCCGCCAGCAGGGTGTCGACCGTGCCGGCCGGCAGCTTCTCGAACGCGGCGTCCGTCGGCGCGAACACCGTGTACGGTCCGGTGCCCTTGAGCGTGTCGACGAGCTCGGCCGCGGTGAGGGCGGCGGCCAGGGTGGTGAAGTCGCCGGCGGCGACAGCGGTGTCGACGATGTCGGACGCCGCCATCGACTCGCTCGGCGAGGGCGACGGTGCGGCGGAGGTGGCGGCAGCGGAGGAGCTGGAGGCTGCGGGCTCGGCCTCGTCGCTCCCACAGGCGGCGGTGGTCAGGGCGAGGGCCAGGACGGCGGCCACGGGAAGGATGCGTCGCATCGGAGGGGTCCTTTCGGGGGTGGTGCGCGGGTTGGTCTGACACCCCTTCTTCCGCACCGACCCGCCGGCTGGATGCACTTCCTTCGACAAAGTTTTGACGCGCCCACCGGCGGTGCCCGGGTCGATACGCTGCGACCGTGCCCGACAACGCCGCCGCCCACGCCCTGTCCGACCCTGCGACCGACCCGTTCGCCGTCGCCGATGCCGCCGCCGCCGTCATCCGCGAGCGCACCGGGGTGGAGCGACACGACGTCGCCCTCGTCCTCGGCTCCGGCTGGGGCCAGACCGGTGACCTCATCGGCGAGACGCTCCTGACGCATCGACAACACCGACGTGCCGGGCTTCGCCAAGGCCGCGGTCGCCGGCCACTCGGGCGTCATGCGCTCGGTCGCCATCGGCGACACCGGTCGCCGGGCCCTGGTCTACGGCACCCGCACCCACTACTACGAGGGGCACGGCGTGCGGGCGGTGGTGCACGGCATCCGCACCGCAGCGGCCGCCGGGTGCCGCACCGTGGTCATCACCAACGGCTGCGGCGGGCTGCGTGAGGAGTGGGCACCCGGCACCCCGGTGCTCATCAGCGACCACATCAACCTCACCGCGACCTCCCCCATCGAGGGCGCCAACTTCGTCGACCTCACCGACGTCTACTCCCCGCGCCTGCGCGCCATCGCCAAGGAGATCGACCCCGACCTCGACGAGGGTGTCTACGTGCAGTTCCGCGGGCCGCACTACGAGACCCCCGCGGAGGTGCGCATGGCCGGCATCCTCGGCGGCGACCTCGTCGGGATGTCGACCTCGCTCGAGGCCATCGCCGCACGCCAGAGCGGGCTCGAGGTGCTCGGCATCTCGCTCGTCACCAACCCTGCCGCCGGCATCTCGAAGACCCCGCTGAACCACGAGGAGGTGCTCGAGGCCGGTCGCGACGCCGCCGAGCGCTGTGGTCGCCTGCTCGCCGCCGTCGTCGCCAAGATCTGAGGATGCCGTGAGCGCGCACCTCTCCGACCTGCTCGCCGCCGCCCGCGCGTGGGCGGCCGACGACCCGGATGCCGTGACCCGCGCCGAGCTCGTCGGCCTCGCCGACGCCGCCGAGTCGGGCGATGCCGCCGCAGGCGCGGAACTGGCTGATGCGATGGCCGGGATGCTCGAGTTCGGCACGGCGGGGCTGCGCGGCAAGCTCGGCGGGGGCAACAACCGGATGAACCGCGCGGTGGTGATCCGCGCGGCCGCCGGCCTCACGGCCTACCTGAAGAGTCTCGGGCCCGAGCCGTTCGTCGTCGTGGGCTTCGACGCGCGCACGAACTCCGACGTGTTCGCACGCGACACCGCAGCCGTCGTCGTGGCGGCCGGGGGGCGCGCGGCGATCCTCAACCGGACGATGCCGACCCCGGTGCTCGCGTACGCGATCCGCTGGCTCGGCGCCGATGCCGGTGTCATGGTCACGGCGTCGCACAACCCGCCGCAGGACAACGGCTACAAGGTCTACCTCGGCGACGGCTCGCAGATCGTCTCGCCCGTGGACGCGCTGATCGCCGACCGGATCGCCGAGGTCTCGTCCGTGGCCGGCGTGCCCCTGGCCGAGGACGGCTGGGAGACCCTGGGTGACGACGTGTGGCAGGACTACCTGCGCGACGCGGCCGCGGTGGTCGAACACGGCGCTGCCGCCGACGTCTCGGTCGTGCACACGGCGCTGCACGGGGTCGGCACCGAGACCGTGCTGGCAGCCTTCGACCGAGCCGGCTTCCAGGCCCCGAACGTCGTCGAGAGCCAGGCCCAGCCCGACCCGGCGTTCCCGACGGTCTCCTTCCCGAACCCCGAGGAACCCGGCGCCATCGACGCGGCGATCGAGCTCGCCGAGCAGACCGGGCCCGACGTCGTCATCGCCAACGACCCGGATGCCGACCGGTGCGCCGCCGCCGTCCCCGGTCCGGGTGGGTGGCGGATGCTGCGCGGTGACGAGGTGGGTGCCCTGCTGGGGTCGCACCTGCTGGCCAAGGGTGCCTCCGCCGGCGTTCTCGTGGACTCTGCCGACTGCGTGTTCGCGAACTCGATCGTGTCCTCCCGCCTGCTCGCGGCGATGTGCCGGGCCGCAGGGGTGCGCCACGAGGAGACGCTCACCGGCTTCAAGTGGATCTCGCGCGTGGAGGGGCTTCGCTACGGGTACGAGGAGGCGCTGGGGTACTGCGTCGACCCGGCCAAGGTGCGCGACAAGGACGGCGTGACCGCGGCGCTGCTGTTCGCCGAGCTGGTTGCCGCGCTGAAGGCCGACGGCCGGTCGGTCGACGACCTGCTCGACGACCTCGCGCGCTCCAACGGGGTGCACGCGACCGACTCCTTCTCGGTGCGGGTCGAGGACCTCTCGCTCATCGGCGCGATCATGGAGCGGCTGCGCTCCACACCGCTCACCTCGGTGGCCGGGGTCGACGTCGCCCGGGCCGACGACCTCGCGCAGGGTGACGGTGGCCTCCCCCCGACCGAGGGCCTGCGCTACTACCTCGCCGACGACTCGCGGATCATCGTGCGGCCCTCGGGCACCGAGCCCAAGCTCAAGGTCTACCTCGAGGTGGTCGAGCCCGTCGGGGCCGATGAGGAGGTCAAGGTCGCGCGGGGGCGCGCTGGGAGCCGGCTGGCCGGCATCCGGGCCGAGCTCGAGACGGCCACCCGCCTCTGACGCCGCATCCCGGTCGTAGACTCCACGGGTGAGCACCGCCACCGATGTCGACCCCACCGCTCGCGCCCGAGACCTGCTCGGCGTGTCCCGGCTGACCAACCGGGCCCTCACGAGCTGGCTGCACGGCCTGCCCGGCGTGGACCAGGTCGGGTGCGAGGCCAGGGCCGCGGCCCTCGGCACCCGCTCGATCAAGACCACGAGCAAGGCGTGGGCGATCGACACCGCCATCTCGATGATCGACCTGACGACGCTCGAGGGCGCCGACACCCCGGGCAAGGTGCGCGGCCTGGCGACCAAGGCCCTCGTGCCCGACCCCACCGACATGAGCACCCCGCACCCCGCCGCCCTGTGCGTCTACGGCGACATGGTGGCCGTGGCCAAGGAGTCCCTCGGCGGGGCGAGGATCAACGTCGCGGCCGTCGCCACGGCCTTCCCGAGCGGCCGGGCGAGCATGCCCGTCAAGCTCGCCGACACCCGTGACGCCGTCGAGGCCGGAGCCGACGAGATCGACATGGTCATCGACCGGGGCGCGTTCCTCATGGGCGACTACCTCACGGTCTTCCGCGAGATCGCCGAGGTCAAGGCCGTCTGCGGCACCGCTCGCCTCAAGGTCATCATGGAGACCGGTGAGCTCGTGACGTACGACAACGTCCGCCGGGCCTCGTGGCTGTCGATGCTCGCGGGCGGCGACTTCATCAAGACCTCGACCGGCAAGATCTCCCCCGCCGCCACGCTGCCGGTCACGCTCGTCATGCTCGAGGCCGTGCGCGACTGGCTCGACACCACCGGCGAGATGGTCGGTGTGAAGCCCGCGGGCGGCATCCGCACGAGCAAGGACGCCATCAAGTTCCTCGTCGCGGTCAACGAGGTCGCCGGGGAGGCCTGGCTGGACAACCAGTGGTTCCGCTTCGGCGCCTCGAGCCTGCTCAACGACCTGATCCTCCAGCGCCAGCGGATGCGCACCGGCGCCTACTCCGGTGGCGACTACGTCGCCGACGACTCCCCCAGCCTCTACTGACCGCCCCCACCTGAACCGCGAAGCGAGCCCCATGTCCCCCTTCGAGTACGCACCGGCCCCCGAGTCGGCCGCCGTCGTCGACATCGCGAGCAGCTACGGCCTGTTCATCGGCGGCCAGTTCGTGCCGGCCACCGGCGGCACCCCGTTCAAGACCGTCAACCCGGCCACCGAGGAGGTGCTCGCGGAGGTCTCCGAGGCGAGCGACGACGACGTGGATGCCGCGGTGAAGGCCGCGCGCACGGCATACACCCGCGTCTGGTCGCGGATGAGCGGCGCCGACCGCGGCAAGTACCTCTTCCGGATCGCCCGCATCCTGCAGGAACGCGCCCGCGAGTTCGCCGTGCTCGAGACCCTCGACAACGGCAAGCCGATCAAGGAGGCCCGCGACGTCGACCTCCCCCTGGCCGCGGCGCACTTCTTCTACCACGCAGGCTGGGCCGACAAGCTCGACCACGCCTCCCTCGGGCCGAACCCGCGACCCGTCGGTGTCGTCGGCCAGATCGTGCCGTGGAACTTCCCGCTGCTCATGCTCGCGTGGAAGATCGCCCCGGCCCTGGCCTGCGGCAACACCGTCGTCCTCAAGCCCGCCGAGACCACGCCGCTGACGGCGCTGCTGTTCGCGGAGGTCTGCCAGCAGGCCGAGCTGCCCCCGGGCGTCGTCAACATCGTCACCGGCGCGGGTCCGACCGGACAGGCCATCGTCGACCACCCCGGCATCGACAAGCTCGCCTTCACCGGCTCCACCGCGGTGGGCAAGATGATCGCCCGCTCGATCGCCGGCACCCGCAAGCGCGCCACGCTCGAGCTCGGTGGCAAGGCCGCGAACATCATCTTCGACGACGCCCCCATCGACCAGGCGGTCGAGGGCATCGTCAACGGCATCTTCTTCAACCAGGGCCACGTGTGCTGCGCCGGCAGCCGGATCCTCGTGCAGGAGAACATCGCCGACGACCTCGACCGTCGCCTCAAGCGCCGCCTCGAGACGTTGCGCGTCGGGGACCCGATGGACAAGAACACCGACGTCGGCGCCATCAACTCGCGCAAGCAGCTCGACCGCATCGAGGAGATGGTCGCGGTCGGTGAGGCCGAGGGCGCCGAGCGCTGGGACTCCGGCTGCGAGCTGCCCACCAACGGGTTCTGGTTCCGCCCCACCGTGTTCAGCGGGGTGAGCCAGACGCACCGCATCGCCCAGGAGGAGATCTTCGGGCCGGTCGTCTCGGTGCTCACCTTCCGCACCCCCGCCGAGGCCGTCGCCAAGGCGAACAACACCCCGTACGGCCTGTCCGCCGGGGTGTGGACCGAGAAGGGCAGCCGCATCCTGTGGATGGCCGACCAGCTGCGCGCCGGGGTGGTCTGGGCCAACACGTTCAACCAGTTCGACCCCACCTCGCCGTTCGGTGGGTACAAGGAGTCGGGCTACGGCCGCGAGGGTGGCCGCCACGGGCTCGAGGCCTACGTCAAGACGGGGAGTCAGCTGTGAGCACCCGCGTGGAGGTCCGCAAGACCTACAAGCTCTACATCGGCGGGAAGTTCCCCCGCAGCGAGAGCGGCCGCAGCTATGAGGTGTATGCCGCGCCTCCGGCTTCTGCCGCACGTCGCGGATCTGCCTCTCGCGCACCGAAGTTCCTCGCCAACGCAGCCATGGGCTCGCGCAAGGACGCGCGGGATGCCGTGGTGGCGGCGCGCAAGGCGCAGCCGGGTTGGGCGGGGGCCACGGCATACAACCGTGGTCAGGTGCTCTACCGCGTCGCCGAGGTGATGGAGTCGCGCCGGGGTCAGCTCGTGCAGGACGTGCGCGACAGCGAGGGCGTCTCGCCCGCCGCGGCCGAGGCCATCGTCAGCGAGGCCATCGACCGGTGGGTCTGGTACGCCGGCTGGGCCGACAAGTTCACCCAGGTGCTCGGCGGGCTCAACCCCGTGGCCGGGCCCTTCTTCGACATCTCCGCACCCGAGGCGACCGGCGTCGTCGCCGTGCTCGCGCCGCAGGGGTCGAGCCTGCTCGGGCTCGTGTCGGTGCTCGCGCCGGTCATCGTGTCGGGGAACACCGCCGTCGTGCTGACGAGTGAGGACCGCCCGCTGCCGGCGATCACCCTGGCCGAGTGCCTGGCCACCTCCGACGTGCCCGGCGGGGTGGTCAACCTCATCACCGGCCGCACCGGTGAGATGGCACCGTGGCTCGCGAGCCACCGCGACGTCAACGCCATCGACCTCACCGGCGCGGCCGGCGCCGAGGGCGTGGACTGGGGTGCCCTCGAGGCAGCCGGCGCCGAGAACCTCAAGCGCGTGCTGCGCCCCGGCGGGACGGGCACGGATGCCGTCGAGCCCGACTTCACGTCCACGCCCGACCTCTCGCGGCTCACCGCCTTCCTCGAGACCAAGACCGTCTGGCACCCCAAGGGCCGCTGACCCTCGGCCGCTGGGGTCGTAGACTGCTCGCCCGTGGCCCACGACGAGACGAACTCCGCGCCGCCCTCGTCCCGTCAGCGGGTCGTCGTGCTGGCCGGCCCGAGCGGCTCGGGCAAGTCGCGCCTCGCGTCGCGGCTCAACGCGACGCACGGCTGGCCGATCTTCCGGCTCGACGACTTCTACCGCGACCTCGACGACCCCGCGGCTCCCCGCAGCGTCGAGCTCGGCATCGTCGACTGGGACCACCCCGACAGCTGGGACGCCGACCGGGCGCTCGCGTCGCTGCTCGAGCTCGTCGACACCGGCCGCACCGACACCCCGCTCTACGACATCTCGACGAGCCGGGCGGTCGGGCACCGCGAGCTGACCGCCGCCGCGGACGACCTCGTCCTCGCCGAGGGGATCTTCGCCGCCGAGGTCGTCGCCCGGCTGGACGCGGCCGGCATCCTGCACAGTGCCTGGTGCGTGCACCACCGCCCCGAGGTGACCTTCGTGCGCCGGCTGGCCCGTGACCTCAAGGAGCGGCGCAAACCACCGATGACGCTGGTGCGTCGGGGCCTGACGCTGATGCGGGCCGAGCCGGAGATCGTCCGCCGCCAGACCGACCTCGGCGCGCTCCCCGCCCGGGCCACCGAGGTGGAGCGCCAGCTGCTCGACGCGAGCAGGTAGCCGCGCGGCGCGAGGACGCCTCAGGCGCTCCAGATGATGGGGACGCACAGTCCGCCGGCGACGATGACACCGATCGCGATGCCGAGGACGAACCCCTTGCCGATGGGCCGTGACCTCGGCCAGACGATGAGGGCGATCGCCGCGACGATGATCGCGAGGAACAGCCAGGGGACGATGGCGTCCGCCGTCGGGTTGGTCCCCTGTCCGAAGTACGTGCCGAGGATGACGACGAAGCTGAAGATCACCCAGGCGAAGAAGCCGAGCACGAGGCCGCCCAGGATGGCTGCCCAGTGGTAGCGGGACGGCGGCCCGCTCCCGTAGGGGTTGACGGCCCCGGGCGGGGGTCCGTAGGGAGGCGGCGGACCGGGACGGGGGGCGGACCGACGGGTGGCAGGTCAGCGGACACCGAGCACCTCCAGGGTGGTGAGCGTGGCGCCAACGGCACCGGCGAGAGCGAGGACCCCCAGGTAGGCGAGCACCAGCCGGGTGTCGCGCAGCACGCACTTCGAGCGCTCGAGACCCGCTCGCCGGGCCCGCAGGTACCCGGCGAAGCCCAAGCCTGCGAAGAAGAGCACGGCGAACGGCCCGGCGACCCACGCCAGCAGCGCGACCGTGGCGAAGATGCACAGCCGCAGCGGGTCGTACGGCACGACAGGGGTGTCCGTGGACGGGGCGGACGGTGTCGGTGGTGCGGCAGCGGTCACGGGGACATCACCTCCAGGGTGGGTCGGCCACCGGTGGCGGTCGAGATCCGGGTGCGGGACAGCGGGGCCCAGGCCTGGACCGCGCAGAAGGGGGCGCACTGGTGCGCCCCGGTGAGCTCGCCCACCGTGGCGACGTGCACACAGCACTGGAGCAGCCGCTCCTCGACCATGGTCGACATGTCCATGAACGGCTTGACGGTCACGCGCAGCACGCGCTCCCCGAGCATCCGCCGCAGCCGCTTCCTCTGACCCGGCAGGGCGCCGGCAGCCAGCGTGCGGAGCGTGCCGATGCCGAGGTCGCAGCTCTCGCAGACGTCCTTCCACAGCTGGCCGATGTCGGGGTGCGAGAGCGAGGACTGCTCGGACAGCAGCCCGAGCAGCGAGTCCTTGACGACGGCCCGCATCGCCACGGGCAGCGCGTCGTCGGCGATCCGGTTGGCGACGACGTCGGGCTGCAGCTCGAGCAGCTCCTTGAGCCGGTCGTGCCCGACGAGCGAGGTCAGCGAGCGCCAGGTGCCGCCGTCGTCGCGCAGCAGGTAGCCCACCGAGCAGCAGTGCGGGTGGGAGCACGGCAGGGCCGTGAGGTCGCGCCAGGTGACCAGCCCACCGGTCTGCCCCTCCAGCCGGGCGAGCACCCCCGTGTGGGTCAGCCGGTCGAGCGGGTCGATCGCGGACGAGCGCCCCGACCCGAACACCGGCTGGATCGTCACGCCGCCGACGTACGGGGTGTCCAGCCCGCGCTTGAGCACCGCCCCGATCTCGTCGTCGTTGACGCCGAGCGCGACGGTCATCGTCAGGGTCGTGAAGATGCCGGCGCGAGACAGCCGCTCGACCGCGAGGTCCTTCTGGCGTCGCAGGTCGGCACCCCGGTGGTGGCGCGAGGCGTCGGCGGACAGGCCGTCGTACTGGAGGTAGACCTCCACCCGCTCCCGGTGCCGCTCGAGCAGCGCGAGCAGCGCGTCGTCGGTCGCCAGCCGGATGCCGTTCGTGTTCACCAGGATCCGCACGATCGGCCGCGCCGCGAGAGCATCGAGGAGCTCACCCAGCTGCGGGTAGAGCGTGGGCTCGCCGCCCGAGAGCATGACGACGTCGATGCGCCCGTTCTCGCGCGACAGCCGGGTGTCGACGGACGCGAGCACCTGCTCCAACGGCGCCACCGCACCCAGGGCCGGAGAGGACTCGGTGAAGCACGTGGGGCAGCGCAGGTTGCAGTGGTCGATGATGTCCTCGAGCAGGATGCAGGTGTGCTGGGTCTGCATCTCGGGCAGCCCCTGCGCATAGGCCGCGGGCACGGGCAGGAAGTTGCCGCGCACGTCAGGCACGTGCGACTTCGTCGGGGCCGTCCACTCCTCCAGGTAGGACAGGATCTCCGGTGACTCGTCGTACAGCGTGCGCACGAGCCCGTGGTCCGGACACCCCCGCTCGAGCCACACCCGGTCGTCGCGCACGACGAGCCACCCCGACAGCCGCCGGACGTCCTCGAGCGGCCGATCGGGCGCCTGCTCGTGGCACGTCGGGCAGAACGCGACGACGTACCGGTGCACGCGGTCGCCGCGCAACGGCATCCCACTCATGCCGAGACCTCCTGGGGTCGAGGGGTCGGGAGCGCCGGGGGCTCGACGGCACCCCGTCGCCACAGCACGACCGCGCGCAGCAGCACGATCGGCACGGTCACGGCGAGGAAGAGCTGCGGCCGGGTGAGGCCCTGCCACACCACCTCGTTGCCGCGCACGAACTCGACGAGGAAGCGGAACACCCCGTAGGCCGCGACGTAGAGCACGAACGTCGTGCCCGGCGCGAACGGCCGGTGCCGCAACCACACCCAGAGCGCGACGAACGCGGCGAGGTGGAAGGCGATCTCGTAGACGAACGACGGGTGGAGCGGCACGCCCGAGGCGACGCCGAGGCGCTCGGCGGCCACGGCATCCAGACGGATGCCGTACGCCGCACCCGTCGGCGTGCCGGGCACCTCCGTGAGCAGGCAGCCCACGCGGCCGACCGCCATCCCCAGGGCGACCGCGGGGGCGAACAGGTCGCCGGTGCGCAGCGGGTAGCCGACGATCCGCTTGGCGACGTGCACGCCGAGCCAGGCGCCGACGAGGCCGCCGAGGATCGAGCGGTTGCCGTGGAGCCACTGCTCGGTGAGACCGGCGTTCTCACGCAGCTGCACGTGCTGCAGCCAGGTGCCCATCCGCATCATGACGGCCCCGCCGATCAGCGCCCCCGCGACGACCCAGACGAGGCGCTCGTCGGTGTGTCCCCGCCGCCTGGCCTCGACGACGAACACGACCCCGGCGGCGAGGATCCCGAGCGCGACGAACACCCCGTGCGTGGGCACGGCGAGCGGGAAGCCGAGCAGGTCTCCCAGCGTCGGGAACATGCGCCCGAGCCTGCCACCAGCGGCACCGGCCGCGGAAGAGAATGCGCGAAGGCAGGGCACAGAGGTGTCGTTTAGGGTGGTGCAGTGGGCGACGGAGGGGACGCACGATGACGGAGAACCCATGGGTGGCTCCGGGGTCGGCACCACCCCCGGATGCCGTGCCACCCCCCTCGTACGCCGCACCACCCCCCGGGTACACCGCACCACCGCCCGGATACCCGGCGCCGCAGCCGGCTCCGGGACCCCGCCCCCCGGCATACGCCGGCCTGGAGTTCCGGCCCGGCATCATCCCGCTGCGCCCGCTCGGGCTCGGTGACATCTACGGGGCCGTGACCAAGGCGGTGCGCGGCAACGTCGCCGCCACCATGGGTCTGGCGCTGCTCACCTCACTCGTCTGCCTCATCCCGTTCACCGCGCTCGGCGCCTGGGTCGCGAACCAGGAGACGCTGGACTTCGAGAGCGAGGAGTTCGGCGCCTACGGGGTGATCGGCAGCTACCTCCCCACGATCGGGTCGCTGCTGGCCTCCATCGCCCTGACGGGGTTCCTCGCCTACGTCATCGGGCAGGCGGTGCTGGGGCGCAAGGTCGGGATCGGCGAGACGTGGGACGGCACCAAGCACCGTCTCCCGGCGCTGTCCGGGGCCGTCCTGCTCACCCTCATCGGTGCCCTCGCGGTGACGGCCGCGATCCTCGGTGGGCCGATCGTGCTGGCGGTCAGCCAAGGGTTCACGCCCCTCACCGGCATCCTGATCTTCCTCGCCGTCCTGGCCCTGGTCGTCACCTACCTGTTCCTGTGGACCCGCACGGCCTTCGTCACCTCCGTCATCGTCCTCGAGGGACGTGGGGCCTTCGACGCGTTCGCCCGGTCGTGGCGGCTGACCTCGGGCACGCCCTTCTGGCGGATCCTCGGCATCCGGATCCTCACGTCGATCATCGTCGGCACCGTCGCCCAGGTGATCGTGCTCCCGATCGCCATCTTCGGGGTCATCGGCATCCTCGCGCTCGGCGGTGAGGAACAGATCTTCATGTGGCAGGCCATCCTCGGTGGCGTGTCCGGCCTCGTGAGCGCCGTCATCACGACCCCCTTCTCGGCGGGCGTCGACGCCCTGCTGACCGTCGACCAGCGCATCCGTCGCGAGGGCCTGGACGTCCAGCTCATCCACACCGCCCAGCACGGCGGACCGGCCCCGTGGCCGAGCGCGGTCCGGGACCGCTGAGCCGGTGCGACTCGATCCCCCGCTCGACCCCACCTCCCCCGAGGCTCGGGACTGGCTCGAGGACGAGCTGAGCAAGGGCATCTACCGCGACGACCGCGGCCCGCTCGAGCGGCTGATCGACTGGATCAACGAGCTGCTGTCACGGACCGGGTCCGGCTCGCTGCCCGCCTGGATGATCGTCCTCGCCGTCGTCGTGGCCCTGGCCGTGCTCGCCCTGGTCGTGGCGCGGTCCGTGCAGGCCGAGCGGCGGATGACCGGCAGCAGGCCGGACGGCGTGCTCGACGGACCCGCCCGGTCGGCTGCCGAACACCGCGCGGCGGCGGGGCGCGCACTGGCAGCCGGCGACCACGACACGGCCGTCGTGGAGTCCTACCGCGCGATCACCCGCTCGGCCATCGAGCGGACGCTGCTCGACGACCTGCCG
Source organism: uncultured Actinomycetota bacterium (assembly GCA_963811825.1). Classification (GTDB taxonomy): domain Bacteria; phylum Actinomycetota; class Actinomycetes; order Actinomycetales; family Dermatophilaceae; genus Fodinibacter. The sequence continues at coordinate 261,913 of CAWESS010000029.1, read as the reverse complement.
GGCCGCACCGCCCACGAGGTGTCGGTCGCGCTGGGACCGGTCTTCCCGGCATCCGCGGCTCGACTCGCCGCCGCTGCCGACACGTTCGACGCGGTGCTCTACGGTCGGCGCGCGGCCGCCCCGGAGGCCGCCCAGGAGGTCGCCGCCCTCGACGTCGACCCTGGCCGCGACCCGCCCGGTGCTCCCCGACCTGCCCGCGGTGCCGGGAGCGCCCCGGTGACCGCAACCACCGACGTCCGCGCGTCGACCACCGCGACCACCCGCGAGCACCGCCCCGGGGCGACGACGTCGGCCACGGGGTGCGGCGGCGTACGCAGTCGTGGTCGGGCTGGGGCTGACCCTTGCTCGTCCTGCTCGCCCTCACCGCGCAGCGCCCGACCGACCCGCTCGACCCGGAGAGTCCGGGGTCGAGCGGCGCGATGGCCCTGGTCGAGGTGCTGCGCCAACAGGGCGTCGAGGTCGAGGTCGTGCGCTCGATCGGTGCCCTCGAAGCCAGCCGGCCCGACGCCGACACGACCGTGGTGGTGGGCGACCCCACCTACCTCGGGCGGGGAGCCACCGGGCGGCTCGCCGATGCGACGAGCACGGCCGGTCGGCTCGTCCTCGTGGGGGTGGACAGTGAACAGCTCGAAACCCTCGGGCTGCCGGTCACGGCCTTCCCCGGCTTCGACGTCGACCTCGTCGCGCGGTGCTCGTCGAGCGTCGCCCGCGACAGCGACGTCGTGTGGGCCGTCGACACCCGCTACCTCGTCGACGACGGCGCCGAGGGCGTGAGCACCTGCTTCACCCTCCCGGCGCCCGACAGCGAGACCGGCGAACCGGCCCCCGGAGGGGAGTTCGGGTCCGCCCTCGTCGAGGTGGCGGCCACGCCATCGACGCCGGAGACGCTGCTCGTCGGCTTCGGCCCCGGCTGGAGCAACGAACTCATCGCCGAGGACAGCCACGCCGGCACCGCGGTCCGTGCGCTCGGGTCGACCCCCCGCCTCGTCTGGTACCAGTCGGGGCTGACCGATCTCGACGACGGCGACCTCGGCGGCAGCGCCGTCTGGCCCGTGTGGACGACGCCCGTGGTGGTGCTCCTCAGCGTGACCGTCATCGCCCTGGCCCTGGCCCGGGGCCGTCGCCTCGGCCGCCTCGTTCCCGAACCCCTGCCCGTCGTGGTGCGCGCGATCGAGACCACCGAGAGCCGCGGCCGGCTCTATCGCCGAGCCGGTGACCCGGGGCGCGCCGCCACGGTGTTGCGGGCCGGCACCGCCGACCGGCTCGCCCGCCGCCTCGCCGTGCCCAGGGCCGCCGGGCCGGCCGGCCTCGTCCCCGCCGTGTCACGCACCACCGGTCGCCCCGCCGCCGAGGTCGCTGACATCCTGTTCGGGCCGCCCCCACCGGACGACGCGGCCCTGATCCGACTCGCCCAGCAGCTCACCGACCTCGAGGAGAGGGCCCACCACCCATGACCGACCCCACCGCCGACCACGACGACCCGCCGGTCCCGGACTCCGACCGCGCGCGCTCCGCGCTCCTCGCGGTGCGGGCCGAGGTCGCCAAGGCCGTCGTCGGCCAGGACGCGGCCGTCGCCGGCCTCCTCGTCGCCCTGCTCTGCCGTGGCCACATCCTGCTCGAGGGGGTACCGGGCGTGGCCAAGACACTCCTCGTGCGTGCCCTCGCGGCCTCGCTCGACATCGAGACCCGCCGCGTGCAGTTCACCCCTGACCTGATGCCCGGCGACCTCACCGGCTCGCTGGTCTTCGACGCCCGCGAGAGCGACTTCACCTTCCGGCCCGGCCCGGTCTTCACCAACCTCATGCTCGCCGACGAGATCAACCGCACTCCCCCGAAGACGCAGTCGGCGATGCTCGAGGCGATGGAGGAGCGGCAGGTGAGCGTCGACGGCCACCCGCACCCGCTGCCGAGCCCGTTCATGGTCGCCGCGACCCAGAACCCGGTCGAGTACGAGGGCACCTACCCGCTGCCCGAGGCCCAGCTCGACCGCTTCCTGCTCAAGGTCGTGCTGCCGCTGCCGCAGCGGGCGGACGAGGTGCAGGTGCTGCGGCGTCACGCCGACGGCTTCGACCCGCGCGACCTCGCCGCGGCCGGCATCCGGCCCGTCGCGAGCGTCGCCGACCTCGATGCCGGTGTGGCCGCGGTCCGTGGCGTCTCGATCTCGGACGAGGTGGCCGCCTACATCGTCGACATCGCGCGGGCGACCCGGGTCTCGCCGTCGCTGGCGCTCGGCGTCTCCCCACGCGGTGCGACCGCCCTCATGGCCACGAGCCGCGCCTGGGCGTGGCTGGCCGGGCGCACCTTCGTCACCCCCGACGACGTCAAGGCCCTGGCCCATGCGACGCTCGCCCACCGGCTCTCGCTGCGCCCGGAGGCCGAGCTCGAGGGCGTCGGCGTGGGCGCGGTGCTCGACAGCGCGCTCGGGTCGGTGCCCGTCCCCCGCTGATGGCGATCACCTGGCGCACCGTCGTGCTGGTCCTGCTGGGGCTGGCACCGGTCGCCGTGTGGCCGAGTGGGGCGACGGTGCGGTGGTGGCTGCTCGCCGTCGTCCTGCTCGTCGCGCTCGACGTTCTCCTCGCGAGCCGCCCGAGCGCGCTCAGCATCGTGCGCAGCGGGCCCACCCAGGTGCGGCTCGGCGAGAGCACGACGAGCAGCCTGTGGGTCACCAACACCACCGGCCGCGGGGTGCGCGGCCTGCTGCGCGACGCCTGGCCGCCCTCCGCCGGAGCGCAGGATGCCGTGCACGACCTCGCCGTGCCGCCGCACGAACGCGTGCGCCTCACCACGCACTTCACCCCGACCCGTCGCGGTGACCGTCGAGCCGACCGGGTCACCGTGCGCGTCCTCGGGCCGCTGCGGCTCGCAGCCCGCCAGCGCTCGCTCCCGGTGCCGGGGTCGTTCCGGGCGCTGCACGCGTTCCCCTCGCGGCGGCACCTGCCGAGCCGCCTGGCGGTGCTCCGCCAGCTCGACGGGCGCGCGGCGGTGCGCACCCGCGGGCAGGGCACCGAGTTCGACAGCCTGCGCGAGTACGTCGAGGGTGACGACGTGCGCTCCATCGACTGGCGCGCGACCGCCCGGCGCCAGCACCTCGTCGTGCGCACCTGGCAGCCCGAGCAGCACCGGCGGGTCGTCATCGTGCTCGACACCTCTCGCACGAGCGCCGGCCGCATCGGCGACGCCCCTCGACTCGACGCCGCGATGGATGCCGCGCTGCTGCTCACCGCGCTGGCCGGGCACGCGCGCGACCGGGTGCAGGTCATCGCGGGCGACCGCGTGGTCCACGCGCGCATCAGCGGCACCGACCGGGCGCAACTGCTCCACGACACGATCAGCACGCTCGCCCCCGTGGAGTCGCGCCTCGTCGAGGCCGACTGGCGAGCCCTGGCCACCGAGGTCGTTCGCCTCGGCACCCACCGGGCCCTCGTCGTGCTCATCACCTCGCTCGAGTCGTCGGCGATCGAGGAAGGGCTGCTGCCCGTCCTGCCGGCCCTCGCGGCCCACCACCGGGTCGTCGTCGCCTCGGTCAGCGACCCGGCGCTCGCGGCGATGACCGGAGCGAGGACCTCGACGTCCGAGGTCTACGACGCGGCCGCCGCGGAACGCACGGTGGCACTGCGCCGCCGCACGGCATCCGCGCTGGAGCAGCTGGGGGTCGACGTCCTCGACGCAGCACCCGACGACCTCCCGGTCCGCCTCGCCGACCACTACCTGATGCTCAAGCGCCAGGGCCTGCTCTGACCCTCCTCCCGACCCGGATGCCATGGATGCCGGTCAGGCGGCGGTCACGGGGGCGACGTCCCCGGCATCCCGGGCCATGACGTCGCCCGTGACGCCCTGCGCGGCCGCCGAGCGCCCGACGACGAAGACGTACGCGAAGAACAGGGCCTCGGCGACGACCCCGATGAGGATGCGCGCCCACGTCGGCAACCCCGACGGCGTGACGAAACCCTCGATCGCCCCGCTGACGAAGAGCACGGCGACCAGGCCGAGGGAGATCGCGATGGCGGTGCGGCCCTCCTTGGCGAACGACTCCAGGCGCCCCATCGGCCCGGGCTCCACCCACGACCAGAACAGCCGGAGCCCGATGCCGGCGGCGACGAAGACGGCCGTCAGCTCGAGCAGCCCGTGCGGGAGGATCAGGCCGAAGAACAGCGCTCCGCGGTCGTTGCTGATCATCAGTGCCGCCGCGACCCCGACCGCAACGACGTTCGAGCCGAGGATCCAGAGCACCGGCAGCCCGAGCACGCCGAGGGCGATGCACAGCGCTGCCACGCGGGCGTTGTTGAACCACACGAGGGTGCCGAACTCGGCCTGCGGGTACTCGGAGTAGTAGTTCTCGAAGTCGGTGCCGACATAGGCCTCGATCTCGGCCGGAGTCAGCTGGTTGGTCCACACCGCGGGGTTGTCGATCGCCCACCAGGCCACGAATGCGGCCAGGGCGACGCTCGCCAGCGTCGTCGTGATCCACCACCACCGCGTGCGGTAGAGCGCCGCGGGGAAGGTGTGGGTGAAGAACGCCAGCAGGTCCGACCACGTCGAGGTGCGGGCACCGGCCGAGGCGACCCGCGCCCGAGCCAGCACCGACGACAGGTAGGTGACCACCGACGGGTCCGGGCTGGCCGAGCGCACCACCGACAGGTGGGTCGACACGCGCTGGTAGAGGTCGAGCAGCTCGTCGGCCTCGGCCCCCGTGAGCCGACGCCGCCCGGAGAGCTCCTCGAGGCGCACCCACTGGGGCTGGTGCACCATCAGGTAGGCGTCGAGGTCCACCCACGCAGCCTAACCGCCGGGGCGTGCCGCGGCCCGTCGGGTTAGCATCGGCTGGTGAGCGACCCCGGGGGCTACCGCAGCTACGCGGGTGACGACATGGTCACCGGCGAGGGTGTCGCCGTCGAGGTGCCCGTTGCCAGCGTCGCCGCCCGGATGGCGTCCGGTGCGATCGACGTCTTCACGGTGTACCTCGTCTTCATCGGCGGGATCCTCGCCATCGGTTTCGTCGCCGGGGGTGTCTCCGACGCGGTGCTCGGGATCCTGTTCATCGGCCTGAGCGTCGCGGCCTTCATCGTGCTGCCGACCGCTGTCGAGACGCTGACGCGCGGCCGCAGCCTCGGGCGGCTGGCCCTGGGCCTGCGGACCGTGCGCGACGACGGCGGCCCGACCACCTTCCGCCACTCCCTCGTGCGCGGCCTCATCGGCTACGTCGAGATCTACCTCCTGTTCGGAGTCCCGGCGATCCTCACGTCGATGGTGCACCCCCGCGCGAAGCGGCTCGGCGACATGGCGGCCGGCACCGTCGTCATCTCGCAGCGGGCAGCGCTGCGGCTGACCCCGCCTCCACAGATGCCGCCGGCACTGATGATGTGGGCGCAGTCGGCCGACGTCGCGGCCCTGCCGTCCGGGCTCACGGTGGCCGTGCGGCAGTTCCTCGCGCGCGCGCCCGGCCTCACCCCGTCGTCGCGGCACGCCCTCGGGGTCGACCTGTTGGCGTCGACCCTGCCCTACGTCGCCCCGCCCCCGCCGCCGGGGTTCCACCCGGAGGTGGTGCTGTCGGCCGTGGTGGCCGAGCGCCGCCGCCGCGACCTCGAGCGGCTCTGGCGCGAGGAGCAGCTGCGCGCCCGCGTGCTGCCCGCCGACCCCCTCACCACCTGACGACTCAGGCGTGGGCGCCGAGGGCGGCGTAGCCGGGCTTCACGACGTGCTCGATGATCGCGAGCCGCTCGTCGAAGGGCAGGAACGCCGACTTCATCGCGTTGATCGTCGCCCAGCGCAGGTCCTCGATGGTCCAGCCGGCCTCGTCGACGAGCAGCGTCATCTCGCGGCTCATCGACGTGCCGCTCATCAGCCGGTTGTCGGTGTTGATCGTGACGCGGAAGCGCAGGTTCTTCAGCATCGTGATCGGGTGCGCCGCGATGGACTCCGCAGCCCCGGTCTGCAGGTTCGAGCTCGGGGCCATCTCGAGCGGAATGCGCATGTCACGCACGTAGGCGGCCAACCGCCCCAACACGGGGATGCCGTCCGCACCGGTCACGATGTCGTCGACGATCCGCACGCCGTGACCGAGCCGGTCGGCCCCACACCACTGGATCGCCTCCCAGATGCTCGGCAGCCCGAACGCCTCACCCGCATGGATCGTGAAGTGTGCGTTCTCGCGGCGCAGGTACTCGAACGCGTCGAGGTGACGGGTGGGAGGGAACCCCGCCTCGGCACCGGCGATGTCGAAGCCGCCGACCCCCTCGTCGCGATAGCGCACGGCGAGCTCGGCGATCTCGCGGCTTCGCGCCGCATGACGCATCGCCGTCAGCAGCGTGACCACCCGGATGGGCGTGCCGGCGGCAGCCGCCTCCTGCTCACCCTCGCGGAACCCCTCGAGCACCGCCTCGACGACGTGCTCCAGGGTCATGCCACCGGCCAGGTGCTGCTCGGGCGCGAACCGCGACTCGGCATAGACGACCCCGTCGGCGGCCAGGTCGAGCGCGCACTCGCGCGCCACCCGGGTCAGCTGCTCGCGGGTCTGCATCACGGCCACGGTGTGCGAGAAGGTCTCGAGGTAGCGCACGAGGGAGCCCGAGTCCGCGGAGTCCAGGAACCACTGACCCAGCGCCACGGCATCCGTCGCCGGCAGCTGGTCGTACCCGCTCTCCTGCGCGAGCTCGACGATGGTCTGCGGCCGCAGCCCGCCGTCGAGGTGGTCGTGGAGCAGCGCCTTCGGTGCACGGGCGACGATCGACGGGGACAGCGCCCCGGTGCGGGCCATCAGGCGATCCGGTCGATGACGATGGGCGTGCGGGCGACCTCGGTGCCGTCGGGGGCGATCGTGATGCCGCCCTCGAGGGCCTGGTGGGCGCGGTCGAAGCGCTCGGGGGTGTCGGTGTGCAGGGTGAGGAGCACGTCGCCCTCGCGCACGGCATCCCCCGGCTTGGCGTGGATCTCGATGCCGGCACCCGCCTGCACCGGGTCCTCCTTGCGGGCTCGGCCGGCGCCGAGGCGCCAGGCCGCCACCCCGACGGCGTACGCGTCGAGACCGGACAACACGCCGGATGCCGTGGCACGCACCTCCTGCGTCTCCCTGGCCGTCGGCAGGGGGGCATCGGGGTCACCGCCCTGCGCGGAGATCATCGCCTTCCAGGCGTCCATCGCGCGGCCGTCGGTGAGCGCCGCGGCGACGTCCTGGCCACCGCGCCCCGCCGCGTCGAGCATCTCCTCCGCGAGCCGCACGGTGAGCTCGACGACGTCGGCGGGGCCACCGCCGGCGAGCACCTCGACCGACTCGCGCACCTCGAGGGCGTTGCCGGCCGTGAGGCCGAGCGGAACCGACATGTCGGTGAGGAGCGCCACGGTGTTCACCCCGGCATCCGTGCCGAGGTCGACCATCGTGCGGGCGAGCTCGGTGGCGTCCTCGCGGGTCTTCATGAAGGCGCCGCTGCCGACCTTGACGTCGAGCACGAGCGCCCCGGTGCCCTCGGCGATCTTCTTGCTCATGATCGAGCTCGCGATGAGCGGGATCGCCTCGACGGTGCCGGTGACGTCGCGCAGGGCGTAGAGCTTCTTGTCGGCGGGGGCCAGGCCCGACCCGGCGGCGCAGATGACCGCACCGACGTCCTCGAGCTGGCGCATCATCGCCTCGTTGGACAGGGCCGCCTGCCAGCCGGAGACCGACTCGAGCTTGTCGAGGGTGCCACCGGTGTGGCCGAGCCCCCGGCCCGACAGCTGCGGCACGGCGACGCCGAAGACGGCGACGAGGGGGGCCAGCGGCAGGGTGATCTTGTCACCGACACCGCCGGTGGAGTGCTTGTCGGCGGTGGGCCGCGACAGGCCGGAGAAGTCCATCCGCTCGCCGCTGGCGATCATCGCCGCGGTCCAGGTCGAGATCTCGCGGCGGGTCATCCCGTTGAGGAGCACGGCCATCGCGAGCGAGCTCATCTGCTCGTCGGCCACGACCCCACGCGTGTAGGCGTCGATGACCCAGCGGATCTGGTCGTCGGACAGCTCGTGGCGGTCGCGCTTGGTGGTGATGACGTCGACGGCATCGAAGGACTCGGTCATCGGCCCATCATGTCAGGGCCGGTGCGTGCCGTCAGGAGCGGTTGTGCAGGTGCTCGGGACCGAACGCCTGGGGCAGGATCTCGACCATCGGCAGGACTCCCTCGGGAGTCATGAGCAGGGTCTGGGGAGTGCCGTTCTCCCAGAGCAGCTGCCGGCAGCGGCCACACGGCATCAGGGCGTTGCCCACCCCGTCGACGCAGTAGACCGCCGTGAGCAGGCCTCCCCCGGTGGCGTGCAGCTGCGAGACCATGCCGCACTCGGCGCACAGGGTGACGCCGTAGCCGGCGTTCTCGACGTTGCAGCCGGACACCATCCGGCCGTCCTCGACGAACCCGGCGACGCCGACCCGGTACTGGCTGTAGGGCGCGTAGGCGAGGGTCGTCATCCGCACCGCCTCGGCGTGCAGGGCGTCCCAGTCGACCTCTGCAGCAACGGGATCGGCGTCGTTGGCCATCATGCGGTCTCCAGCGGGTCGAGGGCTCGACGGGTGGCATCGGTGTGCCAGACGATGGCGACGGAGGCGAGCAGGCGGGCGCCGAGCGCGATGGCGTCCTCGTCGACGACGAGGTCACCCTGGTGCAGGTCGAAGGTCGGGCCGCCGTGTGTTCGCGTGCCCAGGCGCGCCATCGCCCCCGTGGCCTGCGCGAGGTACCACGAGAAGTCCTCGCCCCCGAGGGACTGCGACGTCGGCACGGGGGTCATTCCACCGGCGAGCGATGCCAGCCGGAAGGACTCGATGCCGTCGCTCGTGTTGACCACGGGCGGCACCCCCTTGACCCGCTCGACCTTGGCCTGCACGCCGTAGGGCGAGACGACGCCGTGGACGATCTCCTCGAGCAACGGGCCGATGGTGAGCCAGGCGTGCGCGTCGAGCATGCGCAGCGTGCCGGTGCACTCGCCGGTCGACGGGATGACGTTGGCGGCCCGCCCGGCGTTGACCGTGCCCCAGACCAGCGCTGCACCGGCCCGGGGGTCGAGGCGGCGCGACAGGGCTGCCGGCACGTCGGTGACGACCTTGGCCAACGCGTAGGTGAGGTCCTCCGTGAGCTGCGGGCGGGAGGTGTGCCCGCCGCGGCCGTGCAGCGAGACGGCCACCTGGTCACAGGCCGCGGTGATCGGGCCCTCGCGCAGTCCGACCTGGCCGACGTCGAGGCTGGGGTCGCAGTGGATTGCGAAGACCGCGTCGACCCCGTCGAGAGCCCCGGCGAGGATGGCGTCGTGCGCGCCCCCGGGGATCATCTCCTCGGCGGCCTGGAAGATGCCGCGCACCGCGATGCCGCGCTCGGTGAGGGCCGACTCGGACGCGTGGAGCGCGAGCAGTGCACCGATGAGGGCGCTGACGTGCAGGTCGTGCCCGCAGGCGTGGCAGACACCCGTGGAGCGGGACGCGAAGTCCAGGCCCGTGCGCTCGCGCACGGGCAGCGCGTCCATGTCGGCGCGCAGGGCGATGCGGTGCACGGCATCCGCCGGCCCGACGTCAGCGAGGAGCCCGGTGCCGGGGAGCAGTCGCACGCGCACGCCAGCGGCTTCGAGGTGGCGGGCCACGGTCTCGGTCGTGCGCGTCTCCTCACGCGACAGCTCGGGGTGGGCGTGCAGGTCACGCCGGATGTCGATGAGCTCAGGTGCGAGTGTGGAGATGCGCTCACCGAGAGCGGCGAGGAGGGCATCGTCATTCATAGGGGGCCGAGTCTATCGGGCCGCGGCCCCCGCCCTCGCCCGCTTCCGGACGCTGCACGCCCAGGCGTGCGGCGGGTCAGCCGCGAGCCGCCTTGTACTCGTCCCAGCGGCTCGCGATCCCGTCCATCTCGCGCTGGATGAACTCGAGGAACTCCACCGACAGCTGCATCCGCTCCCCGGCCCGGGTCCCCTCCCCCACCTCACGCCGCGCGATCACGAGGGCCGCGAGGATCGGTGCGTAGATCTGGTCCTTCTGCATGAGCACGTCGTGCCACGCGTCGTCCATGACGACGAAGACGTCCCGTCGGGAACCCCGCTCGCGCTCCCGGCGGATCATCCGGACCTGGGTGAGGTAGCGCACCGCACCGGAGACGCCGGCTGGGCTGACCCCCAGCAGGGCGGAGAGATCGGATGCCGTCAGTCGACCGTCCTCGGTCGCGAGGAGCGCGGCGAACACCCGCGCCGGGAGCCTGGCGATGCCGACGTCGCCCAGGGCGCCCCCCAGGTGCTCGACGACGTCGACGAACGCCGGGTCGTGCGGCGGGTCGGCGGCGGGTCGGTGGGCACACGAGAACTTTACAGTATTCACAAATTTCTGAATCAAGCGTAGCGTTGAACCCATGACCGACGTCATCACCGTGACCGGGCTCCGGAAGTCCTTCGGACACACCCAGGCCCTGGACGGGCTCGACCTCACGGTCACGCAGGGAGAGGTGCACGGCTTCCTCGGGCCGAACGGGTCCGGCAAGTCGACGACGATCCGCGTGCTGCTCGGGCTGCTGCGCTCGGACGGCGGCACGGCATCCGTGCTCGGCCAGGACCCCTGGCGGGACGCGACCGAGCTGCACCGCTCCATCGCGTACGTGCCCGGCGACGTCGTGCTCTGGCCCACGCTGAGTGGCGGCGAGGTGATCGACCTGCTCGGACGGCTGCGCGGCGGCATCGACGACACCCGGCGTCGCCGGCTCGTCGCCCGGTTCGACCTCGACGAGACGAAGAAGGGACGCGCCTACTCCAAGGGCAACCGGCAGAAGGTGGCACTCGTGGCCGCCCTGGCCAGCGATGCTCCCCTGCTCATCCTCGACGAGCCGACGTCCGGGCTGGACCCGCTGATGGAGGAGGTCTTCCAGGCCGAGCTCGCGGACCTGCGGGCCGAGGGGCGCACGGTCCTGCTCTCGAGCCACATCCTCAGCGAGGTCGAGAAGGCGTGCGACCGCGTGAGCATCGTGCGCTCGGGGCGCATCGTCGACAGCGGCAGCCTGGCCGACCTGCGCCACCTCACCCGAACGCGAGTCCATGCCGTGCTGCGCGAGGTACCGACACCGACCGAGGTCGCCCACTGGGCCGGGGTTCACGACGTCGACCTCGTGGGCGGCGAGCTGCGGTGCTCGGTCGAGGCAGCGCACCTCGGCGACCTCGTGGAACGGCTCGGTCGTCAGGGGGTGCTGGCCCTGACCTGCCAGCCGCCGACGCTCGAGGAGCTCTTCCTCGCCCGCTACCACGAGCCCGTGTCATGACCACCCGCCTGGCCGGTGCGCCCGACCTCTTCCGGCTCGCGTGGCGGCGCGACCGCATCCTCGTGCCCGCCAGCGTGCTCGGGCTGGTGCTCCTCTCGGTCGGTTCCGCGCAGGCGACGCTGGCCCTCTACCCCGACGACGCGTCAGCCGCGGAGGGCCTGGCCGGCATCCTCACCAACCCGTCGGTCATCGCGATGTACGGGCCACTGGCGTCGCAGACCGCCGACGCCCTCGCCGTCTTCAAGACGGTGATGATGGGCGCCTTCCTCACGGCGGTGCTCGGCTTCGTCGTCGTGCGGCGCCACACCCGCACCGAGGAGGAGGAGGGTCGGCTCGAGCTCGTGGGTTCGGGCGTCGTGGGGCGCTGGTCACCGCTCGCGGCCGCCGTGTCCCTGGCCCTCATCGCCGTCGTGGCCGCGAGTGCACTCTCGGCCGCCGGGCTCGCGGCGCTCGGCATGGACGTCGGCGGAAGCGTGGCGTTCGGCGTCGCCTGGCTGGCGGCCGGGCTCGCGACGGTCGGGGTCACCGCGGTGGCCGTGCAGCTGGCGTCGACGACCCGCGGCGCGGCAGGGCTGGGCTTCGGGTTCCTCGCCGCGATGTACGCGCTGCGGGCGGTTGCGGACTCGGCGGATGCCGGCACGCTCACCCACGCCCTCGGCTGGCTCTCGCCGCTCGGGTGGGCGGGCCGGGTCGAGGCCTACGGGGCGAACCGGCAGTGGGTGCTGCTCCTCGGGCTCGGCGCCCTCGTGCTCGGCGTCAGCGTCGGTGTGGCGGTGCTGGACCGGCGAGACCTCGGCGCCGGGCTGATCCCCGCACGCCGTGGGCCGTCGCGAGGTGGTCGCCTGTTGTCGTCGCCGCTGGGGCTCGTGACCCGCCTCGCCCGGGGCACGCTCATCGGCTGGAGCATCGGCATCACCCTCGGGGCCGTGGCCATCGGGTCGCTGCTGGGCTCGGTCGCCGACCTGGCCGACGACGAGGTGATCCAGGAGTTCCTGCGCCGGCTCGGTGGCTCGGCCGGCACCGTCGAGGACATCTTCGTGGCGACGGAGGTGCGATTCGTCGCCGTGGCGGTCGCGGCATCCGGTGTGGCCCTGGTGCTGCGCCTCGTGGGGGCCGAGCGCTCGGGGCTCGGTGAGGTCGTGCTCGCCGCCCCCGTCAGTCGCACGCGCTGGTATGCCGCGCACGTGGCGGTGCCGCTCGCGCTGGTCACCGCGCTCATGGCGCTGTTCGGCCTCGTGCTCGGGCTGGTCGGCTCGGCCGTGACTCCCCTGGCGCCGTCGGTGGGTTCGGCGGTCGCGGCGTCGCTGTCGACGGTACCCGCGGTCTGGGTCGTCGTCGGGGTGGCCGCGTTCCTCTGCGGCGCGACCCCACGGTTCGCGCCCTTCGCGTGGGGTGTGCTGTTGGTGGCGTTCGTCGTGGGCGAGCTGGGCGCGACGATGGGGTTGCCGTCGTGGGTCATCGACGCCTCCCCCTTCGCGCACCTCTCCCAGCTGCCGGGCGGCTCGTTCGAGCTCGTGTCCGCCGTGGCGCTCACCCTGGTTGCCGCGGCGCTGGTCGTCGCCGGGTGGGTGGCCTACCGTCGCCGCGACGTGGTCTGACCGCCTCGCCGACGGCTCAGGAGTTGCGCGGCAGGGCGAACGGCCCCAGGTAGAGCAGGTCGTCATCCACGGCGACCGTCAGGCCACCCGGAGGGTCACCCTCCGCGACGAACGCGTCACCACCGACCCGCGAGAGGGCCACAGGGTTTGGCGCACCGAAGGCGCCGGCGTCCAGCACGAAGGATCCGGAGGGGTCGAGGGTCAGGGTCAGCGGACCGAAGGACCCGACGAGCTCGTCGTCGGCATGGCCCTGCCCGCGGTCGGGGGGCCCCAGCGCGGGCACCTCCAGAAGGTCCAGGACATCGGCGAGGATCGCGTCGAACAGGGCACTGCCTCCGGGCGGCCCGAACAGGCCACCCGCGCTGTTGGCCAACAGGACCATCGCCGCGTCGTGCTCGGGGAAGCAGCGGAGGTAGGCACGATGGCCGCCCGTGAAGCCGGCCCACCCGAACGCTTGGTGGGGCCCGCGGTCCCACAGCGCCCACCCCAGCCCCCACGCGTCCGCCACGGTCGCCTCGGGGATCGCGACCTGGGGGCGACGCAGCTCGCGCAGGTCGTCGACGGCGAACCCGGCGCTGCCGTCGTCCAGGTGCAGGCGGGCGTAGTCGAGCAGCTGGTCGGCCGTGGCCCACCACCGGGCACCAGCCGCCGACGCCGCGGCGGCGTAGTCGCCCGGCACCGGCTGGGGCGGTTGCCCCGGCCCCACAGCGTGGCCGAGCGCGGCGCCTTCGGGCTGCCCGAAGGTGGCACCGTCCCCCAGCACCCGCGCAGCGGCGAGCTCCTCGAAGGACGCGCCGACCCTCTCCCGGAGCAACACGTCGAGGACGGACCACCCCGCGTTGCTGTACGAGAACCGGCCCGGGGCATGGACCCGCGGCATCGCTCCGATGCGGGCGACGAAGGCATCCACGTCCTCGTCGAGCTCTGGCAACACGTTCGCCCGACCCGTCGTGTGCCCCATCAGCGCCCTCGGTGTGTCGTCCCACAACCCCCGCGCCTGCTCGGCACACGGGACGTCGAGGGCCAGCTCGCCGCGTCGCGCGGCATCGACGACGAGGAGTGCGGCCAGGGACTTTGCGATGGAGCCCGCGTGGAACGCGGTCTCGCGACCCACGGGCGCGTCCTCCCCGGCGATGCGTGTGCCCGTGCAGACCACGGCACGCTCGCTGCCACGCAGCAGGCCCAGCTGAGCCCCGGGCACCGAGAACGCAGCGCAACCCTGCGAGAGGAGGTCGGCCGCTCGCGCGATGTCCACGGGGGGACGCTACTCCTCGTCGCCCTGACGACGGGTGTCGTTCAGGTCGGCTGCAGACCGGCGCGTCGGGCCAGCAGGGCGGCCTGGACCCGGTCGCGACTACCGGTCTTGGCGAGCACGCTGCTGACGTGGCTCTTGATGGTGCTCTGCGACAGGTACAGGCGGTCGGCGATCTCGCTGTTGTTCAGGCCGAGGCCGACCAGGGCCAGCACGTCGCGCTCGCGCGGCGAGAGCGCGTAGGCGCTCAGGTCCTGGATGCCGTGCGGCTCGCTCGCGCGGACCAGGTCCAGCACCGCTCGGGTCACCTCGGGAGCCAGGATGGAGTCCCCCTCAGCGACCGCGCGGACCGCCTTGACCAGCTCCGCTCCACTGCAGCGCTTGAGCAGGAAGCCGCGGGCTCCTGCGGCGATGGCCTCGAGGACGTACTCGTCCCGGTCGAAGGTGGTGACCACGATGACGGCCGGCGCGTGCGGGAGTGCCTGGAGGGCGCGGGTCGCCGCGAGACCGTCGAGCACCGGCATCCGGATGTCGACGAGCGCGACATCGAGGCGGGGGTCAGCCTCCACGCAACGCAGGAAGGCACGCCCGTCCTCGGCCAGCACCGCCACCTCGATGTCGGCCTGGGCCGACAGGATCATGGCGAACCCCTCGCGCACCAGCTGCTGGTCGTCGACGATCGCGACACGGATCATGCCGGCGCCACCGCCCTGGTGCTGAGTTCGACGCGGAGCACGGCGCCGCCCCCGGATCGGGCGCTGAGCGACCACTGCCCCCCGAGCCCGCTCACCCGTTCGTCGATGCCGACCAGGCCGGAGCCACGCCGGGGGTCGAGCTGGTCACCGCCATGGGGGCCGACGCCGTCATCCGCGACGAGCAGGTGCACGAGGCCGTGGTGCGAGGACAGCTCGACCCAGGCGTGCGTTGCCCGCGCGTGCCGGCTGACATTGGTCAGCGCCTCCTGCGCGATGCGGTAGACCGCGAGCTCGGCGACCTGGCTCAGCGCCACGTCGGGGTCGATGCTGACCTCGACGAGCACACCCGATCGGCGCAGCGGCGCGGCCAACAGCTCGTCGATGTCCGACAGACGAGGCGGCGCGGACACGGACATCGGCGCCAGCGGGTCACGCAGGTGAACCACGAGGTCGTCGAGCTCGGTCAGGGCCCGTCGCCCGACGTCGCCGATCGTCTGGAGGGCCGAATCGGGGTCCTTCACGAGGCCTGCCTCGGCCTGCACCACCATCGCCGTCACGTGGTGTCCCACGATGTCGTGCAGCTCCCGGGCGATGGCCGTTCGCTGCTCGAGCCACTCCGTGTGGCCCCGCAGTCTCCCGGCCTCGTCCTCGAGAGCGCGTCCCCGCACCCGCGAGCGCAGGACGACACCACCCAGTCCGCCCACGAGCAGGCCGATGAACGGAGACAGCAGCTCGCCGTCCGGCGAGATCACCAGGGCGAGGACGCAGCCCACGAGCCCGAAGGCCCACCCGCGCCAGGCGACCTCGTGAAGGTCCTCCGCGACCGCCACCAGCACCGCGGCGCCAACGGTGAAGGCAAGCCACGGGGCCTCGCCGGCCCACATCGCGACGACGGCGGCACCCACACCGAAGACGGTGGTCCGGTATCGGGGGGCCAGGACGGGGGTCGCCAGTGCCAACAGGGCGAGGAAGGCTGCCCAGCCGTCACCGCCCGGGGGTTCCATCAGGGTGATCGTCATCGCGAAGGCGGCCGCCATGGCTGACAGGGCGTACGCCAGCTGACGCGCGCTCACGCGTGCCGCGGGGCCGAGCAGCGTCTCACGGCGCTGGCGCCCCGCGCGCCCGGCGGGGCGGCGCAACAGGTTGGGGCGGGTGGGCACGTGGACAGTCTGCGCGACCAGCGCACCACTGTCACCGGCCCGGCTCGTCATCGGTACCGCGGTACCGGTTGGAGGGCTGAGGCCGGTACCTGCAGTCGACCCACCGGCATCCTCGGGGCGGTGGTGGCGCCGGGACGCAACCAGCAGCGTGGCGGCATGAACACCTCCAGCCTTCCCGCCGCATCTGCGGCGGCCCGTGGCCCCGCGTCGACGCCAACCCCTCAGCCGCTCGGCACGTGGCCGAACCTGGTCACCCTCGTTCGCACCGTGCTGGCCGTCGCCGTGGGGTCAGCGGCCGTCGCGCGCGCCGACCTCGGACTGCTCGCGGCCGCCTACGCGATCTACTGGGTGGGCGATGTTGCCGACGGGTGGCTCGCGAGACGGCTCGACCAGGAGACCCGGGCCGGCGCGGTCTTCGACATCATCGGGGACCGCGCCTGCACGGTGCTGCTCTGCGCGGGCCTGCTCGCAGCCCGCCCGGACGCCTGGCTGGTCGTCGCGGTCTTCCTCGTGTCGTTCGCCGTGGTGGACACGATGCTGTCGCTCTCGTTCCTGCCGTGGGACCTGCTCGGCCCCAACGACTTCCACCGGGTCGACCGTGCCGTGTGGCTCCTCAACTGGTCACCTGTCGCCAAGGCGTCGAACACCGCCGGCGTGGCGGCGCTCGTGCTGTTCGGGGCCTACTCGGCGGCGCTCGTGCTCGCTCTGGCGATCCTCGGGGCTGAAGGTCTGGTCGGGCGCCCGGGTCGCGTCCCTGCTGGCAGCCCCACCCCGCAGGGGCGCCTCGGGATGAGCACCGCAACCGCCGCGCTCGCGGTCCTCGCTGCCGGTGCGATGGGCGTCGGCTCGGCCCTGGTGCCGTTCGTCAACGCGGAGGCGTACGCCGTGGTGACGGCAGGGGCCGCACCAGCCGTCCTGGTCGTCCTGGCGCTGGCCACGGGGCAGACGGTCGGCAAGGTCGTGTTGTTCGAGTCGGCTCGGCGTGGGGCGGCGCGTTGGACACCGAAGGACCCGTCCGCCCGTCGGGGCCGCTGGCTGGCGAGGGTGACGCCCTGGCTGAAGTCTCCGCGGACCGGCCCCCCGCTGGTGCTGGTCTCCTCGACGCTGGGCCTGCCACCACTGGCAGTCGTCTCCGTGGCCGCGGGGGCCAGCGGTCAGCGGCGGCTGCTGTTTGCGGCACTCGTCCTGGCCGGGCGGCTCGCCCGGTTTGCGGCGATCGTGATCCCCGCCAGCCACCTGACCCTTTGATACCAGTTTGGTATCATCGAGCATGGCCATGACGTTGAGACTGACTGAGGAGGACGAGCAGGCCCTTGCTGTGCTCGCGGAGGCACAAGGCATCAGCAAGCAGGAGGCGACCGTGCGAGCGATCCGGGACGCCGCCGCTCGCAGCCTGCACGAGGATCAGGTCCGAGTGCTCTCGGAGCAGGCTCGGACGCGCTATGCCGATGTCCTCGATCGCCTGGGCCGGTGACGAACTACCTCTCGCTGGAGGACCTGCTCGCCCTCACGGGCGACCTCGGCGTCGGCCCCGTTCGGGACATCGGGCTCCTGGATGCTGCCGCCCATCGACCCCAGACCCTGCTGTACGGACAGTCGGCGTACCCGGACCTGGACACCAAGGCAGCAGTCCTGCTCGACTCGGTCGTGCGCAACCACGCCCTGATCGACGGCAACAAACGCCTCGGCTGGCTGGCGGTCGTCGTGTTCTACGGACTCAACGACGTCACACTCGAGGCCCCGGACGACGACGCCTATGAGCTCGTGATGGCCTTGGCCCGCAGTGAGACCACCGTCGAACTCATCGCAGCAGCACTCAGGTCCTGGCACTGACGTTCGTGCGCGCCCCGCATCGTCAGACAGGCGTCGTCAGCGGTGGGCGTCCAGATACGAAATGACGTCTGCGGTCACCTCGTCGCGGTTGGTCTCGTTGAGGATCTCGTGCCGGGCACCGTCGTACAGGGTCACCGTCACGTCGACCAGACCGGCATCGCGGTAGCGCTGGCCGAGCACCTCCACGAACTGGCCATCTCCGGCGAGGGGGTCGTCGGACCCCGAGGCGATCAGCAGCGGAAGGTCGGGCCGGATGCCGGCGAGCGCGGCCGGGTCGGCCAGCGTGGCCGCGGCCCCGAAGAGTGCCGGCACGGTCTCGTCGGGGAGATCGAATCCGCACAGCGGGTCGGCCACGTACCGGTCGACCTCGGCCTCGTCGCGCGAGAGCCACTCGTACCCGGTGCGGTTCTCGAAGCCCGCGTTGAATGCCTCGAGCCCGGCCGGCCCCTCGGACTGCGCCATGCCGGCGGCGAGGAGGTCGAGGGCCGTGCTCCCCGACAGGACGACACCGGCGTACTGCTCCGAGTGGGTGAGGATCACCGACTGGGCGGCGAAGGAGCCCATCGAGTGGGCGAACAGGAACAGCGGCAGGTCGCCCCGCAGGCTGGCCCCGTAGGCCGCGAGGTCGGCGATCAACGCGTCGAACCCGGGCTCACCGAAGTCGCCCGGCGTGCCGCTGATCGAGTCGCCGTGCGCGCGGTGGTCGCAGGCGCGGACGCTGTAGCCGGCGGCGTTGAGCGCACGGGCGAACCGGTCGTAGCGGGCCGAGTGCTCGGCGAGGCCGTGGGCGACCTGCACCACGCCCCGCGGCTCGGCGACGTCCCAGGCGTAGCCGGCCAGCTCGAGACCGTCGACGGGAGAGGTGAACGTGGATCGCTGAAGGCTCATGTCCCAACCCTGCCAGCACGGCATCCGGCTCGGTAGTGTCGGTCGAGATCCCCGGAGCCCTGCGGCGCCGGCTCCGCCCGTGGTTGCAGCCGCGGGCGACACCCCTGACGGGAGAGAACTTCATGAAACCCCTCATGCGCGTCCTGCGCGGAATCCTGACCGCCTTCGTCCTCACCGGGTTCCTCGTGACCGGCACCGCCGCCACGGCATCCGCGGCCCAGCCCGACTGCGCCGGCCGAGGCGTGCCGGCGAGCAAGGTCTCCATCCAGCTCTGGACCTTCGCCGAGTACATCGGCTTCGGAACGGATGCTGCGACCATCGAGCGCACGCGGACCGTGTTCGCCCGGCTCAGCGAGATGGGCTACCGCAACGTGGAACCGTTCACGCTGAGCGGGCTCAGCGCTGCCGACTACCGCTCACTGCTCGGCGAATACGGCCTCAAGGCCTCTGCGCGCCACGTCAACGTCGGCACCCCGCAGGCTCCCGCGGACATCGACGCGATCCTCGCGGAGAACCGGACCCTCGGCCTTCGATACTTCGGCTCGGGAAGCACGCCCAACTTCGCCACCGAGGCCGAGTGGGTCGCCTACGCCGAGTACCTCGACACCGTCGGTGAGCAGGCCCGGATGGCCGGCCAGACCCTCATGGTCCACAACCACAACTGGGAGTTCGACCGGGTCTTCGGCGACATGACCGCCTTCGACATCCTCATGGCGAACACCGACCCGAGGAACGTCGTCTTCCAGCTCGACCTCTACTGGGCGACTCGAGGCGGCGCTGCACCGGTGGACCTGATCGCCGAGTACGGCAACCGGATCCAGCTCTTCCACGTCAAGGACATGGCCGCGGGCACCTTCCCGGGCCGCATCGAGATCGTCGGCGAGGGCATCATCGACTTCCCGTCGATCTTCGCGGCCGGCGGCGGAAGCACCCGCTACTACGTCGTCGAGCACGACCCCCGGTTCGGCGACCCGACCTTCGACCCGTTCGAGGCCGCGGAGACCGGGTTCGACTACCTGAGCTGCGTCACCTTCTGAGCCGACGCACGGCCTGAGTCACCGTGTGGCGCAGGGCCGTTGCCGACCTCAGGTGAGGTCGGCACGGCCCTGCGCCTTGAGTGCGTCCACCACGGCCTTGACGTCCTGCGCCCGCGAGCGGGTGGTGACGAGCACGGCATCCGGGGTGTCGACGACGACGATGTCCTCGAGCCCGACCACTGCGACGCGCCGACCACCGGCGGCCACGACGACCCCCGAGACGTCGATCGTCGTCACGTCGTCGGCCGACCCGAGCACCCGCAGGCCGGCAGCCCCCTCGACCGGGGGCAGCAGCGCCGCCAGGCTCGCGAAGTCGCCGACGTCGTCCCACGCGAAGGGGGCCGGCACGACGACGACGTGCCCGGCATCCGCTGCGGGCTCGGCGACGGCGTGGTCGATGGCGATCTTCGTCAGCCCCGGCCACAGCTCGTCGAGGCGCTCCGGGGATGCCGCGATGGCTCGCACCCCGGCCGCCAGCTCGGGGTGCCACTGGGCGAGCAGGTCGAGCAGCGTCGCCGCCCGCACCACGAACATCCCTGCGTTCCACAGGAACTCACCCGAGCCGACGTACTCCGCCGCCCGCACGGCATCCGGCTTCTCGACGAACTCCACCGCGCGCAACGCCGTGGCGTACCCCGGCAAGGCCTCCCCCGCCCGGATGTACCCGAACCCGGTGGCGGGTGACGTCGGCTCGATGCCGATCGTCACGAGATGACCTTCCCGGGCGACCTCGGCCGCCTCGCGGATCACCGCCTCGAACGCCGCCGAGTCCGGGATGACGTGGTCGGCCGCGAACGAACCGATCACGGCATCCGGGTCCACGCCCTCGACGACCGCGGCGGCCAGCCCGATCGCCGCCATCGAGTCGCGTGGCGACGGCTCCGCCAGCACCTGGTCCGGCCGCAGCCGGGAGAGTTGCGCCCGCACGGCATCCGCGTGTGCGGCCCCGGTCACGACGACGACCCGGTCACCGGTGAGTGGCTCCAGCCGGTCGACCGTGGCCTGGAGGAGCGTGCGGCCGCTGCCGGTGACGTCGAGGAGGAACTTCGGGTGGGCGGCACGGCTCAGCGGCCACAGCCGCGTCCCGGCACCGCCTGCCGGGACGACGGCCCAGAAGCCGGGGATGGTGGACATGGGACGCGACGCTATCCCGGCGCGGGTCAGCCGCGCAGGGGGAAGCTGTCGATGACCCGCCACACGCCGTCGTCGTCGTGGTGGTAGAGCTCGACGGAGTCGACCGGGAAGCGGCAGCGGAAGTCGGCCAGGTCGTCGAAGGCCCGGTCCAGGGCCTCCTCGCCGAGGTGGTGGGCGATGGTCACGTGCGGGTGGTACGGGAAGTCGAGCAGCCGCTCCACCGGCCCGGACCGCACCGCCAGCTCGAGCTCTTCGCACTCACCGATCCCCCGCGAGACCTGGACGAACACCACGGGCGAGACCGGCCGGAACGTGCCCGTGCCCGAGAGCACGATCTCGAACGGGGCGACCCCCTCCGTGACCGCCCTCAGGTGGTCCAGGAAGGCCGGGAGCACCGGCTCGAGGATGACGGTCGGCGGCAGGAGGGTCACGTGGGGCGGGATGGCTGAGGCCATGGCGTCGCCCACGGCCTCGCGGGCGGACTGGAGGGTCGTCGCCCACGGCTCGGGGATGGTGACGGCAACGCCATGGTTCGGCATGGGGGTGGACCCTACCCCGCGACGCCGGGAGCCCGGGTCGACGCCACCGCGGGCACCGCTGGGAGCAGACCCACGGCATCCCGGACCCGCGACATCGTCGCGTCGGCGACCACGGTTGCCCGCTCCGCACCGCGGGCGAGGAGTCGGTCGAGCTCGGCCGGGTCGTCGAGCAGCTCGGTCATCCGGGTGCGGAACGGCGTCACCGCGTCGACGACGACGTCCGCGACCGCCTTCTTGAGGTCGCCGTAGCCGCGCCCCGCGAACTCGGTCTCGAGGTCGGCGATCGCGGTGCCGGACAGCACCGAGTGGATGACGAGCAGGTTGGAGACGCCGGCCTTGGTCTCGGGGTCGTAGCGCACCTCGGCCTCGGTGTCGGTGACGGCCGAGCGGATCTTCTTCGCCAGGCGGCTCGGCTCGTCCATCATCTCGAGGATGCCCTTGTCGCTCGAGCCCGTCTTGCTCATCTTGGACATCGGCTCCTGCAGGTCCATGATCTTGGCCGACTCCTTGAGGATGTACGGCTCAGGCACCGTGAGCACCGGGCCGAAGCGCGCGTTCATCCGCTCGGCGAGGTCACGGGTGATCTCCAGGTGCTGGCGCTGGTCCTCGCCGACGGGAACGAACGCGGCGTCGTACATGAGGATGTCGGCGGCCATGAGCACGGGGTAGGTGAACAACCCGACGTTGGCGTTGTGCCCCTTGGCGGTCTTGTCCTTGAACTGCGTCATGCGGTTCATCTCGCCCATCGCCGTCTGGCAGGCCAGGACCCAGGCGAGCTCGGGGTGCTGGCGAACGTGGCTCTGGCAGAACACCGCCGAGGTCTCGGGGTCGACGCCCCCGGCGATGAACTGGGCCGCCGTGACCCGGGTGCGGCGACGGAGCACCTCGGGGTCGGTGGGCACCGTCAGCGCGTGGAGGTCGGCGACGAAGTAGTAGGCGTCGAAGTCCTGCTGCAACCCGACCCAGTTGACCAGGGCCCCGAGGTAGTTGCCGAGGTGCAGGGAGTCGCTCGTCGGCTGCATCCCCGAGAGGATGCGCGGGCGTGCGGAAGCGGCCGGAGCAGGCGTGGACATGGGCTCATTGTGTCAGGGGGCGCGGTCCTAGACTCACGCGCATGACGCGAGCACCCGGCATCCACCTCGAGGTGTTCGGCCGACCGCCGGAGGGAGTCTGGTCGGCCCCCGGCCGGGTCAACCTCATCGGCGAGCACACCGACTACAACGACGGGCTCGTCCTGCCGATCGCCCTGCCGCACCGCACGTATGCCGCGTGCTCGCCACGCGCCGACGGCCTCCTTCGCGTGCACTCGGCGCAGGCCGGGGCGACGGTCGAGGTCGACCTCGCGACGGTCGGCCCGGGGAGCCCGAGCGGGTGGACGGCCTACGTCGCCGGGGTGCTCTGGGCGCTGGCACAGGCCGGTCACGACGTGCGCGGGATGGACGTCACCGTCGACAGCGAGGTGCCCGTCGGCGCCGGCCTGTCGAGCTCGGCCGCCCTGGAGTGCGCCGTGGGGGCGGCGGCCAGCGACCTCTTCGGGCTCGGCCTGCTCGCCGACGACGCCTCGCGCGCCCGCCTCGCCGAGGCCTGCGTGCGGGCGGAGAACGACGTCGCCGGCGCGCCCACCGGGGGCATGGACCAGTCGGCATCCCTGCTCTGCCGGGCCGACCACGCGCTGCTGCTCGACTGCCGCACCGGCGCCACCGAGCACGTCCCGTTCGTCCTGGGAGCGAGGGAGGGGGCGGAGGCCGGGCCGGATGCCGGGAGCGGTCACGTGCTCCTCGTCACCGACACCCGGGCCGAGCACTCGCTCAACGACGGCCAGTACGCGCAGCGCGTGTCGTCGTGCCGGGCCGCTGCCGCCGGGCTCGGGGTGTCGTCGCTGCGGGACGTGCCCTCGGCGGGCCTGGAGGCGGCGCTGGCCGCCCTCCCGACGACGTCCTGCGCCGCCGGGCTCGGCACGTCGTCACCGAGATCGCCCGGGTGCAGGCGGCGGTCGCCGCGCTGCGTCGCCATGACCTGGTCGAGGTCGGGCGGCTGTTCGACGCGTCGCACGCCTCGCTGCGCGACGACTACGAGGTCAGCTGCGACGAGCTCGACGTCTCGGTCGAGGCGGCCCGCTCGGCGGGTGCGCTCGGGGCCAGGATGACCGGCGGCGGCTTCGGCGGGTCGAGCATCGCCCTCCTCCCGGCGGATGCCGTGGCCGACGCCCAGCGCGCCATCAGCGACGCGTTCGCCGAGCGCGGGTGGCGCGCCCCGGCATCCTTCGCCGTGACCGCGGGCGACTCGGCCCACCGCGACGCCTGACGTTCGCCGTCAGGGCAGGTCGTACGTGACGCTGACCGGTGCGTGGTCGCTCCACCGCTGCGCGTAGGCCGCGGCCCGCCCGGCCTCGGCCCGCACCGCCTGCGCAGCCAGGGGCGCCGACGCCAGGTGGTAGTCGATCCGCCACCCGGAGTCGTTGTCGAAGGCCTGCCCCCGCCACGACCACCACGTGTACGGCCCCGGACCCGGACCGTGCAGCCGGCGGTGGACGTCGACGAACCCGAGCCCGTCGAACCAGTGGTCGAACACCGCCTGCTCGGCGGGCAGGAAGCCGGCCTTGCCCCGGTTGCCCTTCCAGTTCTTGAGGTCGTCGACCGTGTGGGCGACGTTGAGGTCACCGGTGAGCACGGCGTACCGCCCGTCCGCCGCCCACTCCCGCAGCCGCTGCCCGATCGCGGCGAGGAAGCGCATCTTCTCGTCCTGCCGGGGGGTGCCGGCCTCGCCGGTGTGCACGTAGGCCGAGGCGACCGTCACGACCGACTCGCCCACGACGACGTCGGCCTCGACCCAGCGCCCCGCTCCGTCGAACTCCTCCCGCCCGGCCCACCCAGCGACTCCCGCACGGCGAGCGGTTCCGTGCGCGAGAGCACCGCCACGCCGGCCCGCCCCTTCGTCGGCGCACGCCGCGTGCGCGACGTGCCACCCCTCGAAGAGCGAGCCGGCCAGGGCCGCGCGCAGCTCGTCGTCCGAGGCGCGCACCTCCTGCAGGGTCACGACGTCGGGGGCGGCGGCCTCGAGCCAGGCGAGACCGCCCCGGCGGACGGCGGCACGGATGCCGTTGACGTTGGCGGAGACGAGGAGCACGGGGACATCGTGGCAAGCCGTGCCGGCCCACCTGCAGCCGGGGCAGGCGGCCTCCCCGCCGATCCGGTAGAATTTGTCTTGACGTCAAGATAACCGCCACCAGCGAGGAGCAACGAGGCACCCATGGCAACGATCTTCTACACCCTCACCGACGAGGCCCCGATGCTGGCCACGTACTCCTTCCTGCCGGTGGTGCAGGCCTTCGCCTCCACCGCGGACGTCGACGTCGAGACGCGTG
The DNA here is from genome assembly GCA_963811825.1 of uncultured Actinomycetota bacterium. GTDB lineage: Bacteria > Actinomycetota > Actinomycetes > Actinomycetales > Dermatophilaceae > Fodinibacter. Next base: position 237,176 of record CAWESS010000029.1, on the reverse strand, counting down.
ACATCTCGCTGGCGGGCCGCATCCTCGCCCTCTTCCCCGAGCACCTCACCGAGGACCAGCGCATCGGCGACGCCCTCACCGAGCTCGGCGACCTCGCGACGACCCCCGAGGCCAACATCATCAAGCTGCCCAACGTCTCGGCCTCGATGCCGCAGCTCAAGGCCGCCATCACCGAGCTGCAGGCCCAGGGCTTCGCCCTCCCCGACTACCCGGACGACCCGCAGACCGACGAGGAGCGCGACATCCGCGTCCGCTACGACAAGGTCAAGGGCAGCGCCGTGAACCCGGTTCTGCGCGAGGGCAACTCGGACCGCCGCGCTCCCGCGGCCGTGAAGAACTACGCCCGCAGCCACCCGCACTCGATGGGGGCCTGGAGCACCGACAGCAAGACCAACGTCGCCACCATGGGCGCCGACGACTTCCGCTCCAACGAGCAGTCCGTCGTGCTCGCCGGCAACGACCGCCTCACCATCCGCCACGTGGCCACCGACGGCACGACCACCGTGCTCAAGGACGCCCTCGGGGTCCTCGAGGGCGAGGTCGTCGACGCCACGGTGATGCGCGCGGCATCCCTCGGCACCTTCCTGAGCGAGCAGATCGCCCGCGCCAAGGCCGACGACGTGCTCTTCTCGGTCCACCTCAAGGCCACGATGATGAAGGTCAGCGACCCGATCATCTTCGGCCACGTCGTGCGCGCCTTCCTTCCCGAGGTCTTCGAGCGCTACGGAGCCGACCTCGACGCAGCCGGCCTGTCCCCCAACAACGGTCTCGGCGGCATCCTCGACGGGCTCGCCGACCTCCCCAACGGGGACGAGATCAAGGCCGCCATCGAGCAGGGCCTGGCCGACGGCCCGCGCCTGGCGATGGTCAACTCCGACAAGGGCATCACCAACCTGCACGTGCCGAGCGACGTCATCGTCGACGCGTCCATGCCCGCGATGATCCGCACCTCCGGCCACATGTGGGGCGCCGACGGCCAGGAGCACGACACCCTCGCGGTCATCCCCGACAGCTCCTACGCCGGCGTCTACCAGACCGTCATCGACGACTGCCGCGTCAACGGCGCCTTCGACCCGACGACCATGGGCTCGGTGCCGAACGTCGGTCTCATGGCCTCAGAAGGCCGAGGAGTACGGCAGCCACGACAATACCTTCTATATTACCCATGGCAACGATCTTCTACACCCTCACCGACGAGGCCCCGATGCTGGCCACGTACTCCTTCCTGCCGGTGGTGCAGGCCTTCGCCTCCACCGCCGACGTCGACGTCGAGACGCGTGACATCTCGCTGGCGGGCCGCATCCTCGCCCTCTTCCCCGAGCACCTCACCGAGGACCAGCGCATCGGCGACGCCCTCACCGAGCTCGGCGACCTCGCGACGACCCCCGAGGCCAACATCATCAAGCTGCCCAACGTCTCGGCCTCGATGCCGCAGCTCAAGGCCGCCATCACCGAGCTGCAGGCCCAGGGCTTCGCCCTCCCCGACTACCCGGACGACCCGCAGACCGACGAGGAGCGCGACGTCCGCGTCCGCTACGACAAGGTCAAGGGCAGCGCCGTGAACCCGGTTCTGCGCGAGGGCAACTCCGACCGCCGCGCTCCCGCGGCCGTGAAGAACTACGCCCGCAGCCACCCGCACTCGATGGGGGCCTGGAGCACCGACAGCAAGACCAACGTCGCCACCATGGGGGCTGACGACTTCCGCTCCAACGAGCAGTCCGTCGTGCTCGCCGGCAACGACCGCCTCACCATCCGCCACGTGGCCACCGACGGCACGACGACCGTGCTCAAGGACGCCCTCGGGGTCCTCGAGGGCGAGGTCGTCGACGCCACGGTGATGCGCGCGGCATCCCTCGACACCTTCCTGCGCGAGCAGATCGCCCGCGCCAAGGCCGACGACGTGCTCTTCTCGGTGCACCTCAAGGCCACGATGATGAAGGTCAGCGACCCGATCATCTTCGGCCACGTCGTGCGCGCCTTCCTTCCCGAGGTCTTCGAGCGCTACGGCGCCGACCTCGACGCGGCCGGCCTGTCCCCCAACAACGGTCTCGGCGGCATCCTCGACGGGCTCGCCGACCTCCCCAACGGGGACGAGATCAAGGCCGCCATCGAGCAGGGCCTGGCTGACGGCCCGCGCCTGGCGATGGTCAACTCCGACAAGGGCATCACCAACCTGCACGTGCCGAGCGACGTCATCGTCGACGCGTCGATGCCCGCGATGATCCGCACCTCCGGCCACATGTGGGGCGCCGACGGCCAGGAGCACGACACCCTCGCGGTCATCCCCGACAGCTCCTACGCCGGCGTCTACCAGACCGTCATCGACGACTGCCGCGCCAACGGCGCCTTCGACCCGACGACGATGGGCTCGGTGCCGAACGTCGGTCTCATGGCCCAGAAGGCCGAGGAGTACGGCAGCCACGACAAGACCTTCGAGATCACGGATGCCGGTCGCGTCGAGGTCGTCGACAGCGCCGGCGCGGTGCTGATGTCCCACGAGGTGGCGCCGGGCGACATCTGGCGCGCCTGCCAGACCAAGGACGCCCCGATCCGCGACTGGGTCAAGCTCGCGGTGACCCGCGCCCGCGCGTCGGGCACGCCCGCCGTCTTCTGGCTCGACTACGACGCGCGCGCACGACCGCAACCTCACGGCCAAGGTCGAGACCTACCTCGCCGACCACGACACCGACGGCCTGGACATCCGCATCCTGTCCCCCGTCGAGGCGACCGCTCTCTCCATCGAGCGGATCCGCCGCGGCGAGGACACCATCTCGGTGACCGGCAACGTGCTGCGCGACTACAACACCGACCTCTTCCCGATCCTCGAGCTGGGCACGAGCGCCAAGATGCTCTCGGTCGTCCCCCTCATGAACGGCGGCGGCCTGTTCGAGACCGGCGCGGGCGGGTCGGCTCCCAAGCACGTGCAGCAGCTGACCGCCGAGAACTACCTGCGCTGGGACAGCCTCGGCGAGTTCCTCGCACTGGCCGAGAGCTTCCGCCACGAGGCGACCAACGGGAACGTCCGCGCCGGTGTGCTCGGCGAGTGCCTCGACCGCGCCACCGAGCGCCTGCTCAACGAGGACAAGTCCCCGGCCCGCCGCGTCGGCCAGATCGACAACCGCGGCAGCCACTTCTGGCTCGCCCGCTTCTGGGCCCAGGAGCTCGCCGAGCAGACGCAGGACACCGAGCTCGCCGCACGCTTCACCGCGGTCTCCGAGCAGCTCACCGCCAACGCCGAGGCCATCGACGCCGAGCTGATCGCCGTCCAGGGCTCGCCGGCCGACATCGGCGGCTACTACCGGCCCGACGCCACGAAGGCATCAGCGGTGATGCGCCCGTCCGCGACGTTCAACGGCATCCTGGCCTCACTCGCCTGACGAACGCGTCACCGGATGACGACAGCGGATGCCGTGCCACGGCATCCGCTGTCCGGCTGTGACGCACGAGTCCCCCGAGCCCATGGCCCTGCACCGTGCTGAGCGCTACCGTCGAACATCATCGGATCCTCTGCAGGGGCGGCGGTCATGATCACTCGACGAACCTTCTTCACCATGACGGGTACGGGGGCGCTGGCCCTCGTGGCGGTCGACGCCGCAGGGCAGCGCCGGGTACTCGCCGAGGCACTCCCGGGAGGCACCCTCGCCGCCGGCGACATCCCCCGGTTCGCGACGGCTCTCGTGATCCCCGGCGTCATGCCCAGGACCTCGAGGCTGACCCGCCGTGGAGGCAAGAACCTCGACACCTACGAGGTCGCCGTGCGCCAGTTCACCCAACAGGTACTCCCGGCCGCGCTCCCGGCGACGACGGTCTGGGGCTTCGGCCCGGCTGCCGACCGCACCACCGCACGCTTCCATGCCCCGTCGCTCACGATCGAGGTCGACCACACCCGGCCCGTTCGCATCCGCTGGTCCAACGAGCTCGTCGACGATGCAGGCGCCGCGCTGCCGCACCTGTTCGCGGTCGACCCCACCCTGCACTGGGCCAACCCGGAGCAACGGCCGGGCGAGGACGGGGTACCGGCGACGGACAACCGCCCCTCCTTCGAGGGCCTGACGTACGTTGCGCCCGAGTCGTTCACGGACCCGCAGACCCAGTACACGGCCTACCGGGGCCCGGTGCCCTTCGTCACGCACGTCCACGGCGCGATGCACGTCGGGGACGAGAGCGACGGCTACACCGAGGCCTGGTTCCTCCCCGACGCAACCGACCTGCCTGACGACCTCGCACGCCACGGCCGGTGGTACCCCTTCTTCGCCGACAAGTCCGAGCAGACGTACGGCACGCCCTGGGGCCCCGGGTACTCCGTGTCCCACTACCCGAACCACAACCGCGCCTCGACCATGTGGTACCACGACCACACCCTGGGGATGACCCGCCTCAACGTCTATGCCGGCCCTGCAGGGTTCTTCCTCGTGCGCGGCGGCCCGGATGGCGACTCGGCCGTGACCGACTCGCGCACCGGCGCCCCCGCCGTCCTTCCCGGCCCGGCCCCTCGCGAACAGGACCGCCGCCCCAAGGCCTACGGCGAGATCCCCTTCGCGATCCAGGACCGCTCGTTCAACGCCGACGGCTCGCTGTTCTACCCCGACACCCGCGCGTTCTTCGACGGCTTCACCGGCCCGTTCGTGCCCGAGAGCAGCGTCGCCCCGGTGTGGAACCCCGAGTTCTTCGGCAACACCCTGATGGTCAACGGTCGGGTTTGGCCCTTCCACCCCGTGGACCAGAGGAGGTACCGGCTGCGCCTGCTCAACGGGTGCAACTCGCGCTTCCTGATCCTCGACTTCTCGTCGATCCCCGGAGTGCGTCGTCCACCAGATCGGCAACGACGGCGGCCTGCTCGCCGCCGTCCACGACGTGATGGCGGCGGACTGCCGGTCGGCTCCTCCTTGGCCCCGGCGGAGCGCGCCGACGTGATCGTCGACTTCACGCACGTCCCGCCCGGGAACCACGTCCTGCGCAACCTCGGCCCGGACGAGCCCTACGGCGGCGGCGAACCCGACGTCGACTTCCCGCTCCCGGACCCGGACACGACGGGGCAGGTCATGCAGTTCCGGGTCTCTGCGTCCACCGCACCCGACCCGAGCACGCCCGCCGAGTTCCTCGCCCTGCCGCCCATCGCGCCGCTGCCCCCGGAGACCCGGGTGCGCCGCCTCGCGCTCCTCGAGCACATGCACTCGCTCGGCGAGGGCGGTCCGACCGCGGCGTTGCTCGGGCACCGTGGACGCGTGACCCCGCCACCGGCCCGGCGGGCACCACCCACCTCATGTGGATGGACCCGGTCACGGAGAACCCCGCGCCCGGCGACACGGAGGTGTGGGAGGTCTACAACCTCACGGCCGACGCGCACCCGGTGCACATCCACGAGGTGGCGTTCGAGGTCGTCGACCGGCAGCCGATCACGGTGGTGGACGGCTTCGTCGACCTCGACCCCGAAAGCCCGCGCGCCCCAGCCCTCCCCGGGGAGACCGGTCGCAAGGACACCGTGATCGCCTACCCCGAGCAGGTCACGCGCGTGCGGGCGACCTTCGGGACGGCCGGCCAGTACGTCTGGCACTGCCACATCGTCGAGCACGAGGACAACGAGATGATGCGGCCCTTCCGCGTCGGGCCCCTGCAGCCCGGCCAGCCCGCATGACCGCGACCTGACACGAGCCGCGCCCACGCGGACGGTGAGACGGGCAGCGGATGCCGTGCCACGGCATCCGCTGTCGTCTCATCTGTCGAGGGTCAGCCCTCGTGGATCACCCGGGGGTGCTCGGTCGCGGAGTGGTGGTGGTCGTGCTCGTCGGCGTCGGCCTCGGCCTTGGTGACGTGGATCGTGCCGTGGGGGTGCTCGGCCGGGCCGTAGACGGAGTACAGGCGCAGCGGCTCGTCGCCGGTGTTGACGACGTTGTGCCACGAACCAGCCGGGACGAGCACCACGTCGTCGTCGGAGATGTCGCGGGCGAAGGACAGGTCGTCGCGCGACGGCCCCATCACCACCCGCCCGGACCCTCCCTCGACGCGCAGGAACTGGTCGATGTCGTGGTGCACCTCGAGGCCGATCTCCTCCTCGGGCTGCAGGCACATGAGCGTGAGCTGGAGGTGCCTGCCGGTCCACAGCGTCGAGCGGAAGACGTTGTTGCCGAGCGTCTCCGCCTCGATGTCGGTGACGAACGGGTCTGGTCCGTGGTCGGTCATGTGGCGCTCCTGGATCGGGTCGAGGCCCGGCTCGGGCTCACATCCCCAACCTATCGAGGCGCATGGTGTGCGCCCACCATCCGGCGAGTCTCCTGCGCGCTGCCGCGGCTGGTGGGAGGATCGGGGCCATGACTTCACCCACCATGGTTCAGCGCCTGGGCGCAGAGTTTCTCGGAACGTTCTGGCTCGTCTTCGGTGGGGCCGGCACCGCCGTCTTCGCCGCGACCTTCCTCGTCCCCAACGTCGTGGCCGGCCAGAGCGTGCAGCTCGGCGTCGGCTTCCTCGGGGTCGCCCTCGCCTTCGGCCTCACCGTCGTGACCATGGCGTACGCCGTCGGGCACATCTCAGGTGCGCACTTCAACCCGGCCGTCACCATCGGTGTCGCCGTGGCGAAGCGGTTCGAGTGGAAGGACGTCCCCGCCTACGTCGGCGTGCAGGTGGCAGGCGGTCTCCTGGCCGGTCTCGCCATCTGGGGCATCGCACGTGGCAAGCCCGGGTTCGAGGCGACGGGCAACATGGCTCCCAATGGCTACGACGAGCTCTCCCCCGGCGGCTACAGCCTCGTCGCAGTGCTCGTGGCCGAGGTGCTGCTCACCGCCGTCTTCCTCTACATCATCCTCGGAGCCACCGACTCCCGGGCGCCGCAGGGCTTCGCGCCGATCGCGATCGGTCTGGGCCTGACGCTGATCCACCTCATCTCGATCCCGATCTCCAACACCTCGGTCAACCCGGCCCGCTCGACGGGCGTCGCGTTCTTCAACGGCGATGGCGCCCCCGGGCAGCTCTGGGTGTTCTGGCTCGCGCCGATCCTCGGTGCGGCCATCGCCGGCGCGACCTTCCACCTCATCACGGGCGTCGACCGCCGCGACCGCGACATCTCGGGTGAGATCGAGCCCGAGGACGTCACCGTCGAGGACCACATCGACCCGAACGCCGCCCGCTGACCGGCAGCGTCCGGCATGGTCCCCCGTGCCAGCTGGCGCCCGCTCGGCGGCGTAGTGGCGGAAGAGCAGGTAGGCCGCGAGCGCACACAGGACGTGCCACGCGCCGTGCTGCTGGAACAGGGTCTCGGGGCGGCACCACGCGTGGTCGCGCTTGCCGGTGGTCCAGATCGCGAAGGCCAGGGTCAGCGTGGCCAGCGAGGCCACGCCGAACCAGACGTCCTGGCGGGGTGAACGGCGCCGGATGAGGGCCACCTCGAGCCCGACGGCCACCCAGAGCTGCGCGGCGAAGGCGGCGTTGCCGAGGTGGCCGAGCACGGCGACACTGCCGCCCCGGAGGTGGACCGCCATCCCCACGAGCACGGCGACGACGAACACCGCTGACATCAGCGCCGGACCGCGGCGCAGGAAACGCATCAGCGCGTAGGCGAGGGCGAAGCCGCTCACGAGGAACATGCTCAGCAGGTCGAGGTGCCCACCGAGGTCGCTCTGGGTCGCGTGCATCGCCATGCTCCCCGGGCCGAGGAGCACGACGAGGACGGCGTAGGCGGTGGCCAGACCCGGGTGGGCACCCATGGTCAGGCCCAGCCGGAGTCGGTCCCCGGCATACCAGGCGACGGCGAGCCCGGCGATCACGAAGGCCAGGTTGCTCCACGTGTTGGCCGGCTGGCGGATCCAGCCCGGCCTGGCTGCCTCGCAGAAACCGTCGCCGCGGCCGACGTCGGGCCCGAGCCACCCCCAGCGGGCCGCGGCGAGCACGAGGGCCAGCGAGAGCACGGCGGTGACGCCCGCGACGACCAGCGGGCGCAGGTCACGCCCGTCCGGCGCCTCACTCGTCACGCCTGCCACCTCACCACACGCCCGCGTGTGGCGCCAGAGCCACACGCTGATAGCGTCGATGACGACACTTTCCGCGCGTACGAAGGGGTACCACCGTGAGCACCACGCCCGTCAAGGTCGCCGTCACCGGCGCTGCCGGCCAGATCGGCTACAGCCTGCTGTTCCGCATCGCCAGCGGCTCGCTGTTCGGCCCCGACACCCCCGTCGAACTGCGCCTGCTCGAGATCACCCCCGCCCTCAAGGCGCTCGAGGGTGTCGTCATGGAGCTCGACGACTGCGCGTTCCCGACGCTGGCCGGCGTGCAGATCGGCGACGACCCGCGCGCGGTGTTCGACGGGGTCAACCACGCCCTGCTCGTCGGCGCCCGACCGCGTGGCCCCGGCATGGAGCGCGGCGACCTGCTCGAGGCCAACGGCGGCATCTTCGCCCCGCAGGGCAAGGCCCTCAACGAGGTGGCCGCGTCCGACATCCGCGTCACCGTGACCGGCAACCCGGCGAACACCAACGCGCTGATCGCGATGAGCAACGCCCCCGACATCCCGACCGACCGGTTCTCCGCGCTGACCCGGCTGGACCACAACCGGGCGATCTCCCAGCTCTCGGCCAAGCTCGGCGTCCCCGTCACCGAGATCAAGAAGATGACGATCTGGGGCAACCACTCCGCGACGCAGTACCCCGACCTGTTCCACGCCGAGGTCGGCGGTCGCAACGCGGCCGAGGCCGTGGGCGACCAGGAGTGGCTGGCCAACACGTTCATCCCGACCGTCGCCAAGCGCGGCGCGGCGATCATCGAGGCCCGCGGGGCGTCGTCAGCCGCCTCGGCTGCCTCCGCGACCGTGGACCACGCGCGCACCTGGGCGCAGGGCACCGCCGAGGGTGACTGGGTGTCGATGGCGGTGCGTTCCGACGGCTCGTACGGCGTGCAGGAGGGCATCATCTCCTCCTTCCCCGTCACGGTGACCGACGGTCAGTGGTCGATCGTGCAGGGGCTGGAGATCGACGAGTTCTCACGGACCCGCATCGACGCGACCGTCGCCGAGCTCGTCGAGGAGCGCGACGCCGTCAAGGCCCTCGGCCTCATCTGATCGGCCCCGCGGCCGGCGCCCAGAACTTTCCCGCCCGATGCCAGAAGGTTCACCTTCGCCCCACTTCCTAACTGGTGCGAAGGTGAACCTTCTGGCGTTGAGACGACATCAGGCGGCCCGCAGTGCCCGACGAACCGCTGCAGCGACGGCGCCCGGCCGCTCGAGGTCTGCCCAGGTCAGCCGCACCACGACGTAGCCCAGACGGCGCAGGCGATCCTCGCGCCGCTTCTCCTTCCACAGCACGTCCCCGTCACCGCTGGCGTACTTGACCTTCCCGTCGAACTCGACGATGACGTTGGTGCCCGTCACCAGGAAGTCCACGCGCCACCCACGAGCTCCGCCCACCGATTCGCGGCGACCGTCGACGAACAAGAGCATGGATGCCGCGTGGCTGGCGTGGGGCCATCCCGCCAGCGCGCTTGATCGGGCGGGTGATGGTCGGCACGTCCAGCGGCGCGCCCCAAACCGGGATGCCGTGAGCGAGCACCGCGGTGGTCCCGACCAGGACCGCATCGGGGTAGAGCAGGAACGCCCCGGCGCACAGCTGTCGGTGCCACTTCTCCGGATCGGTCTCCACCAAGGCATCCACGGCATACAGACCGCGTCCGGGGTGGCGCAGCACGCCTGCCTTCACCATCGCAACGAGCATCGGCGGAGACAGTCCGGCTGCCTTGGCTTGCAGGGTCGTCAGCATTCCGTGTTGACCGGTGGCCACTGCCAACAGCTCGGCGTCCAGGGGCAGCACGGTCGAGGCGCGCGTCGTTGTCGTCATGGCATCGCAGGCTCGCCCATGTCACCCGACCCGAGCGAGGGGGGCGCCACATCTGTGGACGACGCGTGACGGCATCCGCGCCTGTGGACAATCGGCCCTGAACACGGGCGGGGTCGAGCTTCATCCGGGAAGGTTCACCATTGCACCGGAAAGGATGTGGCGCGATGGTGAATGTTCTGGCATCGGGCGAGAAAGTTTCGACGGCTGGGGGCGCCGGGGTGGGCAGGTCGGTCAGGGGGACATCGCGAGGAAGAGGAACGCCGCGAAGAGCGTCAGGTGCACGGCGGCCTGGAGCCTCGTCGCCCGGCCGGGCACGACGGTCAGCACGGCCACGATCACGGTGATCGCGAGCAACACCATCTGGGTGGCACCGAGCCCAAGGTGCAGCGGCGTCGAGATCCAGATCGACGCGACGGCCAGCGTGGGGATCGTCAGGCCGATCGAGGCCATCGCCGACCCCATCGCGAGGTTGAGCGAGGTCTGGATGCGGTCACGACGGGCGGCATTCGCGGCGGCGATCGTCTCGGGCAGCAGCACGAGCAGGGCGATGACGACTCCGACGAACGAGATGGGCAACCCGGCCGCCAGCACACCGTCCTCGATGGCGGGCGACTCGATCTTGGCCAACCCGACGACAGCCACCAGGGAGACCAGCAGGAAGCCGAGCGAGGTGTAGGCCTCACGGTCGGTCGGTGGGTCGGCGTGGTCGTCCTCGGTGAGGGTGACGCCCTTGCGCGAGACCGGCAGGAAGAAGTCGCGGTGGCGCACCGTCTGCGTGACGACGAAGGCCAGGTACAGCGCGAGCGACGCCACGGCGGCGAACGCCAGCTGGCCAGCGGTGAACTCCGGGCCAGGCTGGCTCTCCGTGACCGTGGGCAACACGAGGCAGACCGTGGCCAGCGTCGCCACGGTCGCCAGGGCACCACCGGTGCCCTCGGCGTTGAACCGAACCGTCCCGAACCGCCGGGCCCCGAGCAGGAGCGACAACCCCAGGATGCCGTTGACGGTGATCATCACCGCCGCGAACACCGTCTCGCGCGCGAGCGTGGCCGCCTCGTCCCCACCCGAGAGCATCAGGGTGACGATGAGGGCCACCTCGATGATCGTGACCGCCACCGCGAGCACGAGCGAGCCGAACGGCTCCCCCACGCGGTGGGCGACCACCTCGGCGTGGTGCACGGCCGACAACACGCCGCCGGCCAGCAGGACCGCGACCAGCACGACGACGGGCAGCCCGATGTCACGACCCCAGGTCGCGGCCAGCACGGCGAGACCGACGAGGGGCAGCACCTGCCACGCACGCGTGGCCATGGGGCTTGCGGCGACGGCCATCAGGTGCCCGCGGCCAGGCCCTGCTCGGCGGCCAGGACCACGTTGGACAGGAGCATCGCGCGCGTCATCGGGCCGACCCCACCGGGGTTCGGGCTGACGAAGCCGGCGACAGCCCAGACGTCGGGGTGCACGTCACCCGCGACGACCGACTTGCCGCTCGCGGCGTCCTCGATCCGCGAGACCCCCACGTCGAGCACCGCGGCACCCGGCTTGACCATGTCTGCCGTGATGATGCCCGGCACGCCCGCAGCCGCCACGACGATGTCGGCCTGGCGCACCTCGGCCGCCAGGTCACGCGTCCCCGTGTGGCACAGCGTGACCGTGGCGTTCTCCGAACGTCGGGTGAGGATGAGGCCGAGCGGGCGTCCCACGGTGAGGCCGCGCCCCACGACGACGACCTTGGCGCCGGCGATCGGCACGTCGTAGCGCCGCAGCAGCTCGATGCACCCCACGGGGGTGCACGGCAGGGGTGCCGGCTCGCCCAGCACGAGCCAGCCCAGGTTCATCGGGTGCAGCCCGTCGACGTCCTTGGCCGGGTCGACGGCCGAGAGGATCGCGTTCTCGTCCAGGCCCGTGGGCTGCTGCACGATGAAGCCGGTGCACTCGGGGTCGTCGTTGAGGTCGCGCACGACCTCGAGCACCTCGGCCTGGCTCGTGCCGACCGGCAGGTCGCGGCGGAGGCTCCGGATGCCGATCTCGGCGCAGTCACGGTGCTTGGCGCCGACGTACCACTGGCTGCCCGGGTCGTCGCCCACGAGCACGGTGCCCAGGCCGGGGACCACCCCGTGCTCGGCGAGGGCGGCCACGCGGGCGCGCAGCTCACCCTTGATCGTCTCGAGGATGGCCTTGCCGTCAAGCGTCGTCGCGGTCACGGCGCAATCCTTTCACGGGGCCAGCACCCGCCCGCCCCGCCCCCCGGCCGCCGGCCCGTCCCCGCCACTGGGGCGCCCGCCAGCGCCGGACGGTCAGCGCGGAGGCTGGGCCAGGCGCGTCAGCTCGAGCGCCTGCTGCGGGAACCAGGCCCCCGCTGCCGGGTCCACGACTCCCCACTCGGGGTCGACGCCACCGTTGCCGGTCAGGCCGCGCGAGCACTGGCCGTCGGACTCACCCGGTACCTTCACCCACAGGAACGCGTCGGCCAGCGGGTCGCCGGTGTCGGTCGTGGGGCGGATGCCGAGGCCGCGGCCGGGCGGGTTGCACCAGTCCTGCGGGTCCGGGTAGAGACCCGCCGGCGGGGTCCACGGACCCTGCCCGTTGCGGCTGGTGTCGATGACGAAGTGGGTGAGGTCGGCGGGCCCGTCCGGCGCATTTGGAGCGTTCGTGACGTTGTCGAGGTACCACTGGTCCGTCGCGGTCGTGTCCTCGTAGCCGCTCGACGGGTAGTACTGGCTCGCGCAGTACTCGAAGTGGCCCTGCCGCCAGCCGCCCTCGGCCGGGTTGGTCCCGTACCAGAGGCACTGCGAGATCCAGCCGCCATAGGTCAGCGAGTCCTCGGTGGTGCGGTAGTTCGAGACGTTGAGGAAGAAGCCGGCCGCCCGCGCGACCCCGGCCCGGTCGAGCCGGTCCGCGACGTCGCCGACCCCGAGCCAGGCGCTGTGCGTGCCGTCGAGGTAGACGCGGGTACCGGGGTTGGCGCCGAGGGCGTCGACGGCGTGGTTGAGCATCGCGAACCGCTCGCTCGCCGCCGTGGCCCGATCCGCCTCGGCGGGGCGGCACCACTCCAGCCCGCTGCCGGTGTTCGGTGCGTACCAGGGGATGATGCCCAGCCCGTCCGGCTCGAGGATCACGACGGCCTCGCGGTCACCGATGCCCGCCGCGATGGCGTCGATCCAGGCCTCGTACTCGGCCACGCTCGTCGCACCCCCTGCCGAGTACTGCGCGCAGTCGCGGAAGGGGATGTTGTAGGCCACCAGCACCGGGAGCTCACCCTTGCCCGCGGCCCGGTGGGTGACCTGGCGGGCCTCGCGCTCGACCTGAGCCGGGCTGTCACCGGTCAGCCACACCGCCTGCGGCGTGCGGATCATCGCGGAGATGTCGGCCGCGGCGTCCTTGTCGCCCGAAGCGCGCAGCTTCGCGACCTGGCGCAGGGCGTCCTGGTAGTGCTCCAGCTGGGGCACGTAGAAGCGGGTGCCGTCCGGGATCCCCTCACCCGCAGCCGTCGCCGTCGTGGTGGCCAGCGGGCTGAGCACCAGCAAGGCACCTGCCGCGACCATTCCCAGCAGTCGTGTCGTCGTTGACATCGGACCCTCCTGTGACGAGTCGGGCACCTTGGGAGCGCTCCCAGATGCTGCGTCGAAAGATAGGCCCGTGGTGCGAGGTCGTCAAGGGGTGGCGGCCCCGTGGGGCGCGTCGAGGGCCGGGACGGCAGCCGCCAGTGCGGCCAGCGCCGCCGGGAAGCACTGCGCCGGAGGAGTCACCAGCCCCGCGCCCACCTGACCCGTCCCCGCGACCCGCCCGGCCATCCCGGTGTTGATCTGGGGCAGGATGCCGGTGCGCGCCACCTTGGTCACGTCGATGCCGGTGGGCGTCCCACGGAACCCGAGGATCGGCACCTGGTAGGCCGGGTGCTCCCCGGCGGTGATCTCGTACATCGTGCGCGTGGCCCGCAGCGCGAACGGCACGTCCCCGCCGACGAACTTGACGATCGCGGGGGCCGCAGCCATCGCGAACCCGCCGATGCCCCCGGTCTCGGTGATCGCCGAGTCGCCGATGTCGGGGTTCGCGTCGTCCGGCCCGAACGCGCCGAGGAACAGTCCTTCGGGAGTGTTGGCCGGCCCGGTGAACCACTGGTCACCCGTCCCGGACACCTGGATGCCGAAGTCGGTGCCGTTGCGGGCCATCACGGTGACGACGGTCGACCCGGCGATCCCCGAGGCCGCGAGCGTCGCCAGCTTGCAGGCCGGCATCCCGAGGTTGAGGAAGAAGTGCTCGTTGGCGCCCGAGAACCGCACGGCCTCGGCGACGTCCGAGGACGAGGCGTCCGCGGTGATCATTCCCGGAAGCAGCTCACGCAGCAGCATCAGCGACCCCGCACGGTTGCGGTTGTGGCCCTCGTCGCCCATCTGGAGCATCTGGGTGATGATCGCCCGGATGTCGATCGCCCCCGTCGACCGGACCGCCTGCGACAGGATCGGCCCGAGCACCCGCGTCATCCAGTGCAGCCGGTCGATGACCTCGGGGCCGTACGCGCCGTAGCGCAGCACCTTGCCGAGCCCCTCGTTGAGCGAGCACCACGAGTCGTTGCCGTGCACCTCGTCGCGCAGCACGTAGAGCCACATCGACGGGCTGACGACACCCGCCATCGGCCCCACGCCACCCCGGTGGTGGCACGGCTCGAGCGTGAACTCCCCTGCAGCCAGGCGCCGCTCGGCCTCCTCGGCAGTGTCGGCAAGACCCTCGAACAGCACTGCTCCGATGAGCGCGCCGCGCATCGGCCCCGACGCGCGCTCCCACTCCAGTGGCGGGCCGGCGTGCAGGAAGGTGCCCCGCTCCAACCCCACGACCTCGGATGCCGGTCGCACGTCGACCAGCGTGGCCGTCGCCGTCGTCATCCGCTCCAGGGCGAGCGCATTGGCCGCCGCGCGACGAGGGTCTCCCATGACGCGGGCGAGGTCGCGCTCGGTGCCCGCCATCGGTGGCTGCCACTGGGTCTGCGTCACGACCACCGCCTGGTCGACCAGCGCCTCGGCGAGCAGCGACACCCCCGCGGTCGCGACGACGGGGTCGGTCCCGAGCAGACCGTGCAGGGGCCGGTCGCTTCGTGGTGATGCGGTCATCGCGCGCTCCTCAGCAGGGTCAGGGCCGTGCGCGTGGCAGCGGCGTTGGACAGGTGGACGCTGGCACCAGCGTCTGCGAGCACCTGCGCACAGCGTGCCCGGCCCTGGGGGTCGGCCTCGGTTCCGGTGAGCGACACCACGACCGGCAACACACGTCCGGCGGCGAGGGCGGTCGCCCGAGCCGCTCGAACGGCATCCGCGAGCTCGTCGGCAGGGTCGGGGTGGGCACCGTGGCCGAGCACGAGGTCGAGCAGGAGCACCCCGCACGTCGGGTCGAGCGCCTCGGCCGCGATGCGCTCCTGGCGCAGGGTCGGGTCGATCATCGGGTGGGCCCGGCCCCGGGTCATCCCGTCGTCGCCGAAGTCGATGATGACGTGGCCGTCGTCGCGCAGGTCGGGGCCGAGCGCCAGCGCCGGGTCGTGGGCGATGTTGCTGCGGATGCCGCCCAGCTCACCTTCCGCGACCGTCATCGCCTCGTCGGCGAGGGTGCCGCCACAGAAGAGACCCGCGCAGCGCCGAGCCCTGGACGAGGTCAGCACGCTCCGGCTCGGGCGCAGTCGCCGGCCACGACGGCCAGCTCGGCACGACGTGCCCCTGGCCGCGGAGGAAGTCCTCGACCGATGCGGTGAGGTCGGGCCGCCCGGCGCCGAGCACGGCCCAGTGCACCCGCAGCCCCAGTGCGGCGGCCTCCGCCTCGACCTCCGCGAGCACCGCGGCATCCGGCGGCTTGGAGACGACGATGACGCCCTCGGTCGCCGGGTCGTCGGCGAGCGCGCGCAGCGCCTGCTTCGTCGAGCGACCCCCGACGGCCGCCTTGAGGTCGCGCCCGCCCACGCCGAGGCAGTGTGAGACACCGACTCCGGCGGCGTCGAGCAGGCACATCACCTGCTGGGCACCGGTGCCGGAGGCCGCGACGATGCCGACCGACCCCGGTCGCACGACGTTCGCGAACCCGAGGGCGACCCCGCCGATGTGTGCCGTGCCGCAGTCCGGGCCCATGACGAGCACGTCGGCCGCGGCTGCGGCGTCCTTGAGCGCCACCTCGTCCTCGACGGAGACGTTGTCGGAGAACAACATCACCGACAGACCCGACGCGATCGCGTCGAAGGCCTCGGTCACGGCGTGCTGGCCGGGCACGGAGATCACGGCCAGCGTGGCGCCCGCCCGAGCAGCGGCCGAGCCGAGCGTGCGGGGTGCCACCACCTCGTCACCACCCCCGGAGTCACTCGTGGCCCGGAGCCCGGCCAGCGCGTCGGCGACGGCCGCGAGACCCGGCGCCACGGCATCCGGGGTGTCGGTGCGCAGGGCGATGACGAGGTCGTTCGGCCCCGCCTCGGCCGGCACGGTGAAGCCCATCGACCGCAGGACGTCGACGTTGAGCTCGGTGGCCATCGCGACCTGGGCGGCCTGGACGCCGGGGGTGCCTGCGACGGCCCGCGAGACCTGCATGAGGCTCACGGAGTCGTGGTAGGCCCCGGCTCTCAGCTCGACGTGGGTGCTCATGCGGCGCTCCGTCCGGTGGTGGTGTCGGTGAGGTGGTGCAGCGCCCCGGCGACCCCGGCGACGAGGTCGGCACCCGAGGTGTGACCGATCGCGAGGACGGCGGGCAGGGTGCGCGCGATGGTGGCGTCGTCACCGGTGAGCGCGGCGTCGACGAGCGCCACGACGTCCCGCGTGGCGTACCCGTCCGCAGCGGCATCGAGGAGCGCGGCGGACACCGCGGTGGTCGAGCCCAACCGGGAGCGCACCGCGGCGGCTAGCGTCTCGGCCCCACCGACGGCGTGGGCGACGAGCAGGATGCCGGCCAGCGCGTCGTCGCCCGCCGGCGTCAGCCCCTGCCCCCGCCCCAGCAGTCGAGAGTCGGGTGGTCCGCCGCCTCGCCACGACCGGACAGAGACGGCGCGGATGCCGTCCCCGAGCCACCCGCTCGCACTCCACGCCTCGAGGTGGGGGCTCAGCCGGCTGCCCGGACGACCACTTCGAGCCCCCCGACTGCGGACACGCGGGCGGGGCGCCAGGTACGGACCGCCGCGATGTCGCAGCCCGGCAGCACCACGAGCCGGCCACCGACCGTGACCACGTCGCCCGCAGCCACACCCCAGTCGACCCGGCCCGAGGGCACGGCGAGGCGAAGGGCGGTCGCGAGCGGGACGGCATCCGAGGTGAGCACCGGGAGCACCCGCCCGGCGACCTCCAGGTAGAGCGCCGGGGCGTGCACCCCGAGCACGGTGGCCGGCACCGGATCCCCCTCGATGAGCGCAGCCGAGAGCGTCGAGACCGCCGCCGAGAGGCCCACGCGCGAGGTGCTCACGGGCGACGATCCTGCGGAGAACGGCATACGGCGACGGTAGCGACGGGTCTACAGTGACCAGATGGTCATTGTTGACAACGATCGGCCGGGAGACGCACAGACCTTGACATCGGCGGCGCTCGCGACCGGGGTCGCCGACGGGCTCCCGAGCGACCCTGCCGCCCGGGCCAGGGCCCTCGAGATGGTGGTCGAGCGCCAGGCCGCGCTCCTCGAGCGCGAGGACGAGGTGCACCGCGTGCTCGTGCGAGTCGTCCTCGCCGGCGGCTCGCTGCTCGAGCTCTGCACCGCGGTCGCCGGCTTCTTCGGCGGTGCGGCCGTCGTGACCACCACCGACGGTCGCGTCCTGGCCATGGCCGGCGGCGACGAGGAGGTGGAGCGGGTGCGAGCCCTCGGCTGCTTCGACCGCACGGGCCGCCTGCTCGTCGAGAGCGAGCCCGTGGGCGCACGCGACGGCGCCGGCGGTCGCGGCGAGAACACCCGTGCCTTCGTCAAGATCGTCGCCGGGTCCTCCGACCACGGCCTGCTCGGCGCCTTCTCCCCCACCGAGCCCCTCACCGCCACCGACGTGCACATGCTCGAGCGGGCGGCCACCGTCGCCGCCCTGGCCATCACCAAGGAGCAGGCCGTCGCCGCGGTCGAGGGCAAGTACCGCGCCGAGTTCCTGCGCGACGCGCTCGCCGGGCGCGCCGGTGAGTCGGCGGATGCCGTGTCGCACGCCGCGTCCCTCGGCTGGGACCTCGCCCGCCCCGTCGTCGTGGTCGTCGCCGAGACCGACGAGAACGACGAGCAGACGAGCCGCTCCCCGGAGGAGGTGCGCTCCCTGCAGGAGCGCTTCGTGCGGGCCTGGGTGCAGGCGGTTCGGACGCGCGACGCCAGCGTGCCCGTGGCCGGCTTCAGCCAGGAGGTCGTGGCGCTGCTCCCCGCCGACCCGGACGCCTCCACGGATGCCGTGATGCGCACCGTCGGCGAGATCGCCAGGGTGGTGCGCGGAGACGGCGGCGGTGGTCGACGCAGCTTCTCGACGGGCGTGTCCCGGCCGATCACGTCGATGGCCGACCTGCCGGCGGCCTACGACGAGGCGCTCAAGGCCGTGCACGTCGGACGCCAGATGCACGGCGAGTCGGCCCTGACGCACTTCGACGGGCTGGGCATCTACCGGCTGCTCGCCCTGATCCCCGACGGCGCCGACCTGCGGCGCTTCGTCGACGAGTCACTCGGCGAGCTGGCGAGCGACGACTCCCCCGAGAACGCCGACCTGCGGCGCACCCTCACCGTGCTCATCGACACGAACATCAACGTCGCCGAGACGGCCCGGCAGCTGTTCTTCCACTACAACACGCTGCGCTACCGCATCGCCAAGCTCGAGCGGATGCTCGGCCCCTTCACCACCGACCCGCAGCTGCGGCTCACCCTGGCGCTGGCCCTGCGGATCCACCAGATGCGCGGCATCTGACCGCAGCCCCGCGACGGTTGCCAACGAGACCGGCATCCGGCTGTCAATGATTGCCGAGCATGTCGTCGGTGGGGGGTCACTACCTTCCGTGTATCACTGCTAGGTGGGACGCGACATCTTCGCTGCGGCCCGACATGGTCCGACAAGGGAGGACGTCACATGGCACTCGGTCTCGGTTGGAAGGTCAAGGACGCGGCTGAGGTAGCCGCCGGAGGCGTCGTCGCCCCCGACGAACGCCTGTCGTGGGGCAAGACCATCGGTCTGGGCGCCCAGCACGTCGTCGCGATGTTCGGGGCGACCTTCGTCTTCCCGCTCATCATGGGGCTGAACCCCCAGCTCGCGATCATGATGAGCGGCATCGCGACGATCCTGTTCCTGCTCATCGTGCAGGGCAAGGTGCCGAGCTACCTCGGCACGTCGGCGGCCTTCGTCGGGGCCGTCGCCGCGATCCGCGCCCAGGAGGGCTCGACGAGCGCGGACGTCACGGGCGCCATCCTCGTCGCGGGCCTCGTGCTCGCCGCGGTCGGCCTGCTCATCCACGTCGCCGGGCCCTCGGTCCTGCACAAGGTGCTGCCGCCGGCCGTCACCGGCGCCGTCGTCATGCTCATCGGGTTCAACCTCGCCCCGGTCGTCGCGAACATCTACTGGCCCCAGGACCAGTGGGTCGCCCTGGCCACGATGATCTTCACGATCGTCGTCGCGGTCGCCTTCCGCGGGTTCATCGGCCGGATCGCCATCTTCCTCGCCCTCATCTTCGGCACCGCGCTGTCGTGGCTGCTCGACACGGCCTCCGGGCCGATCACCTCGGTCCTCGGCGGCGCCACCGAGGCCACCGAGCACCTGCGCTGGAACACCGCCGGGCTCGGCGACGCCTCCTGGTTCGGCCTCCCGGCCGAGACGATGATCGGCGCCGACGGCAAGGAGATCGTCGGCTGGCACCTGCCGAGCTTCTCGATGGCGGCGATCATCCTCGTCATCCCGGCCGTCATCGCCCTCATCGCCGAGAACACCGGCCACGTCAAGGCCGTCGCCGAGATGACCGGCCACGACCTCGACCCCGTCATGGGCCGCGCCATCGCCGGTGACGGCATCGGCACCGCCGTCGCCGCGACCTTCGGCGGCTCCCCGACGACGACGTACGCCGAGAACATCGGCGTCATGGCCGCCACCCGGGTCTACTCCACGGCGGCGTACTACGTGGCCGCGGCCGTGGCGATCCTGTTCGGCCTCTCCCCGAAGTTCGGCGCCCTGGTCGCCTCCATCCCCGGCGGGGTGCTCGGCGGCATCACCGTCGTCCTCTACGGGATGATCGGCCTGCTCGGCGCCAAGATCTGGAAGGAGAACGGGGTCGACTTCGCCAACCCGATCAACCTCGTCCCGCTCGCCGCGGGCATCGTCATCGGCGTCGGCGACGTGAAGATGCAGGTCAGCGACGAGTTCACCCTGAGCGGCATCGCCCTCGGCACGATCGTCGCGATCGGCGGCTACCACCTCGCGCGTGCCATCGCCCCCGCCGAGCTGCGCGACGGCGCCGACGGCACCGCCATCGCCGTGGGCGACCACGTCTACGGCGACGGCGACCAGGTCGACGACCTCTACCAGGAGGGCTACCCCGGGACCACCGACACGAAGTAGGCAGCCGGCCTCGATCGCCCCGCCCGGGTCGTCCACCACCACCCGGGCGGGGTGCACCATTACCCCCATGCACCCTCGAGAGGCAGGATCGACCAGGTGAAGCCCGGACCGTTCGTGCACCACGCACCCGACACCGTCGACGAGGCCGTCGCCGTGCTCGGCGAGGTCGGCCACGACGGCAAGGTGCTGGCCGGCGGGCAGAGCCTGATCCCCGTGCTGTCGATGCGCCTGGCCAACCCCGGTCACCTCGTCGACATCAACGGCGTCGCCGGGCTGGATGCCGTGCGCGTCACCGACACCTCGGTGCGGGTCGGGGCCCTCGTGCGGCACGCCGGGCTCGAGCGCCACGACGAGGCGTTCGCCGCGCTCCCCCTCCTGCGTCAGGCCCTGCGCAACGTCGCCCACCCCGCGATCCGCAACCGCGGCACCACGGTGGGGTCGATCGCCCACGCCGACCCCGCCGGGGAGATGCCCTCGGTCGTCGTGCTGACGGACGGCGTCATCGAGGCCGTCGGCCCGGGCGGGCGGCGCGAGATCGCGGCAGCCGACTTCTTCGAGGGCCCGCTCGAGACGACCCTGGCCCACGACGAGCTGGTCGAGGCCGTGCGGTTCGGGCGGTTCGCTCCCGGAACCCGTACGGCGTTCGTCGAGTCCAGCCGCCGACACGGTGACTACGCCCTGGCCGGGGTCGCCGTGGCCGTCGAGGTCGTGGGCGGCGTGGTCGTCTCGGCGCGCGCGTCCTTCGTCTCCGTCACGCCGGTGCCGACCGTGCTCGACCTGACCCCGGTGCTGGGCGGACGGGATGCCGCGGCACCCGCACCCGACGAGGTCGTCGATGCCGTGCGGGCCTTCGTCGACCCCGAGGGTGACATCCACGCGAGCGCCGACTACCGCCGCATGCTGGCCGCCGAGCTCACCCGTCGCGCCCTGACGCAGACGAACGCCCCGGCATCCAGCGGGGCCACCACCGACGAGGAGGGCGCCGCATGAGCGAGCCGACCACCGACGCGCCCCCCGAGCAGCAGCTCACCATCAGCCTGCGCGTCAACGGGGTGACCCGCACGGCATCCGCACCCGCGCGCCGGCTGCTGTCCGACTTCCTGCGCCACGACCTCGGCCTCACCGGCACCCACGTCGGCTGCGAGCACGGGGTGTGCGGCGCGTGCACCGTGCTCGTGGACGGCCAGCCGATGCGCGCCTGCCTGATGTTCGCCGTCAGTGCCCAGCGCCACGAGGTGACGACCATCGAGGGCATCGGCAACGACCCCGAGAACCTCAGCCCGGTGCAGCAGGCCTTCACCGAGTGCCACGCGCTGCAGTGCGGCTTCTGCACACCCGGTTTCGTCACGACGATCACGGCCTACCTCGAGGACAACCCCGACCCGACGCCCGAGCAGGCCCGCGAGGCGATCTCGGGGAACCTGTGTCGCTGCACCGGCTACCAGAACATCGTCTCCGCGGTCTGCCGCGCCGCCGAGATCCGCCGCGAGGGGGCCACCCCGTGAGCACGCGCCAGTTCGGTGAGCGCGTCCAGCGCCGCGAGGACCCCCGCCTCCTGACCGGCAACGGACGCTACCTCGACGACCTCGGGCGGGGCGCCATCGCGGCGGCCTTCGTGCGCAGCCCGCACGCCCACGCCCGGATCGTCGACATCGACATCGACGACGCGTGGGAGGTCGACGGCGTCGAGGCGATCTACACGTGGGACGACCTCACCGGGCGCGTGGCCGAGCCGCTGCCCGTCCTCATCCCGCACCCGGCGCTCACCCACGCCCGCACGGGGTACTGCCTGGCCAAGGACGAGGTCAACCACGTCGGCGAGGCCGTCGTCATGGTGGTCGCCCGCGACCGCTACCTCGCCGAGGACGCCGCCCAGCGCATCCGGGTCACCTACGAGAGCCTGCCCGTCGTCGTCGGCATCGAGCGCGCCCGCGCCGCCGAGTCGCTCGTGCACGACGACGCCCCCGGCAACATCGCGGCCCACCTGCTCCAGGAGGTCGGCGACGTCACCTCCGCCATGGCCGCCGCGCCGCACACCCTGACCCTCGACCTCGAGATCGAGCGCAGCGCCTGCATGCCGATGGAGGGCAAGGGCGTCTTCGCCCGGTGGGACGCCGACGAGCAGTCCCTGCGCCTCTACTCCTCCACCCAGACCTCCACCGGCGTGCGCGCCGCCGTCGCCGCCAAGCTCGGGATGCCGCTCGCGAAGGTCGAGTGCATCGCCCCCGACGTGGGCGGCGGGTTCGGCGTCAAGATCATGCACCCGTGGCCCGAGGAGGTGCTCGTGCCGTGGGCGGCCCGCCTGCTCGGTCGTGACGTCAAGTGGACCGAGGACCGCCGCGAGCACTTCATCTCCAGCTCGCACGAGCGCGGGCAGGTGCAGGAGGTGACGGTCGGGTTCGACGACGAGGGCCGCATCCTCGCCCTGGACGTGCGCTTCTGGCACGACAACGGCGCCTACACCCCCTACGGCATCATCGTGCCGATCATCACGGCGACCCAGCTGCTCGGCCCCTACAAGCCCGGCGCCTACCGCGTCGAGTTCTGGTCGCTGTTCACCAACACCGTTCTCGTGACGCCGTACCGGGGTGCCGGCCGCCCGCAGGGCTGCTACGCGATGGAACGGACGATGGATGCCGTCGCGGCTCGCCTCGGTCTCGACCGGGCCGAGGTGCGCTCGCGCAACTTCATCCAGCCCGAGGAGATGCCCTACGACCACGGGCTGATGTTCCAGGACGGCCGACCGCTGAAGTACGACTCCGGCGACTTCCCGGCATCACTGGCCAAGCTCAAGGCACTCATCGGCTGGGACGACTTCGCCGCGTACCGCGAGCAGGCGGCATCCGAGGGTCGACGCGTGGGGCTCGGCATCGGCTGCTACGTCGAGGGCACCGGCGTCGGCCCCTACGAGGGCGGGCACGTCCACGTGGAGACGAGCGGTCGGGTCAACGTCGCGACCGGGCTCACGACCCAGGGCCAGGGCCACCAGACGATCCTCGCGCAGATCGTCGCCGACGAGCTCGGGGTGCGGATCGAGGACGTCCACGTCACCACCGGCGACACCCGGCGGATGGCCTATGCCGTGGGCACGTTCGCCTCGCGCGGTGCGGTCATGTCGGGCAACGCCGTGGCGCTCGCGGCCCAGGTGGTGCGCGCCAAGGCGCTGCGCATCGCCGCCGATGCCCTGGAGGTGTCTGCCGACGACCTGCAGATCGAGGACGGCGTCATCTCCGTGAAGGGTGCGCCGGGCACGTCGATCGCCCTGTCGACCGTGGCCGTGCTCTCGAACCCGCTGCGGTACGCCTTCGACGAGTCGTCCAAGGCGGCAACGCAGTTCGCCGGCACCTTCGACCCCGACAAGCCACCGGTCGCCGATGACGACGAGCCGGGCCTCGAGGGGCAGGACTTCTACTCCCCCACCCAGGCGACGTTCGCCAACGGCATGCACGCGGCGATCGTCGAGACCGACCCGGTCACCGCCGAGATCCGCATCCTGCGCTACTGCGTCGTCCACGACTGCGGCGTCATGGTCAACCCGATGATCGTCGAGGGCCAGGTGCACGGCGGGGTGGCGCAGGGCGTGGGTGGTGCCCTGTACGAGCGGATGGCCTACGACGAGTCCGGGCAGCTGCTCAACGCCTCGTTCATGGACTTCCTCATGCCCTACGCCTCCGAGGTGCCCCACATCGAGACCGACCACCTCGAGACGCCCAGCCCGCTCAACCCCCTCGGCCTCAAGGGTGCCGGCGAGGCCGGGACGATCCCCGTCACGGCCGTCATCGCCTCGGCGATCGAGGATGCCGAGGGCTTTCCCATCCGCTCGATGCCGATCAGCCCGTCGGAGCTGTGGGAGCTCCGTCGGCATCACTCCGAGGGTCTCGATCCCGTTCCCGCGCAGGAAGGTTCACGATGAAGATCTCTGGTGGCTCGACGCTGCAGGCGCCGGTCGACAAGGTGTGGGAGGCGATCCAGGACCCGGCCGTGCTGGCGCGCTGCATCCCCGGCTGCGAGGCGCTGCGCACCCTCGGGGAGGACCGCTACGCGATGTCGGTGACCGCCGGGGTCGCGGCGATCAAGGGCACGTACGCCGGGGAGGTCTCCCTGCACGACAAGGTCGCCCCCAGCTCGCTGCGGCTCAAGGCGACCGGCGCCGGGGCGCCGGGCACGATCGACGCCACGGTCATGGTGAACTTCGCCCCGTCGGCCGACGGTGGCACCGAGCTCACCTACGACGCCGACGCCTCCGTGGGTGGCGCCATCGGCGGCGTCGGCCAGCGCATGCTCGCCGGGGTCACGAAGAAGATGGCCGGGCAGTTCTTCACCGCCCTCGACCAGGACATCGCCGGTGTGCTCGTGCCCGCGGAGGCGACGACAGCGCTCGGTGCGCCGGTCGCGGGAGGCGCGCGGACGGCATCCGAGACCGTCTTTCCCGGCCGCCAGTCGACAGCGAACGCGAACGCCTCGATCTCGATGGACAGCGCCACGACCTTCGGGGCCGGCGCCCTCGTCGGAGGCATCCTCGTCGCGGTCGGGGTGCTCATCGGCAGCCGGCTCGGGCGGCGACGCTGATGCGCGCCTTCACGGCGGCGGCCGTCCAGCTCGCCCCGGCTCCCGGCCCGCTGACCGCGGCCTCGGTGGCGGCCAACCTCGAGGCGATGGTCGACATCACCCGCCGCTGCCACGCGGCCACCGGTGCCGAGCTCATCGTGCTCCCCGAGTCGGCGACGACGGGGTTCACTCCCGACTGCTCGACCGAGCAGCTCTGGGAGCTCGTGTCCGAGCTGCCCGGGCCGGTCATCGAACCGCTGCGGGCGGTGGCGGCCGAGCTCGGCACCCACCTCGTCGCGGGCACCTATGAGCGGGGGCCGACACCCGAGGTCGTGTACAACTCCTCGGTCCTCATCGACCCCGCGGGCGAGCTGCTCGGGGTGTACCGCAAGACGCACCCGTTCTGCTCCGAGGCCGTGTCCGGAGGTGGCTGGGTGACGCCCGGGGACACGGTGACGGTGTGCGACACCGACCTCGGCCGCATCGGCATGATCATCTGCTTCGACGGCGACTACCCCGAGCTCTCGCGGATCCAGGCGGTGCATGGGGGCCGAGGTCATCTGCCGCCCGTCGGCGCTGCTGCGCTCGGCCGACAT
Source organism: uncultured Actinomycetota bacterium (assembly GCA_963811825.1). Lineage (GTDB taxonomy): Bacteria > Actinomycetota > Actinomycetes > Actinomycetales > Dermatophilaceae > Fodinibacter. The sequence goes on along the minus strand of CAWESS010000029.1, from coordinate 211,707 downwards.
CTGGGAGCTCACGTCGCGGGCGCGGGCCTACGACAACCACGTCTTCGTCGTCGGGGCGAACGCCGTGGGCGCCGACCCGGCCGGGGTTCTCTACTTCGGCAACTCGCACATCGTCACCCCGATCGGGCACATCGTCGCCAAGGCGGCCACCCACGAGGGGTGGGTCTCGGCGCGGCTCGACCCGTCCGAGGCGTTGTCGTCGCTCACGCCGGGGTCGAACATCGAGCAGGGGTTCGACCACCTGCGCGACCGCAACCTCGACCTCATCCGGCGGCACCGCGCCGAGCTCGAGGGCCCGGCGAAGACCTCCTTCCCCCACGCCTGACCGCGTGCCTGCGGCGCGAGCGATCCCTCGGATGCCGTCACGCGGGGACGGTGCCCCGCACCCACCGCGCGCTGGCCGTCAGCTCGAAGGGTCCCGGACCGAGGCGGGACCGCGAGGTCCGCGCGCAGTGCCGCGCGACCGGCATCCGACAGTCCGGCCGACGTGGGCGCCGGCCGGGCCGGTCCCGAGCAGGAAGGGCTCCCAGTAGTCCTCGAACGACGTGAACGCCATGGCCATGGTCAGCTCCCCCTCGACGACGTCGGTCAGACCCGTTGCGTCCCAGAGCGCGGCCAGGCCGCCCGAGCGAGAGAGCGGGGTGGTCTCGCCGCCCTGCCCCGGCGCGTGGGGGTCGAGGCGGGCGACGGCATCCCAGAAGGTGCGCAGCATGCCCATGCCACCCCCGTAGTCCCACACGGATGCCGCCACCACGCCGCCCGCGCGCGTAGCGCGCGCCATCTCCGACGCCGCGCGCTGCGGGTCGGGCACGAAGTTCAGCACGAGGGACGCCAGCGCCGCGTCGACGGAGCCGTCCGCGACCGGCAGGTCCATGGCATCGCCCACCCGCACGGTTGCCGCGGTGCCGGCCAGTCGCTCGACGGCTGCCGCCACGAAGGACGCGACGGGTCGACACCGAGCACCCGGCACGCGGGCCAGCGCGCGACGACGGCGGCCGCCAGGTGCCCGGTGCCGCACCCGACATCGACGACGGACCGCGGTCCACTCAGGGCGACGGCATCCAGGAGGAGCGGGGCAAGCCTGGCGCTCCACCGCCCCATGAACCGCTCGTAGGCTGCGGCGTCACCGAACACGCTTCCACGGTGGCACGGCATCCGCGTCGTGGCGCAGGCCACCGTCGGTCAGGTTCGCAGCCGGTACCCCATGCCCCGCACGGTCTCGATCGCGTCCGCGCCGATCTTTCGCCGCAGGTAGCGCACGTACACGTCGACGACGTTGGAGCCCGGGTCGAAGTCGTAGCCCCACACGTGGCTGAGCAGCTGCTCGCGGCTGAGCACCTGCCCGGGGTGGCGCAGGAAGGCCTCGAGCAGGAGGAACTCGCGCGCGCTGAGGTCGGTCGTGCGGCCGGCGACCCGCACCTGGCGCGAGCGCAGGTCGAGGCGCCACTCCCCCGGCGGTGAGCTCGGTGGCCGGCGACTCTCCCGGCAGCTGGCCGCAGGCGCAGCCGGATGCGTGCCAGGAGCTCGCCGAAGCTGAACGGCTTGGGCATGTAGTCGTCGGCCCCGCCCTCCAGCCCTGCGATCGTGTCGGCAGCGGAGTCGCGGGCCGTGAGGATGATGATCGGGATGCCGTTGCCGGCCTCGCGGATGCGCCGCAGCACCTCGAACCCGTCCATCCCCGGCAGGCCGATGTCCAGCACGAGCAGGTCGAAATCGCCCGTGAGGGTCAGGGCCAGAGCCGACGCACCGTCACCGGAGACCTCCGGCACGAGCCCGCTCGCGGTCAGTCCCTTGGCGACGAAGGAGGCGATGCGCGGCTCGTCCTCGGCCACGAGGATGCGGCTCATGACCGCCCCGCCCCGGCGTTGACTCGCTCGAAGATGGTCGTCACGGAGTCGTAGTCCTCCTGGTCGGGCCACGATCGTCCGTGGTCGGGGTCGGGGTGGGTCGTGGGCACCTCGAGGATGAAGCGCGAGCCACCGGCGAGGCCGGCCGAGACGACGCGCGCGGTGCCCCCGTGGGCACGCGCGATGGCCGAGACGATGGCCAGGCCCAACCCGGTGCTGCGGCCCTCGGCTCGCGCGAGCACCGGACTCGAAGCGCTCGAAGATGCGCAGCCTGTCGCCGGGGGGCACGCCCGGGCCCGGTGTCCCGCACCCACAGCCGGACGCCGTCCGGGCCCGGGTGCGCAGCCGAACCCGATGGTGTCGCCCTCATCGGTCACGGCCACCGCGTTGCTCGCGAGCTGGAGCAGGGCCTGGGTGAGGCGATCCGAATCCACGCGCGCCGGTACCGGCGTCATCGGGTCGAGCGACCCAGCGTCGGGGGGCCAGCGCCTGCGCCTTGTCGTAGGTGCTGCGCACGACGGCGGCCACGTCGACGTCGCGGCGGCGCAGGAAGTCGGGTCGACGTGCCTTGGCGAGCACGAGGAGGTCCTCGACCAGGCGGGCCATCCGGTCGAGCTCGTCGATGGACAGGTCTCGGGTGGCTCGCGACGTCGCTCGCGTCGTGCTCGTCCATGAGCTCGAGGTGGCCACGGATGACCGTGATCGGCGTCTTCAGCTCATGGCCCGCGTCGTCGAGCATGCGGCGCTGGGAGTCGAGGGCTTCCTCGAGCCGGTCGAGCATGCCGTTCACGGTACGTCCGAGATCAGCGACCTCGTCGCGCCCCGGTCACCATCGATGCGCTTGGACACGTCCGTCTCGGTGATGGTCGCCGCGGTGCTTCGCAGCTCCTCGATCGGTTGGAGGATGCGGCGGGCGAGCAGCCACGCGGCCAGCACGAGACCGGCCCAGGCGAAGGCGGCAGCCACGGCGTACAGCCAGATCGTCTCGGCGAGCTCGTCGAACTCGCGGTCGACGAAGTACGCGGTGATGAAGTGGCTGCGCTGGCCGTCCTTGGTGAAGGGCATCACGGCATACGCGACCCGCCCCTGGTCAGCCGACTGGTACGTCCCGTAGCCCGGCACGACCGCTCCCGTGACCTGGCTGCGGAAGTCGGGGTCGAGGTGCAGCGAGCCGCGTGCCGTCGACGGGCACGATCGTGAGTGCAGCGAGGAACGCGAGGTGGGTCTCGTGCTGGTCGGGGATGTTGCGCTCCATCGACAACGTCACGAGGCTCTCGGCGTCGGCGAAACGCTGCCCGGTTCGCGGGTCCTGATCCCTGCGCTCGCGAGCTCGGTGAACTCCCCGATCTCGCGCGCGAGGGACTGCTCGACCCGCGTCTCGATGCGCTGGCGCTCGACGAAGAGCGCCGCAGCACCCGCTCCGATGAAGCCCAGCGCGACAACACGGCGACCGACCCGACCAGACGCGTGCGAACCGAGAGTGACGGCAGGCGTCCGAAGGCCGGTCGCCCGCGAGGAGGAGCCGACTCAGTCGTCGTCACCGTCGTCATCATCCCCATCATCATCGCCGTCCGCGTCGTCATCGTCGGTCGTCGTCCGGTGGCCGGCGCCGGAGCGTTAAGGCCGAGCCGGGACCTTGACCGGCGGGCGGGCGGGCGCCACGACGACCGGCCGCTTCTTCGGCGCGGGGGTGGCCTTCGGGGCCGGCGGTGACGAGGGGCTTGGGGGGTGACTACGGTGGGAGTGGCCGTCGGTGAGGCAGTCGGCGACGGGGACGTCGACGCACCCACCGCACCGGCTCCGCCCTGCAGCTGCGACGCCTCGTCGAGGTCGATCGACGTCCCCAGGCTCGGGGCGGACGAGGCGGCCCCGGAGGCCAGCGTCAGGGCGAGCGCCGCGGCCACGCCACCAGCCATCCACAGGGCCACGAGGCGGCGTCGAGACATCATGTGTCCATCGTGCTCGGCATCGGTGGGCATCGTGGTCAGGATTTCCCATGAGAGTGCTCTCATCTGCGATGAGAGTCCTCTCATCGCCGCGCCACCTCCCTGTCATCTGCGCGCCCGACGCTGTTCATCTCGGCGGGACGACGTGTCCTCGCCTCGTCACCAGGGAGCATCGATGGACCTCACGACCATCCTCATCGGCCTCGCGATCGACGTCGTCGTCATCCTGACGCTCGTGTTCGCGGTCTACCGACCCCGCCACACGAAGTCCGACCTCGCCCTGTCCTACGTCGTGCTCAACCTCGGCGTGTTCGGCGCTGTCGCACTGCTCGCCGGTGCCGACGCGGGCCTCGCGCTGGGGATGGGGCTGTTCGGCATCCTGTCGATCATCCGGCTCCGGTCGACGGCGATCTCGCAGACCGAGGTCGCGTACTACTTCGTCGCGCTGGTCCTGGGGCTCGTGAACTCACTCGGCGCCACGTGGCTGCCGTTCATGGTCGCCATCAACGTGCTCCTGCTCGGGGTCGCTCGTCGTCCTCGACCGGGGAGCGGCGGCCATCGCCTCACGCCCGACCGAGAAGCGCCGCGTGGTGCTCGACGTCGTGCACGACGACCACGCGGCCCTGTGCGCGGACCTGACGGCGCGGCTGCGCACCCCGGTCGTCGCCGCGACCGTGGAGGAGGTCGACTACGTCCGCGAGGTCATGGTGGTCGTCGTCGAGGTGGAGACCCCCCGGATGCCAGAACCCGCTCCGGTCGGGCACGAACCTCTCGACACCTCCCGTCGTGGCGACCCGGTCCCGGGCCCTCCGGTGAGCGGGCACGCCGCATCCGCGGCCCGCTCGTGCGTCGCCGAGCTGGATGCCGTCGTCGCTCCCCGAGCTGGTCGCCCGGGCTGGGCTGCAGACCCGGGTCGACACCAAGTTCATCGTCTACCCGTCGGTGCTCGCCGCTCTCGTGCGGCACCTCGGCGACGAGGTCGAGGTGCTCGAGATCGACGGGCTGCGGCAGTTCCGCTACGCGTCGACGTACTTCGACACCGCGCAGTGGCGCACCTACCGCGACCACGTCCAGGGGCGACGGCTCCGGTTCAAGGCACGCACTCGCCACTACGTCGACTCAGACCTGTGCATGTTCGAGGTCAAGCTCGAGGGGGCCCGCGGGTCGACCGAGAAGCTGCGGACCCCGCACGCGCCCGAGCTGTCGCACACCCTGACTGCCGAGCGCGCGCGCCCACCTCGGCGCCGTGCTCGCGGAAGCCGGCATCCGGCCCCCCGAGGCGCTGGAACCGTCGTTGCTCACGACCTACCGTCGCACCACCCTGGTCCACGCGCGCCGGCCGGTGCGGTTGACCATCGACGCCGACCTGACGTGCAGCGGCGAGCCGGGCACGGTGACGGCCCTCACCGACCGGGTGCTGCTCGAGGTCAAGACGGCCACCGAGCGCGATCCGGTGCTCCGTGCGATCCAGCGGCTCGGGGTGCGGCCACTCGCGGTGAGCAAGTACTGCGCGGGAGTGGCGCTGCTCCACCCCGAGGTGCCCCGTCACCCGTGGGCTGCCGTGCTGCGAGAGCACTTCGCCGGAGCGGCGTGACCAGAGCGGGCAGTTGGCGACTCCTGGGACGGATGCCGCGGGTCGTTGGCACACATTGCCAACGTGGGCGGACGGCATCCGGGATTGAATCTGACGCATGGCTGACGCGCAGACGACCACCTCGAACCGGCGCATCCGCGTGGGGATCGACACCGGAGGAACCTTCACCGACGTCGTGGCCTTCGACGAGGACAGCGGCGAGCTCGTCACGACGAAGACCCCGAGCACCCCGGCCAACCCCGCGGACGGGTTCATCGCCGGCATCGAGAAGATCCTCGGCATCCTCGGCGCGACCGGCCGCGACATCACCGCCGTCAGCCACGGCACCACCGTCGCCACGAACAAGCTGCTCGAGGGCAAGGTCGAGCGCCTCGGGTTCATCACGACGCAGGGCTACGAGTTCATGCTCGAGATCGCCCGCCAGGCCGTGCCCGACGGCTACGGAAACTCCTACTTCTGGGTCAAGCCGCCGCGCATCGTCGAGGCCGACCACGTGCGGACCATCGGTGGCCGGATGGACTTCGAGGGCCACGAGATCCGCCCGTTCGACGTGGAGTCGGCGATCGCCGCGGCGCGGTGGTTCCGGGAGCGCGGCATCACGACGATCGGCATCTGCCTGCTGCACTCCTACGCCAACGACGCCCACGAGCTCGCGATGCGCGAGGTGCTGCTCCACGAGCACCCCGAGGCCATCGTGTCGATCAGCTCGGAGGTGCTGCGCGAGTACCGCGAGTACGAGCGGTCGATGACCACGCTCGTCGACGCCGCGGTCAAGCCCAACGTCAGCCGGTACGTGAGGAACATCCACGAGCGCCTCGACGGCTTCACGGGTGGGCGTCCGATCCCGTTCTTCGTCATGAAGTCCAACGGCGGGGTGTTGTCCGCCGACGAGGTCGTGCACCAGCCGATCACCACGGTGCTGTCCGGGCCGGCCGCCGGGGCACTGGGCGCCGCCCTCATCGCGCGTCGGGCCGGCTTCGGCAAGGTGCTGACCTGCGACGGTGGCGGCACCTCCACCGACGTCTCGGTCGTGCTCGACGGCGAGCCGACCCTCACGACCGAGGGCACCGTCGGCGCCTACCCGAGCAAGATCCCGATGATCGACGTCGTCACCGTCGGCGCCGGCGGTGGGTCGATCGCCTGGGTCACGCCCGAGGGCACCCTCAAGGTCGGTCCGCAGTCAGCCGGGGCCGACCCCGGGCCGCTCTGCTACGGCAAGGGCGGCACGGAGCCGACGATCACCGACGCGCACGTCGTCCTCGGCCGCATCCCTCCCCACCTGTTGGGCGGCGAGATCCCGCTCGACGTGGAGGCGGCTCGCCGCGGCATCCGTGACCTGGCGGCGCGCCTGGGGCTTGACGAAGAGCACTGCGCGACAGGCATTCTCGAGATCTCGGCGTGGAACCAGGCCAACGCCCTGCGCCAGGTGTCGGTCAAGCGCGGGCTCGACGTGCGCGACTTCATGCTGACGACGTTCGGCGGTTCGGGCTCACTCCTCGCCTGCCGACTCGTCGACGTGCTCGACCTCGCCGGGGTCGTCGTGCCGCAGAACCCCGGCAACGTCAGCGCGTTCGGCCTGCTGACGGTCGACGTCAAGAACGACTACGTCCAGACCCACGTCGCCCGCCACACGAGCCTGGACCACGCAGCCATCGAGGAGATCTTCGACGACCTCACCGCCAAGGCAGCGACCGCGCTGGACACCGAGGGTTTCGCCCGCGAGCACCACCAGTACGTGCGCACCGTCGACCTGCGCTACTTCGGACAGGCCTACGAGGTGCGGGTGCCGGCGGCGCTCGGCCACGTCGACGAGGCGTATGCCGTGGCCGTCGCCGACCGCTTCCACGACGAGCACCGCCAGCTGTACGGCTACGACTTCCGCGACGACCCGCGCCAGCAGGTCGAGTGGGTCAACCTGCGGGTGACCGGCGTGGGCCCGATCACCCGGCCCGAGCTGCTCGAGGTCCCCACCCGCGCCGACGGCCCCCTGACGGCTCGCTCGACGCGCACGGTCTGCTTCGACGCGGATGCCGGGTACGTCACCACCGACGTCCACTGGCGCCCGGACCTGCGTGCCGGCGACACCTTCTCGGGCCCGGCGATCGTCGAGGAGTTCGGCTCGACGGTCCCGGTCCACCCCGGCTTCACCGTGCGCGTCGACGCGTTCGGCAACCTCGTCGTCACCAAGGAGGGCTCGCGATGAGCACGGCGACCGACCCGGCCTACCTGGCCGCGGCCCCGGCGAACCCCGCCGGCCTGCCCACGTCCTACGAGCACGGCAACCGGCTGACCGAACCCGGGAGCACCGTCGACCCGATCCTCGTCGAGATCGTCCAGGGCACCCTGGCCAGCGTCGAGATGGAGGTCGAGACGGCCATCGCCCGCACGAGCCGCAGCCCGATGATCCGCGACGCGCACGACTTCCGCGCCGGCATCCACGACCGCCAGCTGCGCAAGCTCACCGGCCGCTCGTACTCCGCGCTCGTGCACCCGATCGCCCGCGACTTCCCGCTGTCCGAGATGCGCGAGGGGGACGTCTTCTTCCACAACGACGTGTACGAGTCGGAGGGCGGCATCGGCCACCTGCCCGACCTGTGCGTCACCGTGCCGGTCTTCCACGACGGCGAGGTCGTGGCGTTCGTGCAGGCCTTCGGGCACCACGACGACATCGGTGGAGCCGTGCCCGGCTCGATGCCGAGCAACGCGCGCACCGTGTTCGAGGAGGGCCTGTCGGTCCCCCCGATCAGGCTGTGGGACGCCGGCGTGCCGAACCTCGCCGCGCTGCGGATCATGACGCGCAACTCCCGGATGCCGGACAGCCTCGCCGCCGACCTCGACGCCGAGTGCTCCGCGTGCCTCATGGGGGCCCGGCGACTGTCCGAGCTGTTCGCCCGCTACGGGCGCGAGACGATCGAGACGGCCTTCGACGCGATCCTCGACGCGTCGACGGAGACCTACCGCCGCGAGATCCTCGGCAAGATCCCCGACGGCACCTACGTCTGGGAGGACTACGCCGAGCACGACGGCGTCGACGAGCCGCAGCTGCACACCCAGCGGATCACCCTGACCAAGGCCTCGACCGGCGGCCCCGGGCCGGGCGACGGCGGGCCGCGGCTGATCATCGACTTCACCGGCACCGGCCCGCAGGCCAAGGGCCCGATCAACCACTGCGGCGACTACGTCGGCGGCAACTTCCTCAAGAAGTGGCTGGCGCCGATCCTGCGCAACCTGGCCGACACCCCTGAACGCATGGCCGAGCTCGACGTCAACGAGGGCATCGTGCCGCTCATCGAGATGCGCTTCCCCGAGAAGGGCACCCTGCTCACGCCGATCTACCCGGCGCCGACCAACGCCCGCACGTTCGTCATCCTGCGGCTGCTCGGCGTGCTCGCCGGCGTCGTCGCCAAGGCGGTCGACGGCCGGATGCCGGCCGACCAGGAGACGATCCGCTACACCGGCGTCTACGGCAAGGACCGCGACGGCAACGACTACCTCATGCGCGAGGTGCTCGGCGGCGGCTCGGGCGGGCGCTACTACGCCGACGGCGAGGACACCATCCACGTCGTGCCCGACAGCCGCAACCTGCCCACCGAGTTCACCGAGAGCCGTTTCCCGTTCATCGTCGAGCGGCTCGGCCTGGCTGTCGACTCCGGGGGCGCCGGTCGCCACCGCGGTGGCCTCGGCTACGAGAAGCACATCCGGATGCTGCGCGACGGGCACTTCATGTCCATCGCCGACCGCTCGATCCTCGCGTGCTGGGGGGTCAAGGGTGGCAAGGCCGGGATGCCGTTCGAGGTCACCGTCGACGTCGGCGGCCCCAACGAGCGCGTGATCGACGCCCTCGCCGATGCCGAGCCCGTGACCGCGGGTGAGGTCATCCGCATCCGCACGACCGGCGGCGGCGGCTGGGGCGACCCCCTGGAACGCCCGTACGCCGAGGTCGAGCGCGACCTGCGCTGGGGCAAGGTGTCGTTCGCCGGTGCCCTCACCGACTACGGCGTCGTCGCATCCGGCGCCAAGGACGAGCCGGTCATCGATGTCGCGGCCTCGGATGCCGTGCGCGCCACCGTGCGCGCGGAGCGGGGCGAGCAGCCGTTCTTCGACCGCGGCCCCGGGTACACGGCGCTGTCCGGTGGGGCGACGTCCGCCGAGGTCGACTGGGTGTGAGCGCCCCGGTTCTCGTCATCGGCGCGACCGGAAAGACCGGGCGCGCCGTCGCCGCGGCCGTGCTGGCTCGGGGGGTCCCGGTCCGGGCCGCGGTGCGGGCCGGCCGCGAGGACGCCGCGCCCGCCGGGACCGAGCCGGTCGCCGTCGACCTCGAGACCGGCGTGGGCTTGGCGACCGCGCTCACCGGTGTGCGGGCCGCCTACCACCTCGCGCCCAACGTGCACCCCGACGAGGTGGGCATGGCGGCGCGCGTGGCGAGTGCCGCGGCATCCGTCGGCCTGCCCCGGCTCGTCTTCCACTCGGTGCTCCACCCCGACGACCCCCGGATGCCGCACCACCAGCGCAAGGCCGAGGCCGAGGCGCTGCTGCGACAGGCACTCGGGGGCCGACTCGTCGTGCTGCGCCCGGCCGCCTACCACCAGAACCTCCTCGGCCAGGCGGGCGCCGGCGTCGTCTCGGTGCCCTACTCCCTCGATGCGCCGTTCACGAACGTCGACCTGGGGGACGTCGCCGAGGTCGCGGCGTCGGTGCTCCTCGATCCCGCTGCCGGCGGCGATTCCCACGACCTCGCGGGCCCGGAACCGCTGACCACGCGCCAGATCGCCGACCAGGCGGCCGCGGTGCTGGGGCGAGCCGTGGCGGTTCGCGAGATCCCGATCGACGCGTGGCTGCGCGGCCCGGGCGCCGGGCTGGCCGATGCTGCTCGGGAGTCGCTCGTCGCGATGTTCCGGGCCGTACGACGAGGACGGCCTGGTCGGCGACCCGACGGCACTCACGGCTGCGCTCGGACGGCTGCCCACCACCTGGGCCCAAGCCGTGGCCCGCTCGCTCTGAGCCCGCACGGCCGAGCCCGGTGGCAGGATGCGGGGGTGGGCGACCAACAGACCTGGCTGGACCGCGCGGTGGACCTCGCGACGGCGAACGTCGCGCGCGACGGCGGGCCCTTCGGCGCAGTGGTCGTGCGCGACGGCGTGGTGCTCGGTGAGGGTGCGAACCGGGTCACCGCCGACCTCGACCCGACCGCGCACGCCGAGGTCGTCGCCATCAGGAACGCCTGTCGGGCCGTCGGCGACTTCGCGCTCGTCGGCGCGACGGTCTACGCCTCGTGCGAGCCGTGTCCCCTCTGCCTCGCCTCGTCGCTGTGGGCGCGGTTGGATGCCGTCGTCTTCGCCGCGGACCGCCACGCCGCAGCCTCGGCGGGCTTCGACGACTCGGCCTTCCACTCGTTGTTCGCCGCCGCACCCGATGCCGGCGCGTGGCCGCTGCGCCGAGAACACCACCCGACGACGCGCTCGGAGGAGCCCTTCGACGCGTGGCGGGCCCGGATCGACCGCACGGCCTACTGACGCGGGCAGGGCATGGCCCCGCGGGTGCACCCCGGCCATACTGGGCGACACCCGACGAGGAGGCCCCGTGGACGTCAGCACCTTCTACGCGCTCTTCTCCGCGACCTGTTTCACCCTCGTCGGGCTCTGGTGGACCGTGGTCGAGCGCAACCGACCGTGGCTGCGCGACCCGCCGACCCGCCGCCGCGTCGGCGCGATCTACCTCTCCTTCCTCCTGCCCGCGCTCATGGGGCTGTTCGCCCAGGTGGGCGGCGCCGAGGTGCCGGCGTTCTGGCGCTCGAGCTTCGTCATCATCGCGGCCGCCGGCGCCCTCGGAACGGTGCGCCTGCTGCGAGCCGCCCGCGACGACCCGGATGCCGGGGTGTTCGCCCGCCTGTGGTGGGCCAGCGCGGTGATCTACGCCGTCATCGCCGTCGTCGGGGTGGCCCCGGAGATCGCCCGGACCGTCGGGCTCACGCCCCTGCAGGCCGAGGCGACGATGCTCATCCTGCTCGTCGCCATCGCGCACGCCGTCGCCTGGGAGTTCATGACACGCGAGCGCACCGAAGAGCCCACCTGAGCGCGCGACGAGGCCACACTGGGGTGATGGCTGAGTACGACGTGAACCAGGCGGCCGTCGCCCACGCGCGCGACCTCATCGACAAGCACCAGTACGTCCTCGACAGCGACTGGGGTGACGTACAGCCGGACGCGGCAGCCGAGAACGCCTACCTCGAGCGCCACTCGTGGGACGAGTACGCCGCGTGGCACCTCGGGCTCACCAAGGGGGCCACCGACGAGACCAAGGGCCGCTATGCGTTCGTCGTCGGCGACCTCCGTCGGGTGCACCGCAGCGCCCTCATCGCATGTGTCTACCGCGCCGGTGAGTGGCGCCACAAGAAGGTCGAGCTCGCGGCGCACGACCTGCTCCAGCACCTCGACGCGACGAGCGGCTGAGACGCCTCGACGGCACCTCGGCGACGTCGGCAGGGCACTCCCCTGACCGGGCGGACGTCGACGGCGGCTGGCACAACCTGACAGCCGTCCACCGGCAATGACGGCCCGGCCTGCCGAACGGTGCCGGATGCCGCGTGGCTAGGTTGGCGACATGAGTGGACCCCTCGACGACGTCGTCGTCATCGACCTCACGCGTGCCCTGGCCGGACCCCACTGCGGGATGATGCTCGGCGACATGGGGGCGCGCGTCATCAAGGTCGAGAGCCCCGGCACCGGCGACGAGTCGCGCGGCTGGGGCCCGCCCTTCGTCGGGCCCGAGGACGACCCGGTGTCGACCTACTTCCTGTCGTGCAACCGCAACAAGGAGTCGGTCACCCTCGACCTCAAGTCCGACGACGGCCGGGCCACCCTCGCCCGGCTCGTCACCCACGCCGACGTGCTGCTCGAGAACTTCCGCCCCGGCGTGCTCGACCGGCTCGGGTTCACCGTCGAGCACCTCCACGAGCTCAACCCCGGGCTGATCCTGCTCTCCATCAGCGGGTTCGGCCACGACGGCCCCGAGGGCGGGCGCGCCGGCTACGACCAGATCGCCCAGGGCGAGGGCGGCCTCATGTCCCTCACCGGCGCCGACCCCGACCACCCCCAGCGGGTCGGGGTGCCGATCGGCGACCTCCTCGCCGGCATGTACGGCGCCTACGGCGTGGTCGCTGCGCTGCACGAGCGCAACCGCACGGGCAGGGGCCGCGTCGTGCGCACCTCGCTGCTCGCCTCGATCGTCGGGGTCCACGCCTTCCAGGGCACCCGCTACACGGTGGCGGGCGAGGTCGGCCAAGCCGGTGGCAACCACCACCCGTCGATCTGCCCCTACGGCCTGTTCACCTGCGCCGACGGCATGATCCAGCTCTCCTGCGGCAGCGAGGGCCTGTGGCAGAAGCTGGCCGAGGGGTTCGGCCTCGACCCGCTCGCCCCGGGGTTCGCGACCAACCGCGAGCGCGTCGGCAACCGCGACCAGGTCATCGAGACGCTCAACACGGCCTTCGCCGACATCCCGCACGCCACCCTGATGGCCCGGCTGGCCGAGCTCGGCATCCCCGCGGGTGAGGTGCGCACCCTCGACCGCGTCTACGACTGGGAGCAGACCCGCAGCCAGGGCCTCGTCATCGACGTCGACCATCCGGTGCTCGGCGAGATCGAGATCCCCGGCCCGCCGATTCGCCTGGACGACAACGCCTTCGCGGGTGGCCGCAGCGAACACCTGCACCCACCCCTGCTCGGCGAGCACAACGAGAGCGTGCGGGCCTGGCTCGACGAGCAGGACGCGGCGGATGCCGCGGGCTCACCATGAGCGAGCGAGCCTCGCCGCCGCCCGGTGCCCGCGAGCTGCTGGCAGCGGTGCTCGACGAGGGCACGTTCGCCTCGTGGGACGAGGCGCCCATCGACGTCACCGAGCCCGACAGCCCGTACGCCCTCGAGCTCGCCGCCGCGGCGGAGCGCGCTGGCACCGACGAGTCGATCGTCACGGGTGAGGGGCGCATCCACGGGCACCGCGTCGCGGTCGTCGTCGGTGAGTTCGCCTTCCTCGCCGGGTCGATCGGGCGGGCTGCCGCCGAGCGGGTCACGCTCGCGTTCGAGCGGGCCACCCGCGAGAGGCTCCCCCTCTTCGCCGCCCCGGCATCCGGCGGTACCCGGATGCAGGAGGGCACCCCGGCGTTCGTCACGATGGTCAAGATCTCCGGTGCGGTCGCCGCGTTCAAGGCCGCGCAGCTGCCGTACATCACCTACCTGCGCCACCCGACGACCGGCGGGGTCCTCGCCTCGTGGGGCTCGCTCGGCCACGTCACCGTCGCCGAGCCCGGGGCGACCATCGGCTTCCTCGGCGCCCGGGTCTACGAGGCGCTGTACGGCGAGCCCTTCCCCGCCGACGTCCAGACCGCCGAGAACCTCTACGCCCACGGCCTGCTCGATGCCGTGATGCCGGTCGAGGCGCTGCCGCCCATCGCGGGCCGCTTCCTCGACCTCGTGCTCGGCCCCCGCGATCTCGGCCGGGTGCCCGGGGTGCCCCGCGAACCGCTGCCCGACCTGCCGGCCTGGGAGTCGGTCACCCGCTCCCGCGACCCCGAGCGTCCCGGCGTGCGCGCCCTGCTCAAGCTCGGCGCCACCGACGTGCTGCCCCTGTTCGGCACGGGCGCCGGCGAGTGGGACCGCAGCCTCTTCCTCGCCCTCGCGCGCTTCGGCGGGATGCCGTGCGTCGTCCTCGGTCAGGACCGTCGCGCCGAGCGGGCCGAGGCACCGCTCGGGCCGTCGGGGCTGCGGGTCGCCCGCCGCGGCATGAAGCTCGCGACCGAGCTCGGGCTGCCGCTCGTCAGCGTCATCGACACCGCGGGGGCTGCCCTGTCGAAGGAGGCCGAGGAGGGCGGCATGGCCGGGGAGATCGCCCGCTGCCTGGCCGAGCTCGTCGTCCTCCCGGTGCCGACGGTCTGCGTCCTGCTCGGGCAGGGCACGGGTGGCGGTGCGCTGGCGCTCATGCCGGCCGACCGCGTCGTGTGCGCCCAGCACTCGTGGCTCTCACCGCTGCCGCCCGAGGGTGCGTCGGCGATCCTGCACCGCACCGCCGACCGCGCACCCGAGATGGCCGCGCAGCAGCGGGTTCGCTCGCTCGACCTGCTCGAGGCGGGCATCGTCGACCGGATCGTCGCCGAGCACCCGGATGCGGCGCACGAGCCGGAGGCCTACTGCCGCCGGATGGCTCAGGCGATCCGGCACGAGCTCGGCGAGCTCGTCGCCCTGCTCCCGGACGAGCGGCTCGCCGCCCGCCACGCGCGATGGCGCGCCCTGTAGGGCGCGAACCGACGCCACGGCATCCGGATGCCGGTCAGCGAGCGGGCGTGAGCGCCTCGGTCGCGTCGTCGGGCACCGCCACGGACGGGCGGCTGCTGCGCTGCTCGTGCAGGGCCAACCCCACGACCGAGGCGAGGACGATGGCGAAGCCGAGCCACTGCGACCCGGTGAGGCTCGCGTCGAACGCCACGATGCCGACGACGGCCGCGGTGAGCGGGAAGGTCAGCTCGGCCAGGGTCGCCCTCGACGCCGGGGTGTGGCCCAGGGCCTTGTAGTACAGGACGAGGGCGAGCAGCCCGGGGAAGAGCACGAGCAGGAGGATCTTCGGCGCTGCCTCGACGCCGATGGCCAGGGGCGTCGACGTGACGCCGCTGATCGCGAGCAGGGTGAGCAGGCCCACCGTGAAGCGCAGCGCCGTGAGGTCGGTGAAGCGCAGCTCGGCGCTCG
Source organism: uncultured Actinomycetota bacterium (assembly GCA_963811825.1). GTDB lineage: Bacteria > Actinomycetota > Actinomycetes > Actinomycetales > Dermatophilaceae > Fodinibacter. Next base: position 196,586 of record CAWESS010000029.1, on the reverse strand, counting down.
CGGCCCGGCCGAGCACGGTTCCGGCCGCCCACAGGGCCGCGGCCCCGACGGCGAGTCCGGCGGCCTGGGCACTCGCGACGCTCACGCCCAGCGGGTCGGCGAACGCCAGCAGCCAGGCCCCGGCGATCGCCGGAACCGCGAAGTAGGCGTAGCTGCGGCGCAGCCGCTCCCCCAGCACGAGCGCCGCCAGCCCGATGGCGATGAGCGGCTGGAGCTTCTGGAGCACCTGCGGCGTGATGGGGTCGCCGAGGCGGAAGGCCGCGGTGAACAGGGTCGTCGCGAGGGCCGACGAGCCGGCGCCGATGACGAGCACGCTGACCTTCGTGCGGGTGCTCGCGGCGAGCACGCGGCGCACCGCCGGGACGATCCACGGGCTGACGAGCACGACGAGCACGAGGTGTTCCCAGAAGACGATGGCCAGGGCCGGGTACTCGCGCGCGAGGGGCCCACGCCACAGGGCCGACAGTCCCCAGAGCGAGGCGGCGATCGCCACGAGCCAGGTGCGGTCAGCAGTGCGGCGAGCAGTGCGAGGCGAGGTCATGGCGCACAGCCTTGCAGACTCGCAGAGTTGCCAACGCGGCCATCCCCGTTGGGCAGGTCCTGACAACGCCTGCCCGTGCCTCGGCTCCTAGGGTCGAGACCCCGGGCACCACCGGGCGCAGCCGAGCCAGTCGAGGAGGGCGTGACGTGCGAGTCGTGCTCGCCCTGGGCGGAAACGCGATGACGGCCCCCGACGGCACCGCCACCCCAGCCGCCCAGATCGCCGCCGTCGAGGTCGCGATGACGGCCGCCGCGCGCCTCGTCGCGGCCGGACACGAGCTCGTCATCACCCACGGCAACGGCCCGCAGGTCGGCAACCTCCTCGTGAAGAACGAGCTCGCCGCCCACGTCGTCCCGCCGGTGCCGCTCGACTGGTGCGGTGCGCAGACGCAGGGCACCCTCGGCTTCACCATCCTCGACGCCCTCGATGATGCCCTCGCGGCCGCTGGCGCGAGCCGGCCGGTCGCAGCGCTCGTCACCCGGACCCTCGTCGACCGCGACGACGCCGGGTTCACCCACCCGAGCAAGCCGATCGGTCGCTACCTCAGCCACGCGCAGGCGCAGCCCATGATCGACCACGGCCAGGTGTGGGAGGACCGCGGCGAGAAGGGGTGGCGCCGGGTCGTCGCCTCCCCCGAGCCGCTCGAGGTGCTCGACGTGCCGGCGCTGCGCACCCTGCTGGCCGCGGGCCACGTCGTCGTGGCGGCCGGCGGTGGCGGCATCCCCGTCGTGCGCGACGCGCAGGGCCGGCTGCGGGGGGTGGAGGCGGTCATCGACAAGGACCTCACCGCAGCCCTGCTCGCCCGCACCCTGTCCGCTGACGTGCTCGTCATCGCCACCGACGTCGACCATGCCGCCGTCGACTGGGGCACCGACCACCAGCGCGACCTCACCCGCGTCGGCCTGTCCGAGATCCTGGCGCACGCCGCCGACGGCCAGTTCGCGTCCGGCTCGATGGGGCCAAAGGTCGCGGCTGCCGCCCGTTTCGTCGAGGGTGGTGGGGCGCGCAGCGTCATCACCTCCCTGACCCACATCACCGACGCCGTCGAGGGAACCTTCGGCACCGTCGTCGAACCCGACTGATCCGCCCTCACCCCGACCGCACCCGCCCACCCGAGCCGGCCACCCGGCATCCACGAAAGGAACCCAGACCGTGCCCGACGCCATCGAGGTCCGCAAGGTCCCGCTGCACACCGTGTCCGACGCCTCCGAGCTGGGCAAGCTCATCGACGAGGGCGTGTTCGAGGCCAGCCGCGTCATCGCGGTCATCGGCAAGACCGAGGGCAACGGCGGGGTCAACGACTACACCCGCATCATCGCCGACCGTGCCTTCCGCGAGATCCTCGTCGAGAAGGGCGCCGACCCCGCCGCGGTCAAGGAGATCCCGATCGTCTGGTCGGGCGGCACCGACGGCGTGATCAGCCCGCACGCGACGATCTTCGCGACGGTTCCCGCCGAGCGCGCCGAGCAGACCGACGAGCCGCGCCTCACCGTCGGCTTCGCGATGTCCGAGCAGCTGCTGCCGGAGGAGATCGGCTACACCTCGATGGTCTCCAAGGTCGCGGATGCCGTGCGCGTCGCCATGGAGCGGGCCGGCATCACCGACCCGGCCGACGTGCACTACGTGCAGACCAAGACCCCGCTGCTGACGATCCACACCATCCGGGACGCCAAGGCGCGCGGCAAGCACGTGTGGACCGAGCACACGCACGAGTCGATGGACCTGTCCAACGGCTGCACGGCGCTCGGCATCGCCGTCGCCCTCGGTGAGATCGAGATGCCGACCGACGCCGACGTCATGCACAGCCGCGAGCTGTACTCGTCGGTGGCGTCCTGCTCCTCGGGCGTCGAGCTCGACCAGGCGCAGGTCGTCGTCGTCGGCAACGCGCGCGGCGTCGGCGGGCGCTACCGCATCGGCCACTCGGTGATGAACGACGCCCTCGACCAGGACGGCATCTGGGCCGCGATCAAGGATGCCGGCCTCGACCTCCCCGAGCGCCCGCACCGCAGCGACCTCGACGGCCGCCTCGTCAACGTCTTCCTCAAGTGCGAGGCCAGCCTCGACGGGCAGGTCGCCGGTCGCCGCAACGCGATGCTCGACGACTCGGACGTGCACTGGCACCGGCAGATCAAGTCGTGCGTCGGCGGTGTCACGGCGTCGGTGACGGGTGACCCCGCGGTCTTCGTGTCGGTCTCCGCTGCGCACCAGGGCCCCGAGGGTGGCGGCCCGGTCGCCGCGATCGTCGACCTCGGCTCGGGCGAGCCCACCGGCTACCGCCCCCGCGCAACCGCCTGAGGCGACCCCCGCGGCAGACTGTGCGCATGCCCACGCCATGCGCGCATCGACCCGCCTCGACGGGCTGGATGCCGCGCGCGGGATCGCGGTCGTGTCGATGCTCATCGCCCACCTGAGCCCCGTCGGCGGGCCGGCGAACATCACCGAGTACCTCACCGCCCCGCTGTTCGCGGTCATCATCGGCACGTCGATGGGCATCTCGCTCAGCAGCGAGCACCGCCCGACCGCAGGCACGTTCGTGCGCGACAACCTCCAGCGAGGGCTCGTCCTCATCATGCTGGGGGTGCTCCTCCAGCAGCGTCTACGACCAGATCATCATCGTGCTGCCCTACCTCGGCGTGCTCGTCATCGTGCTGGCACCGCTGGCCCTCCTCCTGCACCGGATGCCGGTGCTCACCCTGGGCCTCGCAGCCGCCGGGGCCGTCGTCGGGCCGGTCATCGTCGACCGGGCCAGGCTCGCCGCCGCCGAGAACGTCGCCGCCTGGCCGCAGTGGTGGTCCGACCTCGTCGAGTGGGTGGCCACGGGCAGTGCCTACCGTCTCGTCTCGCTCCTGCCGATGGCCCTGGGCGGGCTGGCGCTCGCGACCGTGCTGCGGCGGGTCGCCCGGCCCCCGGAGGCGTGGGTCGTGGCCGGAGTGCTGTTCGCCACGAGCGCGGCGGCCTACCAGCTCGGGGCGCGCACGGCATCCGGCTCGGCCGCCGTACAGCGGCACCACCGCCGAGGTGGTCGGCGCGACGCTGCTCGCGACGGGCAGCATCGTCGCGTCCTTCCTCGTGGTCGACCTCGCCCGACGGTTCGGTGTCGGTCGGGCGCTGGACCCCGTGCTGTCAGCGGGGCGGCTGGCCCTGACGGCCTACACCCTGCAGATCCTCTGGCTCGCGCTCCTGTCGGCCCTGCGCGACGGCGCCCCCGATGACGAGTGGTGGATCCTCGGGTCGAGCATCCTCGTCGTCGTCGGCGGCTGCTGGCTCCTCGAACGCCTGATGGGCACCGGGCCGCTGGAGTGGCTGATCCACCGCCTGCGACCGGTCCCGCCGACTCCTCCGGGCCGCCACGTGGGGCACCGGAGCACCTGAGCGGCACCCGTTCGGCGTCAGTGCGCGAAGTGGCGGGTCCCGGTGAAGTACATCGTCACCCCGGCAGCCTGAGCGGCCTCGACCACCTCGGCGTCGCGCATCGACCCACCCGGGGCGACGACGGCCCGCACGCCGGCGTCGAGCAGCACCTGGAGACCGTCGGCGAACGGGAAGAACGCATCGGATGCCGCGACCGCACCGCGGGCGCGCTCCTCACCGGCGCGTGACACCGCGAGGTGGCAGGAGTCGACCCGGTTGACCTGGCCCATGCCGATGCCGACCGAGCCACCGTCGCGGGCGAGCAGGATCGCGTTCGACTTCACGGCTCGCACCGCGCGCCAGGCGAACTGGAGGTCGGCCAGGGTCGCCTCGTCGGCCGCGTCGCCGGACACGAGCCGCCAGTTCGCGGCGTCGTCGCCTCCGGTGACCGAGCCGTCGTCGCCGAGGACGACCGCGTCGACGCCGTCACGGTGCTGCATGAGCAGCCCGCCGCTGATCGGGCGGGTCTCGGCGCCACCCCGGCTCGGGGCAGCGCACTCGAGGAGGCGGACGTTCTTCTTGGCGGTGAGCACCTCGAGCGCGTCGTCGTCGAAGCCCGGGGCGACGACGACCTCGGTGAAGATGTCAGCCACGGCGCGGGCCATCTCGACGGTGACCGGACGGTTCGTCGCGATGATGCCGCCGAACGCAGAGACCGGGTCGCACTCGTGCGCCTTGCGGTGAGCCTGCGCGATGTCGGTGCCGACCGCGATGCCGCAGGGGTTCGCGTGCTTGATCACCGCGACGGTGGGCTGGTCGCCGTGGTCGTAGGCCGCACGTACCGCGGCATCCGCGTCGATGTAGTTGTTGTAGGACATCTCCTTGCCGTGCAGCTGCTTGGCCTGGGCGAGGCCGGGTTGCGGCTGGAAACCGTTGGTGTACAGGGCTGCCCGCTGGTGCGGGTTCTCTCCGTACCGGAGCACCGACGACTTCTCCCACGTCCCACCCACCCAGGCCGGGAAGCCGGTGCCCTCGGAGGTGTCGGTGTAGGCGTTCCCCATCCACGACGCGACGTGCACGTCGTAGGTCGCCGTGTGCACGAACGCCTGCGCCGCGAGGCGCTGGCGCTGCGCGAAGGTGAAACCGCCGCCGCGCACGGCATCCAGCACGGCGCCGTAGGTCGACGGGTCGGTGACCACGGCCACGCTCGGGTGGTTCTTCGCAGCTGCCCGGACCATCGACGGGCCGCCGATGTCGATCTGCTCGACGCACTCGTCGGGGCTGGCCCCCGAGGCGACCGTGGCGGCGAACGGGTAGAGGTTGACGACGACGAGCTCGAAGGCCTCGACGCCGAGGTCGGCGAGCTGTGCGACGTGGTCGGGCTTGCGGGTGTCGGCGAGGATGCCTGCGTGCACGCGCGGGTGCAGGGTCTTGACCCGGCCCTCGAGGCACTCGGGGAAGCCGGTGAGGTCCTCGACCTTGGTGACGGGCAGGCCGAGTGACTCGATGAGCGCCGCCGAGCCGCCGGTCGAGACGAGCGAGACGCCGGCGTCGTGGAGACCGCGCACGAGGTCATCGAGCCCGGTCTTGTCGTAGACGGACACGAGGGCGCGGCGCACCGGACGGACGTCCTGCGTGGGACCGGGGGTGGAGACTGCGGCGGCCATGTGGTGCTCCTTGCGGGGTCGGGTCGGTCACGCTTCGGGGCACCCAGGCGGGCGATGCATCCCGACGTGTGACTTCCCGGTGGTGCCCCACCCTCGCCAGTCGTCGGGAAGAAGTCTACCGAGGTCCAGATGGTGCCCGCGCCCCGCCTGTTGCTGGAGTGCCACCCGATGAGCGAGCCGGGCAGGCACGGAAGAGGATGCCTCCCGGTTCGGTTCGGCTGGGGCTACCGAGCGGTAGTCGCTGTGATGACGACGACTACTGCGCGGTAGGTCGCGCCGCACCCATGGCCGTCCGCAACGATGACGACGGGCCCTCACACCAGCACGTGACAACCACGTGACGTGCGTGCAACAGCCGTGGTTGCCCTGTGCCCGGCACGAGGATGTGCCACAGTGGCCACCATGTCCAAGGTTGCGGTGGTCGGTGCGGGCGCGGTGGGCACGGCGATTGCCTACGCGGCGCAGATCCGGGGCGTCTGCCGTCAGCTCGCGCTGTTCGACCTCGATGCCGACAAGGTCCGGGCCGAGGTCCTTGACCTGAACCACGGGATGCAGTTCACCCCGATGGCCCAGATCACCGGGAGCGATGACCTCGAGGTCTGCGGCGATGCCGACGTCGTCGTGATCACGGCTGGCGCGAAGCAGAAGCCCGGCCAGACCCGCCTCGACCTCGCCGCCGCGAACGTGGCCATGTGCCGCGACCTCGTACCCCGGCTGGTGGGCCTCGCACCGAATGCCCTGCTCCTGATGGTGACCAACCCGGTGGACGTCGTCACGTATGCCGCCCAGCAGTTCTCGGGCCTGCCGCCGCATCGCGTCTTCGGCTCGGGGACGGTGCTGGACTCCTCCCGGCTGCGATTCCTGATCGCCGGACACACGGGGGTCGCGGTGCAGAACGTCCACGCCTACATCGCCGGTGAGCACGGCGACTCCGAGGTGCCGTTGTGGTCCACCGCGACGATCGGCGGCGTGCCCGTCCAGGACTGGGTCTCGGCGGACGGGCAGCACCTCGACGAGGCCACCCGCGCCCGGATCCACCACCAGGTCGTCAGCTCGGCGTACGAGATCATCGCCGGCAAGGGCGCGACCAGCCTCGCGATCGGCCTGGCCGTCTCCCGCATCCTGGAGGCCGTGCTCAACGACGAGCACCGGGTCCTGCCGGTCACGTCCCGGCTCGACGACGTCCACGGGCTGAGCGACGTGTGCCTGTCCATGCCGGCGGTCGTGGGGCGCACGGGCGTCCAGCGCGTCCTGGCCACACCGCTGGATGCCGTCGAGCGGGACAAGCTGGTCGCGTCGGCAACCACCGTCCGCGCAACCGCCCGCGACCTCGGCCTGTAGCAGCGCTCTCATGGGCGCAGGGGCCGTGAGCACGTGGACCGACGAGGAGTGGCTGGCGCACGCGCACGGTTGGATCGACGCGCGCTTGGAGGCGCTCGGGATGACCCGGACCGGCGCCATCGAGCAGCCGCACGTCGAGGTGTGGTCGACGGTGCTACGGGTGCCGACCGAGGTCGGGACGGTGTGGTTCAAGGCGAACCACGGTCCGCTGGAGCACGAGGCAGCCGTGGTCAACCTGCTCGCGGCCCGGGTGCCTGACCGGGTCCAGGCGCTGCTGGCCTGCGACACCGAACGCGGCTGGATGCTGATGAGCCACGCCGGCGACCGGCTGAGGGAGCTCGTGTCGGTCCAGCGCAGCCTTGACGGGTGGTTGGAGGTGCTGGACACCACCGCCCGCATCCAGCTCGCGCTCGAGGACGACGTCGACGCCCTGCTCGACCTCGGTGTGCCGGACCTGAGCCTCGATGTCCTCCCGGCGAAGTACGACGCCCTCATGGACGAGATCGACGCCGAGCCCCGGTTCCGCGAGGCGGGATCGCTCGTTCGTTCGCTCGCACGAGACCTCGCGTCGTACGGCATCCGAGAGACGGTGCAGCACGACGATCTCCACGACGCGCAGGTCTTCGTGCGGGACGGCCGGTACTGGGTCATGGACTGGAGCGACGCCTGCGTGTCCCATCCGTTCTTCACGCTGTCGGTGACCCTCGAGGGCGTGATCGCGTGGGGGATCGACGACGTGGAGGCATCCGCCGACGTCGCGCCGTTCCGCGACGCCTACCTGGCCCCCTACGCCGACGCCTACCCGGGGCTCTCGTCCTGCGACCTCACCGAGGCGGCTCGCCTCGCCACACGCCTGGGGTGGGCGTGCCGGGCGGTCAACGGCCACCTCGTCGGCCACAACGACCACACGGTCACGCGGCTGAAGATGTTCCTGGACGGTCGCGCCGGCGCCTGAAGCCACGTCCGTGAGGACATGCGATCCGGCCTGTCGCTGAGCCGCTGCCATCCTGCGGGGCACTGCTAGCGTGCCGAAGGCCGAGACGCCTCGCAGAACCCTGCCGGCTCGCCCCTCTCCAGGAGGTTTCCTGTGCGACCCACCGCATTCCTCGCCGCGTCCATGGGGCTCATCGCCCCCCTCCTGGTGGCCACGGCCGGACCGGCCATGCCCTCGATGATCCACCGCCGCAGACAACCTTGGTCGACGGTGTCACCGCCCCGGTGTTCGAGTACGCGGATGCCATCCGCGAGACGGTCTGGGTCACCGCGCCGGACCTCGACGGCGACGGCACCGAAGAGCGCATCGCCACCGACATCGTCCGCCCGCGCGAGCTCGACGGAACGGCACGTGTCCCGGTGATCATGGACGCCAGCCCGTACTACCTCAGCCTCGGCCGCGGGAACGACAGCGAGTTCAAGACCTACGACGCCGAGGGCAACCCGGCCAAGATGCCGCTCTTCTACGACAACTACTTCGTGCCGCGCGGCTACGCCTTCGTGGCACCGGACATGGCAGGCACCGGCCGCTCGACCGGCTGTGCCGACCAGGGTGGCCGCTCCGACATCGAGTCGATCAAGGTCGTCATCGAGTGGCTCAACGGCAACGCGGTGGCTCGCGACGCCCAAGGCGACCTCGTCGAGGCGACCTGGAGCAACGGCAGGACCGGCATGATCGGCAAGTCCTACGACGGCACGCTGGCCAACGGGGTCGCGGCCACCGGCGTCGAAGGTCTGGAGACCATCGTCCCGATCAGTGCGATCAGCTCCTGGTACGACTACAACCGCTACCAGAACGCGGTGAAGTCGAACAACTACCCGAGCAGCCTGTCGACGACGATCGCACAGCGTCGCACGATCCCCACCAACTGCTCGGCGCAGAACGCCTTCATGAACGCCAACGACGGCGACGAGACCGGTGCCTACACCGACTTCTGGGCCGAGCGCGACTACCGCGAGGGTTCCCTCTACGACGTGTCCAAGGTGAGCGCCAGCGTGTTCATCATGCACGGGCTGCAGGACAACAACGTCAGGATGCGCAACGCCTCGACGTGGTGGGAGGACCTCGGTGACGCCGGGGTCGACCGCAAGATGTGGCTCACCCGCCTCGGTCACGTCGACCCCTTCGACTCCGACCGGGATCGGTGGGTCGACACCCTGCACCGCTGGTTCGACCACGAGCTGATGCAGGTGCCCAACGGCATCCTCGACGAGCCCGCCGTCGACGTCGAGGTGGCTCCCGACCGTCTGGGAGCAGGCCGACTCGTGGCCCAGCAAGGCCGCCCGCACCCAGAAGCTCGCCCTGCGCTCCGACGGCACCATGCGCCTCGGCATCAAGGACAACGCCACGGCGAGCTACGTCAACGCGGCGAACCTCAGCGAGGCCAACGCCGTCCGCCTCGGCGCGAGCCCGAACAAGCTGCAGTTCCTGACCGGGCTCACCAAGAGCGAGGTGCGTATCTCTGGCACTCCCACCGTCGACCTCGAGGTCACCCAGGGCCGGCCCGTCGGGCAGCTCTCCGTGCAGCTCGTCGACTACGGGACCATGGACCGCGTCCTCACCACGAGTGACGGCGCCCTGACGCTCACGACCGAGAGCTGTTGGGGCCAGTCGACCGCCGTCGACGACGCCTGCTACCGAGACGTCGTGCGCCGCACCGGTTCCACCGAACTGCAGATCCTGGCTCGTGGCTGGATCCGCCTGGATGGCGAAGGCACGCAGAACGTCACCGTCGAGCTCCAGGCCAACGACGTCGTGGTTCCGAAGGGCCACCAGCTCGGCCTGGTGATCAGCGGCAACCGCTCGGGCGTGACGTCCATCGACCCGTCGTCGCAGACGTACAGCATCAACCTCGCGACCTCGCGGTTGAACCTGCCGATCGAGGGCTCGATGGCCAGCTTCGCCCCGGGCCAGATCAAGCCGGAGAAGACCACGAACCTGCGCGAGGGCACGCTGCCCCAGCTCGACGAGTTCTTGGTCCCGCAGCCGTAAGGCGACGCGACAACGACGAGAGGCGGCTCGGACCACATGGTCCGAGCCGCCTCTTCGTCGCCCTCGTCATCCTGACCGAGGGCGAGCCACGGGGTCAGCAGTAGGTCTTGGCCGCCGCGTTCTTGTTCTGGCCACCCTCGACCGCACCGACGAGCTGGCCGACGTTGTCGAGCCCGAGCCCACCGCTGTTCACGAACTTGTGAACCTGCCCGAAGCACGCGGCATCGGCCGGGGCTGCGTTGGCGGTGCTGGAGAAGCCGACCACGGCGAAAGCGGCAACTGCCCCTGCAACAAGAATGCGCTTCATTGGGATGTCCCTTCTGTCGGTGGGTACGGATGCACCCGCTGACAGTGATTCCGCACGAGGGACGCGTTCGGATGCACCTGACCTCATAGATCTTTCAAACATGTTTCCATCGCCCCCCGGCGGGGCTCAGCCGCCGTACGGCGAGGGGGGCAGGGGGTGCGGCCAGTCACCGCCGAGGACGCGGTCGACGTCGAGGACGATGACCACCCGCTCGGGGTTCTCGCGCGGCACCCGGTAGCGCACGGCATACCGCTGCTCGGCATCGCGCACCGAGGCGGCGTCCTCGAGCACGCGCGTCGTGCCCTCGAGGGTGATCCAGCGCCGGGCCTGCACCTGCGACAGGGCGGCGCGCCGCCCCGCCCGGGCCTGGATGACCTTCGCGCTCGACCGGCTCGCGATGACGCGCGCCACGAGCAGGTCGTCATCCCACGTGAACCCGACCGGCACGACATGGGGCGAACCGTCGGCGCGCAGGGTCGTCAACGTCGCGAGGTGCCGCTCGCCCATGAACTCCAGGGCGGCGAACGACAGGTGAGCGGGGATGATGGCCACCTCGCGAGTGTGTCACCAGCACGACGCTCAGGCGTCGGCCGGCTCCAGGTGCAGCAGGAATCCCTGCGCCGGGAGCAGCACCGGCAGGGCGAGCCCCACCGCGCCGAGCGCCGCCCCGCTCACGACGATCCCGTCACCGGCGGCGGCATCCCACCACGAGGGCGGCGCGCCCTGCAGCACCGCCGGCAACCCCGCTTCGGGCCGCACCCGAACGCGGTAGCGCCGCCCGGCATCCAGACCCGGAAGCGGCACCACACCGGGCGTGACCCCGCGACCCGACACGAGCTGCACCACCGTGAACACGGCAGCCGACCGGTCCGGCGCCACGACCCCACCGACCACCAGTGACTCGTCCGGGTGGTCGGAGCGAACGACGTCGCCACCGTGCACCAGCGGCCGGAGCTCGCGGTAGAGACCTGACCACGCCCGCAGCGACTCGAGCTCGTCGGGGCTGCACGTCGTGATGTCCCACTCGAGACCGGCGTGACCGCCGAGCGCCACGAGCATGCGCAGCGACAGGTCGAGGTGGCGGTGGGTCGTGTGCGCCGTCGGCGGTCCGATGTGGGTGCCCATCCGCTCCGGTGGCACGAGCAGCCCGGTCCACCGCTGGATCGCGACGCGCTCCAGTGCGTCGTTGCAGTCGGAGGTCCACACCCGGTCGGTGCGCGCCAGCACCCCGAGGTCGGCCCGCGCGCCACCGCTGGAGCACGACTCGATCTCCAGGCCCGGATGCCGTGTGCGCAGCTCGTCGAGGAGCGCGTACGTCGCGCGCGTCTGGGCGTGCACCGCAGGCCGATCGGTGCCGGATGGGTCGGAGCGCACCGCCTCGTGCAGGTCGCGGTTGTGGTCCCACTTGATGAAGTCGATGCCGTACTCCCCGACGAGGGCACTCATCGCCTCGAGGACGTGCGCGAACGCCTCCGGGTTGGCGAGGTCGAGCACGTGCTGGGCGCGAGAGGGCAACGGCGTACCAGCCACCGGCCCGAGCACCCACTGCGGGTGAGCCCGCACGAGGTCGGAGTCGAGGTTGACCATCTCGGGCTCGAACCACAGCCCGAACTGCATCCCCAGCCCCTTGACGTGGTCGACGAGCGGTGACAGCCCCTCGGGCCAGACGTCGGGTGCGACGCGCCAGTCCCCCAGCCCGCGGCGGTCGTCGCGGCGGGCGCCGAACCAGCCGTCGTCCAGGACGAACCGTTCCACGCCGATGGAGGCCGCGGTGTCGGCGAGCCGCCGCAGCTCGTCGAGGTCGGTCCTGAAGTAGACGGCCTCCCACGTGTTGAGCACCAGGGGTCGTGTGCTCGTCCGGTAGCCCGCTCCGGCACGCTGGTGCCGCACGAGCGCCCGCGTGAGCCCGTCGAGCCCGTCGGTGGAGTGCACGAACACGACCGACGGCGCCACGTGGGTCTCCCCCGGCCCGAGCCGCACCTCACCCGGCGCGAGCGCCTCGCCACCGCCGAGGACCGCCGCATGTGCGCCAGCACCTTCGGGAAGCCGCTCGACGAGGTGCTCGTGGTTGCCGCTCCACGCGACGTGGGTGGCCCAGACCTCGCCCGAGCGGAACCCGAAGCCGGCGGTGCCGACCACCATGACCAGGGTCGCGTCGTGGCCGGTGCGACCCCGGCGCCCCGTGCGCAGCCACGTGCCGTCGGCCATCGGCCGACGCTGCGGCGAGCGCTCGCGACACCACCGCCCCGTGAGGTCGAGCACCTCGTCGGCACGGGTCGGCAGCGGCAGCACGGCCCGCAGGGCCCCGACGTCGAGCGGGGCACCCTGGGTCGCGAGGCTGGTCAGCTCGGTGTCGACGACGAGCACACCGTGCTCGTCGAGCCGGTAGCGCAGCACGACCTCCACACCCACGTCGGATGCCGTCGCGTGCACCGTCGCGCTGTTCCCGCCGCCCTCCAGGGTCGCGACCCAGCGCGGCGCGGTGCTGCCCCCGGCGCGGTGAGCGGCGTAGGCAGGCGTGCCGAGCCACCCCTCGCCCGACGTGGGCAGGACGCTCAGCTGCCACGGCGCGTCCAGCTGGTTGTTGGCGACCGGAGCGCCGGTGAGGAGCGCGAGGTCTGACGCCACGGCATCCGGAAGGTCGGTGCCCCAGTGCAGCACGTGGGGCAGGCCACCGCCCCCGTCGCTGGTCAGGACGAGGGCGGAGCCACCACCACGCAGGACGATCGTCGTCGCGCTCATCCCTTGGTCGAGCCCAGGGTCAGCCCGGAGACGAACTGCTTCTGGAGGACGAAGAAGACGATGAGCACCGGCAGTGCCACGATGATCGAGCCGGCTGCGACGAGGTTCGTGTCCTGGAAGAACTGCCCGCGCAGGTTGTTCAGGGCACTCGTGACCGGGTACTTGTCACCCCGGGACAGGAGCACCGTGGCCCAGAAGAACTCGTTGTAGATCCAGGTCACCTGCAACGTCGCCAGGGCGGCCAGGGCCGGCCGCACGAGAGGCATCGTCAGCTGCCAGTACTGCCGCCACACGCTGGCGCCGTCGAGCTGGGCGGACTCGTAGATCTCGTACGGGAGGGTCTTCATGTAGTTGCTCAGGACGAAGGTGCAGAACCCCATCTGGAAGGCCGTGTTGACGAGGATCAGCGCCCAGAAGCTGTTGAGCATCGTGCCGCTCTCGCTCATGAACGTGGGCAGCGGCACCTCCCGGAACATCTTGAACACCGGGATGAGCAGGGCCTGGGGTGGCAGGAGGTTGGCGGCGAGGAAGATGCCGAGCAGGGTGAGGTTGAAGCGGTACGAGAACCTCGCCAGCACGAAGGCGACCATCGAGGACAGGAACAGCGTCAGTGCGACGGCCGGCACCGTGATGAGCAGCGAGTTCTTCAGGTGCAGACCGAAGTTGCCCCTGGTCCACGCCTCCTTGTAGTTGTCCAGGGTCCACCCACCGAAGGAGAGGTACCCGTTCGTCTGGGTGTACGAGTAGTCCCGGAAGGAGTTGTAGAGGGACCACAACATCGGGAACAGCCAGATCAGGGCGAGGATCGCCATGATCACCGTGGCCACGGTGCCCCGACGTCGGTTGAGCACTCCTCCACCGGGGCCCCGCTCGGTCTTCTTGACTCTCGCGATGGTGTCCTGAGGTGCACTGGTGACGCTCATCGGCGCTCCTCCCGGAAGACGATCCGCAGGTAGATGGCGATGAACACCGTGGAGATGACCATCATGATGACGGCGAGAGCCGAGCCGAAGCCGTAACGGGTCGCCTCGCCGATGACGTTCTGTGCCACCAGGGCCGAGATGAGCTCGAGCCCGTTGCGCCCCTTGTTGATGACCCACACGAGGTCGAACGCTCGAAGGGACTCGATGACGACGATGACGAGGACGATCATGTTGATCGGCCGCATCACGGGGAGGATGACGTGGAAGAACGTCTTCACCTCACCCGCGCCGTCGACGGCGGCCGCCTCGCGCAGCGACGCGTCGACGCCCTTCAACCCTGCCAGGTAGATCAACATGATGTAGCCGGTGTGCCGCCAGGACGTCGCGACGAGCACCGACCACAGGTTGACGTCCGGGTCGCCGTACCAGTCGATGTTGGTGCCGAAGACCGCGTTGATCAGGCCCTGGTCCGTGGAGTAGAAGAGCTGCCAGATGAAGCCGATGAGCGCCAGCGACAACACGACCGGGAGGTAGAAGGCCGTCTGGTAGAAACGGCTCCCCCACATCTCACGGTCGAGGACCACCGCGAGGAACATGCCGAAGATCGTCGGCAGCACGACGAGGAAGAGCAACCAGATGAGGTTGTTCTGCATCGCCGGCCAGAACGGCGGGTAGATCGTGGCGATGTCCTTGTAGTTCTGCGTGCCGACGAACTCGATGCCGCTGAGCTTGAAGCCGTTCCACTTGGTGAAGGACAGGGCCACCGACGCCATCGCCGGGAGCCAGACGAGCCAGACGACGAGCAGGGTGGGGACCGCGACCATCGCCACGACGGTGAGGCGGTCACGGGTGCCTTGCCGTTTTTCGACGCGACGTGTCGAGCGCCGCTTCTTCCGTGGTGCCGTGGCGATGGCCATGGGGTTGCCCTCCGCTGTCGTCGGATCAGCCGAGGATGGACGCGGCCTGCTGCTGGATGGACGCGGTGATGGCGTCGATGTCGCTGGGGTTCTTGATGAACTCCTGGAGCGACGCCGTGATCACCGTGTTCGCGAGGTCGGCGTTGGTGTCGCGGTCGAGGAACTGGGCGATCGACTTGGCGTTCTGGACGAGCTCGGCCGACTTCTTCTGCAGCTCCCCGTACTTCTCGGTGCTGGCACCGGAGTTGGCTGCGATGAACGGCGCGGACGCGTTGTTGTTCGCCGCGTCAGCCGCCTCGGCAGTGCCGAGCCACTTGATGAACGCCTTGGCGCTCTCCTCGTCCTCGGTCTGTGCCGACACGCAGAACCCGTCGATGGGTGCGTCGAGCGCGTCGTTGCCGATCGTCTCGTCGAGCGCGGGGAAGGTGAAGAAGTCGATGTCCTCGGCGACCTCCGGCGGGATGCCGTCGACGACGAACGTGCCGAGCAGGTACATCCCGCACTCGCCGTTGGCCATCGAGGTCGAGGCCTCCTGCCAGGTGCGCCCGAGCGAGTTCTCCTGGTGGTAGGGCAGCAGCGTGGCCCAGGTGGAGAAGACGTTCTTGACCTCGGCGCTGTCCCACTTCTGCTTGCCCTGGCACAGCTCCATGTGGAAGTCGTAGCCGTTGAGGCGCATGTTGAGGACGTCGAAGGTGCCCATCGGGGCCCAGGCGTCCTTGGCGGCGAACGCGAAGGGGGTGACCTTCTTGCCCTGCATGTCCTTCATGAGGGCGTTGAGCTCGTCGATCGAGGTCGGCTGGGTCCAGCCGTTCTTCTCGAAGACCGACTTCCGGTGGAAGACCGCCCACGGGTAGTACTGGACCGGCACGAAGTACTGCTTGCCGTCAGGGGCCGTCGAGGACTTCTTGAACGCGTCGCTGAGGCCGTCGATCGGCCACACGTCGCTGACGTCGGAGATGAGCTGGTTCTCGGCGAACTGCGCCATGCGGTAGCCGGCGAACCACGTGAAGACGTCGTCGGGGGTGCCCTGGAGGTAGGTGTTGATGCTCTCCTGGAAGGTGTTGTGGTCCACCGCGTTCTGCGAGACCTCGACGCCGGCCTTCGTGGCGTACGCGGCGGCCATCGCTGCGAGGCGCTCGTAGGCGGGGCCGGAACCCTTGGCCTCGTTCATGCCGAACTTCACGTTGCCGGCCTTGGCCGAGGCGCCGCCGGAAGCCGACGGTTCCGGGTCGCCGCCACAGGCGCTGAGCAGGGCGGGGACTCCGAGGAGGGCGCCCGCGCCGACCGCGCCGCGCAGCAGGCTCCGGCGGTTGACGCCGCGCACGGAGGCGGGGAGGGTGTTCGAGAACTGGGCCTCACGCGAGGTCGGGCGTGCCATGGTGGTCTCCTTTGACGACTGGGGCGTTCTGACAGGTTCGATCAGAAACGAACATCTGCGCACAGCAGTCTCGGGTGCACGGCTCGTCGATGTCAAGAGATGTCGGTCACCGTTCTGCAACGAATCGTGCGCACGGTGCAACAAATTCGGCCTGTGGAGCGGGAATCCGTGCCACACCCCACCCGCTCGGTCGGCGAATCCACCCTCCGACACTCGGTGTTGAGAAATGTTGACAGATGTTTGTTCAAGGTCACAGACTGGCCCCCATGCGTCAATGGCCAGACGACCGGATCGCCTTCGGCGGCGACTACAACCCTGAGCAGTGGCCCCGTGAGGTGTGGGCCGACGACCTGCGCCTCATGGCTGCCGCCGGCGTCAGCTTCGTCACGCTCGGGGTCTTCTCGTGGTCCTGGCTGGAGCCCTCCAAGGGCGAGTACACCTTCGAGTGGCTCGACGAGATCATGGACCTGCTGGGCGAGCACGGCATCGCCGTCGACCTCGCGACCGCGACGGCGACCCCGCCGCCCTGGCTCACCTCGGCCTACCCGCAGATCCTCCCGGTCGACCACGACGGCCACACGTTGTGGCCCGGGAGCCGTCAGTCGTGGTGCCCCTCGTCGCCGCTCTACCGCGAGTTCGCCCTGGCCCTCACCGACCGCCTCGCCACTCGGTACCACGACCACCCGGCCCTGGCGATGTGGCACGTCTCGAACGAGTACGCCTGCCACAACCTGCCGTGTTACTGCGACACCTGTGCTGGCGCGTTCCGGCGTTGGCTGGAGCAGCGCTACGGCACCCTCGACGCCCTCAACGACGCCTGGGGAACCGCCTTCTGGAGCCAGCGCTACACCTCGTGGGAGGACATCCTCCCCCCGCGCCGGACGACGACCTTCGCCAACCCGACGCACGTCCTCGACTACCACCGCTTCGGCTCCGACACCCTGCTCGCCTTCTACCGTGACGAGTACGAGGTGATCCGCCGGCACTCCCCCGCCGTGCCGATCACGACGAACTTCATGACGATGAGCCAGTTCCGGCTGCTCGACTACCACGACTGGGCCCCGCACCAGGACGTCGTGAGCACCGACCACTACGTCGTCGACAGCCTGCCGCACCCTCGTGCCGAGCTGTCCTTCCACGGCGACCTCACGCGCGGCCTGGCCGGCGGGCGGCCGTGGATGCTCATGGAGCACTCGACGAGCGCGGTCAACTGGCAGCCGGTCAACCCCGCCAAGGTGCCCGGCGAGACGATCCTGGACTCCCTCACCCACGTGGCGCGCGGCGCCGACACCCTCGGGTTCTTCCAGTGGCGCCAGTCCCGCTCCGGGTCGGAGAAGTTCCACTCCGCACTCGTCCCGCACGCCGGTGAGGACAGCGACCGCTTCCGCGAGGTGTGCGAGCTCGGTGCCATCGCCGAACGGCTCGGCGAGGTCGTCGGGAGCGGGGTCGACGCGGACGTCGCCGTGCTCTGGGACTACGACGCGCTCTGGGCCATGAGCGGACCGTGCATGCCGAGCAGCGCGATCGACTACGTCACGGCGGGGCACACCATCCACCGACTGCTGCGCGACCGTGGAGTGACGTGCGACGTCGTCCACCCCTCCGCCGACCTGTCCCGCTACCGCGTCGTCGTCGTGCCGACCCTGTACCTCGTGTCGGACGAGGATGCCGCGTCGCTCGCCGCCGCCGCAGCCTCGGGCGCCCACGTGGTCGTCACCTACTTCTCGGGCATCAGCGACGCCAACGACCACGTGCGGCTCGGTGGCTATCCCGGCGCCTTCCGCGACCTGCTCGGCGTGCGGGTGGAGGAGTTCTTCCCGCTGCGACCGGAGGAGTCGGTCGCGCTGTCCGACGGCGGCGGTGGCTCGCAGTGGAGCGAGGACGCCAAGGTCGTGGACGCACAGGTCGTGACGACCTATGCCGAGGGGCCCCTGTCGGGCCGCCCCGCCGTCACGCGCCGCTCGGTCGATGAGGGCGTCGCGTGGTACCTCGGGACCCTGCCTGACGACGACTCGCTCGGTACCCTGCTCGACACCGTGCTGCGCGAGTCGGGCGTCGAGCCGGTGGTGCGAGCCTCGTCGGGAGTCGAGGTCGTGCGACGCCGATCCGACACCGGGAGCTGGTTGTTCGTGCTGAACCACACCGATGACGAGTGCCAGGTCACGGCATCCGGACACGACCTCGTCTCCGCCACCGATGTCGGCCCCGTCCTCCAGCTCGCCGCGCGCACCGCGGCCGTGGTGCGGGAGGGGTGAACGTGCTCGCCAGCCAGCGCCGCGCGGCCATCCTCACGCTCGTCGAGGAGGCCGGGGCCGCGCGGGTGTCCGAGCTCGTCGACCAGCTCGGCGTGTCCGACATGACGGTGCGCCGCGACATCGAGCGCCTCGACGCCGAGGGCCTGCTCGAACGCGTCCACGGCGGCGCGATCGCCCTGCTGCCCCGGGCCGCGGACGAGCCCGGGTTCAGCGCCAAGTCCTCGCTCATGACCGCGGAGAAACACGCCATCGCCCTCGCCGCCGCCGCCCTGGTGGATCCGGGCGCGACCATCGGGATCTCCGCCGGGACGACCACGTACGAGTTCGCGCGGGCGATCCGCAACGTTCCCCACCTCACCGTGGTGACCAACTCCGTGCCGGTCGCGCAGCTGCTGCACGAAGGCGGCGGCAACCACGTCGTCGTCCTCACCGGCGGGGTGCGCACCCCGTCCGACGCACTCGTCGGCCCCGTGGCCGTGGCCGCGCTGAAGGGCCTGCACGTCGACCGCCTCTTCCTGGGCGCGCACGGCATCGACCGCCACGCAGGACTGACCACACCGAACCTCGTCGAGGCCGAGACCAACCGTGCCCTGGTGCGGGCGAGCCGCTCGGTGTGCGTGCTGGCCGACCACACGAAGGTGGGGATCGTGGGGCTGTCCACCTTCATGGCCCTGGACGAGGTCGACTCCCTCATCACCGACGCCGGCGTCCCCGACCCGCGCCCGCGGCATCCTCGAGGAGAGCGTGGACCACCTCGTGCTGGCCGACGTCCCCGGCGCCCAGGTCGGCAGCGCCCGCTCGACGGCTCGTTCGGCCGGTGGTGGCCCGGGGTGAGCGAGTCGGCCACCCTGCGGCGCACCGTGCGGCACCTTGCCGACGGACGCGAGATCATCTACTTCGACGACACCCTCGGCGCACCGCCCCGCACGACCGACGACGCCCGGGCGCTTCCCGAGCGAGCGGCGGCCGGACACCTGCGGTTCGACGCCCTCGTCGGTGACTGGGTCGCGGTCGCCGGGCACCGGATGAACCGCACCCTGCTGCCGCCCCGCGACGAGTGCCCGCTGTGCCCCACCGGACGCGGCAGCATCGCCACGGAGATCCCCGACCCCGACTACGACGTCGTCGTCATCGAGAACCGCTTTCCGTCCTACGCCCCGGTGGCCTTCGACGACGCCCCGGGCGAGCCACCCTTCCTGCACCGACCGGCCCTCGGCCGCACCGAGGTGGTCTGCTTCACGAGCGAGCACGACGCGAGCTTCCGCATGCTCTCGCCACGGCGGGTGCGCACCGTCATCGACGCCTGGGCCGACCGCACCGCGCGCCTGGCCGAGATCCCCGAGGTCGAGCACGTCTTCTGCTTCGAGAACCGCGGCCCCGAGATCGGCGTCACGCTGCACCACCCCCACGGGCAGATCTACGCCTACCCCTACCTGCCGACCCGCACCCGCGAGATCCTCCAGCAGGCGCAGGAGCACCACGCCCGCACGGGTCGCCTGCTCGGTGCCGACCTCCTGCACGCCGAGCAGGCCGATGGTTCGCGGATCGTGCTGTCCGGCACCCACTGGACGGCCTATGTGCCCTACGCGGCCCGTTGGCCGGTGGAGGTGCACCTCGCCCCCCACCGTGACGTGCCCGACCTCGTCGCGCTCGACGACGCCGAGCGCGACGACCTCGCTCGCGTGTACCTCGACCTGCTCGCCCGCCTCGACCGGTACCACCGCACCGAGGACGGCGGGGCCGTGGCGCTGCCGTACATCGCCGCGTGGCACCAGGCGCCCGTCCGGCAGGGACGCGAGGTCTCGCGCCTGCACCTTCAGGTGGTCTCGGTGCTGCGGGCGCCGGGGACCCTGAAGTTCCTCGCCGGCTCCGAGAGCGGCGTCGGCGGCTGGGTCAACGACGCCCGCCCCGAGGCCATCGCGGCGAGGCTGCGTTCCCTCGGCTCCTGACGGCGCGCAGGGTCAGGCGTGCTGCCACGAGCGGTCCGCGGCCAACGACTGCACCACGTCGACGAGCATCTCGCGCTCCAGGACCTTGATCCGCTCGTGCAGCGACTCGACGGTGTCGTCGTCCTCGACCCGCACGGCTCGCTGGTCGATGATCGGGCCCGTGTCGACGCCGGCGTCGACCCAGTGGCACGTGCACCCGGTGACCCGCACGCCGTGAGCCATCGCGTCGCGCACGCCGTGCGCACCGGGGAAGCTCGGCAACAGCGCGGGGTGGGTGTTGATCACCCGGTGCCGGGCGAGCAGCGCCGGACCCAGCACCTTCATGAAGCCGGCGGAGACGACGAGGTCGGGACCGGCATCCGAGACCAGTCGCTCGAGATCGAGGTCCCAGTCCGCGCGCGTCACGTAGTCGGGCACCCTGCACACGAACGTCGGGATGCCGGCACGCACCGCGCGCTCGACGCCCAACGTGCCGTCGCGGTCGGCACCGACGGCGACCACCCGGTAGGGCGAGCCGGTGGCTGCGCCGGCATCGATGAGCGCCTGCAGGTTGCTTCCCGAACCCGAGACGAGGACGACCAGGCGCAGCGGCTCGGTCATCGCCGCAGGGTCCACGCGTCGCGAAGCACCACCACGAGGGCCCCGAGCGACAGCTCGGCGAGCAGGGCGAGGAACAGGGTCAGCTCGGGTGCACCGACCGAGGAGAGCCGGAACTGGCCGGCCGCGCCGCCGGCGAGCACGTCGAGGACGACGACGAGGAGTGCCGCGGTGGCGCAGGCGGACAGGGCCACGGCCGCCTTCGTGCGCACCCGGGACAGCCGGGCCACCTCGCGCAGCGCCCGCCGACCGATGAAGGCGCCGACGGCGACCACGACGAGCACGCTGAGTGACACGAACCAGGGGAAGGCGCCGGGCTGGGGCAGCGCGGCGAGCACGGGCACCATCGGCAGCAGCCCACCCTCGGCGCCGGACCACGTGATCGCGCCGCCCTCCACCACCTGGAAACCCGGGCCGGCGAGGAACGAGAGCGCCCAGAGAGCGACGTTGGGCAGGTAGGCGAGCTGCGCCAGCACGAGCACGACCCCACCGAAGCCGGCTGCACCGACCTCGCCGGAGATCGTGGACACCTCACCCCAGGACAGGGCGAGCGCCGCGAGGACGACGACCGCGCCCACCGCGAGCAGCGCACCGGCCCCCGCGAGGCCGGGTCGAACCCCCCGGCGCACGAGGTCGGGCACCCACGCCCCCTCCAGACGGTGGCCGAGGAGGTCGGGCTCGTCGCGGACGAGGGGGCGCAGCGCGAGCACGATCGCCGTGAGCGGCACGAGGACCAACGGGACGACGAGCGTGACGGGGTTGACCCCGAACGGGCCGAGGGTGGTGAGTGCGACCGCCGCGGCAACGACGACGGCATACCCACCGAACCAGGCGGCCAGGGTCACCGTGAGCGGCAGGGGCAGCAGGTCCCGCCAGTGCTCGCCCTCGGTGGTGACCCCGGCCAGGGCCTCGCGCACCCCGCGCCGGGCGACCACGACGAGCAGGGCCAGGCCGAGCAGCGGGACGAGCGAGATCGTCAGCGACCCCATCGACAGGTGGGCTCCGGAGGTCAGCAGCCAGAGCGCCGCACCCGTGCCGGCCGCCTGCTGGGCCGTGCCACCGTCGATCGGTTCGACGAGCCAGGCCAGCACCACCGGGACCACGACGACGAGCAGGGAGGCCACGCCCGTGACCAGCCCGATGACGGCGGGCCGCACCCAGGACGTCGCGGTCTCGTGGTCGGCACCCTCGACGGTGCTGACGCCGTCGTCGTCGCCGTCCTCACCGGGCTCGGCGGGGCCGGGGAGGACGGAACGGAGGCGGTCGACGACAGACATCTGGACCAGTGTGCGCGAGGACGCGCCGACAATGGCCGAGCAACGCCGAGGCCCAACTCCCGAACTTCGGGAAGGCGGGTCAGGCCTGCAGGCCCACCATGATCTCGCGCATCAGCTGGGCTGCCTCGGACGGCGTCTTGCCGACCTTGACCCCGGCGGCCTCGAGGGCCTCCTTCTTGGCCTGTGCGGTGCCCGACGACCCGGACACGATGGCGCCGGCGTGGCCCATCGTCTTGCCCTCAGGTGCCGTGAAGCCGGCGACGTAGCCCACGACCGGCTTGGTGACGTGGTCCTTGATGTAGGCCGCGGCCCGCTCCTCGGCGTCACCACCGATCTCGCCGATCATGACGATCGCGTCGGTGTCCGGGTCGTTCTGGAACGCCTCGAGGCAGTCGATGTGGGTGGTGCCGATGATCGGGTCACCGCCGATGCCCACGCCCGTGGAGAACCCGAAGTCCCGCAGCTCGTACATCATCTGGTAGGTCAGGGTCCCCGACTTCGACACCAGGCCGATGCGGCCCGGGCCGGAGATGTCGGCGGGGATGATGCCGGCGTTGGAGGCCCCGGGGCTGATCAGGCCGGGGCAGTTGGGCCCGACGATGCGCGTCGTGCCCTTCTCCTTGGCGTAGTTGTAGAACTCGGCGGTGTCCTTGACGGCGACACCCTCGGTGATGACCACGGCCAACGGGATGCCGGCGTCGATCGCCTCGGTCGCCGCGGCCTTGGTGAACGCGGCCGGGACGAAGATGACGCTGACGTCGGCGCCGGTCTGTGCCATCGCCTCGGCGACGGTGCCGAACACGGGGACGGTGGTGCCGCCCTCGAACTCGACCGTCGTGCCGGCCTTGCGGGGGTTGACGCCGCCGACGATGTCGGTGCCGGAGCGCAGCATCCGCTGCGTGTGCTTCATGCCCTCGGAGCCGGTCATGCCCTGGACGATGACCTTGGAGTCTGCAGTGAGGAAGATTGCCATGGGGTGTCTACGTCTCTCTTCGCGCTCGTTGGTCAGTTCTGGGAAGCCAGCTCGGCGGCGCGGCGCGCGGCGCCGTCCATGGTGGCCTCGATGATGACGCGGGGGTGGTTGCGCTCGGCGAGGATGCGCCGGCCCTCCTCGACGTTGTTGCCGTCGAGGCGGACGACCAGCGGGCGGTCCTCCTCGTCGCCGAGGGCGTCCAGGGCGCCGACGATGCCGTTGGCGACGGCGTCGCACGCCGTGATGCCGCCGAAGACGTTGACGAAGACGCTCTTGACCTGCGGGTCGGACAGGATGATGTGCAGCCCGTCGGCCATCACCTGGGCGCTCGCGCCGCCACCGATGTCGAGGAAGTTCGCGGGCCGCTGGCCACCGAACTCCTCGCCGGCGTAGGCGACGACGTCGAGGGTGCTCATGACGAGCCCGGCACCGTTGCCGATGATGCCGACCGATCCGTCGAGCTTGACGTAGTTGAGGTCCTTCTCCTTGGCCGCCATCTCCAGGGGGTCGGTCTCGGCGTTGTCCTCGAGGGCCTCGTGCTCGGGGTGGCGGAAGAACGCGTTGGCGTCGAGCGACACCTTGCCGTCGAGCGCCACGATCTCGCCGTCCTCGGTGCGGACGAGGGGGTTGACCTCGACCAGCGTCGCGTCCTCCTCGCGGTAGACGGCCCACAGGGTCTTCAGGACCGGCTCGATCTTCGCCGCGGTCTCGGCGTCGAAGCCGGCCTCCTGGACGATCTCGCGCGCCTTCGCGTCGTCGATGCCGACGTTGGGGTCGACGGCGACGCGGGCCAGGGCGTCGGGGCGCTCGACGGCGAGCTGCTCGATGTCCATGCCGCCCTCCTTCGAGCACATCGCGAGGTAGGTGCGGTTCGCGCGGTCCAGCAGGATGGAGAAGTAGTACTCCTCGTCGATGCGGGCGCCCTGGGCGATCATCACCTGGTGCACGGTGTGGCCCTTGATGTCCATGCCGAGGATGGCGCTCGCGTGCTCCTGCGCCTCGTCCGCGGTCTTGGCGACCTTGACGCCGCCGGCCTTGCCGCGCCCGCCGACCTTGACCTGGGCCTTCACGACGGTGACACCTCCGCTCGCTGCACCGATGCGCTCGGCGGCCTCGCGGGCCTGCTCGGGCGTCGTGGCGACCGCCCCGGCGAGCACGGGCACACCGTGCTTCTCGAACACGTCACGGGCCTGGTACTCGAAGAGATCCACGGGGCGATCCGTCCTTGGGTGTCGGCAGTAGGTGGTCCGGTGGGGAGCCTAACGGGGCGAGCGGTTCGATGGCACCCGAGGGCGTGCCCGAGGCGGTGGGTGGGACCCATCTCACGCCCGGAGGTCGACCCCCGCGATGACCGGTCAATGCGGGTTCCGCGCTCTACAGTGGTCGGGCCATGGCGAACTCCCTGCGGCCGGTGGCCGCACCCGAGCAGCCGCCGACACCCTCCGGGCTGTCGGTGCTCGGTCGTGCGCGGGCAGCGGCGGATGCCGTCGCCTCCGCGGCCCTGGGCGTGCTCGACCCCGCCGTCCTGGCCGGGTGCGCCGTCGAGACGGCCTGGATGACCGCCCACGTGGCGACGTGGCCGCTGGGCCTGCTCGGGGGACGCGCCTCGCGCAGCGCCCCGGCCTACCGGCTCGAGCACCTGCCGCCGGTGCAGCGGGGCCTGCTCGTCTCCAACGTCGAGGCTGCGGGCACGCCGATCCTGCTCGTGCACGGCATCGTGAGCAACCGGTCGATCTTCACCCTGCTGCGCCGCGGCCTCACGAGGCGGGGGTTCTCCAACGTCTTCGCGATGAACTACTCGACGATCCTCACCGACGTGCGCGCCGCCGCCGCCGGGCTGGGTGTCGAGGTGGAGGCGATCGTCGCCGAGACCGGCTTCGAGCGGATCCACATCATCGGACACAGCCTCGGCGGGCTCATCGCGAGGTACTACGTCACGCGCCTCGGCGGGGACGCGCGGGTCCACACCCTGGTCACCCTGGGGACACCGCACACGGGAACGTATGCCGCGTACGCCGTCCCGACCCGGCTCATGGAGCAGATGCGACCGGGGAGCGGGCTCATGCGCGAGCTCGCCCGGCCCGTGCGCGGATGCCGCACCCGGTTCATCTCGTACTGGTCGGACACCGACCTCGCCATCGTGCCGCAGCGGGCCGCCGCCCTGCGCCACGAAGACCTCAGCGCCCGCAACGTCCGCCTCCACGGCGCGGGCCACCTCACCCTGCCCATGCTCGGCGACGTGGTGCACGGGATCTCGACGGCCCTGGCGCACCTCGACGCCGACGGCAGCACGCTGCGGTCCGGCGTCACTCCCCTCGTCCGTGACGAGTGACGCCGGTGGGACGAGCAGGGGCGTCGCGGCACGCCATCTCGCCCCGGTCGTGACGGGGATCACCGGAACGCCAAAACCGCACGTCAGAGGCATGCTGCACACGCGCGCACATACCCCGGCCGCCCGCACCGCGGACGCCGAATTTGTATCACGGAATGGTCACGGTAAGGTGAACCAAGCCCAGTTTCCCCCACCCTTGAGGACCCCGTGAGTTCTTCGTCCTACCAAGGGCGTCACTATGCCGGACGGCACCGCCCGTCTCGTCGTGCGCGCCTGCCTCGAGCCTTCAGCTCGAGCTTCGTGCTCCCGACCGCCGCGGCCGCGGCTCTCGTCGTCACCGCGACCGGGGCCACCGTGGCCGAGTCGGCCGTCCCCGTGGCCGCTCCCCTGACGCTGGACCTGTCCGGGCAGCAGTCGGAGACCGCGCGCACCGAGCAGGCCGCTGACGAGGCGACGGTCATCGACCTCGCCGTCCGCCGCCAGGACTCCTCCATGCAGACCGCAGCGCTCCAGGGCCGCGTCGAGGCCAAGCAGCGCGCCGCCCGCGACGCCAAGCGCAAGGCGGCCGCCAAGGCCAAGGCCGAGCGGGATGGCAAGAAGTGGGTCAAGGCGATCCGCAGCGGTCGCCAGACCTCCGACTTCGGCCCCCGCTGGGGCAAGAACCACGACGGTCTCGACGTCGCCGCGCCCACCGGGACCCCGCTCTACGCGATGTCCAAGGGCACGGTCGTCCAGGCCGGGTACCTCTCCGTCGCCGGCAACAAGGTCGAGATCCGCTACTGGGACGGCACGTCATCCACGTACCACCACATGAGCCGCATCGACGTCAGGAAGGGCCAGACCGTCCTGCCCGGTGACGTCGTGGGCGCGGTCGGCAACACCGGGCACTCGTTCGGGTCGCACCTGCACATCGAGATCCACCCCACCGGCGACAACCCGATCGACCCCTACCCCTGGCTGAAGAAGAAGGGCATCCTCATCGGCTGAGAGGCGTCACAGCTTCTCGAGCGGGGCGTAGCGCAGCACGAAGCGCTTGACCCCGAGGTCTCCACCGAAGTCCACCTCGGCCTGCGTCTTGTCACCCTCCCCCAGGGTCCGCACCACGGTGCCGAGGCCGAAGCTGTCATGGGTCACCCGGTCACCCGCCGACAGGGCGATGACCGGTCGGTTGCCCGGTGAACGCACCCCCGGGCGGGCCGCGAGCGTCGCCACGGCCGGGCGCTGGTCACGACGACCCACGGCCGCTGCCCCCGAGAGCTCGCGCTCCCACTGGACCAGCTCGGCGGGGATCTCGTCGAGGAAACGTGACGGGGGGTTGTACTGCGGCGCCCCCCAGGCGGACCGCACCGCCGCCCGTGAGAGGTGCAGCCGCTCACGGGCCCGGGTGATACCGACGTACGCGAGCCGGCGCTCCTCCTCGAGCTCCTTGGGGTCGGCCAGGCTGCGCAGGTGCGGGAAGGTGCCGTCCTCCATGCCGGTGAGGAACACGACGGGGAACTCCAACCCCTTCGCCGTGTGCAGCGTCATGAGCGTCACCACCCCCGCGGCCTCCGCCTCAGCCGTGTCGGGGATCTCGTCGGCGTCGGCCACGAGCGAGACCTGCTCGAGGAAGTCCTCGAGGGCGATGACCTCCCCGGTCTCGCGGCGGGCCTCGTCGAACTCCTGGGCGACCGCGACGAGCTCGGCGAGGTTCTCGACGCGGGTCTCGTCCTGGGGGTCTCGGCTCGCCCGCAGCTCGGCGACGTAACCGGAGCGGTCGAGCACGGCCTCGAGGAGGTCGGACACCCCGGCATCCTCGTCGTCGCGCACCTGGCCGAGGCTCTCGAGGAGCGAGGTGAAACCCTTGATGGCGGTGACCGACCTCGTCGCGATGCCCGGCGCATCCTCGGGGCGACCGAGGGCCGCGACGAACGGGATGCGCTCGCGCTCGGCCAGGGCCCCGACGCACGCCTCGGCGCGATCACCGATGCCTCGCTTCGGGACGTTGATGATGCGGCGCAGGTTGACCGTGTCCGTGGGGTTGGACAGCACCCGCAGGTAGGCCAAGGCGTCCTTGACCTCGCGACGTTCGTAGAAGCGCGTGCCGCCGACCACCTTGTAGGGCAGGCCCACCCGCACGAACACCTCCTCGAGCGCTCGCGACTGGGCGTTGGTGCGGTAGAACACCGCGACGTCCCGAGGCCGGATGCCGTGCTCGTCACCGAGGCGGTCGATGGAGCGCGCGACGAAGGAGGCCTCGTCGTGCTCGTTGTCGCCGACGTAGCCGACGATCCGCGCACCGTCGCCGGTCTCGCTCCACAGGTTCTTCTTGCGCCGGCCCTCGTTGCGCGCGATGACGGCGTTCGCGGCGCGAAGGATGGTCTGGGTCGAGCGGTAGTTCTGCTCGAGGAGGATGGTGCGGGCGTCCGGGTAGTCGACCTCGAACTCCTCGATGTTGCGGATCGTCGCGCCGCGGAAGGCGTAGATCGACTGGTCGGCGTCGCCGACCACGACGAGCTCGCTCGGGTCGACCCCGTGCTCGGAGCGGGTGGTCTGCGAACCCACGAGCTCGCGCACCAGCTGGTACTGCGCGTGGTTGGTGTCCTGGTACTCGTCGACCATGACGTGGCGGAAGCGGCGACGGTAGTGCTCGGCGACGTCCGGGAACGCCTGGAACATGTGGACCGTGGTCATGATGAGGTCGTCGAAGTCCATGGCGTTGGCCTGGCGCAGCCGGCGCTGGTACATCGAGTAGGCCTCGGCGAGCACCTGCTCCTGGTGTGGGCTGGCCTCGCCCGTCCGGCTCGCGTACGTCTCCTCGTCGATGAGCTCGTTCTTGAGGTTGGAGACCTGGTGGCTGAAGGACCGCGGGTTGTAGCGCTTGGGGTCGAGGTCCATGTCGCGCAGGACCATCGACATCAGGCGCTGCGAGTCGGCCGCGTCGTAGATGGAGAAGGTCGAGCGCATCCCGACCTTGTCGGCCTCGCGCCGCAGGATCCGCACGCACGCACTGTGGAAGGTCATCACCCACATGGCCTTGGCCCGGGGACCGACCAGGGCCGAGACCCGCTCGCGCATCTCGGCTGCGGCCTTGTTCGTGAAGGTGATCGCCAGCACCTGGCCGGGTTGCACCCCGCGGGCCGCGAGCAGGTGGGCGATCCGCTGGGTCAGCACCCGCGTCTTGCCGGAGCCGGCACCGGCGACGATGAGCAGCGGCCCACCCTCGTGGAGCACCGCCTCGCGCTGCTGCGGGTTGAGCCCGGCGAGCAGCTCTTCGGGGTCGGTCTGCGCACGGCCCGCGGCCGGGCCACCGTCGGGCCCGTGCCCTGCGGCCGCCGCCTGGGCCCACGTGGGAACCCCGGCGTCGTCGACCTGCGCGGGCCTGGACTCGCCGAAGTCGAGGCCGTCGAAGAGTGTGCTCATGTCGGGGTCAACCCTACGTGGCCCCACCGACCGCATACCGTGTCGGTCATGGCCTCGCGCAAGGGTGAGTTCGGTGAGCCCGTCGTCCTCGACGTCGGTGGCTTCGACGTGCGGGTGTCCAGCCCGCAACGGGTCTACTTCGCCGCACGGGGCGAGACCAAGCTCGACCTCGTGAACTACTACCTGTCCGTCGGCGAGGGCATCGTCGGTGCACTTCGGGAGCGGCCCTGCATGCTGCACCGCTTCCCGGACGGCGTGAGCGGCCCCAAGGTCCACCAGAAACGGCTTCCACGAGGTGCCCCACCCTGGGTCGAGACCGTGCGCCTGCACTTCCCCCGCTACGGCCTGCACGCCGACGAGCTGTGCGTCACCCGTCTCGCGGACGTCGCGTGGGCGGTGCAGATGAGCACGGTGGAGTTCCACCCCTGGAACAGCCGCCGGGCCGACACCGAGCAGCCCGACGAGTGGCGCATCGACCTCGATCCGATGCCGGACGCGCCCTTCTCCCGCGTGCGCCGCGCCGCTCACGTCACCCACGAGGTGCTCGACGAGCTCGGGGCGGTGGGGTGGCCGAAGACGAGCGGTGGCAGCGGGTTGCACGTCTACGTGCGGATCTCGCCGGACCACGGCTTCGGCGACGTGCGCCGGGCTGCGCTGGCCTTCGCGCGGGAGGTGGAGCGCCGCCTCCCCGACGAGGTCACGACGACGTGGTGGCGCAAGGACCGCGACCCCTCAGCGGTCTTCGTCGACTACAACCAGAACGCCCGTGACCACACGATCGCGGCGGCCTACTCGGTGCGCGGCAACGACATCGGTACGGTGTCGACGCCCATCCGGTGGGACGAGATCGACGACGTCGACCCTCGCGAGCTCACGATCGCGACGGTTCCGGCCCGGTATGCCGCCCTCGGAGACCTCCACGCGGGGATCGACGACGCCGTGTTCGACATCGCCCCCCTGCTGGAGTGGGCCGAGCGCGACGAGGCGCACGGGGCCGCGCCGCCGCCGGAGCCCGAGGACGACACGGGCAAGCCCTGATGGACCTCGTCGTGCGGCCGGGGCCCGGCGTGCCCGAGGGGTTGACCGTCCCGGCCGGCGACCTCGTGGAGCGGTTCTCGCGCTCCTCCGGGCCCGGCGGGCAGGGCGTGAACACCGCCGACAGCCGCGTCGAGATCGAGCTGGACGTCGTGGCCTGTCCCGGGCTCACCGACACCCAGAGACGACGGGTGATGCGTGCGCTGGACTCGCGGTTGGTCGGTGGCCGGCTGCTCGTCGTCGCCGCGTCCGAGCACCGCCAGCAGCGGCGCAACCGGGTGGCCGCCCGCGAGCGGATGGCCGACCTGCTGCGCGAGGCGATGGCTCCTCCACCGAGCCCGCGGCGCGCCACCCGCCCGACCAGGGGGTCCACCGAGCGACGCCTGAAGGCCAAGCGACACCGTGGCGAGACGAAGGTCAGGCGCGGGCGACCGGCATCCGAGAACTGACCCGAGGTGCGGATGCCGTCCGCGAACGGCCGATCGGCCCGCCTGCCGGAGCAGACGGGCCGATCGGGTGGGGCTGTCAGGCCGTGAGGCCGAGGCTCACTTGGTCAACGGGCCCAGGGTCGGGTCGTCGGCGTAGGCCTCGGCAGCGTTCTCCTTGGTGACGATGACCGGCTCGAGCAGGTTGGACGGGACGATCTTGACGCCGTTGTCGTAGGACTCGGTGTCGTTGACGGTCGGCTCCTCACCCTTCTGGAGGGCGACGATCATCGCGATGGTGTCCTCGACGAGCTTGCGGGTGTCCTTGTTGATCGTGGAGTACTGCTCACCGGCCATGATCGACTTGACCGACTCGACCTCGGAGTCCTGACCGGTGACGATCGGGATGTCCTTGCCCGCGGCCTTGACCGAGGTGATGATCGCCCGGGCGAGGGTGTCGTTCGGGGACAGGACGCCGTCCAGTGGGACATCACCGGTGTAGGAGCTGGCGAGGAGGGTGTCCATGCGCTTCTGCGCGTTCTCGGCCTTCCAGCCCTGGGTGACGGCCTGCTCGAAGGTGGTCTGCCCGGAGACGACCTTGAGCGTGCCGTCGTCGATCTTCGGCTTGAGCACGTCCATGGCGCCGTCGAAGAAGACCTTGGCGTTGTTGTCGTCGGGGGACCCGGCGAACAGCTCGATGTTGTACGGGCCGGCAGCCTTGCGCCCTGCCATGCCGTCGAGCAGGGCCTGGCCCTGCAGCTGGCCGACCTTGAAGTTGTCGTAGGCGATGTAGTAGTCGACGTCGGCCGTGTTCTTCAGGAGCCGGTCGTACGCGATGACGGAGGCGCCGGAGTCCTTGGCGGCCTTGAGCTGCGTGCCGAGCTGGGAGCCGTCGATGGCACCGACGACGATGACCTTCGCGCCCTTGGTGACCATGGCCTGGATCTGGTTCTGCTGCTCGGAGACGCCGCCGTTGGCGAACTGCACGTCGCCCTGGAAGCCGGCAGCCTTGAGACCGTCGTTGAACAGCTGCTCCGCGAGGACCCAGTTCTCCGAGGTCTTCTGGGGAAGGGCGATTCCGATGACGGAGTCGGCGGGGAAGCCGGCGGCGGCCGCGGTGCCCGACGAGTCGGAGGTCGTTGGCTCCTCGCTGCGTCCGCAGCCGGTGAGGGCCAGCCCCACCGCCGCGGAGACGGCGATGGCCTTGGTGAGTGATCGCATGGTTCTTCTTTCTGTGGTGTGCGTTCCGAGGGGAGCGCGGGTGGTGGGGTGTGGTCGGGGACGACGGGTGTCGGTCGCCGGGTCTCGGCGAACGGTGCGGTTGATCAGCCCTCCGTCTTGACGACCGACGACGTGTCGGTCACCTCGGCGGCGGCGGGGTTGCCGGCATCCACGGCTCCGGGGGTGTCGGCGGCTGGTGTGGACTTCTTCCGCATGAGCAGGCCGGTGAGGGAAGGCTTGCCCTGCGACTTGTTGTAGACGTCGAACGCCACGGCAATGAGCAGGACCAGGCCCTTGATGACCTGGGTCATGTCGGCGCCGATGCCCAGCAGCTGGAGGCCGTTGTTGAGCACGGCCATGACCAGACCACCGACGATCGAGCCGACCACGGTGCCGACGCCGCCGGTCACCGCAGCCCCGCCGATGAAGACCGCCGCGATGGCGTCCAGCTCCCAGCCGACGCCGTCGAAGGGACCCGAGGCGTTCGAGCGGGCGACGAACATCATCCCGGCCAGGGCCGAGAGGACGGCCATGTTGGCCATGACGAAGAAGTTGACCTTCTTGGACTTCACGCCGGAGAGCTCGGCGGCGTGCCGGTTGCCACCCACGGCGTAGATGTGTCGGCCGAGGATCATCTTGTTGGCCAGGAAGCCGTAGCCGATGACGAGGGCCACGAGGATGAGGCCGGAGACCGGGAAGCCCTTGCGGCCCGAGGCGATGAGGAACATCACGCCCATGATCACGAGGGAGATGAGGCCCAGCCGCGTCCACATGACCCACGACTCCTCGACGTCTGCGCCGATCTTCTTCAGCTTGGCCCTGCTGCGCAGCGCACCGAAGACGATGGCGGCACAGCCGGCGAGGCCGAGCAGCACCGTGAGGTTGTTGTACCCCGTCGCCGGGCCGAACTCGGGCAGCGACCCGGCGCCGATGACCTGGAAGCCCTCGGGCACCGGGACGGTGTTGGACTTGCCGATCCACTGGTTGAGGCCGCGGAAGATGAGCATGCCGGCCAAGGTCACGATGAATGCGGGGATGCCGACGTAGGCCACCCACAGACCCTGCCAGGCGCCACAGAGTGCTCCGACACCGATGCCGAGCAGGATCGCCATCGGCCAGGGCAGGCCCCAGTCGGTGATCGCGAGGGCGACGACGATGCCGACGAACGCGGCGATCGAGCCGACCGACAGGTCGATGTGGCCGGCGATGATGACGAGCACCATGCCGATGGCCAGGACGAGCACGTAGGCGTTGCCCTGGATGATGTTGTTGACGTTGTCCGGGGTGAGGGTGAGCCCACCGGTGCGCCACTGGAAGAACGCGATGAGGGCGACGAGGGCAAAGATCATGCCCAGCTGGCGGGAGTCTCCGCCGAAGACCTTCTTGATGGCATTCATGTCTCGCGGGGTCCTGTCTGTCGTCACGAGGCCGCGGACGCGGTGGTCCGGGCCTTGGTCATCAGCTTCATGAGGGATTCCTGGTTGGCGTCAGCCTTGTCGAGCACGCCGGTGATCTGGCCCTCGAAGAGGGTGTAGATCCGGTCCGAGAGGCCGAGCAGCTCGGGGAGCTCGGACGACACGACGATGACGCCCTTACCCTCGGCGGCGAGCCGCTGGATGATGCCGTAGATCTCGAACTTCGCCCCGACGTCGATGCCGCGGGTGGGCTCGTCGAGGATGAGGAGGTCGGGCTCGGTGAACAGCCACTTGGCGAGCACGACCTTCTGCTGGTTGCCGCCCGACAGCTTCGAGACGCCTTCGTCGACGTTCGGCGCCTTGGTGCGCAGGCTGACGCGGTACTCCTCGGCGTACCGGTACTCCTCGCTGGAGTTGACGACCAGGCCGTGGGTGATGCGCTCGAGGTTGGCTGACACGGTCGTCGCCTTGATGTCGTCGAGCAGGTTGACCCCGAGGGTCTTGCGGTCCTCGGTGACGTAGGCGATGCCCTCGTGGATGGCGTCCGCGACGTGGTGGAGCACCAGGTCCTTGCCGTCCTTGGTGATCGTTCCGCCGAGCACGGTGCCGTAGGAGCGGCCGAAGATGCTGCGCATCAGCTCGGTGCGACCGGCACCCATGAGACCGGCGAAGCCGACGATCTCACCGCGGCGGACGACGAACGAGCTGTCCTTGCAGACCAGGCGGTCGGCCCGCGTCGGGTGCTGGACGCGCCAGTCCTTGACCTCGAAGAAGACCTCACCGATGTCCGGGGTGTGGTCGGGGAACCGCGACTCGAGGTCGCGCCCGACCATGCCGCGGATGATGCGGTTCTCGTCGACTCCGCCGTCGTCGACGCGCAGCGTCTCGATGGTCTTGCCGTCGCGGATGATGGTGATGGCGTCGGAGATCTGCTCGATCTCGTTGAGCTTGTGGCTGATCATGATGCAGGTGATGCCGCGCTGACGCAGCCCGTCCATGATCTGCAGCAGGTGCTGCGAGTCGCCCTCGTTCAGGGCTGCCGTGGGCTCGTCGAGGATGAGGAGCTGGACCTCCTTGGACAGCGCCTTGGCGATCTCGACGAGCTGCTGCTTGCCGACGCCGATGTCCTTGGTCTTGGTGAGCGGGTCCTCGTCCAGGCCCACCCGCTCCATCAGCTCGGCCGCCATCTGACGGGTCTTGAACCAGTCGATGACACCGCCGCCCGAGGCGCGCTCGTTGCCGAGGTAGATGTTCTCCGCGATCGACAGCTCAGGGATGAGCGCGAGTTCCTGGTGGATGATGACGATGCCGTCGTGCTCGCTGTCGCGAACGTTGGAGTACTCGGCGAGCTGGCCGTTGAAGTGGATCTCGCCGGTGTAGGTGCCCGTCGGGTGCACCCCGGACAGGACCTTCATCAGGGTGGACTTCCCTGCGCCGTTCTCGCCGCAGATGGCGTGGATCTCGCCACGCCGCACGGCCATGTCGACGTTGGCCAGGGCCTTGACCCCGGGGAACTCCTTGGTGATGTCCCGCATCTCGAGGATGTAGTCGGGCCGTGCAGGCCCCGATCCCTCTGGTGATGTCATGCGTGCTCCTTTGCACTGCTGAGTGGGGTGGTGTTCCAGCACGACGTCAGCGTCGGTTGCCGAGTGTGCCAGAGCGGGTTGACAGCCTGTAGAGGCTCGCGCGACGTGCCGGTGCACGTTCTCAAATCGTCACCTTGGGTCGCGAGGCCGGGGGGTTGGCACCGTTGGCCGTCGTCTGCCCGAGTGGACTCGGGCCTCCTGGCGTCGGCGCGTCCGGAACATCGTTCTCCTGTCGTCCGTCCCCACGTCGTCGTGAGGACCCGAGTCAGCCAGACCCGCGCGCTGTAGCGCAAGAGTGTGACCATTTGTTTTCTGAAGTGTTACAGGACAATATACAGTCGATTTACTCTTGTCAATAGCCTATTTTTGTCCATAGAGTCCTGTCATGGAGTCCGAGCAGCAGCCGTCGAGTCGTCGACACCGCACGAAGGAGCAGGTGACCGCCCTCGTGCGGGTGGGTCCGGCGTTGACGCGTGCCGACATCGGCCAGCTCACCGGCCTCTCCCGCAGTGCGGTGGCTGCCGTCGTCCAGGAGCTCCTCGACGAAGGGGTCATCGAGGAGGACATGCTCCCCCCGGGCGGGCGGGGGGCCGGTCGGGGCCGGCCGTCGGCCCTGCTGGTGCCGAGCGGGGTTCGCGGCCACGTCGTCGCGATGGACTTCGGCCACAACCACGTCGCCGTGGCGCTCGCGGACGCCGATGGGACGGTCCTGGCGGAGCAGTGGACCGAGATGGACGTCGACGGGCAGGCCCGCGCCTCGCTGGAGGTCGCGGTCGGGATCGTCGGCGAGCTGGTTGCCGATGCCGGCCTCGCGTCGTCCGACATCCGGTGTGCCGCAGCGGGAATCCCCGCTCCGATCGACTCGCGCAGCCACGAGATCCGGTCGATGTCGATCATGTCCGACTGGGTCGGGGTCAATCCTCAGCAAGAGCTGACGCGCCTGCTCGGCTGGCGCGTCATCGTCGCCAACGACGCCGACATGGGCGCCCAGGGTGAGCTCCGGTACGGGGCGGCACGCGGCATCCGTGACCTCGTCTACGTCAAGCTCGGCGACGGGGTCGGGGCCAGCCTCGTCCTGCAGGGGGTTCCGTACCCGGGGGCCGACGGACTGGCCGGCGAGGTGGGCCACACGCAGGTGTCCGACCAGGGCGACTGGTGCCGCTGCGGCAACCGCGGGTGCCTGGAGACCGTCGCCTCGACGGCGTTCCTCCGCAGTCTCATGGCGGATGCCGGCCTGACACCTCGCGCGGATGCCCACCCCCTCCGCGACGCGGCAGCGCACCCTGCGGTCGCCCGGTTCGTCGAGGAGACCGGCCGCACGGTCGGACGCGTGCTCGCTGACCTGTGCAACTGGCTCAACCCCCGGGGAATCATCCTCGGGGGTGAGCTGAGCACCGTGGGAAGCCCGCTCGCCGACGGGGTGCGAGAGTCCATCCGACGCTACGCGCAACCCGCCAGCGCCCAGGCCGTCGAGGTCAGGACCGCCGAGCTCGGTCGCCGCTCCGAACTCCTGGGGGCGGTGTCGGTCGCCTGCCGCGAGCTGGGCTACGAGCCGTGGGCAAAACCCCTGTCCCCCAGCGAGATCGGGGCTCTGCGCGACGTCACGACGAGCTGACCGCCTCGTCGCCCGCGACGAGTCGCACCACCTCCTGCGCACACCCCCACGACAGCGTGACCCCGGCCCCACCGTGACCGTGGTTGGTGACGACGCGCCGGCCACCCACGTCGGATGCCGTGAGCGACACCTCCACCGCCACGGGGCGCAACCCCACCCTGGCTCCGAGCACCCGGGCCGTCGCCAGCTCGGGCACGGCCGCCCGCACGCGGCGCACGATCGCCTCGTGGACCGCGGGATCGGGCTCGGTGTCCCACGACCCGCTGACGTCGGTGCCGCCGCACACGACCCAACCAGGGTGCGGCAGCACGTAGACCATGCCGTCGGGGTGGTCGCCGTCGACCAGCCAGTTGGTGAGTCCCGGGTTCTCGAGCAGCGCGACCTGCCCACGCGACGGCATCCCGGAGTCGTCGTCGACGAGCGCCCCCGACCGCAGGCCAGCGGCGACGACGACGACGTCGGCATCCAGGTCATCGAGGTCGTCGACGTGGGCCTGCACCAGCGCGACCCCGGCCTCGGCACAGCGGTTCTCGAGCCACGGGAGGAAGACCGGCATCGTCACGAGGGGCACCGTGGCCACGACGCCTCCCGTCGCGCCCGCCGGCAGCTCGGCCGTGCCCGCGTCGCGCCACGAGGGCAGGCCCTGCGTCCACCACCGATCTGCCGGACCCCGCTCGACGATCATCCCCTCGCGCAACGCCACCCCGGATGCCGGGTCGCTCGCCAGCTGCTCGAACCGCACCAGTGCCGCTCTCCCCCAGCCGATCACGCGTTCCCGCGGTTCGACGTGGTACGGGAACCAGAGCCCGCCGGCGACCGCCGAGACCGTGTCGGTGACCGGCTGGTCCCGGACACACTGCACTGCGTGCCCCGCCACGGCGAGCTCGAGGGCGGTGGTCAGGCCCACCACCCCGCCACCGACGACCGTCACTCGTGCCATGGGGGGATCTTCGCGCATCAGCAGCCTTGGCGTGGCGGTCGGTGTCAGGGTGAGTGCCATGGACGAGCAGGCCCCACACCCGGTGACCGGGGAGTACTTCGACAGCCCGGCACCTCCCGGCACCGGCTGGCCGGGCGATCCGGCGACGGCTTCGACCCCCGTTGCCCGCACCCCGGCGGGGGTGCGGCGACTGGCCGCCGGGGCGGACGGCATCCGCGAGCTCCAAGGCGCGAATCTCGGTGTGCCGGGCCTGTCCCCGACTCGTGCGGTGGCGCGAGGACGTCGCGCGCACCGGCCGGCGGGCGTCGTTCGCCGAGCAGCCGTACTGGGGGCGGCCCGGCCCGTCGTTCGGCGACCCCGAGGCCGACGTGCTGCTCGTCGGCCTGGCTCCCGCGGCCAACGGCACCAACCGCACGGGTCGGATGTTCACCGGCGACTCGTCGGGCGACGTCCTCTGGGCTGCGCTGCACCGCACCGGTTTTGCCGCCCTTCCGACCTCGGTCGCCGCCGGCGACGGGCAGGCGCTCACGGGCATGCGCATCGTCGCGGCGGTGCGGTGCGCCCCTCCCGCCAACAAGCCGACACCGAGCGAGAAGGCGACCTGCTCGGCCTGGCTCGAGCGCGACCTCGAGCTGGCGGCATCGTCCCGGCTGCGCGCCGTCATGTGCCTCGGGGCGATCGGGTGGGATGCCACCCTCGTCGCGGCGCGCGCCCTCGGCTGGGAGGTGCCACGGCCGAAGCCGCGGTTCGGGCACGGCGCGGAGGTGACGCTGCGAACGCCGGCAGGGCGCGGCATCCGCCTCGTCGGGTGCTACCACGTGAGCCCGCACAACACCTTCACGGGTCGGCTCACGCCGCAGATGCTGGATGCCGTGCTCCTGTCGTTGCGCTCCTGACAGCCCACGAGCCCGAGACTGTCCACAGGCCTGGGATGGGTGGAGGGGGCCTGTCGGTGGACAGGTGTACGGTTTTCTCATGGGGGACGGACAGGTGGTTGAGGGGCGGGCCGGGTGGCCGGGTACGGCTGTGCCGCAGCCGGTTTCGGATGCCGCAGCGGCACGTCGAGTCCGATGCCGTGTCTGTGCGGGTTGACGGGTTCCGGGCGTGGCTGGCCGGGGTCGACGTCGACGCCCTCAGTGACGCGGAGCGGGTATCTCTGGTGTCGGCGTTGGAGCGGGTCAAGGGGTCAGCCTGCGCCGCGCAGGCCCGGGCCACCGACGAGT
This sequence comes from uncultured Actinomycetota bacterium, assembly GCA_963811825.1. Lineage (GTDB taxonomy): Bacteria > Actinomycetota > Actinomycetes > Actinomycetales > Dermatophilaceae > Fodinibacter. The sequence goes on along the minus strand of CAWESS010000029.1, from coordinate 158,188 downwards.
TCCGGCGGTCGCAGGAACAGGCCCGCCCGCGGGACGTGGCCCGCTCGGTCGGGTCCCAGGTCGCGCTGGCCCGGCGGGAGTCCCCGACCCTGGGAGACCGGTTCGTCGGGTTGGCACGGGCGCTGGTGCACGAGATGCCGCACACGATGGCCGCCCTCACCGATGGGGTCATCGGGGAACGGCACGCCGTCGCGATGGTTCAGGCCACGGCGTGCCTGTCCGTGCAGGACCGGGCCGAGGTCGACCGGCGCCTGGCGTCGGTGATCGGCAGCCTCGGGGTGCAGGGCGTCACCCGGGCGGCGGGTCGGGTCGCGGCCGAGCTCGACGCGGCGTCGGTGGTCCGCCGACGAGACGCCGCGGTGCGTTCGCGTCGGGTCACCACGAGGCCAGCCCCGGACGGGATGGCCTACCTCACGGTCCTCGGCCCCCTCAAAGACATCGTCGGGGCGTACGCGGCCCTGCAGGCCCGGGCCAGGACGGTCGTGGGCGGTACAGTGCCCCGACGAGGAACCCGACGGCCGCGGAGTCGGCGCGGTCATGGCCGACACCGCACTGCGGCTGCTGTCCGGGCGCGCCACCGGCCAGGTGCAGCCGGTCGAAGTGCACCTGGTGATCACCGACATGGCCCTGTTCGGCGTCGGCGACCCGAAGCGGTCGGTCAACGAACCCGCCCGCATCCCCGGCCACGGATCCGTACCCGCACCCGTGGCGCGGTCCTGGCTGCGCGAAGGACTGAACGACCCCGCCGGCACTCCTGCCCGCGCTGACGCTCCTGCACCCGCCGACCGCGCCGACGCGGTTGGCCGCGAGGGGCCAGCCACGGTGTGGCTGCGGCGGCTGTTCACCTCCCCGAACGGGCGGGACCTCGTCGCCATGGACTCCACACGCCGCACCTTCACCGGGCTCCTGCGACGGATGCTCATCCTGCGCGACGACGTGTGCACCACCCCCTGGTGCGACGGGCTCATCGTGCACGCCGACCACACCCACCCCGCCCGCGACGGCGGCCCCACCAGCTACCCCAACGGCAACGGTGCGTGCGCCCGCTGCAACTACGTCAAGGAAGCCCCCGGCTGGCACGTGGAGGTCATCCACACCGGCCTGTCCCCGGGCCACCCCAGGCAACTGCGCTGGACCACCCCCACCGGACACACCCACCACGCACAGGCACCACCCCTGACCGGCTGGGGCTGGCGAACCCCTGAACTCGACGACCCCAGGCCCAGGCCCACCCGCGCCGCGAACACGGCGACGACCCCGAGCCTCACCACTCGAACGAGCCCACATCAACCGCCTGGCGACGGCCGCGCGACACGCGGCGTCCTAAGGTGACGGGATGAGTCCCGTCACCGGAAGCGCCCTCGTCGTCACCCGTCCGGGAGGCCCGGACGTCCTCGCCGTGCAGGAGCGTGACGTGCCCCGACCCGGCGCCGGCGAGGTGCTCATCGAGGTCGCCGCCGCCGGGGTCAACTTCATCGACGTCTACCAGCGCGAGGGCATCTACCCGATGGCGACCCCCTTCGTGCTCGGCCGGGAAGGGTCGGGTGTCGTCACGGCGCTGGGCGAGGACGTCGACGGCTTCGCTGTCGGGGACCGGGTCGCCTGGCCCTTCGGCCCGGGCAGCGCCGCCAGCCACGCGTGCATCCCCGTGGGCAACCTCGTGGCCGTCCCGGACGCGGTCGACCTCGAGCTCGCCGCCGCCGTGATGCTCCAGGGCCTGACCGCGCACTACCTCACCCGCAGCACCCATGCGGTCGGTCCGGGCACCACCGCCCTCGTCCACGCGGCCGCCGGCGGGGTCGGACAGCTGCTCGTCCAGATGGTCAAGACCCTCGGTGGGGTCGTCATCGCGACGGCCGGCACCGACGAGAAGTGCGCCACCGCAGCCGACCTGGGCGCCGACCACACGATCAACTACCGCACCGAGCCCGACGTGGCGGCAGCGGTTCGGGCGGCCACCGGAGGGGTGGGGGTCGACGTCGCCTACGACGGTGTCGGCAAGGACACCTTCGAGGCCTCGCTCGCGTCGCTCCGGCCCCGGGGCCTGCTCGCGCTCTACGGAGGCGCCTCCGGCCAGGTCCCGCCCTTCGACCTGCAGCGACTCAATGCCGCGGGCTCGGTGTTCGTGACCAGGCCCAGCCTGCCGCACCACCTCGCCACCGCCGGCCGAGCTCGCGTGGCGCGCCGACGAGGTGCTGGCAGCCGTCGCCGACGGCACCCTGCGCGTCACGGTCGGGGGCCGCTACCCGCTGCGTGACGCCGCCACGGCATACGCCGACCTCGAGGCCCGGCGCAGCCAGGGCAAGCTGCTGCTCATCCCCTGACCGACGGACGCCGTGGCCCGGCTACGGTTGGGCGCCATGAGTGACGTGACGATCCTGCACCACCGCAACTGCTCGACGTCGCGGCACGCGGTCGACACCGCCAACGCCGCGGGAGTGAATGCCGAGGTCGTCGAGTACCTCAAGACGCCACTCGATGCCGCGGCCATCGGCGACCTGCTCGACAAGCTCGAGGACCCGGCGACCGACCTCGTGCGGCGCGACGCGTTCTTCGCCCAGAAGGGCCTGACCGACGCCGATGTGCAGACCCGCGAACAGATCGTCGCCGTGCTCGTGGAGCACCCTCGGCTGCTCCAGCGACCGGTCGTCGTCAAGGGTGACCGCGCGATCATCGGCCGGCCCAAGGACCGGGTCGCGGCGTTCCTCGGCGCCTGACGGGTCGAGACGCGGGTCAGTCGTCCGAGCCGGTCCAGAGCACCGCGATGGCCGTGTTGAGGATCGCGAGCGCCCCGGCCGCCGTCACGAGCTGAGGGCGGGGATCGCCGCGCCTGGCCTTGCCCGCCGCGATCTCGGCGCAGGCCGCGACAGCGACCGCCACGACCAGCTTGACGCCGATCTTGGCGTGGTTCAGGCCCCCGCCGTCCATCTCCTTGAGCCCGACGAGGACGAGGCCGGTGACGAGCTGCGCCCGCGCTCCCCACACCAGGGCAGGCGTCGCCACCCCGCGCGCGACGAACACGGCGCTGCCGACGATCGCGGCCATGCCGAGCAGGTGGGTGAGGACCAGCAGGCGTTCGACGATCTCCATGCGGACCAGCGTAGGAGACCCCGGCGTCAGAGGAGGCGGCGCCCCATGGCCCAGGCGGTCAGCTCGTGCCGCGAGGACAGCTGCAGCTTGCGCAGCACCGAGGACACGTGGGTCTCGACGGTCTTGACCGAGATGAACAGCTCCTTCGCGACCTCCTTGTACTGGTAGCCGCGGGCGATGAGGCGCATCACCTCACGCTCGCGCGCGGAGAGCCGGTCGAGCTCCTCGTCGACCTCGGCGATCTCACCAGCCGCGGCCCCGAAGGCGTCGAGGACGAACCCGGCCAGACGCGGCGAGAACACGGCATCCCCGTCAGCGACGCGCCGGATGGCCGTGATGAGGTCACGAGCACCGATCGTCTTCGTGACGTAGCCACGGGCGCCGGCGCGGATGACGGCGATCACGTCCTCGGCCGCATCCGACACCGACAGCGCGAGGAAGCGCACCGGCGCCCCCGATGCCGTCTCGACCCCGAAGGAGCCGCGGATGACGTCGACCCCGCCGTTGCCGGAGCCACCCGGCAGGTGGACGTCGAGGAGCACGACGTCGGGCCGCTCGGCACGGATCACGGCGATGGCGGTGTCGACGTCGGGCGCCTCGCCCACGAAGTCGCACACCGGCGGGCCTCCGGCCGCACCCATCGCCTCGGTGAGCTCGGCTCGAACCCCCGTGCGGAACATCCGGTGGTCGTCGACGAGCACCACCCGCACCGGGGGGCGGGGCGTGGCGCCTGCAGCGGGCTGTTTCGTCGTCATGGTTGATCTCCTTGTAGTGGTGGCAGCCGCAGCTCCACCTCGGTGCCGTCGTCGCGACGACGCACTCGCGCCGTCCCCCCGTGTCGTTCCATCCGCCCCAGGATCGACTGGCGCACCCCGAGCCGGTCACCCGGCACGTCGTCGAGGTCGAATCCGGTGCCCCGGTCGCGCACGAACGCCTCCACACCGGCCGGCCCGATCTCGACGTAGGCAGTCACGGGCGCACCACCGTGGCGCACCGCGTTGAGCAGTGCCTCACGCATCGCCTGCGTCAGCGCCGCGCCGTGCGGCTCGTAGGGCCGGTCGCCGGTGACGACGAGGTCGATGACCTGGCCGTGGAGGTCCTCGACCTCGTGCGCGACCTCGGTGACGGCAGCCGCGAGGGTCGACTGCGAACCCTGTGGGCCGTCGTACAGCCACGACCGCAGCTCGCGTTCCTGGGCGCGGGCGAGGCGGGTGACGGCCGCGGCATCCCCCGACTGGCGCTGGATGAGGGCGAGGGTCTGGAGCACCGAGTCGTGCAGGTGGGCAGCGATGTCGGCCCGCTCGGTCGCCCGTGCGGACGCCACCTGTTCACGCCGCAGGTCCCCCCAGAGGCGCAGCGCCCAGGGCGCGGCGATGATGAGCGCCCCGACGAGCACCGCGATGGCGGCGAGGAGCGCGTCCCACACCGCCGAGAAGGACTCGCCTCGGGTGACGAGCACGAGGATGCCTGCGACGGTCAGCCCGACGCCGAGCGCGACCCGCATCCAGCCGAACCGGTTGGTCGCCGATCCTGACTCGAGCCACCGGGAGCGCTGGGCATCGTCGAGGTTGGACCACGCGACGATCGCGCCGACCGCGATCGTGAACAGCGGGACGAGCACCGACCCGATGAGCGACCCACCGAGGACCGGGAGGACGAGGACGCCGCCGACGAGGACGAGCGCCGCGCCGATGAGGATGATCGCCCCCCACTGTCGGCGATCGGACGCGACGGGGGCCTCTCCGGTCGAGGCGTCGGTGACGTCACCCTCGGGAGTGAGGGCCCACAGGAACGCGTAGGCGACGACGCCCGCACCGCCGATCAGGGTGAGGATGACGAAGGTCCACCGCACGACTCGGGTCGACACCCCCAGGTGGCGGGCCACGGCCGCGCACACGCCGGGCGTCCAGCCGCTGCCTCGTGCCCGCACGAGCGGCGGCCGCGGCGGGGCGGACGGCCAGCCTGCTGCGGCCATCCCCGCGTCAGTGCTCGGCGGCATCCCGGCGCGCGGGGGCGCGCCTGCGGGTTCGTAGGGTGTCGGCACCCCTCCATCCTGACGTACCCCGGGACGGTTGTGGCCCCGGCCGGGGGTCGGTCAGGGGTGTGGTCAGGGGGGGCTCAGGGTCGACCCTCATGGCGGGGGGCCTGCGGGGAGCGCGAGGCTGAGGCCATGACGCAGAACCTGCCACCCACCGGCCCCCCGCCGAGCGCACCTCCACCCGGTGCACCGCCGGCCGGCCCCTCCTTCCTCGACGACTCCTTCGGTCGGCTGCGGACCAGCGGGTTCGTGCGCGACTCGGAGGCCCGGTGGTTCGGCGGCGTGTGCTCGGGGCTCGCGCACCGGTTGAACGTCGACCCGATCCTCATCCGGGCTGCAGCGATCATCCTGGCCTTCGTCGGGGGCATCGGGATCACCCTCTACGTCCTGCTGTGGCTGCTCATGCCCGACCGCCAGGGAGAGATCCTGGCCGAGCGCGGCATCCGGCACGGCGACGTCGGCGCCATCGCGCTGCTGGTGCTGGCCGGCCTCCTCGTGTTCGGCGGCATCTTCTCGGTCGGCTCGGGCGACGGGTGGATCGCACCGCTGTGGCTCCTGCCGGTGGCCCTGATCGCCTGGTTCGTCCTGAGCCGCCGTGGCGCGCTCGACGGGCCGACAGCTCCCCCATTCCCGCCCACCCCCTCAGGAGAGACCATGTCCGCACCACCCACGGCACCGCCCTACGGCGGGTACCGCACCCCGGCCGCGGGGCAGTACGCGACCCCGGCCCCAGGTCAGTACCCGACCCCGTACGGCGGCCAGCCGACGCCCCCCGTCCCGCCGCGACCCATTGCTCCTCCCCCGCCGCCGAAGCCTCGTCGCCGCCGCCCCAGCGCCTTCATCGGCCTGGTGTCCCTCGGGATCGCGCTCATCGGCATCGGCCTGGGCGCCGCGCTCGACGGCCCCACCGAGTTCCCCGGGAGCGCGGCCACCCTGGCCTTCCTCCTCGCCCTCACGGGTGTCAGCCTCGTCGTCCTGGCCCTCGGCCTGCGCGGACGCGCGTCCGGATTCAGCGGGTTCCTCGTGGTTGCCCTGTCGTCCATGCTCGCCATCTCCCTCATCGCGTCCCAGGTGCCCAACGGCAGCAGCGTCGGTGACAAGACGTGGCGCCCGGTTGCCGGCCGTCGGCACGACGACCTTCGAGCTCGGAGCGGGGGATGCCGTCCTCGACCTCGACGCGCTCGTCACCACGACGCCCCGCACCACCCCGCAGACCATCGTGGTCGACATGGGTGCCGGCGAGCTGACGATCCTCGTCCCTGCCGGCCTCGACGCCAGGATCGACGCGAACGTCGGCTTCGGCGCCGTCCGCCACACCGGCTCCACGGTCACCGAAGTCGACGAGTCCGCCGGGCCTGACGTCAGCCAGTCCGTGACGATCGGCGACACCCCCGTCGAGGTCGTCATCGACGCCGAGCTCAGTCTCGGCCGGATCACCATCCAGGAGCAGTGATGAGCACCCCCAGCAGCCCCAGCACCCCAGACACCCCCCGCTCGGACACCCTCGCCACCGAGGTCTTCGACGCACCGCCTTCGCCGACCGTGGCCACGGAAACCACGCCAGCAAGCGCGACCACGCCAACCACGGCACCGGCCCTCCCCGAGCCGACGTACCTGAGCGGGCCCGCACCGTTCGCGGTCGTGCTCGGCCTCCTCGGGCTGCTGTTCGCGGCGGCCACGTTCCTCACCCAGCTCACCGACCTCAGCCTCCCGTGGACCGACCTCGGTCCGTGGACGGTCGTCGCCGCGGGCCTGGTCGTGGTGATCGTCGGGGCGATCGGGCTGCGCGGCAGCCGCACCCGCGACTGACCGTGACCTCAGGCGAGACCGACCGCGCGCAAGGCAACCGGCACGCTCGCCACGACCTCGACCGACGAGAGGTCGTCCAGGGGCACCCAGCGAGCGTCGGACGTCGACCCGCCCACGTCGTGCACGACGGGGCGGGTCGGCTCGGCGCAGCGGGCCGTGTGCAGCAGGCGCACCGCGTGGTAGTCCTCCAGCCCCCGGGCCGAGCGCCCCACCCAGTGCTGCGTCATCACGTCGACCAGGCGCACGGTGTCGACGACCTGGCCGGTCTCCTCGGCCACCTCGCGCACCACGGCATCCACCGGCGACTCGCCCGGGTCGATGCCGCCACCCGGCAGGTTCCAGCGGCCGGCAGCGCCGGTGCGAGGGGCGAGCTGGGTGAGCAGCAGACGCCCCTCCGCCACGACCACGGCGTAGGCCGCGACGCGCTGGTGGGGCTCGATCCGGAGCCGCTCGGAGCGGGACAACCCCGGCCCCTCGGGTCCGGACGGCTCCCCCGGTGCAGCGTCGTGCGCCACCGGGGCCACGGCATACCGGACGGTGAGGTCACCGAGCACCCCGTCGACCGACTCGACCCGACCCGCCCAGCCACGTCGCTCGAGACCGGCCACCGGGTCCTCGCCGTGGGCGAGCGCGAAGGTCACGACCTCGCGCCCCGCGTGGGTGCCGGCGACGGTGATCACGACGCCGTCGCCCCGGCCCGGCGGTACTCGGCGAGGGTCGCCTGCACGACACCCGGCCAGTCCTGGGTGGGCGGGGTGGCGAGCAGGTGAGCGCGCATCCGGCCCCGCAGTCCACCGTCAGCCGCCAGGTGGGCGAGTGCCCCGGCCAGCAACGGGTCGCTGTCGGCGAGCAGCCCGTCCACACCGTCGCGGATGAAGTCGTCCGCGCCGGTGCCTCGCCGGGCGACGACCGGCAGCCCGGCAGCCCGTGCCTCCAGCACGGCGATGCCGAACGCCTCGAGCAGTGCTGTCGTCAGGTAGATGTCGGCGCCCTGGTGCAGCGCGCGCAGCTCGTCCTTGGTGACCCGCCCGGGCAGCTCGACCCAGCGCAGTCCGCGCGAGCGCACGTGGTGCTCCATGAGCCTGCGCCGGGGTCCCTCACCCACGATGGTGGCGCGCAGCTCGACCCCGGGGTCGAGCACCGAGCGTGCCTGCTCCAGCACCTCGAGCATCGCCGCCGGGCGCTTGCGCGACACCATGCGCATCGCCGACACGACGTGCACCGCCCCGTCCCCGACGCCGGATGCCGGGGCCACACCCGGGTGCCACCACCCGGCATCCACGCCGTTGGGGACCACCTCGACGCGGGCGCCGCGAGCGGCGCCGGACACGCGCTGGGCCGCCATCGTGGACACCGCGCTCAGGGCGACGCCGCGCTGGGACCAGCGCGCCAGGTGACCGATCGCCCGCAGGACGATCCCGGACCGTTCGATGACGCAGTGGAAGGTCGCCGCCACCGGCAGCCCCACCCCCAGCGCGACCGGGACGAGGTCGGTCGCGAACGGGCTGACGACACCCAGGTGTGCGTGGGCGACGTCGAAGCCCCCGGCAGCGAGTCGACGCCGCACCTCCGGGGCCGCGAACGGGTTGACGGGGATGCCGCCCGGCAGCGGGATCGCGTGCCGGTGCACCGTGACGCCGTCCTCGCCACGTTCGGTCGCGCCTCCGCGCTCGCCGTGTGGGCCGGTCGTGGCGGTGAACACCTCGACCACGTGGCCGGCTGCGACGAGCTGGCGGGACAGGTCTCGCACCTGGCTCTCGATCCCGCCGAGGCGTGGCGGATAGCAGTCGGTGAGCATGGCGACCTTCACGAGCGGACAGCCTGCCATGCGCGAGGATGGGCGGCGATGTCTCGCACGATCGTGGCCTTCCATGCCCACCCCGACGACGAGGCCCTCCTGACGGCAGGCACGATGGCGCGCCTGACCAGCGAGGGCCATCGGGTCGTGCTCGTGCTGGCGACCGATGGCGGGGCGGGCCTGGCTGCCGACGACCTGCGGGCCGACGGCCGGCTCGGAGGGCTGCGCCTGCAGGAGGCCAGCCGGTCGGCCGAGGCGCTCGGGGTCGCCCGGGTCGAGTGGCTGGGCTATGCCGACAGCGGAAGCGGCCCGGAGCCGGAACCGGACGCGCCCGGTCTCGTCCGGTTCTCGCGCGCCCCGGTCGAGGAGGCGGCCGAACGCCTCGCGGCGGTCCTGCGCACGGAACGCGCCGACCTGCTCATCTCCTACGACCCCAACGGCGGCTACGGCCACCGCGACCACGTGCGGGTCCACGAGGTCGGGGCCCGCGCCGCCGTCATCGCCGGCACCCCGCGAGTCCTCGAGGCCACCGTGCCGCGAGACACCATCGTGCGGGCCGTCCGCGCGGTGGGTCGGGTCTACCGGTTCCCCGCGGAGTTCGACCCGACCTCCTTCGAGCGGGCCTTCACCGCTCGGGCGGACATCACCCACCGCATCGACGTCCGCAGCCAGGTCCGGGCCAAGCGGGAGTCGATGCGGGCGCACGCGTCCCAGGCGACCGGCGGTGGCGCGGCATCCGTCGGGGAGGGCGGGCAGACGGGCGACCGCACCCTCGCTGCCTTCCTGCGGATCCCGCGCCCGATCTACGATGTCGTCTTCGGCCGGGAGTGGTTCCGCGACCCGTCGCTGCCCACCGGCGGCCCCATCCACACCGAGATCTTCGAGGGGGACGCGTGAGCCCGCGCGCGCGCAAGACACTCCAGGGGGTCATCGGGGTGGGGCTCGCCGTCGCCCTCCTCGTGTGGGGCCTTCCGTACTTCGCCAAGACCACGTGGGGTGCCATCGCGCGACGTCATCGCGACGATCCCGCTGAGTCATGCCGTGGGGTTCCAGCTGCTCATGCTCCTCGGACTGTGGTGCTACACCTTCACCTTCACCGGCTCGCTGCCCGGGCTGACCCACAGCAAGGCCCTGATCGTCAACCTGTGCGGGTCCTCGGTGTCCAACCTCCTTCCCGGCGGAGGTGCCGTCGGGCTCGCCGCGACCTACGCGATCTGCAGGTCGTGGGGCTTCTCCCGCCGCGCGACGTCCACGTCGGTCGTCGTCACGGGGGTCTGGAACGTCCTGGCCCGCATCGCCCTGCCCGTCATCGCGATGGCCGTGCTCTGGTTCAGTGGCGTCACCCTCCCAGGCTCGCTCACTGACCTGGCGGTGGCTGGCACGTTCACCGGGCTCGCGATCCTCGGGGCCCTCGTCGCCGTCGTCGCGAGCGAGCGCGCGGCGCAGGCCATCGGCCGTGGCCTTGACGCCGTCATCGGTCCGCTGGTGCGGAGGCGACGACCCGAGTCGACGATGCGCATCTCAGAGCTCGTCAGTGACCTGCGCGGACGGATCAAGCACGTCGTCGGCCGCGCGTGGTGGTCGATGACCCTGGGCATGATCGGGTTCTTCGGTGCGTACTTCGTGCTGTTCGTCGTCATCATGCGGAGCACCGGCGTCACCCTCCCGCTCAGTCTCCTCTTCGCGGCGTACGCGATCGGCCGGCTGCTGACGACCATCGGCATCACTCCCGGTGGCATCGGCGTCACTGAGGTGGCCACCTCCATCGTGCTCGTCGGGTGGGGGGCCGACCCCGGAGGCGCCGCCGCAGGTCTGGTGCTCTTCTCGATCTTCACCCACCTCATGGAGGTGCCGCTGGGTGCCCTGGGCTGGCTGTTGTGGACTGCCAGCCCCAAGGTCGAGCCCCCGGCCGAGGGCGAGGAACCGCTCTACGCCTGAGGGGCGTGCTCGCGAAGGAACACCATCGCCATCGGGGTCTGCTGCGAGCCCTGGCCGAGCGGGTTGTCGGCGAACATCTCCTCGAAGCGGGTCCAGTCACCGGGCACGTCCGAGCCCAGGACCGTGCGACCGATGTCGTTGGCGTCCATGATCACGGTGCCGCCGAACGATGAGCGCCACGGCTCGGGCACCCGCTCGCGGATCGCGGCACTGAGGCGAGCCGCGACGGCATCCGGGTCCTTGGGTGCGAGCTTGGCGGAGACGTTCGAGGGGTAGGCCGAGTACTCCGTCGGCCCGTCGATCGCGTTGATCTGGTTGCCGACGAGCTCGTAGAACAGGCCCTTCCTCCCGATGACCTTGCCGACCGCCCCGCCCGCCGACGCGTAGAGCACCCGAGGCAGGCCGGCCTCCTGGATGGCCAGCTGCATCGTGAACGGGCTGCCCAGGCCGATCCCCGCCGGCGTGCGGGTGACGTAGCGCGACAGCACCCGCGCCGGACGACCGACCTTGATGTCCCAGACGAAGTAGGACCGGCCCTGCGTGATGGCGACGACCTTCTCGGACAGGAAGAACCACCACGGGCCGCGCGTCGCGGCGTCGTGCTCGGGGCCGGCGCTCGGGAGCCCGGCGAAGAAGGAGTCGACGTGCTCGAGCACGCGGGTGTCGAGGTCGTCGTCACGGCTGAAGAGCTCGGTGCGCACCGGGTAGCGCCGCACGTCCTCGCCGAGCGAGGTCACGAGGTCCAGGCTGCGACCCTCGTTCGCCTCGTAGTCGGTCTTGACGTGGACTGCGGCAGCGGCGGCCGACGCACCGGCATCCTCGTCGTGGTCGTCGATGAACTCGCGCATCCACAGCTCGAGGTTGATCAGGCGCCAGAAGGTCATCGTGTCGACGTCGTTCGCGCCCTTGATCCACCCCTCGAAGGCCGCGATGACCTCGGTCTGGTTGACGTACGGGCGGTTGGCGAACGACTCGCTGAGGAAGATGTTGTAGAAGTGGTTCTTCAGGCGCATGAACCACTCGCCCTGCGGGGTGGTGAACCCGATCTTGTTGCGGCGGCGGTTGATCGACTCCGGCAGCAGGCCGCGCGTGGCGTCGCGCAGCACCCGCTTGTTCCAGCCGTCCTTGATGATCGCCTCGTCGGAGAGGCTGAAGATGAACTTCAGCACCTCCTTGTCGAGGAACGGCACGCGCCCCTCGAGCGAGAACCGCATCGTGTTCTTGTCCTCGTAGCGCAGCAGGCTCGGCAGCGAGTTGTGGAAGAGGTCCTCGACGAGGCGCTTCTTGAGGTTGGCGCCCTCGGAGCTGTAGCGCTCGCCCCGGTGCTCGGCCACGAAGTCGCGGTTCAGCAGCTGCGTCGTCGGGATGGACTTCTTGAGCTTGACCTTCGCCTTGAGCTTGAAGCGCCCCAGCCGGTAGAGCACGTCCAGGCTCTTCGCGAGCTCGGCGGCCGCGAGGGTGGCCCCCTGGGTGCGCAGCTGGCGCAGGTAGACGAAGTAGTAGGGGATGTAGCCGGCCATCATCTCGTCGGCGCCCTGGCCGTCGAGCAGCACCGTGACGTGCTGGGAGGCCTCGCGCATCACCTGGTACTGCGCGTAGGGCCCCGAGGAGATGATCGGCTCCTCCTGGGTGCGGATGAAGTCGAGCAGGTCAGCCTTGAACTCGTCCGCCGTCGGGAGGATCTTGTGCGCCTGGACGTGCCCGGTGCAGATGTCGAGGACGTCGTCGACGTACTTCTCCTCGTCGTTGATCGACCCCGGGAAGACCGCCGAGAAGGTGTTCTGGCGCGTGCCGACCGACCGGGTCGACAGCTCGTCACCCTCGTTCAGGAGCTGGTTGATGATGACGGCGACGGCGCTGGAGTCCAGACCGCCCGACAGGCTCGTGCCGACCGGGACCTCCGACTGGAGGCGCAGCCGCACCGACTCCTCGAGCCGGCGCTTGTACTCCGCCGCTGCCGCGTCGTCGTAGGGGCGCTGCACGGAGGCGAGCTCGAGGAGCTCTTCCTTCAGGCGCGTGAACATCCGACGCCGGATGCCGTTCGCGTCGGCTTCCAGCAGCTCCCCGGGCGCCAGCCGCTCGATCCCGTCGAAGAAGGTCTCGGTGCCGTCCTCGTGGGCGCGAAAGCGCAGGTAGCGGTAGACCGACCGGTCGTTGACCCGCTTGTCGTAGAGGCCGCTCGCGAGGATCGGCTTGATCTCGCTCGAGAACAGCAGCGCCTCACCCTCGCCGCTCGGGTTCGCGACCCGGGCGACGTAGAGCGGCTTGATGCCGAAGTGGTCGCGGGCCAGGGTCAGCCGCTGCTCGTGCCGGTCCCAGATCGCCAGGCCGAACATGCCGTTGAACCGGTCGAACGCCTCGTCGCCCCACTGCGCGAAGGCCTGCAGCACGACCTCGGTGTCCGAGTCGGTCGCGAAGACCCGCCCCAGGCCCTCGAGCTCGGCGCGCAGGTCGAGGTAGTTGTAGACCTCGCCGTTGTACGCGATGGAGTAGCGCCCGTCGGCGGTGTCCATCGGCTGCTGACCGTGGGCGATGTCGATGATCGACAGCCGACGGTGGGCCAGTCCGCAGGGCCCGTCGACCAGGATGCCGTCGCCGTCGGGGCCGCGGTGCTGCTGGCTCGCGTTCATGCGCTCCAGGAGCGCTGGGTCGGCGGGGAGCCCGTGGTATCCGGCGATGCCACACATGCGTCTGGTCGGTCCTCACGTCTCGGGGCTGCGGTGCTGCCGCCCAAGCCTGCCACGGATGCCGCCCGGTTCCGATTCCTCGGCGGCTCGCCGTCCGGCCCCGGACCGGTCTCAGGGCAGGTGCGCGTCCAGCCAGGAGATGACGTCCTGCGTGACCTCGTCACGGTTGGTCTCGTTGAAGATCTCGTGGCGCGCGCCCGGGTAGAGGGTGCACGTGACGTCGACGATGCCGACCGAGGAGTACTGATCGCGGACGGCACGCGGCCCGACGCCGTCGTGGCCGGAGGGGTCCCTCTCGCCGGAGACGATGAGGATCGGGAGGTCACGCCGCACGCGGGCGACCTGGCGTCGGTCGTTGCTCTGGGCCACCCCCGTGGCCAGGTCGATGAAGAAGCTCGACGTGGCGGTGCGGCCACAGAGGTCGTCGGAGACGTACTTGTCGACCTCCGCCTCGTCACGAGAGAGCCAGTCGAACGACGTGCGGTTCGGTTTGAATGCTGCGTTGTAGGGGCCGTTGACGCAGGCCCTGCAGCAGGGTGCTCACGTGCCGCTTGCCGCGCAGTCGTGCCTCGGTCCTGCGCCACCAGCGGCCCGACCTTCCCGAGCCAGCCCGGGTCACCACCCGTTGCCGAGAGCACGATCCCCGCGAGGTCCCGGCTGTTCTCGATGGCATAGCAGCGGACCAGGTACGAACCCATCGAGTGCCCCAGGAGGAAGACCGGCAGCCCAGGGTGCTCGTCCTGCGCGAACCTCGTCACGGCGCGAACGTCCTCGACGACCGTGGCCCAGCCGTCGTGGTCGGCGAAGTAGCCGTGGTCGGCGTCGCTGGCCGTGGCGCCGTGACCGCGGTGGTCGTGCGCGTAGACGGCGTACCCGTGCTCGGTCAGGGCCTCGGCGAGCCGGGCATACCGGCCAGAGTGCTCACCCAACCCGTGCGCGATCTGCACGACCGCCTTCGGCGAGCCGTCCGGCAACCACCGGTTCGTGTGGAGCGCGATGCCGTCGCTGGCCGTCACCGTGGTCGTCGTGCTCTGCATGGGGGTGGCCGCCTTTGGTTACCTGTGAGTATGCCGGGGACAGCCTGCCATGCCGGGGCCTCGCGCGGCAGTGATCCAGCCCTCAGCGGCAGTCCACCGAGACGGCGAGCGGTCGGTGAGGTGCCCGACGGAGACCGACTCCACGGCATCCGTGGCCGCCCCGTGCACGACCCGGGCCCTGTCGAGCGCTCGGAGTCGACTAGGCACGGTCCGGCCACCGGCACGAACTGCCGGTGGCCGGGCCAGCGCTCACCCCTCCTGCCTCACCGGCGAACCGGTGAGTGACTCACCTGACCATCGTGACGCAGGGACGGGCGCCACGGCATCCAACGAAAGCGCGGAACTCGTGCGGGGAGGGGTGCCTGAGGGGCGCGGCGGCCTTGAACTTCTCCGACGTCCCAGTGACGGCGGAGAACTCGGCTGCTGCCGGAGAAATATCTCCGTCAAGGGCGAACTTCTCCGACGTCCCAGTGGTGTCGGAGAAGTTCGCGACCTCAGTGGCGCTGTCGGCACCCGGCGTCGTCCGCGGGACCAGCGTGCGGCCGGCGTGGCGGAGGCGACCGGCATCCAACGAAAGCGCGGAACTCGTGCGGATCTGCCCTGATGCCCGCGAGACGGGCGTCGGCACCCTCCGACGTGGGGGAGGATGCGGTGGACACGGGACAGCACGGACGCGGGGAGGTGAGCGATGACCGTCTCGACGGAGGCCGGGGGCCAGCAGGACCGCGGCGACCCTGCCGAGGGCCGAGCGCGCCATCGGCTTCTTCGTCGCCGGCATTCGCGTCGCGACGCTCGCCCAGATGCTGCCGTCGGTGGTCTCCGCCCTCGACGTCACCGAGCACCGGGCGCTGACCGCCTTCACGTGGGTGGTCGCCAGCACGATGGCCCTCGCGACCGCCGCACTGTGCGTGGTCCGCCGCAGGCCGCCCGGCCCCGCGTGGGCCACCCTCGACACCCTCGTCGCCGTCGCGCTGATCCTCATCGGCCTCATCACGGTGCCCGTCGAGCTGCGCACCGGCAGCTGGGTCGGCTTCCAGAGCGCCTACTCGCTGTCCGTGGCGGCCTCCCTCGTCGGCGTCCGCGACGTTCGCATCTGGGGAGCCCTGCTCGGCCTGCTCGTCATGGCCCGCACGGTCTACGTGCTCCCGATCATCGCCACCGCTGCCGACGTGCCCACCGTCGTCGGCGAGCTGTTCACCATGCTCGGCCTGGCGCCGCTCGCCTGGGCCGGGGTCGGGGCCGTGCTGCGGATCGCCCAGGACGCCGACGAGTCCCGCGCCTACGCAGCCCGGTTGGCCCGCGAGGACGAGGAACGCAAGGCCCGGTCCGCCATCCACAACGGCACGGCGCTGATGAAGATCCTCGTCGAGCAGGGCGAGCTCGGCGCCATCGACAGCCGCACCCCGTCCCAGGTCTGGGTGCAGGCCGCCACCGAGCTCAACCGGATGCGCGCCTACCTCGCGGGCATGCCCGGCCAGTCGGGCCAGGAACCCCATGACCTCGCCGAGCTCGTCGAGAACATCGCGACCGAGTTCACCGACCTCCCCCTCGACGTCGTCCCGGACCTCGCGCGCGGCACCACCCTGGGCTCCGAGGCGACCGACGTGGCCACGGCCCTGCGCAGCATCCTCATCAACGTCCGCCAGCACGCCAGCGCCACCCGGGTGGTGCTCCATGCCGAAGAGCTGGAGGGTGCCCCGGGGTGGGCGGTGACGGTGCACGACGACGGAGTCGGGTTCGACCCCGACCACACGACCTTCGGGGTCGGCATCCGCACGCTCACCCTCGACCAGCTGGGCCCTCACGGAATCGAGACCACCATCGACAGCGTCCCGGGGATCGGCACCACGGTCACCCTGACCCGAGAGGGTGCCGGATGAGCGAGCCCACCACCGACTCCCCCGACTCCCCTGACTCCGACGTCCGTTTCAGCCTCGTCGACGACGCCACCGCCGTGCGCGAGTCGCTGTCCGTGCTGCTGCCCGACCTGACCTTCGTCTCCAGCCACCCCAGCCTCGAGGACTTCCTGGCGGCTGCGCCGCGGGCCGACGTCGTCATCCTCGACCTGCACCTGGTGAACCTGCGCCAGCCGGATGCCGCCCAGGGTGTCGCCGCGATCCACGCCGCCGTGGATGCCGGGTACCGCGTCTGCGTCTACACCCAGGAGGAGCGCCGCTTCGTCCTCGCGTCGTGCCTGGCTGCCGGTGCCACCGGGGTGGTGTCGAAGTCGTCGACGCTGGCCGAGACCCGGACGGCGTTCCTCGCGGTCTCCCGTGGCGAGCTCGTGGCGCCGCCGAGCGTCACCGGACTCATCGAGGCCCTGGTGCGTCGGGGCCGGGTCACGGTGCTCAACAAGCGCCAGCGCGAGGTGCTCGCGGGCCGGGCCCGAGGGCTCACCTATGCCGAGCTGAGCCGCACGCTGTACCTGTCGGAGTCGACCCTGCGTGGCTACTGGCGCGACCTGTCCGGAGTGGTGTCGAGCTATCTGCAGGACTCCTCGCCGGGGGACATCGAGCGCGCTCTGGGGCTGGGGCCCGGCGACCTCGTCGACCACTGGCCCACGCGTCCGCGCACCGACGAGCCCGACTGAGTGCCTTCAGGGAGGAGTGCCCCTACTCCCACTCGATGGTGCCCGGCGGCTTGCTCGTGACGTCCAGGACGACCCGGTTGACCTCACGCACCTCGTTGGTGATGCGGGTCGAGATCTTGGCGAGCACGTCGTAGGGCACGCGCGTCCAGTCCGCGGTCATGGCGTCCTCGGAGGAGACCGGACGCAGCACGACCGGGTGGCCGTAGGTGCGGCCGTCGCCCTGCACGCCGACCGAGCGCACGTCACCGAGCAGCACGACGGGGCACTGCCAGATCGAGCGGTCCAGGGCGGCGGCGGTGAGCTCCTCGCGCGCGATCAGGTCGGCGGCCCGCAGGATGTCGAGACGCTCGGCGGTCACCTCACCGACGATGCGGATGCCGAGGCCCGGACCGGGGAACGGCTGGCGCCACACGATCGCCTCGGGCACCCCGAGCTCGAGCCCGACCTGGCGCACCTCGTCCTTGAAGAGCAGGCGCAGCGGCTCGACGAGCTTGAACTGCAGGTCGTCGGGCAGGCCCGCCGACGTTGTGGTGCGACTTGATGTTCGCCGTGCCGGTGCCCCCACCGGACTC
Source organism: uncultured Actinomycetota bacterium (assembly GCA_963811825.1). GTDB lineage: Bacteria > Actinomycetota > Actinomycetes > Actinomycetales > Dermatophilaceae > Fodinibacter. Next base: position 140,629 of record CAWESS010000029.1, on the reverse strand, counting down.
CACGACGTCGGGGTAGAGGGTGCCCTGCACGAGGAACTCGACCGGGTGGTCGTCGTCCCCCGCGTGGGACCCCACGACGTCACGCGCCGCCTGCTCGAAGACCCGGATGAACTCCCGGCCGATGATCTTGCGCTTCTCCTCGGGGTCGGACACCCCCGCCAGTGCCGACAGGAAGCGCTCGCGCGCGTCGACCACGAGGAGGTCGACGCCGGTCGCGGCGACGAAGTCCTGCTCGACCTGCTCGGCCTCACCCGATCGCAGCAGCCCGTGGTCGACGAACACGCAGGTCAGCTGGTTGCCGACGGCCTTCTGCACGAGGGCCGCCGCCACGGACGAGTCGACCCCGCCGGAGAGCCCGCAGATGACGCGGGCCTCGCCGATCTGGGCTCGTACCGAGGAGACGAGGTCGTCGACGACGTTGGCCGCGGTCCACTCCCCCGCGAGGCCGGCCCCGCGCAGCAGGAAGTTCTCGAGCACCTGCTGCCCGAACGTCGAGTGCAGCACCTCCGGGTGCCACTGCACGCCGTAGAGCCGGCGCTCGTCGTCCTCGAACCCGGCGACCGGAGCGCCGGACGTCGTCGCCGTGACGGTCATGCCCTCCGGGGCGACCGACACCGAGTCACCGTGGCTCATCCACACCGACTGCTCGTCCGGCTGCCCGTTGAACAGGGTGGACGTGCCGTCGAGGATGGTGGCCGGCGTGGCGCCGAACTCGGACAAGCCGGTCCGCTCCACCGTGCCACCGAGCGCCTGGGCCATCGCCTGGAAGCCGTAGCACATGCCGAACACCGGCACCCCGGCCTGCAACAGCGCAGGGTCGAGTGCCGGGGCCCCGTCGGCGTAGACCGACGACGGTCCACCGGACAGGATGACCGCGGCCGGGTCCTTGGCCAGCATCTCCGCGACCGGCATCGAGTGCGGCACGACCTCACTGAAGCAGTTGGCCTCGCGCACCCGACGGGCGATGAGCTGGGCGTACTGCGCCCCGAAGTCGACGACGAGCACCGGCCGCTCGGCCAGGTGTGGTGTCTCGGGCTGCGTGGTGGGGGTCTGGCTCACGCGCTCAGGTTACTGGCGCGCGGCGGTCAACCCCGCCTCGACCTCTGCCGCGACCCGGCGCTCGACCCAGAAGGACAGGAAGGGCACACACCCGGCGAGCATGACGAGCACCATCTTGGTCAGCGACCAGCCGACCTTGAAGCCGAGCAGCGCCGTCGCCACGAGGTAGACCATGTAGATGAAGCCGTGCGGCTGGGGCCACCAGTGCAGCGGGTTGTCGTCACCCTTCATCCCGAAGCCGTAGGACAGCACCATCTCGACGACGAGCACGAGCAGCCCGACCCCGACGATGAAGGCCATGACCTTGAAGAACGTCAGCCGCGACCGGGCTCCGTCGACGTCGTCGATGGTCAGGGTGCTGGTGTCAGGCGTCGTCACGGGCACCAGTATCTCCCGCCCCGCGCGCGGCTCTCCTCATGCAGGGTCTTCTCGCGCAGGGTCTCCTCACGCACCATCCGGAACCACACCCACAGCGCGAACAGGGCGAAGACCCACCACTGCACGGCGTACGCCGCGTTGCGCCACTGGATGCTGGTGTCGGGGAGCGGTGTCGGCACCCGCGTCGGCTGCGCGGCTGCAGCCGGGTCCTCGGACTCGAGGAACAGGAACGCGTTGTAGATGTCACCGGGCCAGGAGTTGACGAGCAGGGACAGGTCGACCGAGCCGATCTGCCCCTCGCCCACCGGCTCGGAGACGGGTGACTCCCCCGGTGCCAGCCCACCCGAGAGGGTGAGGTCCCCCGCGGGGGGCGGCCCGGCATCCGAGGGGTCGGTGACGAAACCCCGAACCACCGCCAGCGTGGCCCCCGTGCCCTCGACGACGAACGGGGTCAGCACCCACAGCCCCGGCACTCCGTCGAGTCGGCGGTCGGGCACGAGCAGCTGGCCGTCAGCGGCGTAACGGCCCTGCACGGTGACCGGCCGCGAGGAGAGGTCTCCGCGAAAGGGCGCGTACGGCTCCAGGACCGAGGTGAGCGCGGCGGGTTCCTGGGCGCGGGCCTGCTCGACGGCCTCGCGGTAGGCCGTGCTCTCGGCGACACCGAGCTGCCACCGTCCGAGGAACCCGAACGCGATGCCCACGAGGACGACGATCCCGAGGAGGCCGAGGAACCTCGGTCGGAGCGCGGTCCGCAACACGCCACCGAGGCTACGTCACCGGGAAACTCGGTGGCTGCCGGGGGCTGCGCCGCCTAGCGTGACGAACGATGTCCCCTCACCCGTGGCCCTACGCGACCGACCCGGACGCGGCCCCACCCCTGGACGCCGACCGCCTGATCCTCTGGCTGGCTCGGCACCAGTGGCGCACCCTCCTCGGCGGGGTGCTCTTCGGGGTGCCGTGGATGCTCTCGATCGCGCTCGTCCCCGCGGCCATCGGCAAGGCCATCGACGAGGGCCTCGTCGCCCGCGACCCACGCGCCCTCGTGACCTGGTCTGCCGCGATCATGGGTCTGGGCGTGGTCAGCGCGGTGACGACGAACGGGCGGCACTGGTTCGCCGTGCGCAACTGGCTGCTCTCGTCCTTTCGCACCGCGGTGGTCACCGAGCGCGCGGTGCGCCGCGCCGGGCCGGCGCTGACGCGGCGGATGCCGGCCGGAGAGGTCGTCACGAGCTTCGCGAGCGACTTCTGGCGGATGGGTGAGGTCTTCGACGTCGTCGCCCGGTTCGCCGGCGCGATCGTGAGCTTCGTCGTCGTCTCGGTCATCCTGCTGCGCGGTTCGGTGCTGCTCGGCGTCATCATGCTCGTCGGTGGGCCGGTGCTGCTCGCCTCGCTGGCCCTCGTCATGCGGCCGCTGCAGCGCCGCCAGGCAGCGCAACGCGAGGAGGCCGGGCTGCTGACGTCGCTCGGCGCCGACACCGTGGCCGGCCTGCGCGTGCTGCGCGGGATCGGCGGCGAGGACACCTTCCTGGCCCGGTACGCCGCGCAGTCCGACCGCGTCCGCCTCGCCGGGGTGCGGTTGTCACCCGTGCAGGCGACGCTGGATGCCGCGCAGGTGCTCCTCCCCGGGATCTTCGTCGTCGTGGTCACCGGAATCGGCGCCCACCTGGCCGCCGCCGGCGAGATCACGCCGGGTCAGCTCGTCGCGTTCTACGGGTACACGGCCTTCCTCACGATGCCGCTGCGCACGGCGACCGAGTTCGTCGACAAGCTCATCCGCACGCGGGTGGCCGCCCGCCGGGTCGTGAAGATCCTCGCGGTCGAGCCCGACCACGACGCCGGCCGGGCGTCCCCCGAGCGACCTGTTGGTCGATGTGGGGACGGCACTGGTGGACCCGGCATCCGGGGTCGTCGTCGCGCCCGGACGCTTCACGGCGCTGGTCGGCGCCCGGCCCGAGGAGACCTCCGACATCGCCCTGCGCCTCGGTCGGCTGCTGCCCGGCCGGCACGGGGTGCGGTGGGGCGACGTCGAGCTCGACGACCAACCGATCGACGTCGTGCGGGCCCACGTCGTCGTGTCCGAGGCCGACCCCCACCTGTTCAGCGGCCCGGTGCGCGACACCCTCGGCGGTGCCGACGACACCGCACGGGATGCCGTGGTGCACGTCGCGAGCGCCTCCGATGCACTCGACTCGCTCGACGGCGGGATGGACGGCGACCTCGAGGAGCGTGGCCGTGCCCTGTCCGGCGGGCAGCGCCAACGAATCGCCCTGTCACGAGCGCTTCTTCGCGACCCTGACGTGTTGGTGCTCATCGAGCCGACGAGCGCCGTCGACGCGCACACCGAGGCCCGGATCGCGCAGCGGCTGGCGGCTCACCGTGCGGGACGCACCACCGTCGTCGTCACCGCGAGCCCCCTCCTGCTGGACACGGCCGACGTCGTCCTCCTCGTGCGAGAACGGCCTGGTGACCGCGACCGGGCGCCACCACGACCTGCTGCGCTCGCACCCGGCCTACCGTGATGTCGTCCTGCGGGGTGAGTACTGATGTCGCCGCTGCTGGGACGCACCGACCACGCCGCCCGCACCCTGCCGATCGCGTCGGGCGCCACCGTCCGCGAGCACGCGAAGGTGCTGCTCCGCCACCACCGGGGTCCACTCACGTGGGTGCTGCTGTGGCACGGCATCGCCGCGCTCGTGGCCCTCGTCGGCCCCTGGGTGGTCGGGCAGGTCGTGCAGGAGGTCACGACCGACAACGCCAGCCTGCGTCGTGTCGACGTGCTCATCGGCCTGCTCGTCGCGGCGATCCTCACCCAGACGGTGCTCACGTGGGTGGCCCGACGAGCCTCGTTCGTCCTCTCGGAGCGCATCTTCGCGCGACTGCGCGAGGACTTCATCACCTCGTCGGTGCGCCTTCCGCTGTCGACCGTCGAACGCGCCGGCACGGGCGACCTCGTGGCCCGCACGACGAACGACATCGACTCGCTCGCGCACATCATCCGCTTCGGCATCCCCGCGATCGTCGTCGCGGTGACGACGGTGACGGCCACGGCCGTCGCCGCCCTGCTCACCTCAGCGCTGGCCGCGCTGTCCCTGCTCACGGCGGCGATCGTCCACGTGCCGACCTCGCGCTGGTACCTCAAGCGCGCCGGCAACGGCTACCTGTGGGAGCACGCCTCCTACGCCCGGCTCAACGGTGTGGCCTCCGAGACGATCGAGGGCGCCCGCACGATGGACGCGCTCGGGCTGCAGGGTGCTCGCGGTCGGCGCTTCCAGGAGGCGATGGACGAGTGCGGTGACGCCGAGGCGTACACGCTGGGGCTCCGGCTGCGCTGGTTCCCCTGGTTGGAGATCGGCTTCTTCCTGCCGATCGCCACCTCCGTGCTCTGGGGCGGGTGGCTCGCCTACGAGGGGCACATCTCGATCGCCGCCGCGACGGCCGTGACGCTCTACGTGCAGCAGCTGCTCGACCCGCTCGGCGAGCTGATCTCCTGGCTCGACGAGATCCAGTTCGCGGCGACCTCGCTGGCGCGCATCCTCGGGGTGGCCGAGGTGCCCCCTGACCGCATCGCCTCCGGCGAGCTGCCCGTCGGTGAGCGGGTGGACGTCGACGACGTCCGCTACGCCTACCGCGAGGGCCGCGACGTGCTGCACGGTGTCTCGCTGGGGCTCGTGCCGGGTGAGCGCCTGGCCATCGTCGGGCCGTCCGGAGCCGGGAAGTCGACCCTGGGTCGCCTCATGGCGGGCATCGACGGCCCGCGAACGGGTCGGGTGACCGGTGGCGGGGTTCCGCTCGTCGACCTCGAGCTTCCCGTGCTGCGCGGGGAGGTGGCGCTCGTGACCCAGGAGCACCACGTCTTCGTCGGCACCCTCGCCGAGAACCTGCGGCTGCCCCGGCCCGACGCCAGCGACGACGACCTGCTCGAGGCACTGGCCGCCGTCGACGCCGCCGGCTGGGCGCAGAGCCTTCCCCTGGGGATCGACACCACCGTCGGGTCGGGTGGCCACCCGCTCACCGAGGCGCAGGGCCAGCAGCTGGCCCTGGCCCGCCTCGTGCTCGCCGACCCGCACACCCTCGTGCTCGACGAGGCCACGTCGCTGCTCGACCCCCGGGCAGCGCGCCACCTCGAGCGATCCCTCGCCGCCGTCGTCGACGGGCGCACGGTCGTGGCCATCGCGCACCGGCTGCACACGGCCCACGACGCCGACCGGGTGGCCGTCGTCGAGGACGGGGTCGTCAGCGAGCTCGGTTCGCACGACGAGCTCATCGCGCGCGGCGGCTCCTACGCCGCCCTCTGGCGATCCTGGCGCGACGAGCCCTGACTCCAGACCCAGCGCAGTCGAGGTGATAGTGCTCGTGAATCCGCGCGATAACGACCTCGACCCGGCCCCGAAGGGTGGCGCAGCGACGAGCTCGGATGCCGTCAGCGGTCGACGAGCCGGATCGTCACCTCGAGCGGGTCGTCGTCACCCAGCCCCTCGGCGGTCCGCACGGCCTTCTTCACCGGCAGCACGAAGGCGCCGGCCTCGGTGGACGGGAAGAGCGAGGTGCGCCACGTCGTCGACCCCACGGTCACCTCGACGCGCACCGACCCGAAGCCGCCGGTGGCATCCCCGACGACCTCGTCGACCTCGTCGCTGACGTCCTCGGGCACGGTGACGAACCGCCAGGCGCCCTCCTTCCAGCGCCACATCGTGGTCGTGAAGGTCCAGCCACCCGACGGAGAACTGCTCATCCAGCGATTGTCGCGCGGCCCACCGACACCGGCAGGCGCCGCGGGAAGCCGGCCGGCACCGCGGGGCGCACCGCAGGAACCGGCGCGAGCACGGCATACGGCTCGTCCTGGGACGGTCGCGGGTCCACCTCGCCACGGTTGGGCCAGAGCGACATCGCCCGCTCGGCCTGCGCCGTGATCGTCAGCGCCGGGTTGACCCCGAGGTTGGCCGAGACGGCAGCACCGTCGACGACCGAGATGCCGGGGTACCCCCACACCCGGTGGTAGCCGTCGACGACCCCGCGATCGGGCGAGGACCCGATGGTCGCGCCGCCGAGGAAGTGCGCCGTCATCGGCACGTCGAAGACCTCGAACCACGAGCCACCGGCCGCGGTGTACCCGCCCGTGGCCTCGCCCAACCGCCGCGCGAGGGCCTGCATCGCCTCGTGCCCTTCCGGGATGTACGTCGGGTTCGGGGTGCCGTGCCCCTGCTGCGAGGTCAGGCCGGGCCGGCCGAACAGGCCCCGCTTCCCCGTCACCGCCAGCGAGTTGTCACGGCTCTGCATGACGAGGCCGATGACCATCCGCTCGCTCCAGCGACGTGCCATCGGCATCATCCGCAGGAACCCCCACGGGTCCTTCCCGATCTGCCGGGCCAGCTCGACCCAGCGCGGGCGACCGGTGCCGCCCGGAACGGCGACCGTGGCGAGCAGGCCCATCGCGTTCGACCCCTTGCCGTAGCGGCAGTTCTCGACGTGCGTGTCCGCGCCGACGTGGAAGGACGTCGTGATCGCCACTCCCTGCGTGAGGTCGACGTCGCCCGACGGCACCCGCTGGCTCACCGCGCCGAGCAACGCCTCGGAGTTGGTGCGGGTGCGGTGCCCGAGACGAGGCGACAGCCGCGGCAGCTCACCCTCGTCGCGCATGGCGTGCAGCAGCATCTGGGTTCCCCACGCCCCCGCGGCCATGACGACGTGGCGGGCCGTCACGACCTGGACGTCGCGCCCGCCCACGGGACCGGTGCGCTCGTGCAGCACCCGGTATGCCGGTCGCGCGTCGCCCGCATGCCGGCGCCTCTCCCAGCCGGGTCACGGTGCGCATCGCGCGGATCTCGACGCCGAGGTCCTCGGCCAGCGCCAGGTAGTTCTTGCGCAGGGTGTTCTTCGCGCCGACCCGGCAGCCGACCATGCAGTTGCCGCACTCGGTGCAGCCGGTTCGCCGGGGGCCGGCGCCACCGAAGTACGGGTCGTCGACGGTCTCGCCCGGACGGCCGAAGAACACCCCGACGGGGGTCTTGCGGAACGTCTCGCCCACGCCGAGGTCGTCGGCCGTGCGCCGCATCATGTCCTCGACGACCCCCTCGCACGGGTTGGTCACGACGCCGAGCATCGCGCTCGCGGTGTCGTAGTGGGGCGCGAGCTCGGCCTCCCAGTCGGTGATGTCGCTCCACTGCTCGTCCTCGAAGAACGGGCGCGGCGGGACGTACAGCGTGTTGGCGTAGTTGAGCGATCCGCCCCCGACGCCTGCACCGGCCAGCACGACGACATCGGGCAGCCGGTGGATCCTCTGGATGCCGTAGCACCCCACCTGGGGTGCCCACAGGTAGCGCCGCACGTCCCAGGAGGTCTTCGGGAAGTCCTCGTCCTCGAACCGCTGCCCCGCCTCCAGCACGAGCACCCGGTAGCCCTTCTCGGCCAGGCGCAGTGCGGTGACCGAGCCTCCGAACCCCGAGCCCACGACGACGACGTCGACGTCGACCGCGACATCGACAGGGACGTCTGGCGTCACGGCATCCTCAACGACTTCATGACCTTCAGCGCACCGGTCATGGCCCGGGCGAACCCGTGGTCGGTCATCCCGGCGAGCGGCGCGATGCCGATGAGGTGCTGGGACGTGATGTTCTGGGTCTCGGTGTACTTCAGCAGGCCCTCGCGGCCGTGCCGGCGGCCCAGCCCCGACGACTTCATCCCACCCATCGGGGCGGCCACGCTGCCCCAGGCCGCGGCATACCCCTCGTTGATGTTGACGGTCCCCGCGTGGATGCGCGCCGCCATCGCCCGCCCACGGCGCACGTCGCGGGTCCAGACCGAGGCGTTGAGGCCGTACTCGGTGTCGTTGGCCATGCGGACCGCCTCGTCGTCGGACGTCACGCGGTAGAGCGAGACGACCGGCCCGAAGGTCTCCTCGTCACGGCACGCCATGGCGGCCGTCACGCCCTCGAGGACCGTCGGCTCCACGACGAGGGGGCCGATGTCGGGGCGGGCGTGACCACCGGTGAGGACGCGGGCGCCCTTGGCCACGGCATCCTCGATGTGGGAGAGCACCTTGGTCTTCTGGTCGGCGCTCACGAGGCTGCCCATGTCGGCGCCCCAGTGCAGCCCGGTGGACAGCCGCATCCGCGCGACCCGCTCGACGAAGCGGGGGACGAACTCGTCGTAGACGTCAGCGTGCACGACGAGCCGCTCGGCACTGATGCACAGCTGGCCGGCCGAGCTGAAGCAGGCCCGCACGGCACCGTCGACGGCCCGGCGCAGGTTGGCGTCGGCGGCGACGTACATCGTGTTCTTGCCGCCGAGCTCGAGGGAGATGCCGACGAGGCGGCGGCCGGCCGACTGGGCGACCCGGCGCCCGGTGGCGGTCGACCCGGTGAAGCTGACGTAGTCGGTGTGGTCGACGACCGCCTGGCCGGTCGGGTCACCCGGGCCGAGCACGACCTGCAGGAGCCCGTCAGGCAACCCGGCCTCGGCGAAGAGCTCGGCCGCGGCCAGGGCCGTGAGGGAGCCCTGGGGGTCGGGGCGCAGCACGACCGCGTTCCCGGCGAGCAGCGCGGGGATGGCGTCGGTCACGGCCAGGCTGAGGGGGTAGTTCCACGGCGAGACGATGCCGACGACGCCCTTGGGCCGGTGGTGCTCCACGGCGCGGGACAGCAGGGGAAGCGCGCCCACGTGGTGGCTGTCGGCGAGCATCGACGGGCCGCGGCGGGCATAGTGCCGCGCGACCATGGCGCAGTCGGCGACCTCCTCGAAGGCGTGGCCGCGGGCCTTGCCCGACTCGAGCTGCACGAGGTCGAGCAGCTGCGGCTGGCGGTCGAGGACGAGGTCGTGCAGGCGCAGCATGACGGCCGCCCGCTCAGCGACGGGCGTGGCCTCCCAGCCGCGCTGCGCGGCGCGGGCGAGGTCGACCGCCGCCACGACGTCGCGAGCGCTGGACACGGGCAGCACCGCGAGGGGTGCCCCCGTCAGCGGGGTGCTCGTGCGCAGCTCGTCCTCCGTCCCGGACGCGATGACGCGGGCGGTGAGGGCTCGAACCCGGGCCGGGTCCACGGCATACGTGGCGGCGGGGTCGAGCTCCGGGTCAGCGATGACGTCGGCCATTACCGAAGAGTAGCCATAGCCCCGCATCCCGGGGAGTGGTTGTCGTCAGCTGCGCTGGTACGGCGCGACGACGACCTCGACGCGCTGGAACTCCTTGAGCTCGAGGTAGCCCGAGGTCGCCATCGCCCGGCGCAGGGCGCCGACGAGGTTCGTCGTGCCGTCGGCGGTGCGGCTGGGGCCGAAGAGGATCTCGTCGAGCCCACCGACGGCCCCCACCTCGACGCGCTCACCGCGGGGCAGCTCGGCGTGGTGCGCCTCGGGGCCCCAGTGGAAACCGCGGCCGGGAGCGTCGGTGGCGCGCGCGAGCGCGGCGCCGAGCATCACGGCATCCGCACCGCAGGCGACCGCCTTGACGAGGTCACCGCTGGTGCCGACGCCACCGTCGGCGATGACGTGCACGTAGCGGCCACCGGACTCGTCGAGGTAGTCGCGGCGGGCCGCGGCGACGTCGGCGATGGCCGAGGCCATCGGGGCGTGGATGCCGAGGGTCCGCCGGGTCGTGTGGGCGGCACCGCCACCGAAGCCGACGAGCACGCCGGCGGCGCCGGTGCGCATCAGGTGCAGGGCCGCCGAGTAGGAGGCCGCACCACCGACGATGACGGGCACGTCGAGCTCGTAGATGAACCGCTTGAGGTTGAGCGGCTCGGCGCGCCCCGACACGTGCTCGGCCGAGACGGTGGTGCCACGGATGACGAAGAGGTCGACCCCGGCATCCACGACGGTCTTCCACAGCTGCTGGGTGCGCTGGGGGGTGAGCGCACCGGCAACCGTGACCCCGGCATCGCGGATCTCGCGCAGGCGCGAGGTGACCAGGTCGGGGTCGATGTCCGCACGGTAGATCTCCTGCATGCGGGTGGTCGCGAGCGCCGGGTCGAGGGTGGCGATCTCGGCGAGGAGTGGGGCGGGGTCCTCGTAGCGGGTCCACAGGCCCTCGAGGTCGAGCACCGGCAGACCACCCAGGCGGCCGAAGGTGATCGCGCTCGCCGGGGAGGTCACCGAGTCCATCGGGGCGGCGATCACCGGGATGTCGAAGTGGTAGGCGTCGATCTGCCAGCCGACCGAGACCTCCTCCGGGTCGCGCGTGCGCCGCGAGGGCACGATGGCGATGTCGTCGAAGGAATAGGCCCGGCGGCCGCGTTTGCCGCGTCCGATCTCGATCTCGGTCACCGCAGCAGCCTACCGACGCGGATGCCGGCCGCCCGCCACCGCTCCCACCCGCGGACTCAGAGTTCGCCCCGGAAAGGGTTATCGCCGCGCGGTGCGTTGAGGCACACTTGATTCTTGGCACCGCTGCCGTTGCCCATCAGTAGCACCACGCCAGCACTGCCGCCCGGCCCGCCACCCCCTCGGGGTCGCCGACGAGCCGCCCGGCAGACCACCACGCACATCCGGACCTGGAGCACACGTGTCATCACCCAGCGCACCCGTCGCGAGCCCTGCCCACCCCGAGTACCCCGACAAGATCGACGGTGCCGTCCTCAAGGTGGCCGGCGTCGTCGTCCTCGGCGCCATCATGTCGATCCTCGACATCACCGTCGTCAACGTCGCCCTCCCGACGTTCCAGACCGAGTTCGCCGTGGACGGTGAGCCCCTCCCGTACTCCACCGTCGCGTGGACGGTGACGGCCTACACGCTGGCCCTGGCCACGGTCATCCCGCTCACCGGGTGGGCGGCCGACCGGTTCGGCACCAAGCGGCTGTACATGACGGCCCTGTTCCTCTTCACCGCCGGCTCGGTGCTGTGCGCCATGGCCACCTCGATCGAGCTCCTCATCGGGTTCCGCGTCCTGCAGGGCCTCGGCGGCGGCATGCTCATGCCCCTCGGCATGACGATCATGACCCGCGCGGCCGGGCCCGCCCGGATGGGGCGCCTCATGGCGATCCTCGGTGTGCCGATGCTGCTCGGCCCGATCTTCGGCCCCATCCTCGGTGGCTGGCTCATCGAGAACTACTCGTGGCACTGGATCTTCCTCATCAACCTGCCGATCGGCGCCGCCGCCCTCGTGTACGCGTTCATGGTGCTGCCCTCGGACAGCCCCGAGCCGTCGGAGTCCTTCGACTGGGTCGGCATGGCCCTCATGTCCCCCGGCCTCGCGCTCTTCCTCTACGGCATCTCCTCGATCCCGGGCGAGGGCACCTTCTTCTCCCCCAAGGTCATCATCCCCGGCACCATCGGCCTGCTCATGGTCGTGGGGTTCGTGTTCTGGAGCTTCCGCCCCGAGCACCCGCTGCTCGACCTGCGCCTGTTCAGGAACCGCAACCTCACGGTGTCGGTCATCACGATGTTCCTGTTCGCCGCGGCGTTCTTCGGCGGCCTGCTGCTCGTGCCGACGTACTTCCAGCAGGTGCGCGGTGAGACCGCGCTCGCGGCCGGCTGGCTCATGGCCGTCCAGGGCCTCGGCGCGATGATCACCATGCCCATCGCCGGCGCCCTCACCGACAAGCTCCCCGTCGGGCGCATCGTGCCCTTCGGCCTCGCCGCGATCATCGCGGGGATGTTCGCCCTGACCCAGCTCACCGCGACGACGAGCTACTGGTACATCCTCCCGGTGCTGTTCGTCATGGGCCTGGGCATGGGCGGCACGATGATGCCCCTCATGACGTCGGCGCTGAAGACGTTGACGTCGCACGAGGTCGCTCGCGGCTCGACCCTGCTCAACATCAGCCAGCAGATCGCGTCGTCGATCGGTGTCGCGATCATGTCGGTCGTGCTCACCAACGGGCTCAGCAACGACCCCCTGCTCAAGGCCTCCAAGGCCTTCAGCGAGGCCAGCGCAGGCGTCACGGACCCGGCCCAGCTGGGCACCATCGCCGCTCGCTTCCCCGAGGTCGCGGCCCTGCTCGAGCGGGGTCAGGAGTTCCTCATGGCCGCCGTCAACGAGGCCATGGCGAGCGCGTTCGCCACGACCTTCTGGGTCGCCGCGGTGCTGCTGTCCCTGACGCTCATCCCGGCGTACTTCCTGCCCCGCAAGCGCGAGGTGTCGCACCTGCTCGACGACGAGGATGCCGCGCACGTCGCACCGCCCGTCGTGCTCCACTGATCGGCCTCACGGCCGAGTCCCGGATGCCGGTCCCCCACCTGGGGGGCCGGCATCCGGCATGCTGGGGCGGGTGCACCCGGGACCGGACGACGCCATCACCGACATCGCGGGCGTGCTCGTCGGCCACGCCACCCGGGACGAGCCCGGCTGGTTGACCGGGGTCACGGTCGTCGTCGCGCCTGCGGGCACCGTCGGCGGGGTCGACGTGCGCGGTGGCGGCCCCGGCACCCGCGAGACCGACCTGCTCGATCCGCGCACGCTCGTGGACGCGGTGGATGCCGTGGTGCTCGCTGGCGGGAGCGCCTTCGGGCTGGCTGCCGCGGACGGCGTCGCCGCCGGGCTCTACGCGGACGGTCGGGGTTGGCCGGTGGGGCCGGGCGCCCACGAGCGGGTGCCGATCGTCCCGGCGGCGATCCTGTTCGACCTCGGGCGCGGCGGGGTCTGGCTGAACCACCCGGGGCCGGCTGATGGTGCCGCTGCCCTCGCGGCGGCGAGCTCGGGGCCGGTGGCAGAGGGCGCGGTGGGCGCCGGCACCGGGGCGCGGACCGGAGGGTTGCGCGGGGGCGTGGGCACGGCATCCGAGGTCCTGTCGTCGGGGGTGACGGTGGGCGCCCTCGTCGTGGTCAACGCCGTCGGGGAGGCCTTCGGGCCCGACGGTCGGCTGCTGGCCGCCCACCTGGCTGCTGACCTCGATCTCCCGACACCGGATGCCGCACTGGTCGCTGCGCACCGCGCGGCGCGGGCTGCCGCGGTCGAGGCGCTGCGGGCCGGCACGGCGACGACGCTGGCCGTCGTCGCGACCGACGCCACGCTGACCAAGGCGGGGTGCAGCAAGCTCGCCGGGGTCGCGCACGACGGGTTCGCGAGGGCACTGTCGCCCGTCCACACGGCCTTCGACGGCGACACGGTGTTCGCGCTGGCCACGGGGACGCGACCCGGAGTCGCGGGCCTCGACGAGGTCGAGCTCCAGACCGCCGCAGCCGACTGCGTCGCCAGGGCGATCATGCGGGGGGTGCTGGCCGCGACCTCGGTCGACCGGGCGGCCGACGGCGGGGTCGCGCTCGCGTCCTACCGCGACGCGATCGTGGGCGGCTGACCCGCGCGCACCGGTGGGGCGTCCGGATGCGGCGGTCAGGCTGCGGCGAGCGCGCCCTCGACCACGGCGACGAGTTCGTCGCGGCTCGGGCCCTCACTGGATGCCGGGCGCCAGCCGGTCTCGTACACCGCCCTGGCCCAGGGCTCGGCCGGCTCGAGGGACTGCGGGAGGGCGGCCATCGCCATGAAGGGTCCGATGTACCCGTGGATTCGTGGGTCGATCTCTCCCGCGGCGTGGATGGCCGCGGAGGTGAGCGGGCGCGTGGGATCGAGCTCGGCGCCCTGCCACCGCTCCACCGCCGCGTCGTCGGTCGCGATGTGGTCGGCCACCCACGGCGCGATGTACTCGTCGCACCACGCACCGAAGGGCTCGGCGACCGTCGTGGGGTCGGCTCCGGCATCGAGGAGGGTCAAGAGCGCCTCGATCTGCATGCTGACCATGGCGACTCCCCGCCCGGCCGTCGGCGTCGTGGTCGACACGGCATCCCCGACGGCGACGAGCCCGGGCAGCATTCGCTGGCTGCGGTAGACGTTGCGCAGGGCCCCACCGACGAGGACGCCGCTCTCCGGTCGGGCACGCCGGGGGTCGGTCCACTCCGAGAGCGCAGGGATCGCACGACAGGCCGCCTCGAAGGCGCTCTCGTGCCGCAGCTGCTTGAGGGCGGCATCGGCCGTCGGTCGGATCAGCACCACCGAGAAGTGGCCCGTCTCCTGCGGGAACAGCAGGGCCTGGTAGCCGTCGAAGCTGCCGAACCATCCGATGAGGTTGGTGACCGGTCCCGGCTCGGCACCGGGGCGAAGGCGGAAGCAGCGGTCGACGTAGGCCATGCCGCAGTCACCGCCGAGCGTGGCGAGTGAGCCGTCGAGCCGCGAGGCGCGCCCGGAGGCGTCCACGACGAGGTCGGCCTCGTGGCGAGTGCCGTCGACCACGGCGCCGACCACCCGGCCTCCTGCCTCGACCAGTCGGTCCACGTGCCCGACGCGAAGCGTGAGTCCCGGGACGTCCGCGGCGGCAGTGCGCAGCGCTCGCTCGTAGGTGACTCGGCGGGAGTGCACGACCACCGGGCCAGCGTCAGGTCGAGTGGCCCGAGGTCGACCGGCTCCGGGCCGAGGGAACACCACGCGCCGGAATGCTTCGGGCCACTGCGCCTGCAGCAGCCAGCTCACCTGAGGTCGGAAGTTGTGGGCGTGGGCGAACTGCATCACCCCCCTTCTCCGCCAGTCACCCGCTGCGCGCGGGCCTCGATCACGGTCGACCGCGGTGACGCGGTGTCCGCGGCGGGCGAGGGTTGCCCCCACGGTGAGTCCGGTGGGCCCTGACCCGATGACCAGAATGTCCATGACGCCATCTCTTTCCGATACACTGTCAGTGTTTTCACTACATCAATAGTCACCTCAATATTCGGCGGAGTCAAGATGCCCGAGACACCCAAGCGCACCTACCGCTCCGGGCTGCGCGACGAGCAGGCGCGCGAGACCCGTCGGCGCATCGTCACAGCGGGCAGCGAGCTCTTCGTGGAGCAGGGGTACGCGGCGACCACGGTCGACGCGATCGCCGAGCGTGCCGGGGTGAGCCGCAAGACCGTCTTCAATGCCGTGGGAGGCAAGCCCGCGCTGCTGAAGCTCGCCTGGGACTGGGCGCTCGTCGGCGATGACGAGCCCGTGCCCATGGCAGATCGCCCCGAGGTGAAGGCGCTCATGGCCGAGACCGACCCTGACGCCCTGGTCGCCCGGTGGGCACGCTTCGACGCCGCCATCAGCGCCCGGCTGGCCCCGTTGTACCCGGTGCTGCAGATTGCGGCGGATGCAGACCCAGACGTCGCCGCCCTCAACGCCCGGTCGGAGGACAACCGCCACGGGGGCGCCCGGGCCCTGGTCGACCTGCTGGCCGAGCTCGGGGGCCTACGGCCCGGCCTCAGCCGGGAGCGGGCGACGGAGGTGGTTGCGGCCCTGATGGACCCGATCCCCTACCGGCGACTCGTGCACGACGGCGGCTGGACGTTCGAGGAGTACGCGGAGCACTTCGAGCGCATGCTCTCGGCTGCGATCCGCTGAGGCGTGACCCTGCGGGTCAGCCCCCCTGGGAGTAGTTGGGTGCCTCGACGATGCCGGTGATGTCGTGCGGGTGCGACTCGCGCAGGCCGGCGGGCGTGATGCGGATGAAGCGACCCCGGGCCTTCAGCTCGGGCACGGTGCGCGCCCCGACGTAGAACATCGACTGGTGCAGGCCCCCGATCAGCTGGTGCGCGACGGCCCCGACGGGACCGCGGTAGGCCACCTGGCCCTCGATGCCCTCGGGGACGATCTTGTCGTCGGAGGTGACATCGGCCTGGAAGTAGCGGTCCTTGGAGTACGACTTCTTGCCGCGTGAGGACATCGCGCCCAGCGAACCCATGCCGCGGTAGGCCTTGAACTGCTTGCCGTTGATGAACACCAGCTCGCCCGGCGACTCCTCGCAGCCGGCCAGGAGCGAGCCGACCATGACGGTGTCGGCCCCGGCGACGAGGGCCTTGGCGATGTCACCCGAGTACTGCAGGCCGCCGTCGCCGATGACCGGGACGCCGGCCGGCGCACACGCGAGCGAGGCCTGGTAGATGGCGGTGACCTGCGGGACCCCGACGCCGGCGACGACGCGGGTGGTGCAGATGGAGCCGGGCCCGACCCCGACCTTCACGGCATCGGCGCCGGCGTCGACGAGGGCCTGGGCCCCCGCGCGGGTGGCGACGTTGCCGCCGATCACCTGGACGTGACGGGTCGCGGGGTCACGCTTGACGCGCTCGATCATCTCCAGGAGCAGGCGCGCGTGGCCGTGGGCGGTGTCGACGACGAGGACGTCGACCCCGGCATCCACGAGGGTCGTGGCGCGCTGCCAGGCCTCGCCGAAGTAGCCGACCGCAGCGCCCACGAGGAGGCGGCCGTCGGCGTCCTTGCTGGCGTTGGGGAACTGCTCGGACTTCACGAAGTCCTTGACGGTGATGAGCCCGTGCAGGCGCCCCTGGCCGTCGATGATCGGCAGGCGCTCGCGCTTGTGCTGGCGCAGCAGGAGGGTGGCCTCGTCGTGGCTGATGCCCACGTGCCCCGTGATGAGCGGCATGGGGGTCATGACGTCGCGCACGAGCGTGTCGCCCCACTCGGCCACGGGGGTGAAGCGCAGGTCGCGGTTGGTGACGATGCCGAGCAGGTGCTCGCCCTCGTCGATGACCGGCAGGCCGGAGACGCGGTAGCGACCGCAGATCTCGTCGAGCTCCTCGAGGGTGGCGTCGGGGCCGATCGTCACGGGGTTGGAGATCATGCCGGTCTGCGTGCGCTTGACGAGGTCGACCTGGTAGGCCTGGTCCTCGATCGAGAGGTTGCGGTGCAGGACGCCGAGGCCGCCGTGGCGGGCCATCGCGATCGCCATGCGCGCCTCGGTCACGGTGTCCATCGCGGCCGAGATGAGGGGCACGCTGATGGAGATCTCGCGGGTGAGGCGGGCGGTGGTGTCGACCTCGCTGGGGATGACGTCGGTCTCGCCCGGCTGGAGCAGGACGTCGTCGTACGTGAGGCCGAGCTCGGCGAAGGGTGAGTGCGGCGCTGCGCGGGGCAGGTCGCGGTCGAGGGTGGTGTCGATCTCGTCGAGTCCGAGGCTCATTGCACGATTCTACGGGCTGCGGCAGGGGGCCCCTGCCGCAGCCCGTGACGGCCGTGGTCAGCGCGTGGCGGGCGGGAGGTCCCACTCGTCGTCGCTCGTGCGCAGCACGGCGAACGCCACGATCGCGTACCCGACGGTCGTGGCGCCCCAGCCGAGGACGACGTCGAGCAGCCGGTTGGGGACGACCACCGCGGAGACGACGTGGATCGGCTGGGCGACGGCGATGAGCGCGCCCACCCACCAGGCCACGACTCGGGCCCGGACGACGGCGATGGCGACGAGCACCATGCCGACGAGGTGGCCGACGACGAAGGTCAGGGCCCCGGCGAGCATGGCCGGGGCATCCATGAGCAGGGTCGCATCCGCGGCCACCGACGCCTGGTCGTCGCCGCGGGCCAGCAGCGCTTCCACGAGGATGTCGGGAGCACCGACGGCGCTGCCGAGGGCGTAGGCGCCGAAGAGGACCGCGGCCCCCCACGTGGCGATCACCGGGGCCCGGCGCCTCGCGACGAACCCCATCGCCAGCGCGCTGAGCATGAGGAACGGCGTCACGAGCAGGGCGATCCAGGACATCGCCGCCGCCCGACCGGGCGATGCTGCCATGCCCGCGACCATCTCGGCCGTCGTGTCGTTGGTCCAGTACGGCATGACGGCCCGGATCACGGTCACTCCGAGGGGGCCGAGGACGAGCGAGGCGGCGGCCAGGCGGCGCCAGGTCCGTCGCATGTCGCGCGTCGGAGTGGTCGACGGGACGTTCGCGGCCGTCGTCGTGGTCTGCTCGGTGGTGGTCATCGTGTGCTCCTCGGGTCGGGGGTGGTCGGCACCCCCCAACCGTCGCGTCGACCGGGACGGCCCGTCATCGGCGCGAGCACTGCACCTGACGTGCGTAGTGGCACGGATGACGAGGCGGGCACCCCCGCCCTAGCCTGATCGGCATGACCTGGCCGAGGCGCGTCACCCACCTCCTGTGGGCCGCGTCGGGCGTGCTCCTCGTCCTCGCCGTCATCGCGGTTCGGGACAAGGGCGACCCGGCGGGCGCGTGGCTGGTCGGCGGGGTGGTGCTGTGCTCGGCCGTGCCCTTCGCCGCGGGCCACCTCGCGACCCGGCACGACCCGACGAACTGGGTCGGCACCTGGCTCACCGCCGCCGGCACGAACATCGTGCTGCAGATGGCGCACGGGACGTGGGCCGAGGCCCTGGCCGCTCCCCCGAGCGACCTCGTGGCCAGCGCCGAGCTGCTCAACCTCACCCAGGGCATCTGGATGGGCTGGTTCCTGCCGTTCGCGATGGTGCTGCTGCTCTTCCCCGACGGTCACCCGGTCGACGCCCTGGCGCGACGCACGGCCATCGCCCTCCCCGTGCTCGTCGTCGCCTTCAACGTCCTGCTCGCGGTGGCACCCGGCCCGCTCGCACCACCGCTGGCCGACTGGCCGCGCCCCTTCGGCACCCACTGGATCGGGTACGCCACGATCCCCGTGCTCATCGCGTTCTACGCCTGCCTCGTGGCCGCGGCCCTGTCGACCCGGCGCCGCTACCGTGCGGCGACGACGGCCCTCGACAGGGAGCGCCTGCGGTGGATGTTCCTCGCCTGCCTCACCGTGCCGGCGACGATCCTGCTGTGCTGGGCGGGGTTCCTGCTCACCGGCACCCCGATCGTCGCCCTCGGGGGACTCGTGGCGATGAACGTCGCGATCCCCGCAGCGACCCTCGTCGCGATGCTCCGCCACGACCTCTACGACGTCGACAAGGCGCTCGTGGCGACGGCCGCGTACTCGACCCTGGTGTTCGGTGTGGTCGCGGCGTATGCCGTGCTCTCGGCGGTGCTCGGACGCGCCCTCGGGCGGCGACTCGACCACCGCAGCGGTGCTCGTCGACCGTCGTCGTCATGATCGCACCTCCTCCCCGCCCGCTCCCTGTTGCTCGAGGTCCTCGGCAAGCGGTTGCACCCGCGACGCGCCAGAGGGGTCGCGGCGGTGCGCCAGTTCGTCGCGGCCGTCCACGCGGGCGACGACGAGCCCGAGCGCCTCGAGCAGGTGCTGCGCGGCGCGCTGCGCGACCCCGGGCTGCGGGTGGGCTACCGCCGACCGGGCAGCGCCGCCTTCGTCGACGTCGACGGACAGCAGGTGCCCGCGGACGCCGGCGCCCCGATCAGCCTCGCCGGCCACGTCGTCGGGGTGATCCGTCCCGGGGACGGGAGCGCCGGCATCCCCGAGGAGGTGGCCCGCGAAGCCGCTCTGCTCGCCGAGTCGGTGCGGCTGCGTGGGGAGCTCTCCCAGGCGTTGACCGAGGTCGAGGCCAGCCGCCGACGGCTGCTGCAGGCCGGCTACGAGGAGCGACGACGGCTCGAGATGGACCTGCACGACGGCGCGCAGCAGCGGCTGGTCTCCCTCGGGATGCGCCTGCGGGTCGCGCAGCACCGGGCGGGCACCGGCGAGGGTGTCGACCTCGACCAGCTCGTCGACGGCGCCGTCGAGCGAGCTCGGCCTCGCGGTGAGTGAGCTGCGCCAGATCGCGCACGGCCTGCGGCCGAGCTGCCTCGACGACGGCCTCGCGCCCGCGTTGGAGAGCCTCACCCGCTCGAGCGCCCTCCCCCTGGACGTGACGTACGCCGCGGACGACCTCCCCGAGCACGTGAGCCTCACGGCGTACTACGTCGCGAGCGAGGGCGTGGCCAACGCCGTCAAGCACGCGGCTGCGTCGCGGGTGGCCGTCGACGTCCGACAGGAGGCGGCCGCGGTGCACGTGGCCGTGCGGGACGACGGTCGGGGCGGGGCCCGCATCGCACCCGGCTCGGGGCTGGCGATGCTGCGCGACCGGGTCGACGCCCTCGGTGGGCGCCTCACCGTGCAGGTCCGACCCGCACGCCGGCACCTCGATCGAGGCGGTCATCCCGTGCGCATCGTGATCGGTGAGGACTCCGCCCTGTTCCGCGCCGGGCTGCGGTCGCTGCTCACCGAGGTCGGTCACGACGTCGTGGCCGACGCCCCCGACGCGCCGACTGCCCTGGCCGCCGTGCTCGACCACGACCCGGACGTCGCGATCCTCGACGTGCGGATGCCGCCCGACCACGCCGACGACGGTGCCCGGGTCGCCGCGCAGGTGCGTCGCGAGCGCCCTGGACACGGGCGTGCTGCTGCTCTCCCAGCACGTGGAGTCACGCCTGTCGGTCGACCTCGTGGCCGCCGGGCACTTCGGCTACCTGCTCAAGGACCGGGTGCTGGACGTCAGCCAGTTCCTCGACGCCCTCGAGCGGGTCGCGGCGGGAGGGTCGGCCCTCGACCCCGAGGTCGTCGCCCGCCTCATGGTGGGCGGCAGCCCGGCGCTCGCGTCACTCACCCCTCGCGAGCTGGAGGTACTCGCCCTGATGGCCGAGGGGTTGACCAATGCCGGGATCGCCTCGCGCCTGGTCGTCGCGGAGCGCACCGTCGAGACCCACGTGGCCCGCATCCTCGGCAAGCTCGGTCTCACCGAGGCCACGCCGCAGGACCATCGCCGGGTGCTCGCCGTGCTGCGCTACCTCGACGCGCACCGCGCTGGTTGAGGGCTGAACGACGCTGTCCTGCAGGCTTGTTGACCCCTGTACCACATCCACACGCGTCTTGACCAACTCCTTACCAAGGGCATACCCACCCTTTCCCAAGGTGCTTCTAGCGTGATGTTTCCTGCCGCTCGGGGAAGTGGCTCAGCACGTATGGAGGTACGCATGTCGGAGACCACCCGACTTCCGGGACCCGTTGCCGACCTGTGGGACTGGCAGCTCGAGGGGTCCTGCCGTCGCGTCGGTCCCGAGGTGTTCTTCCACCCGGAGGGCGAGCGCGGCACGAAGCGCCGCATCCGGGCAGGGGCCGCCAAGGAGGTCTGCCTGGACTGCCCGGTGATCGAGGCCTGCCGCAGCCACGCGCTGACCGTGCGTGAGCCGTACGGCGTGTGGGGTGGGCTCACCGAGGACGAGCGCGAGTCCTACTACTCACGAGCGCGTCACATCGCGTCCTGACGGACGCCAGGAACCCGGGGGCGAGGAGCACGTCCCGGGCCGCAGGGGAGTCACCCGTTCGGAGACCACGGTCTCGGTGGGCGGGGGTCTGCGGCCCGGGCGACGCCCCGCGTACCGTTGGGCCGGTGAGCACCCCCATCGACGTCCCGATCCGCGACGAGACGATCCGCCTCGGCCAGCTGCTCAAGCTGGCCGGCGTCGTCGACGACGGGGCGATGGCCCGTGAGGTCATCGAGCGCGGCGTGGTCGCCGTCAACGGCGAGGTGGACACCCGCCGCGGCCGCCAGGTGCGCGCGGGCGACGTCGTGACCTACGAGGACGAGACCCTGCACGTCACCGCAACCCCCTGACCCCCACGGTCCTGAAGAACGACGGATGCCGCCCGCTCTGGTGAGCGGACGGCATCCGGTTCGTGCGGGGTGCGCCGTCAGGCGGCGCGCAGAGGGTCAGCCTCAGTGGCCGTGCCCGTGGCCCTGGCCACCAGCGGCAGCCGGCTCCTCTTCCTTCTTGTCCACGACGAGGGTGTCGGTGGTGAGCACCATCGAGGCGATCGAGGCCGCGTTGCGCAGCGCCGAGCGGGTGACCTTGACCGGGTCGATGACGCCGGCCTTGACCAGGTCCTCGTACTCGCCGGTCGCGGCGTTGAGGCCCATGCCCGGAGCGAGGTCCTGCACCTTGGCGACGGCGACGTAGCCCTGCATGCCGGCGTTCTCCGCGATCCAGCGCAGCGGCTCGGCCGCGGCCTTGCGCACGATGGAGGCGCCGACGGCCTCGTCACCCTCGAGGCCCAGGTCGGCGATGACCTTGACGGCCTGGATGAGGGCCGAGCCGCCACCGGCGACGATGCCCTCCTCGATGGCCGCGCGGGTCGCCGAGATGGCGTCCTCGATGCGGTGCTTCTTCTCCTTGAGCTCGACCTCGGTGTGCGCGCCGACCTTGATGACGCACACGCCACCGGCGAGCTTGGCGAGACGCTCCTGGAGCTTCTCGCGGTCCCAGTCGGAGTCGGTGCGCTCGATCTCCTGCTTGATCTGGTTGACCCGACCCTCGACGTCCTCGTGGGCACCGGCGCCGTCGATGACGACCGTGGTGTCCTTGGTGACGACGACGCGGCGGGCCTGGCCCAGCGTCTCGAGACCGACCTGGTCGAGCTTGAGCCCGACCTCCTCGGCGACGACCTGGCCGCCGGTGAGCACGGCCACGTCCTGGAGCATCGCCTTGCGGCGGTCACCGAAGCCGGGGGCCTTGACGGCGACGACGTTGAACGTGCCGCGGATCTTGTTCACGACGAGCGTGGACAGGGCCTCGCCGTCGACGTCCTCGGCGATGATGAGCAGCGGCTTGCCGGACTTCACGACCTTCTCGAGCACCGGGAGGATGTCGGCGATCGCCGAGATCTTGCCCTGGTTGATGAGCACGTAGGCGTCCTCGAGGACGGCCTCCATGCGCTCGGGGTCGGAGACGAAGTAGGGGCTGATGTAGCCCTTGTCGAACTGCATGCCCTCGGTGAACTCGAGCTCGGTGCTCGCGGTCGAGGACTCCTCGACGGTGATGACGCCGTCCTTGCCGACCTTGTCGAACGCCTCGGCGATCGTGGAGCCGATCTCCTGGTCCTGCGCGGAGAGCGAGGCGACCTGGGCGATCTCGTCCTTGGACTCGATCTCGCGGGCCGTGCGCAGCAGCTCGTCGGACACGGCCTCGACGGCCTTGTCCATGCCGCGCTTGAGGCCGGACGGCGACGCACCGGCCGCGACGTTGCGCAGGCCCTCGTGCACCATCGCCTGGGCGAGGACGGTCGCGGTCGTCGTGCCGTCACCGGCGACGTCGTTGGTCTTGGTGGCGACCTCCTTGGCGAGCTGGGCGCCGAGGTTCTCGTAGGAGTCCTCGAGCTCGATCTCGCGGGCGATGGTCACGCCGTCGTTGGTGATCGTCGGCGCACCCCACTTCTTGTCGATGACGACGTTGCGACCCCTCGGGCCGAGCGTCACCTTGACGGCGTTCGCGAGGGCGTCCACGCCGCGCTCGAGCGACTTGCGGGCGGAGTCGTTGAACTCCAGTTGCTTGGCCATTGCTGTCCTTCGTGTTCGGGATGCCGGGCGCGCACTCTCGCGCCGCCGCGGCGGTTGGTCTGTTGGTCACCTGCACCGGACGCGCCCCGGTGGCACCCGGTGAATGGGTGCGCACCGGGGCGCGGTCACGGCATACGGGGTGCGTCAGCCGACGATGGCGAGAACGTCGCGCGCCGAGAGGATGAGAAACTCCTCGCCGCCGTGCTTGATCTCGGTGCCGCCGTACTTGCTGTAGATGACGCGGTCGCCGACGTTGACGTCGAGCGGGACGCGGTTGCCCTTGTCGTCGATGCGACCCGGGCCGACTGCGAGGACCTCGCCCTCCTGGGGCTTCTCCTTCGCAGTGTCCGGGATGACAAGACCGGACGCGGTCGTCTGCTCGGCCTCGAGGCTCTTGATGACGATGCGGTCCTCGAGCGGCTTGATGGAAACCGACACGGTGTGCTCCTCCCCTGTGGGGTGAGTCGAAAGTGGACGGGGACTGCGCGTCCGGGGCCGCTTCGCCGTCGCGGGGGTCGAGGTGGACCCGGGGTGCGCTGGCACTCACCGGGGGCGAGTGCCAATGAGGCAAATCTAGGTTGCCGGTTAGCACTCGGTCAACTCGAGTGCCAACAGGTGGGTCGCCCGGCGGCCCCGCGTGGGGCGCGACGAGCCGGGCGGGACGTCAGCGAGACGGCATCCGAGCGGGGTGGCAGGATCTCACCCCGTGGACGTCGGGACCGTGCGAACCCTCGGATCACCCGAAGGTCGGGCGATCCTTCGCTCCCTGCCGCCCTACGACGAGGGCGCGGTGATGCGACTCGGCGACCAGCTGCGCCGCGACGGCCACTCCCCCGAGTTCGTGGCCGCGCTGCTCACCCAGCAGCGCCTCCAGGCGCGCGCCGTCGCGAAGTTCGGCGAGTTCGCCGACGAGATGCTCTACACCCCCGACGGTCTCGAGCAGGCCTCCCGCCTCGAGGTCGCGGCCACCCACGCCGGGCGCTTCTACAACGCCAGCCTGGCCACCGTGCACGACCTGGGCTGCGGCATCGGCGCGGATGCCGTGGCGATGTCCGCGCTCGGCGTCACCGTCCAGGGGGTGGACATCGACCCCGTCACCGCAGCGATCGCCGACCTCAACCTGCGGCCCTGGCCCGACTCGCGTGCCCGGGTGGGCCTGGCCGAGGAGTTCGAGGCGCCCCGCGACCCGTTGCGCTCTCGTGTCGGGGTCTGGCTCGACCCGGCCCGGCGGGTGCCGGGGCTCACGGGGCGGCACGGGCGGATCAAGCGGGTGTTCCGGCTCGACGAGATCCGCCCGACGTGGGAGTTCGTCCTCCAGGTCGCGACCGCCGTGCCCGCCACCGGCGCCAAGCTCTCGCCGTCGATGCCGAAGGACGCCATCCCGCTCGGCACCGAGGCGCAGTGGACCTCGTTCGGGGGCGAGGTGCTCGAGTGCGCCGTGTGGTGGGGCCCGCTCGCCCAGCGACCGGGGCGCAGCGCCCGCATCCTGCGCGCCGACCGGTCACCCATCGAGGTCGACGAGGGGATGGCCGAGCCCGACCCGCCGCTCACGGCATCCCTGGAGTCGGTGGGGCCGTGGCTGTACGAGCCCGACCGGGCGGTCACGCAGGCCGGGCTCCTCGGCGCCCTGACCGCCGCCACCCTCGGCAGCGAGGTCGACCGTGGGCTCGGCTACGTCGTCTCCGAGACCGAGGTCGACGTGGAGTTCGCGCGCCGGTATGCCGTACGCGAGGCGATGCCGTTCACGACCCGGTCGCTGCGGGCGTGGCTGCGCGAGCGCGGGGTGACGGGCCTGACGATCAAGAAGCGCGGCATCCGCCTCGACGACGACGAGCTGCGCCGCCAGCTGAAGATCGGGCGCAAGGCCGGCGACGGCGCTCAGGCCACGGTCATCCTGACGCGGGTGGCCGGCTCACCCGTGGTGCTCGTCGTCGACCCCGTCTGACGTTCGCACCAGGTCAGGACAGCTCGGGGTCGGGCTGTGCTCCCGGATGCCGGACGGCCGCCGCTCCCGCTGCCAGCGCCGCGTCGAGCGCCTCGGTGCGGTCCGCGCCGCGGGCCAGGGCCGCGGCCAGCGCCCCGCAGAACGCGTCCCCGGCACCCGTGGTGTCGACGACCTCGCCCGGCGCCACCACGTGTGCCGGCGCCGTGACCCCGTCCCAGGCCGCTCCGTTGGCCCCGAAGGTCACGAGGAGCGAGCGCGGCTGCGCCCCGGCCTCGGCCAGCGCAGCCATCTCGTGCTCGTTGGCGACCACCGGGTCGGCGAGCGCGATGACGTCGGGCGGGAGGGCGGCATACGGCGCGGTGTTGAGCACGACGCGGGCACCGCGCCCGGCCGCCCGGCGCACCGCCGCGCAGACCACCTCCCGGGGCACCTCGAGCTGCACGAGCAGCACGTCGTCGGGGCCGAGCCCTTCGACGGCCGCCACCTCACGCTCGTCGAGCAGGTCGTTGGCGCCGGGGACGACGACGATGGAGTTCTCGCCGCCGTCGGCGACCGTGACGATCGCGTGGCCGGTGGGGCTGCCCTCGCAGACACGCACCCCCGCGACGTCCACCCCGAGGGCCTCGAGCCGGCGCCGGTACGCCGCGCCGCCGGCGTCGTCCCCGACGCACCCGAGCATCGCGACCCGTGCACCCGCAGCCACGGCCGCGACCGCCTGGTTCGCCCCCTTGCCCCCCGCGAGCTGCTCGAGCCCGTCGCCGAGCACCGTCTCCCCCGGGCGCGGATGGCGCTCGACCCGGGTCACGAGGTCGACGTTGAGCGACCCGAGCACCACCACCCGCCCGCTCATCGGGCCTCGCCCCGCACCGTGCGCACCCACAGGTCGGCGATGCGCGGGCCGTCGATCGCGAGGCAGACGTCAACCTGTGCCGGGGCAAGGCCGTGCGGGTCGTGGGCCAGGTGCCCCGCCCAGTCGCGGCGGTCGACCACGGTGCGACCGCGGGTCCACGTGCCGGTGAGCTCGACGCGCACCGGCAGCCGTTGGGTCCGCACGGCATCCGGTTCGACGAGGATGCCGACCGCGCCGGCGTCGCCGATCGTCGCCCCCGCGTTGGCGAACCGCCGGTGGTGGAAGGAGATCAGCCCGGCGGCCAGGCGCGCGACGGGGGTGTCGAGCTCGCGAAGGCCGTCGACATCGACGTCGGTGACGAGCGGGTCGTAGAACACGTCGAGGCCGTACATCGTCACGGGGATGCCGTGGGTCGCGCACGCGTCGAGCACGATGGCGGTGGCCTCGGGGTCGTGGAAGACGTTGAACTCCGCCGCGGCCGTGGCGTTGCTGATGTCGACGCCGCCACCCATGAAGACGAGCCGCCCGATGCGGGCGAAGGCGTCGGGGTGCACCCGGGCGAGCAGCGCGAGGTTGGTCATCGGGGCGAGCGGGACGACGGTGGCGGGTGCGCCTTCAGCGGCCGCCTCGTCGATGGTGTCGCGAAGGAGGTCCAGCGCGGGGCGAGGGTCCGGCACGAGGGTCGGCGCCGGCATCCCGAGGTCGGCCATGCCGTCGTCGCCGTGGACGTGGCGGGCGTCGACCGGATCCTCGAGCAGCGGACGGGCGGCGCCGACGCCCGACGGGCACGTCGCGGCGCCCGGCGGTCTCGAGCACCGTGAGGGTGTTGCGCACGACGTCGGCCAGCGGCGCGTTGCCGCCGACGCAGGTCACGGCGCGCAGGTCGAGGGCGGGGTGGAGCGCCGCGAGGAGCAGGGCGCAGGCGTCGTCGACACCGGTGTCGACGTCGAGGATGACGGGCAGGGTGGGCATGTTCTCGATCATGGCGGATGCCGTGCCATCACGTACCGTCGTCCGGTGACCTCTGCGATGCCTCTGCGACCCGTTGCGCGCGCCCGAGTGGGCGCTGGCGTCGGTGCGGGGACGCTCGCCGTGGTGCTCGCCGGGTGCTCCGGGGCCCCGTCCCCCGTGGCCAGCGGGTCGCCGGCCGCGTCCGCGGTGGCGCCGACCGCGAGCGCGAGCCCGTCACCGTCGGCGAGTGCCACGGCGTCCGCCTCACCGGCAGCGTGCGTGTCCTCGACGTACGACGCGCTCTCCGAGGAGCAGCGGCTGGGACAGCTGCTCATGGTGGGCTTCGACACCAACGCCGCCCTGGGCTCCCTCGACGACCTCGTCGCCGAGGAGCACGTCGGGAACGTCATCTACCTCGGCGGGTGGGAGGGCGCCGAGAAGGTGACCCGCACGTCGACGCACCTGCAGGGGCTGGTGTCGCCGGAGGCCACCGGCGGTGTCGGGCTGCTCATCGCGGCCGACCAGGAGGGCGGCGAGGTGCACCAGCTGCGCGGGGAGGGCTTCACCCGCCCGCCGACCGCGTCGAAGCAGGCGCAGATGGAGCCGGCCGAGCTCACCCGCGAGGCGACGACCTGGGCCGAGGAGATCAAGGCCGCCGGGGTCAACGTCAACCTCGCCCCCGTCACCGACACCGTGCCGAAGGAGATCGGCAGGGCCAACCAGCCGATCGGGCGGTGGGGCCGGCAGTACGGCTCGACCCCGGAGGCCGTCTCGCGATCGGCGACGGCGTTCCTGAAGGGGATGCTCGACGGCGGCATCGAGGGCACGGTCAAGCACTTCCCGGGGTTGGGGCGCGTGCGCAACAACACCGACTTCTCGTCGACCGGGATCACGGATTCCGTTGCCACCAAGGACGACCCGTTCCTCCAGCCGTTCGCCGACGGCATCGAGGCCGGCGCGGGTCTGGTCATGATGGCCTCTGCCCGCTACCCCAAGCTCGACAAGGCCAACCCGGCGATGTTCTCCGAGAAGATCGTCACGGGTCTGCTGCGCGAGCAGATGGGCTACCAGGGTGTGGTCATCACCGACGACGTCAACGCCGAGGCGCTGGCGGACGTCCCGGCCGGGGACCGCGCGGTGCGCCACATCGCGGCCGGTGGCGACATCGTCCTCACGGGCGCGGCATCCGATGCCGACGTCATGCTCGAGGCGCTGGCGGCCGAGGCGGCGTCGGATGCCGGGTTCGCGGCCAAGGTCGACGCCTCGGTCGAGCGGGTGCTCACCCTCAAGGAGCGGATGGGCCTGCTGCCCTGCTCCACCTCGCAGCCCTGACCCACGTCCGCCCTGCATACTTTTCTCGTGAGCCCCGGTTCCAGGGTGCCGTCGAGAGGTGGACGCCATGCCTTCGATCATCATCGCGGCCGTTCCCATTCACGGGCACGTCACGCCCTTGCTGGCCGTCGCGGCGCACTTCGCCCGGCGAGGGGACCGGGTGCGATTCATCACGGGAGCGAGGTTCGCGGCCTCCGTGGAGGCCACAGGTGCGCACCACATCCCGCTCCCGCCCGAGGCTGACTTCGATGATCGCCAGGACTGGGGCGAGGTCTTTCCCGAGCGCACATCACTGCGTGGGGCCAAGGCGATCGCCTTCGACATCGAGAACGTCTTCATCAGGCCCGCCCGGGCGCAGTACGACGCGATCATGGCAGCGCACGCCGAGGAGCCCGCCGACGCCGTGCTCACGGACCCAGCGCTGGCGGGTGGGGCGCTGCTGACCGGGCACTCGCCCGCCAGCAGGCCGCCGGTCGTGGTCTGCGGCGTACTGCCGCTGATGATCACGAGCCGCGACACCGCCCCCTACGGGATGGGACTCCCCCCGCTGCGCGGCCCTGTCGGTCGGCTGCGCAACTCCCTGCTGAGCGCCGTGGCCGCGCGTACCGTGTTCCCTTCGGCGCAGCGCGTCGCCGACGAGGTTCACGGGGAGCTGCACGGCAGGCCGCTGCCGTTTCCGGTGCTGGACTGGCCCCGCCACGTCGAGGCCATCGTGCAGTTCACCGTCCCGGAGTTCGAGTACCCCCGCTCCGACGCCCCGGACACCCTGCACTTCGCCGGCCCGATCTCGGCGACCGGGTCACGTGCCGAGCTACCCGACTGGTGGGGCGACCTGGACGGCTCACGACCCGTCGTGCACGTCACCCAGGGCACGATCGCCAACCGGGACTACCGCCAGATCATCGCGCCCACCCTCGAAGGACTGGCCGACGAGGAGCTCCTCGTCCTGGTCTCCACCGGAGGCCGCCCGCTCAACACGCTTCCACCACTGCCCGACAACGCTCGAGCATCGACGTACCTCCCCTACGACGACCTGCTCCCCAAGACCGATGTGTACGTGACGAACGGCGGTTACGGCGGAGTCCAGTACGCCCTGCGCTACGGCGTTCCCATCGTCACGAGCAGCGGTCAGGAGGACAAGCCGGAAGTGGCAGCGCGTGTCGCCTGGTCAGGGGTCGGCATCCGCCTCAAGAGCGAGACCCCGACACCAACCGCCGTTCGCAAGGCCGTCCACACGGTGCTGCACGACCCCAGCCACCGCGACGCCGCAGACCGAATCGCAGCCAGCATGGCCCGGGCGCCCGGCATCGACCAGCTCGCCGACATCGTCGACACACTGGCGCAACGAGATCTGACGTAGCGGGACCGCTGCGCACTCGGCCGGACCGTGTGCGGCGACTGCGCCGCCGTGCTGGTTGCCTGCTGCTCAGCCGCGATCGTCGACGGTGACGACCATGTCGTCGAAGCTCGCCGCGGCACCTTGGCCGAACAGGCGTTCCGACAGGTAGGCCACCTTCTGGACGTCGAGGGGGACGCTGACCTTGCCCGCGCGGGCGACGGCCCCCGCAGGCGGGGCACGTGCCGCCGGCGTCCGCCGCGGGGGCGCTGCGGGGAGCGAGCAAGGAGTCGGTCACCGAGACGCAGCGCGGATCTACCCGGTTGTCTCGAAGGACGCCTTGAGCGCATCGACCGTCGCCGTGCGCTCCTTCACCGCGATCCTGCGAAACACCGGCGTCGCCAGACGATAGAGGCCGTACGTGTGCATCTTCGCGTGGTGCCGAACCAACGTCGTGCCGTCAGGCCCTCGCTGAAGTGCGTAGCCGGGCCACCCCTCCGCCTTGAGCTTGCCGGACCTGGTGCTGTCCCACCAGTGGAAGACCACCGTGTGCGGCGCCTCGAACTCCACGATCTCCCCCGGGGTGGGGCCGTAGGTCGTCTCGTCCAGGAAGGTCGTCCCCTCGGCCGGCTCTCCGGGCGACGTCTGCCGGGTGTGCCGCAGGATGCTTCCCTTCTGCGGCATCCACTCGTCGTACCCGTTGATGTCGGCCAACCTCGAGAACACCGCCTCGATCGGTGCCCTGATGGTGCGTTCCAGCTCGAACTCGATGACACCCATGCGACCAACGATGACGCCACTGACAGCGACCGGCAAGCATCAGGATCCGCGCCAATGAGCAGCTTTCTGGAGCCGACGGGCGTCTGGCCCAGCAGTTGAGCGACGTCAGTCAGCGAGAGCTGGGTCTCGGCTCGAGGCGGCCGTGGTTCCGGAACCTACCCGGTAGCCACGCAAGTCCTCGCCGCGCCAGACGACGGTGCATCGCCGCCGCCTCGTCGTCGCGCGGTCCTGCCACGCTCAGGAGCAGGCCCAGAGTGACGCCGCTGACCAAGATCCCGCCGAAGGTCACAACCACCTCCGAAGTCCATCGGATCAGCCTAGGAAAGGAATCCTCCCCCGGGCGCGATAGGTGCAACCAAATGTGTCGCCCCACGGCGTGGGATGGTGGGGCATGACCACCGCTGACGACAACGAGCTCGATGCGTTCTGGGAGATCGCCAGGGAGCACGCAGAACTGGCCGGGGTGCCGGTCTTCTCCGGTGCGGACCCGGTGCGAGCGCTTCGGCCGCCCGCGTGGGCCTTCGGTGCGACCCCCGAGCAGTCCGACGAGCTGCTCGGTCTCGTCCTCGACGGGACGAAGACCGCGACCGCCAGCGCACAGGCGGACTACGTGACGGAGGGCGAGTCGCTGCCGGAGCCCGGGATGCTCGGCATCGTCCTCGACGGGGCCGGCCACCCCCGCGCCCTGGTCGTGACGACCGAGACGCGAGTGCTCCCCTTCGACCAGGTGGATGCCGACCACGCCCGGGAGGAGGGGGAGGGTGACCGCAGCCTCGAACACTGGCAGGTGACCCACCAGAACTTCTTCACCGAGCACGCCGAGGGTGGCTTCTCACCCGACATGCCGGTCGTCCTCGAACGCTTCCGAGTCCTCTACACGTCGACCTGAGCCAGCACGTGGTGACGGAACCTGCATGATTCCGCCGGCCGGGAGCGGGTATGACTGGGTGCACCACGTACCGACTCGAGGAGGAGCCATGCCCGCACGCAAGGGACCAGGACCATCGGTCAAGGACCCCGAGCTCTACGAAGAGCTGCGCGACGACGGCGCCAGCAAGGAGAAGGCCGCCCGCATCGCCAATGCAGCCGCGAACACGTCCCGCTCCGCGGTCGGACGCAAAGGGGGCAAGGCCGGAGACTACGACGACTGGACCAAGGACCGCCTCATGAGACGCGCCCGCGAGCTCGGGGTCGAGGGCAGGTCGTCGATGACCAAGGCTCAGCTGATCAGGGCCCTCCGCAACCACTGAACCGACGCGGGTCAGGACTGGACGAGCGTCACCGGCATCGACGAGTCGGCCGGCAACGACAGGTCGGATGCCGGGCGCCCCTTCAGCACCATCTGGGCACCCAGCGCCGCGACCATCGCGCCGTTGTCGGTGCACAGCCCGGGTCGCGGAACCCGCAGCTCGATCCCGGCGGCGTCGCACCGCTCCTGGGCCATGGCTCGCAGCCGTGAGTTCGCGGCGACTCCCCCGCCGATCTGCAGGTTCCCCACCCCCTGCTCACGGCAGGCGAGCACGGCCTTGCGCGTCAGGACGTCCGTGACGGCCTCCTGGAAGCTCGCGGCCACGTCAGCGACGGGCACGGGCTCACCCGCCGCTTCCTTGGCCTGGACCCACCGCGACACCGCGGTCTTCAGGCCCGAGAACGAGAAGTCGAAGCGGTGGCGCTCCATGTCGCGCCCCTGGGTCAGGCCCCGCGGGAAGTCGATGACGACCTGACCGTCGCGCGCCATCCGGTCGATGTGCGGGCCCCCCGGGAAGGGCAGGCCCAGCACTCGAGCCACCTTGTCGAACGCCTCCCCCGCGGCATCGTCGATCGTCGACCCCAGGCTGCGGACGTCGTGCGTGACGTCCGGGACCAGCAGGAGCGACGAGTGCCCGCCCGAGACGAGCAGCGCCAACGTCGGCTCGGGCAGGGGCCCGTGCTCGACGATGTCCACGGCCACGTGGCTGGCGAGGTGGTTCACGCCGTAGAGCGGCACGCCGAGCGAGAGGGCCAGTGCCTTGGCGGAGGCCACCCCCACCATGAGGGCGCCGGCGAGCCCCGGCCCCGAGGTGACGGCCACGGCATCCAGGTCACGCAGGCTGACTCCTGCTGTGGCACAGGCGCGTTCGATCGTCGGGACCATCGCCTCGAGGTGGGCTCGGCTCGCCACCTCGGGCACCACTCCCCCGAACCGGGCGTGCTCGTCGACGCTGCTCGCGATCGCGTCGACGAGCAGGGTCTCGCCGCGAACGATGCCGACCCCGGTCTCGTCGCACGAGGTCTCGATACCGAGCACCAACGGCTGGTCACGCATCGTCGGTCCCCCTCTCCGACAGGTGCTTCCGCATCACCAGGGCGTCCACGTCGCCCGGCTGGTAGTACCGGCGCCGGGTGCTCACCACGGCGTACCCGGCGCGTTCGTAGAGACCGATCGCCGCGACGTTGTCGGCCCGCACCTCGAGCATGACGGATGCCGCGCGCCCGGCCGCCGCTCGCGTCTCGAGGTCGTCGAGCAGTCGCCGCCCCAACCCCCGGCCGCGCGCTGCCGGGGTGACCGCCACGGTCATGATGTCGGCGACGTCACCGCCGTGGTCGAGCCCGGCGTACCCGAGCACCTCGGCACCCTCGACGCCCGCGACGTACTCGCGGCGCGGGCGGCCAGCCAGCTCGGCCCACCAGGTCTGCTCCGACCACGCGTCGTCGGCGAAGAGCTCGCGCTCGAGCCGAGCGAGCTGCTCGATGTCGGTCCAGTGCACCTCGCGCAGGACGGTCACGACGGCACCCCCCGCTCAGCGCTGGTGAGGGCGTCCGGCCGCCGCAGGTAGAGCGGCTCGACCGGCATCGGCACGCCCGGCGACGATCCCGCGCGCCCCGATCAGGGCGAGCAGGCCGGCATCCACGTCGAGGGGGTCGAGCGCGTGCGGGAACAGGTCGGGGTAGAGCACCGGGCCGCGGCCGGCGGTGGGCAGCGAACGCACGGCGTCGGGCAGCTCCGCAGGGCGGTCGACGGCGGGGTCCGTGAGGCGCGCCACGGCATCCAGCCCCTTGGTCGTGTCGACCCGGTAGCGCGCCCAGTAGACCTCCTTGCGCCGCGCATCCGTCGCGACGAGCACCTCGCCAATCGCCAGCACCTCAGCGGCCTGGTGGGCGAGGACGTCGAGGGAGCACACCCCGAACACGGGGATGCCGAGGGCGTGAGCCATCGTCACCCCGGTGACCATGCCCACCCGAAGCCCCGTGAAGGGCCCCGGCCCGTTGCCGACGACGATCGCCGTGAGGTCAGCCGGGGCGACCCCACGGTCGGCGAGGAGCCCGACGATGAGGGGGGCGAGGTGCTCGGTGTGGCCGCGGGCGTCGATGCGGTGGGCCGCCGCGAGCACGCTCTCACCGTCGCTCAGCCCCGCCCCGATCGCCGAGGTCGAGGTGTCGATCCCGAGGATCAGCACGGCTCACCGCCCAGGGCCGCGAGCGCGGCATCCGCGTCGCGTGGACGTCCACCGGCCGCCCTGGCCGGTGACGGTGGCGGTGCGCACCTCGGTCCCGGGGTCGGCCTCGAGCACGACCTCGAGCCGGTCCTCGCTGAGGTCCTCGGCCAGGCCGTGGCCCCACTCGACGACCGTCACGCCCTCCTCGACGGAGGCGTCGAGGTCGAGGGCGTCCAGCTCGAGCGTGCCGCCGAGCCGGTAGGCGTCGACGTGCACGAGCACCGGGCCGCCGACGAGCGAGGGGTGCACGCGCGCGATGACGAACGTCGGTGAGGTGACCGGCCCTCGCACGCCGAGCCCGTCGCCGAGCCCCTGGGTGAGCGTCGTCTTGCCGGCCCCCAGGCCACCGGTGAGCACGACGAGGTCACCGGCGCGCAGCAGCGCCCCCAGCGCCCGCCCGAGGGCGTGCGTGTCGTCGACCTCGGGCAGCACGATCCGCCGGCCGGTCACGACGCCGCCTCGCGACCGCCTCGGCCGGCCTTGGCCCGCGCGACGCGGCGCTTCTTGGAGATGTCCTGCACGGTGCGGCGGACGCGCGGCTTGCTGCTGACCGGAAGGCCCTCGGCGACGGCACGCTGCGCGCGCCCGATGAGCATGAGCAGCTGCTGGGTGACGACCTGGGGGTGCTCGAGCTGGATGATGTGCCCGGCATCCTCGACGACGACGTGCTCGGCGCCGGGGATGCGGCGCACGATCTCCTCGCTGTGCGACGGCGGGGTGACGAGGTCACCCGCCCCGTTGATGACGAGGGTCTCGACACCGACGAGCGCGCCGAGGTCCTCACTGATGTCGAGGGAGTCCATGTCGGGCAGGAAGGCGGCCATGACGTCGAAGGGGGTGCCGAAGATCATGTCGCCGACGAGCTGCACGAGATCGGTGCTGACGGGTGAGTCGAAGGCCCACCGCTGGACCACGGCATCCTGGACGCCACGGCCGAACTTGCGCACCACGTCGAACGGGCCGGCGTGCCGCGACAGCCGTGACAGGACCGACGGGCCGAACGAGCTGACGACGCGCCCTGCCGTGGCACCCAGCCCGAACTCGGTCATCTCGTCGCCGCCGGGGCTGGTGGACACGAGGGCGACGGCGAGCACCCGGTCGCGCACCAGCTCGCGGTGCTGCCCGGCATACGACATGACCGTCATGCCACCCATCGAGTGCCCGACGAGGACGACGGGCCCGGTGGTGCAGGTGGCGTCCATGACGGCGGACAGGTCACGGCCCAGCTGGGCGATGGTGCATCGTTCCAGGTCGGGCATGCCCGAGCGACCGTGCCCGCGCTGGTCGTAGCTCACGACGCGGAAGCCGGAGTGCATGAGGGAACGCCGCTGGAGAACCCACGACTGCATCGTCAGGGCGAACCCGTGCACGAGGACGACCGTCGGGGTGCGCCCGGCGAGGTGGCGCCGGCTGAGGCTGGTCGTGTCGGGGGCGTCGATCTCGACGTGGAGGGCGAGGCCGTCCTCGGTGGTCACGATGAGGGCTTCGGTGGGCGTGTGGGCCCAGCCGTCGGGGGCGTCGACGGAGCGGTAGCCGGCCCGTGCCCGCGTCACGCGCTCACCGAGGGCACTGGCCACCGTGCTGACCGGCCCGAGCGGCCCGAACCGTGCCATCAGCCCTGCCCACCGAGCAGCACCCGCGGCAGTCGCGAGCTGATGCGGGTGACGATCTCGTAGTTGATCGTGCCGGCGGCCTGCGCCCAGTCCTGCGCTGAGGGCTCCCCGTCGGCTGCGCGCCCGAGCACGACGACCTCGTCACCGGCCGCGCCCGCGAAGTCCGGCCCGAGGTCGAGCACGAACTGGTCCATGCACACCCGACCGGCGACGGTGAGCCGCCGGCCACCGACGCTCACCGGCCCCGTTCGCCCCGCCGAGCGGGGGATGCCGTCCGCGTAGCCCATCGGCACCAGGCCGAGCACCGTGTCGCGGTCGGTGACGTACTCGTGGCCGTAGCTGACGCCCTGCCCCGCCCGCGCACGCTTGACGATCGTGAGGCGCGCCGTCACGCGCATCGCCTCACGCAGGCCGAAGTGGGCGCTGTCGCCGAGGTCGGGCACCGGCGACAGGCCGTACACCGCCAGCCCGGGCCGGACGAGGTCGAAGTGCGCGCTCGGGTTGGTCAGGGTTGCCGCGGAGTTGGCCAGGTGCCGCAGCGGGGGGCGCACCCCGGCGCGAGCGAGCTCGGCGCAGGCCTCCTCGAAGCGCACCTGCTGGGCCTGCACCGTCGGGTGCTGCGGCGCGTCGGCCCAGGCGAAGTGCGACCACACCCCGGTCACCTCCACGGCCCCCTCGGCCTGTGCCGCGGCCAGTCGCTCGACCATCTCGGGCCAGTCGGTGAGGATGCCGCCGCGGCCGAGCCCGGTGTCGACCTTGACCTGGATCCGCGCGGGTCGGCCACGCTCGCGCGAGGCGAGGAGCACGGCATCCAGCGACCACGAACTGCCGACGGTCACCTCGATGTCGGCGTCGATGGCCCCGCCGATGTCGGCACCGGGCGGGAACAGCCACGTGAGCAGCGGGGCGGAGACGCCGGCCTCACGCAGTCGCAGGGCCTCGCTGAGCTGCGCCACCCCGAGCCAGGACGCACCTCCCGCGAGCGCGGCCCGTGCACTGTCGACGAGCCCGTGACCGTAGGCGTCGGCCTTCACGACGGCCAGCACCTGCGCCGGAGCAGCCCTGCGGACCAGCTCGGAGACGTTGTCGCGGATCGCGTCGAGGTCGATGCTGACCCATGCCGAGGCGCCCGCGGGCGCGGGTGTGGGAGCGGGCGTGGTGGTCATGGGCCTGATGAGTCTAGGACGAGCGGGGTCGTGCTCGTCCCAGCAGGTGGGCCACCGCCTCGGGGATGCCGTGCGCGACCGTGAGTGCCCGCACCGGGCCTCCGGGGTTGGCCCGGTCCGCGGCCACGCCGTGCACGAGGGCGCCGAGGGCACCTGCCGTGTCCGCGGGGAGGCCCGCTGCGAGGAGCATGCCGAGGAGTCCGGCGAGGACGTCTCCCGCGCCGGCCGTGCCGAGCCAGGCCGGGGCGTCGGCCTGGGACCAGACGGTCGCTCCCTCCCCCGGGCCGACGACGACGGTGGTCGAGCCCTTGAGCAGGACGGTCGCGCCGGTGGCCTCGGCGAGCGCCCGGGCGCGCGTGACCGGGGACGCCTCGACCTGCTCCCGGGTCACCTCGCCGTCCGTCAGTCGGGTGAGGAGGCGGGCGCACTCCCCCGCGTGAGGGGTGAGCAGGGTCGCCCGGCCTGCTCGGGCCCGCAGCGACGTCGGCGTCGAGCAGGTCCAGGCCGCCGGCATCCACGACCACCGGCTCGTCGCCGGCCAGGGCAGATCGGGCCACGTCGAGCTGGTCGTGCGCCTCGGCGCCCGTCGACGCCACGTCGAGGCCGGGCCCCACCACCCACGCCTGCACGCGGCCGGGGCCGTGCACCGCCTCGGGCACGGCGGCGCGCACGAGGGCGGTCGGGGTGGGGGTGCCGACGTAGCGAACCATCCCCGCGCCCTGACTCGACGGCTGCGGTGACGGCCAGCAGGGCGGCCCCCGTGTACGCCTCGCCGCCGGCGATGACACCGACGACGCCGCGCGAGTACTTGTCGTCGCTCGGGCCCGGCACGGGCCACAGCGTGGCGACGTCGTCGTGGTCGAGCCGCAGCACGATCGGGTCGACGGTGAGCTCCACGCCGATGTCGACGACCGTGAGGATGCCGCACGCCTGCTCGGTGGGCGGCAGCAGGTGCACGGGCTTGGCGACCGAGAACGTCACCGTCTCGTCGGCGAAGACCCCGTCCGGGTCGAGCGCAGCGCCCATCGGGTCCTGGCCCGAGGGCAGGTCGACGGCGATGACGTGTGCCGAGTCCGGCACCGCCGCGACCCACGCCGCCGCCCACGCCGGCAGGCCGGGGCGCGCCCCGATCCCGAGGATGCCGTCGAGCACCACGTCCGCCTCACCGACGGCCGCCGGGTCGGTCGTCAGCACGACCCCGGAGGCCTCGGCCGCGGCCCGCGCACCCTCGTGCACGACGTCGTGGTGGAGGGCGACGGCGTTCCAGCCGGCATCGGCGAGGCGTGCCACGGCATACAACGCGTCCGCACCGTTGTTGCCCGGCCCGACGAGGGCCGCGACCGCCGTGCCGCCGCGCTCCTCGAGCCGGGCCGCGGCGACGAGGGCCAGCCCTTCGACGGCCCGAGCCATCAGCTCGCCCTCGGGCAGGGTGGCCATGAGCGCCGCCTCGGCGCCGTACACGGCATCCGTGGACCAGGCGCGGATCACGCGGAGGCCTCCACGGGTGCGCCGGGACCCTCGGCGACGACCACGGCGGAGGCGATGCCGGCGTCGTGCGAGAGCGAGACGTGGATGGAGGTGATGCCCAGCGCCTGCACCCGGGCGTCGACGGTGCCGCGCACCTCGAAGCGCGGACGGCCGTCAGGTCCCCGGTGCACCTCGGCGTCGTGCCACTGCATGCCGGCGGGGGCTCCGAGTGCCTTGGCCAGAGCCTCCTTGGCGGCGAACCGCGCCGCCTTGGAGTTCAGCGCCATGGCGCGCTCGGTCGGCGTGAAGAGCCGCTCGAGCAGGGCGGGGGTGCGCTCCAGCGCCGCACCGAACCGTGCGACGTCGACGACGTCGATCCCCACACCGAGGATCACGACACCTCACTCAACGGTGACGCTCTTGGCCAGGTTGCGGGGCTGGTCGACGTCCAGGCCCTTCGCCGTGGCCAGGTGCAGCGCGAAGATCTGCAGCGGCACGATCGTCAGCAGCGGCATGAGCAGCGGCAACGTGGCCGGCACCCGGATCACCTCGTCGGCGAACGGCACGACGTCCTCGTCGCCGTCCTCGGCGATGACCAGCGTGCGGGCGCCGCGGGCGCGGATCTCCTGGATGTTGGAGACGACCTTCTTGTGCAGCTCGTGGGGGGTGTTCGGGCCGGGCACCACGATGAAGACCGGCTGGCCCGGCTCGATCAGGGCGATCGGGCCGTGCTTGAGCTCACCGGCCGCGAAGCCCTCGGCGTGGATGTAGGCGATCTCCTTGAGCTTGAGGGCGCCCTCCAACGCGATCGGGTAGCCGACGTTGCGCCCGAGGAAGAGCACCGAGCGGCTGTCGGCCATGAAGCGGGCGATCTCGATGACCCGGTCCATCCGGTCGAGCACCGTCTGGATCTGGTCGGGCAGTCCACGCAGCTCGCGCATCACCGCCTGGGCGTTGACCGCGTGCTCGCCGCCGCGCATCTGGGCGAGGTACAGACCCAGCACGTAGGCGGCGGTGATCTGGGCGGAGAAACCCTTCGTCGAGGCGACCGCGACCTCAGGTCCGGCGTGGGTGTAGAGAACGGCGTCGGACTCACGCGGGATCGTCGAACCGTGGGTGTTGCAGATCGACAGCGTGAGCGCGCCCAGCTCGCGGGCGTGCTTGACCGCCATCAGGGTGTCCATCGTCTCGCCCGACTGGCTGATCGAGACCACGAGGGTCCCGGCATCGGCGATCGGGTCGCTGTAGCGGAACTCGTGGGCCAGCGCGACCTCGACGGGGATGCGGGTCCAGTGCTCGATCGCGTACTTGGCGACCATGCCGGAGTAGGCGGCGGTGCCGCAGGCGACGATGACGATCCGGTCGACCTTGCCGAGCTGCTCCTCGGAGATGCGCACCTCGTCCAGCACCAGGCGGCCCTCGTCGTCGGTGCGACCGAGGAGCGTGTCGGCGACGGCGTGCGGCTGCTCGTAGATCTCCTTCTCCATGAAGGTCTCGTAGCCGCCCTTCTCGGCGGCCGCGGCATCCCACGTCACCTCGTACGCCTTGCCGTCCGCGGGGCTGCCGTCGAAGCCGATGACCTCGTAGCCGTCAGGGGTGATCGTGACGATCTGGTCCTGACCGAGCTCGAGCGCGTGACGGGTGTAGCCGATGAAGGCGGCGACGTCGCTGCCGAGGAAGTTCTCGCCGTCGCCGAGCCCCACGACGAGCGGTGAGTTGCGCCGGGCACCGACGACGACGCCGGGGCTGTCGGCGTGCACCGCGAGCAGCGTGAACGCCCCCTCGAGCCGGCCCACCACGGCCCGCATCGCCTCCGTGAGGTCGCCGAGGCGGTCGTACTCGCGGCCGACGAGCTTGGCGGCCACCTCGGTGTCGGTCTCGGAGAGGAACTCGACGCCCTCGGCCAGGAGCTGCTTCTTCAAGCCGTGGAAGTTCTCGATGATCCCGTTGTGGATCAGCGCCAGCCGCTCGCCGTCGCCTCCCCGGTGCGGGTGGGCGTTGCCGTCGGTGGGCCCACCGTGGGTGGCCCAGCGGGTGTGCCCGATCCCGGTGCGCGACACCGCGAGCGGGTGCGCGTCGAGCGCCGAGCGCAGGTTCTCGAGCTTGCCGGCGCGCTTCTCCGTGGCGACACCGTCGTCGGTGACCAACGCCACCCCGGCCGAGTCGTAGCCCCGGTACTCGAGCCTGGCCAGCCCCTCCATCACGACGTTGAGCGCCGTGTCGTCCATGGTCCGGCCCACATAGCCGACGATTCCGCACATGGGAGCCACCCTAATGCGCCCGGCCACCGGGCGCGGCGCAGCGCCGGGTCGCGGCACGGCATACGCAACAATGGCGCAGGTGAGCGCCACCGAGGAGCGAGCCACGGTCCCGACGCCGTACGTCGACCTCGACCGGCAGGCGTGGTCCCGGCTTCGCGAGAGCCACCCGATGAGCCTGGAGCAGCGCGACCTCGCACGGCTGCGTGGGCTCGGGGACCGCCTGGACCTGCGCGAGGTCGAGGAGGTCTACCTCCCCCTGTCCCGCCTGCTGCACTTCTACGTCGAGGCCACCCACGGCCTCCGCCTCGCGACGAGCGAGTTCCTCGGCGAGCGACCCACCCGGGTGCCGTTCGTCGTCGGCGTCGCCGGGTCGGTCGCGGTCGGCAAGTCGACCACGGCGCGCATCCTCAAGGAGCTGATGAGCCGCTGGCCGCAGACCCCGCGGGTCGAGCTCGTGACCACCGACGGCTTCCTCTACCCGAACGCCGAGCTCGAGCGCCGAGGGCTGCTGCAGCGCAAGGGTTTTCCCGAGTCCTACGACCGGCGCGCCCTCATGACGTTCATCGCCGACGTCAAGTCCGGGATGCCGTCCGTCCAGGCCCCGATGTACTCCCACCTCACGTACGACGTCCTCCCGGGCACGATCCGCGTGCGGCGTCCCGACGTGCTCATCGTCGAGGGCCTCAACGTGCTCCAACCCCCGACCGTGCGCCCGGACGGCACGAGCACGGGGGCGATCTCGGACTACTTCGACTTCTCCGTCTACGTCGACGCCCCCGTCGCCGAGATCCGCACCTGGTACGTCGAGCGCTTCCTGCGGCTGCGCGAGACGGCCTTCGCCGACCCCAAGTCCTACTTCCACCGCTACGCCGCGCTCAGCGACGAGGAGGCGGTGGCGACCGCGGGCCGGATCTGGGAGCAGATCAACGAGCCGAACCTCGTCGAGAACGTCCTGCCCACGCGGGACCGAGCCACGCTGGTGCTGAGCAAGGGCGCCGACCATGCCGTGACCGGCATCCGCCTGCGAAAGATCTGAGGGCGGGCCCGATCAGTACCAGTGCGGGGAGCGGCTGTTCCAGTGGTCGAGGGCGTTGCACGGGGTGCCGTACGACTTCTTGATGTAGTCCAGGCCCCAGCGGATCTGGGTGACCGGGTTGGTGCGGTAGTCCGCGCCCATCGTCGCCATCTTGCGGGCGGGCAGGGACTGCGGGATGCCGTACGCGCCCGAGGACGGGTTCTCGGCGTTCCACTTCCAGGCGCTCTCGCCGATCCACAACCGGTCGAGGCAGGACCACTGGCCCTGCCCGAAGCCGAACTCGGGCATCAGCTGCCGGGCCGCGGCCTTCGGGTCCTTCTTGGCGTTCGCCACGATGCGCTTTCGCTCGGCCGCGCGAGCGGCCGCC
Organism: uncultured Actinomycetota bacterium; assembly: GCA_963811825.1. GTDB lineage: Bacteria > Actinomycetota > Actinomycetes > Actinomycetales > Dermatophilaceae > Fodinibacter. The sequence goes on along the minus strand of CAWESS010000029.1, from coordinate 98,698 downwards.
TTGGCCTTGGCCTTGCGCTGGGCCACGGCAGCCGCGGTCGCAACCCGGACCCGCTCGGCCTCGCGGGCGGCCAGCACGGAGCGCTGGGTGTTCGTGGCGCTGCGATCGGCCGCGACGCGCGCGGCATCCTCCTGCTCGGCCTCGAGCTGCTCGCTCGAGGTGCTCGCAGCCAGCCCGTCGACGGCGAAGGTCATCGCCTCGGCCCGCGCCTGACCCTCACCGACGGTGGCGACGAGGGCGCCTGCCGTGAGCAGGGCGGCGGCCGCACCGGATGCGAGCACCGGTCGTGCCATCGTCGCCCTCGCGAGCACCACCGAGCCGCGTGCCTGCCGGCCGCGCGGCGGCATGGCGAGGCGCGTGACGCGCGGTGTAGCGAGCCATGGGCAGGCAGGAACCTCTCGTGCGGGTGACGGTCAGGGTCGGGACGCAGCGGACGGAACACACGCGTCGTTACCGAATCGAGACCAACTCTACGGGGTGCGGTGGGGCCCGACGAAATCGGCCTCGGCCTCGGGGAGGCCGCCCGGTCAGACCTCGATGCCCTCGAGCAGGTCGGTGACCAGCGCCGCGATGGGGCTGCGTTCGGACCTCGTCAGCGTCACGTGGGCGAACAACGGGTGGCCCTTGAGCGCCTCGACGACCGCCACCACGCCGTCGTGTCGGCCGACACGCAGGTTGTCGCGCTGGGCGACGTCGTGGGTGAGCACGACCCGCGAGTTCTGGCCGATGCGCGAGAGCACGGTGAGCAGCACGTTGCGCTCCAGGCTCTGCGCCTCGTCGACGATGACGAACGCGTCGTGCAGGGAGCGGCCACGGATGTGGGTCAGGGGCAGGACCTCGAGCATCCCCCGGTCGAGGATCTCCTCGACGACCTCGCGCGAGACCAGCGCCGAGAGGGTGTCGAAGACCGCCTGGCCCCACGGGTTCATCTTCTCCGCGGCGTCGCCCGGCAGGTAGCCGAGCTCTTGCCCACCCACGGCATACAGGGGTCGGAAGACGACGACCTTGCGCTGCTGGCGGCGCTCCATGACGGCTTCGATGCCCGCGCACAGGGCGAGGGCGGACTTGCCGGTGCCGGCCCGGCCGCCGAGGCTGACGATGCCGATGTCGGGGTCCATCAGCAGGTCGAGGGCGATCCGCTGCTCGGCGCTGCGGCCGTGCAGGCCGAACGCGTCGCGGTCACCGCGCACGAGGCGCACCTGCTTGTCGGGGCCGACCCGGCCGAGGCCCGAGCCGCGCGGCGACATGAGCTTGAGCCCGGTGTGGCAGGGGAACTCGGCGGCCGCGACGCTCTCGAGCCGGCCGTACTCGTAGAGGTGGTCCATCTCCTCGACGGTGACCTCGAGCTCGTCCATGCCGGTCCACCCCGACTCGACGGCGAGCTCTGCGCGGTACTCCTGCGCCTCGAGGCCACACGCCGAGGCCTTGACCCGCATCGGCAGGTCCTTGCTCACGATGGTGACGAGCCGGCCCTCGTTCGCGAGGTTGCGGGCGACCGCGAGGATGCGGGTGTCGTTGTCCCCGAGCCGAAAACCAGCCGGCAGCGACGCGGCATCCGTGTGGTTGAGCTCGATGCGAAGGGTGCCTCCGTCGTCGCCGATCGGCACCGGGGCGTCGAGGCGGCCCGCGGCGATCCGCAGGTCGTCGAGCAGGCGGAGCGCCGTGCGGGCGAAGTAGCCGAGCTCGGGGTGGTTGCGCTTGGCCTCCAGCTCGGTGACGACGACCACCGGGAGCACGACCTCGTGCTCCTTGAAGCGGGTGATCGCGCGCGGGTCCGACAGGAGGACCGAGGTGTCGAGCACGTAGGTCAGCCGCGGCTCCTTCCCCGGACGTGCCGACGATTCCGATCGCGTGCTCGAGGACATGGTCGCTCCTGGGGGTGCGGGCTGCAGTGGTTCCGACGCTACGACTGCCTCGACGCCCGCTCGGGGAGCGCCGGCGCGCGTGTCGGTGAATTCTGCGTGCCGCCCGAAACGGGAGTGGCTGGTGTGACTTGTGGGACTCCCGTGACTGATGGTTGCCGCGAACTCAGGAGCCGAAGCGGCGGTGTCGCTCCCCGAACGCGCGCAGGGCGCGCAGGAAGTCGACCTTGCGGAAGTCGGGCCAGTAGGCCTCGCAGAAGTAGAACTCGCTGTGAGCGCTCTGCCAGAGCAGGAACCCGCCGAGTCGCTGCTCCCCCGAGGTGCGGATGACGAGGTCGGGGTCGGGTTGGCCCTTGGTGTAGAGGTGCTCGGCGATGTGCTCGACGTCGATGACCTCGGCCAGCTCCTCGATGCTCGTGCCCATCGCGGCCTGCTGCTGCAGCAGCGAGCGCACGGCATCCGCGATCTCACGTCGTCCCCCGTAGCCGACGGCGACGTTGACGAGCATGCCGTCGACATCACGGGTGCGGTCCTCGGCAGCCTTGAGGCGGGCAGCCGTCTGTGCGGGCAGCAGGTCGAGCGCCCCGACGGGGTGGATGCGCCAGCGGTGCGTCGCGGCCAACGAGTCGACGGCTGCCTCGATGATGCCGAGCAGCGGGCGCAGCTCGGCCTCGGGGCGGTTGAGGTTGTCGGTCGAGAGCAACCACAGGGTCACGACCTCGACGCCGACCTCGTCACACCACGACAGCAGGTTCTCGATGTTGTCGGCGCCGGCCTGGTGCCCCTCGCTGGCTCCGGCGCCGCGAGCGCGGGCCCACCGCCGGTTGCCGTCGAGCATGACGCCGACGTGGCGCGGCACCGAGGACGCCCCGAGCTCCCTGAGCAGGCGGCGGGCGTACGCGGCATACAGCACGTCACTCAGTGCCATGCACCCCTACCTCTCCACCACCGCGCTGCCTCACCGCAAGGTCGCGGACATGGGCCCACGCTACTCCGCACGAGGCCGTCGCCGGTCGCGGTCTGGGCTGCGTCGGGCACCCAAAACGGCCTGGGACGCCTCCTGGTTCCCGGTCGTCGTGCGGCGAGAGTCACGGGTTCTCGACCCCCCGAACCTACGGCTGCGTAGGTTACATTCGATGGATGACCCCGATCGACCCGACTCCGATTCCGGACCCGAGCCGTCGTGAGGCCATCGAGCAGCGTGTCGAGGCCATCGAGCAGCGCGTCGAGGCGGCCCTGGACCACGTCAAGCCGAAACTGCGTGGCTGGCTGCACGCCGGCATGGTCCCCGTGGCCCTCACCGCCGGCATCGTCCTGGTCTTCCTCGCCAGCACCACGACCGGCAAGGTCTCGGCTGCCATCTTCGGTGGCACCGCCGTGCTGCTGTTCGGCACGTCCGCGGTCTACCACCGCGGCACCTGGTCACCCCGCATGGGTGGCTTCATGCGGCGCTTCGACCACTCGAACATCTTCCTCATCATCGCCGGCACCTACACGCCGTTCGCCCTGCTGCTGCCTCCCGAGCAGGCCCGCCGCATGCTCACCATCGTGTGGACGGGCGCCATCATCGGCGTGCTCTTCCGGGTGTTCTGGTCACACGCCCCCCGCTGGCTGTACGTGCCTGCGTACGTGATGCTCGGCTGGGTCGCGGTGTTCTACTTCAGCCCGCTCCTGGAGCACGCGGGCGCTGCCGTGATGGCGTGGATCGTCGTCGGCGGAGCGCTCTACAGCCTGGGCGCGATCGTCTACGGCACCAAGAAGCCGGACATCTCGCCGCGGTGGTTCGGGTTCCACGAGGTCTTCCACACCCTGACGATCCTCGCCTTCGGAGCCCACTTCGTCGCCGCGTCACTGGCGCTGAGCGCCCCGACCGCCTAGCGAGAGGTCGGGGGTTTTCAGTCGCCCCCGCCGTCGCCCCCGCTGGACCCGCCGTCACCTGGGCTGCCGTCGCCCGTCTGCTCGTCGCCCGGCTCGTCCTCGCCTGATCGGTCGTCGGCGCGCCGGCTGTCGCCCACGTCGCCCGGACCGGCCTGGGCCTCGTCGCGGCCACGGTGCGCCTGCTGCTGGCGGTAGGACATCCGCCGCATGCGCGAGTTCATGTTCCGCATGAGGAACCACAGGGACATCGCGAGCAGGAAGAAGGCGACGAAGGCCAGGAAGCCCGGGGCGACCGCGGCAGAGGGCGTGTCGGTCATGAGTCTCGCTCCGTGCGGGTGTCGTGGGCGATGGTGAGCGAGCCAGAGGTGGCCAGGGCGTCCGCCTCCTCGACGTCGTCGGGCAGGCCGGCGAACAGGTCGTCCTCACCGTCGACGATGGGCACGAACGACAGGGCGGCCTCGTAGTCCTCGGTCGGCCAGACCTGCTGCTGCACCTCGCGGGACACCCGGAAGAACGGGCCGTCGGGGTCGACCTGGGTCGCGTGGGCGACCAGCGCGGCATCCCGGCGGTCGAACCAGTCGGCGCACTGCACGCGCGTCGTCACCGCTCGATCGGGCCGGGTCCAGCTCTCGAGCCACTCGGCGTAGGGGCTCTCCTCGCCGAGTGCGGTGAGCGCCTCGTGGAAGGCCTCGACGCGCGCCTTGCTGAAGGTCTGGTTGTAGTAGACCTTCAGCGGCTGCCACGCGGGGCCGGCGTGGGGGAAGGCCTGCGGGTCGCCGGCTGCGACGACCGCCGCCATCGAGACGTCGTGGCACATGATGTGGTCGGGGTGGGGATAGCCGCCGTTCTCGTCGTACGTCGTGACGACGTGCGGTCGGAACCGGCGGATCTCGCGCACCAGCGCCTCGGTCGTCACGGACAGTGGCTCGAGGGCGAAACAGCCCTCGGGCAGCGGAGGCAGTGGGTCACCCTCGGGCAGGCCGGAGTCGACGAACCCGAGCCAGGTGTGCCGCACCCCGAGGATGGCCTGCGCCTGCGCCATCTCGTCGCGCCGCACCTGGACGAGGTCACGAAGGATGTGGGCGTCGTCCTTGAGCCGCGGGTTGAGCACGTCGCCGCGCTCACCCCCGGTGCACGAGACGACGAGCACGTCGTGCCCGGCGTCGACGTACCGGGCCATGGTGGCGGCACCCTTGCTGGACTCGTCGTCAGGGTGCGCGTGCACGCACATGAGACGCAGCCGGTCGGACACGGCGGGGACCCTTCGCTGCGGGGGTGTCGGGCGTACCCGAGAATGGACGCCGACATCCTCTCATCCGCGACTGACGCCCGACGAAGGACCCGCATGCCCCTGCCCCGACCCGCCCCCGGCACCACCCGTTGGTGGGTGGTCGGCACGATCGGCATCCTCTCGGCTGTCGGGGTCATCGTGTGGTGGGGCATCGTGTCGAGCGCCGGGAGCGTGCGCCCGGAGGTCACGGGCTACGACGTGGAGTCCAGTGCCCAGATCATCGTCGAGTACGACCTGCACCGCCCCGAGGGCGTCGCCGTGGTGTGCCGCGTCAGCGCGCTGGACTCGAGCAAGGCGCGGGTCGGGACGGTCGAGGATGCCGTGCCGGCTTCAGGACCCCCGTCCGTGCACCGGGTGGTCGCGGTGCGCACGAGCGTGCGGGCCGTCACCGGGGTCGTCGACTCGTGCACCAGGGTCGCGCCTGCCCCCTGACGCCGGCCACCGGCGTGTCCGTCCACATGGCTATCGGGGTGGCGGTTGGTAGAGTGGTCGTTTCACCACATCGGGTCTGGGTCCGACCTCGTGCCGCACGGCACAGCGACCTGGGCCCGTTGCCGTTGTTACCGATTGCCGTTTGACACCGGGCGCCCTCCCACGGGCGGCGCCCACACCATGACCAGGAGTGAGTGACGTGACCGAGACCGCCAACCAGGCGAGCTTCCTGACCCAGGGGGCCTACGACCGCCTCCAGGCAGAGCTCGACGAGCTCTCCGGCCCGGGACGTACCGAGATCGCCAAGAAGATCGAGGCGGCCCGCGAGGAGGGCGACCTCAAGGAGAACGGTGGCTACCACGCCGCCAAGGAGGAGCAGGGCAAGATGGAGGCCCGCATCCGACAGCTGACCCAGCTGCTCGAGACGGCCACCATCGGTGAGAAGCCCGCGGACGACGGGGTCGTCGAGCCGGGCATGGTCGTCACCGTCGACATGTTCGGCGACGAGGAGACCTTCCTGCTCGGCTCGCGCGAGATCACCGACGACTCGATGCACGTCTTCTCCGAGAAGTCCCCGATCGGCGCAGCCGTCAACGGCGCGAAGGTCGGCGACACGGTGTCGTACTCCGCGCCCAACGGGAAGAAGATCGAGGTCAAGGTCCTCGCGACCAAGCCCTACGACGTCTGACGGGCGCGCTCCTTCATCCCCTCGAGTGCGGACGTGGTTGCCATGACGACCACGTCCGCACTCGAGCGTTCAGGCCGGGCGCTCCCCGACCACGACGGTGCGGGTTGCTCCACCCACCCACACCACCCCATCGACGACGTCGACGTGCACGCGGCCCTCGCGACCGATGACTCCGCCCTGCGCAGCGACGTAGCGAGACGGCAGGTGGCCCGCCGGGACGAGCCACTGCGCCAGGCCAGCGTTGAGGCTTCCCGTCACCGGGTCCTCCGCGAACTCGCGGCCGTCTGAGTAGAAGGCCCGAACCTCAGCGACGACACCGTCGGCACGCACGCCCGCAGGGTAGGTCGCGACCAGCCCTGCCTTCAGCCCCCCGCACCGGCCGGGGTCCGGGACCGCGGCGATGACGGCATCCGGGGACCGCAGCCTGATGCCGACCCAGCCGGGACCGTTGTCGACCCAGGCGAGGTCGAGCACGTCGTCCGGGTCGAGGCCGAGCGCGGCGACGACCTGCTCGGCCTCCGCCGGATCGACCGGGCCCCACCGGGTCAACGGGGGCGCGGCGAACTGCAGGCGTGAGCCCCGTCGGACGTCCACGAGACCCGCGCCGCACTCCTGCACGACGACCTCGTCGGATGCCGGGACGCCACCGGCCTCGAGCCATGCGTGGGCGCTGCCCAGCGTCGGGTGCCCGGCGAAGGGCAGCTCGCCCCCGGTCGTCCAGATCCGCACGCGGTAGTCGGCCGCGGGGTCGGTCGGCGCGCAGAGGAAGGTGGTCTCGGACAGGTTGGTCCACCGGGCGATGGTCGCCATCTGCTCGTCGGTGAGGTCATCGGCGTCGTGGAAGACGGCGAGCGCGTTGCCTCGGCACTCGTTCTCGGAGAACACGTCGACGAAGCGCACGGCAGCCATGGGCTCATGCAACCATGACAACCCAGCCCACGACGCCGCGACAGGAGCCGCACGATGGCAGGACACCGGATCTTCGGGACGAGCTTCGCGAGCATCTACCCCCACTACGTCGCCAAGGCCGAGCGCAAGGGCCACACCAAGGCCGAGGTGGACCAGGTCATCACGTGGCTCACCGGCTACGACGACGCCGGCCTGAGCACGGTGCTGGCCGACGAGGTGGACCTCGAGACCTTCTTCGCGCAGGCCCCGGCGATGAACCCGAACACCGAGCTCATCACCGGGACGATCTGCGGGTACAAGGTCCAGGAGATCGAGGACCCGCTCATGCAGCAGATCCGCTACATGGACCTGCTCGTCGACGAGGTCGCCCGCGGCAAGAAGATGACCTCGATCCTGCGCGGGAGCCAGACGGCCGCGAGCTGAGCCGCCCGGCGAACCCTCAGTCGGTGGTGCGGTTGTTGAACGCCCGGATCGCCAGCGGCGCAAGCACCGCGGAGAGGCCGACCGACCAGAGGATCGTCGCGATGACCGGATTCTGCATCGGCCACGCGGCGTTCGGGCCGATCGGGAGCCCGTCGTTGCCCCACAGCTCACGCATCGCCTGGACGAGCGCGCTGATCGGGTTCCACTCGGCCAGGAAGCGCAGCCAGTCCGGCATCCCCTCGGGGCGGGCGAAGGCGTTGCTGAGGAACGTGATCGGGAAGATCGTCGTGAACATCACGCCCTGGACCGCCTCCACCGACTTCAGGGACGACCCGGCCAGGATGCCGACCCAGATCATCGAGAACCCGAACAGGATGAGCAGGAAGTACCCGAGCAGCCCCTTGGCGACCCCGTTGTGGATGCCCCAGCCGATGAACAGCCCGGTCACGGACATCACGATGATGCCGATCATCGAGTGGATGAGGCTGGACAGGCTGCGGGCGATGACGACCGACCCGCGCCCGATCGGCAGCGACCGGAAACGGTCGACGATGCCCTTGCTGATGTCGGACGTCAGCCCGATGGCCACGATGAACGAGCTGAACGCCATCGTCTGCGCCATGATCCCGGGCAGCAGCCACTCCTTGTAGTCGACCCCGGGGATGATGATCGACCCGCCGAAGACGAACGCGAAGAGCAGCACGAACATCACCGGCTGGATGGTGACGTCGGTGAGCATCTCGGGCTGGCGCTTGATGTGCGTGAGGTTGCGCCGGATGAGGGCGCTGATCTGGCGCCAGGCCGTCGCGCCCCGCTCGTCGGGGTGCGTCGCCTGGAAGTGACCGGTCGGGCCGCTTCCCGTCGTGCCGCTGTCCGTGTTCGGGCTGGTGCTGGTGCTCATCGGGAAGCCTCCGTCGTGCTCTCGCCGGCGGCGGTCGCACCGTCGGCCTCGTTCTCGGCGCGGTGGCCGGTCAGGCTGAGGAAGACGTCGTCCAGGCTCGGCCTCTGGAGCCCGATGTCATCGAGCTCGATGGCGGCTTCCTCGAGTCGCGCGGCGATGCGGGTGAGGGCGGACACACCCTCGGCCGGGGCGGAGATACGGCGCGAGTCGTGGTCGACGTGGATGTCGCCGACGTAGGCACGCACGAGCTCGGCCGCCGCATCGACCTCGGTGCTGCGGCTCACGGTGACGACGAGACTGGCCCTGCCTGACTGGTCCTTGAGCTCGAGCGGCGTGCCCTCGGCGATGATCCGCCCGTGGTCGACGACGACGATGCGGTCGGCCAGCTGGTCGGCCTCGTCGAGGTACTGGGTCGTGAGGAACAACGTCGTCCCGTCGCGCACGAGGTCACGCAGGACGCCCCACAGCTCGACACGGCTGCGTGGGTCGAGTCCGGTGGTCGGCTCGTCGAGGAAGAGCACCGGCGGCGTGGCGATGAGGCTGGCCGCGAGGTCGAGCCGCCGCCGCATGCCTCCCGAGTAGTCCCTGACGACCTTGTCGCCTGCCTCGGTGAGCGAGAACCGCTCGAGCAGCTCCTCGACGGAGCGCTTCACGAGCTGTCGGTCCAGCCCGTAGAGGTCCCCGATGAGCCGGAGGTTCTCGCGGCCGGTGAGCAGCTCGTCGACGGTTGCGGACTGGGCCGTGAGACCCATGCGGTGGCGCACGGCATCCGGGTTCTTGGCGACGTCGTAGCCGGCCACGTGCGCACTACCGCTCGTGGGCACCGACAGTGTCGTCATCATGCGCACGGTCGTCGTCTTGCCCGCGCCGTTGGGACCGAGCATCGAGAAGACGGTGCCCTCGGGCACCGAGAAGCTCACTCCGTCGACCGCGGTGAAGTCGCCGAACTTCTTGACGAGGTCAACTGCCTCGATCGCGGGGGAGCTCATCGCCCCTCCCGAGGGACCTGTCGGGGTGTGTCAGAAGTCATAGCACAAAGGCTACGTCAGCCCACCGACAGGGGTCGCCCCGTTTTCGTCTGCGGCGTCGCCCCCCTCATCCGCTGACGTGCCCGCGCAGCAGCGCCCCTGCCGCGTGTGCCTCGTCCACGGTGTTGTTGACGTGGAAGGACACCCGGAGCCGGCCCGCCCGCTCCGCCGCGACGATGCCGTGGTCGGCCAACAGCGCGGGCACCGCGGTGTCGGCCTCGAGCGCCCGGATGGCTCGTCCCGCCGGCTCGAGCCCGGCGCCCGCGGCGAAGGCCGCCTCCACCTCCACGGCATGGGCCTGCAGCGCCGCGACCCCGACCTGGTCGAGCAGGTCGAGCGACGCCGCGGTCCCGACCCAGGCGTGCCAGCCCGGCGACACGTCGAACCGCCGCGCATCGCGGGCCAGCCGCAACGGCATCCCGTAGATCGAGGACCACACCTGGTCACCGGCGTACCAGCCGGCTGCCGTCGGCACGAGCGAGTCCCAGCGGTCCGGGCGCACGGCGAGGAACGCGGTGCCGCGTGGCGAGAGCAGCCACTTGTAGGTGCCGCACACGGCGTACGCGAACCGGCTCGCGTCGACGTCGAGCCACCCCGTGGCCTGCGTGAGGTCGACGAGCACGTCGGCGCCATGACGATCGGCAGCCGCAGCCACGGCGTCCAAGGGCGCGACCGCACCGTCGGCCGACTGCACCGCCGCCAGCGCGACCAGCGAGGTGTTCTCGTCGACGTGCTCCGCGATCTCGGCCAGCGGCACCTCGACGACCCGGATGCCGCGCGCCGCGTGCGCGACGAACGGGAACGTCACGCTCGTGAACTCCCCCTCGGGCACGAGGACGGTGGACCCGTCGGGAAGCGCCGACGCGACCAGCCCCACGAGCGGTGAGACCTGGCTGCCGATGGCGACGGTCTCGACCGGAACGTGCACCATCCGCGCCCAGGTGGCCCGGGCTCCATTGATCACCGCGTCGTAACCGGGGGCGTTCGCCGTGCCGCGGCGCCACTGCTCCAGCGCCTCGGCGAGCGCCGCGAGGGTGGCCCGTGGCGGCAGCCCCATCGTCGCGCTGTTGAGGTAGGTGCCCGAGGGCTCGAACTCGGCGGCCCACGGCCAGTCGCTGCTCACGCACCCACCGTAGGCGTCGGACCCACCACGTCGTGAGGCACCACGGCAGCCGCCAGCGCCGCCGCTGCCCGCGGGTGGCGCTCGGCCAGCAACCCGACGGCGAACAGCAGGTATGCCGTGTCGACGCACCGACGCGCCGCCACGGGCACCCGCCAGCCGCCGCCGTGGTCGGTCAGGACCTGGCCCAGCACCCGATCCCCCACTCCCCCCGGTGCGTGTCGCAGCACCCCGCCCGACCCGACGAGGACCTCGACCTCCGCGAGCGGGCGCGGCCGTTCGGAGGGGTGGGCCGGTCGTCCGTGCCGACGCACCGCGAGCGTCGCGGCCGCGGTGGCGAGGCACTCCTCGGCCTCCCACTCCCCCGCAGACCCGGCCAGGTGCGCGGTGTCGGCGGCGACGCGCACGGCATACGACGCGGTTCCGTCAGCGAGCGCGAGCCGCTCGCGCGCGGCCGCCTCGAGCACCCCCTCCGCCGACCAGCGCATGCCGAGATCCGCCTCCACGGTGCGCGCGTGCCACAGCGTGCCGACGACGTCGCGCTGGATGCTGGCGTCCTCCCCCTGCGGGGTGATGACGGAGTAGACGTCGGTCGTCGCGCCGCCGACGTCGACGACGAGCACGTCCCCGCCCATGACGTCTGCCAACACCTCGACGCCGCGGAGCACGGCATCCGGCGTCGGCGCCTGGACGAGCTCGGCGAACCCGCGCCCGCGCGAGAGGCCCTTGCCGCCGATGACGTGGGTGAGGAAGGCCTCGCGGATGGCCGCGCGCGCCGACTCCGGAGCCACCACACCGATGCGCGGGAGCACGTTGTCGGCGACGACGTACCGGCGCCCGGTCGAGGCGAGCAGCGCCGCGACCTCGTCCGCGGCATCCGCGTTGCCGGCGACGACGACCGGCGCCGCGAGGCGAGCCCGGGCCAGACGCGCCGGCGTTGTGCAGCAGCACCTGCGCGTTGCCGCCGTCGGTTCCCCCGACGAGCAGGACCAGGTCCGGGGATGCCGTGCGCAGCGCCCTGACGTCCTCCCCCGTCATCGGCCCGCTCGCGACGTGGACGACCTTGGCACCGGCGGAGAGCCCCACCCGCTGCCCGGCCTCGGCGGTCACCTCACGTTCGTAGCCGACGACCGCGAGCCGCAGGCCCCCGCCCGCGCTGGAGCAGACGAGGACGTCGTCAGGGTCCCCGTGCCCCGCGAGGGCGGCGCGCACGGCATCCACGCCGTCCATGACGTCGGTCGCGATGGTCGTGGGGTGGCTCGCGGTGCCGAGGACCTCGCCGGCGCTGACGTCGACGAGGACGGCCTTGGTGAAGGTCGACCCGACGTCGACGCAGAGCACGCGCACCGGCGCGCGCGCAGGGGTGGAGGTCACCGGGGGCTCAGGTGAGGCGGTCGAGCGCCTGGCCGAGGTCGGCGATGAGGTCCTCGGCGTCCTCGATGCCGACGGACAGCCGGATCAGGTCACCCGGGACCTCGAGCTCGGTGCCGGCGACCGAGGCGTGGGTCATCCTGCCCGGGTGCTCGATGAGCGACTCGACCCCACCGAGGGACTCCCCGAGGATCCACAGCTGGGTCTCGGCACACACCTTGGTCGCGACGTCCTCGCCGCCCCTGACCCGGAAGGCGACCATGCCGCCGAAGCGTCGCATCTGGCGTGCCGCGATGTCGTGGTTCGGGTGGTCGGGCAGGCCCGGGTAGTGCACGGCCGTGACGCCGTCATGTGCCAGGAGGAACTCCACGACCTTCTCGGCGTTGTCGCAGTGCCGCTCCATGCGCACCGCGAGGGTCTTCAGGCCGCGCAGCACGAGCCAGGCGTCGAACGGCCCGGCCACGGCGCCCATCGCGTTCTGGTGGAAGGCGATTCGCTCGCTGACCGACTCACCGTCACGCGTCGTGGCCCCGGGCGCGACGACCACGGCGCCGCCGACGACGTCGCTGTGCCCCCCGGCGTACTTCGTCGTGGAGTGCACGACGACGTCGGCCCCGAGCGCGATGGGGCTCTGCAGGTAGGGCGAGGCGAAGGTGTTGTCGACGACGAGCAGCGCGCCGGCCTCGTGGGTGATGGCGGCGATGGCCTCGATGTCGGCGATGCCGAGCAGCGGGTTCGTGGGGGTCTCGACCCACACCATCCGGGTCTCGGGGCGGATGGCGGCGCGCACCGACTCGGCGTCCGCCACGGTGGCGATCGAGTGCTCGACCCCCCACGGGCGCGCGACCGCGTTGAAGAGGCGGTAGGTGCCGCCGTAGGCGTCGGAGGGGACGACGACGTGGTCGCCGGGGGCGAGCAGGGCGCGCAGCACGGCATCCTCACCGGCGAGGCCGCTCGCGAAGGCGAAGCCGCGCTCACCGCCCTCGAGCGCGGCGATGCACTCCTCGAGCGCCGTGCGGGTGGGGTTGGCCGAGCGGCTGTACTCGTACCCGCCGCGCAGGCCGCCGACGCCGTCCTGCTTGTAGGTGCTCACCTGGTGGATGGGCGGCACGACGGCGCCGGTCGTCGGGTCCGGCGCCTGCCCGGCATGGATGGCGCGCGAGGAGAAGCCGAGGTGCTCGAAGGTCATGCGGACCAGCGTATGCCGCGCCACGCCGACTTCTTTCCGGCTCCTCACGGAATCGGATGCCGTGGCCCGGCTGGGGATGAAGTCGCCCCGGTCGCACGTTGGGACGGACATGATCTTCGGTTCACGCGCCAAGACGACCCTGCCCACCGCCGACGAGGCCCTGCCCGGTCGCGAGCACCGGCCCTTCACCGTGCCGACGACCCACGAGGTGCTCGGCACGCCCCTCGAAGGCCCCTGGCCCGACGGCACCGAGGTGCTCTACGTGGCCATGGGCTGCTTCTGGGGGGTGGAACGGATCTTCTGGAAGCTTCCCGGCGTCGTGACGACGGCTGCCGGCTACATGGGCGGCTACACCGCGAACCCGACGTACGAGGAGACGTGCACCGGTCGCACCGGGCACGCCGAGGCCGTGCTCGTCGCCTACGACCCGACGGTGACCACGCCCGAGCTGCTGCTCAAGGCGTTCTGGGAGAACCACGACCCCACCCAGGGCAACCGGCAGGGCAACGACATCGGCACGGCCTACCGGTCGGCGATCTACTGGTCGACCCCGGGGCAGGAGGCCGCGGCCCTCGCGACCCGCTCGGCGTTCCAGGGTGTGTTGACCAAGGCCGGCCGCGGGCAGATCACGACGACGTTGGCGCCGGCCTCCGTGGCGGGGCCGTTCTGGTACGCCGAGGACTACCACCAGCAGTACCTCCACAAGAACCCCGGCGGCTACTGCAACCACGGACCCAACGGCCTGACCTGCCCCGTCGGGGTGGCCAACCTCCCGGCGCAGACGGACATCCTCCCCCCGGCCTGACGTCGAGGGTCACGTGCGGGTGGCGACCCAGAGCTCCTCGGCCGGCCAGCGGCCCGCCCACGTCGGCGACACGATGTCGTAGAACGGGTGGTCCCCGCGGGCGGCCGGGGCGTAGATCTCGCGCAACGCCTCGACGACGAACCCCGACGCGCGCAGCAGCCGCACCCAGTCGCCGTGCGAGGGGTGGAACTCGACCCCGCCCCCCGTCCAGTGCACCCGGTAGGCCTCCCGGTGGCCACGGAGCAGCCGGTCGCCGGCCACGCCCTCGTCCGCCGGCACGCACAGGGCCGACAGGTGGCTGTTCGTCAGGAAGACCAGGCGGCCACCGGGGCGCAGCAGCCGCGCCGCCTCGGGGAGCCAGCGCTCGGGGTCGCACCACGCCGCGGCGCCGTGTTCGCTCACGACGAGGTCGGCACAGCCGCTGGCGAGCGGCACCTGCTCGCCGTCGCCCTGCACGAGCGGGAAGGTCGGTCCGAGCTCGTCCTGGAGCCGGCGCGCGGTGGTCAGCTGCTCTGCCGACAGGTCGACGGCCACCGGCCGAGCGCCCGCCCTCGCGAGCCACGCCGAGACGTATGCCGTGCCGCACCCGAGCTCCACGACGTCGAGTCCGCGCACCTCGCCGAGCACGGCGAGCTCGCTCTCGGGCACGGCGAACAGGCCCCACACCGGTTCCGGGCGCATCCACAGCTCGCGTGCCGCGGCATCCGTGAACCGCTCGTTGACGATGGCCCACAGGGCCCGGTTCAGCGCGATCTCGGACGCCCGGAACTCGCTCACCCGCTCAGGCTAACCCTGACCTCGGCGGGCCTTCCGGTTGCGACGGGGTGCGGTCGGTGTCAGCCGCCCAGGGCGATCACCATCACCCACTGGATCAGGTTGACGCCGACGAAGGCCACCGCGATGACAGAAGACGACGGGTGCCGAGAGCAGGCAGGCCCACGCGAACCGGACGTCGCGGTCGTCGCGCCCCTCGGAGTCGAGGCTCAGATGGCCGCGGCGACCTCGGTGCCCTGCCGGATCGCGCGCTTGGCGTCGAGCTCGCCCGCCACGTCTGCGCCACCGATGACATGGGTCACGAGCCCCCGGGCGTCCAGGTCGTCGGCGATGGTCCGCACCGACTCCTGCCCGGCGCACACGACGACGCTGTCGACGGCATACGTGCGTCGCTCGGTCGCACCATCGGCGCCCGCGGCCACGGTGACGTGCAGCCCCTCGTCGTCGATGAGGTCGTATGCCGTCACACCGGTGACGTGTTCGACCCCCTTGGCCTTCAGCGCCGCGCGATGCACCCAGCCCGAGGTCTTGCCCAGCCCCTTGCCGATCGAGCTCGTCTTGCGCTGCAGGAGGACGACGTGGCGAGGGCTGGGTTCGGGTCGGGGCCTGGTCAGCCCACCGCGCGTCTCCGCAGGGTCGCCGACGCCCCACTCCGCGCGCCACGCGTCGACGTCGAGCGTCGCCGAGTGCGCCGTCGTGAGGTACTCACTGACGTCCACGCCGATTCCGCCCGCCCCGATGACCGCGACGCGCTCACCCGCGACGCGCTCACCCCGCACCAGCTCGGCGTACGTCATGACCATGGGGTGGTCGATCCCGGGGATCGACGGCATCCGGGGCTCGACCCCGGTGGCGACGACGACCTCGTCGAACCCGGCATCCGCGAGCTCGTCGGCATCGACCTTCCGGCCCAGGTGCACCTTGACGCCGCTGAGGTCGAGCTGGCGCGTGAAGTAGCGGATCGTCTCGGAGAACTCCTCCTTGCCGGGGATGCGCATGGCGATGTCGAACTGCCCGCCGACGTGGTCGCGCGCCTCGAACAGCTCGACCGAGTGGCCGCGGTCGGCGAGCGTGGTCGCGGCGGCCAGTCCGGCAGGGCCGCCCCCGACGACCGCGACCTTCTTCACGGTGCGGGTCGGCCCGAGCACGAGCTCGGTCTCGTAGCCGGCGCGCGGGTTGACCAGGCAGGT
Organism: uncultured Actinomycetota bacterium; assembly: GCA_963811825.1. Classification (GTDB taxonomy): domain Bacteria; phylum Actinomycetota; class Actinomycetes; order Actinomycetales; family Dermatophilaceae; genus Fodinibacter. The sequence goes on along the minus strand of CAWESS010000029.1, from coordinate 82,837 downwards.
GGCCCGCTGCTTGAGGAAGGTGTGGTCCAGGCAGGCCTGGTTGCAGGCGATGCAGGTGTTGATCTCGTCGGAGCGGGCCTCGGCCGCCTTGCGCACCCACTCGGGGTCGGCGAGGAAGGGCCGGGCCAGCGACACGAGGTCCGCGCCGCCGGAGGCGAGCACCGACTCGGCCACCTCGGGCATGTTGATCCGGTTGGTCGCGACGACCGGCACGGACACGTGTTCCTTGAGGCGACCGGCATACGACACGAAGGCCGCTCGGGGCACCGAGGTGACGATCGTCGGCACCCGCGCCTCGTGCCAGCCGATGCCGAGGTTGAGGATGCTCGCCCCGGCAGCCTCGACCTCACGGGCGAGCGCCGTCACCTCGTCCCAGGTCTGGCCGTCCTCGACGAGGTCGAGCACCGAGATGCGGTACACGACGATGAAGTCGGGCCCGGCTGCTGCCCGCACCGCACGCACGGTCTCGACGGCGAACCGCCGGCGCTTCTCGGGCGTGCCACCCCAGTCGTCGGTGCGCTGGTTCGTGCGCGGCGCGAGGAACTGGTTGATGAGGTAGCCCTCCGACCCCATGATCTCGACACCGTCGTAGCCCGCCTCGCGGGCCAGGCGGGCCGCCCGGGCGAAGCTGCGGATCTGACGCCTGACCCCGCGGTCGCTGAGCGCGCGGGGCTTGAACCTGCTGATGGGGCTCTTGACCGCGGACGGCGCAACGCACCACGGGGTGAACGCGTAGCGGCCCGCGTGGAGGATCTGGAGGGCGATGCGCCCACCCTCCGCGTGCACGGCATCCGTGACCTGGCGGTGCTGGCGGGCCTCGCGGCGCGTGGTCAGCTTGGAGGCGAGGGGGTAGAACGTGCCCTCGATGCTCGGCGCGAACCCGCCGGTGACGATGAGCGCCGCGCCACCCCTGGCGCGCTCGGCGAAGTAGGCGGCGAGCTTGGGGAAGTCGCGGGCGTGGTCCTCGAGGCCGGTGTGCATCGACCCCATGACGACCCGGTTGGGCAGCGTGACGTGCCCGAGGTCGAGCGGCGCCAGCAGGTGGGGGTACTCGCTCATCGCACGAGCCTCCCCCGTTGTTACCGGCGGGTCAACCTGCGCGGGGTGTGAGGCTGCTCGCAGGTGTGGCCGACCCAGACGCGGCCTGGCTGGGTCGAGGTGAAATCGCACGGATCCACGAGCGGTATCACCTCGATCCCGCGATGCACCGGCCCGGTCGAGGTGAAATCGCACGGATCCACGAGCGGTATACCTCGATCCCGCGCGGGTGGAGCGAGTCAGTCGGAGAGGAAGGACAGCAGGTCGGCCCGGGTGAGCACGCCCACCGGCTTGCCGTCCTCGACGACCAGCACGGCATCGGAGTGCTCGAGCTCGTGTCGGGCGGTCGCGACCGGCTCACCGGCACCGACGAGGGGCAGTCCGGTGCTCATGTGCTTGGCGACGGGGTCGGCCAGGTGGGCCCGACCGGTGAACAACGCCTCGAGCAGGTCGCGCTCGGAGACCGAGCCGGCCACCTCGCCCGACATGACCGGCGGCTCGGCGTTGACGACCGGCATCTGGGAGACGTGGTACTCGCGCAGGATCTCGATGGCGTCGCGCAGGGTCTCGGTGGGGTGGGTGTGCACGAGGGCCGGGATGGCGCCGTCCTTGCCGTGCAGGACGTCGCCGACGGTGCGCTCGGCACCGGTGCGCATGAACCCGTAGGACGCCATCCAGTCGTCGTTGAAGATCTTCGAGAGGTAGCCGCGGCCCGAGTCGGGCAGGAGCACGACGACGACGGCATCCGCGGGGAGGTCCTTGGCGACCTGCAGGGCGGCCACGACCGCCATGCCGCACGAACCCCCGACGAGCAGACCTTCCTCGCGGGCGAGGCGACGGGTCATCTCGAAGGACTCGGCATCGGTCACGGCGACGACCTCGTCGACCTGGGCCGGGTCGTAGGCCGAGGGCCAGAAGTCCTCGCCGACACCCTCGACGAGGTAGGGGCGACCGGTGCCCCCGCTGTAGACCGAGCCCTCGGGGTCGGCTGCGACGACGCGCACCCGGCCCGTGTCGCGGTCGGCAGAGACCTCGCGCAGGTAGCGACCCGCGCCCGAGATGGTGCCGCCCGTGCCGGCGCCCGTCACGAAGTGGGTGATCCGGCCGTCGGTGTCGGCCCAGATCTCCGGGCCGGTGGTCTCGTAGTGCGAGAGCGGGCCGTTGGGGTTGGAGTACTGGTCGGGCTTCCACGCACCGGGCGTCTCGCGCACGAGCCGGTCGGAGGTGGAGTAGTAGGAGTCGGGGTGCTCCGGGGGCACCGACGTCGGGCAGACGACGACCTGCGCGCCGTAGGCCTTGAGCACGTTGCGCTTGTCCTCGGAGACCTTGTCGGGGCACACGAAGATGCAGGAGTAGCCCTTGCGCTGGGCGACGAGCGCCAGCCCGACACCGGTGTTGCCCGACGTCGGCTCGACGATGACGCCGCCCGGCTGGAGCGCACCGGACTCCTCGGCCGCCTCGACCATCCGCAGCGCGATGCGGTCCTTCACCGACCCGCCCGGGTTGAGGTACTCGACCTTCCCCAGCACGGTGGCGGCGATGCCGTCGGTGACCGAGTTCAGCTTGACGAGGGGGGTGTCGCCCACGAGGTCCAGGATGTGCTCTGCATACTTCACCGGCTCATCCTCGCACGGCTCGGCACCCGCTCCGGTGGCCGAAAACGTGAGGCGCCGCACCCCTGACGTGCGCGACGATTGGCGCATGGATGACTACCTCGCCGTGAACCGCGCCAACTGGGACGAGCGCGCGCCCGCGCACGCGGCCAGCCCCGACTACCAGGTCGACCGGTTCATCGCGGATCCCGAGCACCTGAGCGGCGTGGTGCGCTTCGACCTGCCGCTGCTCGGCGACGTGGCGGGCTTGACCGGCATCCACCTGCAGTGCCACATCGGCACCGACACCCTCTCGCTGGCCAGGCTGGGCGCGCGCATGACCGGGCTGGACCTCTCCCCTGCGTCGCTGGAGCAGGCCCGCCGGCTCGCGGCCGCGGCCGGGCCCGACGTCGACTTCGTCGAGGCCGAGGTGTACGCCGCGCCGCAGGCCCTCGGCGGGCGCCGCTTCGACCTCGTCTACACCGGCATCGGGGCGCTGTGCTGGCTGCCCGACATCGACCGGTGGGCCGGGGTCGTCGACGACCTCCTCGAGCCCGGTGGGCGCCTGTTCATCCGCGAGGGCCACCCGATGATGTGGGCGATCGACGAGTCGGTGCCGGATGCCGTGGCCGTCGGCTACCCCTATTTCGAGACCCACGACCCGATCGACTTCGACGAGCCGGGTACCTACGTGGAGACCGAGACCGAGTTCGTGAACAACCGCGCCCTGTCGTGGAACCACGGGTTCGGCGAGACGGTGTCGGCGCTGCTGTCACGCGGTTTCGAGATCACCGGCCTCGTCGAGCACCGCAGCGTGCCGTGGGAGGCACTGCCGGGGCGCATGGTGCGCGATGACGACCTCGGTGAGTGGAGCCTCGTGGACCACCCCGAGCGGATGCCGCTCAGCTACACCCTCCAGGCCCGCAGACCCTGACGTCCGATCCGTCACATCCCTGCCTGCGGGACTGTCGGGGTCGCCCGCCGCGTTACCGTGATCGGGCCCGGCCAGGGTGCCCGACCAAACGACGAGAGGGACCGGACCTGATGGGACGCGCACGCCGAGCCCGCAAGATCGCCGCCACCGCGGCCTACGGTGGCGGTGGGGTCGCCGCTGCCGGCGCCGCCCTCGGCGCTGCGGGGTGGGGCCTGATCAAGGCTGAGGCCGCCCTGGCCCGCCGCATCATCGGCAGCCCGTTCGACGACTCCCCCGAGGACGACGGCGTCTACGGAGCGGGCGCCGGCCAGCCCTACGAGCTCGTCGTGCTCGGCGACAGCTCGGCCGCCGGGCTGGGGGCCGATGCCCCGCACGAGACCGTCGGGGCGATCATCGCCAACGGCGTCGCGGCCCTGACCGGACGCCGGGTGCGCGTGACCAACCGGTCCGTCGTGGGGGCTGAGGCCAGCGACCTCGAGCGCCAGCTGGCCAACTCCCTCGAGGACGTGCTGCACCCCGACGTCGTCGTCATCATGATCGGCGCCAACGACGTGACGCACCGCATCGAACGGTCGGCATCGGTGCGCGCGCTCGAGCAGACGGTGCGGCGCATCCGGGCCCTGGGCAGCGAGGTCGTCGTCGGCACGTGCCCCGACCTCGGCACCATCCAGCCGATCGCCCAGCCACTGCGCGCGCTGATGAAGCACTGGTCCCGTGACCTCGCGGCCGCCCAGACCGTCGCCGTCGTCGAGGCCGGCGGTCGTACCGTCTCGCTCGCCGACCTGCTGGGGCCCGAGTTCGCGGGGGCGCCCCACGAGATGTTCAGCAAGGACCGCTTCCACCCCTCGGCCGCCGGCTACGCCCGGGTCGCCTCGGCCATGTTGCCGACCGTCTGCGCGGCCCTCGGGGTGTGGGGGGTCGACACGAGCGACCGCGCCCCCGAGCGGCGCCGCGGTGAGGGCGTCGGGCCCGTGGCCGTCGCTGCCGGTCAGGCCGTCAAGGAGCCGGGCACGGAGGTCGCGCCGACCGAGATCGCCGGGATGTCGCGCGGGCCGCGGGGACGGTGGGCCGTGGTGTTGCGTCGCCGGCACGACGACGTGCCGCCGCCCGAGGACCCTGCGCCCCCGAGCAGCGACAGCGCCGCGAGCACCACGACCGGGTAGCCGTCAGGTCGTGAGCACGGCGTCGAGCTCGACCTCGACCTTCCACCGGGGATCGATCAGGCTGGCGACGACGACCATCGTGCTGGCCGGCCGGATGTCCCCGAAGATCTCACCGTGGACCGTCGAGATGGCGTCGACCACCTCGGCGTCGGCGTCGGTGATGTAGTGCCGGGTGCGGATGACGTCCTCGGGGCGGCCCCCGAGCTCGGCGAGGGCACCGAGGGCGATCTCCCAGCACCGCCGCGCCTGGGAGCCGGGGTCGACGCTCACGTGACCGTCCGTGTTGATCGGCGCGGTCCCCGCGACCGCGATCTGCTGGCCGACGCGGACCGCGCGGGAGAACCCCACGCTTCCCTCGTACGGCGACCCTGACGATGCCCGGCTGCGCGTGGTGTCCATGTCCACATCATGGCCCTGCCGACGGGTTGCACGCAGCCCCTCGGGGCCGACGCGTGATGGAGACCACGGGAGGAGCCTCCGGGCGTGCGCACGGCATACCCTTGCGGCATCCGCTGAGCAAGCGCTTAGCGGATGCCGTCCGCTCCCGACGCCGCCGAGCGTCGCCCCACGCCCCGACGCCCCCGGCGTCCCACCGCTAGGAGTCCCCGTGACCGAGGCCGTCATCGTCGCCACCGCCCGCACCCCCATCGGTCGGGCGTTCAAGGGCTCGCTGAAGGACATCCGACCCGACGACCTGTCGGCCCAGGTCGTCCAGGGGCTGCTCGCCAAGGTTGCGGGCCTCGACCCGACGACCATCGACGACCTCTACTGGGGCTGCGCCGACCCGAGCGGGAAGCACGGGTCCAACCTGGCCCGCGTCATCGCCGTGCTCGCCGGCATGGACCACCTGCCGGCCGCGACGATCAACCGGTTCTGCGCCAGCTCGACGCAGACGATGCGGATGGCCTTCCACGCCATCAAGGCCGGCGAGGGCGACACCTTCCTCGTCGGTGGGGTCGAGTGCGTGTCGCAGTACACCTCGTTCGCCGGGGCCGGCGGCAGCGACGCCGACACGCAGAACCCGCTCTTCGCGGATGCCGCGGCGCGCGCCGCCGAGATGGCCCGCACCAACGCGACGTGGACCGACCCGCGCTCGGACGGGCTGCTTCCTGACGTCTACCTGTCGATGGGGCAGACCGCAGAGAACGTCGCGACCTCGCGGGGGGTGTCGCGGGCACGGCAGGACGAGTGGGGCGTGCTGAGCCAGAACCGCGCCGAGCAGGCGATCGCCGACGGCTTCTTCGCCCGCGAGATCCTGCCCGTCACGGTGCCCGACGGCACGGTGGTGGCGACCGACGACGGCCCTCGCGCCGGGGTGACCCTCGAGGCCGTGGCTGGGCTCAAGCCGGTGTTCCGCGAGGACGGCACGGTCACCGCGGGCAACTGCTGCCCCCTCAACGACGGGGCTTCCGGAGTGGTCGTCATGAGCGACACGCGGGCCCGCGAGCTGGGGCTGACGCCGCTGGCACGCATCGTGTCGACCGGGGTGTCCGGGCTCTCGCCGGAGATCATGGGCCTGGGTCCCGTGGAGGCGTCGCGCCAGGCCCTGGCCCGGGCGGGGATGAGCATCGGCGACATGGACCTCTACGAGATCAACGAGGCCTTCGCCGCGCAGGTGCTGCCGAGCGCCGACGACCTCGGCATGGACCCCGAGCGGCTCAACGTGCACGGCGGCGCGATCGCCCTGGGCCACCCGTTCGGCTCCACGGGCACGCGCATCATGACCACCCTCATCAACGGGCTGCAGGCCCGCGACGGCCAGTTCGGCCTCGAGACGATGTGCGTCGGCGGCGGCCAGGGCATGGCGATCATCGTCGAGCGCCTCAGCTGAGGTCGCGGCGGAGCCCGGTGAGGATCTCCGGGATCCCGTCGCCGTTGCCCTGCGCGTAGGCATCCCACACGAGGACGCTGAGCTGGTCGACCACCACGGCCGGCCCCAGGTCCGGCACCACCACCCGTCCCGTGGCGGAGCGGGAGGCGAGGTCGGCGAGGAGGTGGCGGAGCAACGGCATCCGCCGCTCTGCCTGCGCCAGGGGCAGCTCGGACCACCGTCGGCGGATCCGGTCGAGCTCGGTGCGGGCCTCCGGCGCGACGACGTCGACGGATGCCGTCCGCCCGGCATCCGCTCGCCCGTCACCCGGGCGCGCAGACGCGACCGCCGGGGCAGGTGAGCCTGCCCCGGCGGTCGCGTCTGAGTCGTGCTCGGTCACTCGCGAAGGCGAGCGAACAGGCGCAGGAACTCGATGTAGAGCCACACGAGGGTGACGATCAGGCCGTGCGCGAGGAGCCACGAGTACTTCTGCGGGGCGCCAGCTGCGGATGGCCTGCTCGATGGAGTCGAAGTCGAGAGCCAGGCTGAACGAGGCGAGGCCGACGGCGAAGAGCGAGATGCCGATGCCGAGCATCCCGCGTGTCACCGATGCCGAACTGGCTGTTGGTGACCATGGCGAAGACGAAGTTCACGATCGCGAAGATCGACGTAGCCGAAGATCATCATCGTCATGATGCGGCGGAACTTCGCCGTCACCTTGATGAGGCCGAACTTGTAGGCGAGGAACATGCCGACGAAGGTCGAGAGAGTCGCGAGGACGGCCTGGCGAACGATGCCCGCCCAGCCCGGGTAGGAGTTGAAGTACTCGCTCACGGCGCCCGACGAAGAACCCTTCGACGACGGCGTACGCAGGATCAGCGGGAATGCTCAGGGTCTTCCTGAAGGCGATGACGAGACCGAGCACGAGCGTGCCGATCATGCCGCCGATCCACAGCGCGTAGCCCGCGACCTCGGTTGTTCGCCGAGACGACCCAGCCGATCGGTTCCGGTGACGAGGACGATGGCGAACAGGCCGAGCGTCTTCATGATGACGTCGTCCATGGTGACGCGACGGGTGTCGACCGGGGTGGCGGTCGGCCCGTTGTACATGTCCTGCAGCTGCTGCGTGCTCATCTCAGCCATGTTGGGCTGGGCGGCCATGGGCGCCGGGGATGAGTAGCCGGGCTGGCCCCCGAAGCCGGCGTAGCCGCTCTGGGCATCCTTCTCGATGCGGTTGAAGGCCGGATTGCTGGCCATCGTTCCTCCGTGATGGTCTTGGCGGTGGTAGTCACCGCGCGTGTCACCAGAATAAGCGTGCGGACGGGTGGTGATGTTCCCGCGCCACGCACCTGTGCCCCCGACGGGGGTCGAACCCGCACCTGTGGCGATTTTAAGTCGCCTGCCTCTGCCAGTTGGGCCACGGGGGCGAGGCCACTGTAACCGGCACGGGGACCGACGAGTCGGGAACGCGTGGCCCGGAGATCAGATGAGGGAGAGGGCGATTCCGTCGAGGATGTCGTGCTCGGACGTCACGATCACGGCATCCGGCGAACGTGCCAGCACCCGGTCGAGCACCTCCAGCCAGACCAGCGCCCCTCCCCCGATGACGTCCACCCGCCCCGGGTGCAGGAAGCCCAGCGTGGCCCGCTCGGCACGGGTCATGGCGAGCAGCGACCGGCAGGCCTCGCGGTGCACCTCGGCCGGGATCTGCGCGAGGTGCGAGGCCTCCGGGTCGTAGGCCGCCAGGCGCAGGGCATGCGCGGTGATCGTGGTGATGGTGCCGGCCAGCCCGACGACGGCCCCCACGGCACCGAGGCCCACCACCTCCTCGGCCACGTCCAGCGCGCCCATCACGTCGAGCCTCGCGGCAGCCACCTGGTCGGTCGTCGGTGGGTCGTCGTGCAGGTGCCGCTCGGTCATGCGAACGCTGCCGACGTCCATCGAGAACGCGGCCTCGACGTGCGCGGTACCGCGCACGAGCTCGGTGGACCCACCCCCGAGGTCGACGACGAGATAGGGCCCGGGCAGGGCGAGTGCCCGCAGGTCGCCGGTCGCCCCGGTGAAGGACAGCTCGGCCTCGACGACTCCCTCGACCACCTCGGGAGACACGTCGAGGTCGCCGAACGCGGCCCGCACCCCCGCGACGAACTCCCCGGCGTTGCGGGCGTCGCGAGACGCCGACGTCGCGACGAACCGCACGGCATCCACGCCGTGTTCGCGGCACTGACGCGGCGTACTCACGCGTCATCGCGAGCGTGCGCTCCATCGCCTCGGGGGCGATGACGCCCGTTCGGTCGATTCCCTGACCGAGCCGGACGATCTCCATCCGCCGCACGAGGTCGACGAGCCGGCCGTCAGCCCCGACATCGGCGATGAGCAGGCGGATCGAGTTCGTGCCGCAGTCGATCGCGCCCACGCGCCGGGCGGACGTCGCGCTCACCCCGACCCCTCGGCGACCGCGGGCTCGGATGCCGGCGCGTCGGCCGAACACGGATGCCGTTCCCACCACGGGTCGAGCATCGCCAGCGCCTCGTCCCCGAGGGGGTTGACGCCGGGGCCGGCGCCGAGCGAGTGGGCGACGAGCACGTGCAGGCACTTCACCCGGGTCGGCATCCCGCCGGCCGAGATGCCCGCGACCTCGGGCACGTCACCGAGCTGGGAGCGGCGCTCGAGGTAGTCGAGGTGCGCCGCGGCATACGCCTCACGCAGCGCCTCGTCGGTCTCGAGCCGTTCCGACATCTCACGCATGACGCCCTGGCTCTCCAGGGTCGACAGGGCACCGGTCAGCTTCGGGCAGGTGGCGTAGAACGACGTGGGGAACGGGGTGCCGTCGGGCAGCCGGGGTTCGGTGCGCACGACGTCCGGCTCGCCGCACGGACACCGGTGGGCCACCTCTGCGACGCTGCGGGCCTCCCGGCCGAGCTGCCGGGACACGGCATCCAGGTCAGCGCGGGCGACGGGCGGCAGGTCGTGACCTGCACTCACCGGCGGGCTCCGGGCGCGTCAGCGGTGCGGCCGGACTCCCAGACGCCCTGGTACCAGGGCAGCGCCTCGTCGGTGTCGGCGATCGCCGCGAGCGGGTCGCGGTTACCGGCATCCGGCTCGGGGTCCAACACGGTGTAGGAGCGCTCGCCGGGCTTGACGAACTTCAGCCGCTGGCGCGCCTGCTGCTCGACGTAGGCCGGGTCACGCCAGAGCTCACGTTCGGCCTCCAGCGTCGCGACGTCCTGCTCCTGGCTGGCCACCTTGTCGCGCAGCGCCGCGATGTCACCGCGCTGACCGACATAGGCCGTGACGGTCGAACCCAGCAGGATGACGAGGAAGCCGACGACTCCCACGAGCACGGCGACTCGACGGGCCCGACGGTCGCGGCCGACGCCACCGAGCAGGCCCTCGCCAGCCCGACGGGGCCTGCGGGGGTGGACCACCCGCGGATGCCGTCGGCGCACCCACGCCGCGGGTGGACGCCGACGGGCGCCCCCCGGCCGGACGTCGCGGTGGTCGCGACGCCGGACCGCGGGAGCGCCCGGTGGCCATACGGGGACTCAGCCCTGCTGGCGGCGGGTGAAGCGCGGGAAGGCACCGGCGCCGGCGTAGACGGCCGCGTCGTCGAGCTCTTCCTCGATGCGCAGGAGCTGGTTGTACTTCGCGACGCGCTCGGAGCGGGCCGGGGCACCGGTCTTGATCTGGCCGCAGTTGGTCGCGACGGCGAGGTCGGCGATCGTCGTGTCCTCGGTCTCGCCGGAGCGGTGGCTCATCATGCAGCGGTAGCCGGCGCGCTGGGCCATCTCGACGGCATCCAGGGTCTCGGTGAGCGAGCCGATCTGGTTGACCTTGACGAGCAGGGCGTTCGCGGTGCCGGTCTCGATCCCGCGGGCCAGTCGCTGCGGGTTCGTGACGAACAGGTCGTCGCCGACGAGCTGCACCTCGTCGCCCATGCGGTCGGTCATGGCCTTCCAGCCATCCCAGTCGGACTCGTCGAGCGGGTCCTCGATGGACACGAGCGGGTAGTCGCGCACGAGCTCGGCGTAGTAGTCGATCATCTCGGCCGAGGTCTTGGAGCCACCCTCGAAGGAGTAGACGCCGTCCTCGTGGAACTCGGAGGCGGCGACGTCGAGCGCCAGGCCGATCTGCTCGCCCGGGGTGTAGCCGGCCCTCTCGATGGCCACGAGGATGAGGTCGAGCGCGGCGCGGTTGGACGGCAGGTTGGGGGCGAAACCGCCCTCGTCGCCGAGACCCGTGGCCAGCCCCTGCTCCTTGAGCACACCCTTGAGCGCGTGGTAGATCTCGGCGCCCCAGCGCAGCGCCTCGCGGAAGCTGTCGGCGCCGATGGGCGCGATCATGAACTCCTGGATGTCGACGTTGGAGTCGGCGTGGCTGCCGCCGTTGAGGATGTTCATCATCGGCACGGGCAGGACGTGGGCGTTGGGGCCGCCGACGTAGCGGAACAGCGGCAGGTCGGCCGAGTCGGCCGCGGCACGGGCCACGGCCAGCGAGACGCCGAGGATCGCGTTGGCGCCGAGCTTCTCCTTGTTGGCGCTGCCGTCGGCGGCGAGCATCTCGGCGTCGATGAGGCGCTGCTCGCTGGCCTCGAAGCCGAGCAGCTTGGGGCCGAGCTCGTCGATCACGGCGTCGACGGCCTTGAGCACGCCCTTGCCGAGGTAGCGGTCCTTGTCCCCGTCACGTCGCTCGGCGGCCTCGAAGGCCCCGGTCGACGCACCGCTCGGGACGGCGGCCCGAGCCAGGGTGCCGTCGTCGAGGGCGACCTCGACCTCAACGGTGGGATTGCCGCGCGAGTCGAGGATCTCGCGGGCGCCTACTGCCTCGATGCTGGCCACGCCGGACTCCTGAAGGTTGTTCTGATGGGATCGAGGCCGAGCCTAGCCCCCGGTGACCGCGTGCGCTCTGCGCGACCCGCACCGTGGGCAGCCCCGCCGCGTCAGAGGGCGGCCCAGGCGACGGCGATGGCCGTTCCGACGACGGCGTTGTTCCGCACGAGGGCGAGGTTGGTCTCCAGGGAGCGCCCGTCCGACAGCTCGACGAGCCGGCCCAGCAGGTAGGGCGTGATGTCCTTGCCGGTGACGCCACGCTCGTCGGCATCGGCCAGTGCCCGGGTGATCACGGAGTCGATGTCCGCGTGCGCCATCTCGGACTCGGCCGGCACCGGGTTCGCGATCGAGACGCCGCTGCCGAGGCCGAGGCCCCACGTGGCCTGCATCAACCGGGCCACCTCCTGCGGGGTGTCCAGCCGCATGGGGGTGCGCAGGCCGCTCGAGCGCGAGAAGAACGAGGGGAACTCGTCGGTGCCGTACCCGACGACCGGCACGCCCGAGCGTCTCGAGCACCTCGAGGGTGCGGCCGATGTCGAGGATCGACTTGACCCCGGCCGAGATGACCGCGACCTCGGTGCGCGAGAGCTCGGTGAGGTCGGCCGAGACGTCCATCGAGTCCTCGGCGCCCTGGTGCACCCCGCCGAGCCCTCCGGTGACGAACACCCGGATGCCGGCCAGCCCGGCGATGCGCATCGTGCTCGCGACCGTCGTGGCCCCGTGCGTGCCGGTGGCGACGACGTAGGGCAGGTCGCGCACGCTGACCTTGCGGATGTCGTCGCGCGAACCGAGCATCTCGAGCTCGTCAGCCGACAGCCCCACCGTCGGGACGCCGTTCAGCACGGCGATCGTGGCGGGCACGGCACCTCCGTCGCGCACGATCTGCTCGACCTCGCGCGCCATCGCGACGTTGGCGGGGTACGGCATCCCGTGGCTGATGATCGTCGACTCCAGCGCCACGACCGGGGTGCCGTCGGCGAGTGCCTGCGTCACCTCCGGGTCGAGCTTGAGCAGGGGGTGCGGGGTGGTCGACGTGCTGCTGGTCATCGGTGGAGCTCCTTGGTGGACGGCTGGTTCGGGGTCAGGTGGGCCGCGACGAGCGCGGGGGTGAGGTCGTCCCGCACGGTGTCGGGCGAGGCGCAGGTCAGGGCGGCGAGCACCTGGCCGTGGCGGGCGGCCTCGACGACGTCGGCGCCGTCGAGCAGGGCGTTGACGTAGCCGGCGGTCATCGAGTCACCGGCGCCCGTGACGTCGGCGACCTCGGTCTCGGGCGCCTCGACGAGCACGACACGCGCCCCGGATGCCGTGGCGATCGACAGCAGGCTGCCCGCCGTGCCGCGCCGCACCCAGACGTGCGCGACGCCTCGGGCGTGGAGGAGCGCGGCGGCCGCGCACACGGCATCCACGGTGTCGTCGACGGGGGCCCCGACGAGGGCGGCGAGCTCGTCGACGTTGGGGGTCACCGTGTGCACGGCGACGGTGCCGTCGAGCACCGGTGCGGCAGCGGTGGCCTTGGCGACGCTCACGGGGTCGAGCACGCAGAGGACGCCGGCCTCGGCAGCGGCGTTGAGCAACCAGCGCACGACGGGGGCGGCGAGGTTGGCGTCGACGACCATGGCGTCGGCGCCGGCGAGCAGGCTGGGCACGACGGCGACGTCGGCCACCGTGAGCTCGTCGGTGGCGCGCATGTCGGCGACCGCGATGTGCAGCTCACCCCCCTCGCCGAGCACGGCGACATAGGTGCCGGTCGGGTGGACCGAGCGCACGAGGTGGCCGCACTCGACCCCGGCGGCACTGGTGCGGTCGGCCACGGCCTCGCCGGCCGGGTCGTCGCCGACGGGCGCGACGAGCACGGTCGGGCGGCCGAGCCGGGCGAGGTTCTCGGCGATGTTGCGGCCGACTCCGCCGACGGTGGACGACGCGGCGCCCGGGTTGCTCGTGCCGAGGACCGGCGCCCCGGTCGTGCGCACCTTGGTGTCGAGCACCGCTCCCCCGACGACGAGCACCGTGTCGGCCTCGGCCCGCAGGACGTACCCGCGACCGCGCACGACACCCTTCTTCATGAGGTTGGACAGGTGCACCGAGACGGCTGCACGGGTGGAGCCGATCCGCTCGGCCAGGGCGGTGGCGTCGAGCATGGGGTCGGACCGCAGCAGGGTCACGATCTCGTGTTCACGCGCAGTCAGCTTCACGTTGCAATTGTAAGGGCTCTTTGCTCGTGCAAGCAAGATCAGCGGCTGAACTTCTCCGTCGTCACTGGGATGGCGGGGATGTTCGCTCGCGGCGGAGATATTTCTCCGTCCGGGTGGAACGTCTCCGCCATCGCTGGGGTCAGCCGACGACGCTCAGCGCTGGAGGCCCTCCAGGGCTGCGCGCACCTCGGCCTCGGCGGCTGCGAGACCGGCGCGGGCGCGCTCGAGGCGTGCCACGGCATCCGGCTCGGGGGTCAGGCCGCGGCGGCGCACCCGGGCGAGCACCTTCTCCGCAGCGAGGTCTCCGGGCAACGACGCCGGGATGCCGTGCAGCAGGTCGTCGGCATAGTCGCCTCCCCCGGCACCCGCCTTCTCGACCGCCTTGATCCGCTCCCACGCAGCCTCGACCTCGGCCGGGGTCGACGCGTCCCCGTCGGCGAAGACGTGGGGGTGCCGGCGAACGAGCTTGTCGACGAGCAGGCCGGCGACGGTGTCGATGTCGAACGCGCCCTCCCCCGACTCCTCGGCGACCCGCGCGTGGAAGACCACCTGCAGCAGCACGTCGCCGAGCTCTTCGGCGAGGTGTCCACGGTCCCCGGTGGAGATGGCGTGGACGACCTCGTGGGCCTCCTCGACGAGGTACGGGGCGAGGCTCTCGTGGGTCTGCTCGGCGTCCCAGGGGCACCCGCCGGGTGAGCGCAGGCGGTCCATCGTCGCGACGACGTCGAGCAGGCGGCCACCCTGGACGTCCCACGACCCGACGACGAGCTCGACGTCGGGAGGGACCGGCAGGCGCGAGACCTCGGACGCCACGGCGTCGGCCAGCCCGGGGTCGCCGTCGGAGCTGCCGAGCCACACGACGGGCAGTCGAACCGCGAGGTCGACCAGGCGCCGGGCCAGCTCGGGCGGGGAGACCTCACCGACCTCCTCGACGCCGAAGCCGGCCTCCTCGACCGCTTCGGCCAGGGGGTCGTCGAGGAACCGGGCCAGCCGCACGGTGGAGGACGCGACGACCTGCCAGGCGCCGTGTGACAGCAGGCCCGGGGCGACCCGCGGCGAGGTGACGAGCATCCCGAGGCGACCGCCGGTCATCGACCCCGCGGCAGCCACGGGGGCATCGGTCACGGGGCAGGGGCCTCGTCGGCGAGCGTGACCCAGTCCGGGGCGGTGAGCTGGATGGAGGCCGACTCGGGCGCGAACGCGCCGTACCGGGGATTGACCTCGACGTCGAGGGCCTGCATCTGCTCGGTGATCGCCGCGCCGTCGGCCTCGGTGATCTGGCCTGACTGCTGGGCGGCGGTGATCGCCGTGGCGAGCCGGACGATGCTCAGGGTGTCCTCGCTCGGGTCGAGCCACCCCGCGGTCCTGCGCCTCGCGGGTCGCGATGGTGTCGGAGACGACGATCCCCTTGTCGGCGAGGTGGTCGAGGATGACCGGGGCCTGCACGAGGGCCGTCAGGGCCCCGCTGGGGGTGAGCGGCTCCTGGAGCAACGCCGGGTCCATGGAGTTCATCTGCGCGATGGCGACCTGGAGCTGGCCCTCGGTGATGACGTTCCCGTCGACGACGGCCGCCGTCTCGGCCCGGTTGACCGTGCACCCGGCGCTCACGAGTGCCGCACCGACAGCGAGCGCCGCGATGGAGCGGCGAACGGAGAGAGTCACGAGCTGTCCTTTCGAGGTCGGGCCCCGCTACGCACGGGAGGCGGCCACCGCAGCGGCCTGAGCCACATTGTCCATGACGACCGACGAGATGACCTCACCAGCCCACGCCAGCACGTCGCGGTCGCGCACCGGACGTCCGCCGACCCGGGCCGTCATGGGCTTGGGGACGAGGATCGTGCCGAGTGCGGGCTTGACGATGGAGCCCGGGTGCAGCCGCATGAGGCGCAGCTCCTGGCTCTCCCGCAGCTCGACCGGGCCGAAGCGCACGTGGTTGCCCTGCACGCTGATGTCGGCGATCCCGGCGGCCCGGGCCACCGTGCGCAGGCGGGCCACCTCGAGCAGGTTGACCACCGCCTGTGGCGGCGAACCGTAGCGGTCGAGCAGCTCGGCCTCGATGTCGGCGAGCTCGGCCCCGTCGACGACGGCCGCGAGCTTCTTGTACATCTCGAGACGCAGCCGCTCGTGCGGGATGTAGTCGTGGGGCAGGTGCGCGTCGACCGGCAGCTCGATCTTGATCTCGGCCGGCGTGTCGTCGCTCTCGCCGCGGAAGCTGGCGACGGCCTCGCCGACGAGCCGCACGTAGAGGTCGAACCCGACGCCCGCGATGTGACCTGACTGCTCGCCGCCCAGCAGGTTGCCCGCACCGCGGATCTCGAGGTCCTTCATCGCCACCCGCATGCCGGAGCCGAGGTCGGTGTTGCTCGCGATCGTCTGCAGGCGGTCCAGCGCCGTCTCGGTGAGCGGGGCCTCGGGCGGGTAGAGGAAGTAGGAGTAGGCCCGCTCGCGCCCACGCCCCACGCGACCCCGCAGCTGGTGCAGCTGCGACAACCCGAGCCGGTCGGCGCGCTCGACGATGAGGGTGTTGGCGTTGGAGATGTCCAGGCCGGTCTCGACGATCGTCGTGCAGACGAGCACGTCGAACCGCTTCTCCCAGAAGTCGACGACGACCTGCTCGAGCTGGTGCTCGCCCATCTTGCCGTGGGCGACGGCCACCCGCGCCTCGGGCACGAGCTCGCGGATGCGTGAGGCGGCGCGGTCGATCGTCGACACCTTGTTGTGCACGAGGAAGACCTGCCCCTCGCGCATCAGCTCGCGCCGGATCGCCGCGGTCACCGTCTTCTCGTCGTACGCCCCGACGTAGGTGAGCACCGGGTGGCGCTCCTCCGGGGGCGTCGCCAGGGTCGACATCTCCCGGATGCCGGTCACGGCCATCTCGAGCGTGCGCGGGATCGGGGTCGCGGACATCGCGAGCACGTCGACCGAGGTGCGCAGGGCCTTCAGCTGTTCCTTGTGCTCGACGCCGAACCGCTGCTCCTCGTCGATGACGACGAGCCCGAGGTCCTTGAAGCGGACCTCCTTGGACAGGATGCGGTGGGTGCCGATGACGAGGTCGACCGCACCGCTCTCCAGCCCCTCGAGCACGGCCTTGGCCTCGCGGTCGGTCTGGAAGCGCGAGAGGGCCTTCACGACGACGGGGAACCCGGCATACCGCTCGGCGAAGGTGTTGGCGTGCTGCTGCACGAGCAGGGTCGTCGGGCAGAGGATGGCCACCTGCTTGCCGTCCTGCACCGCCTTGAACGCGGCGCGCACGGCGATCTCGGTCTTGCCGTAGCCGACGTCGCCGCAGACGAGGCGGTCCATGGGCACCGAGCGCTCCATGTCGGCCTTGACCTCGTCGATGGTGCTCAGCTGGTCGGGCGTCTCGACGTGCGCGAAGGCGTCCTCGAGCTCGCGCTGCCACGGGGTGTCGGGCGAGAAGGAGTGCCCGGTCGTCGCCATCCGCGCGGAGTAGAGGCGGATCAGCTCGGCCGCGATCTGCTTGACGTAGCGCTTGGCGCGGCTCTTGGTCTGCTGCCAGTCCGAGCCACCCATCTTGCTGAGGGTGGGCTGCTCCCCGCCGACGTAGCGGGTGACCTGGTCGAGCTGGTCGGTCGGCACGTACAGCCGGTCGGCGGGCTGCCCACGCCTGGATGCCGCGTACTCGAGCACGAGGTACTCACGGGTCGCGGTCGCCACGGTGCGCTGCACCATCTCCACGAACCGCCCGACACCGTGCTGCTCGTGCACGACGAAGTCACCCGGCTGCAGCGCGAGGGGGTCGACCTGGTTGCGGCGCCGCGACGGCATCCGGCGCATGTCCTTGGTGGAGGTGCCGGACCCGCCGGCCGAGCCCGTGAGGTCGGACTCGCTGATGACCGCGAGGCGCTCGCCCGGGACGAGGAAGCCCGGGCCGGTCGCGCCCGTCGTGACCGTGACCAGACCGGATGCCGGGTCGGCGCCGCCGCCGTCAGCGGCACCTGCCGCGTCGGTGACCGCGCTGACGAGGCGGCTCGGGACGTCGTGCTCGGCGAGCACCTCGGCGACGCGCTTGGCCAGGCCCGGCCCCTCGGTCGCGACGAGCACCGCCCAGTTGTCGGCGACGAGGCCACCCAGGTGCGCCACGGCATCCTCGGTGTTGCCCCGGAAGGTCGGCGAGACCTCGAGCCCGAGGTCGAGCACGTCGCCGTCGTCGTCACCCGCGAAGGGGGTGAGGTCGAGCCAGCGCACGCCGAGGTCGCGGGCCTGGCTGCGCAGCTCGGCCAGCGTGCGGAACGAGGCCGTGCCGAGGATGGACTGGAGGTCGATCGGCACGACGTTGCCGCTCGCGGCGTTGGCCCAGCCGGCCTCGAGGAACTCCTGGCTGGTCGCGCCGAGGTCGTGGGCGCGGGTCCGCACCCGCTCGGGGTCACAGGTGACGAGCAGGGAGCCCTCGGGCAGGACGTCGAGCAGGGTCTCCATGCCGTCGACGAGGGCCGGGGCGAGGGACTCCATGCCCTCGACGGCGATGCCGTGGGCCAGCTTCTCGAGGAGGTCGACCGCCCCGGGGAGCCGGTCGGCGAGCTCGGCGGCTCGGGCGCGCACGGCGTCGGTGAGCAGCAGCTCTCGGCAGGGGGGCGCCCACAGCCCGTGCTCGGCGACCTCGAGGGAGCGCTGGTCGGCCACCTTGAACCAGCGGATCTCCTCGACCGTGTCGCCCCAGAACTCCAGGCGCAGCGGGTGCTCCTCGGTCGGCGGGAAGACGTCGAGGATGCCTCCGCGCACGGCGAACTCGCCGCGCCGCTCGACGAGGTCGGTGCGGGCGTAGGCAGCTGCGGCGAGGTCCTCGACGACCTTCTCGAGGGGCGTCTCGTCGCCGGCCTGGAGCGCGACGGGGCGCAGTTCCCCGAGGCCCTTGGCGATCGGCTGGAGGACGGCTCGCACGGGTGCGACGACGACGGCGAGGGGGCCGTGGGAGGAGTCCCCGGCATCCGGGTGGGCGAGGCGCCGGAGGACGGACAGTCGCTGGCCGACGGTGTCACTGCGCGGGCTGAGTCGTTCGTGCGGGAGGGTCTCCCAGCTGGGGAAGAGACCGACGCGGCCCTGCCCCAGGCTGGCCTCGAGAGCAGCCTGGAGGTCCTCCGCCTCACGACCGGTCGCGGTGACGGCGAGCACCGGGGCGCCGGTGCGTCGCGGCACTCGCAGCGAGGGTTGCGATGAGGAGCGGACGGGCACCCGCGGGTGCGGTGGCCGTGACCTCTGCGCCGGGGACGCGGAGGGCCTCCCGAAGGCGTTCGGGGCCCGGAAGGGCGGCGACGCGGGAGCGCAGGGTGGACAGCGAGGACATCGCGAACACTGTAGTCGCGCGGGCCGACACCCCTGACGCCGCCGCCGGCCCGACCGGTCAGCGAGGGGCGTGGACGCGCTGCTGCGCGTCGAGGAGGCCGAGCGTGACGAGGGACTCCACGGCATCCGCCGCATCGTCGAGCAGGAACGGCAGGTCCTTGCGCTGGGTCGGGGAGAAGTCGCGCAGCACGTAGTCGGCGGCATCCATCCGGCCCGGGGGGCGCCCGATGCCGACGCGCACCCGGTGGTAGTCCTTGGTGCCGAGTGACGAGCTGATCGAGCGCAGCCCGTTGTGCCCACCCTCTCCCCCGCCCCGCTTGAGGCGGATGGTGCCCTCGTCGAGGTCGAGCTCGTCGTGCACGACGACGAGTCGCTCGGGGGTCACGGAGAAGAACCGCGCGAGCGCGGAGACGGGGCCGCCGGACTCGTTCATGTAGCAGCTCGGCACGGCGATCACGGCCGCAGGGCCCGGCACACCCCCGGGGCCGGTGCCGAGGCGCACCTGGGCGGCCTGGGCGCGGGCCTTGTGGCTGCGCAGCGCGCTGCCGGTGCGGCGGGAGAGCTCGTCGACCACCATGGCGCCCACGTTGTGCCGGTTGCCGGCGTACGTCGTGCCGGGGTTGCCGAGCCCGACGACGAGCCAGGGTCCGCTGTCGGTCATCAGGCCAGTATGCCGGGCGCCGGGGACGCCTCGGGGCCCGGTCCGTGCGGACCGGGCCCCGAGGTGTCGTTCAGGTGAAGGCGACTCAGGCGTTGTCGTCCTCGGCACCCTCGGCACCCTCGTCGTCCGAAGCGGCGGCGTCCTCGTCGGACTCCTCGCGCTCGATCCCGGCCTCGGCCTCGGCCTCGGCGAGCTCGGCCTCGAGGGCCTCGGCGGAGACCTGCGCGGTGACGTTGACGACGAGTGCCTCGGGGTCGGTCACGAGAACGGCGCCCGCGGGCAGCTCGACCTGACCCGCGAGGATCTGGGTACCGGCCGTGAGGCCCTCGACGGAGACGGTGAGGCTCTCGGGGATGTGGGTGGCCTCCACCTCGAGCTCCAGGCTGTTGCTGTCGGTGGTGACGACGGTCTCGGGGGCCGCCTCGCCCTCGACGTGGACGGGGACGTCGACGACGACCTTCTCGCCCTTGCGCACGACGACGAGGTCGATGTGCTCGATGACCGGCTTGATCGGGTCGCGCTGCACGTCCTTGGCCAGGGCGAGCTGGTCCTTGCCGTCGAGGACGATCGTGAGCAGGGCGTTGCTCGTCTTGAGCGCCAGCATGGTCTCGTGCCCCGGCAGCGTGATGTGCACGGGGTCCGCGCCGTGGCCGTACATGACGGCGGGGATCTTGTTGTCGCGGCGGATCTTGCGGGCTGCGCCCTTGCCGAACTGGGTACGGGACTCGGCGTTCAGGGTGAGGTCTGACACGGGGGCTCCTTGAGGAGGGTTGGGAGGACAACGGGCGGTCGGTCCTCGACGCGGGACGCGGCACCGATCGATCGGCACGCGTTCGTCCGCGGATCCATGGGATCTGCGTCCGCCAGCGTCGATCACGGATTCGTCGACCGCTCACGCGGTCTTTCCGGACATCTCTGGCCGGTGCGACGTCCCTCGCCGAGGCAACCCCACGAGTCTAGGCGACGGGCGAGTGAACCTCGAAATCGGGCGGGGCGGGCTCGTCGGGGTCCGAGCTGCGCCCTGCGGACCGAGCTGCGGACCGCGCCTCGTCACGCTCGCCGAGGCGCACGGCGACGACGCCGGACAGCAGCACGAGGCCACCGACGATCTGGATGAGGCCGGGGAGCTCTCCGAGCAGCACCCACGCGAAGGCCACCGCGAAGATGACCTCCGTGAGCCCGACGAACGAGGCGAGGGTCGAGCCGAGGTGGCGGGCGCCGAGGATGCCGAGGACGTAGGCGAGCGCGGCCGCGATCAGCACGAGCTCGGCGAAGGCGACCCAGGCCGGGGTGCTCGCGCCGGCGATGACGACGGTCGAGCTGCCCGCCTCCATCGGGAGCACTCCCACGAGACCGGCCGCTGCGAGGACGAGGGCACCCGACGTCAGGCCGATCCCGGCGAAGGCGACGGCCGGCAGGGCGGTGGGACGACCGGCGAGGACGTAGTGACCGGCGAGCCCGACGGCGGCGAGCAGGCCCCACAGCACCCCGACGAGACTGGGCGTGCTCTGGCCCGTGACGTCGAGCACGAGCGCCAGCCCGGCGAGGGCGAGGACGATGCCGACGCCGGTGAGGCGGTGCGGCATCCGGCGGGTGAGTGCCCACACCCAGAGCACGACGATGATGATGCCGAGGTACTCGATGAGCAGGGCGACGCCGACCGGCATCCGGGAGACGGCCTGGAAGTAGCCGAGCTGGGCGGCAGCGACGGCGAGGGTGCCGTAGAAGGCCGCGAGGGGAAGCTCGCCGCGCAGGGCGACCCAGCGCCCGCGCATGCTCCACAGGGCGAAGGGCGCGAGGACGAGGGCCGCACCCGCGATCCGGATCAGCACCACCGCACCGGGGCTCCAGTCAGCGTTCATCAGGGCCTTGGCGAACGGGCCGGAGGTGCCGAACGCCGCGCAGGACGCGAGCATCGCGACCAGGCCAAGTCCGACGTGCCGACGCATCGCCTCCACCATGACATCCTCGATTCCGGTTCCGCAGCGTGCCCTGCCGGCGCGGGTCGCGACGGAATGTCAGGAGCAAAGTATGCTGTTACCCATGACGTTAGCCGCTGCACCTGTCAGGAGTCAAGATGATTTTCACCTATGACACGGACATGACGCTGATGCATGCGGCCGCGCTGGTCAACACCGGCCCGGCGCTCGGCAGCGAGGACCGCGAGGACCTCCCGGACCTGCCCGCCCTCCTGGCCTGGATGGAGGGCTGGCAGTGGACGGGGCGCCGCCCGAGCACCCAGGCCGAGGTGGATGCCGTGCGCCGGCTCCGCCCGCGGATCGCCCGGATCTGGGGGCTCGCGGAGGAGCCGCTCGTCGAGGCGACCAACACCCTGCTGGCGGACGGGCGAGCCCTGCCCCAGCTCGTGCGACACGGGGAGTTCGGGTGGCACATCCACGCACGGGCCGATGACGCGCCGCTCGCCGAACGGATCGCCGTCGAGGTGGGGATGGCACTCGTCGACGTCATCCGCGCCGAGCAGACCGAGCGGCTCAAGGTCTGCGCCGGGGAGGACTGCGAGGACCTGTTGATCGACCTCAGCAAGAACCGGTCGCGCAAGTTCTGCGACGGCACCTGCGGCACGAGGGCCAACGTCGCGGCCTACCGCGCCCGCCGGGCCGCCACTCCCTGACAGCGGCAGATGTGACCATCGGCGACCTGCCCAGGTCGATCCGGGACGGTCAGGCGCGGCCGCCGAACAGGCTCGTCACCGACCCGTCCTCGAAGACCTCCTTGACGGCCGCGCTGATGAGCGGCGCGATCGAGAGCACCGTGATGCCGTCGATCTCCTTCTCGGGCGGGATCGGCAACGTGTTGGTGACGATGACCTCGACCGCCGAGCAGTCCCGCAGTCGCTCGATCGCCGGGTCGCTGAGGATGGCGTGCGTCGCGGCGATGATCACGGCCTTGGCGCCGTCGGCCATGAGCGCGTCGGCCGCCTTGGTGATCGTGCCGCCGGTGTCGATCATGTCGTCGACGAGCACGCACACCCGGTCGCGCACGAGGCCGACGACGCGGTTGGCCACCATCTCGTTGGGACGGTTGATGTCGCGCGTCTTGTGGATGAACGCCAGCGGCGCCCCGCCGAGCCGCTTGGACCACTGCTCCGCCACCTTGATGCGACCGGCATCCGGGGAGACGACCGCGAGGTCCTGGTCGCCGTACTTGCGCGCGACGTACTCGCTGAGGATCGGGATGGCCATGAGGTGGTCGACCGGCCCGTCGAAGAACCCCTGGATCTGGTCGGTGTGCAGGTCGACGCAGATGAGGCGGTCGGCCCCGGCGGTCTTGAACATGTCGGCCATGAGGCGCGCACTGATCGGCTCACGACCGCGGTGCTTCTTGTCCTGGCGGGCGTACCCGTAGAACGGCATGACGACGGTGATCCGCTTGGCGCTGGCCCGCTTGAGCGCGTCGACCATGAGCAGGTGCTCCATGATGCACTCGTTGATCGGGTTCGTGTGGCTCTGGATGACGAACGCGTCCGACCCGCGCACCGACTCCTCGAAGCGCACGTAGATCTCGCCGTTGGCGAAGTCGTAGGCACTCGTCGGCACGAGCTCGGTGCCGAGCTGCGCCGCGACCTCCTGCGCCAGACCGGGGTTGGCCCGCCCCGAGAAGAGCATCATCTGCTTCTTCGGGCGCTTGCGGATGTTGGCCGAGGGCGGTCGGTTGCTGCTCACTTCTGGTCACCCTCCGTGGTGGTCGTCGGGTCCTGCGTCGGATGCCGTTCGCCCGCCTCTTCGGCCGCCTCGGCCGCCGCTGCGGTGGCCGTGCCGCGCCGCGTCCGGGCGACCCAGCCGCCGACGTTGCGCTGGCGCGCCCGGGCCACCGCGATCTCGCCCGGCTCGACGTCCTGCGTCAGGGTCGACCCGGCGGCGACGTAGGCCCCGTCGGCGACGTCGACCGGGCCGACGACCACGGAGTTGGACCCGACGAACGAGTGGCTGCCGATGATCGTGTGGTGCTTGGCGACACCGTCGTAGTTGGCGAAGATCGTGCCCGCGCCGATGTTGGCGCCCGCACCGATGGTGACGTCCCCGGCGTACGTGAGGTGGGGCACCTTGGCGCCCTCGCCGATCTCGGCGTTCTTCGTCTCGACGAAGCCGCCGATCTTGCCGCGGGCGCCGAGGAGCGTGCCCGGGCGCAGGTAGGAGTACGGCCCCACGCTCGCCCCGGCGCCGATGACCGCCAGGACCGCGACGGCGCGGGTGACGTCGGCCCCCTCCCCCACCTCGGTGTCGGTGAGCGTGACCTCCGGGCCGACCTTGGCGCCGGCGCCGATGCTGGTGGCCCCGAGCAGCTGCGTGCCGGGCAGGATCGTCGCGTCCTGCCCGATGCTGACGTCGACGTCGATCCACGTGGTGGCCGGGTCGACGATGGTGACCCCGGCCCGCATGTGCCGCTCGCACACCCGGCGGTTGAGCTCGCGACCGAGGTCGGCGAGCTGCACCCGGTCGTTGACGCCCTCGGTCTGCAGGGGGTCGGCGATGACGTGCGCCCGCACGGCCCGGCCGGCGTCGCGCGCGATGGCGATGACGTCGGTGAGGTACTTCTCGCCCTGCGCGTTGTTCGTGCCGACCTGGGCCAGCGCCTCGCGCAGCACCCGGGCGTCGAAGGCGTAGATGCCCGAGTTGATCTCGGTGATCGAGCGCTCGTGCTCGCTGGCGTCCTTGTGCTCGACGATCCGCTCCACCCGCCCGGCGGCGTCGCGCACGACCCGGCCGTACCCCGTGGGATCGCTCAGGTGGGCCGTCACGACCGAGACCGCGCTGCCCGTCTCGAGGTGGGCGACGGTGAGCTCGACGAGCGTGTCGCCCGTGAGCAGCGGCACGTCGCCGTACGTGACGAGCACGGTGCCCTCGATGTCGGCCGGCAGGGCATCGAGCCCGCACTCGACGGCGCGGCCGGTTCCCTTGACGTCGTCCTGGTCGGCGATGACGAGGCCGGCGTCCAGGGCGGTGCACTGCTCGACGACGCGGTCGCGCTCGTGCCGGACGACGACACCGACGTGGTCGGCCCCCGTCTCACGGGCGGCGCGGATCGCGTGGCCGACGAGGGTCAGCCCCCCGATGCGGTGCAGGACCTTGGGTGTCGACGACTTCATGCGGGTGCCCTCACCCGCGGCGAGGACGATGACGGCGGCCGGGCGGGGGGTGCTCACGCGCGAGGACTCCAGGGTGAGGTGCGGGTGCCACGGGACGGGCGCCATGTTACCCGCGACCGGGGGCGCGCCGTCCCCTCGCCCGGGGTCAGGGCCAGCCTTGGGTGCTCAGGTGGTCGCTGGAGCAGCCACCTGAGCACCCCACTCGGCTCACAGGAGGTCGGTGAGCTCGCTGCGGGCGAGGTCGCGGACCGCCTCGAGGGCGTCGCGGGCCGTGGCGGCAGCCCTGGCCGCAGCCGCGATGCCCTGGCACTCGGGAAGGGTGTGCAGCGAGAGCGCCAGGCGCACGACGGGCACCTTGCTCGGCGCCATCGACAGGCTCGAGACCCCGAGGCCCGTGAGCACGAGGGCGAGCAGCGGGTCACCCGCGGACTCACCACACACCCCCATCGGTCGGCCGGTGGTGGCCGCTCCCTCACACGCGGCAGCGACGACGTCGAGCACCGCCGGCTGCCACGGGTCGAGCAGGTCGGACAGCTCTCCCTGCATGCGGTCCGCCGCCATCGTGTACTGCGCGAGGTCGTTGGTTCCGATGCTGCCGAACTCGACCTCGGCCAGGACGTGCGCCGACCGCAGTGCCGCCGCCGGGACCTCGATCATGACCCCGCCCTTCGGCAGGCCGTTCTCGCGCACGCGCCGGGCGAACCAGGCGGCTTCCTCGGCGGTGGCCACCATGGGCGCCATGACCCGCACGTCGGCCCCGGTCTCCTTGGCCGCGATGGCCAGGGCCTCGAGCTGCGCGTCGAGCAGCTCGGGGCGCTCCGCCGACAGCCGGAGACCACGCCGGCCCAGCGCCGGGTTCTCCTCCGGGCCGAGGTCGGCGAACGCCAACGGCTTGTCGGCCCCGGCATCCAGCGTGCGCACGACCACGCGGCGATCACCGAAGGGCGCCATGACCTTGCGGTAGATCTCGGTCTGCTCCTCCACGGTCGGCGCCTTGTCGGCCGAGAGGAAGACGAACTCGGTGCGGAAGAGGCCGACCCCCTCGAGGTCGAGAGCTGCCGCCTCCTCGGCATCCTTGACCCCGCCGATGTTCGCGAGCAGGGCCACGGCGTGCCCGTCGCGGGTGGTGCCGGGCCCACTCGTCCCGGCCAGGGCCGCTGCCCGCTTGTCGCGGCGCACCTTCTGCTCCTCGACGATCGAGGGATCGGGCGCGATGGTGACCTCGCCCGAGTCGCCGTCGAGCGCGACCAACGTGCCGACGGGGATGCCGGTCGCGTCCTTGAGCTGGACGACCGCCGGGATGCCCATCTGCGCCGCGAGGATCGCGGTGTGGCTCGTTCGCCCCCCCGCCTGGGTGACGATGCCGACGACGAGCGCCCGGTCGAGCGTCGCCGTCTCCGCGGGTGCGAGGTCCTCGGCGACGATGACGCTCGGCTCGGTGAAGTCGGGCACACCCGGTGCCGGGACCCCGAGCACGGCGGCGACGGCCCGTGAGCCGACGTCGCGCAGGTCGGTGACCCGCTCGGCGAAGTAGCCCCCGAGCGCCTCGAACTGGGCGCAGTACTCCTCCACCGCGTTGGCGATGGCGTTCGCCCGGCCGCGCCCGGCATCCAGCTGCTTGCCCGCGGCCTTGATCAGCCCCTTGTCGCGGGCGATGAGGGCTGTGGCCTTGAGGATCTGCTGCGCGGTGTCGTCGGCGTGCCGGGCCTTGCCCTCGAGGGCGACCGCGACGGACTCGAAGGCCGCCTTGACATCAGCCAGCGCCGCCTCGCGGTCCTCCGCCGGGGACTCGTCGGCCGGCGGCCGGACCGGCGGCGCGACCTGCACCACCGGACCGTACGCGGACCCCGGACTGACGCCGATGCCTTGGCGGGTTTCCGTCGCGGTCACCTCGTTCACTCCGCGTCGAGGTCGCGCGAGAGGAGGGCGACGAGGGTCTCGAGCGCCTCGTCGGCTCCGTCGCCCTCAGCGGTGAGCACGATCTCCTCGCCGTGCTTGGCGCCGAGAGCCATGACCCCGAGGATGCTGGTCGCGTCGACGGCGTCCTCGCCGGGGCGGCCGATCTCGACGTCGAGGCCGGTCTCCCCCGCGGCCTCGACGAACATGGCGGCCGGGCGGGCGTGCAGGCCGACGGACGAGGCGATGGTGACGGTGCGCTGTGCCATGAAGGTGCTCCTTTGTGAACGGACGTGCTCTGGATCGGGTGGTGCTGGATCGGTGCGACGAGAGGGTCCCGTCGGTTCAGACGGTGGCGACGGCCTCCACCTCGGCGAGGCGGGTGTCGCGCGACTTCAGGAAGATGACGATGGAGGCCATGACGGCGACCCCGACGGCCAGGGCCACGACGAAGAGCAGCACCTGCGTCACGCTGCCCATGATCGGCGTCACCCACAGGCCACCGTGCGGCGCCCGGATGCCCAGCCCGAAGGCCATCGCCAGGGCGCCGGTGATCGCCGACCCGACGACCGAGGAGGACATGATGCGCACGGGGTCGGCCGCGGCGAACGGGATGGCACCCTCGGAGATGAACGAGGCGCCGAGCAGCCAGGCCGCCTTGCCGTTCTCGCGCTCGGGCTCGGAGAAGAGCTTCGGGCGCACCGTGGTGGCCAGGGCCATCGCGAGCGGGGCGACCATGCCGGCAGCCATGACCGCGGCCATGATCAGCAGCGGCGGGGAGTCGGCTGCGGCACCGGCGCCGGCGAGGCCTGCCGTGGCGAAGGCGTAGGCCACCTTGTTGACCGGGCCGCCGAGGTCGAAGCCCATCATCGCGCCGAGGATGGCGCCGAGCAGGATCGCGCTCGTGCCGGTGAGGCCGGACAGCGCGTCGTTGAGGGCGTCGGTGAGGGCGACGATGGGGCGGCCGAGCAGGGTGATGAACAGCCCGGCGGTGATGAGGGTCGACAGCAGCGGGATGACGACGACCGGCATGACGCCGCGCACGCCCTTGTGCACCTTCCAGCCGGAGATCCAGCGGGCCACGAGGCCGCCGACGATGCCGGTGACCAGGCCGCCGAGGAAGCCGGCGCCCATCGTCGCGGCGATCGAGCCGCCGACGATGCCGGGCACGAGGCCGGGCCGGTCGGCGATGGCGAACGCGATGAACCCCGACAGGATCGGCACGAGGAAGCCGAAGGCCGCGCCACCGATGACGAACAGCAGGGCCGCCCACGACGTCAGGCTGAGCGGGTTGAAGTTCTGGGTGATGTTGAACTCGCCCTCGGCCGTCAGGCCGTACTTGACGATCTCGATCGCGCCCTGCTCACCGATCGCGACCTGCGCGAGCATGAACGACAGGGCGATGAGGATGCCGCCCGCCGCGACGAACGGGATCATGTAGGACACACCGGTCATCAGCCACTGGCGGACCTTCGTGGCCGTGCTCGCGTCGCTGTCGACCTTGCTCGCCAGCCCACCGGACACCGCCGGCCCTGCCGACATCGCCTCGGCGGCCAACCCCGGGTGCAACCTCCACTGCTCGGCCATCCGCACGGCCTCCGCGACGAGGGCCGGGCCGTCGGAGATGCCCTTCTTGACGCCGACGTCGACGATCGGCTTGCCGGCGAAGCGGCCGGCGTCCTTGACGGGCAGGTCGTGGGCGAAGATCACGGCGTCGGCAGCGGCGATCTCGGCCGCGGAGAGCGGGTTCGACCCGGCGGAGCCCTGGGTCTCGATCTTCATCGTGTGCCCGGCGGCCTTCGCGGCGTCTCTCCAGGCCCTCGGCCGCCATGTAGGTGTGCGCGATGCCGGTCGGGCACGAGGTGACCCCGACGAGGTTCATCGACTGCGGGGCGTCGGAAACCGCAGCGGCGGCCGGAGCGGCTGCGGGCGGTGCCGCACCGGCATCCGGCGTCGTGGCGGCTGCGGCGGCTGCCCCGGTGGCAGCAGCGGCGGCGGGGGCTGCGGGCGCCGGGTCGAGGGAGACCTCGGCCTCGACGATGCGCACGACCTCGGCCTCGGTCGTCGCGGCGGCCAGGGCTGCCTTGAAGTCCTTCTTCATGAGGGCCCGGGCGAGCTTGGGCAGCATCTGCATGTGGGCGTCACCGCCGCCCTCGGGTGCTGCGATGAGGAAGACGAGGGTGGCCGGGCCGTCCTTGGCACCCCAGTCGATGCCCTCGGCGCTGCGACCGAACACGAGCGAGGGCTCGGTGATCGCGGTGCTGCGAGCGTGCGGGATGCCGATGCCGCCGGGCAGGCCGGTCGCCATCTTGCTCTCGCGCTCGCGCACGTCGGCGAGGAAGGTGTCGATGTCGGTGCACCGGCCACTGGTCACGAGCTGCTGCGCGAGCAGGGTCGTGGCTTCGTGGCGGTCGGCACCGGTGAGTGCGAGGACGACCTGGTCTTCGGTGATGAGTGCCATGCCGGTTCCTTTCTGGTCAGCTGAGGACGAGCGAGAAGTCGGGCGTGCGGGATACCTCGACGGGGATGCCGACGAGGTCGTTCGGGGTGGGGACGCGGCTGCCGGGGAGGGTGACGGCTGCTGCGCCCCACGCGACGGCGGTGGCGAGGGCATCGGCGGCCGGGAGGCCGGCCGAGAGGCCGTGGAGCAGCCCGGCGAGCATGCAGTCGCCGGCGCCCACGGTGGACAGGGGCGCCGTGATGGTCGCCCCGGCATGGACCACCTCGTCGGCGGTGACGAGGATCGCGCCGTCGCGGCCCAGGCTGACGGCGACGACCTCGATGCCGTCTGCGACGAGCTCACGGGCTGCGGCTCGGACGTCGCCCAGGGTGGGCAGCGGGTGGCCGACGAGCTCGGCGAGCTCCTCGTGGTTGGGCTTGATCAGGCTCGGTCGGGCGGCGACCGCGAGCGGCATGGGGGCGCCGGAGGAGTCGACGGCGACCCGGATGCCGCGCTCGCGCACCCGCGTGACCAGCTCGGCATAGAGGGTGGCCGGGGCTCCCGGCGGGAGGCTGCCGCAGGCGACGACCCAGGAGGCGCCGTGAGCGGCATCCAGCGTGGCCGTGAGGAGGGCGTCGACCTCGGCGGGTGACAGCTGCGGGCCCGGCTCGTTGAGCTTGGTCGTCGTGCCGTCGGGCTCGAGGACGCTGATGTTCATCCGCAGGCTCCCGGTGACCGGGACGCTGCGGCGCGCGACGCCGGCGGTGTCGAGCAGCTCGTCCATGAGGTGGCCCTCAGGGCCGCCGGAGGGAAGCACGGCGACGGTGTCGGTGCCCTGTGCCGCGAGGGCCCGGCTGACATTGACGCCCTTGCCGCCCGGGTCGATGCGGCTGGAGGTGGCGCGGTGCACCTCGCCGCGAAGGAGGGCGTCGATGACGATCGCGCGGTCGATGCTCGGGTTCGGGGTCAGGGTGACGATCACGTCGTCACGGCCTGCGGGTCGACCGGCATCCGGGGGGTGGACCGGTGCCGGCTCGGGGTCCCGGCGAGGACCCGCTGGTGACGCTCCGCTGCGTGCATCGGACTCCTTCGTCCACCGGACGGCCCCTCGTCGGGCCGTTGTGAGTATCCAACCACTAGTTCATCGGCAATGTAAAGCGATTCGGGCACCCGTTTGTGTTGTTTTGCTTCCGAACGTTCGTCCGAGGAGGTGTGTTGGACCCAAGATTGGCAGCGATCGGCCCTCACTGCATGTTCGGCGGCGCACCTTCTGCGGGTTGGACGTCACGGGCGGCTCGCCCGGCCCGTTCGGCCTCGACGCGGCCGAGGATCCAGGTGGCGACGGATGCCGTGACCGCCCCGACGACTCCGATGCCGACGACCATGAGCACCACCGCCACGACCCGCCCCTCGGCGCTCACCGGGTAGCGGTCGCCGTAGCCCACCGTGGTCACCGTCGTGCAGGCCCACCACAGTGCGTCACCGAAGGTCGTGATGTTGGCCTCGGGGGCGTCGCGCTCGGCGTCCAGCACGGCCAGGGCGCCCAGGCCCACGGACAGGGCCGCCGCCCCGCCGACGTAGACGAGCACCCGTCCAGCGAGGTTGGCCGACACGGAGCGGTCCAGGATGCGCACCAGGGCCACGAGTCGGAGCAGCCGGAAGGGGCGGAGCAGCGGCAGCGCGACGAGGGCGACGTCGTACCAGTGGCTGAGGGCGTACCTCCCCCGGTCCTCGGCGAGGGCGAGCCGGATGAACAGGTCGATGGCGAAGGCACCCCAGACCGTCCACGACACCACGCCCAGGAAGGTGCGCGCGTCGGGGTCCATCCGGGGGTCGAGCACCGGCCACGCGTAGGCGACGAGGAAGGCCAGCGCCAGCAGGATGAGCGGCACCTCGGCGCGCCGCTCCCACCTCTCAACGGTCATGCGCCGAGTCTGGCAGCCCAGCCGGGCGCCGTGGAGGGGGTCGGCGCAGGTGGCCCTAGTCTGGAGCCGAACGCCACCGAGAGGTGGCACGGGCCGACGCCGGGACAGGGGCGACCGAGCGAAGGAGGGCTGATGTCGGAGCGGGAATCCGGAGGCTGGCAGCGGCCCAGCATCTACGACGTGGCCAAGCACGCGGGCGTGTCGCACATGACGGTGTCGCGCGTGCTCAACAACCACCCGAACATCCGGGAGTCCACCCGCGAGCGCGTCCTCCTCGCGATCGAGGAGATGCACTACACCCCCAGCTCCATCGCCCGGGCCCTGGCCACGAAGCGGGCGATGCGGATCGGCGTCATCATCGACTCCCCCGTCCAGTACGGGCCGAGCAGCACGCTGCACGCCATCGAGCACGCCGCGCGGGCCGCCGGTTACGCCATCAGCTCGTTCTCGCTCTCCGACGACGAGGACTCCCAGATCGATGCCGGCGTCCTCGAGCTGGTCACCCAGGGGGTGGAGGCCCTGTGCGTCATCGCCCCGCGGGTGTCCTCGTTGCACGTGCTGCGCCAGCAGATCACCGGCCTGCCGATCCTCGTCGTCAAGGCCGAGCCGGAGGCGGCGATGCACACGGTGGCGGTCGACCAGCACGCGGGAGGGGTGCTGGCGGTCAGGCACCTCATCGAGCTCGGCCACCGCTCCATCGCCCACCTCGCGGGCCCGCTGGACTGGTTCGACGCCCTGGGGCGCCTCCAGGGCTGGCGCGAGACGCTCGAGGCCGCCGGCCTTCCCGTCGCCCCTCCCCTCATCGGCGACTGGACCTCCGACTGCGGCCACGAGTTCGGCAGGAGCCACGACTTCGGCGACGCGACGGCCATCTTCGCCGCCAACGACCAGATGGCCCTGGGCCTCGTCCACGGACTGGCCGAGCGGGGAGTGCGGGTGCCCGAGGACGTCAGCGTCGTCGGGTTCGACGACCTTCCGGACGCTCGCCACTTCCTCCCCCCGCTCACCACGGTCCGGCAGGACTTCGCGGCGCTCGGCTCCTTGGCCCTCCAGCAGCTGCTGATCGCCACGGAGGGCGAGGACGTGGTGGCGCACGACCGGATCCAGCCACTTCTCGTCGAGCGGGCCTCCACCGGCGCACCAGCACGGCTGGGCTGAACGCGACGTGTTGTTTCCGGTAACAGATGGGTAACGACTTCCCGATTGCCCCTTCAGTTCCTGAATGTTAGCGGTCACAATGGAGTCACAGAACCCGAGTGTTCGCTCAAGGGGCACTGGGAACTCCCTCTTCGACGATGGCGTCGGAGGGCCTCACGGCAGGAGATGAAATGGCAACATCCAAGCGCCCCTTCGGCTTGCGCGGCATCGCCGTAGCAGGGGCACTCGTACTCGGTCTGGCCGCCTGCGGGAGCAGTGACGATGGCGATGGTTCCGGTGAGAGCACCGGCAGCGCCTCCGCCGAGGTCGTGACCGTCGGGTTCGTCGCGGTTGGCCCCGAGGGCAACTGGCGCGCAGCCAACGAGAAGAACATCCAGGACACGTTCACCCCGGAGGCCGGATTCGACCTGAAGTACGCGCCGGCCGCGAACCTCGACCAGAAGTCGCAGATCGACGCGTTCACGTCGTTCGTCGACGAGGAGGTCGACGTGATCCTCCTGTCGGCCACCGAGGCCACGGGCTGGGAGGACTCGCTCAAGCGCGCGCAGGAGGCCGAGATCCCGGTCCTGCTCATCGACCGCGGCATCGAGCCGAACGACCCGAGCCTGTACGTCACGCGCATCGCCCCGGACAACGTCGTCGTGGCCGAGAACGTGGGGAAGTGGGCCGTGGAGACGCTCCCCGAGGGAGGGAACTACTTCATCCTCGAAGGGCCCGCCGGCGTCGGCGTCGTCAACGAGCGCAACACGGGCTGGGACAACGTCGTCGGTGCGGTCCCGACGCTGAAGAAGGTCGGAGCACAGACGGCCAACTGGTCCACCGAGGAGGCCAAGAGCGTCTTCGAGACCGTGCTGAAGGCCAACAACAACGACATCCAGCTGGTCTTCGCCCAGAACGACGAGATGGGCCTGGGCGCGGTGGCCGCTGCCAAGGAAGCCGGGCTGACCCCCGGCGTCGACGTCAAGATCGCGACGATCGACGGCACGAAGCCGGCCCTCGAGGCGCTGTCCGCCTCGGAGCTCAGCTTCGTCGCGGAGTACAACCCGCTCTTCGGAGAGACGGCCATGACGGCCGTCAAGGCAGCCCTCGCGGGTGAGAAGGTCGAGCCGTACATCATCGTGCCGAGCGCGGTGTTCGACTCTCCCGAGGCGGCGAAGACGGCCCTGCCCGACCGCCAGTACTGATCGGTCGGAGCACGAACTCCGGTGCGAGGCGTGGAACCCCGCGCCTCGCACCGGGCCCCGTCTTGTCCACTGACCACCTGACCACCTGACCACCGCGAGGAGCGACATGACCGCGGCCCTGCCCGTCGTCGAGATGAGGGACATCTCCATCGCCTTTCCCGGCGTCAAAGCCCTCGACAACGTCAGCTTCCGCCTCTTTCCCGGCGAGGTCCACACCCTCATGGGTGAGAACGGCGCCGGGAAGTCGACCCTGATCAAGGCGCTGACCGGCGTCTACGAGGTCGACTCCGGCTCGGTCACGGTCCTGGGTGAGGAGCGGACGTTCCACAGCACCGCAGACGCGCAGCGAGCAGGGATCGCGACGGTGTACCAGGAGGTCAACCTCTGCACGAACCTGAGCATCGGCGAGAACCTCATGCTCGGCCACGAGGTGCGCGGGGCGTTCGGCATCAACTGGCGCGCGACCCATGCGGCCGCGAACAGGTCCCTGCGCGCCATGGGGCTGGGCCACCTGGACTCCCGCCATGCCGCTCGCGTCGATCTCCATCGCGATGCAGCAGCTCGTCGCCATCAGCCGGGCGATGGTGATCGACGCCAAGGTCCTCATCCTCGACGAGCCCACCTCGAGCCTGGACTCGGTGGAGGTCGAGCACCTCTTCACCGTGTTGCGCGGCCTGCGCGACCAAGGCGTCGCGATCCTGTTCGTCTCCCACTTCCTGGACCAGGTGTACGCGATCAGCGACCGCATCACGGTGCTGCGCAACGGCGCCCACGTCGGTGAGTACCTGACCCGCGAGCTCGAGCGCCCGAAGCTGATCTCCCTCATGATCGGCAAGGACCTCGCGACGTTCGCCTCCATCGGTCGAGCAGCAGCATCGCTGGAGTCCGCTGAGTCGGCCGAGGTGCTGCTCGAGGCGAGCGGCCTCGGGCGCCGCGGGAAGGTCGAGCCCACCGACCTCACCGTCCACCGGGGCGAGGTGCTGGGCTTCGCCGGCCTCCTCGGGTCCGGCCGCACCGAGCTCGCCCGGCTGCTCTACGGGGCCGACAAACCCGACAGCGGCGACGTGACGCTCCACGGCGAGAAGGTGTCGCTGCACTCCCCCGTGTCGGGGCTGAGCCACCGCATCGCCTTCTCCACGGAGAACCGGCGCGACGAGGGGACCATCGGTGACCTCTCGGTGCGCGAGAACCTCGTGCTCGCCGTCCAGGCCCGCCGAGGGTGGGCGCGGCCGCTGTCCAGGCGCGAGAAGGACGAGATCGTCGACAAGTACATGACCGAGCTCGGGGTGCGCCCGGCCGACCCGGACCGGCCCATCAAGAACCTCTCCGGCGGCAACCAGCAGAAGGTCCTGCTCGGTCGGTGGCTCGCCACCGGCCCTGAGCTGCTCATCCTCGACGAGCCGACCCGAGGCATCGACGTCGGTGCCAAGGCCGAGATCCAGGAGGCCGTCGTGAAGCTCGCCGAGGCCGGGACCTCGGTGGTCTTCATCTCCTCCGAGCTCGAGGAGGTGGTGCGGCTCAGCAACCGCATCGTCGTGATGAAGGACCACCGCAAGGTCGGCGAGATCGTCGTCGGCCCGGAGGTCACCACGCAGACCATCGTCGACGTCATCGCCGCCGACGGGACCCAGGCCGAGGAGCAGATCGCGGAGGTGCAGTCGTGAGCGAGTCCCCCACCGTCGCCGACCGCGTCACCACGCTGGTGCGCAAGCAGTGGTTCTGGGCCCTGGTCGCGATCATCGTCCTGCTCGGCATCAACGTCATCCAGGACCCGAGCTACCTGCGCATCTCGGTCAACCCGCAGAACGGCAACCTCGTCGGCAACCTCATCGACATCCTGCGCGCGAGCGCGCCGATCATCATGATCGCCGTCGGCATGTCCCTCGTCATCGCCACCCGGGGCATCGACCTGTCGGTGGGGTCGATCATGGTCGTGTCCGGCGCCGTCTCCATGGAGTTCCTGAAGAGTGTCGACACGTCCGGCTCCGTCGGGGCGGCCGCCACCGCCATCGCGATCGCGCTGGTCGTGAGCACGCTCATCGGCGTGGTCAACGGGCTCCTGATCACCCTGCTCGGCCTCCAGCCGTTCATCAGCACCCTCATCATGATGCTGGCCGGGCGCGGCATCGCCAAGGTGATCACGTCCGGCCAGAACACCAACGCCCAGAGCCCGCCGTTCCAGTGGCTGACCAACGGCTACGTCCTCGGCATCCCGGTCGTGTTCCTCATCTCCCTCGCGATCGTCGGCGTCCTGGCGCTCGTCGTGCGCCGGTCCGCGTTCGGCCTGATGATCGAGTCCATCGGCGTCAACCCCAGGGCCAGCCGCATGGCGGGGATCAGGCCGGCCGGCATCCTCATGGCCGTCTACATGCTGAGCGGTCTGTTCGCCGGCATCGCGGGGATCTTCGCCGTGGGCAGCGTGATGACCGTCGACGTCTCCCGGACGGGCTACCAGATGGAGCTCGACGCGATCCTCGCCGTCGTGATCGGCGGGACCTCACTGGCGGGAGGGCGCTTCTACATCGGAGGCGCCGTCATCGGCTCGATCCTCATCGCGACGCTCGACAAGACCATCGTCTTCCTGGGCATCCCCGCCTCGGCCACGCCCGCGTTCAAGGCGATCGTCATCGTCGCCCTGTGCCTGCTGCAGTCACAGCGGGTGCGGTCCCTCTTCGGGCACCGACGCAAGCCCCCACCCCCGGCGGAACCACCCCCCGTGCCGGTCGAGGAGAAGGAAGGAGCCCACGCATGAGCACCATCACCGCGGTCGACACCGCGACCGAGGGCCCCACCGCCCGGCAGCGGATGACCCGCTCCCTGCGAGCCAACCCCTCGATGCTCCCGACGCTGGCAGCGGTCGTCATCTTCGTGGCGATGCTCATCTACGGCGAGCTCGCCTACGGGCGCATCCTGCAGCTCAACACGATGTCGAACCTGCTCATCAACAACGCCCACCTCATCATCCTCGCCGTGGGCATGACCTTCGTCATCCTCACCGGCGGGATCGACCTGTCGGTGGGCTCGGTCATCGCGCTGTCGTCGGTCGCCGGCGTCATGCTGGCAAACACGGGGCTCAACGCGTGGCTCGTCATCGCCGCGATGATCCTCATCGGCACGGGCATCGGCGTCATCTCCGGGGTGCTCATCCAGTACTTCGACGTCCAGCCGTTCATCGCCACCCTCGCGATGATGTTCCTCGCCCGCGGGCTCGCGTCGATGCTCAGCACCCAGCCACAACGGCTCGACGACGACTCCGCCATCCGCGCGCTCGGCCAGCCCATCAAGCTGATCGACGGCCCCAAGGTCAACGACCTCGTCGTCACGGCAGGCGTCATCATCGCGTTCCTCGTCGTCGTCGCGGCCATCTTCGTGCTGCACCGCACCCGCACCGGGCGCACCGTGTACGCGATCGGTGGCAGCGAGAACTCGGCACAGCTCATGGGCCTTGCCGTCCACCGCACCAAGATGCTCGTCTACGTCATCAGCGGCACGCTGGCCGGCGTGGCGGCGGTGGTCTACACGTCCCGCCTGGGCATCGGCCAGAACATCACCGGCATCGGCTGGGAGCTCGACGCGATCGCGGCCACCGTCATCGGCGGCACCCTCCTCACCGGAGGCGCAGGCTACGTCGCCGGCTCGGTCGTGGGCGCGCTGATGCTGGGCCTGATGAACGTGCTCGTCACCCGTGACGGCGGCATCAAGCCGGAGATGGTCACGATCATCACGGGCGGCATCCTCCTCGTGTTCGTCGTGCTGCAGCGCGCGGTCACCGCACGGCAGCGGGAGTGATCATGGGTGCGAACGAGCACAGCCCGCACGTTGCTGCCGCCATCAGCGCCGCCCGGGCCGAGGTCGCCGCGCTCCACGACGAGCTGGTGCGCTACGGCCTGGTCGTCTGGACAGCCGGGAACGTGTCCGGCCGGGTCCCCGGTGCCGACCTCTTCGTCATCAAGCCCTCCGGGGTGGGCTACGACGACCTCACACCGGACTCGATGATCCTGTGCGACCTCGACGGCAACGTCGTCCCCGGCTCCGTCGGCAGCGAGCGGAGCCCGTCGAGCGACACGGCCGCCCACGCCTACGTCTACCGGCACCTGCCCGAGGTGGGCGGGGTCGTGCACACCCACTCCACCTACGCGGTCGCCTGGGCAGCGCGCGGGGAGGAGATCCCGTGCGTCATCACCGGCATGGCGGACGAGTTCGGCGGGCCGATCCCCGTCGGCCCCTTCGCGGTCATCGGCGACGACTCGATCGGCAGGGGGATCGTGCAGACGCTGCGTGGGCACCGGTCACGCGCCGTGCTGATGCAGAACCACGGACCCTTCACGATCGGCGTCTCGGCGAGGGATGCCGTCAAGGCGGCGGTCATGTGCGAGGACGTCGCCCGCACCGTGCACCTCGCTCGCCAGGCCGGCCCGCTCGTCCCCATCCCGCAGGACCGCATCGACGCCCTCTACGAGCGCTACCAGCACGTGTACGGGCAGGCCACCGACCCCCGCCGTGCGCAGGGAGGCGACGATGAGCGCTGACGCGATCAGGGCCGGGCGGACCTCCCTCGGCATCGAGCTCGGTTCCACCCGGATCAAGGCCTGCCTCATCGGGGAGGGTGCCACCGTGCTCGGGGTCGGCTCCCACGAGTGGGAGAACCGCTTCGAGGACCGGATGTGGACCTACTCGCTCGACGACGTCTGGACCGGCGTCCGGGCGGCGTTCGCCGACCTCGCGTCCGCCGTTGCGCGCGACCACGGCGTCCCGCTCGAGACGGTCGGCGCGATGGGCATCTCGGCGATGATGCACGGCTACCTCGCCCTCGATGCCGACGGCGAGCTGCTCGTGCCGTTCCGCACGTGGCGGAACACGAACACCGGCCGCGCGGCATCCGAGCTGTCCGAGCTGTTCGGCACGAACATCCCGCTGCGCTGGTCGGTCGCCCACCTCCACCAGTCCGTGTGCGACGGCGAGCCGCACGTGTCGGACGTGCGGTTCCTCACGACCCTGGCCGGCTACGTCCACTGGCAGCTGACCGGGGCCCGCGTGATCGGCGTCGGTGACGCGTCGGGCATGTTCCCGATCGACCCCGCGACCAAGGGCTACGACACCGCGCTGCTGGGGCGCTTCGACGACCTGGTCGCACCGCAGGTGCCGGGGATGGACCTCGGCGCACTGCTTCCCGAGGTCCTGCTCGCCGGGCAGCCGGCCGGTGCCCTGTCTCCCCGGGGAGCCACACTCCTGGACCCGACCGGCACGTTGCGACCCGGCATCCCCCTGTGCCCACCCGAGGGCGACGCCGGGACCGGCATGGTCGCCACGAACGCCGTGGCTCCCCGGACCGGGAACGTGAGTGCCGGAACCAGCATCTTCGCGATGGTCGTCCTCGAGCGGCCCCTCCGGCAGGTGCACGACGAGCTCGACCTCGTGACGACGCCCGCCGGCGACCCGGTCGCGATGGTGCACTGCAACAACGGAGCCAGCGAGCTGGCAGCCTGGGCCGGCCTGTTCGGGCGGTTCGCCGCCGCGTCCGGGACACCCATCGCCCCGGATGCCGTGTTCGACGTGTTGTTGCGCGAGTCCCTCGACGGCGAGCCGGATGCCGGTGGGCTGCTCGCGTACAACCACCTCGCCGGCGAGCCCATCGTCGGGCTGGATGCCGGTCGCCCGCTGGTCGTGCGCACCCCCGACAGTCGCTTCACGCTCGCGAACTTCGTTCGCGCACAGCTCTACGGCGTCTTCGGCACCCTCAGCCTCGGGATGCGCGTGCTCGACACCGAGGGGGTCACGCTCGACCGGATGGTCGCGCACGGCGGCATGTTCCGTACGGCCGGGGTGGCGCAGCGGTTCCTCGCCGGGGCCCTCGACGCGCCGGTGGCGGTCGGTGAGACCGCTGCCGAGGGCGGCGCGTGGGGCATGGCCGTGCTCGCCGGGTACCTGCAGCACGCCTCCGAGACCGACCTCACCCGGCTACCTCGACGAGCGGGTGTTCGCGGGGGCCGCCATCCACGTCGTCCAACCGTTGCCCGAGGACGTCAAGGGGTACGCGGCCCACCTCGACCGCTATGTGCTCGGCCTCGCCGTCGAGCGAGCCGCCGTGGAGGCCCTCTCGTGAACCTCACCCGTGCCACGGCATCCGACGTCACCGACCCCCTCACGACTCCCGAGGAACGCTCATGACCCGCACCCCCCTCAACACCACCCTCGACGGCTACGAGGTGTGGTTCGTCACCGGCAGCCAGAACCTCTACGGCGAGGAGACGCTGCGCCAGGTCGCCGAGCAGTCACGGGCCGTGGCCGACGGGTTCGCCGGCCTGCCCGTGCGGGTGGTCTGGCAGCCGGTGCTGAAGGACTCCGACAGCATCCGTCGGCTGGCGCTGGAGGCGAACGGCCGCGACGACGTCATCGGCGTCATGGCGTGGATGCACACCTTCAGCCCGGCCAAGATGTGGATCGCCGGGCTGGACGCCCTGCAGAAGCCGCTGCTGCACCTGCACACCCAGGCGAACGTGGAGCTGCCGTGGGCGGACATCGACTTCGACTTCATGAACCTCAACCAGGCCGCCCACGGCGACCGGGAGTTCGGGTACATCCAGACCCGCCTCGGGGTGGCCCGCAAGACCGTCGTCGGCCACGTGTCGAACCCGGCGGTGCGCCAGCAGGTCGAGGACTGGCAGCGG
Organism: uncultured Actinomycetota bacterium; assembly: GCA_963811825.1. Taxonomy (GTDB): domain Bacteria; phylum Actinomycetota; class Actinomycetes; order Actinomycetales; family Dermatophilaceae; genus Fodinibacter. Next base: position 42,936 of record CAWESS010000029.1, on the reverse strand, counting down.
GCCGCGGCGGGATGGGCGGCCGCCCGAGGGCTCAGGCTGGCCCGGTTCGGCGACAACATGCGCTACGTCGCGGTGACCGAGGGCGACAAGACCGAGGCCGAGCTGCGGTTCGGTGTGCAGGTCAACACGTGGGGCGTCAACGAGCTGGCGGAGGCGGTCGACGCGGCATCCGACGCGGAGGTCGACGCACTGGTGGCCGAGTACGAGGACCTGTACGACGTCGCCGAGGAGCTGCGGTCGGGTGGGGCGCGTCGTCAGTCCCTGCGCGACGGCGCGGCCATCGAGCTCGGCCTGCGGTCCTTCCTGGAGGACGGCGGCTTCGGCGCCTTCACGACGAGCTTCGAGGACCTCGGGGCCCTCACCCAGCTGCCCGGGCTCGCGGTGCAGCGGCTCATGGCGCAGGGCTACGGCTTCGGCGCGGAGGGCGACTGGAAGACCGCGATCCTCGTGCGGGTCGCCAACGTCATGGGTGCCGGCCTCCCCGGCGGCGCGAGCCTCATGGAGGACTACACCTACGACCTCGTCCCGGGGAAGGAACGGATCCTCGGGGCGCACATGCTCGAGGTCTCGCCGTCCCTCACGACGTCGACCCCACGGCTCGAGGTCCACCCGCTCGGTATCGGCGGCAAGGACGACCCGGTGCGCCTGGTCTTCACCGCGGACCCGGGCCCTGCTCTCGTCGTCGCGATGAGCGACATGCGCGACCGCTTCCGCCTCGTCGCGAATGCCGTCGAGATCGTCGGGGCTCCCGACCTCCCGAACCTTCCCGTCGGCCGTGCGGTCTGGGAGCCCGAACCCGACTTCGCGACGAGCGCCTCGTGCTGGCTCGCGGCGGGCGCGGCCCACCACACCGTCATGACGACGGCCGTGGGGATCGAGGTGTTCCGTGACTTCGCGGAGATCGCCCGGACCGAGCTGCTCGTCATCGACGACGAGACGACCGTGCGCGGGTTCCAGCGGGAGGTGCGGTGGAACATGGCCTACCACCGCCTGGCGCAGGGCTTCTGAGGCTGGTCCTGCTGGCCGGGCCAGCGCGTTCCCGCCTGCCGTCGCGGGCAAGGTTGGACAGCGTGCACGTGCCATGGAATCTTCAACGATCCCGTCGTAACGTGGCTGGATGAGGAACTCACGTGTGGTGCTGACGACTGCTGTGGCCGCTGCGTTCGCGCTGGCCCCGATGGGCACGGCCTCGGCCGCCCCCTTCCCCGACACCCTCGCGCTGCCCAACGGGTGGCTCCCCGAAGGGATCGCCACCGGCGCCGGGACGTCGATCTACTCGGGCTCGCGCGCGGACGGCTCGATCTGGAAGGGCGACCTGCGCACCGGTCAGGGCGAGGTGCTCGTCGAGGCTGATGGCCGCGTGGCCGTCGGCATCAAGGTCGACCGCGGGCTGCTGTTCGTCTCCGGTGGCGCGACGGGCGACGCGTACGTCTACGACGCCGACTCGGGCACCGAGGTCGCCGCCTTCGACCTCACGGACGGTCCTGCCTTCATCAACGACGTCACCGTCACGCGCGACGCCGCCTGGTTCACCAACTCGCAGGCGGCCGAGGTCTACCGGGTCGCCCTCGGCGCCGGGGGCGTTCCGACCGGTGAGGTCGAGACGATCCCGCTGAGCGGGGACTGGCAGCAGGTGGCCGGGTTCAACGCCAACGGCATCGCCGCGACCCCCGACGGCAGCACGCTGCTCGTCATCAACAGCACGACCGGCATCCTCTACGCCGTCGACGCGGCGAGCGGTGAGGCGACCGCGGTCGACACCGGAGGGGCGCTCCTGACCCAGGGCGACGGCATCCTGCTCCAGGGCGCGACGCTCTGGGTGGTCCGCAACCGGTCGAACGAGATCGTGGAGCTGCGGATGTCTGCGGACTGGCTGTCCGGGACGGTCGTCGGCACCGTGACCGACCCCGACTTCGACGTGCCGACGACCCTCGCCGCCCAGGGCTCACGGCTGTATGCCGTGAACGCTCGGTTCACCACTCCCCCCGGCCCCGACACCACGTACGACATCGTCCTGGTCGACGGGCAGTAGGCGCAGGCTCGGTCAGGTCGCCGAGATGGTGCCGGTGGCGAGCAGGCCGACGAGCAGGGCCGCGAGGGCGAGCCGGTAGACGACGAAGATCGTGAACGTGTGGTTGGCGACGTACCGCAGCAGCCAGGCGATCACCCCGTAGCCGATGACGAAGGCGATGACCGTGGCGAGGAGCGTCGGGCCCCAGGCTGCGCTGGAGTCCTCACCGATGTCCTTCAGCTTGTAGAGCCCCGAGGCCATGACGGCCGGCACGGCGAGCAGGAAGGCGTAGCGGGCGGCCACTTCGCGTCGGTAGCCCATGAACAGGCCACCCGAGATCGTCGCGCCTGAGCGGGAGACCCCGGGGATGAGCGCCAACGCCTGCCACAGGCCGAGGAAGATGGCGTGCCGCCAGGTGAGCTGGTCGATGGTGCGCTCGTTCTTGGCGACGCGGTCGGCGATGGCCAGCACGATCGCGACGCCGGACAACATGGCCGCCGTGATCCACAGGTTGCGCAGACCGCTGTCGATGGCGTCCTCGAACAGCAGCCCGAGGAGGGCGATCGGCAGGGAGCCGACGATGACCATCCACCCCATCCGGACGTCGGGGTCGCTCTGCGGGACCTTGCCCACGAGCGCCAGGCTCCACCGCGAGATGATCCGCCAGATGTCCTTGGCGAAGTAGACGATGACGGCCGACTCGGTGCCGATCTGGGTGACCGCCGTGAAGGCTGCCCCGGGGTCGCGGCCGTCGAAGAACAGCTGGCCCACGATGAGCAGGTGAGCGCTCGAGGAGATGGGGAGGAACTCCGTCAGGCCCTGGACGATGCCGAGGATGATCGCTTCGAACCAGGTCACACGCCCCATCGTGGCACAGCGGGGTCGGCATTCCGGACTCGGCCTCAGGCTCCCGGCCGGAGGCTCTCCGGGTGGAGCCGCGTCTCTGCGCGCGACTCGGTCCGGTCAGCTCCCCCTGGTGGTGATTCGATCGCTGAGGTCGTCGTGCCCGTGTTGGTTGAGGTAGCCGGCGAGGTACCCGGCGTGGCTGTACAGCACGGGCTGGGCCACGTAGGCCTCGAGGACTCGCCGTTCCCGCGCGGTGTCGCCCCGGGCACGGCACAGGTCCGCGACGTCGAGGGCCCCGGCCGGGTGGGTGCCGATGTCGATGGGGCCGACGCGGTCGAACTCGTCGAGTATGGCTGCCGCGTTCGGGAACCGGTCCAGCCAGGGCAGACCCACAGCGCGCAGGGCGTCGCCGGCCTTCGTGGACGCCTCCGGGTCGTCCAGACGCCACCAGAAGTCCGTCCACTCACCCGTGAGCAGTCGCCCGACCGTCTCTCGGAGCTGGCAGTCGTAGTCGTTGATCCAGGAACCGCGCGGGGTGCCGTTGCGCGTCATCGGCTCTGCGAAAGCCGGCCTGCTTGAGCAAGGGCGCGTGGTCGGCGACGATCGCGGTCATCGCACGGGACTGCGCTGTCTGCTCCGCCACGAAGGCAGTATGCCGAGAATCGGACGTCCGCCCATCCGGTGGGCTACTCGATGACCTTGGCGGCGAACCGCACACCCGAGCCGACGATGGTCACCGACCCTGCTCCAGCCACGGCGGCGTCCCAGCCCTCGGGCGCAAGGTCACCGCCTTCGTTGACCATGCGAGGCAACAGAAAGCCCTCGTCGCCGGGGCCGTCCACCACCAGCACCGTCGCCCGGTTCAGGAAGGACCAACCGTCACCGGCCGAGACGCTCACACCCTCCAAGGTGATGACCGGCGATCCACGTTCGATCAGCAGCGTGAACCGGTCCGGCGTGAGGAGCTGGGGCATGCGCAGAAACATATCGGCCACGGCCCCCGGGCACGGTTGCCTACGAAAGGGCGAACCCGGGGCCCCAAGGACCCTCGGGCCGCTGACGCACCTCTCTGGCCAGTTCATTCACAGGTGTAGTTGCTCACTCGCGGTTCAAAAGTGGCCGAACCGATCCAATCGTCGCCACCGGCCGCGATGCATGCGTCCTTGAAGACGTTCGCGTAGTAGTCGTCGCTGAACAGATCGGCCGTGTAGCAGTAGAGCCGCTCGGTTGGGGCTGTGCCGGGGTCGTCGCCGACGGTGAAGACCCCTTCGGTGAAGGCTTCGCACCCGGCGCGGGCCGCTGAATAGGCGTCCGCCGAGGTGAACGTGACCTCGTTTGAGGTGTCGGTGCCGCCGTCGGTGAGGTTCACGGTGACAGTCAGGGTGTTCAGGCCGTCCGCTGCGGTGACGGTGAAGCTGCCACCGCTGGACCTCTTGGTCGCGGCTGTGGGGGCAGGCGCCGCCAGGGGGTCTCCGCCATTGAGGGAGTACGTGACGGAGGAAATTTGCTTGGCGCCACGGTTGACGTCGTACGTCATCGGAGCGGCCGCCCCGCTGAGCGAGCCGACCGATGCCGTGACCACCGGCTTGTTCGAGGGTGCGGCCGCCGCTCCGGTGGCGAAGCCCGCTGTGGCGAGCAGTCCCACGGCCACTGCGGCCGCTATCCGACGTAATTGCATGACGCCTCCTGAGTTGGAGCCGTCGGGGACGTCGGCCCCTGATGGGTCACTGTGACAGGCGCGAGTGACCCACGTCTCACGTTCAGTGAAACCCTCAGGGGTACGCCGCCTCGGTGTCCGTCGTCAGTGGGCCCTTGAGCGGATGGGCTGAGTCTCACGGATGAACCTCCCGTGGTTCGTCGTCAGGCCCTCGGACGCGCCAACGTCGCGGGGGCCGTTCTGTGGTCGCAGTGGGTGCCTCGTCGCACGCTTGTCGCACGCGAAACGCCCGCTGACTGCGTTTTCGCAGGTCAACGGGCGTTCGAGCTTGCTCCCCGGGTAGGAATCGAACCTACGTCGCTTGTCCTGATTCAAAGTCAGGCGGGCCCTGCCAGCAGACCAACCGGGGACCGCAGCGCGCCAGGGCGCACGGCATACGGTGAGGGTAATGGACCCGGCCGGGCACAATGGCAGGGTGACCGCTTCCACGTCAGCCAAACCCAGCAAGACCAGCCGCGCCCGGATGACCGGGCGGGAGCGACGCGAGCAGCTCATCGGCGTCGGGCGCAAGCACTTCGCCGACAAGGGGTTCGAGGGTGCGACGATCGAGGAGATCGCCGCATCGGCCGGGGTGTCCAAGCCGGTCGTCTACGAACACTTCGGCGGCAAGGAAGGCCTCTACGCCGTCGTCGTCGACCGCGAGATCGAGAGCCTGCTCAACGCCGTGCAGGGCGCGCTGACCTCGGGCGGCACCTCCCGCGAGATCATCGAACGCGCGGCCCTGGCGCTCCTGGGCTACGTCGAGACCTCGACCGACGGCTTCCGGATCCTCGTGCGCGACAGTCCCGCCGGTCAGGCCACGGGGTCGTTCGCCAGCCTCATGAGCGACATCGCCAGCCAGGTCGAGCACATCCTCGCCGCCGAGTTCAAGGCCCACAAGCTCGACCCCAAGGCCGCGCCGATGTACGCGCAGATGCTCGTCGGGATGATCGCGCTGACCGGTCAGTGGTGGCTCGACTCCCGCAAGTTCAAGAAGCACGAGGTCGCCGCCCACGTCGTCAACCTCGCGTGGAACGGCCTGACCGGCCTGGAACCCAACCCGACGCTGACCACCGGCAAACCCTGAGCGGCAAGCGCACGGCATCCGAACGGCATCCGGCAGCCTTCGCCGGAGATACGCGAGGTTCGCCCGGGAAGACAACCCGTGCGAACCCGGCTTCCCTCATCGGGAGGAGTCGGGGTCAGGCGGTGGTCTTCTGGCCCACGGCGAACACCCGGCGGAACGGGAAGAGCACCCCGACGGGCGTGCGCGGGTAGGCCTCGGCGAGGTGTGCGGCGTAGGGCTCCATGAACGCGGTGCGCTCGTCGTCCTCGGTGAGGATGTCGAGCACCGGGCGCAGGCCCGTGGCAGCCACCCAGCTGAGCACCGGGTTGTCCTCCTCGTCGGCCGCGTCCAGGACGTGCAGGTAGGTGGTCTCCCAGGCGTTGACGGCGCAGCCGAGGCGGGTGAGGTAGCGCAGGTAGGTGGCCGGCTCACCGACGGCGGGCAGGTCGAGGGCAGCACCCAGCTCGCCGGCGCGCTCGTGCTGGTCGGCGGTCTCGCGCATCAGTCGGTGGCTGGGGGCGTCGAAGTTGCCGGGCACCTGCAGGGCCAGCCACCCACCGGGAGCGAGCGCCTCGACCCAGGCGTCGAGCAGGTCGAGGTGGCCGGGAACCCACTGCAGCGTGGAGTTCGTGATGATGACGTCCGGGGCCTGACCCAGGGATGCCGGGTCCCAGGCTCGCAGTTCCGCCTGCACCCACTCGACGCGACCGGCACCGTCGAGGGCCCGCGCGGACTCCAGCATCGCCTCGGACGCGTCGACCCCGACGATGCGCGCGTTCGGCCAGAGCTCACCGAGCGTCAGGGTCGCCGGCCCGTGCCCGCACCCCAGGTCGACCACGAGCGCCGGGTCGTCGGTGTGCACCTGCGCGAGGAGGTCGGCGAAGGGGCGGCTGCGTTCGGCCGCGAACCGGCCGTAGGCGGTGGGGTCCCAGCTCGCGTGCTCGCTCATGCCGTGCTCCTCGGGTCGGGCACCGGAGGCCGGCGCCAGTGTCTCGATGTCAAGAAACTTGACGGGCAGTAGAGTCGGCCCCATGGCCGCTGACGATGTCGACCGTATCGTCTCCGCGTGGCGCCGGGAGCGTCCCGGCCTCGACGTGGCACCCCTCGAGGTCTTCAGCCGGGTCTCGCGGCTGGCCCGTCGCCTGGACCTCGCGCGCGGCACGGCCTTCGCCGAGCACGGGCTCGACGGGTGGGAGTTCGACGTGTTGTCCGCCCTGCGCCGGGCCGGCACGCCCTACGAGCTGAGCCCCGGCCAGCTCGTCACCGAGACACTCGTGACGAGCGGCACGATGACCAACCGCGTCGACCGCCTCGCCGCTCGCGACTACGTCGAACGCCACCCCGACCCCACGGATCGTCGAGGCGTCATCGTGCGCCTCACGCCTCGAGGGATGTCCGTCGTCGACGCCGCCCTCTCGGACCTGCTCGCCCATGAGCACGAGCTGCTCGCGGAGCTCTCGGACGGGGAGCGGGACGAGCTGTCCGGGTTGCTCCGGCGGCTGCTGCGCCCGTTCGAGACCGACGCGGGCTGACGGCTCCCGACACCACGCCCGCCCACAGCCGCGGGACAGATCTCACACAGCACCGTGTTGTATAGGTGAGGCTTACCTCACTACCCTCGATGGGTGTCCACGCCCACCACCGCGCCCCACCCGCGGACTCAGGAGCAGCTCGCGGACTCAGGGCCGTCTGCAGCCCTGACTCGGCGGAGTGCTCCTGAGTCCGCGAGGGAGTGGCTCGGCTGGTCGGCGGGAGACCCCGCGGCTGCCGCGGTGCACGTGCGCGGCGGCGACGGCCGGCTGACGACGCTCACCCGCGCCGACCTCGTTCAGCGGGTGGCGCGCCGCGCCGGCATCCTCGCCGGCGAGCGCCGCCTGGTCCACGTCCACGGCGCCAACGACCTCGACACCCTCGTCGGCTACCTCGCGGCCCACGCGGCCGGTCACGTCGTGCTGCTCACCCCGCCGGGCTCCCCCGCCGCGGCGATCGCGCAGGCCTGGGACCCGGACATCACCATCGCCCCGCCCGCCGACGCCCCGCCCGCCGACCGCTCGTCGGCTGCCACCACGGTGCAGGTCCACCGCGAGCACCCCGCCCACCCGCTGCACCCCGACCTCGCCCTGCTCATGAGCACGAGCGGCTCGAGCGGCTCGCCGCGTCTGGTGCGCCTCTCCCGCGAGAACCTGCGCAGCAACGCGGAGGCGATCGCCACCTCCCTCGGCATCCGCCCGGGCGACCGCGCCGTGACGAGCCTGCCGCTGCACTACTGCTACGGCCTCAGCGTCGTGCACAGCCACCTCGTCGCCGGCGCGTCGGTCGTGCTGACCGACCACTCGGTCGCCGATGAGTGCTTCTGGCAGCTCGCCCGGGACGCGCGGGTGACCACCCTGGCCGGAGTCCCCCACACCTTCGACCTGCTCGACCGCGTCGGGTTCGCGACGATGGACCTCCCCCACCTACGCACCGTGACCCAGGCCGGTGGCCGCATGGACCCGGCCCGTGTCGTCGAGCTCGCAACACTCGGCCGACAGCGCGGCTGGGACCTGTTCGTCATGTACGGCCAGACCGAGGCGACCGCGCGGATGGCCGTCCTGCCCCCCGACCTGGCCGTCGAGCACCCGTCCTACCGTCGGTGTCGCCGTCCCTGGTGGGCAGCTCGAGATCGTCGACGGAGAGGTCGTGTTCTCCGGGCCGAACGTCATGCTCGGCTACGCCACCGAGCCGGGCGACCTCGCGCTGGGTCGCACCGTCGAGCGCCTGCACACCGGTGACCTCGGCCGCATCACGGATGCCGGGCTGCTCGAGATCACCGGCCGCCGGTCCCGCGTCGCCAAGGTCCTCGGGCACCGGGTCGACCTCGACCACGTCGAGCGCGCCCTGCGGGCCGACGGGGACGACGTGCGGTGCCTCGCCGGGCCGGATGCCGTCACGGTCGCCGTCGCACCGGGCGCCACCTCGGTCGGCGCGGCGCCGCTCTCCCCGCGACGTCTGGCCGAGCGCGCGGCGCAGCGCGGCCGGCATCCCGACGCGGTGCGTGCGAGTGCTCACGACGCACGACCTCGGCCTGGACGCCCTCCCGCACCTGAGCAGCGGCAAGGTCGACTACGCCACCCTCACCGAGCTCGCCGCCCACGCTCCGGCATCGTCCGACACGGCGCCAGCGGCTGGGTCGCTGCGTGAGCGGTACGCCGCCCTCCTCGGGCTGGATGCCGTCGCCCCCGAGGACTCCTTCGCCTCCCTCGGCGGCGACTCCCTGTCCTACGTGGAGGCCTCGCTGCACGTCGAGGACCACCTCGGCCACCTGCCGACGAACTGGCACCTGCTCACCCTGCGTGAGCTCGAGGCGCTGGAAGCCGAGGCCACCGCGACGGCCGGCCACCCGGCATCCGGCACGGGTCACCCGGCATCGGGTGGCACGCGTCCCGGCCTTCGCGCCCGCCTCGGCCGGGCCCTGGCCACGCGGTCGGTCGAGACGAGCGTGGTGCTGCGCGCCGTCGCGATCATCCTCATCGTCGGCACCCACGCCCACGTGTTCAGGATGCAGGGCACGGCGCACGCCCTGCTCGTGCTCGTCGGCTGGAACCTGGCCCGCTTCCGGCTCGGCGAGGCACCGCGAGACGAACGGGTCCGGGGGCTGCTCACCGCCGTACGCCGCATCGCCGCGCCCGCCCTCGTCGTCATGGTGGCTGCCCACCTGCTCATCGGTCAGTACGCGTGGTCGACCATGGCCCTGCTCAACTGGGCCTTCGGGCAGGAACGGCTCGGTCCGGACTGGCGCTTCTGGTTCATCGAGTCGGCCGTGTTCGTGCTCGTCGTCGTGACCGCGGTCGTCGCGACGCCGTGGGGCGACCGCCTGGAGCGACGGCATCCGTTCGCGCTGCCGCTCGCCCTGGCCGGCGTCGGGATGCTCTGGTGGAAGGGCCTGTTCTTCCCCCCGGTGCCGCACATGCAGGGCTCGGCGCTCGTCGTGTCGTGGCTGTTCTGCCTGGGCTGGGCCGCCGCCAAGGCCGAGGGGCTCGGGCAGCGCCTGCTCGTCACGCTGGTCGCGATCCCGACGATCGGCACCTTCTCGGGCAACCCCCGGCGAGACCTGCTGACCCTCACCGCGGCGCTGCTCGTCATCTGGGTGCCGACCCTGCGGGTGCCGCGGGGCCTCGTGCCGCTGGTGCAGGTGCTCGCGGCGAGCTCGCTGTTCATCTACGTGCTGCACTGGCAGGTGCTGCAGGCGATGCGCTCGACGCCGTGGCTCGGCTACGCCGCGGGGCTCGTCGCCGGTGTCGCCTACTGGTGGGTGTGGACGCGCGGGCCGGGCCTCGTGCGCGCCGCGCGGACTCGCCTGCGCCGCCGCGAAGCCATGAGCGAGTCGGCCCCTCAGCCGATGAGCTCGGCCGCCTCCAGCCACTGAAGCTCGAGCATCTCCCGCTCGTCGACGATCTCGCGCAGCTGCCGGTTGAGCACGAGGACGCGCTCGTGCTCCGTGGCTGCCGCGAGCATCGCCGCGTGCAGCTTCTCCTCACGCTCCGAGAGCTTCCCGAGCTGCTTCTCGACCCGCGCCATCGTCTTGCGGGCCTCGCGTGCCTCGGCCGGCGACAGCTCGGATGCCGTCGGGCCGCCACCCGCGGGTGCCGCACCGACCGCGGGGGCCGACTCCACGCCCTCTCCCGCTGCGGCAGCCGCGACGGCAGCGGCAGCCGAGCGACCGGCATCCCACGTCGAGGGTGCCCCACCGGCCGCCGCCGCCCGCAGACGGAGGTACTCCTCGACCCCGCCGGGCAGGTCGCGCAGCCGACCGTCGCCGAGCAGCGCCACCTGCCGGTCGCAGACGCGCTCGAGCAGGTACCGGTCGTGCGAGACGACGATGAGGGTGCCGGCCCAGCCGTCGAGGAGGTCCTCGAGCGAGGTCAGCGTCTCGATGTCGAGGTCGTTGGTCGGCTCGTCGAGGAGCAGCACGTTGGGCTCGTCCATGAGCAGCCGGGTCAGCTGGAGGCGCCGCCGCTCACCGCCGGAGAGGTCGCCGACGCGGGTCTGCTGGCGCGCGCCGGTGAACCCGAGGCGCTGCGCGAGCTGGGATGCCGTGAGCTCCTTCGCCCCGAGCCGCACCACCGCGCGCACGTCCTCGACGGCCTCGATGACGCGACGGTCGGCCCAGGCCTCGAGCTCGCGAACCTCCTGCGAGAGCACGGCCAGGCGCACGGTGACACCGATCTTGCGCTTGCCGGCGGCGAGCGGCACCTCACCCGCGATGGCGCGCAGCAGCGTGGACTTGCCCGCGCCGTTGACGCCGACGATGCCGGTGCGCTCGCCGGGGGCCAGCCGCCACGTGACGTGGTCGAGGAGCACGCGGTCACCGACCGTGAGCCGGGCGTCGAGCAGGTCGACGACGTCCTTGCCCAGGCGCGTCGTCGCGAACCGCATCAGCTCGACGTCGTCACGTGCGGGGGGTTCGTCGGCGATGAGCGCGTTGGCGGCGTCGATGCGGAACTTGGGCTTGCTCGTGCGGGCCGGCGGGCCGCGCCGCAGCCAGGCGAGCTCCTTGCGCAGCAGGTTGTCGCGACGCTCGGCGATGACCCCGGCCATCCGCTCGCGCTCGGCCTTGGCCAGCACGAAGGCGGCGTAACCGCCCTCGTAGGCGAAGACCCCGCCGGAGTCGACCTCCCACGTCTGGGTGGCGATGGCGTCGAGGAACCACCGGTCGTGGGTGATCGCGACCACGGCGTTGTCCGGGCTGGCGTGCTGCCGGACGATGTGGTCGGCCAGCCACGCCACCCCCTCGACGTCGAGGTGGTTGGTCGGCTCGTCGAGCAGCAGGAGGTCGGGGGACGCCACGAGCAGGGCCGCGAGGGCAACCCGTCGACGCTCGCCGCCGGACAGCGGCCCGACGAGGGCATCCATCCCCCCGACGACCGGTGCGTCGAGCCCGCCGAGCAGGCCGACGAGCACGTCGCGCACCCGTGGGTCGGCGGCCCACTCGTGCTCGGGGACCTCGCCGATGACCGTCTCGTGAACGGTCGCGCCGGGGTCGAGCCCGTCGTCCTGGGTCAGCACCCCGACGGTGAGACCGCCGACCCGTGCGACCCGGCCCGTGTCGACCTCGCGGGTGCCGGCGAGGACGCGCAGCAGGGTGGTCTTGCCGCCCCCGTTGCGGCCGACGATGCCGATGCGGTCGCCGCCGCCGACCCCGAGGGAGATGGCGTCGAGCACCTGGGCGGTGCCGAGCGCCAGGGAGGCGCGCTCGACCGAGACGAGGTTGGCCACTAGTCGGTCCGCTGGTGGATGACGTGGGCGCCGTGGACCGGCCCGCTGGCTCGCCGGACGTCGCGGACGACCCCGCTGGCCGTGAGGGCGACGGCCAGGTCGATGCCGGCCTCGTTGTTCTCGACGAGGAAGGCCGTGGTGGGGCCGGAGCCGGACACGACGCCTCCGAGGGCGCCGTACTCCATGCCGGCCGACAGCACCTCGGCGAGGTCGGGCCGCAGGGACAGCGACGCGTCCTGCAGGTCGTTGGCGAGCTGGGGTGCGAGCTCGTGCGGGTCTCCGCTGCGCAGGGCGCTCATGAGCGCCGGGTTGGCGACCGGGTCGGGCACCTGCTCGCTGCCGCGCAGCCGGTCGCACTCGGCGTACACCGCGGGGGTGGGCAGCCCGCCCTCGGCCAGGGCGAACACCCAGTGGTAGGTCCCTCGCGCGAGCACGGGCGCGAGCAGCTCGCCACGCCCGCTGCCCATCGCGGTGCCACCCGCGATGAGGAAGGGCACGTCGCTGCCGAGCTCGCTGCCGAGCTCCTCGAGCTCCTCCCGGTCGAGGTCGAGGTCCCAGAGGTGGTCCAGGGCCACGAGGGTGGCTGCCGCGTCGGCCGACCCACCCGCCATGCCACCGGCGACCGGGATGCCCTTGCGGATGGCGATGTGCACCGGCTCGATGTCGAAGTGGGTCTCGACGAGCCGCGCCGCCCGCATCGCGAGGTTGTCGCCGTCCTCGGGCACGCCGTCGGCGAGTGGTCCGGACACGCTCACACCCCAGTCCTGGGCCACGGCCACGGTGACGTCGTCATAGAGGCTCACGGCCTGGAAGACCGTGGAGAGGGGGTGGTAGCCGTCGGCTCCTCGCGGACCGACGAGGAGCTCGAGGTTCACCTTCGCGGGCACCCGTACCGTCACCGGGGCGGGGACGAGGGGGGCCGAGGTCATGCGCCCACCCTAGTCAGGGCGCGGACGCTCTGAGCGACTGCGCCCGGGCAGATGCGATGGCCGCGAAGGTTGCCACGTCGAGCTGCTCGCCGCGGGTGCGGGGGTCGACGCCGGCGGCCGTGAGGGCAGCCTCGGCGAGGGCGGGCGAGCCCGCCCACGACGCCAGGGCCGCCCGCAGGGTCTTGCGCCGCTGGGCGAAGGCCGCGTCGACGCACGCGAACACCTGCTCGCGGGTCGCGTCGGTCACCGGTGCCTCGCGACGGGTCAGTGCCACGAGACCGGAGTCGACGTTCGGCACCGGCCAGAAGACGCTGCGGGGCACCTTCCCGGCGAGCCGGACGTCGGCGTACCAGGCGGCCTTGACGCTCGGCACGCCGTAGGTCTTCGAGCCCGGGCCGGCGGCCAGGCGCTCGGCCACCTCGAGCTGGACCATGACGAGGATGGTGCGCAGCGACGGGAACAGCTCCAGGAAGCGCAGCACGACGGGCACGGAGATGTTGTAGGGCAGGTTCGCGACGAGCGCGGTCGGTGGCGGCCCGGGCAGCTCGGTCACCGTGAGGGCGTCCGCGGACACGACCTCGAGGCGGTCCAGCAGGGCGGGTGCGTGGTGCGCGACCGTCGCGGGCAGGGCGCCTGCGAGCAGCGGGTCGACCTCGATGGCGACCACCCGGTCGACCTCCGACAGCAGGGCGAGGGTCAGCGAACCGAGCCCGGGGCCCACCTCGACGACGGTGTCCCCGGCGCCCACCCCGGCGACCCGCACGATGCGCCGAACCGTGTTGCCGTCGACGACGAAGTTCTGCCCCCACTGCTTCGTCGGGCGGATGCCGTGGCGCGCCGCCAGCTCGCGGATCTCGCCCGCCCCGAGGAGCGAGACGTCGGGGTCGTCAGCCATGCGCTCACCCTAGCCACGCGTGAGGTGCCGGCCCGACGAGAGCCGCGTGCCCGGCATCCCCACTGATTGCGAGGAACCCACCGCGGCGGCGCCTCGAGGGGCGTTGCCGGGTGGGTTCCTCGCAATCAGTCGCGGAACGCGATCAGGATCAGGCGGCGTGCGCGCAGCCCCACGGGGAGGTGCCGGCCCGCGCGTAGTAGCGGTTGGCGATGGTGATCTGCTCGGCGCGCGACGCGAGGTCGGCGCGCGGTGCGAAGTCGTCGCCACCCATGGCCAGCCACGACGCGGTGGCGAACTGCAGCCCGCCGTAGTAGCCGTTGCCGGTGTTGATGTTCCAGCGGCCACCGGACTCGCACTGGGCGATCCGGTCCCACATGGCGGCGCGGGCGAGGTTGATGCCCGTGCCCGAGGTGCTTCCGCCGCCACCGCCACCGCTGGTGGAGGTGCTGGTGGCCGGACGGGCCTTCGTGCCGACCTTGACGACGGCCGCGACGGGCTTGGTGTTGACCGTGGTCTTGACGACCTTGGTCGAGGTCTTCTTGCCGTCGACGTAGGTGACCGTGCTGACGACGGTCTTGGTGCCCTTCTTGCCGGCCTTGACGACCTTGGTCTGGCCCTTGTAGAGGCTGGCGTCCTTCTGCTTGGTCGTCGTGTAGTTGATCGCCTGCTTCGTCGTCACGTTCTTCACGTCGACGCGCTTCACGACCACCTTCATGCCCTGCTCGACCGAGGTCGGCATGGCCGGGGCCACGACGTCGGCCGGGCGCTTGGTGACGCCGAGCTCGGCGAGCACACCGAAGACGGTCTGGCTCGTCGTCGTGACGCTGCGGGTCTTGCCGTCGACGACGACGCTGACCTTCTTGGGCGTGGTCACGGCGAAGGTGAGGCCGTCACGGCCCAGGCTCTGCGAGCGCGACGCCGAGAGCTCGGCGCCGTCGGCCCGGATGTTGAGGTCCTGCAGGGCCGCGTCGACCGTGGTGGCCGTGGTCCAGTACTCGCGCGTCTCGCCGTCGACGGTCACCGTGAGGAGGCGGCCGTAACGCACCGAGATGCGGTCGCCGTCACTCACCTCGCTGTCCAGCGAGGGGACGACCTCGTCGTGCGGACCGACGGCGATGTCCTGCTTCTCGAGGACATCGGCGACGGTGCTGCCGAAGACGTGGACCGACGTGGGCTGCCCGTCGACGGAGACCGCGACGGCCTTGTCGAAGTGGGCGATGCCGACGGCACCGGCGGCCACGACGAGCGCGGCAACGCCTTGGGCGACATGACGAAGGGGGCGAGTGAAAAGCACGGTTCTCCAGAGTTCGGGATCTCCGGGCACCGATCTCGGACGCGGCCGCAGGCGGCCGAAACGCCCCGCGAGCGGGGCGTCCGCACACATGTCACGCCCTGCCGGCACCGGCGGCGGAAGGGGTGTCCCTGTGTGTCGTCCGAGGCGATACGGCCCCGGCCAGTGCATCCAGCCTGCCGGAGCCCGTCTTGCAAAGGTCAAATTTCGGTAACGGTCAGGTGGTGGTCGGCGTGCCCCACTGGACACATCCGCCGCACGCGCCCCACCCATAACGAGATGTGCGTCACGGTGCGGTGCTCGGGCGTCACCAGGGGCCGTAGAGCCGCTCGGCGTTGTCGCTCAGTGACTCGCACAGGGTCGGCACCGCCACCCCGAGCACGGCGGCCATGGCACGCACCGTGAGCGGCACGAGGGCGGGCGAGTTCGTCGCCCCCCGCCACGGGTGGGGGGTCAGGTAGGGCGCGTCGGTCTCCACGAGGAGCAGCTCGAGCGGGGTCACCGCCAGGGCGTCGCGAAGGGCCTTGGCGCTCTTGAACGTCACCGTGCCGCTGAAGGAGAGGTGGTAACCCCGGTCGACGCACTGCCGCGCCAGCTCCGGCCCCCCGGAGAAGCAGTGCATCACGGTGTGCTCGGGCGCCCCCTCCTCGTCGAGCACGCGCAGGACGTCGTCGTGGCTGTCGCGGTCGTGCACCTGCAGCGCCTTGCCCAGGCGCTTGGCGAGGTCGATGTGCCACCGGAAGGAGTCCTGCTGCGCCGGCACCCCCTCGGGCCCGGTGCGGTAGTAGTCGAGCCCGGTCTCCCCCACGACCCGCACGCGTGGGTGGGCCGCGAGCCGCTCGATCTCGCCGTAGGCCGCGTCGAGCCCGCCGCTCGCCGCGAGCCCGGGCACCTCGTTGGGGTGCAGCGCGACCCCCGCGAGCACGCCGGCATACCGCTCGGCCGCGGCGACGGCGAACTGCGCCCCCGCCACGTCGCACCCGACCTGCACGACCCGGTCGACACCGACCTCGGCCGCGGCGGCGAGCACCGGCCCGAGGTCACCGACGGCCACCTCGTCACCGTCGCGGCTGATGTCGAGGTGGGTGTGGTTGTCCACCACCGGGATCGGCAGGGCGTCGGGAGGGTGCGGGATGCCGCGCCGGCTCGGCTGGGTGGTCATGGGTTCCGCGGTCACGGTCACGCCTGCGCGGCGCGGGCGAGCTCTTCCTCGACGACCGCGTCGTCGAGCTTGGTGAAGACGGGAGCAGGTTTGCTGATCGGCGTCCCCACGACGACCGGGCGCGACTGCCACCGCGGGGTGGCCGTGTAGTCGCCGGTGATGACGGGGTAGGACCGTCCCTCGTCGCCCTCGTCCAGGCCCGCGACCGTCTCCAACCGGGGCATGGGGACGAACGCGCCGTCGCCGCCGAGCACGGCATCGACCCGGTTGGCCGCGTGCGGCAGGAAGGGCGCGAGGATCGTGTTGAGGTCGGAGACGCACTGGATCAGGGTGTGCAGCACCGTCGCCAGCCGCTCGCGCTCGTGGTCGCCCTTGAGCTTGAACGGTTCGGTGCGCGAGACGTAGGCGTTGACCTCGCTGACGACGCGCATCGCCTCGGCGATGGCGGCCTTCTGGCGGTGGCCCGCGAGGAGGTCGCCGACGGAGTCGAAGCCCGCGAGCACGGCGGCGCGGACCTCCTCGTCGACGGGCTCGAGCGGGCCGGGCTGCGGGATCTCGCCGAAGCTCTTGGCGACCATGGCGGCCGTGCGGGACACGAGGTTGCCCCACCCCGCGACGAGCTCGGAGTTGTTGCGCTGCACGAAGTCACGCCACGTGAAGTTCGCGTCCTGGCTCTCGGGGCCGGCCGCACAGATGAAGTACCGGATGCCGTCGGGCCCGTAGCGGTCGAGGACGTCGCGCACGAGGATCGTGTAGCCGCGCGAGGTGGAGAACTGCTTGCCCTCCATCGTGAGGTACTCGCTGGAGACGACCTCGGTGGGCAGGTTCAGCTCGCCGAAGACCCCCGGCTCGCCACCGCGATCACCCTTGCCGGCGTACCCGAGCAGCTCGGCTGGCCAGATCTGGCTGTGGAAGGTGATGTTGTCCTTGCCCATGAAGTAGTGGGACACGGCATCCGGGTCGTTCCACCACTCGCGCCACCGCTCGGGGTCTCCGGTGCGCCGCGCCCACTCCACGGAGGCCGAGAGGTAGCCCACGACGGCGTCGAACCAGACGTAGAGGCGCTTCGCGGGGTTGTCGCGCCAGCCGTCGAGCGGCACCGGGATGCCCCAGTCGATGTCACGGGTCATCGCGCGCGGGCGGATGTCGTCGAGGATGTTGAGGCTGAACTTGATGACGTTGGGGCGCCACGTGCCCGAGGCCTCGCGCTCCTCGAGCCAGGCGCGCAGGGTGTCGGCGAGGGCGGGCAGGTCGAGGAGGAAGTGCTGGGTCTCGACGAACTCGGGGGTCTCGCCGTTGATCCGGCTGCGCGGGTCGATCAGCTCGGTGGGGTCGAGCTGGTTGCCGCAGTTGTCGCACTGGTCGCCGCGGGCCTCGCCGTAGCCGCAGATCGGGCAGGTGCCCTCGATGTAGCGGTCGGGCAGGGTGCGGCCGGTGGACGGCGAGATCGCCCCCTGGGTGGTCTGCTCGACCATGTAGCCGTTCTTCCAGACCTGGGTGAACAGCTCCTGGGCCACGGCGTAGTGGTTGGCGGTGGTCGTGCGCGTGTAGAGGTCGTAGGAACACCCGAGGTCGGTCAGCTCACTCGCGATGACCGCGTGGTTGGTGTCGACGAACTCTCGCGGGGACACCCCGACCTGGTCGGCCAGCACGAGGATCGGGGTGCCGTGCTCGTCGGACCCACTCACCATGAGCACGTCGTGCCCCGCCATCCGCATGTACCGGCTGAAGACGTCGGAGGGCACACCGAACCCGGCGACGTGCCCGAGGTGGCGGGGGCCGTTGGCGTAGGGCCAGGCGACGGCGGAGAGGACCTTCATGGGCACTGATCCTAGGTGCCGCGGGCGGGGGTGCCCTGACCGGGACTACGCTCGAGACGCTCGGCGTTGCACCGTCGGCACGTCCGCGAGGAGCGGTCGTGGGTGCGAAGGAAGGACGTTTCCGTGCTCGCTGCCCTCACCGGAATGGGGCTCTCCGCCGCGGCGGGGCTCAACGCCTACATCCCGTTCCTCGTCGTGGCGCTCGTCGCCCGGTTCACCGACTACATCACCCTGCCGATCGGGTACGAGTGGATCGAGAGCAACTGGGCCATCGGCATCGGGTCCGCCCTCCTGCTCGCCGAGGTCATCCTCGACAAGATCCCGGCGGTCGACACGATCAACGACACCATCCAGACCTTCATCCGGCCCAGCATGGGTGGGCTCATCTTCGCGGCATCGACGGCCGCCTCGGAGGTCGACAACTCGGCGTGGATGGAGGAGAACGCGTGGGCCTCGGTCGTGCTCGGGGTGATCATCTCCGGGTTGGTGCACACCGGGAAGATGGCGGCTCGACCCGTGATCAACGCGGGGACGGTCGGTGTCGGCGCCCCGGTGGTCTCGACGATCGAGGACGGCACCTCGTTCGGCCTGACGATCATCGCGCTCATCGCCCCGGTGCTCGTCATCGTGGCGCTCGCGCTGCTCGCCTGGCTGCTCATCTGGATGTGGCTGCGCGTTCGACGGTGGCGGCGCACCCGGCGAGACCCCGCCTACCAGCCCGGCTGAGCCGGGCTGAGCCCGCCTCTGGCCGATTGAGCTGGGTCAGCCCTCGACGACCATCGACGGCGGAGGCGGCGTGAAGGTCTGGGCCCGGCCCCAGTCGGTGAACACGAGATCAGCCGGTGCGGTCTTCGGGCCCACGGCACGCACCAGCGTGGCACTGCCGTCGGCGAGCACCCAGAGCTGGGCTCCGCCGGGCTCGCCGAGCACGAACACCGCGACGGCCGTCGACCTCGCCCTCCTCCACCGGTGAGGAGTCCGACTCCATCGCGGCGAACTCGGGCAGGTCGAAGGTCTCGGCGAGCATGGTGCGCAGCGTGAACGAGCCCAGCTCCGTGGCGTCGGACTCACTGATCGCGACGTACTTGCCGACCATGTCCCGACCCGCTCCCGGGTCGCCCGTCTGCTCGACCCAGAAGGCCTCGTCGCCGCCGAGCCAGTGGTCGGTGTCGACGGTGATGACCTCGGCCTGACCACCCTCGGGGGTGGTGATGAACACCGTCTGGTTCGAACCGACCGCATTGCCCTCGACGTCGACGGTGACCGCACGCCCCTCGCGGGTCTGCGTGCCGACCACGTGCCCGGAGGGCGCCGCCAGGGCGGCGGTGCGTGCCTGCCGGTAGATCTCGCCCACGGTCTGCAGGGTCGTCGTCGGCGTCGGTGTGGGGGACGGGCTCACCGAGGTGCTGACCGACGAGGATGCCGTGGGGGATGCCGTCTCGGTCGCCTCCCCGTCGCGGTTGCAGCCGCCGAGGGCCAGACCCGTGGTCACGGCCACGACCACGCCCATGGCCCGCAGGCCCGATCCGCTCACCACAGTGCACTCCTCACGTCCGAACGGCCATGGTAGGCGGCGGCGTCCACGTCGTGGTGCTGCCCCACCGGCGAGGGGCCGATGGATGGTGTTCGGGCCGTTCGGCCCTGAATTCGAGCACCCCAACATTCGGCGAAGAGTGAGATTCCCTCGGCATACGCTGTCCTGCATGCGGCGCCAGCACCTCACCGAGACGTGGCTGGTGCTCGGTGTCTCGCTCGGGGCCTCAGCGATCTGGTCGCTGCTGCGCATCGTCGACAAGCTGACCCGCGCGGCACCCCTCGGCTCGCAGACGACGTCGATGAACTCCTCGGTGACACCCGATCGGCCGTGGCTCGACCTCGCCTACCAGCTGACCGGCATCGCGCTGGCCCTGGTACCCGTGCTGCTCGCGCTCCACCTCCTGCGTCGTGACGACCCCGACGAGCCGCACACGATGGGGTTCGACCTGCGTCGTCCCGGCCAGGACCTGGTGCGCGGGGCGGTGCTCGCCGCTGCCATCGGGCTCCCCGGGCTCGCGCTCTACGCAGCCGCCAAGGCGCTCGACCTCAACACGACGATCTCGGCCGCGAACCTCGCGAGCGTGTGGTGGACCATCCCGGTCCTCGTGCTCGCAGCGGCGCAGAACGCCGTGCTCGAGGAGGTCATCATGGTCGGCTACCTCTTCAAGAGGTGGGGGCAGGCCGGCTGGGGTCAGTGGCAGATCATCCTCACGAGCGCGGCGATCCGTGGCACGTACCACCTCTACCAGGGGTTCGGCGGGCTCGTCGGGAACTTCGTCATGGGCGTGGTGTTCGGCTGGTGGTACACCCGCACCAAGCGCGTCATGCCGCTCGTCGTCGCGCACACGATCCTCGACGTCGTCGCGTTCGTCGGCTACGCCCTGCTGAGGGATCACCTCAGCTGGCTGTGACGTCCTGAGATCGACCTATTGGTCGATCTCTGGACGGACGTGCGTGGCAGGCGCGCCGGTCAGTGGCCGCTGCGCATCGCCGAGAGCAGGTCTCGGTTGAGCGTGGAGATGACGTCCTGCGGGATGCCCTTGGGGCAGGCCTGCGAGCAGGCGCCCACGTTGGTGCAACCGCCGAAGCCCTCGTGGTCGTGCTGGTCGACCATGGACACCACGCGAGCCATCCGCTCGGGCTGGCCCTGGGGCAGCTCGGCGAGATGGGTGACCTTGGCGCCCATGAACAGCATCGCGCTGGCGTTGGGGCAGGCCGCCACACAGGCGCCGCACCCGATGCACTCGGCTGCGGTGAACGCGCGGTCGGCGGCGGGCTTCGGCACCGGCGTGGCGTGCGCGTCGGGGGCCGAGCCGGTGTTGACCGAGATGTACCCGCCTGCCTGGATGATCCGGTCGAAGGCGCCTCGGTCGACGACGAGGTCCTTGATGACCGGGAACGCGTTCGCCCGCCACGGCTCGATCGTGATGACCTCGCCGTCGCTGAAGCTGCGCATGTGCAGCTGGCACGTCGTCGTCTTCTCGGGGCCGTGCGCCTCACCGGAGATCATCAGGCCGCACATGCCGCAGATGCCCTCGCGGCAGTCGCTGTCGAAGGCGATGGGCTCCTGCCCGGCGGCGTTGAGCTGCTCGTTGAGGACGTCGAGCATCTCGAGGAAGCTCATGTCCGGGCTGATGTCCGTGACCTTGTAGACCACGAGCTCGCCGGTGTGCCGCGGGCCGGCCTGACGCCAGATCTTCAGGGTGAGATTCATGATCGGGGTCCTCGCGAAGTATCGGAGTGACGGAGGAACGTAGAACTTCGTGGGGTGGTCACTTGTAGCTCCGCTGCTTCAGTTCGATGGCTTCGTAGACGAGGTCTTCCTTGTGCAGGACGGGCGCGCCCATCTCGCCGTCGCCGTCACCGCCGGCGAACTCCCAGGCCGCGACGTAGAGGAACTCGTCGTCGTCACGCATCGCCTCGCCGTCCTCGGTCTGGGACTCGGCCCGGAAGTGACCGCCGCAGGACTCGCGACGGTGCAGGGCGTCGATGCACATGAGCTCGCCGAGCTCGAGGAAGTCGGCGACCCGGCCGGCCTTCTCCAGGCTCTGGTTGAGCGTGTCCGCGGAGCCGAGCACGCGCACGTTGCGCCAGAACTCCTCGCGCAGGCCGCGGATGAGGTCGATGGCCTTGAGCAGTCCTTCCTCGGAGCGCTCCATGCCGCAGTACTCCCACATGATCTGCCCGAGCTCCTTGTGGAAGGAGTCGACGCTGCGCTCGCCCTGGATCTCGAGCAGGCGGGCGGTGCGCTGCTCCACCGCGGTGCGGGCCTCCACGACCGCGGGAGCGTCGACGGAGAGCGGCTCGAACGGGGCCTTGGCGAGGTAGTCGCGGATCGTGTTGGGCAGGACGAAGTAGCCGTCGGCCAGCCCCTGCATCAGGGCGGAGGCGCCGAGGCGGTTCGCGCCGTGGTCGGAGAAGTTGGCCTCGCCGGTGACGAACAGGCCCGGGATCGAGGACTGCAGGTCGTAGTCGACCCACAGCCCACCCATGACGTAGTGCACGGCCGGGTAGATCCGCATCGGCGACTCGTACGGGTTCTCACCGGTGATCCGGGCGTACATGTCGAAGAGGTTGCCGTACTTCGCCTCGACGGAGGCCTTGCCCAGGCGAGCGATGGCATCGGTGAAGTCGAGGTAGACGCCGCGGCGGAAGTCGCCCACCATCGGGCCGACCCCGCGGCCCTCGTCGCAGACGTTCTTGGCCTGGCGCGAGGCGATGTCGCGGGGCACGAGGTTGCCGAAGCTCGGGTAGATGCGCTCGAGGTAGTAGTCGCGGTCCTCCTCGGCGATCTGACGGGGGTCCTTGTCGCAGTCCTCACGGCGCTTGGGCACCCAGATGCGGCCGTCGTTGCGCAGCGACTCCGACATGAGGGTCAGCTTGCTCTGGTGGTCACCGGCGACGGGGATGCACGTGGGGTGGATCTGCGTGTAGCAGGGGTTGGCCATGTAGGCGCCCTTGCGGTGCGCGCGCCACGACGCGGTGACGTTGGAGCCCATCGCGTTGGTGGACAGGTAGAAGACGTTGCCGTACCCGCCCGAGGCGAGGACGACGGCATCCGCGAGATGGGTCTGGATCTCACCGGTGACGAGGTCGCGGGCGATGATGCCGCGCGCGACGCCGTCGGAGACGATGACCTCGAGCATCTCGTGGCGGGTGAACTGCTCGACCGTGCCGGCCGCGACCTGTCGCTCGAGGGCCTGGTAGGCGCCGATGAGCAGCTGCTGGCCGGTCTGCCCGCGCGCGTAGAAGGTGCGCGAGACCTGCACACCACCGAACGAACGGTTGTCGAGCAGTCCGCCGTACTCGCGGGCGAACGGCACGCCCTGCGCGACGCACTGGTCGATGATCGCCGCGCTGACCTCGGCCAGGCGGTAGACGTTGGTCTCGCGAGCGCGGTAGTCGCCGCCCTTGACCGTGTCGTAGAAGAGGCGGTACGTGGAGTCGCCGTCCTCCTTGTAGTTCTTCGCGGCGTTGATGCCGCCCTGTGCGGCGATGGAGTGCGCCCGTCGCGGGCTGTCCTGGAAGCAGAACGACTTCACGTGGTAGCCGGCCTCGCCCAGGGTGGCGGCAGCGGCTCCGCCGGCCAGCCCGGTGCCGACGATGATGACCGACAGCTTGCGCCGGTTGGCGGGGTTGACCAGGGCGGCCTCGAACTTGCGCGTGGTCCACTTGTCCGCGATCGGGCCGGCGGGTGCCTTGGTGTCGGCGATCGCCTCGCCCTCGGTGTACAGGCGGTGGGCGATGCCCGCGTTGACGGTGGTCTCGGTCATGGTGTCAGTGCCTCACTTGATGACGCCGAAGAGGATCAGGATCGGGGGGATGGCGAACCCCACGGCCACGAGGGCGGCCGTCGCGTGCCCGATGGCCTTGGCGCGGCGGTAGGCCGCCGGGGTGCCGGTCAGGCCGAGCGTCTGCTGCGCGCTGAAGACGCCGTGCGCGAGGTGCAGGGCCAGGGCGCCGAGGGCGAGGAGGTAGATCATCGTCATCCACGGCACCTGGAAGCTCGCGACGACGAGCTCGTAGGGGTTGTTCTCGACGTTCGGTCCCTGGGCGTCCGGGTTGACCGAGATCTTCAGGATCGTGAAGTGCAGCAGGTGCCAGATGATGAAGAGGAGGAGGAAGACCCCGCCCCAGCGCATCCACGCCGTGCGCATCGCGGTCTTGGTCGCCGCGTACTTCGTGCGGCGCGCCGTGCCGGCCCGGCTCCACAGGGAGAAGGCGGCGTACAGGTGGCCGACCAGGGCCACGATGAGCACGACACGCACGATCCAGAGCAGGCCGCCGTAGGGCAGGATCGGCTCGCCGAAGGTGCGCAGGTGCTCGGCGTAGGTGTTGAAGGCCTCCTCCCCCGCGAGCGTCTTCAGGTTGCCGTACATGTGAAGCAGGACGTACCCGACGAACACCAGCCCGGTCCCTGCCATGAGGACCTTGAGGGCGATGGTGGTGCGGCGGGCCGACGCCGGACGCGAGGGAGCTGTCGTAGTGGCCACGGCAGCAACCTAGCGCGGCGCGCGCGTCTGCGGCAGGTCAGGTGAACCTTGCACCGTGTGAGGTTCGCCAATTACCCACCAGTAGACGTGACGACGCCCGGCATCCGGGGTGGATGCCGGGCGTCGTCAGCTCAGATCACTCGGTGTCGGCCGCGTGGTCGTGGTCGTGCAGACCGCCCTGGGACGAGCCTGAACCTCCACTCGTACCCGCCGCTCCCGCTCCGGCGGCACCGGAGACGGCCGGGAAGTTGCCCTTGCCCGGGAGCCCGTTGACGTCCGAGGTGTTCATCGCGTACTGGAGCACGCTGAACCCGATGGCGTCGGAGTTGACGTCGAGCGCGTGGGCGTTGTAGTTCGCGTAGGTGTCGCACGCCAGGTGGTAGCACGGGTCGTACTGCTGGCCCGCGGTCCCGCCCCAGATCGAGGCCTCCTCGGCGGTCTTGACACCCTCGGCGCCGGTGAACAGACCACCGGACGGGATGCCGTTGGCGATGAACGGCCCGTAGTCCGAGCGTCCAGAGAAGTCGGTGCCCTTGAACGGCTCGCCGACCGAGGTGTAGAAGGCCTCGAAGGTCTTCTCGATCTGTGCCGATCCCTCCGGCCCTGCGCCGGCGCCGGTGGCGTCGGAGTTGTCACCGTCGTAGACGAAGAACACGTGGTTGGGCGAGCCCACCATGTCGAAGTTCAGGTACAGGGCGATCTTGTCCTTCTCCGCCTCCGACAGCCCGGCGACGTACTGCGTCGACCCGATGAGGCCGGACTCCTCCGCGCCCCACCAGGCGAAACGCACGGCGTTCGTGGGCCGGACCTTGGCCATCTGCTCGGCCGTCTCGAGGATGGACGCGGAGCCGGAGCCGTTGTCGTTGATGCCGGGTCCGGCCTGGACGGAGTCGAGGTGCGCGCCCGCCATGACGACGTTGCCGGGGTTGCCCCACTTGCTCTGGGCGATGACGTTGACCTGGGTGATCTGCTGCGGCGCCGGAACGTTGATGTACGCGGTGGAACCGGGAGTCGCGAAGGCGGCGCCGTCGGCGAACGAGGCGCCGACGACCGGGATGGTCACGGGCACCGAGCTCGGCACGAGCGTGCCGACGATGAGGCCCGAACGAAGGTCGGTGTTGCCCTGGTTGAAGAGGATGACCGCGCTCGCACCCGCGGCTTGAGCGTTGACCGCCTTGTCGGCGAACGGGCACGTGCCGCGCTGGACGAGGGCGATGTTGCCGGCAGGGAAGCCCGCGAAGTCGGCGGCCTCGCACCCGCTCGTCACGGGATCACGGGGCATGACGAGGTTGACGTCGACGGCGGTCACGCTCCCCGTCACCGTGCCGTAGCCGGTGCCGGTGAACGGACCGGTCTCGTACGTGGCGGTGATCGGCGCGGTCTGGCGCAGGGTCGCAGCGGCGACGTAGGTGAAGGGGAACTCGTCGAGGGTGACGTCGTAGCCGGCCGCCTCCATCTTGTCCACGACGTAGTCGACGCTGGCGTCGTAGCCGGGCGTGCCGGCCGCGCGGGTGCCACCGTTGGCATCGGCGATCGCCTGGAAGGCTGCCTGGTGGTCACGCACACCCTCGAGGGTGATGCACTCCGTGAGCTTGGCGTGGGTGTTGTTCACCCTGGTGTCGCAGGCCGGCGAGACCGCTGGCGCAGCCTGGACCAGGGGTGTGAACGACATCGCGGCGGCAGCGGCGGCGACGACAGTGGCGCCGATCCGCAAGGGGGTTCGAGACATTGGTGATCTCCGTGGTGTCCGAGGGTGGTGCCCGGGGTGGGTGGCCCGGCGAGCGAAGCGCGCCCGGCAACCCGTGGATCTCGTCAGAGTAGGGAGATCCCCCCGATCCGTAAAGACCTCGGCGGATCGGGTTCTCAGCAGAACATCATCCTGTCGGCGGGCGGGTGACCACCGCGTCGTACAGCGCCTTGCGGGACAGGCCCGTGGCCCTGGACACCTCGGCGCACACGTCCTTGAGCCGCTCGCCCCGTGCGACCCGCGCCCGGATGCCGTCCACCTCGGTCGCGAGGTCGGCCGCCGGTGGGGACGCACCGGCAACGACGACGGTGATCTCCCCGCGCACCCCGTCACCCGCCCAGGCGACGAGCTCGGCCAGGCTGCCCCGCCTGACCTCCTCGTAGGTCTTGGTCAGCTCGCGGCACACCGCGGCGGGCCGCTGCGGCCCGAAGGCCTCCCCCATCGCGGTGAGCGTGCGCTCCAGGCGGTGCGGCGCCTCGAAGAAGACCATCGTGCGCCGCTCGGAGGCCAGCCCGGCGAGGGCGGAGGCCCGCTCCCCCGCCCGACGCGAGAGGAAACCCTCGAAGCAGAACCGGTCGACCGGCATCCCGGAGACCGCGAGCGCCATGAGCACCGCCGACGGCCCCGGCACGCAGGTCACCCGCAGGTCGGCCCCGACCGCGGCGCTGACGAGGCGGTACCCGGGGTCCGAGACGGACGGCATCCCGGCATCCGTCACGACGACCACGCGATCACCGGCCAGCAGGCGCTCGACCAGCTCGGGGGTCCGCTCGGCCTCGTTGTGCTCGTGGTAGGACAGCACCCGCCCGGTGGGCACGACGTCGAGCGCCTGGCAGAGCCGCCGCAGCCGGCGGGTGTCCTCCGCCGCGACGACGTCGGCCGTGCGCAGCTCGTCGGCCAGGCGGGGCGCCGCGTCGCGCGGGTCGCCGATGGGGGTCGCTGCCAGGACGAGGACGCCACCACTCATGGCGCGATCCTCGCACGCCGACGCGGGTCGGGCTCCCCCATGTCCCCGACCTAGGATGTCCCGGTGACCCGGACCGACGAGCTGCGCCTGCGTCTGCTCGGGCAGCGGCCCGTCGAGGTGATGACCGACCGGCTGTGGGGGTGGCTCGGGCCCGGGCTGATCGCGCTCGTCGGTGGCTTCCTGCGGTTCTGGAACCTCGACCACCCGCGGGCCCTGGTCTTCGACGAGACCTACTACGTCAAGCAGGCGTACTCGATGCTGCGCTTCGGCGTCGAGATGCGGGTGCTCAGCTCGCTCAAGGAGCCCGACAAGGCCTTCACCGCGGGCAACCCCGACGTCTTCTCGACGATCGACGGCGACATGGTGGTCCACCCGCCGGTCGGCAAGTGGGTGCTCGCGGTCGGCCAGGGGCTGTTCGGCTCGGACTCGGGGCTGGGGTGGCGCTTCTCCGTGGCGCTGCTCGGCACCCTGTCGATCCTGGTCGTGGGCCGCGTCGCGCGGCGGATGTTCGGCTCGACGGCACTGGGTTGCGTGGCGGCGTTCCTCCTCGCGTTCGAGGGGTCGCACTTCGTCATGTCGCGCACCGGCATCCTCGACATCGTCGTCATGTTCTTCGCGCTGTGCGGCTTCGCGGCGCTGCTCATCGACCGCGACCGCAGCCGCGCGATCCTGGCCGAGCAGGTCGGCGCCCTCCCCCGCGGCACGTGGCCCGAGGGCATGGGGCCGTGGCTCGGCTGGCGTCCGTGGCGCTGGGTGGCCGGCCTGTCGCTCGGCCTCGCGACGAGCACGAAGTGGTCGGGCCTGTTCTTCCTCGCCGCGTTCGGGCTGATGACGGTGTGGTGGGACATGGGGGCCCGCCGGGCTGCCGGAGTGCGCCGCTGGGGGCTCGGGGCGCTGCTCAAGGACGGCCCGTTCGCCGCACTGGCGATGGTCGGCACGACGGCCGTGGTCTACCTCGCGTCGTGGGTCGGGTGGTTCCGCAGCGACGCGGGCTACCACCGCCAGTGGGACACCTTCCACCCGGGCGAGGGCGTCATGTGGCTGCCACCGGCCCTGCGCAACTGGGTGAAGTACCACCAGGACGCCTTCGAGTTCAACACGTCGTTGCAGACCCCGCACCCGTACCAGTCGGACCCGTGGACGTGGATGCTCCAGCTGCGGCCGACGTCGTTCTTCTACGAGGACCCCACGCGCGGGGTCGCCGGCTGCACGGTCGAGCAGTGTTCGCAGGCGATCAACCCGATCGGCACGCTCACGGTGTGGTGGGTCGGCATCCTCGCCCTGCTCGTCGTCGGGTGGTGGTGGCTCGTGCGCCGCGACTGGCGGGCCGGGGCCATCGCCGCCGGCATCATCGGCGGGTACCTGCCGTGGTTCTTCTTCGCCGACCGCACGATCTACACCTTCTACGCCGTGGCGTTCGAGCCGTGGGTGGTGCTGGCGGTGACGTTCGTCATCGGGCTGTGGGTGGGGCGGCGCGAGGACGACCCCGCCCGCTGGCAGCGGCGGTGGCTCGTCGTCGGCGGTTACCTGTTGCTGACGCTGTTGCTGTTCGCGTTCTTCCACCCGGTCTACGTCGGCGACACCATCCCCTACGACCAGTGGCGCTGGCGGATGTGGATCCCCAGCTGGATCTAGCGCCGGCGCGCGCGGGTCGAGGTGATAACGCTCGCGAATCCGTGCACCTGCCGTTCGACCCCGCCCAGGCTCGCGCCGGTCGAGGTGATAGCGCTCGGGAATCCGTGCACCTGGGATTCGACTGCGCAGTCCGGATGCCGTGGCGCGGGTCGGGCGCGTGGGTCACGGGCCGCTGTCGGTCCCCGTTGTTAGGTTCAGGCCATGTTCCTCCTCGGCGACGACGCACACCTCGTCATCAGCGCCAGCGACCTGCGCACGGCATCCGCGTGCGAGTTCGCCCTCGTGCGCCAGCTCGACGTGCTGCTCGGCCGGGCGACGACGGTGCCGAGCCCCGCCCGACCTGATGGCCGACCGCATCATCGCGCTTGGGGAACGAGCACGAGCAGGTCGAGCTGCGTCGCCTGGTCGACGCGCATCGGGGAAGGATCGTGCAGTTCGAGCGCCCCGGCTACACCCGCGACGAGCTGGAGCGCGCGCACACCCAGACCGTCGCCGCCCTTTCGTCCCCGGACACCGAGGTCGTCTACCAGGCGACCTTCTTCGACGGTGGCCTCGTCGGCCACGCCGACTTCCTCGAGCGCACGCCAGCAGGCTGGCTCGTCAGCGACACCAAGCTCGCCCGCACCGAGAGCGTGCCGGCCCTGCTGCAGATCGCCGCGTACGCCGCGATGCTCGGCTCCGCCGGCGTTGCCCACCGCCCCGGTCGCCCGACTGGTCGTCGGCAGCGGTGACGTGCGCGACTTCGCCCTCGACGACATCGTCCCGGTCTACCTGCGCCGTCGGGCCCGGCTCGACGCGATCCTCGCCGAGCACCGCGCGGCCGACGCCGCTGCGCCGTGGGGTGACCCGCGGTGGCTGGCCTGCGGGCGCTGCGAAGTGTGCGAGCCCGAGGTCGAGGCTGCCCGCGACCTGCTGCTCGTGGCGGGCATGCGGGGGCCCACCCGACGCCGACTGCGTGATGAGGGGGTCACCACGATCGAGCAGCTCGCCGTGCGCACCGAGCCCGTTCCCGAGGTGCGAGCGAGGACGTTGACCAAGCTGCGCGAGCAGGCCCGGCTCCAGCTCGAGCAGGAGCACGACCCCGATGGCGGGGTGCGGTCCGAGGTCATCGAGACCGAGCCCTTGCGGCTGATGCCGGCGCCGAGCCCTGGCGACGTGTTCTTCGACTTCGAGGGTGACCCGCTGTGGTCCGAGCGCGGTTCGTCGGTGTGGGGCCTCGAGTACCTGTTCGGCATCGTCGAGGTCGACACCGGCGCACCGGTCTTCCGGGCGTTCTGGGCCCATGACCGGGTCGAGGAGCGGCAGGCGCTCATCGACTTCGTGAGCTGGCTCGCCGAACGGCGACGCCAGTGGCCGGACCTGCACGTCTACCACTACGCACCGTACGAGACGGCCGCCCTGCTCCGGCTCGCGGCCCGCCACGGCGTCTGCGAGGACGAGGTCGACCAGTTGCTGCGCGACGGAGTGTTCGTCGACCTCTTCGCCGTCGTGCGCTCGTCGATCCGGGTGTCGCAGCGCTCCTACTCCATCAAGAAGCTCGAACCCCTGTACATGGGGGCCAGAGAGGCCGCGGTCACCAACGCCGCCGACTCGATCGTCGTCTACCACCAGTTCATCGCCGCAACGGTCGCGGGGCGCGTCGACGAAGCGACGGGGCTCCTGCGCGAGATCGCCGACTACAACCGCGACGACTGCGAGTCGACCTGGCTCCTGCGGAACTGGCTGCTCGCGCAGGGCGATGCTGCCGGGGTGGAGCGCGCCGCCTCAGCCAGCGACGTCCGGCGACGTGCCCGCCCTGGTTCCCACCGAACAGCGCCGGGCCCTCATCGACCTCGAGGCGAGGGTGCGCGCGCCGCTCGCAGGCGTGAAGCCGCACGAACGCACTCCTGAGCAGCAGGCCGTGGCCCTGGTCGCGTCCGTCCGTCCTCTTCCACGCCCGCGAGGACAAGCCAGCGTGGCAGGCGCACTTCGAACGCCTGCGCACGCCAGTCAACGACTGGCGCTCGAGCGACGGCTGCTTCGTCGTGGAGACCGGGGAGGTCGTCCAGGACTGGCACAAGCCCCCGCGAGCTCGCAGCGCACGGCGGATGGTGCGGCTCGACGGCGAGCCGATGCGCAACATCCCGCTGGCACCGGGGGCCAAGGTCAGCACCGTCTATGCCGACCCTCCGCCCGACGGGATCACGACCCTCCCCGGTCACGCCAATGCCGGCCTCGTCCGCGGGAGCGACGGTGATCGAGACCCGTCGACGAGATCGGCACCAACGGCCGGCTGCACCAGAGCCTGCTGGTCGAGGAGCTCGTGCCGTCCGGCGGCTCTTGCCACGACGAGCTCCCGGTGGCGCTGGTGCCCGCCGGGATGATCGGCACGAAGAGCATCGACGAGGCGCTCGCCGAGGTCGCCCACGCGGTTGCGGATGCGCCCGACGGGCTGCCGCGCACGGCGGGCACTCGACCTCCTGGTGCGCCGCTCCCCACGCATGGCCTCCGGCTGCTGCGCTGCCGATGGTCGGACCGGGCCCGACCCGACACCTCGACGCCATCACGGCGGCACTGCTCAGCAGCGACGCCTCCTACCTCGCAGTCCAGGGGCCGCCGGGCACCGGGAAGACCCACGTCGCCTCGCAGGCGATCGTCAGGCTGGTCGCTGGAGCACGGCTGGCGGGTGGGCGTGACCTCCCAGTCGCACAAGGCCATCGAGAACGTCCTGCGCGCGGTCGTCGCGGCGGGTGTGCCCGCTACCCAGGTCGGCAAGGCGACCCACGGCGCCGCTGACGCGACCGTGGACCACCCTGGCCAAGGCCGACGACCTCGCAGGGTTCGCGGCCGAGCACCGCGCCGCCGGTCGCGGCTACGTCATCGGCGGTACCGCGTGGGACCTCACGAACACCAAACGCGTCCAGCGCGGCGAGCTCGACCTCGTCGTCATCGACGAGGCCGGCCAGTTCTCGCCTGGCCAAGACGCTCGCCTGCTCGGTGGCCGGATCCCGACTGCTGCTGCTCGGCGACCCCCAGCAGCTGCCGCAGGTCTCGTCGGGCACCCATCCGGACCCCGTCGACGCATCCGCGCTCGGGTGGCTGGTCGGAGAGGAACCGGTGCTGCGCCCCGAGTTCGGCTACTTCCTCGAGACCACCTGGCGGATGCATCCAGCGCTCACGGCCGCGGTGTCCCGGCTGTCGTACGCCGGTCGACTGCGCTCCGAGGAGTCCGTCACCACCGCCCGCGCCCTGGACGGCGTGGACCCCGGGCTGCACGTGCGCCTGGTCGACCACCACGACAACTCCACGTCGTCACCGGAGGAGGCCGACGCCGTGGTCTACCTGGTCCGTGACCTGCTCGGGCACATCGTGGCACGACCCCGACGGGCCCACGGGGGCCGGCCGGGCCCCAGCCGCTCCAGCAGCGGGACATCCTCGTCATCACGCCGTACAACGGCCAGGTGGGGCAGCTGCGCCGCACCCTCGACGACGCCGGATTCGACGAGGTCGCCGTGGGAACGGTCGACAAGTTCCAGGGCCAGGAGGCCCCGGTGGCCATCCTGTCGATGGCGGCGTCATCGCACACCGACGTCTCGCGCGGCATGGGGTTCCTGCTCGACCGACACCGCCTCAACGTCGCCGTGTCCCGAGGCAAGCACTGCGCCTTCATCGTGCGCTCCGAGGTCCTCACCGACTTCGCCCCGCGGACTCCCGGCGAGCTCATCGCCCTCGGCGCCTTCCTCGGGCTGTGTGACGCAGCCGTGACGACCGAGACCCTGGAGACCGGCCTCGTCCCGGCCTGACCCACGTCGGTCACCCGGTGCGAGGTCGCCTCGCCGGGCCTCCAAGGCCTCGGTGAGCATCGAGATGAGCGCCTCGAGCTGCAGGTCGGCCGAGGAGCCGACCTCCGCGTCGGACCCGTCCAGCGCCCGGGCGGCCAGACCCGCCTTGTCGTCGATGAGCTGGGCCAACCGCGGGTCGATCGTCTGGGCGGCGATGATCCGCCAGGCGGTGACCGGCTCGGTCTGGCCGATCCGGTGCACCCGGTCGATCGCCTGGGTCTGTTCCGCCGACGTCCACGACAGCTCGGCGAGCACGACGTTCGAGGCGACCTGGAGGTTCAGGCCCACCCCGGCCGCGGTGAGGGAGCAGACGACGACGGCGACCTCGGGATCGGTGAGGAACGCCTCGATGTTCGCCTTGCGCACCGCCGGGGTCTGGTCCCCGCGGATCGAGGCGTAGCGCAGGCCCCGCTTGGCCAACGTCTGCTCCGCGGTGTCCATGACGTCGATGTGCTTGGCGAAGAACACCACCTTGCCGACGTTGCGCGCCAGCTGGGCCGCGTAGTCCGCGGCGAGGCCGGCCTTGGCCTGCCCGATCTTGCGCATGACCGTGAACACGTTCTCGCCGGTCTTGGCCGAGCCCGCGTTCTTGCGCTCCCACTGCGCGACCTTGAGCACCATGTCGTGGTCGATGCCCTCGACGACGACGGCGACCTTGCGGGCGGCCAGGGCCGAGTCGTAGCGCTTGACCAGTCGGGCGGCGAGCTCCTGCTCCGCGGCCCGGATCGAACGGCTGGCCTCGTCGTCGAGCTCGACGGGAAGGTCCGCGACCCGTCGAGCCGGGATGTCGGAGGCGACGTCGACCTTGCGACGGCGCACGATGCCCTGCTCGATGACGCTCGTGCGCGCCGCCGCGTAGAACCCGTGGTCGGCCGGCGTCAGGCCCGTCTGCTCCAGGGCCGCCATGAGCGCGTGGCGCGGCTTCTTGGCGTCGATCCAGCCGAGGAACTGCCAGATGGCCTTGAAGTCCTCGATGTCGTTGATCAACGGTGTTCCGGTGAGTGCCATGAACAGCGCCCGGGCGTGCCGCGTCCTGATGCGCTCGGACAGCTCCAACACGTGCTGCGAACGCTGCGAGGACTTGTTCTTGATGAAGTGCGCCTCGTCCACGACCATGCCGCGGAAGCCGTGCGCCCCGAGCCAGCCCACGTGGCGGTCGAGGATCTCGTAGTTGACGATGACGATGTCGGCGAAGCCGTCGATCGTCTCGCCGTCGCCGTGGATGACCGTGGCAGCGCGCCGCGGCGTCCACAGCTCGGCCTCACGCGCCCAGTTCGCCTTGACGACGTTCGGCACGACCACGAGCAGCGGGAAGGCGTTCGCGGCGTCGGCCGCGAGCAGCGCCTGCGCGGTCTTGCCCAGACCCGGCTCGTCGGCGAGGAGGAAGGTGCGGTGGCCGGCCGCGGCAGCCGCCACGACCTGCGCCTGGTGGTGCATCAGCTCGAGGTCCTTGATGCCGTGCACGGCACCCTTGGGCTCGGGCAAGGGCATGCACGTGGCGTCGCCGCCGTACTCGAACGCACGGAACAGCGGGGCCAACAGCTCCCAGTCGCCGAGCCGGTTGGTCCTCGGCCGGGGAGCGGGCAGGGCCGAGAAGTCAGGAGCGAGGAACGGGTTCGCGAGCTGTCGCGCGATGACGGTCTTCGGCACCACGCTGCGCGGTGACGCGGAGAACTGGGCGACCGGCGAGGGGGCCGGCGCGGCCTCCGGCTCGGGCTCGCGTCCCGCGGCGCGCAGCAGGTCGTTCTTCAGGCTCACGGCATCGGAGGAGACCACGGCCCCCTCGGTCAGCAGCTCGAGCAGCGAGGTGTCCCGTGCGGCCGTCTTCGCCAGGATCGTGGCGATGCCCTCGAGCCGGGTCAGCGTCGCGGCTCGCTCGGACTCGGGGACGGACTTGTCCGCCTTGACCCGCGCGCGTTCCTCACGCACGAGCAGGGCGACGACCTGGTAGGCCGTGCGCTGGTTCGGGCGGACCTTGCCGCGCTGCGCGGCGGCCTCGACCTGTCGCACCGTGCGGGCCAGGACCTGGATGATGCCCTCGCCGTCCGGGGTGCCCGGACGTCGCTGGTCGCGTGGCGCGGTGCGCTGTGCACCGCCACGGCGGGGAGCTCGCTGTGCCAAGCGGTTCCTTCTCCTGACGTCAGACACGGCGGGACGGGGTCGGTGCCGGGTGCGCCCTGCGTGCGGCGAGGAAAGCCGTCGCGCGGAAACACGGCATCCGGGACCAAGCCGAACGCGCCCCAGGGACCAAGCCCAGGTCCCCGTGTCACTGCATGCGCCCTCGTCGAGCGACGGGGCACCCCCAAGCGTACGTGGTCGATCCCGGTCAGGGATAGCGAACCACGCCGGATGCCGTCCGCTCACCGTCGCAGGCGGGCATCACTCCCGGAGCGGACGCGGCACCGGAGCCACGGCATCCGGCCTGAGGTCCTGGCGGTGGTGGCGTCTACGCGGCCGTGTTGATCACGCAGAACAGGGTGCCGTCGGGGTCTGCGAGGACGACGAAGTCCGCGTCATCGGGGTAGTCCCAGTCGACGCGTGTCGCACCGAGTGCCTGGAGGCGCTCGACCTCGGCCTGCTGCTCCTGCTCGCTGTCCGTCCAGAGGTCGAGGTGGGTGCGATCGGTCTCGTCGAGGTGCAGCCGTGGGCCGTCGCCGTCGGGCGGCAGGAGGAAGTCCGGGTTCTCCCCACGCCGATAGCCCAGTGCCTGGCTCCAGAAGTGGCCTGCTCCATCCAGGTCGGACACGTTGAGGACGATCGCTCCGATGCGCACCATGGGCCGACGCTACGCCGCGGTCTGTTCGCAAACGCTCAAAGCCCCCGTTCGATCGCATGACTCCGTATCTCATGACTGAAGGCCCGGCGAAAAGCCGCCGGGCCTTCAGTCTTTCGGTGGAGCTGAGGGGATTCGAACCCCTGGCCTTCTCATTGCGAACGAGACGCGCTACCAACTGCGCCACAGCCCCGAGAGCGGAGCAACGATAACACCGGGGACAGGCGACCTCGAAACCATGTCCCGACGTAGCATCGCGGCATGCGCCTTCGCCGTCCCGTCCCCCGCCAGCTCGGGGCGAGCCCCGGCGAACCCCAGCCCCCAACCACCCCGTCCCCTGCGTGGCTGACGCACACGGACCCCCGCCGGCCCGCCGAGTGGTCAGTGCCCCGCGGCGTGCGCACGGCAAGCGAGTGGGCCTGGCGCGGCCTCGTCCTCGGCGCGGCCACCGCAGCAGCGCTCTACCTCATCAGCATCCTCTCCGAGGTCGTCATCCCGCTGCTCGTGGCCCTGCTGCTGACTGCCCTGCTGCAGCCGGTCTACCAGGGACTGGCCCGGTTCATGCCGCGCGGCCTGGCTGCCGGCTTCACGGTGATCGGCACCCTGGCGGTCGTCTTCGGGATGTTGTCCTTCGTCGGTTCCCAGCTCACGAGCCAGCTCGACGACATGACGACCAAGGTCACCGAGGGCATCGACCAGATCCGTCGGTGGCTCAACGCAACCTTCGGCGTCACCGACACCCAGCTCGAGGGCTACATCGACCAGGCCCGTGACTGGCTGAGCTCGGGCAACCTCGCCGACACCGCCACCTCGGCCGGGCTGACGGCGACGCACATCGTCGCCGGCTTCTTCCTGGCCCTGTTCGCCCTGTACTTCTTCCTGTACGACGGTCCGGTGATCTGGCGGTGGGTCGTCCGGCTCTTCCCGAGTGGCGCGCGGGCCAAGGTGCACTCCTCCGGTGTGATCGCCTGGGCCCAGCTGTCCTCCTTCACCCGGGCGACGCTGCTCGTCGCCGCCGTGGATGCCGCGGGCATCGGCCTCGGGGCCGCCATCCTCGGCGTGCCGTTCGCCTCGGGCATCGCCCTGCTCGTCTTCTTCGGTGCGTTCATCCCCGTCGTCGGTGCCGCCATCTCCGGCACCGTCGCCGTGCTCCTGGCACTGGTGGCCCTCGGCCCCGTGCAGGCCCTGATCATGCTCGGCATCGTCATCGGGGTGCAGCAGATCGAGAGCCACGTCCTGCAGCCGTTCCTCGTCGGGCGCGTGATGCGCATCCACCCCCTCGCGGTGATCTTCGCGATCGCGGCCGGCATCGTCCTCGCGGGCATCATCGGCGGCCTCATCGCAGTGCCGACCGTCGCGGTGATCAATGCCGTGGGCCACCACCTGCTCGACGACCCCGACGACGAGTCAGCTCAGCCCGAAGCCGCACAGGCCGAAGAGTCGCACGTGCTGTCCGAAGACGAGGCCCAGGGCGTCTCCGATGCCGAGTCGGCGTCAGAACCCTCGGGCCCGGGCGAGTAGTTCTCCGAGCCGTCAGGCGCCGGCGGCCCGGCGGCCGTCGTAGACCGGCTCGTCCGACTCCGACGTGGCGCTCCACCGGTGCCGGCGTGGGCGTGACCTCGGCCGGCTCGACCTCGGCGCGCGGCGCCATGGCCTTCATCGTGTAGGTCGGGCGCGGGACGGGCACCGGGTCCCAGGTCAGCGGGATGTCGTCCTCGTCGAGGATCGGCACCATGACCTCGGCCGCCGGCGCGGGTGCAGCCGGTGCAACGTCCACCAGGGGGGCGGCGGCCGCGCCACCACGGCGCTCGTGTCGGTCGCCGGGCTGGTCGGTGCGGCCACCACGAGCGGGTCAGCGGATGCCGTCACCGTCACCGACGGTGCGGATGCCGTGGCACCGGTCCGCGTGTCCGTTGCGGTGCCGCTGCGGCGCGCCACCGGGGCCGTGACCGGCGCGGACGTGCGCAGGCGGGCCAGCTCGGCCTGCCGACGACGGTGTGCGCGGGTCGAGGGACGCCTGCGCCCGGACGCCCGAGCGCACCCAGGCCAGCGAGGCACCGAGCAGCACGAGCGCCACGGCCGGCGCCCAGATCGGCAGCGAGGGACAGCAGCACGAGGGGCAGCGAGATGAGCAGGGCGGCAGCAGCGGCCAGGAGGGTGATGCCGCGCACCCGGCGGCTCGGACGGACCTGCGGCCGGCGGGCGCGAGCCGGCGCGACCCGTTCCGTCACGACGGGTGAGCCGGTCGTGCGAGGCGGGTGGACGGCATACGCCCGAGAACTCGCCTTCGCGGAGGCGGCAGCAGTGACGGGGTCAGCCGACTCGACGGAGTCGCGACGCTCGAGGACCCGCATGGCCGCGCTGAACTGGTCGACGGAGCGCGCCGTGGACAGGTGGTCACGGCGGCGGACCCAGTACTGCACGAAGAAGGCAGCCCAGATCCCGAGGAGGAGGACGAAGATCAGACTCGACGGGGACTGCACGACTAGAACGGTAGGTGCGCTCCCCCGCCGGGGCCCGGACCCCTCTCGGTGTGTCGCGCAAGTGACTGCTGTGACGACTGGTGCGACGAGTCCGCGGCGAGCCGGACGAGCCGGTCCATGAGCCGCTCACCGGCAAGGTCCTCGGTCGTCAGGGCGAAGGACAGGTGGTCGCGCCAGGCCCCCGCGATGTGGAGGTAGTTGGGCCGCAGGCCCTCCTCCCGGAACCCCAGCTTGCGCACCACGGCCAGGCTCGCGGCGTTCTCCGGGCGGATGTTCACCTCGATCCGGTGCAGCCCGAGCGTGTCGAGCACGTGGTCGCCGGCCATCGCGAGCGCCGTGGGGATGACCATCCTCCCGGCGACCGAGCGGCTCACCCAGTAGCCCACGAGGCACGAGCGGAAGGACCCGAGCATGATGCCGCCGATGGACAGCTGGCCCACGAGGCGACGGTCGACCTCCACGACGAGCGGCAGCGCCCGCCCGGCCCGCGCATCGCGGTCGTAGTGCGCGACGAGCTCGGCGAAGCCCCGCACCGGCGCTGACGGGTCGGGGGAGGTCGCGTCCCACGGCTCGAGCCAGGCCGCGTTGGCCCGCCGCACCGAGTGGAAGACGGCCTCGTCGTCGACGGTCAGCGGCCGCAGGGTCACCTCGGTGCCGCGCGGCGTGCACCCGGTGAGCCGCAGCGGCCACGGGGACGCGGGCCGCGACCCCGGCCCACCCCACGTGCCGTCGTCCGTCCCGGACGCGCCCGCGTCACTACGCCCGGATCCCGAGACCCACGACGCTCGGCGCCGCACGGCATCCCACATCAGTGGTCGCCACCGCGGGCCTGGCTGAGCGCGTGCGGCAGCACCTCGGCCAGCACGGCGAGCGCGTCCCGCACCCCACCCGTGGAGCCGGGGAGGTTGATGACCAGGGTGTGCCCGGCCACGCCGGCGAGCCCGCGCGACAACACGGCGGTGGGGATGCCCTTGGCCACTCCGCGCGCCCGGATCGCCTCTGCCAGACCGGGGACCTCGCGGTCGAGGAGGGGCCGGGTCGCTTCCGGCGTCCCGTCGGTCGGGGTGAGCCCGGTGCCGCCCGTGGTGACGAGCAGGTCGGGGGTGCTCGCGAGGGCGGAGGCCAGCGCCCGCGCGACCGACGGGCCATCCGGCACGACGAGCGCGTCGGGCACCTCGGCCCCCCACGAGCGCAGGGTCTCGACGAGCAGCGCCCCACCGCGATCGGGGTAGACCCCGGCGGCAGCCCGCGTCGAGCACGTGACGACGACGGCCCGGGCCCCGGCGAGCGAGGGCGTGACCTCGCGCGGCGCGTGGCGAGCCGCCCTCGACCCGGTCGCGACGGCATCCACCACGCCTGGCTCCTCCCAGTCGCCGGAGCGCCCGCCGGACTTCGCGGTGACGCGGACGTCGGTGATCCGGGCGTGTTTGTCGACCGCCTTGACCATGTCGACGAGCGCGAGGGCCGCGACGCTGACCGCGGTCAGGGCCTCCATCTCGATGCCCGTGCGGTCGGCGGTGCGCACGGCCGAGCTGATGCGCACGCCCTCGTCGACCACCTCGAGGTCGACCTCGACGGCGTGCACCGCCACCGGGTGGGCGAGCGGGATGAGGTCGGGAGTGCGCTTGACGGCCTGGATGCCGGCCACGCGAGCCACCCCGAGGGCGTCACCCTTGGGCACCGACCCGCCGCGCAGCGCCGCGACCGCAGCGGGCGAGAGGAGCACCATGCCGGATGCCGTGGCGCGCCGGGCCGTCACCGCCTTGCCCGAGACGTCGACCATGTGCGCCGTACCGTCGGCTCGCACGTGGGTGAGCCCGCTCGGCGGCCCCTGGGTGTCAGTCACGCGAGCGATCATGCCCGAGGAGGGGGATGCAGCGCACGAGGCTCCCCGGCGCGACGTGCTCGACGTCCGCGGGGACCAGCGCGAGCGCCGTCGCCCCGGCCAGTGCGCCGAGCACGTGCGAGCCCTGCCCGCCGGACGGTGCGACCCGGCCGTCGGTCTCCACGACCCGCGTGAGCTCGACCTTCCCGGGCACCGTGCCCCACCCGACCGCAGCCTCCGACTCGAAGGCCCCGTCGGCGTCCGGGTCGAGCCCGGCCAGCTTCCGGAGCACCGGAAGCGACGAAGACGTGGAACGAGGCGAACGAGCTGACCGGGTTGCCGGGCAGGGTGATCACGGGCGTGCGGTGCGACCCGAGCAGCCCGCAGCCCTGCGGCATCCCCGGACGCATCGCGACCTTGACGAACTCGACCCCGCCGTCTGCCGACAACACCTCCTTGACGGTGTCGTAGACCCCCATCGAGACGCCGCCGCTCGTGATGACGAGGTCGGGCGCACCGGGAGGGTCGTCGACGAGGGCGCGCACGGCAGCCGCCTCGTCGCGCAGGTGCGTCCCGGCCGCGACCTCGGCCCCGGCGGCCTCGACGAGGGCACAGAGCATGACGTGGTTGGAGTTGACGATCTGGCCGTGCTCCGAGCACGCGAGCCGGGCGCGACGAGCTCGTCACCCGTGGAGACGACGGTGACCCGGGGTCGCGGGCGCACGCGAGAGCTCGGCGACGTTGGCCGCCGCCAGCGAGGGCGAGGTGCCCGGGGCCGAGCCGGGTGCCCGCGCGCAGGACGACCGCCCCGGCGGTGATGTCCTCACCCCGGCGTCGGACGTGGCGCCCGGCATCCGGCTCGAGGAACATCGCGACGCAGCGCCGAGCCCCCGTCGGTCAGCCTCGACGGGCACGACCGCGTCGGTGCCCTCGGGCAGCGGGGCGCCGGTCATGATCCGCATGGTGTGGCCGACCGGCAGCGACGTGCCGCGTCGTGTCGCCGGCGGCGATGTCGCCGGTGACCGGCAGCACCACCGGGTGCTCGCGGGTGGCGCCGGCGAGCTCGGCGGCGCGCACGGCATACCCGTCCATGGCCGAGTTGTCGAAGCCGGGCAGGTCGACGACGGCGGTGACGTCCTGCGCCAGGACCAGGCCGAGCGCCCCCCGACCGGCACCCGCACCGCCGGCAACGGCGCGACGAGCCGCGAGGACCGCGTCACGGTGCTCCGCGACGGTGCGCATCACACCACCGCCCTCGAGGTGCGCGCCGTCAGCGATGGTGCGCACCCCACCGGTGACCCGCACGTCACCGGTGCAGACGACCCCCGCGCCGAAGGTCGCGTCCGCCTCGACACGAAGGCTCGAGCACGCGCGGATCGACGGCACCCCGTGCGGGAACCGCTCCTCGAAGCCGGCGACGTGGCGGTAGGCCGGGCCGAGGTCGATGAACGGCTCCGCGTGCTCGATCAGGGACTCGACCTCGCAGTCAGGCGTGAGGCCGTAGAGGTCGGAGCGGATGAGGAGGAGCTCGTTGGTCGTCTTCACCGGGCGGAACCGGGTGCGGTCGACCGCAGGGCGCGCGAGCCCTCGAACACCTCGACCGCGGCCCCCATCGACGACTCGATCTGGACGATGGGTGTGCTGTCCGGGCGGGTCGGGTCGACGGTCTTGCGGTTGACGATGATGGGCAGACCGAGGATGCCGCCGCGCTCGTCGAGTCGCTGCGCGAGGACGTCGAGGTCGATCCACAGGTTGTTGGCGTGGAACCAGTGGTGCCGCTCGGTGTCCTGGAAGTACCCCTCCTCGCCCGGGACGACCCGGCCGCGCTGTCGCGCAGCACGAGCCGCCCGTCGCTGCGTCGGATCGCGAGGTGGCCGCCCTTGCGGTCGTTCCGCGTGCGCGGGCAGACCTCGGTGACGTAGGGGATGCCGTGCTCCGCCATCCACGCGGGGACCGCCCCCTCGCACGTGGCTCCGAGGTTGTCGGCATTGGACAGGAACGCGTAGCGGTACCCGCGCTCGCGGAGGGTGTCGAGCAGGCCCGAGGCGTACGAGCGCCACGTAGAGGTCACCGTGGCCCGGGGGGCACCACTCGAGCTCGGGGTCCTCGGGCCAGCTGACGGGGCCGAGGTCGTCTGCGCGCAGCTTGGGCTCCATGGTCTGCAGGAAGTCCAGCGGCAGGTCGTCGACGGCGAGCCCGGGGTGGCGACGGAGGATCTCCAGGGACTCCTCCCGGGTGCGGAACGAGTTCATCAGCAGCAGCGGGGTCCGCACGTCGTGCCGCCGACGCAGTGCGAGCACCTGGCGGGCGATGATGTCGAGGAAGGTCAGGCCGTCGCGCACGGGCAGTGCCGACTTGGGGCCGCGGACCCCATGCTCGTGCCCAGGCCACCGTTGAGCTTGATGATGACCGTGCGGGCGAGGGCATCCGCACCGCACCCTCGTCCGCCCGCACGTCGTCGAGGTGAGCCACCTGCGTCAGCGGGTCGATGCTCCCCTCGGGGATGGTTCCGGTCGCCTGCGAGCGGAGCAGGTCGTGGAAGCCGCTGAAGACCGTCGATGGCCACCTGGGGACCCCTGCCGAACGCATCTTGTCGGTGGCCGCCCGGAGGCCATGCGTCGTCATGGCCGTCAGCCTACGATGCCTGACATGGCCCGTGACCCGGTGAAGACCGCTCGGCGCGCGACCCTGCGCACGCGCCGTCGCGACCTCGCCGCAGCGCGCGACACCGGGCAGGACGACCTCGCCCTCGCTGCCCACGTCCGCACCCTCGTCGACGAGCTGGCACTGCGCCCCGGGTCGGTCGTGACGTCGTATGCCGCGATCCCCGGAGAGCCGCCCACGGCGGCGGTCAACGCCTTCCTGACGGCGCACGGCATCCGCGTGCTGTTGCCGATCACCCTGGCCGACTTCGACCTCGACTGGCACGACGCCGCCGATGCCCTCGAGCGCCCCCTCGGCACCGACGCGGTGTCGGCGGCCGACCTCGTGCTCGCGCCGGGACTGTCCGTCGATCACACCGGAACCCGGATGGGCCAGGGCGGGGGGTGCTACGACCGGGCACTGCCACGACGGCGGGCCGGGGTGCCGGTCATCGTGTTGCTCCACCCGGGAGAGCCCTGGCAGCCGACGAGCCCCCGCTGCTGCGCGAGGCGCACGACCAGCCGGTCGATGCGGTCCTCACGGCAGAGGGCCTGGTCGA
Source organism: uncultured Actinomycetota bacterium (assembly GCA_963811825.1). Taxonomy (GTDB): domain Bacteria; phylum Actinomycetota; class Actinomycetes; order Actinomycetales; family Dermatophilaceae; genus Fodinibacter. The sequence continues at coordinate 483 of CAWESS010000029.1, read as the reverse complement.
CCTCGGGCTCAGCCCGTGGCGGAGCCCTCCGGCCTGCAGGGTGAGCACGTCTGGGTCCTGGGCGCGCACGGCATCCTCGGAGAACGGCCACGGCCGCTGCTTTCCGGCGACCCAGTCGTCGACCTGGTCGGCGTAGCGCTGGCCGGTGGGGTGACCGCCCACGCCCGTGGCGTTGATCCACGTGGAGCCGTCGAGGTTCGCGAGGTCGATGACCATGCGCATGGACGGACCTGCGGTCACCTCGTAGCCCAGGCTCGCGTTCCACGCATTGGCGTTGACGATCGCCGAACCACCCGGGAGGTCGAAGGGACCCTCGTTGACCAGCCAGGGACCGCGGCCGGGGAGGACTCACCCCCGAGCACCCGGTGCTCGAGGTTGAGGCGGTGCAGCCTGCCCCACTGCCACTGGCCGGGGTCCTTGCCGACTTCGCGGGTAAGCTGACCTGGCCTGCACGAGGGACTGGCGCAGGATCTCGTCCTTGCC
>CAWESS010000028.1:0-29417 GCA_963811825.1 uncultured Actinomycetota bacterium | reverse complement strand
CCATGCACCACCTGTACACCGACCTTGCGGGGCACCCATCTCTGGATGTTTCCGGTGTATGTCAAGCCTTGGTAAGGTTCTTCGCGTTGCATCGAATTAATCCACATGCTCCGCCGCTTGTGCGGGCCCCCGTCAATTCCTTTGAGTTTTAGCCTTGCGGCCGTACTCCCCAGGCGGGGAACTTAATGCGTTAGCTGCGGCACGGATCTCGTGGAATGAGACCCACACCTAGTTCCCAACGTTTACGGCGTGGACTACCAGGGTATCTAATCCTGTTCGCTCCCCACGCTTTCGCTTCTCAGCGTCAGTAGTGGCCCAGAGACCTGCCTTCGCCATCGGTGTTCCTCCTGATATCTGCGCATTTCACCGCTACACCAGGAATTCCAGTCTCCCCTACCACACTCTAGTCTGCCCGTACCCACCGCAAGTCCGGAGTTGAGCCCCGGATTTTCACGGCAGACGCGACAAACCGCCTACAAGCTCTTTACGCCCAATAATTCCGGACAACGCTCGCACCCTACGTATTACCGCGGCTGCTGGCACGTAGTTAGCCGGTGCTTCTTCTGTAGGTACCGTCACTTTCGCTTCTTCCCTACTGAAAGAGGTTTACAACCCGAAGGCCTTCATCCCTCACGCGGCGTCGCTGCATCAGGCTTTCGCCCATTGTGCAATATTCCCCACTGCTGCCTCCCGTAGGAGTCTGGGCCGTGTCTCAGTCCCAGTGTGGCCGATCGCCCTCTCAGGCCGGCTACCCGTCGTCGCCTTGGTGAGCCATTACCTCACCAACAAGCTGATAGGCCGCGAGTCCATCCCCAACCGAAAAACTTTCCACACAGAAACCATGCGATTCTGTGTCATATCCGGTATTAGCATCGGTTTCCCGAAGTTATTCCAGAGTCAGGGGCAGGTTACTCACGTGTTACTCACCCGTTCGCCACTGATCACCCAAGAGCAAGCTCCCAAGATCACCGTTCGACTTGCATGTGTTAAGCACGCCGCCAGCGTTCGTCCTGAGCCAGGATCAAACTCTCCGTTGATGTCGAATATCCCCAACCCAAAGAGAACCGAGGAAAATCCATAAACCACAAAGTGTTACAAACCCGGCTGAGCACGAACAACCAGCTCTCGCTGTTGTTCGTTGTCCAACCAAAGGAAAAATATCGACAACCCAAACGACACCACCCCCCACAACGGGAAGCAACACCATCCGAGCCGACGACCTAAAACTTGGCATCGATTTTTGACACGCTGTTGAGTTCTCAAAGATCGGACGCGCACCACCGACTCGCTCATTGAGCTCGCCGTCTGGGGCTGCCGTTCAGGGTGTTGCACTCACCTGAGGCGAGGCAACCGTTCAAACTTACCCGCGTCCGTGCTTGGGCGTCAAATCCGCCTGCTCTCTCGAGCGGGCCGGAGACGATCGCGCTTGGATCTCGGCGGGTCCCACAGACTAGCACCGTTTCCGGTGCCGTCCCAATCCGCTGTCCCGGTCACGCGAGGTGCTCGGTACGTCGTCCTGGTGTGGCGTTCAGCTCGCGGAACCGGCCTGCTTGGTGCGGGATGTGCATCCCACCGCTTGGCGTCCGTTGCTCCCTCACGGGCTGACGTCGAGAACCGTAGACGTCAGGGCGGGCCCGATGCAAATCGGGGTCGGCGGACCGTGCCGGCGGCTCACTGCGCCGGAGCCAACCAGACACGCACAGGGAGAGGATCCGTGCTGGTCGGGGGCGTGACCAGGACGTGCTGGTCCTCGCGCACCACCGTGTCGACGACCAGGTCGGCAGGGCCCCCGAGCGTGGTGAGCACCTCGGGCACGGGGGGCTCGGAGGTGCCGTCCACGGCATCCGGCGAGTCCGCGGCCAGGAGCACGAGACGCCCACCACGCTCAGCCACGGCATCCGACACCTGGGCGACGGTGGCGGCCAGCGCTGCGGGGTCACGCCGCAACGACGCCTCCGTCGACAGTGTCGGCACCCCACACATCCCACGCACCACCTGCGGCCACTCGTTGGCGGCGCGCGAGTCCACGGCCATCACGACGTCACCGGGTTCGACTGCGGCACAGACGAGTTCGACCGCGGCAAGGGACCCCCGCTCCACGCCACCGGCCCGATGGGGCCACGTCGCAGTGATCGCCGGCCCGACGACGAGGAGCCCCACGACGGCCGCCACCACACCTCCCACCCAGGCTCGGTCAGCGGCCAGCGACCTCCTCACCAGCCAGTGGAGCCCCACGACCACGAGCACCACGACCAGCGGCAGGGCGACGAGCAGCCGCCGGTCTGCCCAGGGATGGTCGGGCGTGATGCCGGGTCGAACGAGCGTCAACAGCGTCGAACCGGCGGTGACGACGAGGGCCGGAACCCACGCCTCGACCCTCCCCCGGCTCGCGGAGACCAGCCCCCGGCGCACGAGTGCTGCGAGCACGACGAGGGCGACGACGAGCGCCACCGGGCCCACGTACCAGGCCAACCACGTCACCGACTGCTCGGCATAGGTGCGACCGCCGTCGACGGGCAGCCCCAGGCGCGCCTGCATCCCGGCGACGTAGCGGGCCCCGGGATCAGCCGGGTCCTGCCGCACCACGAGCCACAGCGGGCGACTGGCCAGCACCAGGCCCACGAGGATGACGGCGGCAGCCGCGATGTCCGGCAGCCGTCGCACGACGACGGCGGGCACCGGCATCCGCACCCCGCGGCGGTGCAGCGCCAGGGCCAGCGCTGAACCCAGCCCGATGATGACGCCCAGGACGAACAGGGGCAGGAGACTGCCCGCGATGGCAGCGACGTACTCCGAGGACAGCGTGAGGGCGGCGACCGCAGCCACGGCCAGCGACGAGAACAGCCCGACGACGGTCGGGCGAACCCAGCGTGCCCCGAGCCCGGCACCCAGGGCCAGCACCGGGAACAGCAGCACCACCTCGCGCAGCGCGTCGATGCGCACCAGCCCGGTGCCGCCGAGCAGGACGCCGCCCAGGAGGGCCGCCCTGGCCGTTCCGTCGGGCAACCCCCACGCGGCCCGCGGTCCCGGGTACCGCGCGCCCCGGCGACTCGGCGACCGCGATCGTCAGCGCCAGCAGTGCCCCCGTGAGGGTCAGCATCGCCAGCGGCTCGGAGTAGGTGGCCCGTGCCGCGTGGAGCACCGGGAACACCACCGCCACCCCGGCCGCGGACGCCACCCCCGCCCACGCACCGACCACGCGCGCGACCAGGAGCCCAAGGGCCAACAGGGCCAGCCCCATGGCCACCGCCGGCAGCACGAGCGCGATCGGCCCACCGCCGGCCCACCAGCCGAACCCGTAGACCACCGCCGGCCCGACGACGAACTGCGGCTGCACGGCGGGCTCCTGGGCCGTCCCCACCTGGAAGAAGGCCGGGCTCGCCAGGGTCACCCCGTCGAGCTCGAGCACCGCCGGCCCACCCACCGACTCCGCGTCGACGGGGACGACCCGGGCGTGGCTGGTGGCCAGGCTCACCGCCGCCTGGAGGTTGCTCGCGGCATCACGCCGGGGCAGCACCTGCTCCGAGTGGGTCGCACCGGCCCACACCGTGAACCCGAGCGCGACGGCGACGAGGGCACCCGAGGCCGCGACCGGCATCCGAACGCCTGGGATGCCGCGGGCCCACCACCCGCTCACGGCCGCGAGCACCAGCGCCACGGGCCAGGCCACGAGGGGCGACCACCAGCCGACCGCCGACAGGAGGGCGCCCGCCGCGCTCACGAGGACGACCCAGAGGGCCGCCCCGAGCGCCAGCGACGGCAGGAGCCGGGACCTCACGAACCCAGGCTGGCGATGTGCTCGATGAGCCCGGTCGTCGACACCGACGGCGTGCGCGGGAGGTAGACGACCTCGCAGACGTCGCTGACCCAGTCGAACTTGCCGGCCCAGTCGTCGCCCATGACGAGGACGTCGGCGCCGTGCTCGACGATGTAGTCGCGCTTCTGCTCCAGCGACTCCTCGACGAAGACCTCGTCGACGACGCGCAGGCTGGCGACGATCTCCATGCGCTCGTCCTGCGAGTAGACCGGGGCGCGGCCCTTCTTGGACATGTTGAGGGCGTCCGCGGAGACGCCGACGACGAGGCGGTCGCCCAGCTCGGCCGCGCGCTGGAGCACGCGGATGTGACCGACGTGGAAGACGTCGAAGGTCCCGAACGTGATGACCGTGCGTTCACTCATGTGGCGAGCCTAGTGGCCGGGCGCGGTCGGTCCGGCTGCCCGACCAGCCACCCCAGCGGCTCGGTCGGTCGTGCCGCTGCGGCGACTAGGGTCGCCAGGGTGAGCACCGAACGCACCACCCCGGCCGAGCTGCTGCGCGCCCTCGTGGACGCCGACCCCGGCCGACCCCGCATCACCGTCTACGACGACACCGACTCGCCGACCCGGGGTGAGCGCATCGAGCTGTCGGCGCGGGTGCTCGCCAACTGGGTGGCCAAGGCGGCCAACCTCCTGCGCGACGAGCTCGACGTCGAGGTCGGCTCGGTCGTGCGGCTGGACCTCCCGCCGCACTGGCGCACGCTCTACTGGGCGCTGGCGACGTGGTCGGTCGGCGCGTGCGTCGAGGTGCCGCTGCACCGCGGTCCGGATGCCGTCGCCGCGCCTTCCGCGTCCGGGTCCGGGAGCGCTCGTGTCGACGTCGTGGTGACGGATGCCGTCGACGTCGCCTCCGCCAGTCTCGGCCGCCTCGGGCGACGCGGTGCTCGTGACGCTGGCGGCGCTGGCCCGCTCGGCCGGTGCCCCCGTCGCTGCGGGTGTGGTCGACGAGGCCCGCGAGCTCGCCACCCACGGCGACGTCTTCGACGCCTGGGACGACCCCGACCCCTCCGACCCGGCGCTGCGAGTGCTCGGTGCCGGCGGGCACCCGACGGACGCCACGGCATACGAGACGCTCGTGCCCGACGCCGTGGGCGGGCCCGAACGGGTGCACACGAGCACCACGGACACCGCACGCTTCCTGCGGCTGGCGCTCGAGGTGTGGGCAGGCGACGGCTCCGTCGTGCTGACGCGCGGCACGCCGACCGAAGAGGTCCTGGCGTCCCGGCTGAGCGCCGAGGGAGTCACCCGCCAGGCCTGACGGCACCCGCGTCAGCGGGGCATGCGCGCCTCGACGGCCTTCCAGGTGAGGGTGCCGACCACGCCGGTCTGCGAGAGCTTGGCGTTGAGCTGCACGGCCTTGACGGCGGCCTCGGTGGCCGGGCCGAACGAGCCGTCCGCCGTGATGCGCAGCGCCTTCTGCAGGGCCACGACGGTCGCGCCGGTGGAGCCCCGCTTGACCACGGTGCCCCAGTACGGCAGCAGCGGGTGCGTCGCGAGCTCGAGCGCGGCCCAGGTCTTGGCGTCGACGACACCGGTCACCGTGAGGCCCTTGGCGGTCTGGAACTTCTTGACCGCGGCCAGGGTGAGCGACCCGAACGAGCCGTCGACGACGAGGCCGCCGAGCCCGCGCTGGAGGACCTTGACGCCCGCGCCGCTCGCGCCGAGCTTGAGCACCGTGCTCTTGTACGGCGTGTAGGCCGTCGCGAGGGACGTCACGGTGGAGCCCGACGGGGCCGGAGCCGGGGCCGTGGTGGTGGTGCCCATGAGCGACTTCCACACGGCGGCGTCGACCACGCCCGTGACGGCGAGCTTCTTCTCGGTCTGGTACTCCTTGACCCGCGCCTCGGTGAGGCGGCCGAAGGACCCGTCGGCGGTCAGCTTGCCGATCGCCTTCTGCATCGCCGTCACCGCCTCGCCCTTGGACCAGAGCTTGAGGGTCAGGCCCGCGTACTTGGCCAGCGGGTGGGTCGTCGGGGCGGGGCCGGTGCGGGCGCCGGGGCGGGCGCCGTGGTCGTGGAGCCCGCGATGAGGGCGTTCCAGACCTTGGAGTCGGTGACTCCCGTGACCGTGAGGCCCTTGGCCTGCTGGTACGTCTTGACCTTGGACTCCGTGGCCGGTCCGTAGGAGCCGTCGACGACGAGCCCACCGAGCGCCTTCTGCAGCGCCTTGACCGCGGTGCCGGTGGACCCCCGCTTGAGCACGACGTTGACGTACTGCTGCAGCGGGTGCACCGCACGGCTGGGGATGAGCTTGAGGGCCACCATCTTCGACCAGGTGGCGTTGTCCAGCTTCTTGGTCGCGCTCAGGCCGTGCTTGGTCTGCCACACGCCGAGGGCCGTTGCCGTGAGCGGGCCGAACTTGCCGTCGGCGGTGACGCCGATGACCTTCTGGGCCAGCACGACCTCGGCGCCGGTGGCTCCCTGCTCGAGGAGCGGGTACCCGCTGGCCGTCATGACCGGCGCCGGCGGCGGGGTCACCGGCAGGGCCGGCGTGTAGTTCGCGTTGGTGAGGGGCGTGGTCACGGCGACGCCGCTCCACCACGACGACCGCATGCGGGCGCCGTCCCAGTTGAAGGAGAAGTGGATGTGGTCGGTGTGCGGGGAGACCCCGTAGTACGGCGCCCAGCCGCGGCCCGGGTCGTAGGCGCGCCACTGCTGGCGGTTCCAGATGATGTAGTTGATGCCGAAGCGCTTGGCCATCGCGCCGGCGCGGCCCTGCGCGTCGGGCGCCGCCAACCAGCGCGTGAGGGCGTTGGCGAGGGCGAGCTGCTCGCTGTTGTTCGCGTTGATCATCCAGTCCAGGGCGCGACCCTCGCCGTGCTCGGCGGCGCACGTGCGCAGGATGCCGTAGGTCCGGTTCCCGTACGTCGTGTTGAGCAGCTTGGCGAAGGCGACCGCTCCGGGCTGGTTGTACGTCAGGCACTGGGTGCCCTTCTGGTACGGCGCGGCGACGTCGAGCGCCGAGGGGAGGGCCCTGGTCGGCTTGGGGTACGGAATGGTCGTCGCCCCCTGCGCGGAGCCCGCCACGAGGGGGAAGGCCAGCACCGAGGCCGACACGACGCCGATCGTGCGCACCGGCAGGCGGCGCTCACGACGGACGGTGCTCGGGCAGGGTGCTGGGCGTGGCGAAGGGCTCGGTCAATGGGGTGGACACGGGCGTTGCTCCTCGGACGGCGGGTCGCCTCGCGGGGTTCGAGGCGGCCCGTCATCCCGAGTTAACAGACGTCACACACGCCCCACGAGATGACTGGGCCACACAGTTGTCCCACCTGCCCCCACCGCCCCGCAACCCCTTGGCTGGAATTACAAAGCATGTACTTCTCCGACAGACCGATCGTCGACCACAAGATCTTCGCCAAGTGCGGCCACCGCGCACAGATCCTGCGCTGACGTGTGAGCCACGCGGTGGCGCACCACCGCACCCGGTGGTCACTAGAGTTCGGCGCATGGACAAAGTCGTCGCCACCCCTGCCGACGCCGTCGCCGGAATCTCTGACGGAGCCACCCTCTCCGTCGGCGGGTTCGGGCTGTGCGGCATCCCCTCCGTGCTCATCGCCGAGCTGCACCGCAGCGGCGTGCGGGACCTCGAGGTCGTCTCGAACAACTGCGGCGTCGACGACTGGGGCCTGGGCATCCTGCTCGCCGCCCGACAGATCCGGCGCATGGTCTCCTCCTACGTCGGGGAGAACAAGGAGTTCGCGCGGCAGTACCTCGAGGGCGAGCTCGAGGTCGAGCTGACGCCACAGGGCACCCTCGCCGAGCGGCTGCGCGCGGGAGGCAGCGGCATCCCCGCCTTCTTCACGCCGACCGGCGTCGGCAGCCAGGTCGCCGACGGCGGGCTGCCGTGGCGGTATGCCGCCGACGGCTCCGTCGCGCTCGCCTCACCGGCCAAGGAGGTGCGCGTCTTCGAGCACGACGGCGTCGAGCGCGAGTACGTGCTCGAGCACGCGATCGTCGCCGACTTCGGCCTCGTGCGGGCCTGGAAGGGCGACCGGCACGGCAACCTCGTCTTCAACAAGTCCAGCCGCAACTTCAACCCGCTCGCCGCCATGGCCGGTCGCATCACGGTCGCGGAGGTGGAAGAGCTCGTCGAGCCCGGCGAGATCGACCCCGACGACGTGCACCTGCCCGGCATCTACGTGCAACGGGTGCTGCCGCTCACCCCCGAGCAGGCCGCCGACAAGCGCATCGAGCGCCGTACCGTCAGCCCCTCGCCGCTGACGCCACGACGAAGGAGTCCTGAGCCATGCCCCTCACCCGTGAGCAGATGGCCGCGCGCGCTGCCGCCGAGCTCGAGGACGGCGCCTACGTCAACCTCGGCATCGGCCTGCCGACCCTCGTGCCCAACTACGTGCCCGACGACGTCGAGATCGTGCTCCAGTCCGAGAACGGCATCCTCGGTGTCGGCGCGTACCCCCTGGACGACGCGCGTCGACCCCGACCTCATCAACGCCGGGAAGGAGACCGTGACCGTGCGGCGCGGGGCGTCGTACTTCGACTCGGCCACCTCGTTCGGCATGATCCGCGGCGGCAAGGTCGACGCGGCGATCCTCGGCGCCATGCAGGTCTCGGCCGGCGGTGACATCGCCAACTGGATGATCCCCGGGAAGATGGTCAAGGGCATGGGCGGCGCCATGGACCTCGTCCACGGCGCGAAGAAGGTCGTCGTGCTCATGGAGCACGTCGCCAAGGACGGCTCGCACAAGATCGTGCAGGAGTGCTCGCTGCCGCTCACCGGCAAGGCGGTCGTGCAGCGGATCATCACCGACCTCGCGGTCATCGACGTCACCGAGAGCGGGCTCGTGCTGCGCGAGCTCGCTCCCGACGTGACGCGAGGAGCAGGTGCGCGAGGCGACCGGCGCCCCGTTCAGCGTCGAGCTGGGGTGACGGTCGGCGAGGACCCGACGCCGACCTGGCGACGGCCTAGGTCACCGTCCACCAGGTGCTGCGCAGCCCCATGGCCGCCCGGAACGCGTCCCCGGTGACGGTCCTGGAGCCCGCCGACCCGATGACGGTCAGGCTCACGATCCGCCCGCCCCAGGCGTCCAGGCCGTCCCGCCTGTCGATGCGCAGGGCCTTGAACGTCCCCGTCGTCGGGTAGGCCCGCTCGATCCTGCTGACCGGTAGGGACGTCGTCCACCGGCTCGTGCTCCCCGCCGGGATCGCGTCGTAGGGGTCGGCCTTCGACACCTGGTAGGGCAACGAGGACGCCACCGTCCGGCCTCCGTTCGACGAGCCGAACTCGGTCAGGGCGACGACACCGCCGTCGTAGATCCCGAGGCCGCTGGTCGCCGCGACGGCCGCTGTCGTCCTGGGGTTCTCGTACGGCACCAGGGCGCCGCTGGAGGTGTACCCCGCCAGTCCGCGGTACACCTGGCAGGTCGTCGAGTCGCAGGTGTCGTAGGGATTTCCGGCCTTCTGCTGAACGGTCTGGCGCGCGGCGAACGTGCGCGCTGCGACGGCCTGCGCCTCGAGCGCTGCCGTGGACCACGACGGGGGCATCTCCGAGGGCACGACGCTCTGGAGGTAGTAGTGCATCGGGACGACGCTGAGCGTCATGACACCCGAGCCCCACGCGATGCTGCGCACGGTGCGCCGGTAGTCGCGTTGCGTGCCATCGGGCATCACGACCCGTACCTTGCCGAGCGCGGGGTCGCTGAGGGACAGCGCGGTCGTCACACCCCTCCAGCTGCTCGTGCTCCGCCAGGTCCCCTTCTCGAGCCACTGGAGGGTGAGTCCGCCACCTTCGGGCACGATGCGCCAGCGCTGCCTCAGCGTCCCATCGGCGTTCCTCACGTACAGGGAGCCCGTCCGCCTGCCGTCGGAGACCACGAGCCCGGGCTGGGCGACGACCTGGGTCTTCGACGAGCCCAGGGCGGTGAGGCGCACCCGCATCGTCGGGTTGCCGATCCCCGTGGATCGCGTGGTGCCCGGATAGTAGAAGGACAGGATCTGGTTGCGGGTCAGTCCCTGGAGCGCCGCGCCGTAGGCGCCGTACTGGCTCATCCCGCGACCGTGGCCGAAGCCGCGCCCGGAAAGCGCGTAGGACGAGCCGGCGGGTCGCGGATAGGTCTCGACGACGGTGGCCGCGGCGCGGGAGCCCTGGGGCCAGGCTCCGGCGGGTGACACGAGGACGACAAGGCCGCAGGCCGCGAGCATCGCGGACACGGTGATCAGGCGCAGAGCTCTCATGGTTCGGTTCTCATGTTCTCGACCCGGGGTTCTGGGAGCGGGCGCCCGCCCGACCGGTCCAGCCTGGCGGGCTCGGGGACGGTCGGGGGGACCCGAGGTGCGGTCGAAGTGTGTCACATGAACCCCATCTGTACCTCCCCTACCACAAAACCGTCCGCCGGCCCCTCGCTATGCTGCCCGCATGCCGCCCGAGCCGCCCCTGTCCTTGCGACGGTGGGCCGAGAACCCGCGCCGCCCCGCGCGGTCCCGGTGAGCGGGGACGACGAGCGGGCCCCCGGGGCACCCGCCGGCGACGGCGAGGAGCCGACCAGCCCTTCGGGAAGCCTTCGCTCCCGCGCCGCGCTCAGCACCTACGCGACAGCGGTTCAGGGAGCCGGGCGCCTGCTCTACAGCCTGCTCATCGGCCACCTCGGCTCGCGCGAGCTGCTCGGCCAGACGAACACGTCGCTGTCGCTGTCAGTGCTCACGAGCCAGCTCTGGGCGGCCCCTGCCGCCACCGCCGGAACCCGCTTCGTGGCACTGCGGGCCACCCTGGGCAACCCCGAGGGTGCCGCGACGGTCGCCCGGCACATCGCCACCCGCACGGCACTGATCAGCATGGTCCTGCCGACGTCGGTCGCCCTCGCTGGCTCCCTGTGGCTCGGTTTCGGGGCGGCGCAGACGATCGGGACGGTGCTCCTCGCGTTTGCATACTCGATGTACAGCACTCTGCGCGGAATCCAGTACGGCGCACTGCGTTTCCGGCACGTCGCGGTCTGGGACACGATCGCCGCGGCAACGGCGCTCGTCGCGGTCGTCATCGTCCTCGCGCTCGACCTCACCGTCCTGGCCCTCCTGCCGATGGCACTGGGCTACGCCCTTTTCGCGATCGCCTCATGGCCGGCTCGGGCCGCGGGCCGGGTCGACGCCGCGGTACGCCGGGAGATCGACCACTTCGTGCTCTTCGGCGCGGTGAGCGGGCTCGCCAGCGGCGGACTGCTCCAGCTCTCCCAGCTCGCCGCCCACTCCTTCGCCGGTCCCGCCGAGGCCGGTGACTACGCGGCCGCCCTGACCCTGGCCACCCCTGCCTCGATGCTCTCCATCGCGCTGAGCACGGTGCTCGTGCCGCCGCTCGTCGCAGCGGCCGGCCGCGGCGACCGGGCAGCGGTGCACTCCCACAGTGACGCCATCGCCCGCCGGCTCACCGCGATCTTCGTCGGCCTGTTCGGGGTGCTCGTCATCGTCAGCCCACTCGCCATCGCCGTCGTGTGGGGGGAGGAGTACAGCGCCGCGGCGGCCATCCTGCCTGTGCTGCTCATCGCGGTCATGCTCACCTCGATCGCCCTCGGCGCCGCGACCACGCTGCAGTCCACCCGGGCCCGAGGGCCACGGGCCGTCGCGTACCTCAACGTCAGCGGCCTCGTCGTCAGCCTGGCCGTCTGGCCCGTCCTGGCCCCACGGTTCGGCACGACGGGCGTCGCCCTCGGCTACCTCGTCGGGGCTGGCCTGGCCTCCTTCGGTGCCCTGGCGACGGTGTGGTGGGTCGAACGCCACCGGTGGGTCGGCCTCGCCGCCAAGCTCCTCGGTGGCATCGCCCTCGTCGTGGTGCTCGCCGGGCTCGCACGGCGGGTCGAGGGACCGGCTGGTGCCGTCGCGCAGGTCGGCGCGGCGACCCTGTTCGGCCTCGTCTGGCTCGTGCTCAACCGCCATGACGTCGCCGCGCTGTGGGCGACGGTGCGCGGTCGGGGACCCGGCGCCCCGACCGCCTAGGATCGACAGGTGCCGCCGACCCTCACCGTGCTCATGACGACCTACCACGGGACCTCGGTCGAGGAGCTCGAGCGTTCGGTCGCGTCGATCACCGGGCAGACCCGGCCGCCGGACGAGTTCCTCGTCGTCGTCGACGGCCCGGTTCCGCGGCCGCTCGACGATGCCCTTGCCGCAGCGGTCGCCGCGCACCCCGGCACCCGAGTCGAACGACTCCCCCGCAACGTCGGCAGTGGGCTCGCCTCGGCCCGAGGCCTGGAGCTCGCCACCGGTGACTTCGTCGCCCGTCACGACTCCGACGACGTCTCGCTCCCTCACCGGCTCGAGCGACAGATGGATGCCGTGCGCGACCACCAGCTCGACGTGGTCGGGTCCTCGATGCTCGAGTTCGAGGGCTCCCCCGACCACGTCGTCGGCCTGCGACGCAACCCCCGCACCCACGAACAGATCGTCGCGCGGATGCGCCTGAACAACCCCATCAACAACCCGACGGCCGTCTTCCGCCGGCAGCTGGCGCTCGACGTCGGCGGGTACGCCGACCTGCGCTACATGCAGGACTACGACCTGTTCGCCCGGCTGCTCTCGGCCGGTGCCCGGGCCGAGAACATCGACGAGCCCCTCGTGCTCTTCAATGCCGGAGACGGCATGATCTCGCGCCGCGGCGGCTGGCGGATGCTGCCGTACGAGTGGGACGTCCAACGGCGCCTGCGCGACACCGGCACGATCGGGAACGTCCTGCTGGTTCGCAACATGGTCGTGCGCGGTGCGTTCCGCGTGATTCCCCCGACCGTGCTCAAGAGGGTGTACGCCGTGCTGTTCCGTCGCGGTGCTGACGCTCCCCGAGCACCCCGAGCACCCCGAGCGCCCCGAGCGCGCCGTGAGCGGCGTCCAGCCCCTCCTCACCTGGGTCATCGTCTCCTACGGCGGCGTGGACGACGCCGTGCACCTCGTGGGCTCGCTCGGGGCCGGCTCCCCCGTCGCCGTCGTGTTGTGCGCGAACCGGCCCGGTGACACCGAGGCCGCGGCCACGGCATTCGCGGACGATCCCAGGGTGCAGGTGCTCTCCTTCGAGGACAACCCCGGTTACCTGCCGGCCCTGCAGCGGGCCCTCCCCCACGTCGACACGACGCGGCCTGTCGTGCTCTCCAACTGCGACCTGCTCGCCGACCCGGGTGTCGTCGGCGAGCTGCTGGCGCAGGTCGAGGCATTCCCGGATGCCGGATGGCTCGCGCCGAGCATCATCGGAAGCCTGGGCCAGGACCAGAATCCCAACCTCCTGCGGCCGCCCTCCGCCCGGTGGTTGCGCGCCCTCGCCGCCATCCACCGCTTCCCACGGGTCACCGACCTGCTGCTGCTCCGCAAGGAGGGGCACAGCTCGCGGACCGTGGGCGGGGCCGAACCCGGCAGTACCGCCTTCGCGGGCCACGGCTCGTGCATCGTGCTGACCCCGCGGTTCTTCGCCGCAGGCGGTTCCTGCGACTACCCGTTCGCGCTCTTCGGTGAGGAGCTGTGGTTCGGGCGTGAGTGCGCCCGCCTCGGCCTCACCGTGCGCTACGTGCCGAGCGCCGTGCTGCGGCACGCGGAGCACGCGGCCACCGGTCGCCGCCGCCGGGGCCACGTGGCCCGCGTGAAGTACGAGGGCCTGCGCTGGTGGGCTCGCGAGGCACGAGACGCCGGGTGGTGACCGTCCTCCGTGCGTCACCGGCAGGTCACGCCATGTTCGCCGTAGGCTGTCCGCGATGAGCAGCGCCCCCCGCACCAACGACGACGTCTGGCTCGTGGTCCCCCTCTTCAACGAGGAGACCGTGATCGCCGACGTCGTCCGCGACGCCCGGCGCACCTTCCCCAACATCGTCGTCGTCGACGACGGGTCATCGGATCACGGGGCAGATGCCGCGGCCTCCGCCGGCGCCGTCGTGGTGCGGCATCCCGTGAACCTCGGCCAGGGGGCCGCCCTCCAGACCGGGTTCGAGTACACCCTCGGTGTGCCGACCATGCGATGGGTCGTGACGTTCGACTCCGACGGCCAGCACCAGGTCTCCGACGTTCTCGCGATGCTCGACAAGGCCAGCGCCGAGGACCTCAAGGTGGTCTTCGGATCCCGGTTCCTCGACGCCCGCACGACGCCGAGCTTCATGAAGAAGCTCGTCCTGCGTCTTGCGGTCGGCTACACGAACCTCACCACCGGCACCAGGCTCACGGACGCCCACAACGGCCTGCGGCTGATGCATCGCAACGTGGTGGAACGCCTCGACATCACCCAGAACCGGATGGCGCACGCGTCCGAGATCGTGGCCCAGATCGGAGACATGAAGGTGCCCTACGGCGAGAGCCCGGTGCACATCCTCTACACCGACTACTCGAAGTCCAAGGGCCAGTCCCTGTGGAACTCGGTCAACATCCTCGTGGAGCTGATGTTCCGGTGAGCCCCTTGGTCATCATCCAGGTCGTCCTCATCGCCATCGTGGTGCTCGTCGTGGCGCGGCTCTTCCGCTCCCGCGGCGCCAGGGCCCAGGCGATCCGGCGCATCGGGCTGGTCGTCTTCGCGGGCTTCGCCGCGGTGTCGATCCTCTTTCCCGACGTGTGGACCACGATCGCCCAGAAGGTGGGGGTCGGTCGTGGTACCGACCTCGTCCTGTACGCCCTCGTCGTCGCCTTCCTCAGCTTCACCGTGACGACGTACCTGCGCTTTCGCGACCTCGAGACCCACTACACGAAGTTGGCCCGGCGCATGGCCCTCGACGAGACGCGCCACCGCGATGGCCCGTCGGCCGGCGACGTCAGCTGACTGTCATCATGGAGGGGCCCGAGCGGTGGTCGTGACCCTCCGCCGACCGACGTCAGGGTCTGGACAGTGGTCCGTCGGTCTGTCCGCTGCGGAACGTGCCCGAGCGCGACCTGCTGTTCAGCGCCGGGCAGCACACCGACAGGCCACCTCCGAGGGAGAAGACCGCGGATGCTCTGCTCGAGCACACGACCGGCGGGCAGTCGGGACGGATCACGCGCGCGCGGTCCCCTGGTCCTCGTTGTAGCGGGCGAGCACCTCATCCATGGGCCCATCCATCACGAGCTCGCCGGACCGCAGGTACAGGCCCCGAGCCCCGAACCGTTTGAGGTCGCGCTCGGAGTGCGAGACGAGGAACAGGGTGCGACCCTCGGCCAGCAGGCTCTCCATCCGCGTGTAGCACTTCTCCCGGAAGGCCTTGTCACCGACCGCGAGCACCTCGTCGACGAGGAAGATCGGCTCGTCGAGCGAGGAGATGACGGCGAAGCCCAGGCGCACCTGCATCCCGGACGAGAGGTGACGGTAGGGCCGGTCGAGGGCCGCGCGGACCTGGGGGCCCGCGAACTCGACGATGTCCTCGAATCGCTCCTCGATCTGGGCCTTGGACAGCCCGTGCAGGCCGGCCTGCACCCAGAGGTTGTCACGACACGTGAGCTCGCCGCGGAACCCGCCCGTGAGCTCGATGAGGGGGGCGACCCCTCCGTCGACCTGCACCGTGCCCGCGTCGGGTAGGAGCACGCCCGCGATGGTCTTCAAGAGGGTGCTCTTGCCGCTGCCGTTGCCCCCGACCAGGCCCACCGCCTCACCCTTGGTGATGGCGAAGGAGACGTCCTTGAGGGCCCAGAACGTGTCCGTGGAGGTCGTGGCGCGACCGTGGAACAGGAGGTCGCGCACCTGCATCTTGCGGCGACGCGACGTGTAGAACTCGACCCCGACGTCCTTCGCACTGATGACCACGCTCATCGGCTCAGATCTCCTTCAGGACGGAGCGCTCGAGCCGCGAGAACGTCCAGAACCCGAGGACGACGAGCAGGAGGGACATCGCCACGCTCACCCCCACGTCGACCCAGGAGACGGACCGATCGAACAAACCGCCGCGGTAGAGGGACAGGATGCCGTTGAGTGGGTTGAGGATCAGCACCGCACGGAGCTGGTCGGGCACCGACTGCAGGCCGTAGAGCACCGGCGAGAGGTAGAAGAAGAACCGCAGGAAGATGCGGACGACCCTCTGCATGTCCGTCACGAGCACCGTGATGGGAGCGAGGAGGAGGCCCAGCCCCACCAGGAGGAGGAACTGGAGCACCATGCCGAGCGGGAACAGCAACAGTTCCCAGTCGAGGTCGACCCGCCCCACCGCGAGGTAGTAGATGACGAAGCCGACGAGGATCGGCAACGACAGGACGTACTCGACCCCCTTCGCGACCACACAGCGGATGACCCAGACCTCGCGGGGCAGGTTCGTCGAACGGACGAGGCGCGCCTCCTGGATCAGGCTCTTCGTCGTGTCCGTGACCGACCCCGTGAACCACTGCCACGCGAGCAGGCCGGAGAGCAGGTAGAGGAAGTAGGGGCGGTCGGCGACCCGGCCGGCCTTGAAGATGAAGGTGAAGACGACGAAGTACACGCTGGCCATGAGGAGCGGGTCGAGCACGGTCCACACGTACCCGAGCACGCTGCGCGAGTAGCGCACCCGCAGGTCGCGCTGGACGAGGGTGCCGAGGATCTCGCGCCGACGCCACACCGCCCTGACCCGTGTGATCAACGCGGGCACCTCGATTCGGCGTCGGCAGGGAACGGTGCGCCCCTGTGCAGGCGCCGTCGCGAGGATACGGCACGGCAACCCACCCCGTGTCGAGGCAGCATCAGATGTCGCGCTCCAACCGCAGGATGCCGTCCACGTCGCGCAGCATGCCTTCCTCGATGAGGGTCGCGCGCAGCTTGGCGTACTCGACGGGATCGCCATGGGAGAAGTGGGCCAGGCGGGTGAGGAACAGTGCGACGGAGCGGAACGACCGGGTGATGACGAGGTTGGGTGTGCCGGTCGTGCAGTTGAACTGCGTCACCGGGGTGCGCCAGTCACCGTAGTTCTCGGTGAGGTACCTGTCGGCGTCGGCCGGGCCGAGCACGGGCACTCCCGCGAGCACGTAGTCGGCGAGGTCGAAGGCGCTGTTATCCCAGCGGTGGATCGACGAGCCGTGCCACACCCGGTCGCCCTCGAGGTGGTGCACGAAGACGTCGACGTTGATGCCGTTCTCGTGGATGAGCTTGACGAGTGCGGGCGCGCGCTCGACGGCATACCGGCCCGGCTCGGTCTCGATGACGGTCTGGGCGTCATCGAGCTTCTTGACCACGTACCGCGGCGAGCGCCGCAGTGCCGCGACGAGGTGGTCGAGGACCTCGGGGTGGGCCGGGTCGAAGGTGACCCCGACGTCGATGTCGTAGTCGTGGGCGAGGAAACCCCCTTCGCGCACGACGCCGAGGAACGTGCCCGAGATGACGTACCAGCGCCACTGCTCGACGGGGAGCGCGTCGGCGAGGTCGACGAGGGCGCTGCGCGCGTCCTCGACCGAGAAGTCGCCCTGCCGGTCGGAGGCCGGGCCCGAGGGATCCCCCTGCGCACTGCTGATGAGGGCGAGCAGCTCGTCGGCGTGGGTCCGGAAGTCCACTCGCAGCGCGCCGATGTCGCGGGCGCCTGCATCGAGCTGGGCGTGGATGCGTGCGGCCCTGACGAACAGGTCGTCGGCCCGCCACAGGTGGTCGGGCAGCGCACCCCGGCGTCGGGTGATGAACGCCTCGATCGCCTCGAGGTCGGCCGGCCCCGCACCGAGGGTGAAGTCGAAGAAGTCGTCGGTCACGGTCTCCACCTGTGGCCACCCGCGGCGAAGGACCCAACCCGCGAGCCGGAAGCCGTACTTCGTCTCGTCATTGACGAACTGGGCCCTCACGAGGCTTGCGATCGCCGGCCGCCCGGTCACGGCCAGCGTGCCGGCGTAGGCCGCGCCGCCGACCCCGTGACGAAACACCCGTGAGTGGCTGCGGTTGAGGAAGTTGAGGAGGGAGTACGACTTGTTGAGTGTCACGTCGCCCCGATGGCCCGGTAGAACTCCGTCATGGCTTCGCCGTTGTAGCGCTGGTCGTCGAACGGCGGGTTTGGCACCTCGCCACGCAGGGCTGCCGCCATCCCTTCCGTGAGCGCCTCGTGCGAGCACTCGACGACCAGACCCGTTCCGACCGGAACCGCCCCGCCCACCGAGCCGAATGCGGTCGAGACCACCGGCAAGCCGAGCACCCGAGCCTCCAGGATGACCATGGGCTGGCCCTCGTAGTCGCTGGACAGGACGAAGACGTCGCACTCGGCCATGAGCGCCCACGGATTGTGTAGAAGTCCCGTGAAGTGCACCCCGTCCGCAACGCCGAGCGAGCCTGCGAGCTCCCGCGTGGCCTCCAGCAGCGGACCGTCACCGATCACCACGAGCTCGGCTTCCCCGTGATCCGTACGCAGTGCGGCGAAGGCGCGAATGAGGCGCGCATGGTTCTTCTCGGGAGACACCCGCCCGACGGTCACGAACCTCATCCCGCCCGATCGGGGCGGCACCGCCCTCAGGGCGAGTCGTCTGGCGATCTCCCCCTGCAGGTGGGGAACGTCGTGCTGGCGGGCGAGGACGTCGGGTGTCGGCAAGACCTTGTCGGCCTCCTCCCCGTCCGTGGGGACCAGATCGAGAACGTGGTCCCCCGGCCACTCTCGCGCTGCATCAGGGTCGCCTGCCGCGGCGGCGCGGATGCTGTCAGCGTCGATGGTGTTGCGTGCGAAGGTGAACTTCGAGCGGGGCGCGTGGTCGGCCAGCCGCTCCGCGTTGATGTCGCGCAGCGCATCGCTGACCGAGACCAGGTTGTCGTAGAAGCGGTACGACGAGAAGACGGCCCCGAGGTGGTGCTCGAACGGACGCCCCCCATCGACCGTCCGCATCTGGTCCGCCCTGAGGTCGTTGTGCAACCAGATCGAGCGGTGCGACGTGGGGGCCTCGGCCATGAGGAAGGACCAGAAGGGCGAGTAGCCACTGAAGTCGATGAGGTGGTCAAAGCGGGCCGAGCCGACGCAGCGGCGCCACTCGGCGTTGAGGAGCGCAAGCATCTTCTGCAGTTGCTGCGGGGACATGTGGCCACCCTGCTGGAGGAGGCGCCGCCGCTTGCGGCGGTGGGCCTTGCCGGTCGTGAACCGACCGATCCGGGCCAGTCGGCGCACCTCCGGAGGGATCCGCGCCGCGTTGATGGCCCGATCCCCACTTCCCGAATGGCGGTACACGGCCGTGACGTCAAACCGCGAGTGGTCGATGTTGCGCAGCAGGTTCACGCCTGACGTCGTGATCCCGTTCGACTTCAGTCCGCCGAGGTAGACGAGCATCGTCGTGCGACCGTCATGGCGCACCGGAGAGACCGACATCCCTTCCGTCCTGCCTCGCCAGACCACGTCGACGACCCGCTTGGCGGCGAGCCCGTCGTCCTTGGCGGCAAACCGCTCCTTGGCGGACCGGTAAACCCCTGCGTGGGTGACCTGTGGGTCCAGCTGAGAACCGGTTCCCACGGCGAGGATACGGTCGGCTGCGGCCTCGAGGTCGGTGAGGAGCGGACCGGGAAGCTCGTCCTCGGCCAGGTACAGCCCGCGAGTGGCGGCGTACTCCTCGAGGTCCGGGGCGAACAGGACGATGGGGAGGTCGGTGGCGAGCGCGTCGAAGAGGATGCTGCTGAAATCGGTGACGAGGGCGTCGACGACACCGAGGACGGCATTCGTGGGGATCTCGTTGGGCACGAGCCGTCCCGCAACCTCCGGGTGGGCACGGGCCAGGTCGTAGACCTGCTGGTGCACCTTGAGCAGCACCCGGTGACCGGAGCCCAGGCGGTGGGCCAGCCGCTCGGTCCGGGTCAGCAGGTCAAGGGCGTCGTCGGCGGCGGCGGCGAAGTTCGCTCCGCGCCACGTCGGCGCGTAGAGAACGATCCGCTCGGTGCCCTCACCGAGATCGAGGCCGGCTGTCACGAGCTGCTGACGCACCGTCGACGACTCCCCGGGGCCAAGACACTGCCGGTCGGTGCGAGGGCCGCCCTCCTCGATGATCCGCCCGGGGTAGATGTTGAGCAGGCGGTACGCGGACTCGTACATCGTGCTCGTCATGTACGGGCCGCTGGAGAGCAGGTAGTCACACATGAGGAAGTTCCGCAGGACGTTGCGGGTGGCCGCCGTCTCCCCCGGCTCGTCGTGGCCCATCCGCTTCAGCGGTGTGCCGTGCCACGTGTTGAGGTAGACCTGCCCCTCCCGCTTGGCGAAGGCCGCCGGGAACGTCGCGTTGTTGACCAGAAAGCCGGAGGTGGCGAGCGCCTTGACATAGGCGTAGCTGCCTCGACGCACGAAGGACACCCTCGGGTGCCGTTCGATCTCGCGAAGGTGCTCCGTGAGCACCACGTCCTCACCGATGACCCACACGTGGTGAAGATGCTCCTGGTCCTCAGCACCGAGGAGCTCACGAAAGATGGCTTCGGGATGGCAGACGACACCCCTGCCGCCGAAGGCCTCGTACAGGACGACGTCCGGACGGACAGGCAACCTGGCGGTAGCGTGGTACCACTCGTTGCGGATCGCCTTGCCCACCTGCCGCGGCAGTTTGAGAAGGCTGTCGGCGGCACTACGAACCTCGGGCATGTGGGGGCGACTCCTGAACGGGATCCGGGGGGGCGGCCTCGACACTCTACCGGGCGCTTCGAGCACACCGTCCACGTCGCGTAGCCTCGCTTCGTGCTGACCCCGGGTTCCTACGAATGGTCCGATGCGTTGCTTCCCGCCATCGTGGCGATGGTGCTGTTGCTCCTTCCCGGGTTCGTGCCCTTGACGCTCCTCGGGCTGCGACCGACCGTGGCGGCAGCCGCAGCCCCGGCCTTGTCGACCGGGATCGTCGTGCTGGCCGGGAGTGCAGCGGCGGCCGCGAACCGCCCGTGGACGGCCGCGATGCTCGTCTTCGGCATCACCGTCGTCTGGCTCGTGGCAGGAGGGGCATGGTTCGCCCTGCGGGCTGCCCGGGGCCGCAGGCGGCCGAGGACGGACCCCGGCGCCACCCCCGCAGCCGGGAGGCCGCCGTCCGGAGTCGACGGCCCGCCGTGGGCCACAGCGACAGCCCTGCTCCTGGGGACCATCGCCGCGGCCCTCATCGTGGGGTTCGTCCTCACTGGTTCGGCGGACTCGCCGGAGGAGTTCCCGCAGCACCCCGACACCATCTTCCATCTCGGGGTCACCCAGTGGATGGCCGAGAACCAGGACATCTCCTACCAACACGGCACGACCTTTGCCCGTGGTCCGGTGACGTCCGGCTACCCCATCGGACTGCACTCCATGGCGGCTTCGGTGGCTCTGTTCACGGACACACCTGCCGTGGTGGCCATCTCCGCCGTCGTGCTCGTCACGGCCGGCGTCATCTGGCCGTTCAGCATGGCGGTGGTAGCCCGGATCACCTTCGGTGGTGCCGCGGCCGCCGCTCTTGGAGCCGTCACGAGCGTGCTCTTCATCGCCTTCCCGTTCATGCTCATGGGCTTCGGGGTCCTCTGGGCCAACCTCTACGGACAAGCTCTCCTGCCCGGCGTCCTCGCCATCGGTCTGGCGGTCACGGCCGGCCTGGCTCCCAACCTCGGATCGACGGATCCCGTCCTGCGCAGCCTCCTCGCCGCGGCCGTCTGCCTCCCAGGTCTGGCCCTCGCCCATCCCCAGGCGGTGATCACGGGAGCCGTATTCGTCGCCGTGGCCGCCCTCGTCGCCGCGGCCCGCCGGCTGCGCGCCCCGAGGACCACGCCGTGGCGACGCCTGCCGATGGCGTTCATCTCCTCGGCGATGGTTCTCGGAGTCGCCGCGTCGTTCCTCGTCGTCCCGGGAAGCATGAGGGCCACGGGGGCGCCGGGTCCCGAGATGAGCGTGCACGACGCACTGGTGGACGTCATGGGCTTCGCACCCCGGGTGGCCACCCCCGCGTACCTGCTCGGCCTCACGGTGCTGGTCGGCTGCGTCGCCATCGTCCTCTGGTTCCGACCTGCCCTGTGGATCCTTCTCAGCCTGACCCTGCTCGTCACGGCCTACTTCCTCAATGCCGCGGTGGACACCCCGACCGCGCGGTTGCTCACGTGGCCCTGGTACAACAACGCCATCCGGCTTGCGGCGGTCGGTGTGCTCCCGGCAGCGCTCACGGCCACAGCGGCGATCCTGGGCCCGGCTCGTCTCCTCGGGCGCCACCGGAGTCCCGGGTGGGCGTGGGAAGGGGCGATGGCCGCAGCGGTCGTCGCCGCTCTCGTCATCCCTCAGTCAGCGTGGGTAGGACGCGATGTGAAGTGGCTGCGCCCGTACTTCCATCCCGGGGTCGCGCGGTCCTGGGCGAACCCGGAGGAGCTGGCCGCCCTGCACGCGCTGGCGGCGCAGCTGCCGGACGACGTCGTCGTCGCCGCTGACCCTTGGAAGGGCGGGACGTACATGTACGTCGTGGGCGGGACCACCATGCTCTGGCCGACGGAGAAGGCCAACAGCACCGCGGACCTGCGGCTGCTCGGGCTGCGCCTGGATCAGGTCGGCGACGACCCGCAGATATGCCGCATGGCCCGAGCACAAGGGGTGACCCACGCCTTGACCGGCGGAGTTCCGTTCCTCTGGGGTGGAAGTCGCTCTCGTCGACAGTTCGTCGGGGTGGACGGCGTGGCCACCTCCCCGGCGTGGCGGGAGGTGGCGGCAGCCGGCCCCTACCGGCTCTTCGAGATGGTGGCCTGCGCCGAGTGACGCGACACGCCTATCCCGCCGAGCACACGCTCGCGAGGTCGGACGTGTCGGCGTCAGGGTCGGAGCCCGGCCGCTCCATGACTGCCTGCTTCTTCGGCTCGCCCGACGGCTCGCCCCCACCACCACCGGATGCTGCTCCGGCCGTCGGTGCCGCTGCGGAGGTCTCGGCCACCGTCTCGTCGGCCTGCTCGGACCGCGCGATGGCCTTGTCGACCGCGGCGTGGATGACGGCCGGGTCGTAGTCCCACGGATTGATGAGCGGCGGCACGAAGTTCACCGAGGTGATCTTCTGCTGCTTGGTCTTCACCGCGAGCTCACCCATGGTCGCCAGCGCGCCCTGGGGGATGTCGGTCTGGAAGACCCCCTTCGTCGCCTGGGCGATGTCCCCGAAGTTCAGGACGATGGTCTGGGGGTCCATCTGGCGGATCATCGCCGTGACGACACAGCGCTGGCGGGCCATCCGCTCGTAGTTGGTCGAGTTGGCTCGGCTGCGGGCGTACCAGAGGGCGTCGTGACCGTCGAGGTGCTGCTCCCCCGCCTCGATCCAGCCCTTGATGTTCGACTGCGAGCCGATCGGGGTGCGCCGCTGAACCGTGATGTCCAGGCCTCCCACGGCGTCGACGAGGCTGCGGAAGCCCTTGAGGTCGACGAGCACGTGGTACTGGATGACGAGGCCGGACAGCGCCTCGACCGCCTCGGTCGTCGCGACGAGGCCCGGGTCCTGCGTGCCGGGCGGGAACTGCCCGGCGTGGTCCTGGCCCCAGGTGTAGAGGCCGTTGAGGAGGCACTCGTCACCACACGTCCAGCCCTGCGGCATCAGGCCCGCCATGACCGAGCCGGGGCGGAAGGTGATGTGCTCGGTCTCCCGGGAGAAGCCGAACAACACGGTGCCACCCGTCTCGGCATCGACGCTGGCCAGCTGGATGCTGTCGGGGCGCAGTCCCTCGCGCCCGGCCCCGCTGTCGCCACCGAGCAACAGGATGTTCAACCGTCCGTCGACTGCGCCGGCGGCCTCCCCGGTGCCGAACACCGAGGTCATCGCGGCCCGGGCCGCGCCGACGTTCACGCCGGCGTACGCGGCACCGCCGGGAAGCACGATGAGGAGCACGAGGAGAGCGACGAGCAGCCGACGACGGTCCCGCTGCGGCAGTCGGTCGGGACGGCCGAGCCGCCAGGCGTCGACGAGCAGAAGCGCCCACAGCACCGCCAGGGCGAGGAGCACCACCTGGATCACCGTCGAGGGTCCAGCGGTGGGTGACGACGGTCAGTGCGGCCGTGCGGCTGACGAAGGCCAGCAGCCCCAGGAGCAGCGCAGCCCCGAGCACCCCGAACCAGACCCGCAGGGCGAAGCGCCCGAGCTGCGCGTTGCCGGCCGCGAGCTGGGCCGACCCCGGGAGCACGACCGTCATCCCGAGCAGCGTGATGGCGCGACGGCGGTCCCGCCGCGGCCCGCCCGCCGTGCGCGTGTCAACGCGGATCGGCGCCTCGGTCGCCCGGCGATCGAGCACCGACGAGCCGCGCTGTTGTCCCATGGGTGCCGAGTATCGACCGTCAGCCCGCAGGGGTGGACAAGGCGCGCCGGGGTGAGCAACATCGGCGTCGCGACATCGCGGTCAGGGAGATCCCAGACTGGCTTGGCAGAATGGTGCCCCACGTGACCCCCTTGACGAGAGCCACAGCGACGCCATGAACGACGACCACGCCCGGCCGATCCCCCAGGGGAGGCGTCCAGCGACGCCCGCCGACGAGGACGTCTACGTCGTCGACACCCGGCGCCCTCCCCCCGTGGCGCCCCGCCCATCCTCCTGCACCAGCCGGCGCCACGGCCTACGACCAGCTCGGCCGGCCGGTCCCGACCGGGAGCGGAGCACCTCCCGCCCCACCGCGTGCCCCACGAGCCACCGCGTGCACCACGCCCACGCCGCCCCGGCCGCGGACGCCGCGGACTGCGGATCGCGCTCGCGGCTTTGTCGGCCTGGGTGGCCTTCGTCATCGTGACGCCGATCCACGCCTGGTCGCAGGTGGCCCGCGAGGACACCACTCCGACCACGGAACGACCTGCGGACGCCAGCGGGAGCACCTACCTCCTCGTCGGGTCGGACAGCCGTGAGGGGCTGACCGCGCAGGAGCGCGAGGACCTCGGGATCGGCGGGAACGCCAAGGGTCGGCGCACCGACTCGATCATCCTCGTGCACACGCCGAGCGGTTCCGGGAAGCCCGTGCTCATCTCGATCCCGCGCGACAGCTTCCTGCCCATCCCCGGTGAGCGCGACAACAAGGTCAACGCGGCCTTCGCCCTCGGCGGGCCGAAGCTGCTCGTGGCCACGCTCGAGGAGGCGACAGGTCTCCCGATCGACGGCTACGTCGAGATCGGCCTCGGCGGGTTCGCAGGGGTCGTCGACAGCCTCGGGGGGGTCGAGGTCTGCGTGAAGAGGGACATCAAGGACAAGAAGGCCGACATCGACCTCAAGGCCGGTTGTCAGGACCTCGACGGGAAGGACGCCCTGGGCTACGTGCGGGCCCGCTACTCCGACCCCCGGGGGGACCTCGGCCGAGCGGAGCGGCAGCGCCAGTTCCTCGGTGCCGTCATGAAGCAGGCGGCCACCCCGTCGACGGTCCTCATCCCCTGGCGCTGGTGGGGCTTCACGCACACGGCCACGTCGAGCGTCATCGTCGGCGAGGACACCTCCCTGCTCGACTCCTACCGCATCCTGTCGACCATGCGGAAGGTCTCCTCGGACCAGGCCCTCAGCCTCGTCGTGCCGCTGGCGTCGACGAACAGGGCCACCAGCGCGGGCAGCTCGGTCATCTGGGACGACGACCGGGCAGACGCGCTCTTCACGATGCTGCGCGAGGGAACCCCCATCGACAGCCCGCCGGAGGGCACGGACGGCGTCCCGAGCAACGGGTGACGCCGGACGCCGTACCCGGGACTCCGGCGCCTGCTGTCAGCCCTTGAGCAGCTGACGGGCCATGACGATGCGCTGCACCTGGTTGGTGCCCTCGTAGATCTGGGTGATCTTCGCGTCGCGCATCATCCGCTCCAGCGGGAAGTCGCGGGTGTAGCCCGCACCACCGAGCAGCTGCACGGCATCCGTGGTCACCTTCATCGCCACGTCGGAGGCGAAGCACTTCGCCGCCGCACCGAAGAACGGCAGGTCTGCGTCGCCACGCTCGGACTTCGCCGCCGCGACGTACACCAGCTGTCGGGCCGCCTCGAGCTCCATGGCCATGTCCGCGAGCATGAACTGCACCCCCTGGAACTCGGCCACCGCCTTGCCGAACTGCTGGCGCTCGCTTGACGTAGGCGACCGCCTGGTCCAGCGCCCCCTGCGCGATGCCGACGGCCTGCGCGCCGATCGTGACGCGGGTGTGGTCCAAGGTCGCCAACGCCAGCTTCAGACCCCCGCCGACCGTGCCCACGACCCGGTCACCCGGGATGCGGGTGCGGTCGAAGATGCAGCTCACGCGTCGGGGAACCCTTGATGCCGAGCTTGCGCTCCTTCTCCCCGAACGTGAAGCCCGGGTCGTCCTCCTCCACGACGAACGCCGTGATGTTGTTGCCGCGCGGCCCGTCCGGGTCGGTCACGGCCAGCACCGTGTAGTACCGCGAGACCCCCGCGTTCGTGATCCACGACTTCTGGCCCGTGAGCACCCAGTCGTCGCCGTCGCGCACCGCCTTGCACCTCATCGCCGCGGTGTCGGAGCCGGCCTCGCGCTCGGACAACCCGTACGAGAACGTCGTCTCCCCGGCCGCGAGCGGCGTGAGGTAGCGGGTCTTCAGCTCCTCGCTGCCCGCCAGGATGATCGGCATCGAGCCGAGCTTGTTCACCGCCGGGATCAGCGAGGCCGACGCGTCCGCCCGGGCGACCTCCTCGATCACGATGCACGTCGCGAGCGCGTCAGCACCCACCCCGCCGTACTCCTCCCCCACGTGCGGCGCGAAGAAGTCACTCGCCACCAGCGCGTCGTGCGCCTCCTGCGGGTAGCGGGCCTCCTCGTCGACCGCCGCCGCCCACGGCGCGATCTTGTCCTGCGCCACCGCACGAACCGCCTCGCGGATCGCCTCGTGGTCCTCGGAGAGCCGGTAGGTGTCGAAGTCAGGGTTGCCGCTCATGGGCTTCATGTTACTGACTGGTATGACGGTCGCCCGCCACGGGGACGGGGTTCACCCGCGACGGGCACCTCAGCGCCCGTGCATGAAGTGCCACATGTCGCTGTGCTGCTCGCGCTCGATGAACGCGGGATGACGCTCTGCTCGAACATCTCGACCCCGGACAGGTCGTAGGCCTGCTCGACGAAGTACGTGATGGCGTACGTCATCCCCCGTGACTGCAGGTCGACGAGCGCCTCGATGATCTGCTCGGGCGTGCCGACGAGCGGGCCGTCGGCGAACGCCTTCACCGGTCGACTCGACGACGTCCTCGGGCAGGCCCGGCCGCGGTGTAGTGGTCACGGATCCACGCCGAGCCGCTCCTGCACCTCGGCCTCGTCGCGGCCGATGACGACGTTGTAGTTGGCGCTGCGCACGATCTCGTCGAAGTCGCGGCCGACGTCGGCGCAGTGGCCTTGCAGGATCTCGCTCTTGGCACTGAACTCCTCGGGCATGCCGGAGGAAGTTCGTGTAGTCGGCGTACTCGGCGGCGATCCGCAGCGTCTTCTTCTCGCCACCGCCGGCCACCCAGAGCGGGATGCCGTTGCGCACGGCTCCCGGGCACGGCATCGCCCTGCAGCGGGCGGGGGAAGCACATGGCGCCGTCGACGGTGAACTGCTCCCCGGCATACGTGGCCGTCCCGGTGGTCCACATCTGCTGCATGATCTCGACACCCTCGCGCAGCGCCTGGAGCCGCTCCCCCGCGCTCGGGAACCCGTAACCGTAGGCGCGCCACTCGTGCTCGTACCACCCGGCGCCGATGCCCATCTCGAGGCGACCCTCAGAGATGACGTCGACCGTGGCGGCGATCTTGGCGAGGTAGGCCGGGTTGCGGTACCCCATGCAGGTGCACATCTGACCGAGGCGCACCCGCCCCGTGACCCCGGCGAAGGCTGCCATGAGCGCCCAGGCCTCGTGCGTGGCCTCCTCGATCGGGCGGGCGTCGTGTGCACGTGGTCGTAGACCCAGATCGAGGACCAGTCGGGGTTGCCGTCGACCCGCCGGGCGAGACCGGCCATCACGCCCCAGTGCTGAGCCGGGTCGATGCCGACGAGGTCCTGGCGCCAGCCCTGCGGGATGAACAGTCCGAACTGCATGGAAGGTGATCCTCTCGTCGGTGCGGCCGTCGACCACACCTCCACCCAACTCCGCCGAGGTCCCCGACGCAACTTGCCGCCCCGTATCGTGTGCGCGGCATGAGCCCAACCATCTGCGTCGTCGGTACCTCCTACGTCGGGTTGTCCATCGCCGTGCTGCTCGCCGAGCACCACGACGTCGTGGCCTACGACATCGACGAGGGCCGCCTGGCCCAGATCCGCGAGCGCCGCAGCCCCATCGTCGACCCCGACATCGAGGAGCGGCTGGCCCGGCCCGACGCTGCGGCTCACGGTGACGAGCGACAAGCACACGGCGTATGCCGGGGCCGAGTTCGTCGTCGTCGCCACGCCGACGAACTACGACGAGCGCACCAACTACTTCGACACGAGCAGCGTCGAGCAGGTCGTCGCCGACGTCGTCGCGATCAACCCCGACGCCACGGCCGTGATCAAGTCGACGATCCCCGTCGGCTTCACGGCGGGGCTGCGCGAGCGCCTCGGCACCGACAACATCATCTTCTCGCCGGAGTTCCTGCGGGAGGGGCGGGCGCTGCACGACAACCTGCACCCCTCACGCATCGTCGTCGGCGACGAGAGTCCGCGCGGCGAGACGGTTCGCCGAGCTGCTCGCGCAGGCCGCGCTCGACGACGACGTGCCGGTGCTGCTCACCGGCAGCACCGAGGCCGAGGCCGTCAAGCTCTTCGCCAACACCTACCTGGCGATGCGCGTGGCGTTCTTCAACGAGCTCGACACCTACGCCGCCACCCATGGCCTGGACACCCGCCAGATCATCGAGGGCGTCGGCCTCGACCCCCGGATCGGGACGCACTACAACAACCCGTCCTTCGGCTACGGCGGCTACTGCCTGCCCAAGGACACCAAGCAGCTGGTGGCCAACTACGCCGACGTGCCGCAGACCCTGATCAGCGCCATCGTCACGGCGAACACCACGCGCAAGGACTACGTCGCGGCCGACATCGTGGCGCGCCAGCCCCGGGTCGTCGGCATCCACCGCCTCATCATGAAGGCGGGGTCGGACAACTTCCGCTCCAGCAGCGTCCAGGGCGTCATGAAGCGGGTCAAGGCCAAGGGCATCGAGGTCATCGTCTACGAGCCCGAGCTCCGTCGACGACCGCTTCTACGGGTCCGAGGTCGTTCGGGACCTCGACGAGCTGAAGCGACGCAGCGACCTCATCGTCGCCAACCGCCTCGTCGACGAGCTGCGTGACGTCGCCGACAAGGTCTACACCCGCGACCTGTTCGGCAACGACTGAGGCGTCCACGGCGCGCCGCGGGTCAGTTCGCCCCCACGGGCGACCGTGGCTGGAGGATGATCTCCTGCATGGGCCTGCGCCACCAGAACGACCCCGACCTCATCCGAGCGCTCCTCATGGACCCGGGCACCTGGGCCGTCGTCGGCCTGTCGAGCAACCGCAAGCGCACGGCACACAGGGTCTCTCGCTGGTTGCAGGTCGAGCTCGGCAAGCCGATCATCCCGGTGCACCCCAGCGCCGAGACCGTGCACGGCGCCACGGGGTACGCCTCGCTCGCCGACATCCCCGACACCGACCTCAAGGTCGTCGACTGCTTCGTCAACTCCACCCACGTCGGAGCCGTCGTCGACGAGGCCATCGAGCAGCGCGACCGCCTCCACATCGACGCGATCTGGATGCAGCTGGGCGTGGTGGACCAGGCGGCGGCCTCCCGTGCCCGCGAGGCGGGGATCGACGTCGTCATGGACACCTGCCCGAAGATCGAGTGGCCGCGCCTGCGCCATGAGGGCATGCAGCGCTGAACCCGACGTCCTCGGTCGGCGGTGCGCGCCAGGT
>CAWESS010000027.1:0-20241 GCA_963811825.1 uncultured Actinomycetota bacterium | reverse complement strand
TGACGGTCTGCTCGAACATCTCGACCCCGGACAGGTCGTGGGCCTGCTCGACGAAGTAGGTGATGGCGTACGTCATCCCCCGCGAGCGCAGGTCGACGAGCGCCTCGATGATCTGCTCGGGCGTGCCGACGAGCGGGCCGTCGGCGAACGCCTTGACCGTCCTCTCGACGACGTCCTGGGGCAGTCCGGCCGCGGTGTAGTGGTCGCGGATCCACGCCGAGCCGCTCCTGCACGTCTGCCTCGTCGTGGCCGATGACGACGTTGTAGTTGGCGCTGCGCACGATCTCGTCGAAGTCGCGGCCGACGTCGGCGCAGTGCCCACGCAGGATCTCGCTCTTGGCACTGAACTCCTCGGGCGCCGGAGAGAAGTTCGTGTAGTCGGCGTACTCGGCGGCGATCCGCAGCGTCTTGCTGCTCACCACCGCCGGCCACCCACACCGGGATGCCGTTGCGCGGGCTCCCGGGCACGGCATCCCCCTGCAGTGGGCGGGGAAGCACAGGGCGCCGTCGACGGTGAACTGCTCCCCGGCATACGTGGCACGGCCCGTGGTCCACATCTGGCGCATGATCTCGACGCCCTCGCGCAGCGCCTGGAGGCGCTCCCCCGCGCTCGGGAACCCGTAGCCGTAGGCGCGCCACTCGTGCTCGTACCACCCGGCCCCGATGCCCATCTCGAGGCGACCCTCCGAGATGACGTCGACCGTGGCGGCGATCTTGGCGAGGTGGGCGGGGTTGCGGTAGCCCATGCACGTGCACATCTGGCCCAGGCGGACCCGGCCCGTGACACCGGCGAAGGCGGCCATGAGCGACCACGCCTCGTGGGTGGCCTCCTCGAGCGGCGCGGGCGTCGTGTGCATGTGGTCGTAGACCCAGATCGAGGACCAGTCGGGGTTGCCGTCGACCCGTCGGGCGAGCCCGGCCATGACGCCCCAGTGCTGCGCCGGGTCGATGCCGACGAGGTCCTGGCGCCAGCCCTGCGGGATGAACAGTCCGAACTGCATGAAGGGGGTCCTCTCGTCGGTGCGGCCGTCGACCACCCCTCCAGCCAACTCCGCCACGGCCCACGACGCAACTTCCCGCCCCGTATCGTGGCTCGGCGTGAACCGAACCATCTGTGTCGTCGGGACCTCCTACGTCGGGTTGTCCATCGCCGTGCTCCTCGCCGAGCACCACGACGTCGTCGCCTACGACATCGACGAGGGCCGCCTGGCCCTGATCCGCGAGCGCCGCAGCCCCATCGTCGACCCCGACATCGAGGAGCGGCTGGCCCGACCCGACCTGCGGCTCACCGTGACGAGCGACAAGCACACGGCGTATGCCGGGGCCGAGTTCGTCGTCGTCGCCACCCCGACGAACTACGACGAGCGCACCAACTACTTCGACACGAGCAGCGTCGAGCAGGTCGTGGGCGACGTCGTGGCGATCAACCCCGACGCCACGGCCGTGATCAAGTCGACGGTGCCGGTCGGCTTCACCGCGTCGCTGCGCGAGCGGCTCGGCACGCCGAACATCATGTTCTCGCCCGAGTTCCTGCGCGAGGGGCGAGCGCTGCACGACAACCTGCACCCGTCACGCATCGTCGTCGGCGACCAGGGTCCGCGGGGCGAGCGCTTCGCGGCGATGCTCGCGCAGGCCGCGCTCGACGACGACGTGCCGGTGCTGCTCACCGACAGCACCGAGGCCGAGGCGGTCAAGCTCTTCGCCAACACCTACCTGGCGATGCGCGTGGCGTTCTTCAACGAGCTCGACACCTACGCCGCCACCCACGGCCTGGACACCCGCCAGATCATCGAGGGCGTCGGCCTCGACCCCAGGATCGGGACGCACTACAACAACCCGTCCTTCGGCTACGGCGGCTACTGCCTGCCCAAGGACACCAAGCAGCTGGTGGCCAACTACGCCGACGTGCCGCAGACCCTGATCAGCGCCATCGTCACGGCGAACACCACGCGCAAGGACTACGTCGCGGCCGACATCGTCTCCCGCGCCCCCGGGGTCGTCGGCATCCACCGGCTCATCATGAAGGCGGGGTCGGACAACTTCCGCTCCAGCAGCGTGCAGGGCGTCATGAAGCGGATCAAGGCCAAGGGCATCGAGGTGATCGTCTACGAGCCCGAGCTCGTCGACGACCGCTTCTACGGGTCCGAGGTCGTTCGCGACCTCGACGAGCTGAAGCGACGCAGCGACCTCATCGTCGCCAACCGCCTCGTCGACGAGCTGCGCGACGTCGCCGACAAGGTCTACACCCGCGACCTGTTCGGCAACGACTGAGGCGGCCACGGCGCGCAGCGGGTCAGTTCGCCCCCACGGGCGACCGTGCTGGAGGATGATCTCCTGCATGGGCCTGCGCCACCAGAACGACCCCGACCTCATCCGAGCGCTCCTCATGGACCCGGGCACCTGGGCCGTCGTCGGCCTGTCGAGCAACCGCAAGCGCACGGCACACGGCGTCTCGCGCTGGTTGCAGGTCGAGCTCGGCAAGCCGATCATCCCGGTGCACCCCAGCGCCGAGACCGTGCACGGCGCCACGGGGTACGCCTCGCTCGCCGACATCCCCGACACCGACCTCAAGGTCGTCGACTGCTTCGTCAACTCCACCCACGTCGGAGCCGTCGTCGACGAGGCCATCGAGCAGCGCGACCGCCTCCACATCGACGCGATCTGGATGCAGCTGGGCGTGGTGGACCAGGCGGCGGCCTCCCGTGCCCGCGAGGCGGGGATCGACGTCGTCATGGACACCTGCCCGAAGATCGAGTGGCCACGCCTGCGCCATGAGGGCATGCAGCGCTGACGCCGGGCCCGCGGGCACGCTGAAGTCGCCGGGGCTCGCCGCGCGCGGGTAGATTCGGTGACGTCTTGCCCCCGTCCACGAGGTCCGAATGCCACGCGCATCACTGCTCCCACCGCTGCGACGCCTGGGGCTGAAGTACACCCCCGAGGCCCTTGGTGGTCACGGTGGACCTCGACCGCTCGCTCCGGCTGCGGGGTGCCTTCCTCGTCCACTCCGGTGGCGTCGGTGAACACCTGTGGAGCACCGAGGTCGCACCGGCACAGCACAGCGAGATCCAGATCCCCCTGCCCACCCTCCTCGCGCTCCTGGACGACGCGTGGGTGCAGCACGAGAGCGAGTTCCTGGCCGCCTCGCCCACCGAGCCGGTCCCGGCTCTCGTGGCCCACCTCGGTCTGCGGATCGAGTCCGACCGCGACGACCGCGACCTGCGCACGGGCGTCCACGACTACGTGGCGGTGGGCGTCGGGCGCACCGAGACGCAGGCTTCCCGGCCGATCGCCGGAGCGCACGGGTCGCTGTCGGTGTTCCTGCGCCGAAACGACAACCTCAGCATCTCGTTCGGACCGGTGGCCCCCGTACCGCGCGTCCGCGGCAGCATCGAGCGGGTCCGTCGGCACCGCGACTCGTGGGAGATCCACGGTGAGATCCGGTCACAGACCTTCGCGCTGACCGGGGGGCAACTCACGCTCGTCCCTCGTCGGGGCGGCGAGCCGATCGTGCTCCCCACGACCGTCACGAAGACCCCGGAGCCCGATGACGCCACCGGGCCCCGGACGCTGTCGTTCACGGCGACCCTGCCCCAGGCCGCCCTGCTCGGCCGCTTCGACCGCCCCGAGTTCGTCGACGCCGTCTTCACGGCGCAGCAGTGGGGGTACCCGGGCGACATCGACATCCGCGTGCGCCGACTGGCGCCCCTCGCCAGGCTCGTCACGCCCTCGTCCATCTTCACCGACGGCCACCACGCCGGTGAGTTCCGCGCCTACCGCACCTTCAAGGCGGGGGCACTCGCCTTCGAGTACCGCCCGATCGCCACGGATGCCGTCGCGGCCGCCCGCGCGCCGTGGCGCACCGGCAAGGCCCAGCGATGGAAGACCCGTCACCGGCCGGTGTGGCTGGTGGGCGAGCGCCCGGAGACCGCCCAGGACACCGGCATCGCCCTCTACGAGCACGTCCGACGGACCCATCCGGAGATCGACGCCCGCTATGTCATCACCCCCGACTCACCCGACCTCGACCGGCTGGCAGGCGACCCCGGGGTCGTCCTGTTCGGCAGTCGTGAGCACGTCGAGGCGACCCTCGCCGCCCGGCGGATCCTGGGGTCCCACCACAGCGAGTACCTCCTGCCCGTGCGGAGCCCGAAGTTCGAGCGCAACCTCAAGGCCGTGCGCGTCTTCCTCCAGCACGGGGTGATGGGCACCAAGAACATGGTGGCCAACTACGGCTACGACGCCCCCGGCTTCACCGCCGACGTCTTCATGGTCAGCTCGGACCGCGAGCGCCGGATGATCGAGGAGGATTTCGGCTGGCCGGCGGATCGAGTCGTCGTGAGCGGGCTCTCCCGGCACGACCGCCTCTTCGCCGACCGCGCAGCCCCCGAGCGCCGCATCCTCATCATGCCCACGTGGCGCGACTGGCTGAAGACCCGGGAAGAGGTCGGCGAGAGCGAGTTCTTCGCCCGCTGGAACGACCTCCTGCACTCTGCGGAGTTCGCGAGCTTCCTCGAGGAGAACGGCCTCGTCGCCGACCTCTACCTCCACGCCAACATGCAGCCGCACGCCGACCTCTTCGACCTCAGCCGCGTCAACGTCATCCGCCACGGCGAGCTGCCGATCCAGGACCTCCTGCTGCGGTCCGCCGCCATGGTCACCGACTACACCAGCGCGGCCATCGACTTCTCGTTCCTCGACCGGCCGGTCGTGTACTACCAGTTCGACCGCACCCGGTTCCTCGGCAAGCGTCCGTCCCACTTCGACCTCGACGAGGAGCTCCCGGGCGAGATCGTCGCGACCCGAGCCGAGCTGATGGCAGCTCTCGAGGCCAGGGCCGACGACGGCTTCAGGATCCACCCGGCGGCCCAGCGCAAGTCTCGAGCCCTCATCGCATCGCGCGACACCAACGCGAGCGAGCGGATCGTTCAGGCGGTCACCGAGGCACCTCGCCGCCGGCTGGACCCCCCCGTCGTGCGCGACGGGGTGCAGTCGGTCAGCCGGCTCACCCGGCGCGTCAAGCGCCGTCGGGAGGTCGCATCCGCCATCACCGCCGTCACCGACCCCGTGCACAAGGCCGTGTATGCCGTCGCGCGCCGGCTCCCGCGCAGCGGGTTGGTCGTGTTCGAGAGCAACCTCGGCGCCGACTTCGGCGACAGCCCTGGAGCGATCCACCGAGCCATCCGACGCCGAGGGCTCACGGTTCGCACGGCGTGGGTCGTTTCCGACGGCGTGGCCCCCCCGGACGACAGCATCGGCCTGGAGCGCCTCACGACGCGCTACCTGTGGGCCATGGGCCGGGCCAGCGTCTGGGTCAGCAACCAGAACCAGCCCGCCTGGATGCGTCGGCCCGCCGGCACCTTCTACCTCCAGACGTGGCACGGCACGCCGCTCAAGCGCATGCTCCACGACCTCGACTCCGTCGTCGGTCGCGACAAGGGCTACGTCGCGAGGGTCGACCAGATGATCGGCGAGTGGTCCCTCCTGCTGTCGCCGAGCCCGTGGGCCACGAAGAAGTTCCGGTCGGCCTTCCGCTTCCACGGGGACGTCCTCGAAGCCGGGTACCCGCGCAACGACGCCCTCCTCGACGGCTCGGTGCAGGAGCGCGCGGCCACCATCCGCAAGCGCCTGGGCCTGGCCCGCTCGAAGAAGGTGATGCTGTACGCCCCGACGTTCCGCGACGACCAGCGCGTGGGCAAACGCTTCATCTTCGCCCTCCCGATGGACCTGCCGTCGCTGTTGGCGGCCGTCGGGGACGAGTACGAGATCGTCGTTCGACTGCACCCCATCGTGCGAGGCAAGGTCAAGCTCCCCTGGGGTGTTCACGAGGCCGGCGTGGGCTTCGAGATGGAGGACCTGCTCGCCGCGACCGACGTCCTCGTCACGGACTACTCGTCGGTGATGTTCGACTTCAGCGTCCTGGAGCGGCCCATCGTCTTCTACGTGCCCGACCTCGAGCGGTACCGCGACTCACTGCGCGGTTTCTACTTCGACTTCGAGGCCAAGGCGCCCGGACCCCTCGTGCGCACCACGGCGGGGCTCATCGACGTCCTTCGCGACGCTGACGAGCTCGAGCGCACCTCCGTGCCGGCCCTGGCCGCCTTCCGCGAGCAGTTCTGCCCGGACGACGACGGACATGCCGGCTCTCGGGTGGTGGACGC
The DNA here is from genome assembly GCA_963811825.1 of uncultured Actinomycetota bacterium. Taxonomy (GTDB): domain Bacteria; phylum Actinomycetota; class Actinomycetes; order Actinomycetales; family Dermatophilaceae; genus Fodinibacter. The sequence continues at coordinate 14,083 of CAWESS010000027.1, read as the reverse complement.
CCTGCAGGCCCGTGGGGTGCTGCCCAAGCGCTGAGCGGCCAGCCGCGAGCTGGGCTCCGGTGCTCCCGCCACCGGAGCGCCGCTCCCGCAGCGCCGCACCCTTGGCGTGCGCCTCATCACGCAGCCCCGCGCGAAATGCCGTCATCGCGGCCCGGATGCGAGCGGCGTCGGCGCCTTCACCCGCACCGAGGATCCTCGCGGCGAGCAGCCCCGCGTTGCGCGCCCCAGCGACCGAGACCGTCGCCACCGGCACGCCGGCCGGCATCTGGACGATGGACAGCAGGGAGTCCATGCCGTCGAGGTACTTCAGGGGTACGGGCACCCCGATGACGGGCAGCGAGGTGACCGAGGCCAGCATGCCCGGCAGGTGCGCCGCGCCGCCGGCACCCGCGATGATCACGCGCAGACCGCGCTCCTCGGCGCTGCGGCCGTACTCCACCATCTCGTCGGGCATCCGGTGCGCCGACACGACATCGACCTCACACACGACTCCGAACTCGTCGAGCGCGGTCACCGCCGCCTCCATCACCGGCCAGTCGGAGTCCGAGCCCATGACGACGCCGACGACGGGTGCGCCGGCGCCACCGGCCGCCTGCCGGCCGGGCTGCTCCTGCTGCTTGCTGCTGACTCATTCGGTCACCACTCCCTGGATGTAGTCGGCCGCGTGTGCCGCGCGCTCGCGCAGGTCGGCGAGGTCGTCCCCGGAGACGTTGACGTGCCCGATCTTGCGACCGGGTCGCACGCCCTTGCCGTACATGTGCACCTTCGCCTCCGGGTCACGAGCCATGACGTGCCGGTAGGTCGGGTACAGGTCGGGGTACTCGCCCCCGAGGACGTTGGCCATCACGGTCCAGCGCTCGTGCGGGCGCGGCGACCCCAGCGGGAGGTCGAGCACCGCCCGCAGGTGCTGCTCGAACTGCCCCGTGACGGCACCGTCCATCGACCAGTGCCCGGAGTTGTGCGGGCGCATCGCGAGCTCGTTGACCCGGAACGCGGGCCTTCCCCCGTCGTCGACCTCGAACATCTCCACCGCCAGCACCCCGGTGACGTCGAGCTCGCCAGCCACGCGAAGGCCCGCGTGCACGGCATCCGCCGCGAGCCCGGCATCCAGCTCGGGGGCCGGGGCGAGCACCTCGGTGCAGATGCCGTCGGTCTGCACCGTCTCGACGACCGGCCACGCCGCGGCCTGGCCGGACGGGCTCCGGGCGACGAGCACGGCGAGCTCGCGGCGGAACGGCACGCGCTCCTCCAGGAGCAGGCCGGTGCCGTCGGCCTCGGCGCGCTCCAGCCAGTCGGTGAGCTCGTCGGCGGAGGAGACCAGCCGCACGCCCTTGCCGTCGTACCCACCGCGGGGGGTCTTCGCGACGACCGGCCAGCCGACGGCATCCCCGAACGCGGTGACGTCCGCTGCGGAGTCGGCGCGCGCCCAGCGCGGGCACGGGATGCCGAGCTCGGTGAGCTTCTCGCGCATCGCGAGCTTGTCCTGCGCGTAGCGCAGGGCAGCAGGACGCGGGTGCAGCTCGACCCCCTCGGCGACGAGCAGGTCCAGCACGTCGGCCGGCACGTGTTCGTGGTCGAACGTCACGACGTCGCAGTGCTGCGCGAAGTCGTGCACCGCCTCGGCGACGGTGTGGTCACCGACGGGTGAGCTGGGGACGACGAGAGCAGCGCTGGCGTCCTCGGCCTCGGCGAGCACGCTGAGCGTGATGCCGAGCTCGGCGGCCGGGCCGGCGCACATTCGTGCGAGCTGGCCACCTCCGATGATGCCGACGACGGGGAATCCTCCGGGAGCGCGACGTGGGGTGGTCACCCCGCGAGAATAGCGACCGCGCTTGTATACGCTGCATCGGTGCCCCAGCCCACCCACCTGCCGACCCGCGGCCCCGCGCGTCTCGTGGCCCGGGCGCGCAACACGGTGGATGTCCTCTACCGCGAGATGATCAAGTTCGGCGTGGTCGGCGCCCTCGCGTTCGTCATCGACCTGGGTCTGGCGAACCTGCTGTGGCACACGGTGCTCGAGGACCGCGTCACGACCGCCAAGATCATCTCGGGCCTGGTCGCGACGCTGTTCGCGTGGGTCGGCAACCGGCAGTGGACCTTCCGGCACCGGCGCAGCCGCCCCGCCCACCACGAGGTCGCACTGTTCTTCGGCGTCAACCTCATCGCGCTGGGCATCGCCACGGCCACGCTCGCGCTCTCGCACTACGGGCTGGGGTTCACCTCCACCCTCGCGGACAACATCGCGACGATCGTCGGCATCGGGCTGGGGACCCTGTTCCGGTTCTGGACCTACCGCCGGTTCGTCTTCGCGGGCGAGCCGATCTGACCGGTCCGCGCCAGCCGTCGGAGGTTGGGCCTCAGTCCTCGCTCGTGGACAGGAACAGCGCGAACACCGGTGGGCTGGCACGCACGAGCTCCAGACGTCCGCCCGCGGCCTCGGCCAGGTCGCGGGCGAGGGTGAGCCCCAGCCCGCTGCCCGTGGACGAGACCGAGCGCTCGAAGACGTGCGGCGCGAGGGCCGCCGGAACGCCCGCCCCCCTGTCGCTCACCTCGATGACGACGGACGGGCCGGAGCGCCGCGCCGCGACCTCGACGGTGCCGCGCCCGTGGGCCAGCGAGTTCTCGAGCAGCGTGGTGAGGATCTGCGCCAGCGCCACCGGTGTCGCGCGTACCCGCAGCCCCCGTTCCCCGCTGACGTGGATGCTGCGGCGGGCCAGCGCGAAGGCCGGCTGCCACTCGCGCTGCAGGGACGCGAGCACGGAGTCGAGCGAGACGGTGGGGTTGGCATCCACCCCGCTGCGCGTCCGGCTCATGAGGTCGTCGACCACCCGGCTCAGGCGCTCGACCTGGCCGATGGCGATCGTCGCCTCCTCGCCGACCACGGCGAGGTCATCGGTGCTCGCGATCTCCTCCAGCCGCATGAGCAGGGCCGTCAGGGGGGTGCGCAGCTGGTGGGAGGCGTCGGCGGCGAAGTCCCGCTCGGACGCCAGCCGTTTGGCGCCCTGCCGGGCCCCCCGGGCCAGCGCCGCGTCGAGCCGGTCGACCTCCTCGATGCCCGAGTTCAGCGCCACGGGGCGCGGGTCACCCGGGGCCAGTCGCTCGGCACGCTCCCCGAGGGTCGTGAGGAAGTGGGCCACCCGGGAGGCGCGCCGGTCGGCGACCCAGGCGGCAACACCCAGCGCAAGGGCCGTCGCGATGGCGATCGCCACGAGGGTGGCGCCGAGCGACACGAGTGCTGTCCCGGCATCCACCTCCCCGGAGACCCCGACGAGTCCTGCGCCGGGGTCATCACGCCACAGGATCAAGGCGGTCACCGCGATGGTGATGATCACCGCTGTGATGGCGACCGCCTGGAGGGCCGTCACGACGAGCAGGCGGCGCACTGCGGGTCACTCCTCCGGGGCGTCGAAGCGGAAGCCGACCCCGCGGATCGTGGTGATGTAGCTCGGCTGCGACGCATCGTCGCCGAGCTTCTTGCGGAGCACCGAGACGTGCATGTCGAGCGTCTTGGTCGAGGTGTACCAGGCGCTGTCCCAGACCTCGCGCATGATCCGCTCGCGCGAGACGACCTTGCCCTCGTTGGCGACGAGGAGCTTGAGCAGCTCGAACTCCTTGCCCGTGAACTGCACCTCCTGCCCGCGCAGGAAGACCCGTCGACCGTCGGGGTCGATCCGCACCAGGGTGTCGGCCGCCGGCTCGACGACCCCTCGACGCAACAACGCCCGGGCCCGCGCCAGGAGCTCGGCCAGCCGGAAGGGCTTGGTGACGTAGTCGTCGGCGCCGGCGTCGAGACCCACGACGGTGTCGACCTCGTCGGCACGGGCGGTGAGCACCAGGACCGGGACGGTGCCCCCCTGGGCCCGCAGCCGGCGGCACACCTCGAGGCCGTCCATCTTGGGCAGACCGAGGTCGAGCACGAGCAGGTCGGGCGCCAGCAACGCCTGCTCGAGGGCCGCCTCTCCGTCGGTGCACACGTCCACCTCGTAGCCCTCGCGCCGCAGCGCGCGGGCCAGTGGCTCGGAGATCGCGGGGTCGTCCTCCGCGAGAAGCACCTTCGTCATGGCTCGATGGTAGTCACGCCGTGGTGTCCCGCAGCGCCGGACCACGGCCGCCCGGGGCCCGCTGCAGCTCGTGGAGGGTCACGACACCGATCCCGCGCAGCATCCGGCGCCGCCGCTCGATGGCGCTGAAGCCGGACACCGAACCCAGCACCTTGGCCATGTCCTCGTCGACGTAGACGTGCCCGGAGGGGGTCACGGCCGTGATCCGGCTCGCCTTGTTGACCGTCAGCCCGAACACGTCTCCGAGCCGTGAGACGACCCGGCCGTGGGCCAGGCCGACCCGCACGGGAGGGAGCAGCTCGTCCTCGGCCATCGCGTCGACGAGGTCCAGCGCGATGGCGGATGCCGCCGCGGCGTCGGTGTGCACGAAGAGCACCTCGTCGCCCACCGTCTTGATCACCCGGCCGCCGTGCTCGGTGATGACGTCGCTCGCGAGCAGCTCGAAGCGCTGCACGAGCCGGGCCAGCTGACGCTCGCTCATCCGTCGCACGAAGGACGTGAAGGACACCAGGTCGGCGAAACCGACGACCCGGATCGGCGCCGAGGGGTCGGAGTGCACCGCCGGGTCGGCATCGGCGAGCATGCGTGCGATCGCGTTGGTGAGGTGGCGACGCCAGACGTAGACGAGGAGGGGCTCGATGTCGTCGCAGATGCTGGCCAGCAGCTCGGCGGCGTCGGCCGCGATCTGCGGCTCGGGGACCGACCGGCTGTCGCGGCCCTCGAGCTCCTCGGAGAACGGTGAGGTCAGGGACTCGGCGACGAGCTGGGTCTGCCACACGGCGAGCCGGTCGGAGGTGCGGGCGAAGGCCCGGGTCATCCCGAGGGCGAGCTCCTCGCTGACCTCGCCCTCACCGATCAGGCGCGCCACGCGCTTGAGGGCTTCGAGGTCGGCCTCGGTGAACATCGCGTCGTCGTCCTCGATGTTCTGGAACCCCATGGCGTGCCAGAAGCGCCGGGCGACGACCGGTTCGACCCCGGCACCCTCGGAGACCTCACGGCGGCCCATGGATGCCGGTCGCCCGAGCAGGCGCCGCTCGATCTGGGCGCGGGAGCTCATCTCCCGACGCTGCCTCGGCAGGGTCGCCGGGCGCGCACGCCTCCTCGGTGGGCATGCGACCTCCTCTCAGCGCGACCTGACGTGCACGACGTCACCGGCGGACACGGCATCCGTGCCGTTCACGCCCCGGACCGTCAGTCTGCCCGCTGCGTCCACTCCTGTCGCGATCCCGCGGAGAACGGCGCCGCCCGGCTGGTGGACCTCGACCGTGCGCCCCACCGTCGCACACTCCGCCGTGTAGGCGAGCTGGGTGGCGCCACCGGGCCCGGTGTCCTCGGCGAGCAGCCGGGCCAGGTGCACGAGGTAGGCCGTGAGCAGGGCCGCGCGGTCGACCCCGGGTGCACCGGCGGCGCGCAGCGAGGTCGCCGTGTCGAGCGGGAGGTCGGCGCGGGCGTGTGTCGACGTTGAGCCCCAGGCCGACGACGACGCCGTCCGCCGTCCACTCGCACAGCAGCCCGGCGAGCTTGCGGTCCCCGTCGCCGGGCACGAGCACGTCGTTGGGCCACTTCAGCGAGGTCTCCACCCCGGCCACCTCGGCCACGGCCCGGTGCACGGCGAGCCCGGCGAGCAGCGGCACCCACGACGGCCCGGATGCCGGCGGCGGCACGAGGACCGACACCGCGAGGGAGGTGCCCGGGGTCGTCGTCCACGTCCGACCGAGACGCCCGCGACCGGCATCCTGATGTTCCGCGACGACGACGCGCCAGAGGTGCGGCGCGGCGCGGACCTCGTCGTTCGTGGAGCCGAGCCGCTCGAAAACCTCCACGGGACGCCACGGTGCGCCGGGTGTGACGGATCGCTCGTCGAGCGGTCGCGGGGTGGGGTTCTGGCTCACGGTCTCAAGGCTAGGCTCGGATCATGCCCTCAAGCGACACCCAGTCCATCGGTGGCACCGACGTCCCGACGGACATCGACACCACGACGACCGCAGGCAAGCTCGCCGACCTCAAGCGCCGGGTGGCCGAGGTGGCGGGGGCCGGGTCCGCGCGAGCCGTCGACAAGCAGCACGCCCGCGGCAAGAAGACCGCGCGCGAGCGGTTGGCACTCTTGCTGGACGAGGGCTCCTTCGTCGAGATGGACAAGTACGCGCGGCACCGTTCGGTCGCGTTCGGCGGCGACAGCAACCGCCCCTACGGCGACGGGGTCGTCACCGGCTACGGGACCGTCGACGGGCGCACCGTCGCGGTGTTCGCCCAGGACTTCACGGTCTTCGGCGGGTCCCTCGGCGAGGTCTTCGGCGAGAAGATCACCAAGGTCATGGACTTCGCGATGAAGGTCGGCTGCCCCGTCGTGGGCCTCAACGACTCGGGCGGGGCGCGCATCCAGGAGGGCGTGGTCTCGCTCGGGCTGTACGGCGAGATCTTCCGCCGCAACGTGCACGCCTCGGGTGTCATCCCGCAGATCTCGCTCATCATGGGGCCGTGTGCCGGCGGGGCCGTCTACTCCCCCGCGGTCACCGACTTCACCGTCATGGTCGACCAGACCTCACACATGTTCATCACCGGGCCCGACGTCATCAAGACCGTCACCGGTGAGGACGTCGGCTTCGAAGAGCTCGGCGGGGCACGCACGCACAACACCAAGTCGGGCGTGGCGCACTACATGGGCACCGACGAGGACGACGCCATCGAGTACGTCAAGGCGCTGCTGTCCTACCTGCCCAGCAACAACATGGAGGAAGCGCCGGTCTTCGGTGAGGAGAACGACCTCGAGGTCTCCGACGACGACCGGTTCCTCGACACGATCATCCCGGACAGCGCGAACGTGCCCTACGACATGCACGAGGTCTTCACCCGCGTCGCTCGACGACGGCGAGTTCCTCGAGGTGATGCCGCTGTTCGCGCCGAACCTGGTCATCGGGTTCGGCCGGGTCGAGGGCCGGTCGGTCGGGGTCGTGGCCAACAACCCGATGCAGTTCGCCGGCACCCTCGACATCGACGCCTCGGAGAAGGCCGCGCGCTTCGTGCGCACCTGCGACGCCTTCAACGTGCCGATCCTGACCTTCGTCGACGTGCCGGGGTTCCTCCCGGGCACCGACCAGGAGTGGGACGGCATCATCCGCCGCGGCGCCAAGCTCATCTACGCGTATGCCGAGGCCACGGTGCCCCTGGTCACGGTCATCACCCGCAAGGCCTACGGGGGCGCGTACGACGTCATGGGGTCCAAGCACCTCGGGGCGGACATCAACCTCGCGTGGCCGACGGCGCAGATCGCCGTCATGGGGGCGCAGGGCGCGGTCAACATCCTCTACCGCAAGGAGCTCGCGGCGGTGGCCGAGCGCGGTGGGTCGGTGGAGGAGGCGCGCGCGTCGTTCATCAAGCAGTACGAGGACGCGCTGGCCAACCCCTACATCGCGGCCGAGCGCGGCTACATCGACACCGTGATCACGCCGTCCAACACGCGGATGAACGTCACGAAGGCGCTGCGGGCCCTGCGCACCAAGCGGGAGTCGCTGCCGCCGAAGAAGCACGGGAACATCCCGCTGTGAGCCCCCACCAGACCGCGACGGGGGCTGACGCGGGGGCACCCGCCGGCTCCACGGCATCCGATGGTGTGCCCGGCGTCGTGGTGGTAGGTGGTGCCGCGACGGCGGAGGAGGTCGCGGCGCTGGTGGCCGTGCTCGCGGCGGCATCCGGTGATGGCGACGGTTCGGCGCCCGAGGCCGCACAGTCGGCGTGGGCGGCACACGGGGCGACGCTGCGGCGGCCCGTGGGGCACGGGCCGGGCGCCTGGCGCACGTCCCTGCGCTCCTGACCGGCCCCGTCCCTGTCCCCACATCGACCAATAGGTCACTGCAGGGACGCCCACCGTCCCCCGCACCCGTCCCCAAATCGACCAATAGGTCACTCCGGGGACGCCTGTGGATGAAGTGAACGGCCCGTCCGGCAACAGTGCCACGCTTGCCGGATGCCGGACACGTCGCCACTGCTGCCAGGACCTTTCCTGCGCAGCGACGCTCAGAACCTTGGGGTCGCTGAGCGCCGCTTGAGGAGCCCGGCCTTCCGCACGGTGTTCACCGGTGTGGTCGTCGACACTCGCATCCCGGACACCGTGGTCGTGCGCTCGCGGGCGGCGATGCTGGTCTGCCCGGAGGGTGGGGTGATCAGCCACTGGACTGCGGCACGGCTCTGGGGCGGAGTCGTTCCCGACAACGAGTGGACCCACATCTCGTTCATGAGAGATGTCAGGTTCCGCGTCGGCGGGGTGAAGCCGCACCGCTTCCGGCATCGGCTGGACATCAAGAAGCGGCATGGCCTGCCCGTCACGTCACCGGGTCAGACCTTCTGTCACCTGGCCAAGCATCTCGGGCTGGTCGACCTCGTGGCGCTCGGGGATCGGCTGGTCAAGAAGGGCCGATGCACCCTCACCGAGCTCGTTGGCTACGCGGACTCCTGGCCGGGCCAGTGCCGGGAGGAGGCTCTGCGAGCGGCCCTGCTCGTGCGAGACGGTGTCGACTCGGTGCCGGAGACGGCCCTTCGGCTGTTGATGGTCCTGGCACGGTCTTCCCAGAGCCAGAGGTGAACATCCGCATTCGCGACGCCGACGGACGTGTTCGCTTCCGCATCGAACTGGGCTACGAAGGCAGCCTGCTCGCCATCGAGTACGACGGCAAGTGGCACGATGCGCCCGAGCAGAAGCAGCATGACGAAACCCGCCGTTCGGGGCTGAGCACCACCGACGGCGTGGACATTCGTCATCGTGAAGGCCGACGAGCTCTACGACGCTCCTGAGACGCTCTTGGAGCGGATCCGCGGGGAGATGCGCTCCCTCGGCATCCCGGTGCCTGCGGTGCTGTCGGACGACTGGCGCCGTCACTTCCGAGTCATGACCGCGGCCGCCTGAATCCGGCCTGAGCGGGCAAGAACTCGGGACGTCCCTGCAGTGACCTATCGGTCGATCTGCGGACAGAGCGCCGTCCCTGCAGTGACCGATTGGTCGATCTGCGGACAGGGGCGCCGTCCCTGCAGTGACCTATTGGTCGATCTGCGGACAGGGGCGCCGTCCCTCCGGTGACCTATTGGTCGAATCCGGCACGCTTGGCGAGGCGGCGCTCGAGGTCCCGGTGGTCATCCGCCCCGAGCACCCCCGCCGCCACCACCCGGGCCGGCGGCCTCGTCGTCACCCGTGAAGGCACGGAACACCTCCGGCACGGTGATGCCGTGGTCCGGCCGCCCGGACACCTCGACGACATCACCCGCCGACAGCACCCCGGGCTCGACGACCGCCAGGTAGGCGCCGGTGCGGCCGCGTTCGGTGAACCTGCGCACCCACCCCCGCTCCCCCATCCACGCCCCGAAGGTCGCGCACGGGATGCGGGGCCCGGTCACCTCGAGAAGCGCCGTGCCGACCCGCCACCGCTCCCCCACCACGGCCCCGTCGACATCGAGCCCGATCGTGGTGACGTTCTCCCCGAACATCCCGTCGCGCAGGTCCCGCCCCAGCTCCGAACCCCACCAGTCGAGCTCCTCGCGGGCCACGGCATAGACGGCCTGCTGCGATCCGCCGTGGTGCTTGCGACTGACCACGTCATCCCCGAGCACCCCGCTGCCGAGCCCACCCCGCTTGGGCCCCGGGTCGCGGACCTCGATGGTGGCCACCGGCCTCTTGTCGATCGCGGTCTCGCGCCCACGGGCCCGGATGCCGCTCCTCGCGCCACCGACGTTGACCGACCTCACCACGGGTTGCATGCCGAGAGGGTACGTCGGCCGCAAACCCGCGCGACCGCTGCGCCGCCCTCGGGTAGCGTCCGGAGGGTGACCGAGACGACGACCTCGAACCGTCCACCCTCCGCCGTCGACGCCGTGGCCGACGCCCACTTCGACGCCGTGATCGACGCGAGCCCGATCGAGGCGACGTACCTGGGGGTCCCCGGGCGCGACACCGAGCTCGACGACCTGTCCCCGGACGGGTTCGCGCACCACGCCGCCCTCGCCCGCGACACCCTGGCCCGACTCGAGGGCGTCGAACCCGTCGACGACGTCGACCGCGTCACCCTCGGGGCGATGCGCGAGCGCCTCGGGCTGGTCGTCGAGACCCACGAGACCGGCTACGACGCGATGGCGCTCAACATCATCGCCTCCCCGTTGCAGGCCTGCCGCGACGTGTTCGACCTCATGCCGACGGCCTCGCAGGACGACTGGGCGACCATCGCCACCCGACTGGCCGCCGTGCCACAAGCCCTCGAGCAGTACACCGCCACCCTGATCGACAGCGCGGACCGTGGACTGATCACCCCCCGGCGTCAGGTCGCGGAGTGCATCACCCAGTGCGAGGAACACACCGCCGCAGACGGATTCTTCGCCGCCTTCGTCGAGCGTGCGTCCGCGGACGGCGCCCCGCTGCTGCCGTCCGTGCGCGCCGACCTGGAGCGGGGAGCCCTGGCCGCCGCCACGGCATACGGCCGCTTCGGCGAGCAGCTGCGTGAGCGACTGCTCGACCGCGCCCCCGAGTCGGATGCCGCGGGGCGCGAACGGTACGCGCTCGCCTCGCGCTCATTCCTCGGCGCTGCCGTCGACCTCGAGGAGACCTACGCGTGGGGGCAGGAGGAGCTCGCGCGGATCACGGCCGACATGGCACGCACGGCCGGGCGGATCCTCCCCGGAGCCGGCGTCAGGGAGGCGATCGACCACCTCGACGGCGACCCGCGCTACCAGCTGCACGGCACCGAGGCCCTTCGCGAGTGGATGCAGGAACGGGCCGACGAGGTCATCACCGACCTGGCGGACGTCCACTTCGACATCCCGGAGCCGGTGCGCACCATCGAGTGCCACATCGCCCCGACCCACACGGGCGGCATCTACTACACCGGGCCGAGCGACGACTTCAGCCGCCCGGGCCGGATGTGGTGGTCGGTCCCCAAGGGCGTCACCGAGTTCGCCACCTGGCGGGAGCTGACGACGGTCTACCACGAGGGCGTCCCGGGCCATCACCTCCAGGTGGGCCAGACCGTGTTCCGCCGCGAGCTGCTCAACAAGTGGCGCCGGATGATGTGCTGGTCGAGCGGGCACGGCGAGGGGTGGGCGCTCTACGCCGAACGGCTCATGGCCGAGTTCGGCTACATGGACGACCCGGGCAACTATCTCGGCCTGCTCGACGGGCAGTCGCTGCGCGCGGCCCGCGTCGTGCTCGACATCGGCGTGCACTGCGGCTTCGAGGCGCCCGACGAGGTCGGTGGTGGCGCGTGGACCTACGACAAGGCCTGGTCCTTCCTCACGGCCCACTCGCACGAGGGCGAGGAGATGCTTCGCTTCGAGCTGAGCCGCTACCTCGGCTGGCCGGGGCAGGCTCCGAGCTACAAGGTCGGCGAGCGCCTCTGGCTGCAGCTGCGCGACGAGGCGCAGCACCGCGAGGGCGACGAGTTCTCGCTCAAGGACTTCCACCGGCGCGCCCTCGATGTCGGCTCGGTGGGGCTGGACGTCCTGCGCGACGCCGTGCTGCGCTGACCGTGTCCGAGCCGACGGAGGGAGCACGGGCGAACGTCGCCCGGGGTCGCAGGCCTGCGGGCAGCGGCACGCGCGAGGCGATCCTGGCCGCTGCCTCCCGGGCCTTCGCCGAGCAGGGCTACCCCCGCACGACGCTGCGCGGCATCGCGCGTGACGCCGGTGTCGACACCCGGCTGGTGTCGCACTACTTCGGCTCCAAGCACGAGCTGTTCGTCACGGTCGTCGACCTGCCCTTCGACCCCGACGTCGTCATGCCCGCCCTGCTGGCCCCGGGCCGCGAGGGTGTCGGTTTCCGCCTCGCCGCCTTCGCGGTCGGTGTCATGGAGACACCCCAGGCGCGTCAGACCATGACCGGCCTGCTCCGGGCGGCCGCGTCGGAGGAGGCCGCGGCCGTCCTCGTCCGTGACCTCCTCATGGAGCGACTGCTCGGCCCGCTCGCCCGGCACCTCGGCGGTGAGGACCCCACCCTGCGGGCGTCGCTCGCCGCGTCGCAGGTCGCCGGGATGGCCTTCACGCGCCACGTCGTGGGACTTCCGCGACTGGCCAACGCCTCTCGCGAGGAGCTGGTCGCCGCCCTCGGGCCGGTGCTCGAGCACTACCTGGTGGGCGACCTGTCGCCCCGGGAGCCCTGACGAGGCACAATCCCACGGTGGAACTCGCCGCGACCGTCGTCGCCATCGTCCTCGTCGTCATCGTCGTCAGCCGCCTCGCCGCACCGACCGGCATCCCCACCCCCATCGCCCTGCTCGTCGTGGGGGCGGCGCTGTCCTTCATCCCCGCCCTGCCGCAGCTCACCCTGTCGAGCGACCTCGTGCTCTACGGCCTGCTGCCGCCGCTGCTGTACGCCGCCGCACTGTCGACGTCACTGCTCGACATCCGCGCCAACCGGGCCGCCATCCTCGGGCTCTCCGTGGGCCTCGTGCTGTTCACCGCGGTCGGGGTCGCCGTCGTCGCCTGGCTGCTGCTGCCGATCCCGTTCGCCGTCGCCATCGCGCTCGGCGCCATCGTGGCACCGCCGGATGCCGTGGCCGCCACCTCCGTGGCCCGCAGCATCGGCCTCCCCCGACGGGTCACGACCATCCTCGAGGGTGAGTCCCTGCTCAACGACGCCACCGCCCTGGTCACGTTGCGCACGGCCCTCGCAGCAGCGGGGCTGGCCGCCCACGGGGCCTCGAGCCACGCCGAGGTCCCGGAGGTCACGCTCCCGTCCGTCGCGACCGACCTCGTCATCGCCACCCTCGGCGGGGTGGGCATCGGCGTGCTCGCCTTCCTGGCCATCGGCGCGCTGCGCCGTCAGCTCACCGAGGTCCCGGCCGACACCGCCCTGTCCTTCGTGGCGCCCTACCTCGCGTTCGTCCCGGCGGAACTGGTCGGCGCCTCAGGCGTCCTCTCCGTCGTCACCGCTGGCCTGCTGCTCGCCCACAAGGCTCCCGTGCTCCAGACGGCCCCCTCGCGCCTGTCGGAGAAGATCAACTGGTCGAGCATCACGTTCGTGCTGGAGAACGCCGTCTTCCTGCTCATCGGGCTGCAGATCGCGGCGCTGCTCGACGACGTCGGTGCCGGTGAGCAGTCCCTCGGCCGCACCCTGCTCGTGGGCCTCGCGGTGCTGCTGACCTGCCTCGTCCTCCGGCCGATCTGGGTCGTGCCGTTCACCTTGCTGGCCTCAACGGCGGGCCGGCGACGAAGGGAACGACCGCCTCCGAGGTGGCCTGGTCAGTTCCTGGGCCGGGATGCGCGGGGTCGTCACGCTGGCGGCAGCGCTCACCCTGCCCGACGAGACACCACTGCGGGCAGAGCTCGTCGTCATCGCGCTCGTCGTCACCGTCGGAACCCTGCTCCTGCAGGGGCTGACGCTGCCCAGGCTCGCCCGGGCGCTCGACGTGCGCGGCCCCGATCCCCGTCAGGACGCCCTCGTGGAGGCCACCGTCCTCGGCGCGACGACGGGCGCCGGGCTGCGGCTCATCGAGGCCGACCCGGCCGCCGACCCGGCCGCCGTCGCCGAGATCCGCGACCAGGCGAGCGCCCGCGTGAACCGCAGCTGGGAGCGCCTCGGCACCCTCGGCCCCGGTGACGACGAGACCCCGAGCGAGGCCCATGCCCGCCTGCGCACGGTGATGATCCGCGAGGAACGGGCCGAGCTGATGCGCATCCGCGACGAGGGGGCGGTCGACCACGCGGTGCTGAGCGCCGTGCTCGGCCAGCTCGATGCCGAGGAGACCGCCCTCGTGTGGAGCGCCACCCGCGCGGGCGCCGTCAGGGCCTCGCCCCTGCGGCCCCCGGACCCCATCGCCGGGGCGTGCGAGCACCTCGCGGCCACCGAGGTGCCGACGGCACCCACCTTCGCCGAGGGCTGCCCCCGCTGCCTGGCCGAGGGAGTGCGGTGGGTGCACCTGCGGGCCTGCGCGACCTGCGGCGAGGTCGGCTGCTGCGACTCCTCGGTCGGACGTCACGCGGACGCGCACTTCCGTGAGACCGGCCACCCCGTGATGCGGAGCATCGAGCCCGGCGAAGCCTGGCGCTGG
>CAWESS010000026.1:0-13749 GCA_963811825.1 uncultured Actinomycetota bacterium | reverse complement strand
GGTGCTCTCCCGCAACTGGGAGACGACCCGGGCGCTGCTCGACACCTGCCCCGTGCCGGTGCACCACGCCCCGGACATCGACGGCGTCGAGCGGTTCCTCGACAGGCAGGGCGTCCGGGTGGTGCTCTACGTCAACCAGAACCAGCCCAACTTCCCGGCCATGCGCTTTGCCGACCCTGCCCACGTGTTCATCTGCCACGGCGAGTCCGACAAGGACTACATGTCGAGCAACCAGCTCAAGGCGTACGACCGGGTGTTCATCGCCGGCACCGCGGCCCGCGAGCGGATCCTGCGCAAGCTGATCGGCTTCGACGAGTCGCACCTCGTAGAAGTCGGCCGCCCGCAGGTCGACGTCGACTTCCCGGCCCGCTGATGCCTCACGACGACCGCACCGTGGTGCTCTTCGCCCCCACGTGGGAGGGCGACCGCGCGTCGATGCGCTACTCGTCGGTCGACAGCCACGGACCTGCCCTCGTGCGCTCGCTGGTGGCCACGGGTCGGCACCGGTTGATCTACCGGCCCCACCCGCGCACTGGGATCGTCCTGCGCTCGACGCGGGCCGCGCACGACGAGGTCATCCGGCTGCTCCACGAGGCGAACAAGGCCGATCCCGGCGCCGCCCACCTCGTCGACGACGGGGGCGGCTTCGGGTGGCAGCTGGCGGCCTCGGACGTCGCCGTCATGGACATCTCCGCCGTCGCCTACGACTGGCTGGCCACGGCGAAACCGCTGCTCGTGACGATGCCCGCAGAACCTCGCACCCGGCTGCCCGAGTCCGGGTTGGTGCGCGAGCTGGACCTCTTCAGTGCAGCGGATGCCGGGCGCGCGGCATCCGTCGTGGACGCTGCGGTCGCGCACCCGGACGAGACCCACGCCGCCCTGGTCCGGCGGTACTTCGGCGACACGACGCCGGGCGCGAGCATGGATCGCTTCCTCGAGGCGTGCGACCACGTCGTCCGTGAGCGCGATGCGGCCCTGGCCGACCGCGCCACTCGCGCCGCCCGCGTCGAGGGTCCGTCAGGATCCTGAGCGGGCCGGCAGGGTGGCACCGCACTTCTCCGCTGCCCGCCTCACGTCGAACGCCGTGCGGCACACCCGAGCGGGCACGCCGGTCTGGCTGCGGGTCGTGTCGGTGCCGGGAGCGGTGCCGGTCGACCTTCACGCTGACGCTGCCCGCCTGAGCACACGCGAACGGGCTGCCTGTGGATGACGGTCCACGGGTGTCGGCCACACCGCATACGGTGGGGCGGTCAATAACCGGGAGCAGCGGCCCGGGCGGTCCCAGGAGGTGCAGGTGGCTCGGGTGCTGAGGGTCGGGCGCATCGCCGAGCTGACCAACCGAGACCTCGACGAGGTGTGCGGCACCGTCACGGTCGCGCGCGGCCTCGCGTATGCCCAGCAGGGGCAGGTGCACGACCTCGAGCTGTCCGACGACGGGCGCCTGGCCAACGGCTGGGTCGGCGGCAGCCGGGGCCAGACGTACGCCACCCACATCGCACTCGTCGCGCTCACGGGCCCGGGTGCGGGCGTGCACCAGCTGACCCGGTGGACGAGCGACTGCTCCTGCCCGATGGGTGGTGACTGCAAGCACTGTGTGGCCGTCGCCGTGGAGGTGCGCGAGGCCTACCCGCACGTCGGCCTGATCGCTGCCGCCGGGGTCGACCGTGCTCCGGCACCCCCCCGCCCCCCGTGGGAGCGAGCCCTGGGCGGCGTCCTCGGGGCCGGTGACCCCGAACCCGACCACACACCCCTCGGCATCCTGCTCGAGCCGGTCCCAGCCCAACGCGGCGGCGTGGCCGGGCACCAGCTGCGGGTGCGACCGGTGGTCCCGGGGGCGCGCGGCGGCTGGATCCGCACGGGCGTCTCGTGGGAGGCGTTCGCCGGCGGTTACTACGGCTACGGGCGGGTGGCCTACGCCGACGAGCACCGCGATGCCCTCACCGCGATCGCCGACGCCCACCGCCGGTCGGTGCGGGCGTTCGGCTACGGGCGGATGCCCGACGCGATCCAGCTCGACCACCTCGGCCCGGGGTGGGTCGCGCTGCTGCGGGCCGCCGACCGCGCCGGCGTTCGACTGCTCACCGACTCGGCCGAGAAGGGGCACGTGGCGTTCGCGGCCGAGCCCGCCGAGCTCGTCGTCGAGGTCTCGCGCACCGAGGACGGCGCCGCCCTGCACCCGCGCCTCGCCCTCCCGGCCTCAGGAGCCGGGGGCGCCGACGGCGAGACCCACCTCGTCGGGCAGCCCGCGACCGGCTTCTGGCTGCGCGACGGCACCACCCTCGTGCTCGGCGCCCTGGCCGAGCCGCTCGACAGCGCCCGCCAGCGCCTGCTCGACCTCGGCGTCGTCGACGTGCCCCAGGACGACTGGGCGCGCTTCACGGTCACCCACCTCCCGGCGCTGCGCCGCCTGGCGCGCGTGCACAGCCTCTCGGCCGACCTCGACCTGCCGGATGCCGTCGCGCCCCGGCTCGCGCTGCAGGTCACCTTCGAGGCGGGTCACCGGGCGCTGCTGGAGTGGGGGCTTCGCTACGGCTCGGTCGACGGGGGTGTCCTCGTGCCGCTCGACTCCGACGAGCCCGACCCGATGCGCGACCGGGGCGCGGAGAGAGGCCTGGTCGACTCCCTGCTGGCCGTCGACGAGGTCGCGGGGTTCAGCCCGCTGTGGCACGTCGTCGCCCGGGCCCGGCGGCTCATCCCGCAGGTGCGGCTGCACGGTTTCTCCACCGTTGCCCTCGCCGAGCTCCTGCCGGTGCTCGAGGAGGTTCCCGACCTCGAGCTGACGATCGTCGGCGAGCCCGCCGAGTACAGCGAGGCCGTCGACGCCCCGCTCATCCAGGTGTCGACGTCGGATGCCGGGGACGGCGCACCGACCGACTGGTTCGACCTCGGCATCTCCGTGTCCGTGGCCGGCGAGGACGTCCCGCTCGCACCGCTCATCGAGGCGCTCGCGCGCGGTCATGAGCACCTCATCCTCGACTCTGGAACGTGGTTCTCGCTCGACCGCCCCGAGCTCGAGACGCTGCGGCTGCTCGTCGAGGAGGCCCGCTCGCTGCAGGACAAGCCCACCGACCCCCTTCGCATCTCGGTCGTGCATGCCGGGCTGTGGGAGGAGCTCGCGGCCCTCGGCGTCGTCGAGCAGCAGAGCGCGCGCTGGTCGCAGACCGTCGGGGCTCTGCTCGACCTCGACTCGATGGAGCCGGCCGAGGTGCCCGACGGGCTGGACGCGACGTTGCGGCCCTACCAGGTCGACGGGTTCCGGTGGCTGTCCCTGCTCTGGGACACCGGGCTCGGCGGGGTGCTGGCCGACGACATGGGGCTGGGCAAGACCCTGCAGATGCTCGCGATGATCGTGCGGGCGCACGAGCGCGGCGAGCTCGGCGACCCCGTGCTCGTCGTGGCCCCGACCTCCGTGCTCTCCACGTGGCAGAGCGAGGCGGCCCGCTTCGCGCCGGGGCTGCGCACGGTGGTCGTCGACCGCACGCGCTCCAAGGCGAGGCAGGGGCTCGAGGAGACCATCGAGGGGGCGCAGGTCGTCATCACCTCGTATGCCGTGGCGCGCATCGACGAGGCCGTGTTCCGCTCGCGCTCATGGGGTGCGGTCGTGCTCGACGAGGCGCAGTTCGTGAAGAACCACCAGGCCAAGACGTACCAGGCGGTGCGACGGCTGAGTGCGCGGGCGAAGTTCGCCATCACCGGCACCCCGCTCGAGAACTCGCTCATGGACCTGTGGTCGCTGTTGTCGATCGTCGCCCCCGGGCTGCATCCTCGCCCGGCGCTGTTCAAGGACCAGTGGGCCAAGCCGATCGAGAGCGGCGGGGATGCCGAGCGGTTGGCGGCGCTTCGCCGCCGGATCCGGCCGCTGATGCTCCGCCGCACCAAGGAGGCCGTGGCCACCGAGCTGCCGCCGAAGATGGAGCAGGTGCTCACCGTCGACCTGCACCCGCGCCACCGGGCGGTCTACGACCGGCACCTGCAGCGCGAGCGCCAGCGCCTGCTCGGCCTCATCGACGACATCAACGGCAACCGCATCGCCATCCTGCGCGCCCTGACGGTGCTGCGGCAGATGTCCCTCGACCCCTCCCTCGTCGACCCGGCGTATGCCGGGTTGGCGTCCTCGGCCAAGGTCGACGCGTTGGTCGAACAGCTCGTCGAGCTCGCCGAGGAGGGCCACCGGGCCCTCGTGTTCTCGCAGTTCACCGGGTTCCTGGCCATCGTCAAGGCCCGGTTGGAGGCAGAGGGCATCGCCTACGAGTACCTCGACGGGTCGACCCGCAACCGCCCGGAGCGGATCGCGTCGTTCCGCGAGGGAACCGCGCCGGTGTTCCTCATCTCGCTGAAGGCCGGCGGCTTCGGGCTGACCCTCACCGAGGCCGACTACGTCTTCGTCCTCGACCCGTGGTGGAACCCGGCCGCCGAGGCCCAGGCGATCGACCGCACGCACCGCATCGGGCAGACCCGCCCGGTCAACGTGTACCGGATGGTCTCGCGGGACACCATCGAGGAGAAGGTCGTCGCCCTCCAGGAGCGCAAGCGGGACCTGTTCGCCCGGGTCGTCGACGAGGGCGGGGCGCTGTCGGCCTCGCTGACCGCCGACGACCTGCGCGAGCTCCTCGCCCGCTGACGCCCGGGCTCAGACCCGCCTCTCGCGCAGGGAGCTGATGAGTGCGTCCACGGTGAAGCGCCAGGTGGCCTCCGGGTCACCGGCATTCGCGATGCTCTGCCCCACCCTGCTCGAGACGGGGAGCTCTTCACCAGCCATCGCGGCCGCCAGCCGCGGCCCGTACAGCGTCCACCACTGGTTGTCGGAGAGCCGCGTCTCTTCCCGGGCCCTGGCGAGGCCGGTCTGCCACTGGGCCGCGTTCATGACCGCCGCGTGCACCGCTGCGATGGCGAGGTCCATCTCGAGGTCACTCAGGCCGATGCCGTCGAGCGGTCGGAGCTCGGCCTCGTAGGTGCGACACACACCCGGCCCCAGGATGGGCCGGCCCTGCGGCGCCTGGACGACCCAGGCGTGCTCGAGCAGGTGCTCCCAGGTGCGCTGCGCGATGTACCGCAGGGCGTCGTCCCAGTCACCGGCCTCGCGGGGTTCCGGGTGGCTCTCGTAGGTCCGTCCGGCCACCCGGTCGACCATCAGCTCGACGAGCTCGGCCTTGCCGGGGACGTACCCGTACAAGGTCATCGCTCCGATGCCCACCCGCTCGGCGACGGCCCGCATCGTCACGGCATCCAGCCCGTCCGCGTCGGCGATCGCGAGCGCCGCGTCGACGATCACCTCGACCGTCGCGCCGCTGCGCCCGACGGCCGTGGACGGATTCCACATGAGCTCGATCAGTCGACCGGGATCAGTCGCGCGGGAGAGGAGCGGGCACGGGAACATCCTCACACTGGGCGGCGTTCCTGTACCGTACAGGCAACCGTACAACGTACGACGAATGGAGCACCATGACGGCATCCGAGAACCACGCCATCGCGCCCACCCGTGAGGGCTCGCCAGACCGGGAGGCGCCGATGGTCGCGATGCAGCTCGGCCGGCTGCTCGACCTGGGCCTCGCGGACCTGACGGGGGTCAGCGCCCGCACCCTCACCGACCAGGCACGGACCCTGCCGCACGAGCCGAACGCGATCCTCGCGATCCACCCCTCCCTCGCGAGCGCACGTTCACTGGCTCCGCTCCTCAGCCGCGACGGCAAGGAGGGCTTCGTCGTCGAGGACCTGACCGACCTCGAGCAGTTCGAGGACATCGAGGGCCTGGCCGTCCCGGACTCCCCGCTGTACCTGGTGCAGGACATCGACCGGGGCGACGACATGCGCAACTGGAGCCCGAGCGAGGCACTGCCGGAGATCACCGCCCGCGGGCGCTCCCCGCTCACGGTCAACGAGGGGATCAGCTGGCTGCTCCAGGAACCCAAGCTGCTCGAGCCCAACCACTGCTTCATGACGATCGGTACGCGCAAACGCACACCGAAGGGTCTGGACGCCCGCACCCCGGCCGTGTGGATCAGTGGCGGGACCGGCCGCGACGGCAAACACCGCAAGGGCGCGCCGAAGGTCGGCTGGTGCTGGGCGGGCAATCGGCACACCTGGCTCGGCTTCGCCTCAGCGCGAGGGCGCAGCGCCTGACCCGCTCGGGGCCTGAAACTTCCCCGTCTTCCCAGTGACGGCGGAGATCTTCCCCTCGGGCGGAGAAATATGCCCGGCGGTCTGGAAGTTCTCCGTCTTCCCAGTGACGGCGGAGAAGTTCAGCCGGCGGGACCGGCTTGCCATCGAGATCCACCGAGCAGAGATGTGCGCTGGACGACGGGGTGAGCGGCCACCAGACTCGCCCTCGTGACCACCTGGTACTCGAACCCCGCCGCCCGGAGCTGGTCCGCGGCACGCGCCCGGCCCGACGGCTCGGCCCTTTCACGAGAGCCTTCCCGGCTACCGCCGCACCCCGCTCGTGTCCCTGCCGTCCCTGGCGGCAGAGCTCGGCGTCGGGCGGGTGCTCGTCAAGGACGAGTCGTCGCGCCTGGGCCTGCCCGCGTTCAAGGTGCTGGGTGCGTCATGGGCGTGCAAGCAGGTGCTCGACGGCAGCCCGGATGCCGTGCTCGTCACCGCCACCGACGGCAACCACGGTCGCGCGGTCGCCCGCATGGCCAAGCACTTCGGCACCACCGCAACGGTTTTCGTCCCGGCCGTGATGCTGCGCCACACCGCAGGGCTCATCGAGTCGGAGGGAGCGCAGGTGGTCTGGGTCGACGGAACCTACGACGACGCCGTGCGAGCTGCTGCCCGGCACGCAGGCGAGGACCCCTCACGAGAACTGGTGCAGGACACCGCCTGGCCGGGCTACGAGGAGGTGCCGGGCTGGATCGTCGACGGGTACGAGACGCTGCTCGACGAGGTGGACGAAGAGCTGGGCCGGGCACCCGATCTCGTCGCCGTCCCCGTCGGGGTCGGGTCGCTGGCGCAGGCCGTCGTCGCCCACTACCGGCGCCCCGGGCGAGGTCGACCGGCGGTGCTGTCGGTGGAGCCCGACACCGCGGCCTGCGTGCTGGCGAGCCTCGCCAACGGAGCGCCGACCTCCGTCGAGACCGCGGACACGGCGATGGCCGGGATGAACTGCGGCACGATCTCCAGCGCGGCGTGGCCGCTGCTGCGCGATGGCTGCGACCACGCCGTGGCCGTCACCGATACCGAGGCCCTGCGTGCGTCGGCAGACCTCGGCGCGCTCGGCGTCGAGTCCGGCCCGTGTGGCGCCGCTACGCTCGCCGGCATCCGCTCCGTCGTCGACGACCCGACCCGCCGAGACCGGCTCGACCTGCCCGACGACGCCGTTGTCGTCCTGCTCAGCACCGAAGGGCTTCCCTCATGACCGACGACCTGGGCAGCCGCGTCCAGCAGTGGCGCCACCACCTCCACCAGATCCCCGAGACCGCCTTCACCGAACACGCCACCGCCGAGTTCGTCGCCGGCGTCCTGCAAGGGCTCGGCTTCGAGGTCGAGACCGGGCATCGGTGGCACCGGTGTCGTCGGCTCGCTGACCCGAGGCTCGACCACCCGGTCGATCGGGTTGCGCGCCGACATGGACGCCCTGCCGCTGTCCGAGCAGGGCAGGCACGAGCACCTCTCCCGCAACCCCGGCACCATGCACGCCTGCGGCCACGACGGCCACATGGCCATGGTGCTCGGCGCCGCGGCAGTCATCTCCGAGGATGCCGGCCTCGACGGCACGCTCCGCCTCATCTTCCAGCCCGCGGAGGAGCCCGGCCACGGCGCCCGGGCCATGCTCGACGACGGACTGCTCGAGCGATTTCCCCTGGACGCGCTGTACGGCCTGCACAACCTGCCCGGGCTGCCGACCGGGCACCTGCACACCCGACCCGGCGCGATCATGGCCAGCGAGGACAACTTCGAGATCCGCGTGCAGGGGCGAGGTGGGCACGCCGCGCGTCCGCACATGGTCATCGACCCGTTGGTCGTCGGCGCGGAGATCGTCCTGGCCCTGCAGACCATCGTGGCCAGGAGCGTTGACCCGGCCCACTCGGCCGTGTTGTCGTGCACCGACTTCCGCACGGACGGCATCCGCAACGCCATACCCGGCGAGGTCGTCATCACCGGCGACACCCGCAGCTTCGACCCCGCGATCCAGGCCATCCTCGAGGAGCGGATCCGCTCCGTCAGCGCCGGCGTCGCGTCCGCCCACGGCGCCACCTGCACGCGTGTCGTACACGCACGAGTTCGCCCCCACCGTCAATGACCCCGGCTGCGCGGCGCTCATGGTCGACGCAGCGGTCGCCGCCCTCGGGCCGGACCGGGTGGATGCCGAGTGCTCGCCCATCATGGGCAGCGAGGACTTCGGGGTCTTCGCCCGTGAGGTCCCCTCGTGCTTCGCCTTCATCGGCAACGGCACCGAGCCCGGCCAAGGCGGTACGCCGCTGCACAGCAGCGACTACGACTTCAACGACGAGGCACTCCTCGCCGGGATCGACGTGTACGTCCGCCTCGTTCGCCAGGCCCTCGCAGGTCAACCACCGAACGGGTCCTAGCGGGCCGAGCGGGCCGCATCCGTGAGGTGGGCCACGCGCGCCGACTCCGCCTCGATCGCCTCGTCGGGTCGAGGTCGCGGGTCGAGCCAGGTCACGGTGATGCCGTCGGCCGACCTCACCCACGTCCCGCACACGACACCGCCGACGATGACCGGGTTGGCCTTGCGCGTCACGAGATCCCGCAGGGCAGCCGGCGTGACGCGGACGTCCTTGGTGCCCGGACCGATGACCCACTGGTCGTGCCCGGGGAGGAAACGCACGGCATCCGACGGTCGGGTGGCCAGCAGGCCATCGACGTCGTCGCGCACGACGTATGCCGTCGTGCCGTCGACATCCACCGCGACCACCTCGTCGCCAAGCCCTCGGAACCAGAGGTCCAAGCGGCGCCGACCGGCGCTGAGCCCCTCGACGAGCCAGTAGTGCAGGTGCTCGAGCGTGGCCGGGCCGTAGCTCCGCAGGTAGGCCCTGAGGGCGGCCGGCCCGGCCTCGTCGAGATCGGGGATGCCGCGCCACCGCGGGTTGGTGTCCAGCCGCTGGAACGTGGGCCGGCCACCGCGCGCCGGGCCGAGGCTCATGTCCCCCTGCCAGGTGAGCGGCTTGATCAGCGTTCCGGCGCCCTCGTCGAACACCGGCCGAAGGTGCCGGTACGCGCGATGTGACGTCACCGCCTCGCCGAGCTCGGCCAAGGTCAACGGGCCGTCGCTGAGTGCCTCACGCACCGCGGCCCGAAACTCTGGCCAGTCCGACGCGCTGAGCCCGTAGTACTCCACCCAGCTGGCCCGCTCCCACTGACGACCGGCAGCCCGCAGTGACAGGTACATCCCGCCGTCCTCGGGCGAGAGGTAGTGCATCGACCCGCGGAACGCGAAGGCCTTGATCACCTCACCAGCGGCCAGCGCGGCGGTGAGCTCGCCGGGCTCGGATGCCGCGCGGCGCGTGCGGATCGCGAGCTCGGCGAGCCCTTCGTCCATCGACAGCACGGCCCCCAGACGGCCCACCACGCCGGCGACCGACTCCGACCCCACGGGGTCGAGGAGCTGACGCCCCATCCGCCACGACAGCGCCTGGGCCCAGGTCACCTCTGCCTCGAGCACTCGTCCATCATCCCAATGGAACCGCCGCCTGGTGTGTTCGGAGGGTGGATCGGGGTGTCCGTCGACCCTGCCGCTAGCGTCCAGCCATGCGTACCTTCCCCCCGGGGTGGGCCACCGACCTGGCCATCCTCGAGCTGAGCGGCTCCACCATCGAGGAGCACCCGGACCACCTCGTCGTCCGGTCCCCCCACAACCCCGGGTTCCACTGGGGAAACTGCCTGTTCGTCACCACCGAGGATGCCGTCCACGACGCCGACCGCTGGGTGGCGGAGTTCGAGACGGCCTTCCCGGCGGCGCCGTGGGTCGCGATCGGACTCACCCGCATGCCGGATGCCGTGGACGCCTGGTCGGCGCACGGCCTCGTGCTCGAGGTCGACGAGGTGCTCACCACGGCGACCCTTCCCCGGCTGGCGCCCTGCCCGGACGGCTACTCGGCTCGCCACTTCAGCGAACAGGACTGGGCAAGCAGCGTGGCCGCAGCCGTGGCCGAGAACGACCGGACGCAGGAGCACGAACCACAGGGCTTCCGGCAGTTCGCCGAGCGCCGCACCCGGTCCCGGCGCGATCTGGTGGAACACGGTCACGCCGCCTGGTTCGGTGCCTTCGCGGGCGACACGCTCGTCGCCGACCTCGGCATCGTCCGGTGCGGCTCGACCGCGCGCTACCAGGACGTCGGGACCGATGCGAATCACCGGGGACGCGGCCTGGCCACCCACCTGCTCGGGGTCGCCGCCCAGTGGTCAGCCGACCACGGCTGCGACCGGTGGGTCATCGTCACCGAGGTGACCAACGCGGCCGGTCGCGTCTACCGGAGCGTGGGTTTCACTCCCGACAGCAGCAGCGTCTCGACCTACCGCAGGCCGCCCCGCTGAGCGGAGCCCAGCGACCACCTAACCGGGGCGGGTCATGGCCTCCGGGTCGACCCAGCGGTCATAGTCCTCGCCGCTGACCGCTCCGGACGCCAGCGCTGCCTCGCGCAGCGTCGAACCGTCGCGGTGGGCCTGCTTCGCGATCGCCGCCGCCGTGTCATAGCCGACGTGGGGCGCCAGGGCCGTCACGAGCATGAGGTCGGCGTCGAGGTGGGCCGCGATCCGCTCGCGGTCGGCCGACAGCCCCACGACGCAGTGCTCGGTGAACGACCGGCTGGCATCGGCCAGCAGCCGGATCGACTCCAGCACCGCGTGCGCCATGACCGGGGTGAAGACGTTGAGCTGGAAGTTGCCCTGGCTGCCGGCGAACCCGACCGTCGCGTCGTTGCCGAACACTCGCGTGACGACCATCGTCATCGCCTCGGACTGGGTCGGGTTGACCTTGCCCGGCATGATCGAGGAGCCCGGCTCGTTCTCGGGGATCACGAGCTCGCCGATGCCCGTGCGGGGCCCGGACGCCAGCCAGCGCACGTCGTTGGCCAGCTTCATCAGCGCCCCGGCAAGCGTCCGCAGCGCCGACGACACCGCGACCAGGCCGTCGTGCGATGCGAGCTGGACGAAGAGGTTCTCGGCCTGGTGGAACTCCTGACCCGTCTGTGCGCTCAGGTGCTGGGCGACGAGCGGGCCGAAGGCCTCGGGGGCGTTCAGGCCCGTGCCGACCGCCGTCCCCCCGATCGCGAGAGCGCGAACGCGCTCACCGGCATGCGCCACATCGGCCTGGGCATCGCGCACCTGCGCCGCCCACGCACCGATCTCCTGGCGCAGGGTCACCGGTGTGGCGTCCTGCAGGTGCGTGCGCCCCACCTTGACGACGTCGCCCAGCTCGTCGGCCTTGGCGTCGAGTGCCCGACACAGCACGTCGAGGGCCGGGTGCAGCCGTTCGGCCAGCTCGAGCACCACCGCGACGTGCACCGCGGTGGGGAAGGTGTCGTTGCTCGACTGGCTGCGGTTGACGTCGTCGTTCGGGTGCACCGGCGCCTTCGACCCCAGCTCACCGCCGAGGATCTCGATCGCCCGGTTGGCGATGACCTCGTTGGCGTTCATGTTGCTCTGGGTGCCCGACCCGGTCTGGAACACGACGAGCGGGAAGTGGTCATCGAGGACACCGCGAGCCACCTCGTCGGCGGCCTGAAGGACGGCGTCGGCCACGTCGGCGTCGAGTAGACCGAGCTCGGCGTTGGCAAGGGCCGCGCACTGCTTGAGCAGCCCCAGCCCGCGCACCACCGGCCGCCCCCACACGAAGGTGTCGCGCCCGATGTCGAAGTGCTCGAGGCTGCGCTGCGTCTGCGCCCCCCAGTATCGGTCGGCAGGCACCTCGACGGGCCCCATCGTGTCGCGTTCGGTGCGGGTGGACGTCATCACCCCACGGTATGCCGGGTGAGCGGCGCACCGTGGGGTGACGGACAGGGACGTGTCAGCGGAGGTCGGTGGGGCTCTCGGTGACGGTGTCCTGCGGGGTGACGGTGTCCTCCGGGGTGACGGCGGGCTGCGGGGCGTCGTCCGTGACGTCGCTCCACGTGGCGGCGGATGCCGTCGCGCCGGCACCCGTGGCGGCGTCGCCCGCCGCGGTCGTCCCGGCATCCGGGGTGGTCCCAGACTCCGCCGTGGCAGCGCTGTCGCGCTGCTCGACGACCCAGTCGACACCGGTGAGGACACCGGCGCGGACCTTCACGAACGAGGCGTGGTACTTGCCCTCGGTCTTCTCGTCGACCTTGGCGCCAGCCTTGTCCAAGGTGGCCTCGACGCGCTCGCGGTTCTCGGCGGCATAGTCGCCGGCGCGGGTCGCGGCGTCGCGCAGGAACTGGTCGGCCTGGTCGGCGAAGGTCGTGAGCTTCTTGTCGAGCTCCATCTCCTTGGCCTTGGCCTCGAGGTCGCGCAGCACCGTGCGCAGCTGGTCGGTGGTGGTCATGGGGGTCCCCTTTCGTGCGGGATCGGCCGGGGAGTCGAACACCACGGTCCATCAGGCTCAACTGCCGAGGGTCCGTCCGGTGTTCCCCGCGCCCACCACCTCAGGGGCGGCTCAGGGGACACCCTGAGGCACACCGACCGGGGCGACCGGGCTCACAACCACCCGCCACACACCCGCCCCATCTGTCACACTGCGGTTCAGCCACCTCGCAGCGTCGCGACCGGGCAGCCGGTTTCGCGACGCCCGGACCACAAGGAGCACCGCCGTGACCGAACATCACGAGCTCCCCGTGGTCCCCACGGTGCCCGAGGTCCCGGCCGTTCCCAGCGCCGAGGGCGCGCCCATGCCCACCGCCTGGCAGGCGCGCCGTGAATGGCGCACCGCCCTCGAGCTCGCGAGCGCGGCCGTGCGCACCCGGGACCTGAACGAATGGCCCCGCGGGGACGGGCACCCGGTGATCGTCCTGCCCGGGTTCCTCGCCGGCCCGGAGTCGACGGCGTTCCTGCGCAGCCACCTGCGGCGCCTGGGTTACCACGTCCACGACTGGCGGCACGGCCGCAACCTCGGCGCGAGCCCCAAGCTGGCCGAGGAGCTCGAGGACCTCCTCCTCGAGATCCACGACCGCTACCAGCGCCGGGTCAGCCTGATCGGCTGGAGCGCCGGCGGCATCTACGCGCGCGAGATGGCCCGCACCCTGCCCGACTACACCCGCTCGGTCATCACCCTCGGCAGCCCGTTCCGCGGCCACCCGGCATCGACGCGCGCCTGGCGGGTCTACCGCGTGATGAACCGGAACAACCTCGAGAAGATGTTCACCGACGAGGCCCTGGCCACCCGTGCCGCACCCCTGCAGGTGCCGACGACCTGCGTCTACTCCCGCAACGACGGCATCGTCGCGTGGGAGTGCTGCCTGTCCGAGCCGGCGCCGCTCACGGAGAACGTCGAGGTCACGGCGAGCCATCTCGGCTACGGTCATGAGATGCACACGCTGCGGGTCATCTGCGATCGACTGGCCCAGCCCGAAGGAGCATGGCTGCCGTATGCCGGTCACGTGCCGGCAGCGCAGGGCCGGGCGGTCTGACGCGCATGGGTCGGTCCCGCTGGGCAACCCCCCTCGACGCGATCTTCCTCATGGGCGAGTCGCGCGAGACCCTGATGCACGTCGCATCACTGCTGCACTTCACCTACCCGGAGGGCGTGCGACGCACCGCATACCTGCGCCAGCTCGTGAGCGACCTGAGGGCTGCACCCATCGAGGCCCCGATGGTTCTTCCGCCTCCAGACCAGAA
>CAWESS010000025.1:0-18177 GCA_963811825.1 uncultured Actinomycetota bacterium | reverse complement strand
GACGGGTGTCCAGGGATCAAGGCGCGTCACAGGGGAGAGCGGGCCATCCGCCAGGCTGAGGGCTCTCCCGGTCAACACCACGTGAGCGTCAGGACTGGCTCAGGTGACCAACCAGGCCATCGCTCCAGCGGTCAGGGCAGCCACGCCGAGCCGCAGGGTCGGGTCCTCGACCGGCGCATAGTGCGGCGAGTGGTTCGACGGCAGGGCGGCCACGGCGCGCATCAGCTGCTCCGGTGTCGACGCCCCCGCGAAGGCCGCCGGGTCCGCACCACCGAGGAGCCAGAACACCAGGGGCGCCTGCCCCGCTGCGGCGAGCACCCCGACGTCCTCGCTCGCCGTCACCGGCCCGGGGTCGATCACCCGGCCTGCGCCCACGACACCCTCCAGGGCCGTGCGGGTTCGCTCGACCGCAGCGGGTTCGTTGACCACCGCCGGCGTGGACTCCATCGTCTCGACGTTCGCGGCCCGCGGCGCCCGCGAGGCGTCCGACTCCGCCTGCGCCACGCGGGAGATCGCCGCGAGGAGGTGCGAACGCACGGACTCGTCGTACGTGCGGACGCTGAGCAGCAGCTCGGCCCGGTCGGGAATGATGTTGGCCTTCGTGCCGGCGTTGAGCGCACCGACGGTGAGCACGGCCGTGTCGGTGGCGGCGACCTCGCGCGAGACCAGGGTCTGCAGGCGCATCACGGTCGCCGCGGCCATGACGACCGGGTCCACCGTCGCCTCGGGCCGCGATCCGTGCCCGCCGGTTCCGTACAGGGTGACCCTGAGCGAGTCCGCGGCGGCGAAGGCGGCGCCGCTGCGCAGGCCGAGCATTCCCGCCGGCAGGGGCGCCACGTGCTGCCCGAGCACGACGTCGGGCCGGGGAACGCGATCGAACAGGCCGTCGTCGACCATCGCGCGCGCACCGTTCACCGTCTCCTCGGCCGGCTGGAACACGCAGACGAGCGTTCCCGCCCAGGTGTCGCGGACGGCATCCAACGTCGTGGCGGCACCGAGCAGGCAGGTGACGTGCACGTCGTGGCCACAGGCGTGCATGACGCCCTCGACCGTGCTGGCGTAGGGCAGGCCGGTCTCCTCGGTGACGGGCAGGGCGTCCATGTCGGCGCGCAGCATGACCGTCGGCCCGGCGCCGTTGCGCAGGATGCCGACCACCCCCGTTCCGCCGACGCCCTCGATCACCTCGTGGCCGAGGTCGCGCAGCCACGCGGCGACGACGCCCGCGGTCCGGTGCTCCTGCGACGACAGCTCCGGGTGCTGGTGGAGGTCGCGGTAGACCGAGGTCAGCCGAGCGAGCAGGTCGTCGTCGTCCATGATCGGAACCTAGCCGACCACGAACACACGCGCACGGGGCAACGGGTGGTGTCGGTGGGCGCTGACATGATGACGCGATGAAGCACCTCACCAACGATGACGTCCGCGATGCCGGGCTCGCCGACTGGCGCAAGCTCGCCCAGCGCCTCCACACCCGCTACCGGGTCGCCGACGCGACCGCCGCGGCTGCACTGCTCTCGGATGCCGTGGGCACCGCCTCCGCGGCCTCGCTCGCCGACCACCTCGAGGCGACCTTGGCCGACGGTCGCCTCGACCTGCGCCTTGCCACCGACGAAGGCCCGGCGGGCGTGTGGCTCACCGACGACGACGTGCGCCTGGCCCGGTCACTGAGTGAGGTGGCCGCACGGCACGGGGCGACGGCCGAACCCCTGGAGGTGACCCAGGTCGAGATGGGGCTCGACACCGCGCAGCGCGGCACGCTCGCGCCGTTCTGGGCCGTCGTCCTCACCGGCTCGACGGACGGCGTCGTCGAGGACACCGTCTTCGACCCGACGAACCGCACGTCATCGATCTGGTTCCAGGAGACCGAGCCCCACGAGACGCCTCGCCAGCGATGGCACCCCGACGTGTGGGTGCCCCCGGAGGTCGCCGACGAACGCATCGCCGCCTCCGTGGCGGCGGGCGGCACGGTGGTCGACGACTCGCAGGCGCCCTCGTTCACGGTCCTCGCCGACCCCGACGGGAACCTGGTCTGCGTCTGCACGGTCCTCGACCGCGCCTGACCGGAAGCCGCGTGCGGATGCCGTGGCACGGCATCCGCACGCTCAGCGGGTGATGACGGTGGGCAGCGGTGCGAACCCGTTGAACCCGACGGTCGAGTAGCAGGTCGAGTAGGCGCCCGCGGCGTGGATGCGCAGCTCGTCGCCCTCGGTGAGCGCGAGCGGCAGGGACACCGGCGTCGTCTCGTAGAGCACGTCGGCGCTGTCGCACGTCGGGCCGGCGAGCACGCACGGCCCGACTCGGCCCACCCACGCCCGGCACCTCCAGGCGGTAGCGGATCGCCTCGTCCAGGGTCTCGACCAGCCCGGTGAACACCCCGGCGTCGACGAAGACCCAGCGCACACCGCCCCGGTCGACGACCCCGACGACGCTCGTGACGACCGTGCCGGCATCGCCGACGACCCCGCGGCCCGGCTCGACGAGGGTCTGCGGCCGCTCGACACCGAAGGCCTCGGTCAGGTGGGCGTCGATGGCGGTGCCGAACTCGCCCACCGCCGGCAGCGCTTCGCCCTCGAGGGCCGCGGGGAACCCACCGCCGAGGTCGAGCAACCACGGCCGGATGCCGTGCGCCCGCACCGCGTC
Source organism: uncultured Actinomycetota bacterium (assembly GCA_963811825.1). GTDB lineage: Bacteria > Actinomycetota > Actinomycetes > Actinomycetales > Dermatophilaceae > Fodinibacter. The sequence goes on along the minus strand of CAWESS010000025.1, from coordinate 15,540 downwards.
GAACACCCGTGCCGCAGAACGGATCGGCGGGCCCCACGCCTGCGGGTCGCGCTGCTGCGACCCGACGTGGAACGAGACGCCGGCCGGGTCGAGACCGAGGAGAGCGGCATCCAGGAGGAGCGCCACGGCATCCTCGACGGAGCAGCCGTACTTGCGCGACAGCGGCCAGTCCGAGCCCGAACCGGAGGTGACGATGCGCACGAGCAGCGAGGCGCCCGGCGCGGCATCCGCGAGCTTGGCCACCTCCCCCGGCGAGTCGACGACGAACAGCCGCACCCCGAGGGCGTACGCCTGCTCGAGGTGGTCACGGCGCGCGACCGGGTTGGAGTGCACGAGATGGGATGCCGGGGCACCGGCCGTGAGCGCGGCCCGCACCTCTCCCGGGCTCGCGACGTCGAAGTGGCAGCCGGCCTGCGCGAGCGCGCGCAGCAGCACGGGGTGCGGGTTGGCCTTGACGGCGTAGTGGATCGCCGTGCCCGGCAGCGCCGACGCCAGCCGCAGGTAGCTGGAGAGGGCCGTGCCCACGCTGAGCTCGAGCCGCGGGGTGGTGGCCCTGGCGGGGTCGGTGTCGACGACGGTTCGGGCGGCTGCCTCGTAGGTGACGGACATGTGCTCTCCTCCGGGTGGGATCCTGGGAAGAAGGAGCAGCCCCGAGCGCCGTTGATACCTGGCGACAGACTGGGTTCGACAGGTCAGTCCGTGCCGAGGCCTCCCTCGCGGGCGCGAACGATCGCGGCCGAGCGGTCGGGAACCCCGAGCTTGGTCAGGATGTTGGACACGTGGTTGCGCACGGTCTTGGGGCTGAGGACCATCCGCCGGGCGATCGAGAGGTTGTCGAAACCGCGTGCGACGAGGTCGAGGACCTCCCGTTCGCGGTCGGTGAGCTCGGGGAACGGCACCCGCGCCGAGGTGCGGCCCGACGTCAGCACCGCCACCGCCCGGGCGGCAACCGCCGGGCCGAGGATGACCTCGCCATTCGCGACGGCGCGCACCGCGCGCTCGACCTCGTCGGGGGAGGCGCCCTTGAGCAGGTAGCCGCTGGCCCCGACGCGCATGCACGCGACCACCGACTCGTCGTCCTCGCGCATCGTCACGACGAGCACCCGCACACCGGGATCCCTCCGCAGCAGCTCACGGGTGGTCTCGACGCCGGAGTCCTTGCCGAGGTTCAGGTCCATGAGCACGACATCGGCCGAGCTCGGCTCCATGGCCAGGGCCTGGGCCGCGTTGGCCGCCTGGGCCACCACGGTGATGTCCTCGAGCGAGCCGAGGAGGCCGGCCATTCCCATCCGGAAGACGGGGTGGTCGTCGACGATCGCGACGCGGATCGGCTCAGCCACGGCTGGTCACCCTGACCGGCAGGACCGCCTCGACGACGGTGCCCGATCCCGCGGCCGACCGGATGTCGAGCAGCCCGCCCTGCTCCTCGGCGCGCTCGCGCATGGCCCGGCTGCCGACCCCCGCACGGACGTCCTCGCCGATCCCACGGCCCGGATCCGTCACGGTCACGACGAGCGATCCCGACGAGTAGTCGGTTCGCACCGTGCACTCGCTCGCCCCGCTGTGCCGGCTCACGTTGACCACGGCCTCGCCGACGATCCCGTAGGCCGCGGCCGCCAGCTGGGGATCCTTGACCTCCTCGGGGTCGAGGTGGAGCCGCACCGTCAGCCCGTCCTCGGCCCATCGAGCAGCAAGCTCGTGCAGCGCCGCGGACAGCCCCAGCTCGTCGAGGACCGGGGGCAGCAGGCTGTGCGAGAGCGTGCGGACGTCGTCGACCCGCTGGTCGAGCTCGTCCTGGAGGGTGCCGAGCAGCTCGGCGGCCGCGGCGGGGTCGGTCTCGAGCAGGTTGCGGGCGCCGCGCAGCCCGAGCCGCAGCCCGGCCAACGACGGCCCCAGCCCGTCGTGGATCTCGCGCCGGATGACCCGCCGCTCCTCGAGGCGGGCGCGCGCGAGTCGTTGCCGGGCCTCATCGACCTCGCGCGCGGCCCGGGTCACGGCCACCGCTGTGGCGACGACGTTGGCGAGGTCGGAGAGGGTGCGCTCACCGTCGGCGCCGAGGGACTCCCCACCGGGCAGGGTCACCTCCATCACGCCCACCTCATCGCCACGGTGTCTCAACGGGACGACGACCGGGGTGCCGGACGGCAGGCCCCACACGACGTCGTCGGCACCCGGGGTCCGCAGGGTGACCGACTCGAGCCGCATCGCGGTGCCGACGTCCACGGCCAGGCCGCGCAGGAGGGTGTCGGCCGACCCCTCCGCACTGAGCTGGCTGCCCAGCCGGCGGACCACCTGCTCGGGTGACGCCGCGGCACCGTGGACGAGGCGGTGGACGCGACGGTGGAGCGAGAGTCGGAAGGGCTGGACGGCAACCGCGACACCGGCCGCGCCGACGAGCTGGCCGAAGCCCGCCCCGGGGACGAGGAGGGTGACCAGCCAGGTCACGACGACGTAGGTGGTCGTGAGGGCGACGGTCATCAGACCCGCGAGCACGGTGCGGCTCACGGCCAGCTGCAGGCCCCACATCCGGCCACGGAGGACGGCCACGAGCACTGCCGCCGGGTAGACGGCCTGGGAGGCGAGGTGGAGGGCTGGAGTGAACCAGACCGGGATCGGAAGCAGCCCCCACGGCAGGGCGAGCGGCAGGAATGACAGGGCGAGGAGGGCGGTGCCGAGCGCGAGCCAACCCAGCCCGTTGCGCTCGGCGACCGGTCCGCGTCGGTGGCGGACCTCGACGGCGGCAGCGGTCACGAGACCCAGCACGACGATGGCGCCGATGAGGGCCGGGAAGGCGTCGTTCGCCTCGACGATCTGGGTCACGAGGAACACGACGATGAGCGCAGCGCCGGCGACGACCCCCCAGACGGCCCTGCCGAGGGCGTGGTCGCGCACCAGCCACGGCACGACGAGGAAGAGGGCGAGCGTGCCGGGCACCCAGGCGAGCCCTTGGAGGGCGCCGAGCGCTTCGAGCTCCGGGAGCCCGGGGCGCTCGGCGACAAGCGCCCGGTAGGCGAAACCCAGCGCGGCGAAGCCGCCCCCGACGGCCGCGAGTGCCAGGAGCCAGGGCACCGGGTGGCGCCGGCGGGCGAGGATGACGGCGGCCACGGTGCCGTAGACGCAGGCCACCATGACGTCGACGGCCAGGAACCAGAGGCCCTCGTCGAGTGGCGGGCGGGCGACGACGCTGAGCACGACCGCGAGCACGGCGGAGCCCCAGGCGACCACGGCGATGGCCGTGGCAGCCCGGGGCATCCCCTCCGCGCCCGGAGCGTCCCGATCAGCCATGGTGACGGCAGCATAAGGGTGCGTCACGGCGGGTGTCCGGGGTTCGTCGCGCAGCCGGGGCACTCGGGGTCAGGCGCGCCGAGCGCGGTCACCCAGCGCGAGGCCCAGCGCGGTGACGAGCAGCCACACCGGCCCGGTCATCCCCGCCATGTACTGCAGCGGCGAGATCCCGAGGACGAGGGTCAGCCCGCCGAGGACCGCCCCGACCACGCCGATCCAGCGGGCCGTGGCACCGTGGCGCAGCGCGGCCACCGCGACGGCGACCCCTGCGATGCCGGCGCCGACCCACAGCCACGGGATCGTCCCGACCCAGTGACCGAAGACGACCGCGGCCTGCGGCACGAGCACCGCGTCGGGGTCGTTGACGCCGAACACGAACTCGGTCGTGAGGCCCGAGCCGAGCAGCTGGGCCACGGTGACGAGCCCGAGCCCGGCAGCGGCGACATCCGGCAGGAGGCTGCGCGAGGGCAGCTGACCAGCCAGTCGTCGCCGCAGGCCGGCCGCGAAGACGACGAGCAGCGCGAGGCTGACCATCGTCGCGGTGTGAAAGGTGAGGATGGCTGCGGTCTGGTCCGCGAGGAGTCCGACGATGGCCTCGGGGTCGCCGGCGGCCTCCGGGGAGTAGACCGCGTCGATCTGCATCGACGCGGCGATCGAGACGAGGGCCGTCGCCCCGGCTCCGACGCCGGCCCAGGCCCAGGCCCGCCGTCTCGTGACGGGGGCGAGGACGGTGTCGGTCGACGGTGCCGAGAGAGCTCACGCCTCGCGTCTGGTCGGTGGTCTCGGTCGTGAGGTCGTGCTCGGTGCTGGTGGTGCTCATGGTGGTTCGTCCTTGCTGTTCGATGAGTTGTCCGCAACGAACACTCCGGGACCCGGCGTCCCGGGCGACAGGTCCCGATGTCCCGATGTCTCGGGAGCTTCGGTCCGGACGGTCAGCGCGATGCTGGCGTGCCGACGTCGATCACCGAGCCGTAGGTGGTGTCGATGACGACGGGGAACTCGCCGAGGACGACACCGTCGAGCGCCTCGAGCAGGGTGTCCGTCGGGGGCAGGTCCTCGGTGGTGCGCACGTCGATCCGGAACGTGCCCGACTCGAAGTCGACCCCCGTCACCTCGGCACCGGGGACGTCCGCGGCCCATTCGGTCGCGATCGCCTCCACCCGTTCCGTCCACAGGTGCAGCACGAGGACGAAGGCCGTGTTCGCGGCAAGCGGGAGCATCACGGCGACCAGGAGCACCCCGATCGTCAGCCTGGTCCCCCTTCTCGGTCCGACCCTGCGCGCGAGGAACCCGGCATCCTCGGTGGCGGGTTCGGCACGGTCGGCGCCGGCGAGGTCCGGGAAGGCCTGGTCGGCGTCGTCGTCGGCGTGGGCCGCTTCGTCCTGGGCACTCTCCCCGGCGTACCCGAGCGCCGCGAAGATGACGGTGCCCGCCAGGACGAGGGCGACGAGGTTGGAGAGGAACAGCAACAGCGCCCCCATCGCCATGGTGATCTCGCCCTCGCCGAGGCACACGCCGACGACGGCAAGCGGCGGCACGAGGGAGATCGCGATGGCCACACCCGGCAGCACCGCGGCCACGTCGCGCCGCGAGAGCCCCACCGCGCCCGCGATCCCGGTGGCGATCGCCGCGACGAGGTCGAGGATCGTCGGCGACGTGCGGCCGGTGATCTGCGAGTTGCCCTGCAGGTCGATGTCGCCGGGGATGAGGAGGGTGGCCAGCACCCCGATGAGCACGACGACCACCGCGCCCAGCGCGACGAAGCGCCCGGCCCGCACCCGCTCCCGCTTCACGATGCCGAGCGCGATGCCCATGATGGGGGTCGACAGCGGGGCGATGATCATGGCGCCGATGACCGTCGCCGTGGAGTCGGCCAGCACGCCGGCGGTGGCGATCACCCCTGCGAGCGTGAGCATCGTCCAGAACGCCGACTGCTTGGCCCGCACGTCACCCTGGCGCAGGTCGAGGTCCTCCGTGAGCTCCTCGAGGGTGCGTCGTTGGTTCGCCGGCAGGACGATCGCGCGCAGTTCGTTGACCATGGCGAGAGTATGGCGCTCGGAGTACCGTCGAAGGAGGAGGTCGCCATGGGCAGGTCCCGTCGCATCGTCGCCGCCGCAGTCGTCGTGACGTTCGGGGGCGTGACCCTCGCGGGGTGCACCGACGACCCGGACCCCACCCCGAGCCCGACGGCGGCGAGCACCTCTGCCTCTGTCCACCAGCACCCCCTCGGCGAGCGCGTCGACGCCGGCCGCGTCGGCCAGCCCCGGCCCGTCGCTCCCGGCCGGTTTCGCCGTCACCGATGTCACGTCGCCGCGCTTCCCCGACCTCGGCGGGGACCTCGGCGGCGCCGGTATCGTGCGGGTCGGCCGCCAGGCCGGCTTCGACCGGGTCGTCTGGGAGTTCACCGGCACGGGGACGCCCACGTACCAGGTCCGGTACGTCGACGTGCCGACCGCCGACGGCAGCGGCGACCCCGTCGCGGTGACCGGCGACGCGTTCCTCGAGGTGGTCATCACGAGTGTCGGCATCCCCGAGGAGGGGGCAGCCCGCCCGGCCGACCCCACGGCATCCGCGCTGTCGGGCACGGTCATCGCCGAGGCGAACGCCATCTTCGGCGGGTTCGAGGGTTACGGCCAGTCGTTCATCGGGGTGCGGGACCGGGAGCGGCCGTTCAAGGTCAGCGTGCTGTCCGGGCCGACGCGGCTCGTCGTCGACGTCGCGACCGGCTGACCCCCACGCCACGTGGGGTGGCACGTACGCCGTTTCGCGACCACGTTGTCCCTAGACTGCACGCCGACGAGTGGAGGAACTGATGGGCTCGAACGAGCGCCGCGACCAGCGGTCGGACGACGACGGCCAGCAGTCGGACGACGACGGCCAGCCGTCGCAGGAGACGCTGACCCGCAACTGGGACGAGCTGCTCCAGGAGATCCGGGTCACCCAGACGGGGGTGCAGATCCTCACGGGCTTCCTGTTGACCGTGCCCTTCTCCAGCCGCTTCGACGACCTCACGAACTTCCAGCGGATGGTCTACCTCGCCGTCCTCGCCGGGTCGGTGGTCACGACCGGGCTGGTCGTCGCACCGGTGGCCTTCCACCGGGTGCTCTTTCGCGAGCGGCGCCGCGAGCTCCTCGTGGAGTCGGCCAACCGCTTCGCGATGGCCGGGCTGGCCACCCTGGCGGCCACGCTCGCCGGTGTGGTGCTCCTGTGCGTCGATGTCGTCGTCGGGCGCACCGCGGCCTGGGCCGCGGGTGGTGCGGTGCTGCTCCTGCTCACGGTGCTGTGGGCCGTGCTGCCGAAGGTCACCAACCGCATGGCCAGCACACCTCGCAACCCACCACCGAGCGCCGATCGCGAGCCCGACGCCTGACCCCGGCGCGGGTCAGCGGCGGATGCGGTGGTGGGTGTGCACGACCTCGCCGATGTGCTCCTGCGAGACGAGCTCGAGGTCGATCCGGATGCCGTCGGGCAGCGCCCGCGTACCGCCCCCGACGAGCACGGGGTGGGCAAAGAGGTGCACGTCGTCCACGAGGCCCGCCCGGAACGCGGCGGCCGCCAGGCCTGCTCCCCCGACGCTGATGTCCAGGACGCTCTGTGACTTGAGGGCCTCGACCGCGGTCGGCTCGAACTCGGCTTCGAGGCGGGTGCGGGCGGTCGTGACGTGATCGAGGGTCCGTGAGTAGACGACCTTGTCGGCCGCGCGCCAGATCCGCGCGTACTCCCCTCCCGGCCCCGGGACGTCACCGGGAGCGGTCTCCCAGTAGGCCATCACCTCGTAGAGCCGTCGGCCCAGCAGGTGCGTGCCGACCTCGCGGTCGTGGTCGTTGAACACCTGGTGCAGCTCATCCGAGGGGAAGGCCCACTCGAAGCCTCCGTCAGCGTCGTTGATGTAGCCGTCGAGGGAGGTGATCGCGGTGTAGCGCAGTCGGGCCATCCCGGCATTGTGCCGATTCATGGCCGTTCGGACCACCCCGATGCCCTTGTCGCCGCCCTGCGCACCCCACCACACTGAGCCGATGGTCCTGCGGCAGGCTCGGATGTGATGACGCGCGTGCGCACCTCGGTGCTGCGCGTCCTCACCGCGCCCCTGCGCGGGGTGCGAGAACTACCCGCGGTTCGTCGGGTGTCCTTCCACGCAAACCGGATCCGCGCGGGGCTCGACTTCCACTTCTTCCGCACGCTGGCCATCGCGCTGGTCATCATCGTCGTGCTGGCGGGCTTTCTCGTGACCGTGCTCGAGCCGGAGAAGCGGTCCTTCCAAGGGCTCGGCGACTCGTCGTACTGGGCGGTGACGACGGTCATCGGGTCGGGCGACTCGTCCTACGTCGACAGCCCCGGCGGCTACGTCATCGGCTGGCTGCTGGCCTTCTTCGGCGTCGCGATCGTCGCGACGCTCACCGCCGCGATCGTCGGCTTCGTCATCGACTACCTCCTGAAGGAGGGCCAGGGCATGGGTGCCGCCGGCTACTCGGACCACATCGTCGTCTGCGGCTGGAACGCCACCGCGCGCGACCTCATCGACGAACTGAGGGGCGACGAGTTCAGCGCACGGATCGTCGTGCTCCACGAGAGCGAGCGCAGCCCGGCGCCGGCCGACATCTATTTCGTGCGCGGCGACACCACCGCCACCGAGGACCTCGAGCGGGCCGGCATCCCGGATGCCGCGACAGCGATCATCTGTCCGTCGGACGGGTCGAACGAGGCCGACATGCGCTCCATCCTCACCATCATGGCGATCGAGAGCATCGCCCCGGGGGTGCGCACGGTCGTCGAGGTGAACAACCCCAAGCACGTCGACCACGTGCGCCGAGCGCATGCCGACGAGATCCTCGTGACCTCACGGCTGGCCTCGCGCCTGCTCGCCCGAACGGCGCTGTACCCGGGCCTGGCGGCGCTCGTCACCGACATCGTGTCCGGTGGCGACGGGTCCGAGCTGTACCGCGTCGAGCTGCCCGACGACTACGCCGACCTCGACATCGACGCCCTCTCCGCGCGCATGCGGCGCGAGCACGGCGCGACCCTGCTCGCCGTCACCCGGGACGGGCACACCCTGGCCAACCCCCCGTCGGACTTCCGGCTGCATCAGGGCGACACGGCCGTGGTCGTCGCGGAGCACCTCGGCGACCTCCACCCCCTGGAGCCCGACCACGCCCTGGACGCCCCCGGCTGACCCTCTTCCGGGTCAGGTGATCGTCTGACTCCTCCCGGGACCGCCTCAGTGGGCGCCGAGCCGCCGGGCGGCGACGAGGGCCAGCGCCCTCGCGACCTCGATGACCTCCGCGACCGGCACCGACTCCCGCGGAGCGTGCGCCAGCCGCACGTCACCCGGGCCGTAGTGCAGCGTCGGGATGCCCCCGATGCCGGAGTAGAGCCGCAGGTCCGAGCCGTACGGGGCTGCGGCCTCAGCAGGCCGGATGCCGGTCACCGCCTCCACGGCACCCCCCACCTCGTCGATGAGCGGGTGCGCGTCACCCAGCTGCCCCGACGCGAACTGCCCGCCGGGCCAGGTGACCCGGGGCTCGTGGTGACGCAACCACGAGTCGGCCGCCGCGGCATCCGAGATCGTCTCCTCGAGCGCCAGCCGAGCCTGAGCGGGGTCCTCGCCGAGGCGCACCCCCATGCGCCCCTCGGCGACGAGGAGGTCGGGCACCGAGCTGGCCCAGTCGCCCGCGTGGATGGTGCCGACGGAGATGCCGTAGGGCAGCGGGTTGTCGCCGAACAACGGGTGCAGGTCGGTGTTGCGGCGCTCCTCGAGGCTGCGTAGGGCCAGGTGCAGCGGCCAGAAGGCCTCGAAGGCCGAGACCCCTTCGCGACGGGTGCTGCCGTGGGCGGCTCGGCCGGTGACCTCGATGCGGAAGGTCAGCGCGCCGGCGTTCGCCGTGACGAGCCGGCCGCTCGTCGGCTCGGTGATGATGGCGACCTCCCCCCGGTGGCCGCGGCGCAGGGTCGCGAAGGCGCCGAGCCCGCCGTCCTCCTCGCTGACGACGCTGTGCAGGGCCAGCCGGCGCTCGGTGCGCACGCCCGACCGGTGGAGCGCGCGGGCGACGGCGAGGTTGACGGCCATGCCGGCCTTCATGTCGCAGGCACCCCGGCCGTGCAGGACACCGGCCTCGATGCGCGCGGAGAACGGGTCGCCGGAGTGCCAGTTCGCGAGGTCGCCGACGGGCACGACGTCCACGTGGCCCTGCAGGACCAGCCCCGGCTCCCCCTCGCCGGATGCCGTGCCGACGACACCGTGCCCCTCGAGCCGCGGCGCCTCGGTGCCCGGGAAGTCGGGGTCGGCGCGCAGGTCGTCGAGGTCGAGGGACCACAGGTCGAGCTCGAGCCCGGCCTCCTCGAACCACCGGGCGACGGTGTGCTGGAGATCGGCCTCGGCATCGGTGCCGGTGACACTCGGGATGCGGACGAGGTCGACGAGGGTGGCGATGAGCGCGGTCTCGTCGAGGGCGTCGAGGACGCGCCGCTCGGCTGCGGTGAGGTCGGCAGGCATGCAGGGCACCCTATGCGGGCGGAGTGGCGCGAGTCGAAGTCACCACTGATCGGCGATGACGGCTGCGTCGAGGGCGGCAGGAACTGCGCGATACAGCTGGTCTGCCTCCTCGACCCTGCGCCCGATGGCAGTGACTCCCAGGGTCCCATCCCGGTCAAGCGCCGAGAGCATGTGGAGGATGAGTCCGGTGCCTCGGGCGTGGTCAAAGCCCAGCCCAGCAGTCTCCAAGGCGTTGATGGCCCGCTCGGGCTGCATGCCGAGCCATCGCGGACTGCCAACTGCGTCGCTGGAGCGGTAGTACCGGGGGAGCCCGTCGCTGTCCGCCACCCATCGAGCGCTCCTCGCGTCGTAGGTGCCCGGCACCAGCTGTCGCAAAGCGGTGTACGGCGTCGTCGTCCCCCCCTTGCGCAGGTTGAGGTCCACGGCGAGGACTGTCCAGCCCGCTTTGTGCGGCTTGGCGACGAAGTCCACTGTCACCCACCCGACGGCACCAACGTCCGCCAGCAACTGTGCCGCAGCATCGACGTGGCGACCGACCTCGGCGGCGTAGGCGGACCGGGCCGGGAATCGGCTTCCGGTGAAGACCTGTCCGTGTTCCCCTCCCAGGACTTGCTCGTGGGTGGCCAGGAGCACCACGTGACCGTCCGGACGGATCTCCGCCTGGGCGCTCGGGCTGGTCAACCCGCGACCGGTCACCATTTCCTCGACGACACCGCCCTCGGCGAGATCAGCCAAGAACCACGCTGGCGCCATCCCGAGAAGGCGTGAGCTCAGTTGGGAGGTGGTGAGCTCTTGGCCAGTGTCGTCACGCGTCGACATCACCCAGTTACCCGCCCCCGCACCCGAGTTGTCGAGCTTGATGACCACCATGTCCAAGGCCGGCCTGCTGTTCCGAATCACCTGAATTGCCGCAGCAACCTCTTCGGCGTCGTGCACATCCTCCGCTCCAGCGGGAGTCGGGATCCCGGCGTCGCGGAAGAGGCGTCTGGCAGCACTCTTGAACCCGAGCGGCCACAGGGCGGGGGGAGTGCCGTTGAGCGGTGCGTCCAGCCCAAGGGCCACCGCGACCTCGTCGCTCGTCACGTTCCAGGGTTCGATCACCGCGAGACGTCCGCGGATGCGTCGACGAAGCTCGAGCATCAGGTCAGGACGCTCGAGCAACTTGGCCGAGACTCCGCGCGCACTGTCGTCAGGGACGACAACGCACGAGATGCGCGCTCGTGCACTCGGCGCAGCGTCAGGCTGGGCCAGACGCGCGTAGTAGTCCAGAACGATGGGCGAGGGAGCGGCGCTCGTGACCACGATGACCTCCACGCCCGGGATCCGGGCCGTCTGCAGACCACCCATCAGGTCACGGTGTTCCAGAGCGCTCAGAAGGGTCACGTGCTGGGAGAGCAGCGTCTTCGCCATGCTGTGCGAGGGAAGGAAGATGATCACGTGCTCAACGGTCGAGCCCGCGACATTGACTCGGAGCGCCGGGCCGAGTCGTTCCTGCAGAACATGGTAGGAACTCATGTCGTCACACCAGGTACCCCGCGGTCGCCGCGGTCAACGGCGGCGGGGGCCAGTGTCCGCGATACAGCACTCGTCGTTTCCCAGCGACCAGTCGCACCACGCCGCGCCAGTCCCAGGTCACCGAACTGGTCGAGCCATGACTGCATCGGCCACCACCCCCACTTGTCGGCGAAGACGTTGGCGTTCACCACGATGTCGTCGACGTGCTGCACCGGTGGGCTGGGGCTGGGGTGGTACTGGTGGACGCCGCCTGCGCCCCCGATGAAGAGCAGATGACCCTGACGACGGGAGAGCCGCTGGCCGAAGTCCGTGTCCTCGGCGCCGTACCCGACGTAGTCCTCGTCGAAGCCCCCGACGATCCCGAAGTCCCGGGCGGAGACAGCGAAGGACAACGACCAGAACAACGTCACGTCGTCGATCACGGTGACCTGGCCCGGCGGAAGAGCCGGGCGAGCCGGGTGGTGACGGGGACGACGGTCAGCGCCGGCGTGCGCGCCCGCCTCGGCCGGTGCGAGCTCGTACGCCACATCGCCGCACAGGACACGGGGTCCCTTGCCCACTGAGGCATCGCTCAGGACCTCGCAGTACCGCGCGACGAGGGTCGGATCGGGAATGACGTCCACGTCGAGGAAGACAAGGTGTTCGGCGCCGGCTGCGACTGCGGTCGCGGCACCGAGGTTGCGTGCCGCCGACAGCGGCAGGCGCCCACCACGACGGGACAGCGCGGGCGTGAGGACCTTCCAGTCAGCAGGGGAGAGCTCGCGGGCCACGTCGTGCGCCGCCGGGTCGTCGATGGCGACGACGACGTAGGCGTCGGGGCTGCGGGTCTGGCATCGCAGGCCCCGAATCTGTCCGGCGAGGTGGGAGTGGCGCCCGCGCAGCAGGGTGACGACTGCCACCGACGGTGCACTCACGGGTGCACCCCGGCATCCGCAGCGGTGAGGTGTCTGTCCGCGAGCGCATCAAGGCTCTGCGCCGCGTCCCGAGCGCCGTGGCCTGAACTCCATCGTGACCACCCCTCGCCTCCGCGCCCGTGCGCGGCATCCAGCAGACCGGCCCACCGGTCGGGTGACGGCCAGGAGGTGTGCCCGTCGGCGATGCCCATCCTGGTCAGGGCGCGAGCCGTCGCCGCCTGCTCGTCGAAGGGTCGGCGCTGCGCGATGACGATGGCAGGAGCCCTGGCGGCGGCGACGTCCGCGACGGCGTTCTGCCCTGCATGGGTCACCACGACATCCGCCGCGCACAACTCCGCCCACAGGTCGGGTGACGGCTGCTCCGGGCTCCGCTCGGTCCAGGTCCATCCGGGGGTGGCCCTGCGCGCGGCATCGACGACCGACGGGGCGGCGTCGCGCCCGCCCGCGCCCCAGAGCAGGAGAACACGCCGGATGCCGCTTCGGGGAGGTGGCAACGGACGGGGACTGCCGTCGAACCGCGACAGTCCCCCCACGAACGACGCCTTGTCCATCCAGGACGTCGGCCAGTCCCGCCCGTGCGCCTGCGCCGGCCATGGGGCGAGGAGGGCGTCGGCAAGGTCGTAGACGGTCAGGTGCGCCCGGTCCGTGCGTTCCCCCGGCAGGGTCACGACCACGACGGGCGCTCCGCACAACCGCGCGAGGAGTGAGACCTCGGCGGAGACGTCGACGACCACCGCGGCGGGTCGCTCGCGCACGATCCATGAGGCGAGTACGGCCATCCGGGCGCTGAGGCCACCGTGGTGCAGCGGGGCCCAGTGCAGGACTCCGCGCGCGGAGACGTCGTCGTTCGCAGAAGGAGAGGGGTCGTCATCACGCGCCAGGCGGACCCACTCACCCTGCCAGCCGGCGGGCTGAGGCAGGGAGCTCAGGCCGGTGACGGGTGCGCGGAGGTGGGCTGCCACTGCCTCGAGGCGGCTGAGGTGGCCGCGACCCTGGTGGTGCACGTAGTAGCCGATCAAGCGGCACCTCGAAGCATCCGCATGCTGTCGTAGATCCGCAGGTACTCATCGACCATCCGCTCGACCGAGCAGTGCTGGACGGCGTGCGCCCGGCACTGGTCACGGTTGAAGGACACCGCCCGGCGGACGGCATCCGCAGCGCCGGCGACGTCACTGCCGTCGACGACCTGGCCGACCTCGGAGGTGACGAACTCCGGAAGTCCACCGCGCTCGAAGGCCACGACCGGAGTGCCGCTGGCCAGCGACTCGGCCGCGACCAGTCCGTACGGTTCGTCCCACACCGGGGTGACGAGGGTGGCGGCGCTGTGGCCGAACAGGGCTCCCAGCTCGTCGGTGCGCAGGTGTCCGACGTACTCGACGTCCGGTCCGAGCCGGGGGTCGACCATGTCCCGCACGTAGTCGGCGTCCCCGATCGGGCCTGCCAGTCGCAGTCGCATACCCGCTGCGCGGGCGATGTCGATCGCGAGGTGAGGAGCCTTCTCCGGCACCAGCCGGCCGGCCCAGGCCAACGCGTCGCCACCAGGGCCCTGTCGCCAGCGGCGGACGTCCACCCCGTTGGGCACGACCTCGGCGTCGACGGCATCCAACCAGGACCTGCGGGTGTGCTCGCTGACCGCCACGAAGAGGGACCGAGGGTCGTCGGCGATCTGGATCGCGGGCTCCAGCCACGGCGTGGGTGGGGTGTGGAGCGTGGTCACCATGGGGGCCCTGCATGCTGCAGCCATCGCCACCGGCAGGTGGTGGAGGCTGTTGTTGTGGATGACGTCGACGTCATCGCGTCGTTGCAGCTCGAGCATGACCTGCAGGTAGGCGTGGTGCTCGCTGAGCCACAGGAGGGGTGGCATCGCGACGTCCTGACGTGCGGCCTCACTCAGCCCGAGGGGCCGGGCTGCGAGCTCCCGGACCTCGAGGGACGGATCGCTCCCGCTGCCGGCGAAGACCGACACCCGGATGCCGCGGTCGCGCAGCCCCCGGCACAGGTGCCACGTCAACGACTCGAGACCCCCTGCGAAGGGCTCCTTGAGGGGGAAGCGGGCGGCAGCGATCATCACGACGTGCATTCGACCCTGCTCTCCAGGACCCCGGCGTAGATGGCCTCGTGAGCGTCCGCCAGGCGCACGCGTTCCGCGTGACGGGCACCGGGGTCGGCCCGCCAGACCGGGCGCTCCTCGAACACCCGCCGCAGGGCGGCCGTCAGGGTCGGCACCTCGTGCGCTGCTGGATGGGTGCCGGGCACGACGTACGTGACGCACGGCCGCTGCTCGGCGTAGTAGCCGCAGTCCGGAGCCAGCACGGTCGTGCCGAGGTCGAAGCAGGCCTCGAGCCAGCCGGAGTGGGTTCCGAAGCGGTAGGGCAGGACGGACACGTCAAGGCAGGACAGGTAGTCCCAGAGCTCGTCGTCGGTGAAGTAGTCGTGCACCCGCAGGTCGATCAGACCCGCCGCGGCCAGCTCCGTGAGGCGGTTGGCGACACGCTGCACGTGCGGACGCTCGCCGGGCTCCATCACGTCGTGGTGGGCGTCCACGCGAAGGCGGGCACCCGGCATGGTCGGCACGTCGGCCAGGATCTGCTCGATGACCGGGAGCGGGTCCATGTTGGCACGCAGGCTCTTCACGTGGACCCCGATGACGAACCCATCGTGCTCCGCCCGCCCCGCGGACAGATAGGGCTCGTCGACGACGTGGGGGTGGGGCAGCATGTGGGCGCGGCGGGCCCAGCGCTCGCGTATCTCTGCGGCGGCGCCGGACGTGAGGGTGATCACGGCGTCGGCGGCCGCCACCAGGACCGAGAGCTGGGCATGGTGCAGTTCGGGCTCAGCGTGGTGTGGATTGCGGAGGTCGTGGACGGTCAGCACCAACGGCTTGTCGTGCTGTCGAAGCGCCTCGACCAGCCGCTGCAGCATGTGGGGCGCCTGGTGGTCGAAGCCGAAGTGGATGTGCATGACGTCGAACTCGTGGGCGTGGGTGCGCACCCACTCCGGCTCCAGCATGGCCGGAGGCCACCACCGGCTGGCGGAGCTGCGGCCCTCCACCGGAGGGTCCGGCATTCGCACGACGACCCCCGCGCCCCCGGGGGCGTCAAGGTGTCTGACGTAGACGTGACCTGCAGGGACGGACGCAATGACCACGCTCACCCTGAACCCCTCTCACCGACCGAATCGAGCTGGCATCGCGCGTCGAAGATCGCGCGTCGGGGAATGGGTGCCCTGACGAGGAGTACCCGGGGGACGACGGCACAAACCCGGTCGGTGCAGGACGCCCTCGAGGGACCCTAGGCGCGGGAAGAGCCCTGCGGACTCGGGGTGGCCTCGTGCGTC
>CAWESS010000024.1:0-189833 GCA_963811825.1 uncultured Actinomycetota bacterium | reverse complement strand
CGATCAGGCCGTTACGTGGACGTCTTGCACGTGCGCTGACGGGGTGTCGCAGTGCGTTCTTGGTCGGGACAGCGGTGCAGATGCCGTGGGACCCTTGATGCATGTCAACGGGGGTGCCATCCGCACGGCGCAGCGTCATTGGGGCCGGTCTGGTCAGCATGGTTCTCGCGGTCCATCTGGGCGCATGTACGTCAAACTCGACGCCACTCACGCCGGCACCCCGGTTCTCCGGGAGTCCCAAGGCGACGGCACGCGAGCCACTCGCGCGGTCGACCTGGCAACCGGGCCAGAGCGCCATGGCCGGGTCCATTCCAGGCACGCTCACGTTGGACGAGGCCGGTTGCATCCGACTGAGGAGCAGAGCGGGCAGATGCAATACCTGGTGTGGCCTGAAGGATGGACCGCCGAGGTGACCGGTCAAGAGGTCGTGATCACCGAACCATCGGGCAAGCACAGCCTGCGAACGGGTGAACCAGTCGAGCTCGGCGGCGGCTTCATCAGCGTTGACCAGTACGCAGAGCAGCCGTGCGCATCTGGCCAGCCATGGCAGGTTGTCGGAGCAAACTTCAAGTAGGAAGCACGAGCCTCAAGCACGGCGTGCGAAGGCCGTGGGCTTACCGCTCATGCCGCGGATGGTGCGTCTTCGGTCCTGCCGATGAGTGCGAACCTGCAGTTGGCTACGGGCCTAGGAGCCCCAAGGGCACCACAGCTACCCCGTCAGGGCGCCTGTATGCGTGCTCGCCGGTGGTGAGGACGACTGCGTCAGCCAGCTGGTCCCCCAGCTCCTCCCGCAGCCATACCAGGTGCTTGACGTCGGCGTCGGTCACGCTCGCGGCAAGCTTGACCTCGAAGGCCACCGCCGCGCGGTCCTCGTCGCGCTCGGCGATGATGTCTACCTCGCGGCGGCCACTGTCCAGGCGCAGGTGGGACACGTCCGCGCGTGCCGCGGCGGCGAACACGCGAACGCTCATCGTGGCAAGCGACTCGAACAGCTGGCCCAGATATGTCCCGTCGTGCGGGGTGAACGCGCTTCCGGCGCCGGTGAGCAGGCTGGCGCGCGTGACGCCGGTCAGGCGGGCGGCGAGGGCCGGGTCGGCCAGGTGGTGCTTGGGCGCCTGCGTGAGCCTGTTCAGGTGGTTGCGGCTGGGGGTCCACGCTGGCAGCTCGTCCAGGATGCGGAGCTCGGTGAGGGTGTCGATGTACGGCAGTGTCGTCGTCTTTGCCGGCTTGTCGGCCTGGTTGGGTGAGGCTGCGTCGCGGATCTTCTCCCACGTCGTCGTCGTCGACACCGCGGCGGCGTAAGCCCGCAGCCATGCCCTGAGCGTGGCGGGTCGGCGCACCCTCAATCCGGCTTCAGGCATGTCCCGGTCGACGATTCGGTCCAGGTAGCCGTTGAGCTGGGTGGTCAGTGCGGTCCCGGACAGGTGCTGCAGGCCGGGGAAGCCGGAGTCGAGGATGAGGTCGGTGTAGTCCTCCAGGCGGAGCGGGCACGAGCCGGCGACCGTGGCGCCGCCGCGGAACATCTCGGCCAGGCTCACCGTCGCGCCACACGCGCCGCGCTCGGGAAGGGTCAGTGGACGCATCCGCAGCGACGCGATACGCCCTGCTCCGGAGTGCGCCCCCCGCGGCGGCGCTGACCCCGTGAGCAAGATCCGGCCCGGGCTGTGGTCACGGTCGACGAAGTCCTTCACCTCGTCCCAGAGGTGCTCGACCCGGTGGTACTCGTCGAAGAGCACCGGAGGCTCGGCGCCTATGGCGGCCCTGGGGTCAGCGGAGACGACCTGGGCCACCGGAGGACGGTGCAGCGACCACACAGTGCGGGCGCGTTGCTCGGCGGTACGGGTCTTGCCTACCGCCTTGGGCCCATCGAGCAGCAGCGCGGGCAGCTGCGGCATCAGGTCGTCCAGCTGGGCGTCGACAACCCGCTGGACGTAGCCCGTGCGGAAGTCATGGACCATGCGAGCACCCTACCTGTCCAGCACCTCATACGCTACCGCTGAGCCAAGACTTACACTACCTTCACGCCACCATCTGCTCTACCTTTGCACCACCCTCAGCGCTACCGCTCCGCCACAGTTGACCATCTCGCCGTGCCACGTGATGGCGACGACGACGAGGAGGAAGACGAGCAGGAGGAGCAAGCAGCTCCTCATCAGGCTCGGGCCTGTGGCCATCACCGGGGCCGATACCCCACCGCACTCATTTGCAGCGCCTGGTGAGACTCCTTGACCACTGCTGGCATCGGGCGGACGCTGCGGAATGGCTACTTCACAGATTCTGATTCCTGTCGTGCTGCCTCCGGTCTCGGACCGTCTTCGCCGCGCCGTCGCTGCCTAC
The DNA here is from genome assembly GCA_963811825.1 of uncultured Actinomycetota bacterium. Lineage (GTDB taxonomy): Bacteria > Actinomycetota > Actinomycetes > Actinomycetales > Dermatophilaceae > Fodinibacter. Next base: position 187,496 of record CAWESS010000024.1, on the reverse strand, counting down.
CTCGCCCGGTTCAAGGGCCAGTCGCGGGTGCACACCGAGTCCGACCTGCGCTGCTTCGTCACCTGGTGCGAGGAACGCGGCCTGGACCCCTTGGCCGCCCAGCGGCCCCACGTCGAGCTGTACGTGCGGTGGATGCAGGAAGTGCGCCGGTACAAGCCGTCCACGATCAGCCGCCGGGTCGCGGTGGTGGCCGGCTTCTACCGGACCTGCGTGATCGACGAGGTCCTGGCGCACTCCCCGGCGGAGTACGTGCGCCGGCCCAACGTCCCGCCCGAGTCACCCACCCTGGGTCTGACCCACCTGCAGTTCGAGGCGATGCTCGCCACCGCCCGGACCTCACCGAACCTCAACGACTTCGCCCTGGTGGCGATGCTGGGCCTGCTCGGGCTGCGGATCTTCGAGGCGTGCGGCGCGAACATCGAGGACCTCGGCGAGGAGCACGGCCACCGCGTGCTCAAGGTCCGCGGCAAGGGCGGCAAGGTCGTGCTGACCCCGCTACCGCCGGCGGTGTCGCGGGCCATCGAGCGAGCCGTCGCCGACCGGGAGTCCGGGCCGATCCTGCGCACCCGCAGGGGCACCCGGATGGACCGGCACTGCGCCACCCGCCGCCTGCACCGCCTCGCCGAGACCGCCGGCGTGCACGCCGCCCGGATGCACCCGCACATGCTGCGGCACACCTTCGTGACCACCATGCTCGACGCCGGCGTCGACCTGCGCGACGTGCAGATCGCCGCCCGCCACGCCGACCCCCGCACCACCATGCGCTACGACCGGGCCCGCAAGAACCTGGACCGCCACCCCAACTACATCCTGGCCGCCTACATGGCCTCCGGAACCTGACAATCGACCTGGCGGTGGTACTGCTGGTAGTACCATCATTGTGGCGTCCATCGAGAAGCTCCTCACTGCCATGAGGGCCAACCCGAAGAACGTCCGCTACGCCGACCTGCACAAAGTGTGCACACTACTTCGGTCACCGCGCACCACCGGCGGATCCCACGCCGTTTTCCGTACCCGTTGCCCGGCGACCCCCGCGTGAACATCCAGAACGACCAAGGCAAAGCCAAGCCCTACCAGGTGCGGCAGGTCCTGACCGCGATCGAGAAGAAGGAGGCCGACTGATGCAGACCTGCCGACCACTGACATCTCCCACTACACCTACCGCGTCACCTGGTCCGTCGAGGACCAGGAGTTCGTCGCCACCTGCCTGGAGTTCCCGTCCCTGTCCTGGCTCGCGGCCACCCAGGTCGACGCCCTCACCGGACTCGAGAACCTCATCGCCGAGATCACGCAGGACATGACCGCCGAAGGCGAACCCGTCCCCGACCCCCTGTCCGAACGCACCTACTCGGGCAAGTTCAACCTACGAGTCGGTGAAGCACTGCACCGACGCCTGGCCATCGAAGCCGCCGAAGAGAAGCTCAGCATCAACCAGCTCATCGTCCGGCGACTCAACACCGCCAGCTGAGGCAAGCGCAGCGCCTGTGCAGCCACCAAGGTCTGGCCATGCCACGCAACGCTGTCGACCCGATCGACACGGACCGTGCATCGCAGATGCTCACACCGGCTGGTTCGTCCCCACGAACAAATTCGAGATCTCATGGCCCACACACCTCATGCACTCCGGGGTCGAGCTATATCGTTGTGACGAAGAAAACCGCCTGAGGACGCTGGGAGGGACGTCGCGATGAACGCCGAGTCCGCAGAGCCGGCGCAGCCCTCCGGGCCCTCCTCGACAACCGGGGCGCGGCCCGCGCCGCGGGTGCCGGGACAGGTCGTCTTGTGCGGTTGGTGCGGTGCCGAGGTGACCGTTCCGACCCGCGGGCGCATCCCCAAGTGGTGCTCGGGAACCTGCCGGCACCGGGCGTGGGAGCAGGCCCGGGCTGCAGCATCCGGACGTGCGGCCGTCACCGTGGTGGACCGCGTCGTGGAGACGGTGCGCACCCAGACGGTGGTGCAGCACCACCGCACGACGGTGCCCGTCGCCGTCCACCCCGCGAGTGCGCACGAGTGGGCGCGGCTGCTCGAGGAGCTCGCCGCGAAGCTCGACACGGGGCGGGTCTACGACCGCGACCTGCCGGTGCTGATCCCGGCGGCCAACGCGCTGATCGACGCCCTTCAGCGACGGATCCAACAGCGCTGACGAGCGCGCCGAGTGTCAGCCGGGCAGCTGATGGCTCCCGGTCGGATCCGCAGAGGCGCCGCCCCACAGGGCCGCTCCCATGCGTCGGGCGGCTTCGTGGCGCAGCTCGTCGACGGCGTGGACGTAGCGCTGGGCGGTGGCCATCTCGGTCCAGCCCATGATCGCCATGACGGTGCGGATGTCGACGCCCTGGAGGAGCAGGAGCGTGGCCGCGGTGTGCCGGGCATCGTGCAGGCGCACCTCGCGCACGCCCGCGTCGCGCAGGACCTGCTTCCAGTCGCGGTAGTCGGCATGCGGGTCGATGAGAGCGCCCCAGTCGGTGGAGAAGACGAGGTCGTGGGTGTGGTCCCAGACGTTGGCCCGCTCGAGCTTGAGCCGCAGCTGGGCGGCCCGGTGGGCGCGCAGCTCGGCCACGAGCGGCGGCGGCAGTGCCACCGAGCGCCGTGACGAGCGGGTCTTGGGCTCGACCAGCACCAGTCCCCCGTCGCGTCGCTGCGGGCACTCCGCGCCGCGGACGTGCCCACACGCCGGCTCCGCCCGCCGCCTCGGGCTGCAGCCGTGGCTCCAGGTGCGTCGCTGCACGGCACGTCGCACCCGCAGGACGCCGGCGTCGAGGTCGACGTCGTCCCACATCAACCCGAGCGCCTCGCCCTGGCGCAGCCCGAGGGACAGCGCGACCGACCAGCGTGCGCCGTTCAGCCGTCCCCGCGCCGCCTTCAGGATGGCCCGGCACTCGTCCGCGGTCAGCGGTTCGATCTCGGTGCGCTCCACCCGCGGCGGCCGTGCCAGGGCGGCCGGGTTGGTCACCAGCCGCTGGCGCCTCACGGCCTCGTTGAGGCTGGAGCGCAGGACGCGGTGCACGCCGTGCACGACATGGGTCGACCGGCCGTCGTCCATCAGCTGGCGGTAGAGCCGCTCCAGGGTCTCGGGCCGCAGCTCGGTCAGCCGCGCGGCGCCGATGGACGGGATGACGTGCACGCGCAGGTGGCTGGCGTACCCGGAGCGGGTCTTCCACCGCACCGACAGCGGCAGGATCTCCTCGAGCCAGTGCTCGAGCCACTGCTCGAGCGTGATGTTGTCGAGCAGCCAGGGCTGCTGCCCGCTGTCGCGGGCGTTCTCCAGCTCGCGCACGGCGGCGTCGAGCTCGCGCTTGGTCGCCCGGCTGAGGTGCCGGCGGTCGCGCTCCCCGTCCAGGCGGCGCCCGACGGTGACCCGGGCGTGCCACCGGCCGTCGGCGCCGCGGTACCTCGTCGTGGCGCTGTCAGCAGTGCTGGCGCGGGGCCTACCGCGCATCGCGCCTATCCCGCGTCGGCATCGCGCATCGACGCGACGAACCGGTCGAGCTCGGCCCGCTCGACCCGCACGGAACGGCCGAGGTGGACCGTGCGCAGCCGGCGGTCCGAGATCTGGCGCTCGACACTGCGGCGGGTCCAGCGCAGCTGGGTCGCGACCTCGTTGAGGTTGAGCAGGAGGGTGGGCTGTGGGTGCGGTGTGGTGTCCATGACCCCCAAAGGCCCCGAACGGGCGCCCCGTGGCCACATCCGACCCAAATCGTTGTCCTCACGACCCCAGTGTCAGCCCACCCGACCCGAGCACCCCGGCGCGAATTTTGGGGCCCATTTTGGGGCCCAGACCCCGACAGAGCACCCGTCCGGATGCCGGGCACGAGTAAGCCCCCGACAGCGTTTCCGCTGGCCGGGGGCCCGTCGTCTGTCTCAACACAGAGCGCGCCCGAAGGGATTCGAACCCCTAACCTTCTGATCCGTAGTCAGATGCTCTATCCGTTGAGCTACGGGCGCCCGTCGCGCGTGAACGCAACGAGAGAGAACACTACCGGAGCGCCCGCCGCACCGAGAAATTGAGCGACGCCGGCGGCGCGAGGGGCGCGGATGCCGTGCCACGGCATCCGGACCAAGGCCGGTCCGTGACCTCGCACCCACCAACCCAGCACGCCGATGACCTGCTCTTTCAGCGCTCTTGCAAGAGTTTTCAGTCAGTCGGCAGCCGTGTGAGGAGCCTCATAAGGTGCAAGCGCTTCCGCGGTGGCTACCGCCGAGTAGCCGGGCCTAACGTGGGGAACAGGCACCCAGCGGCGGGCGCCGAGCCACCGCCTCGAGCGGGCTCGCGAGTTCGCGCGGACGGTGGCCACCCAGTGAGCAGGACCGGCGGAAGGACCACCATGACCACGCAGGCAGAGCACACGACAGGGACCAGTCACGCAGGCTTGCAAGCCTGGGTCGACGAGGTCGCGGCGCTCACGACCCCCGACGCGATCCACTGGGTCGACGGCTCGGACGAGGAGTGGGACGCCCTCACGACGCTGCTCGTGGAGTCCGGCACCTTCACCCGCCTGAACGCCGACAAGAAGCCGAACAGCTTCCACGCGGCATCCGACCCGTCCGACGTGGCGCGCGTCGAGGACCGCACCTACATCTGCTCCGAGAACGAGCACGACGCGGGCTTCACGAACAACTGGAAGTCCCCCGCCGACATGAAGGCGATCATGACCGACCTCTACCAGGGGTGCATGACCGGTCGCACGATGTACGTCATCCCCTTCGTCATGGGCCACATCGAGGCCGACGTGCCGATGTTCGGCGTCGAGATCACCGACTCCGCCTACGTGGTCGTCTCGATGAAGATCATGGCCCGCATCGGTGCCAACGTGCTCGCCGCCATCGAGGCCAACCCCGACGCCTCCGTCGTCAAGGGTCTGCACTCCGTCGGCTTCCCGCTCACCGAGGGCGTCAGCGACGTCGCGTGGCCGTGCAGCGAGACCAAGTACATCGCCCACTTCCCCGAGACCCGCGAGATCTGGTCGTACGGCTCCGGCTACGGCGGCAACGCCCTGCTCGGCAAGAAGTGCTACGCCCTGCGCATCGCCAGCGCCATGGCGCGCGACGACGGCTGGATGGCCGAGCACATGCTCATCCTCAAGCTCGTCTCCCCCACCGGCTCCAAGCACTACATCGCCGGCGCGTTCCCGAGTGCCTGCGGCAAGACCAACCTCGCGATGATCGACCCGACGCTCGAGGGTTGGACCGCCGAGATGGTCGGCGACGACATCGCCTGGATGCGTTTCGGCGCCGACGGCCGCCTGTACGCCGTCAACCCCGAGTTCGGCCTGTTCGGCGTGGCCCCCGGCACCGGCGAGCACACCAACCCCAACGCGATGCGCACCGTGGAGCAGGGCAACTCGATCTTCACCAACGTCGCCCTCACCGACGACGGCGACGTGTGGTGGGAGGGCATGACCGAGGCCACCCCGGCGCACCTCACCGACTGGAAGGGCAACGACTGGACCCCCGAGTCCGGCGTCCCCTCCAGCCACCCGAACAGCCGCTTCTGCACCCCCGCGAAGCAGTGCCCGATGATGGCCGACGAGTACGACGAGCCCAACGGCGTGCCGATCGACGCGATCCTGTTCGGTGGCCGCCGCAAGACCACGGTGCCGCTCGTCTACGAATCGCGCGACTGGGCCCACGGCGTGTTCATCGGCGCGACGCTCTCCTCCGAGACCACCGCCGCCGCAACCGGTGCCGTCGGCGTCGTCCGCCGTGACCCGATGGCCATGCTCCCCTTCATCGGCTACAACGCCGGCGACTACGTCAACCACTGGCTCGAGATCGGCAAGCAGGCCGACGAGTCCAAGCTGCCGAAGATCTACCAGGTCAACTGGTTCCGCCGCGACGACGAGGACGGCTCGTTCCTCTGGCCCGGCTTCGGCGACAACGCCCGCGTCCTGAAGTGGATCGTCGAGCGCCTCGACGGTGCCGCCGAGGCCGTCGAGACGCCGGTCGGCCTCGTTCCGACTCCGGGCTCGATCGACACCACCGGGCTCGACATGAGCGAGGAGCAGGTCGCCAAGGCCCTCGCCGTCAACGTCGAGGAGTGGCGCGACAGCGAGCTCCCGCTCATCGAGGAGTGGTTCGCCAAGTTCGGCGACACCCTCCCCACCCAGCTCGCCGATGAGCTGGCCACCCTCAAGGCGCGCCTCGAGAGCGCCTGACAGACGGTCCCCGCCGGACCACGAGGGCCCCACCGACACTGCGTCGGTGGGGCCCTTGTCCGTGTCCCGCGCCCCTCACTTCCCGTCGAGAGGAGGCAACACGCAGGGAGCGGGCGTGCTCGCTCGGCGTGTTCCCTCCTCTCGACCGGGCGTCCTGATCAGGTGGCCTCGTTCGTGCCGGTGGCCTCGCCCGGGTCGGTCGATGTCCCGTCTCCCGGCAGCTGGCCCTGTCCCGGCAGCTCACCCTCGCCGCCACCGTGACGACCACCGGGCGGGCGGCCCTCGCCGTCGAAACCGCGCCGACCACCCTCGAGGCCGTCACCCACCTGGGCTACGCGGTCGTCCACCCCGCCGATCGCGACTGCGGTGGTCGCACCCACAGCTCCACCGAGCAGGAGCCCCGCGGCGAGTGCCCCGCCAGCCAGCGCCACTCGCCCCTTCCACCAGGGTTTCCCCTTGGCCGGGGTGGCCGCCGCCTGAACCGGGCCGGTTGGTCCAACCCGGGGCACGGCGGCAGCTCCGTCCACGGCAGCCGCCCACTGCGGTGCACCAACCGCCGGTGCACCAACCGCGGGTGGTGCGACGGACGTGTCGGGGGCGGACGGCATCCGAGCGGTGTCGTCAGAGCCGATGACAGCGGTGTCGTCCGCCTGCTGCGGGATCGCCTCGGTGTGCTCGGTCTGGTTGTTCTGGTCTTCGGGACGCTCGTTCATGAGGGCGCCTTTCCTGGAGTGTTGACTGCTTGCCCCGAGGTTGCGCGCGCCGCCTGTGGGGCACCTGTGCCCGGCCCATCCGCCGGCTGGCAACTCCGCGAAGCACGCACAGGATCCACACAGCAAACGCATGGACTCACCCCAGCGCGCGCCAGCAGACTCAGGGCATGACGACGACCCGCCCCGTGAGCGCCCCCGCCCTCCAGCGCCCCGACGGCTCGCCCGTGCGGGTGCTCGTCGTGGACGACGAGCCCAACCTCACCGAGCTGCTCTCGATGTCCCTGCGCTACGAGGGCTGGGAGGTGCGCACCGCCGCGAGTGGCCTGGCAGCCGTGCGCGCCGCCAAGGACTTCGGCCCGGATGCCGTCGTGCTCGACATGATGCTCCCCGACTTCGACGGGCTCGAGGTGCTGCGCCGGATGCGTGGCGAGGACCCGAACGTGCCGGTGCTGTTCCTCACCGCCAAGGATGCCGTGGAGGACCGCATCGCCGGCCTCACCGCCGGGGGCGACGACTACGTGACCAAGCCCTTCAGCCTCGAGGAGGTCGTCGCCCGGCTGCGCGCCCTCATGCGGCGCACCACGGTTGCCACCGATGAGGGCAGCTCGCTGCTCGTCGTCGGGGACCTGACCATGGACGAGGACAGCCACGAGGTCACCCGCGCCGGCGAGGAGATCCACCTCACCGCAACGGAGTTCGAGCTGCTGCGCTACCTCATGCGCAACCCCAAGCGGGTGCTGTCCAAGGCGCAGATCCTCGACCGCGTGTGGAACTACGACTTCGGCGGCCAGGCCAACGTCGTCGAGCTCTACATCTCCTACCTGCGCAAGAAGATCGACGCCGGCCGGGCGCCGATGATCCACACGATGCGCGGCGTGGGCTACGTGCTCAAGCCCGCTGAATGATCGGGCAGGCTGGCCGGATGCCGTCCTCCCCCTCCCGCTGGACGCTACGGGCCAAGCTGCTCGCGTCGATGCTGGCACTGTTCTCGGTCGTCATGTTGGCGACCGGGGCCCTGACCGTGCTCGAGACGCGGCGCTACCTCGAGGCCGGGCTGGTGTCAGACCTCGACGCGGCCGTCGGTCGCGTCGAGGAGGGTCGCGCCGGCGTCGCCGTCGACCCGGGCGGCAGAGTCGGCCCCGGTCGGGGTCGCGGCGGCCCGGGCGCCCCAGGTGGCGGGGGCGACATGCTGATGCTCGGCCTGACCCCGAGCGGCACCGTTGGCCCTCACCGTCAGCGGGGTGCCGATCAACACGGTCGTCAACGACCAGCGCGACGACGACACCCTGGACGCCGCGCAGATCGAGCGGATCGCGCGTGCCGACACCGACGGACGGCCGGTCCGCGTCGAGGTGGGTGGGGACGTCGGCACGTACCTGGTCCGGGCAGAAACACTCACGAACGGCACCCGGCTGGTCGTCGGGCGTCTCGACCGAGCCCGTCGACGAGCTCCTCGCCAAGCTGCTCGCCCTCGTGGCCGGTGGCACCGCCATCGGGCTCGTGCTCGTCGGGGTGGGCGGCACGGTGCTCATCCGGCGCAGCCTGGCTCCGCTCGACCGGGTGGCGGCCACGGCGCGTCGGGTCTCGGCCCTCAAGCTCGACTCGGGCCAGGTGGCCCTCGCCGAGCGGGTGCCGGCCGCCGACGCCGACGAGAACACCGAGGTCGGCCAGGTCGGGCTCGCGCTCAACACGATGCTCGACAACGTCGAGTCAGCGCTGCACTCTCGCCAGGAGAGCGAGACGCAGGTGCGCCAGTTCGTCGCCGACGCGAGCCACGAGCTGCGCACCCCGCTGGCGTCGATCCGCGGCTATGCCGAGCTGACCCGCCGCGAGACCGAGCCGGTGCCCCCCACGGTCACGCACGCCATCGGTCGAGTCGAGTCGGAGGCGCTGCGGATGCAGGTGCTCGTCGAGGACCTGCTCCTCCTCGCACGCCTGGATGCCGGCCGCCCCCTCGAGCGCGAGCCCGTCGACCTGTCGCTGCTCGCCGTCAACGCGGTCAGCGACGCCCACGCCGCCGCACCCGACCACGTGTGGGAGCTCGACCTGCCCGAGGAGCCCGTCGAGGTGCTCGGTGACGAGGCGCGACTGCACCAGATCCTGGCCAACCTGCTCGCCAACGCCCGCACCCACACCCCGGCCGGGACCCTGGTGGTCACCCGGGTGCGCCCGGAGGGCCCGCTCGTGCGGATCTCCGTGACCGACAACGGCCCCGGGGTGCCGGAAGCCCTTCAGGCCACCGTGTTCGAGCGGTTCACGCGCGGGGACGACGCGCGAAACCGCAACGGCGGATCGACCGGGCTGGGGCTGAGCATCGTCGCGGCCGTCGGCCAGGCCCACGGCGGCCGCGTCGAGGTGTCGAGCCGGCCGGGTGACACGACGTTCTCGGTGCTGCTGCCCGCCACCTGACGCCGCAGTCGGGTGCTCAGGTGGTCGCCTGGGCAGCCGTGTCAGCACCCAGCTCGAGCCCATAGGTGATGAGCTGGATGCCGCGGCCGGGGGTCCAGTCCCGCTCGGGATGCCGCACGAAACCGAGTCGCTCGTAGAGCCGGTGCGCCGCGTGCATCGTCGTCGACGACGAGAGGATGACCGCGCCGAAGCCACGCTCGCGCGCGAGGTCGAGCATCCGGCGGGTCAGCGCCTCACCGATGCCCTGACCACTGGCGGCCGGGTCGACGGCCAGCGTGCGGATCTCCGCCTCCCCCGGCCCCGAGACCTCCGCCAGGGGGGACCCCGGTTCCACGTAGGTCACGGTGCCGATCACGCCGCGCTCGTCGACCGCGACCCACACCTGCGCGCCGGAGGCGCGCGAGACGGCATCCGAGAGAAACGACAGGTACGGCGAGGCGGGGTCGATGACGCCCCCCGAGACGTAGGCGTCCACGGTGAGGCGCCCCACGGCATCCAGCTCGTCGGGGAGGGCAGGGCGAATCGTCAGGGGCACGGCGTCATCCTCGCAAACGGTGAGGCGCCGGCGCGCTCAGAGCTCGAGGACGACGAAGGAACCCTCGGTGTCCTCGAAGTACACGACGCCCGTCCAGATTGAGTCCTCGGTGTTCGCCGTGCAGACCACGGCGGTCGACACGGTCACCAAGGGCGTGTCAGGGCACGTCAGACCTTGGACTTCCGGACCGTTCTCAGCCAGCAAGTCGGTGAGTGGCTGCTCGAGAAGGTCTCCGGCAAGAGGCCCGGGGGCACGCAGGTCCCAGACGACACCTCTGAGCGGTCCGTAGACCACATTCGCCTCCGAGGCGAGATCCTGCGCGTCTGCTGCCAGAACACTCGCTTCGTTCGCCTGGACCTTCGCCGACGCCGCCAGCCCGACGGCGAACGCCATGCCACACAGGCAAAGGAGCACGCCAACGACTGCACCGATTGCCCATCCGAGCGCGGTGTGGGATGTGCGCAGTGCCCGTTCCGAGTCATGGGCGCCCGCGGGCGGCGGCTGGGGCAACTCGACATGAGCAGCCCGAGGCGGCGGCTGCGGCCACGTGGGCGCGGCGTACGGAGGAGGCCGCGCTGTGCCGGGGGTGCAGCCTGCGACGGTGGCACGAGCGGCGCTTCGGCCGGTGGGGCGGTCGGGTCCGATGGCATGGGTGTGGGGTCCCCCGGCGGTGGCATGGCCAGATTCTGGCAGGCAGAGTGCCGTCACGCTCGCGTTGTCGGCCCACGCACCGGCCCGCTTTGCCCGTCGGGCTCCCCGCCAGTTACCCTGTGCGACGTTGGAGGCGTCGCCTAGCCCGGTTTATGGCGCCGCACTGCTAATGCGGTTTGGGTTCATCCCCATCGAGGGTTCAAATCCCTCCGCCTCCGCCAATGACAAACGCCCCGCGTCCGCGGGGCGTTTGTCATTGGCGGAGCGCGGGGGGATGCCGGGAGCGCGTCTGAGGGGGTGAGGGACGAACCCGCTCGGAGCGCGGCGTCCCTCCGCCTCCGCGCGCGGATCTCGGTCGGCAGCTCGTGTTGACTGGTGGCATGAAGTCCCGGATCGCGCTCGTCGTCGCTGCCCTCCTCGTGCTCGTTGCGGGGGCCGGCGGCGCGTGGTTCTGGCGTCAGCAGGAGGCCGACCGGGATGCCGCGGCACGGGCCGCGCTCTCGGCCTTCGCCACGGCGTGGGCCGCCAAGGACGTCAGTGCCGTCCCGTTCGCCGATGACGCGGTGCGTGACACCTTCCCCGACGTCATCGAGGACCTCGGTGAGGCACCCGTCGTGGTGACCGCCGACGACAGCGCGCGTGACGGCGACACGGCATCCGCCGATCTGGCCGTGAGCTGGACCCTGCCCGGAGGCGCGGCGTGGTCGTACACCGTGCCCACTGTCGTGACGCAGTCCGGTGACGACTGGGTGGTCGCCACGCCCGCGCAGGGCACCCCGTGGCACCCCGACCTGCCGCCGGGCGAGACCTTCACCCTCGACCGCACGACCGGCGAGCGCGGCGACCTGGTCGACCGTGCGGGGGCCGCCCTCATGCCGCTCGCGACGGTGCACAACGTCGCCATCGACCCGGTGAACGCGACGCCCGAGTCAGCCGCCGCCCTCGAGCCCATCGTCGGGGCGGATGCCGGGTCGCTCACCGACGCGCTGGCGAAGGCGCTCGCCGCGGGCTCGAAGGCGCCCATCCCCGTCATCACCTACCGCGACTCGGACTGGGAGCCCCGCGCGGAGAAGATCGAGGCGCTCGCCCCGGGGGTGATCGCCCCGACCTCCGAGCAGCCGCTGGCGGCCACGCGCACCTTCGGCCAACCGCTGCTCGGCACGGTCGGTGAGGTCACCGCAGAGGTGGTGCAGGAGAGCGGGGGTCGTTACGTGGCCGGCGACCGGGCGGGGCTGAGCGGGCTGCAGGCGCAGTACGACCTGCAGCTGGCCGGAGACGTGGGGCTGCTCGTCCAGACCAGTGGCGGCACGGGGTTGTTCGAGCAGCCCGCGACCGACGGCGCCGACGTGGTCACGACCCTCGACCCCGGCATCCAGGGTGCCGCCGAGGAGGCTCTGGCCGAGGCCGAGCTGAAGGTGCCGGGCGCCATCGTCGCCGTCCACGTCCCGACGGGTGAGGTGCTCGCCGCGGCCAACAGCCCGAGCACCGGCTTCGACCGCGCACTGACCGGTCGCTACCCACCCGGGTCGACGTTCAAGGTGGCCACGAGTTACGCCTACCTCACCGAGGGCATCACGACCCCGACGTCGCCGGTTGCGTGCCCCGAGACCTTCACCGTCGACGGCCGGGAGTTCGGCAACTACGCGGGCGAGTCGCTGCCGGGAACCCCGACGTTCTTCAAGAACTTCACCGCCTCGTGCAACACCGCCTTCGTCAGCCTCGCGGACGAGCTCGGCGACGACGACCTCACGAATGCCGCGAAGACCTTGGGCATCGGCGCCGGCTGGGCCGACACGCTCGGTGTCGCCGACGCGTTCGAGGGAAGCGTGCCGGCCACCTCCGGCGGCACCGACGCCGCAGCGGCATCCATCGGTCAGGGACGCGTCGAGGTCTCACCGCTCGCGCTGGCCGTGATGTCGGGGAGCATCGGGCGCGGCACTTCCTGGCCCCCGTGCTCGTCAAGGGCTCCGAGCCCACCTCGCCACGGCCCAGCCCGATCGACGGCCGGGCCGTGGCCGAGCTGCGCGCGATGATGTTGGGAGTCGTGGCCGGTGGCACCGGCACGGAGGCGCGAGGCGCCCCCGGTGGGCCGGTTCGCGGCAAGACCGGGTCGGCCGAGCACGGCACCGACCCCGACGTCCCGCCGCACGTGTGGTTCACCGGCTACCAGGACGACGTGGCGTTCACCGTGCTCGTCGAGGAGGGCACGAGCGGCGGCACGGTGGCGGCCCCCATCGCGAAGGACTTCCTCACGCGGGTCGCCGCTCTCTGAGGCGGACCTGCACCACGTGCGTGGGCAGCGAAAGGCCCCGCCCGGATGCCGGACGGGGCCTTCGCGAGACTCGAGGGTGTTCGGGTCAGATCGCGCGGACCTGGTCGGCCTGCGGACCCTTGGGGCCCTGCGTGACCTCGAACTCGACCCGCTGGGCCTCGTCGAGGCTGCGGTAGCCCTGCGTGTCGATTGCGGAGTAGTGGACGAAGACGTCGGGGCCGCCACCGTCCTGGGCGATGAATCCAAAGCCCTTCTCAGCGTTGAACCACTTCACGGTGCCCTGTGCCATATCTGGGGTGACTCTTTTCTGTGTGTAGCACTCGGCCGGCACACGTCGCACCGACCGTGGATGCGAACTCCAGTTCCCCTTGAGGCACGCGGTAGTCGACTGCCAGGAAGTGCTGTTGCTGCAACCGACGCCGAAAATAGCACCAACCGCGGTTACTCGCGCGTCTCGAAATCCACCGTTCAGCCCCCGGACTCTGCCGGGTCCGGGAGCCCACAGCGGCATCACTTCGGTTTCGGCGGCATGGCATGACGAGCGACTTCGAAATCGTCAGCGGCAAGGAGCGGAGGGCGTGGGATTCGAACCCACGAGAGGCTTGCACCCCTAGCGGTTTTCAAGACCGCCGCACTAGGCCACTATGCGAGCCCTCCTGGACTGCAGAGCCATTGTGCAGCACTGGCCTCGGGCTGAGGGCACGGCGCCCGCCGATCGGTGCGGTGGCAGCGAGCGCCGCTCCCGGCATCCGAGCGCCTCTTGGCGGGTAAGGTCTGAGGCCGACGACAAGGAGTCCCCATGGCGAAGCTCACCTTCATCGCGGGCCTGGCCGCCGGGTACGTCCTCGGCACCCGCGCCGGCCGGCAACGGTACGAACAGATTGCCCGCACCTCCGGCAAGGTGTGGCACTCCCGACCCGTCCAGAAGCAGGTCGCGAACGCCAAGGAGGCCGCTCGGACCAAGGCTGCCCCGGCGGTGGCCGACGTCGTCGCGGATGCCGCTCGCGCGACCGGTCAGCGGCTGCGCGCCAGCCGTACCGTGACGGCCGAGACGATCACCTCGAGCCCCAGCACCTCACCGCCCGGCAGTCCCGGGAGCACCACTCCGCCAGCCAACGGCGCCCAGCCCGCGATGCCCCAGGGGACCCCCGACCCGCGGTCGGGCGCGACGCGCACCGACGGCGCCGCCTGAGCCCCTCCGCCCAGGCGATCACTGTCGGAACGCGTCCGTCACGGTGGCAGGAGCGCGTCGCCGCCGCGGTGATACGCGTCGCTGGAAAGAAGTTCTGAGGGCGGGTGTATCAGCACGGGCCGTTCGGCCTCCTGTGCAGTGACGACCATCCTCACTACGCTGGAGCGAGCGCGTTCGCGCCTCGGACCGGCCCCTTCAGGAGCACCGCATGAGCGAGACCACCCCTGACGACACCACCGGCGGACGGACGGGTGGGGCGCGACACAACTTCCCGGTCTTCGGCGTCCCGGCGTCGGCGTTCCGGCGGTTCCACGCGACGATGCTCTCCCCCGACGATGCGGTGGTCCGGGGCGAGGAGCCGCCGCCGCACCCCACGGCGTACCGGCCCGACCGCCTCATCCTCCCGGGTCTGCCCGGGGGCCAGACCAACTCAGGCCCGTTCTCCGAGCTCCAGCGCCTCGGCGAGAGCATGGGCTTCACCCCCGTCGTGGTCAACGACGTCCCGTGACCCTGAGCGCACGGAGGACGTCGAGAAGCTGCCTCCGCGCCAACCCACGGTCGCCGAGCTGGCTCGTGCCCTGGACCTCGCCGGCGAGCTCGACCCCGTCGCCCGCACGATCGTCGAGCTCCAGCCGGATGCCGGTCGGCTGGCAGCGCCGGTCGACGCCTGGGAGGTGCTGCAGCGGGCCCGGCAGGAGACGGACGAGAACTCCTCGCAGGTGTCGCAGTGGAGCCTCTGCCACATCCTCATGAGTGCCGGGTACGCCTCGGGAGTCGGCTATGCCTCCGGCGTGGGCTATGCCTCGGGAGTCGGCTACGCCTCCGGCGTGGGCTACGCCTCGGGAGTCGGCTACGCCTCCGGCGTGGGCTACGCGTCCGGAGTCGGCTATGCCTCGGGGGTGGCGGCCCCCGGGTCGGCTGACGGGCGCATGCCCGTGGCCTTCCACCTCACGCCGAGCACCCCCACGGGGCATCGTTCCCCCGTCGTCGCGATCCTGGACACCGGGCTCGGCGAGCACGACTGGTTCCCCGTGGGGTCCACCCTCGTCGACCGCGACCCGACGGTCGAGGACCCCAGGACGGGGAAGCCGGTCCCGGTCGGTCTCCGCTTCTCGGCCGCCAAGGACCCCGAGCGCAGCGGGGTGACGGTCGACCTGGTCAACGGCACCCTGGACCCCATGGCCGGCCACGGCACCTTCGTCGCCGGGGTCGTGCGCCAACACTCCCCCGACGCCACCCTCGTCATCGTGCCGGTGATGTACGGAGACGGCGCCGC
This sequence comes from uncultured Actinomycetota bacterium, assembly GCA_963811825.1. GTDB lineage: Bacteria > Actinomycetota > Actinomycetes > Actinomycetales > Dermatophilaceae > Fodinibacter. The sequence continues at coordinate 172,296 of CAWESS010000024.1, read as the reverse complement.
CGACGAGGCGGACGTCGTCGAGGCGCTCGAGAAGCTCATCATCTGGAACCGCCTGCGCCAGCAGGGGAGGGTGGACGGTGCCGCCGCTCGACGTGCGTGTCGCTGTCGTTCGGGTACTACCACGAGACCCCGCGGTCGGTCAGCGACGAGGCCGGGCTGTTCGCGGCGCTGCGCAAGCTGCGGTGCGACGGCGTGTGCGTCGTCGCCGCCGCAGGCAACGGCGCCACGACCCTCGAGTTCTGGCCCGCCGCACTCGCCCCGAGACCCGTCATGGACGAGACCGGCACGTCAGTGCACGCAGCACCCCTCGTGAGCGTCGGCGCGACCAACCCGTGCGACCCCGCAACATCGAGCACGCCACCGTCGCCCCCTTCTCGAACACCGGGTCATGGGTGCACGCCTACCGCTGCGGCGTCGGCGTGGTGAGCACGATGCCGACGGGCCTGAACGGGTCGCTCCGCCCTGCACTGCACGTCGAGGCCCGTCCCGGCATGCCGGCCGCGCAGCACTCCCGACCCCGACGACTACTCGTGCGGTTTCGGGATCTGGAGCGGAAGCTCGTTCTCCGCCCCGGCGTACGCCGGCCACGTGGCCGCGGCCATGGCCGGGACTCGACGCTCGAGGTGAAACCCGAGGCCCGCATCGCGCAGGTCACCGAGGTCGTCGACGACCTGCCTGCCGGGCCGCGGGGGGTGACCTCGTGATGCAGACGGATGCCGGCGCGGACAGCCTGGCGATGCGCGCCGCCAACGCCTTCCGCGCCTACCGGGCAGGCCAGTCAGCAGCGATGTCGACCCTCGTCGACGAGGTGACCCCACTGCTGTGGCACGTGGCCCGCCAGCAGGGGCTCTCGCACCAGGCCGCCGAGGACGTCGTGCAGAACACGTGGCTCAAGCTCGTCGAGCACGCGCCCTCGATCGCCGACCCGCAGTCGGTGCTCAAGTGGCTGCTCACGACGACCAAACGGGACTCCTGGGCGGTCGTCGCCCGCCGCCAGCGCGACGAGCCGTCCGCCTACGGCGACGTGCGGGAGCAGGAGCCCGACGCCACGGCACCCTCACCCGAGGACTCGCTGCTCGCCGACGTCGACGGCAGGCTGGTGTGGCAGCACTTCGCGACGCTTCCCGAACGGTGCCGGGCGCTGCTTCGCGTCATCGCCTTCGCCGACAAGCCGGACTACGCGACCGTCGCCCAGGCGCTCGGGATGCCGGTGGGCAGCATCGGCCCGACCCGAGGCCGCTGCCTCGCCAAGCTCCGCCAGGCCCTCGAGACCGACCCCCGTTGGGAGATGCCCTCATGAACACCACCCCGGACCCCGAGACCACCCTGGCCAACGGCCCGCTCGACGACGTGGACACCCTTGTCCTGCAGCAGGTTCGGCACCTGCACGAGGTGCTCGACCCGCCCCCCGCTGACCTCGCCGACCGCATCAAGTTCGCGATGAGCGTGGCAGCCCTCGAGGCCGAGATCGCCGAGATCGTCTCGAGCGCCACGCTGGAGACGGTGCGAGGCACCGAGTACGACCGCGCCGACACCGTGACCTTCGCCAGCGATGGGACTCAGCGTCATGGTGAGCATCGAGCACGGTGCGACGACCAAGGTCGACATCGTCGGCTGGGTCACCGAGCCCGCGGTCGAGGTCGAGCTGCGGGAGCGCGGACGCACCCGCAGCGCGACCGCCGACGGGGAGGGCCGGTTCACCTTCAGCGGGGTCGAGCGTGGCCTCGTCAGCTTCGTCCTGCGCCGGAGTGCTGACCCGTCGGCACCGCCCATCATCACCCCGGCCATCGAGCTGTAGGAGCGACTCATCGCGGACCCCCTCGCTCTCGCGGACTCCTACCTCACTGCCGCCCGCCACGACAACGAGGTCGGTCACTTCGAGGATGCCGTGGCGAAGCTCGAGCTCGCGCTGACAGCCCTGGACGAGCATCCCGGCTCCAGGCCCGAGCAGACTCCGGATCAGCGTGCTGATCACCCGCTCCTGGACCGAGTTCGAGATCAGCGGCCTCGGTCCGGCACTGGGCATGCTGCAGAAGGCAGGTCCCAGGCCGCTGCCATCGACGACCGGCTGCTGGTGGCGCTCACCCACGTGCAGGAGGGCAGCCATCCAGAGCCGGGGAGGCAACTGGACGGCTGCCTCGCGGCCCTGGCAGGTCGGTGACGACGAGCAGGAGCTCAACCCCAGCCAACGGTGCGCCCTGCACATCAACCGCGGACTGGCCAACCTGAGCCTGGGCAACAGCCGCGAGGCCGAGACCGATCTCGGTCGGGCCGCCGAGACCGCTGCCGAGCACGGGCTGGCCGACCAGGAGTTCAAGGCCAGGCACAACCTCGCCTGCCTGGCCTTCGTCGACGGGGACCTCGCCCGGGCCCTGGTCCTCATGCGTCAGGCCGACGCCATGGATGCCGCGGTCTCGCGTGACCGGGCCCGGCTCGACCAGGCCGAGGTGCTGCTCGAGGCCGGGCTCGTCGACGGCGCCAGGGCTGCGCTCTCCGAGGCCCTCACGGCGGCACGCAGCGAGGGCCACCGGCTCGAGGAGGGCGAGATCAGCCTGCGCCTGGCCCGCTGCGACCTGCTCGCCGGCGACCTCGACGGTGCTCGCCGCCACGTGCGTCAGGCGACCGCGGCCTACCGCACCCGCCAGGCGGTCGAGCTGGTGCGCGAGGCCGAGCTCGTGCGGGCCACGGTCGACGTCGCGGCCGGACACGACCTGCCTGCGGTCGTCACCGAGATGGCCCGCCGCAGCGAGCACACCGGCTCGAGCCGGCCTGCCGACCGGGCCGCGGTGCGACTCGAGGCCGAGGCTCGCCTCCTGCTCGGCGACCTCGACGGGGCAGAGGCCCGACTGGCGACCCTCGACCGCTCGCAGCGTGAGACCCTGCCCTCCCGGTTGCACGAGACCCTGGTGCGCGCCCGCCTGGATGCCGCCCGCGGGCGTCACGTCGAGGCCGAGCGGCGGATCAACACCGGCAACCGGCTGCTCGCGGCGCACCAGTTCCAGTCCTCGAGCCTCGAGGTCCGCGCGGCCCTCGCCCTGCACGGCCGCCGCCTCGCCCTCTTCGACGTCGAGCGCGCGATCGCCGCGGGTGATGCGGACGGCATCCTCACCAGCGTCGAACGCTGGCGAGCGATCTCGCACCGGATCAACCCGGTCACCACGTCGACGGACGCCGAGCTCACGACCCTGACCCGAGAGCTGCGGCGCCTGCGCAGACTGGTGTCCGAGCACGAGGGGCAGCCCCCGGCCGACCTCTCCCGGCAGGTCGCACTGCTCGAGGAGCAGGTCTCGCAGCGCGAGTGGAGCCTGACCGTCGGTGGGGCCTCCGTGGCGACGGTGCCTCCGGTCGACTCCGACGAGGCACGGGGCGCGGCGGCCGACCGGGGTGCGACCGTCGTGGAGTTCTTCGAGTTCGGCGGCGACCTGTGGACGATCCTGCTCGAGGACGGCCGGCTCGACGTGACCCGCATGATGTCCGTCGACACCGTGCGCGACCAGGTCACCCGGCTTCGCCGCGACCTGCGGGCGCACGCCATGGTGGCCCCGGGCTCGCCGCTGGATGCCGTGCTCGCTCGCGCCACGGCATCCTCGCTGGCGGCCGTCGACCACACGTTCAACCCCAGCGGCCGCGCCAGCGCGCGCGTCGTCGTCATCCCCTCGCGCAGCCTGGCGGCCGTGCCGTGGAGCCTGCTACCCAGCCTTGCCGGGCGCCCCGTCACCGTCGCACCGTCGCTCACCCGGTGGGTTCGGGGGTCCGCCCGGGGGGACGGGGCGCCGGGTGACACCCCCGGGCTCTCCCCGGTTGCAGCCCTCTACGGCCCCGGGTTGGCGCGCACGGGACCCGAGATCGATGCGGTCCGTGCCGCGTGGCTGGGCGGAGGGGCGCGGTCCGGCGGCGGGACGGCATCCGATGCCCTCCACGTGGCGCCGACGCCTGCGACGAGCGACGACGTCATCCACGCCCTCGACAGTGCGCGCGTGGTCCACCTGGCCGCTCATGGCACCCACGAGGCCCAGAGCCCGCTCTTCTCGTCGGTGCGGATGGCGGACGGGCCGGTCTTCGCGCACGAGTTTCCCCGCCCGGTGGCCGCGGAGCACGTCGCGCTCTCGGCGTGCGACGTGGGGCAGTTCTCCACCCGCGCCGGCGACGAGCCCCTGGGGTTGGCCACGGCGCTGTTGTCGCTGGGCGCCACGAGCGTGCTCGCGGCCGTCGCACCCGTCGCCGACCACGTCGCCGCCGACGCGATGGTGGCCTACCACGAGGTGCTCGCCACGGGTGAGGATGCCGCGACGGCCTGGTCGCTGGCGGCGGCCGAGCACCCCGGGGCCGGCGTCTTCTGCCTCTACGGCTCGGACTGGCGAGCGGTCAGATGAACAGGGCCGGCTCGGAGAACAGCGCCTCGTAGGGGTCCTCGCCCGGGTGGCCGGGCATGCGGATCTGCGCCGGGATGCCGGTCGCGACCGCCCCCGCGGGCACCGGCTTCACGACGACCGAGTTCGCGCCGATCTGCACGTCGTCACCGATCTCGATGTCTCCGAGCACGCGGGCGCCGGCCCCGATGGTGACCCGGTCACCGACGGTCGGATGCCGTTTGGTCCCGCGAGCGAGCGACCGGCCTCCCAGCGTCACCCCGTGGTAGAGCATGACGTCGTCGCCGACGACCGCGGTCGCACCGATGACGACACCCATCCCGTGGTCGATGAAGAAGCGCCGGCCGATCTGCGCGCCGGGGTGGATCTCCACCCCGGTGATGGCCCGGGCGAGGGTGGACACGACACGTGCCACCGGCCGGGCTCCGGGCTTCTGCCAGAGTCGGTGGGCGCCTCGGTAGATCCAGATGGCGTGCAGCCCGGGCGAGTTCACGGCGACGTCGGCGCGCGTCTCTGCTGCGGGGTCACGCAGCATCGCGGCATCGAGGTCCTCCGAGATCATCGCCCGGGCGGCACGGATCAGGCCCATGTCAGTCGACGAGACCCTCGAACAGGATCGTCGACAGGTAGCGCTCGCCGAAGCTCGGGATGATGACGACGATCGTCTTGCCGGCGTTCTCCGGGCGGGCGGCGACCTGCGCGGCGGCCGCGAGCGCGGCGCCGGAGGAGATGCCGACGAGCAGGCCCTCCTCGGTGGCGGCGCGGCGGGCCCACTCGACGGACGTCGCGGCGTTGACGTCGATGACCTCGTCGTAGACGTCGGTGTCGAGGATCTCGGGGACGAAGTTGGCGCCGATGCCCTGGATCTTGTGCGGGCCGGGGGTGCCGCCGTTGAGGATCGGCGACTCCTCGGGCTCGACGGCGACGATCTGGATGCTCGGCTTGCGCTCCTTGAGCACCTGCCCGACGCCGGTGATCGTGCCACCGGTCCCGATGCCGGCGATGACGATGTCGACGGCGCCGTCGGTGCCGTTCCAGATCTCCTCGGCCGTCGTGCGGCGGTGGATCTCGGGGTTGGCGACGTTGGCGAACTGGCGAGCCAGGACCGCGCCCTCGCGCTCGGCGACGATCTCCTCGGCCTTGGCGACGGCGCCCTTCATCCCGAGCGAGGGGTCGGTGAGCACGAGCTCGGCGCCGAACGCGCGCAGCAGCGCACGGCGCTCCTTGCTCATCGACTCGGGCATCGTCAGCACGACGTCGTAGCCACGGGCCGCGCCGACCATGGCGAGCGCGATGCCGGTGTTGCCCGACGTGCCCTCGACGATGGTGCCGCCGGGCTTCAGCTCACCGCTGGCCTCGGCGGCGTCGATGATGGCCACGCCGATGCGGTCCTTGACCGAGCCGCCAGGGTTCTGGAACTCGAGCTTCGCGGCGACGGTGACACCCTCCGCGGCATCGATGATCCGGTTGATCCGGACGAGCGGGGTGTTGCCGACGGCCTGGGTGACGTCGTCGAGGATGGGCATGAGCGATCTCCAATGCGAGCGTGGTGGTGAAGGCAACAACCTCGCGGCTGCTTATGCGTATTCCAACAGAGCGTTATCAATTCGCACAACGGGGTCTCACCTGCGCTGCAGCGCCGCGGCCACCGGCTGAGGTTTGACGCCTGTCACAGGTCAGGTGAGCGTGCGCTTACCGCCGATAGGCTGCGCCCATGTCTGCCGTCCTCGCCTCCACGCCGGTGCACGTCCTGGCCAGCGGCATCGTGCCCACGCCCGACGAGCGTTTCGGTGGCTTCGGCGCCGTGCAGGCCGTGGCACTCGCGCTGTGCTTCGTCATCCCGCTCATCGGGTGGGCGCTGCTGTTCCGCCAGCTCGGCCGGTTCGTCGCGCTCTACCGCCTCGGGCAGCCGGATGCCGGCCGCACCGGTTCGCCGGCCACGCGCACCTGGACGTTGACCAAGGAGTTCCTCGGCCACACGCGGATGTCGCGGCTGAAGGTCGTCGCGGTCGCCCACTGGTTCACGGCGCTGGCGTTCCTCATCCTGTTCACGACGCTGGTGAACGCGTTCTTCCAGCTCGTCCAGCCCGACTACCGGCTGCCGGTCATCGGGCACTTCCCGCCGTTCGAGTGGCTCGTCGAGGTCTTCGCGTGGGCGGGGCTCATCGGGATCGCCGTGCTCATCGGGATCCGGCAGAAGAACCACCCGCGCTCGGCGGCCGGGGTCGACGGGCGGCGCTCGCGCTTCTTCGGCTCGAGCTTCTGGCAGGCCTACTACGTCGAGGCCACGATCTTCTTCGTCACGATCTGCATCCTGCTGCTGCGCGGGCTCGAGTCGGCCATGGTGTCCCGGCTCGAGCCGGAGACCTCGCTGGCGCTGCACTTCCCGCTCACCGGGTGGATGGCTCCGCTGTTCTCCGGGGTGTCGCTGCCCGGCCTGGCCACCTGGGTCTACGTCGTCGCGACGGTCAAGATCCTCATCTCCTTCGCGTGGATGATCACCATCTCGCTCCAGCCGACGATGGGCGTTGCCTGGCACCGCTTCCTCGCCTTCCCGAACATCTGGTTCAAGCGGGAGTCGTCGGGGCGCACGGCGCTCGGCGCGGCCAAGCCGCTGACCATCGGCGGCAAGCCGTTCGACATGGAGGCCATGGAGGAGCTCGAGGAGGGCGACTCCCTCGGGGTCGGCGCCGTCGAGGACTTCACCTGGAAGGGCCTGCTCGACTTCTCCACGTGCACCGAGTGCGGCCGCTGCCAGTCGCAGTGCCCCGCGTGGAACACCGACAAGCCGCTGTCACCGAAGCTGCTCATGATGGCGCTGCGTGACCACGCCGACGCCAAGGCGCCGTACCTCAAGGCCCTTGCCGCGCACGACGGCGACGAGGCGAAGGCGCTGGCCACGGTGGGCGGGGCGGGTGCCGGGACAGCGGCGGGGGCCACGGCATCCGAGGGGTCGGTCATCGACTGGTCGGCCATGGCGCTCGTCGGCGAGACCGGCTACACGCTGGACTCGCCGCTGTCGGCGTACAACCCCCACGGCCCGGATGCCGTGATCGACCAGGACGTGCTGTGGTCGTGCACGACCTGTGGCGCGTGCGTCGAGCAGTGCCCGGTCGACATCGAGCACGTCGACCACATCATCGACATGCGGCGCTATGCCACGCTCATCGAGTCGGCGTTCCCGGCGGAGCTCGGGGGGCTGTTCAAGAACCTCGAGGGCAAGGGCAACCCGTGGGGGATGGGCGCGCGGGCGCGGCTGGACTGGGCCAAGGACCTGCCGTTCCCGGTGAAGGTGCTCGGCCAGGACGTGGAGTCGGCGACGGACGTCGAGTGGCTGTTCTGGGTCGGGTGCGCGGGGGCGTACGAGGACCGCGCGAAGAAGACGACGCGCGCCGTGGCCGAGCTGCTCGACACCGCCGGGGTGACCTTCGCGGTGCTCGGCGACGGCGAGACCTGCACCGGCGACTCGGCGCGGCGGGCCGGCAACGAGCTGCTGTTCCAGACGCTGGCGGCGCAGAACGTGGGGACGTTCGGGGAGTTCGGCGTCACGAAGGTCGTCGTCACGTGCGCGCACTGCTTCAACACGATCAAGAACGAGTACCCGCAGATCGGCGGGAACTACGAGGTGGTGCACCACACCCAGCTGCTCAACCGGCTGGTGCGCGACAAGAAGCTGGTGCCGGTGGCGCGGCCGGCCGACGTGCCGGGGATGTCGTCGGCTCGCAACGCGGCGTCGACCGCGGAGACCGTGACGTACCACGACCCGTGTTACCTCGGCCGGCACAACGACGTCTACGCCCCGCCGCGCGAGCTCATCGGCGCGCTGCCCGGCGTCGAGCTGCGCGAGATGGAGCGCACCAAGGAGAAGTCGTTCTGCTGCGGCGCCGGTGGTGCGCGCATGTGGATGGAGGAGAAGCTCGGCACGCGGATCAACACCAACCGCACCGAGGAGGCCATCGCCACCGGGGCCGAGCGGATCGCCATCGGCTGCCCGTTCTGCCGGGTGATGATCTCGGACGGGCTCACCGCCAAGCAGGCCGAGGGGCAGGCGGAGGCGGTCGAGGTCGTCGACGTCGCCCAGATGCTGCTGGCCGCGGTGCGTCGCGGGTCGCCGGGTGATGGCGACGGTGGCGGTGCCGTGTCGTCCTCGAACGGCGTGGGGATGCCGTCCGCGCCGGCTCCCGAGGTCACCGCACCCGCCGCTGCCGCCACCGCTGCCGCGGTTGCTGCGACCGCCGTGGCTGCAGACGCCACGCCAACACAGACCGAGGTCGAAGCGGACCCATGGGACGAGCCTGCCACGCCGCGACGCATCCAGCCACCGCCGAGGCAGACCCCTGGGACGAGCCGGCCCCAGCAGCACCCGCGGCAGAGGCGGACCCCTGGGATGACCCCGCCACAGCAGGTCCGGATGCTTCACCTGTGAGCCAGCAGCAGCGGCCAGCCGAGCCCGACCCCTGGGACGAACCCGCCCAGCCGCAACACCCGCAGCAGCCGCCGACCGAGCCCGACCCCTGGGACGAGCCGGCACCAACCACTACGGATGCTTCACCTGCTGAGCCAGCCGCCGCCGCGGCCGCCGAGCCTGACCCCTGGGACGAACCCGCCCCAACCGGTCACAGATGCTTCACCTGGTGAGCCAGCCGCCGCAGCACGAACCCGACCCTTGGGACGAACCGGCCCCGGCTGCACCCGCCATCGCAGAAGCAGACCCGTGGGACGAACCCGACCCATGGGACGAGCCGGCCGCGCAGACCGAGCGTCCCCCCAGTGACCAATCGGTCGATGCAGGGACACCCGCGCCCGAAGCCGACGCACCGGCGGAAGCGACCGAACCCGACGCCCCGGCATCCCGGAACGACGAGCCGGCAGCAGGGTTCACCGGCGATGCGGCGCTGCTCGACGAGCCCGACCCCTGGGACTGAACAGCCCCGAAGCATGGAACAACCCCGCCATCCCAGTGATGGCGGGGTTGTTCACGTGCGGCGGAGATATGTCTCCGCCGGGGCGGAAGTTCTCCGTCGTCACTGGGATGACGGAGAACTTCCAGCCAGCCGTCAGCCGAGACCGTTGGTCGTGAGGAACTCCTCGGCGACCGTCTTGGGGTCGGCCTTGTCGATGTCGGTCTTCTTCAGCATCTCGGCGATCGACTCGGTGGTGAGCTTGGCCGAGACGGCGTTGAGCGCCTCCTTGACCTCCTCGGCCCGGTCGGCCCGCACGAGCGGCACGATGTTCTGCGACCCGAACAGCCGCTTGGTGTCCTCGAGGGCCACGAAGCCGTTCGCCGCGATCGCCGGGTCGGTGGAGAAGATGTTCGCCGCGCCGACCTGCCCGTTCTTCAGTGCCTGGACGATGCCCTGGCCGGTGAGCGGGCGGAAGGACCCGAACACCACGCCGTACGTCGACTCCAGCCCGGGGATGCCCTGCGGGCGCTCCTTGAACTCCGGCGGTGCCGCGAGCGCCATGTCACCGGCGACGGGCGCGAGGTCGTCGATGGTCTTGAGGTTCTTCGACGTGGCCGTCTCGGACGTGACGACGATCGAGTCGTTGTCCTCGGCGGCCGACTTGTCGAGCACGACGAGCGTGTCCGGCAGCACCTTCTGCACGTGCGCGTAGACCTCGTCGGCGTCGGTCCCCGTGAACGCCTTGTCGTAGTAGAGCGCGAGCGCCCCGGTGTACTCCGGGAACACCTGCACCGAGTTGTCCTCGAGGGCCCGCAGGTAGATCTCGCGCGAGCCGATGTTGAGCTTGGTCGAGGCGTCGACGCCCTTGGCGCGCAGCGCGCCGGCGTAGATCTCCGCGAGCAGCGTCGACTCGGAGAAGTTGGCCCCACCGACGACGATCGGCTCGCCACCACCGGCACCGCCGGTCGCTGACTCCGTGGTCTCAGCGGTGAGGGGGTCGCTGCCGCCACCGCAGGCCGTCAGCCCCAGGATCGAGGCTGCCACCAGGGCAATGGCTGAGGTCGTGCGCTTCATGGGTTGGTTCCCTTCGTCGGTGCCGGTCAGTCGGATGCCGTGCCACGTCGGATGCCGTGAGCGTCCAGCGCCCTGGCCGGGCGCCATCTCGAGCGGGTGCTCTGTCAGGTAGGCGCGCGGGTGTCTGCCACGGACCTTTCGCCCTCAACCACCACGGCCCGAGAATCCTTCCCCCCACCCCTGACAGCGCGTCCCCCAGCAGCCGGACGCGCCCCCACGGCCAGGCCGGGCGAGACGACCCGTCGCTGCACGAGCGCCAGCACCCCGTCGAGCACCACGGCCAGCACGGCGACGAGCAGCGCCCCACCGGCCGCCCGCGGGTAGTCGCCCAGGGCGATGCCGTCGATGAGGTAGCGCCCGAGCCCCCCGAGCCCCACCAACGCAGCGATCGTGGCGGTCGCGACGACCTGCAGCACCGACGAGCGAACCCCTGACAGCAGCAGCGGCAACGCGTTGGGCACCTCGACCTGCCGCACGACCTGCCGGCCCGTCATCCCGACCCCGCGAGCGGCATCCCGCGCCGCCGGCGAGACCGCCTCGATCCCGGCATACGTGCCCGCGAGGATCGGCGGGATCGCGAGGATCACGAGCACGACGATGCTCGGCACGAGGAAGGCGAGCTCGCCCGAGATCCGGGGCCCGAGCAGCAGCGACACGGCGAAGAGCAGCCCCAGCGTCGGCACCGCGCGCACGGAGTTGGTGAACGACACCAACCAGCGCGCCCGACCGGTGTGCCCGACCCACAGCCCGAGCGGGATCGCCACGACCGCGGCCAGCACGACCGTGATCAGGGTGTAGCCCAGGTGCTCGAGCAACCGCGTCGGGATGCCGTCCTCCCCCTGCCAGTTGGCCGGGTCGGCGAACCAGTCGATCAACGAAGGAATCACGGCCGGCCTCCCTGCGCGCGCACCCACGGCGTCAGGGCACGGGTGCCCGCCTGGATCACGAGATCGAGCACGAGCGCCAACAGCACGCACGCGACGATGCCGGTGAGCAGCTCACCCCAGATGACCCGGTTGTAGCCGTCGACGAGCAGGTCGCCGAGCTGCGAGACACCGACGACCGAGGCCACGCTGACGATGCTCACGTTGGACACCGCTGCGACCCGCAGGCCGGCGGCGATGACGGGCACGGCCAGCGGCAGCTCGACCCCGACGAGCCGGCGAAGCCCCTTGTAACCCATCGCGGTCGCGGCCTGCTCGACGTGGTCGGGCACCGCCCGCAAGCCGTCGGCGACGGTGCGCACGAGCAGGGCCACGGTGTAGATCGTCATCGCGACGACGACGTTGACCGGGTCGAGGATCTTGGTGCCGAGCAGCAGCGGCATCATGACGAACAGGGCCAGCGAGGGGATCGTGTAGAGCAGCCCGGTGCCGGTGATGATCGCCGGGTAGGCCCGCGTCCAGCGCTTGGCCGCCCACCCGAGTGGCAGGGCCAGCACGAGCCCGATGAGCAGCGGCACCCCCGCGAGGTAGAGGTGCGAGACCGCGAGGTCGAGCACCGTGCGCCAGTTGTCACCGAGCCAGGTCACGGCCCGACCTCACCCGGATGCCGGGTCGCGCCACCCTGACCACCAGCGGTCCCAGCCGTCCCCGACGGGTCGGCCTCGTCCCGATCGGGCCGGTCGGTCTCCTCGATCGCGGTCAGCACCTCGTGCGCGAGCACGGTGCCGCACAGCTCGCCGGCATCGTCGACGATGACGCCGCGCCGGCTGGGAGAGGACAACGCGGCATCCAGGGCACCCCGCAGCGAGCCCTGCGCCCGCGCGGCGGTTCCGCCGCGGTGGAGGTCGGCCTCGGTGACCGCCCGCTCCCCCACGCGCCCGGGCTCGACCCAGCCGACCGGCCGACGGGCGCCGTCGACGACGAGCAACCACGCGGCATCCGAGTGCTGTGGCTGCTCGCCGAGCAGCACCGTGGGCTCGGACCGCAGCGGCAGACGCGGCACCTGCTGGAACTGCAGGGCCCGGTAGCCGCGGTCCCGGCCGACGAAGTCCGCGACGAAGTCGTCGGCGGGGTGCGCGAGCAGGTAGGCCGGGTCGGCCACCTGGGCGAGCCGGCCGCCGACGCGCAGCACGGCGACCTGGTCGCCGAGCTTGATGGCCTCGTCGATGTCGTGGGTGACGAACAGGATCGTCTTGCCGAGCTCGGACTGCAGGCGCAGGAACTCGTCCTGCAGCTGGTCGCGAACGACGGGGTCGACCGCCGAGAACGGTTCGTCCATGAGCATCACCGGCGGGTCGGCCGCGAGGGCGCGCGCCACCCCGACGCGCTGCTGCTGCCCGCCCGAGAGCTGTGCCGGGTAGCGACCACCGAGCTCGGGGGCCAGGCCGACGCGCTCGAGCAGCTCGTGGGAGACGTCCCGCGTGCGCTTCTTGTCCCAGCCGAGCAGTCGGGGGACGGTGCCGATGTTGTCCAGGACGGTTCGGTGCGGGAAGAGCCCGGCGTGCTGGATGACGTAGCCGATGCCGCGCCGCAGCTCGGCGGAGTCCATCCGGCCGGTGTCCTGGCCGTCGAGGCTGATCGTGCCGCTCGTGGGTTCGATCATCCGGTTGACCATGCGCAGGCTCGTCGTCTTGCCGCACCCCGAGGGCCCGACGAGCACGGTGATCTTGCCGGTGGGCGCGGTGAGGGTGAGGTCGTCGACCGCGACGGTGCCGTCCGGGAACTGCTTGGTCACGGCATCGAACCGGATCATCAGGTGCTCCCCACGGGGTCGGCGGCGTGCTCCACAAACCTAGCCGAGCGAGGTCGTGGTACCCATACGACGTGCAGAGCCTCGACAACGACGTGCTGGCGCGCGACTCCCCGCGCGGCCGGTTCGTGCTGTCCGGCCTCATCCTCGGTTCGGCGGTGGCGATCCTCGACGGCTCGGTCGTCAACGTGGCCCTGCGCACCATCGGCAGCGACCTCGGCGCCTCACTCGCCCAGCTGCAGTGGGTCGTCAACGGCTACCTGCTGGCGCTGGCCTCGCTCGTGCTCGTCGGGGGTGCGCTGGGTGACCGGCTGGGGCGGCGGCGGGTCTACCTCGTCGGGGTCATCTGGTTCATGGCGGCGTCGGTGCTGTGCGCGCTGGCGCAGACCCCGGGGCAGCTGATCGCCCTGCGGGTCCTCCAGGGTGTCGGCGCGGCGCTGCTCACGCCGGGGGCGCTGGCCCTCATCCAGAGCGCGTTCCGCCCCGAGGACCGCGCGGCCGCGATCGGCACGTGGGCGGGCGTGTCGGGGGTGGCAGCCGCCGTGGGGCCGCTGCTCGGCGGGTGGCTCGTCGACCAGGCGAGCTGGCGGTGGATCTTCGCGATCAACCTCCCCCTGTGCCTGGCCGCGGTCGCCCTCGTGCGGAAGGCGCCGGAGAGCCGGGATGCCGCGGCCACCGGCCGCTTCGACGTCCCCGGTGCGGTCCTCACCGTGCTGGCGCTCGGGGCGGCGACCTTCGCGCTGACGGCGACCACCGAAGCCTCGCCGGCAGTGCTCGCCGCGGCGTGGGTGATCGCGCTGTCCGCCGCGGTGGCGTGGGTCGCGGTCGAGAGGCGCACGGCATCCCCGCTCGTTCCGCCCAGCCTGTTCGGCTCACGGGTGTTCTCGGCGGCGAACGCCATGACCGTGCTCGTCTACGGGGCGCTCGGTGGCGTCTCGTTGTTCACGGTGCTGCAGCTGCAGGCCGCGGGATGGGGTGCCCTGCAGGCCGGGTTGTCGAGCCTGCCGATCACCCTTTCGCTGCTGTTGTTCTCGAGCCGGGCCGCGGCGCTGTCGGCGCGCATCGGGCCGCGCATCCCGATGACGGTCGGCCCGCTCGTGTGCTCGGCGGGGGCGCTGCTGCTCCTGCTGGTCGTCGACGGCGCCACGTGGGCCCGCGTGCTGCCCGGGATGGTCGTGTTCTCGCTGGGGCTCGCGCTGCTCGTGTCACCGTTGACCGCGGCCGTGCTGGCGGCGGCGCCGGGGCGCTACGCCGGGGCGGCCAGCGGCGTGAACAACGCTGTCGCGAGGGCGGGTTCGCTTCTGGCGGTGGCGGCCCTGCCCGCGCTCGTGGGGCTGAGCGGCGACGACTACCTCGACCTCGCGTCGATGACGGCGGGCTATCGCGGCGCGATGCTGTGGTGCGCCGGGCTCTCGCCCTCGGCGGGGTCGTCAGCTGGTTCGGCCTGGGGCGCGAAGAACCTCGCTGACGAAGTCGGCCACGGTGTCGTGCCAACGGTTGGCCTGACGGAGCATCGGGTGGTCGCCACCGTCGATCGGCACGTGCCGGACATCGACGCCTGCCACGGCGAAGCGCGTGGCGAGGGCAGCGGTGCGGCGGGGGTCGGTGATGCGGTCCTTGGTGCCGTGCAGGAGCAGAACCGGAGTGCCGGAGCGGGGTGGGCGGGCGTCGCCGGCGATCCACGGAGCGAGGGCGGCGACGCCGGCGACGTCCGGCTCGTCGCTGAGGCGGAGCACCACGCGCCCGCCCATCGAGTGGCCGACGAGGACGACGGGGATGCCGGGCAGCGTGCGGTGGATCGCGGTCGAGCGCCCAACGGGCGTCGACCAGTGGGTCCTGCGCGGCGCCGTTCCAGCCGCGGATCCGGTTCTTGAGCCGGAGGACCGCGACGTCGTCGCCCGAGCGTCGGGCGCGGCGGGTGATCGCCAGGGCGAAGGGCACCATGCGGAGCGCGGCAAGCCCCGACCACCTGACCCGCGAGGTGCCTGACTCGGCGCCGCCGTGGACGATCAGGACGACCCCACTCGGGTCGTCGGGCACGTGGCCGCGCAGCTCGGCCCCGTTGTCCGCCCTCGGGTGAGAGCAGCGGGTGGTCGGCGGCTTCGCTGGGGGCGGTCACACGTCCGCGCGGCGGAAGTTCTGGAAGCTGCGGCTCGCGGTCGGGCCGCGCTGGCCCTGGTAGTGCGAGCCGTACTTCGACGAGCCGTAGGGGTTCTCGGCCGGCGAGGACAGGCGGAAGAAGGCCAGCTGGCCGATCTTCATGCCGGGCCACAACATGATCGGCAGGGTCGCGACGTTGCTCAGCTCGAGGGTCACGTGGCCGGTGAACCCGGGGTCGACGAATCCGGCGGTGGCGTGGGTGAGCAGGCCGAGGCGGCCCAGGCTGGACTTGCCCTCGACGCGGGCCGCGAGGTCGTCGGGCAGGGTCACGGCCTCGAGGGTGCTGCCGAGGACGAACTCGCCGGGGTGCAGGACGAACCCGTCGGAGGGGTCGACCTCGACGAGGCGGGTGAGGTCGGGCTGGTCCTGCGCGGGGTCGATGAACGGGTACTTGTGGTTGTCGAACAGCCGGAAGTACTTGTCGAGGCGAACGTCGACGCTGCTCGGCTGGATCATGTCGGGGTCCCACGGGTCGAGGACGACCCGTTCGGCCTCGATCTCGGCCCTGATGTCGCGGTCTGAGAGCAGCACGAGGGGAAGGTTACCCTCGATGGGTGGGGTGGCAGCCTGACGGCGTCCGTGCTCCCGTTGGGTTAGACTTCCCCCGCCGCTTCGGGCCCCGTCCGGGCGGCACGCCGATGTAGCTCAATGGTAGAGCGCCAGCTTCCCAAGCTGGACACGCGGGTTCGATTCCCGTCATCGGCTCCCATTGAGAAGGATCCCGTCATCGGCTCTGAGCGAAGGGGCGGGAATCGGCGGGGCCCACAAGCGGCTCCTTTTCGTCATCACCCCCTGTCGCTGGCGGGCGTGAAGCGAGAGGATGGGGCATGAGCAACAACGAGAAGAAGCCCACTCCTGCAGAGCAGGATCCGGACGAAGACCTGGTCGTCGACCCGCCCGAGGGGTCACCCGCCCCTCCAGACGAGGAGCCGCCGTTGCGGCCCGACGGCTACGGGAGTGGGGTCTGAGGCACCCCGCCTGCACCACCCCGGATCGCGGCCTGCCCGCGGCGTCGTCTCCGGTCAGCCCGGGACGATCCACCCCAGCGCGGTGACGAACCCGATGACCGCGAACACGACGAACAGCACCGCGAGCACCCACGCGACGTACCACGAGGCGTCGAAACCGCCCTCGTCGTCCTCGTCCTCGTCGCCGTCGTTGTCGCGCACGGCGACCTCGGTGCTCGCCTTCGCGACCGGCACCTGCGCGGGGAGTTCACCGGCGTCGGATGCCGTTGGCGCCACCTCGGCGTCGACCCTCTCCTCGGCGTCGACGTCGGCCCCCGCGGCCCGGGCCCGCTCGCGCAGCGCCTCGAGGCGTCGCGGCAACGGCTCGACCCGCACGGACGCCGGAAGCGACCACCACATCACCGCGAAGTCGTCGTCGGACTGCGCCCGCCAGGCCGCCACCGCGGCATCCGCCTCGGGGCCCTTCGCGCCGGAGGCGAACATCACGGCACCGGCTCGGGGCAGGTCGCCCATGTCCTGGTAGACCTCGCCGAGCAGGGCCAGCGCCTCGGGGTCACGCTCGGCCTCGACGCGGGCGGCGAGCAGGTCGCGGGCCTGCCAGGTCACACCCGCGTCGACGGCGGCGCGCGCCTGCTCGAGCACCTGCTCGGACGACCCCTCGCTCACCATGCGCGCCAGACTATGCGGTGACCAGCCGGCCCGAGTGGACGACGTGCTCGGCGACGGCCGCGGCGAGGATCAGCCCGATGAGCATGATGCTCCACTGCACCGGCAGCCCGAGGAACGGCACGACGAGAACCGCGATGCTGACGACCACCGCCGGCAGGACCGCTGACCCGAAACGCTCTGCCCGCACCGCGTGCAGCCCACCGAGCGTGAGCAGGAAGATCGCCACCGCAACGCTCAGCACGAGCGCGACGGTGCGGTCGCTGCTCTCGCTGTGGTCCCCGACGACGTCGACCGCAGCGGCGAGCGCCGCCCCGACCGCGGCGCACGACGCGAACACCGGCAGGTGCGCGTAGCCGAAGAGGAAGGTCGTGCGGGCGTCCTCGACGAGGTCGACGTTCTCGCGCTTGAAGTACAGCCACCACAGGGAGAAGACGATGAACAGGCCACCGACGATGAGCGGCAGCATCTCGGGCCCGACCCCACCGGATGCCGCCGCGGCATACGGCGCGCTGTGCCCCCCGGAGCCCTCGTCACCGGACGACGAGGCCATCGCCCCCTGGATGGCGAGCACCGTGGAGAGGATCACCTCGCCCAGCACGATGATCGTGAGCAGTGCGTAGCGCTCGGCGATGTGGTGGGGGTGGAACGGCGTCGTACCGTGCCGGCGCTCGGCGATCCACGGAACGCTCACCTCGAGGATCACGAGGAGGCCGAAGGTCGCGAGGAACCAGCTCTCGGGCACCCACAGGCGCGCGATCCACAGCAGCTGCACGAGGGTGATGCCCACCGCGTACGTCATCGCCGTCTTGCGACGCTGCGGGTCGTGCGCGGCAGCGCGCAGCCACAGGGCGACCAGGCCGAGCCGCATGATGGCGTAGCCGGCGACCGCGAGGGCGGATGACCCGTCGGCGAACAGGTCCGGGATCGCCGCGGCGAGCACGAGGCAGCCGGCCATGATGACGAAGGTCAGCAGCCGGAAGACGACGTCGTCGTTGTCGTAGGCCGAGGCGTACCACGTGTACCCCATCCAGGCCCACCAGATCGCGAACCACGAGAGCGAGTAGCCCACGATCGCGTCGAGGTGGCCCTCGGTGATGCCGTGGTGCAGCTGCACCGCGTTGCTCGCGATGGCGACGACGAAGATGAGGTCGAAGAACAGCTCGAGGGGGGTCGCGGCACGGCCCGGCTCGTGGGGATCGCGGCCGACGATGGGGCGGCGGAACGGGACGGCGATGACACTCACGTGGCGAGTATCCCCCGAGGTGACGCAGGACACTCGGCCGTTTCGACGGCATCCCCCTTGCGTTTTGTTACCCGTGGGTAGCACACTGGTAAGCAAGCGCTCACCTGCACTCCCGGAGGACATCGGCATGGGTCATTACAAGAGCAACCTGCGTGACATCGAGTTCAACCTCTTCGAGGTGCTCGGTCGCGGCGACGTGCTGGGCTCCGGCCCCTACGAGGAGGTGGACGTCGACACCGCGCGCGAGATGCTCAAGGAGGTCGCGCGCCTGGCCGAGAACGAGCTCGCCGAGTCGTTCGAGGACTCCGACCGGCACCCGCCCGTCTACGACCCGCAGACGCAGACCGTGACGATGCCCGCGTCGTTCACCAAGTCCTTCAACGCCTACCGCGACAGCGGGTTCTGGAGCATCGACCTCAACGCCGAGCTCGGCGGCACCGTCGTCCCGCCGAGCCTGCGCTGGGGTGTCAACGAGATGCTGCTCGGCTCGAACCCGGCCGTGTCGATGTTCGCCGCGTCCTACGGCTTCGCCAAGCTGCTGTACGCCATGGGCAACGACGAGCAGAAGCGGCTCGCGCACTGGATCGCGGAGAAGGGCTGGCACTGCACGATGGTGCTGACCGAGCCGGATGCCGGGTCCGACGTCGGCGCCGGCCGCACCAAGGCGGTCGACAACGGCGACGGCACGTGGACCATCACCGGCGTCAAGCGCTTCATCACGAGCGCCGAGTCCGACATGGTCGACAACGTCGTCCACTTCGTCCTGGCCCGCCCCGAGGGCGCCGGCCCCGGCACCAAGGGCCTGTCGCTGTTCGTGCTGTCGAAGTTCGAGGTCGACCTCGAGACCGGTGAGCTCGGCGAGCGCAACGGCGTCTACGTCACCAACGTCGAGAAGAAGATGGGCCTGAAGGTCTCCACGACCTGCGAGCTCACCTTCGGCGGCGAGCGCGCCGCCGTCGGCACCCTGCTCGGCGACACCCACGACGGCATCGCGCAGATGTTCCACGTCATCGAGAACGCGCGGATGATGGTCGGCACCAAGGCCATCGCCACGCTGTCGACCGGCTACCTCAACGCCCTCGACTACGCCAAGCAGCGCGTTCAGGGTGCCGACCTGACGCAGGCCGCCGACAAGTCCGCCCCCCGCGTGACGATCACCCACCACCCCGACGTCCGCCGCTCCCTCATGACGCAGAAGTCGTACGCCGAGGGCCTTCGCGCACTCGTGCTCTACACGGCCAGCCAGCAGGACATCGTCGACCAGGAGCGCCTCGCCAGCGGGTCCGAGGAGTTCGAGCGCGGCTCGGCCGCCGACACCGCCAGCCGGGTCAACGACCTGCTGCTGCCCATCGTCAAGGGGCTGGGTTCCGAGCGCGCCTGGGTGCTGCTCGGCACCGAGTCGCTGCAGACCTTCGGCGGGTCCGGCTTCCTCCAGGACTACCCGGTCGAGCAGTACGTGCGCGACGCGAAGATCGACACCCTCTACGAGGGCACCACGGCCATCCAGGGCCTGGACTTCTTCTTCCGCAAGATCGTGCGCGACAAGGGCCAGGCCCTCACGCACCTGTCGGCGCAGATGCAGGAGTTCGCCAAGGACCTCGGCTCGCACGACGGCCGCCTCGACCGCGACCGCGAGCTGCTCGGCCAGGGCCTCGAGGACGTGCAGGGCATCCTCGGGTACATGGTCGGTGAGCTGATGAAGTCCGACCCGCGCAACGGCGGCGAGATCACGAACATCTACTCCGTCGGGCAGAACACCTCGCGGCTGCTGCTGGCCGCCGGCGACCTCGTCGTCGCGTGGCTGCTGCTGCGCCAGGCCCACGTGGCCCTCGACGCGCTCGAGGCCGGGGCGTCGGACAAGGACAAGGACTTCTACGCGGGCAAGGTCGCCGCGGCGCAGTTCTTCGCCCGGCAGGTCCTGCCCCGCCTGACCGCCGAGCGGGCCATGGCCGAGGCCACCGACTCCCTGCTCATGGACGTGCCCGAGTCCGCGTTCTGAGCACCTGAGCCCGGGTCGGGCGCGCAGCCCTCCGCGCGCGTCCGCCCCGCACCACGAAAGAACGGCCCACCCCGCGCGCGGGGTGGGCCGTTCTGCGTCCTGGCGCGACGGCATCCGGGATGCCGTGCGGGGGCTCAGCGGGGGTCGACGTCCGTGCGGTCGACGCGGGTGCCGGTGGCCGGGTCGACGTGGCTCTCGCGGGTGGCGGAGTAGCCCGCCGCGGTGCGACGGGTGGCCAGGAAGGAGAGCAGGATCGCGAGCGGCGCCCGCGGCCATCAGGATGTAGCCCGAGGGTGTCGTCGCTGACCCCCGGGATGTCGATGTTCAGGAGCGAACGCGAGGATGGCGCCGAGGACGAAGAGGACGATGCCGAGTCCGA
The DNA here is from genome assembly GCA_963811825.1 of uncultured Actinomycetota bacterium. GTDB lineage: Bacteria > Actinomycetota > Actinomycetes > Actinomycetales > Dermatophilaceae > Fodinibacter. Next base: position 151,836 of record CAWESS010000024.1, on the reverse strand, counting down.
TGTACATGGGTGCTCCTGGGTGTGGGAGAGGTGCCGGGTTCGGCGGGACCCATCAACGCTACCCGCGGGTAGGCGCCCAGAAGTGGCTTAGGAGCAGGTCGATTCCGGCGTCAGGGGCCGCCACCGCCCGCGTCGCCGCTGCCGTACCCGCCTGTGCCCATGTACCCGTCGGGCTGTGCCCCCGGCTGATGGTTCGACGGCAGGTCGTCGGCACGACTGGCCCCCGTCGACCCTCGACGCGAGATGACGATGCTGATGGCCGCGCACAGGGCCACGAATCCGATGATCCACCACATGACGGCCTCCTCGGGCCCGGCCGACTCTGCGTCGGCGTCGCCTCCACGATCCTCCGGTGCGGGCACCGTGTCCATGGCCCGCACGGGTGGTGGAACGCAGAAGTTTGGAGCGCACGCAGCAGTTCAGATCGCACGCCCGGTTCAGACGAACGAGCCCGGGTTGAGGATGCCGTGCGGATCGAGCGCCGCCTTGATGCGCCGGTTGAGTGCCATGACGTCCGGGCCGAGCTGGGCCTCGAGCGAGCCCGCCTTGAGCCGGCCCACCCCGTGCTCGCCGGTGATCGTGCCCCCGAGGGCGATGGCGGCGGCCATGATGTCGTCGAACGCGAGGCGCGCCCGGCGCTCGGCATCGGCGTCACCGCGCGGGTAGATGATCGCGGGGTGGGTGTTGCCGTCGCCGGCATGAGCCACCATCGGGATCTCGAGGTCGTGGCGGGCGGCGATGTCGGCCACCGCAGCGAGCAGCGCCGGCAGCTGGGGCACGGGCACGCCGACGTCCTCGGGCAGGACGTGCCCCCGCGCCTCGATCGCCGTGAAGTGCATTCGCCGTGCCCGCACGAACAGCTCGCCCTCGGCCGGGTCGTCCGTCGAGAACACCTCGCTGGCCCCGGCTCCCTCACACGCGGCAACCGCGACGGCGACCTCGTCGGCCCTGGCCGCGCCGGGAGCGTCGGACTGGATGAGGAGGAGCGCCCCGGCATCCCGGTCCAGCCCCATGGAGGCGAAGTCCTCGACGGCGTTGATCGAGCCGTGGTCCATCAGCTCGACCATCGACGCGCGCACGGTGCGGCCGAGCGCGATGACCGCGTCGGCCGCGGCCGCGACGGTCGGGAAGGTCGCGACGACGGTGGCCGGCGGCGCCTGGGCCGGCACGAGGCGCAGCACAGCCCGGGTCACGACGCCGAGCGTGCCCTCGGAGCCGACGAAGAGCTTGAGCAGCGACAGCCCGGCGACGTCCTTGACCCGCTTGCCGCCGAGGGTCAGCAGGGTCCCGTCGGCGAGCACGACGTCCAGGCCGAGCACGTAGTCGGTCGTGACGCCGTACTTCACGCAGCACAGCCCACCCGCGTTCGTCGCGATGTTGCCGCCGATCGAGCACATCTCGAACGAGCTGGGGTCGGGCGGGTACCAGAGCCCGTGCTCGGCCGCGGCGCGCTTGACCTCGACGTTGAGGGCGCCGGGTTCGACGACGGCGACGCGGCTGTCGACGTCGATCTCGACCGCTCGCATCCGCTCGGTCGACAGGACGATGCCGCCGTCGACGGCGAGCGCGCCCCCGGACAGGCCGGACCCGGCACCGCGAGGAACGACGGGGATGCCGTGCCGGCTCGCCCAGCGCATCGTCGCCACCACCTGGTCGGGGGTCTCGGCGCGTACCGCGGCGAGAGGGGTGCCGGCGCGGGCGTCGTGGGTCCAGTCGAAGCGGTACTTCTCCACGGCATCCGGGGTGGTGACGACGACCCCGTCGGGCAGCAGCGAGACGAGCTCGGCAACGGCTTCAGCAAGAGCCCATCCGCCCATTCTCGCCTTGAGTGCGGAAGTGGTGGCTCTGGCAGCCATTTCCGCACTCACGGCGAGGCAGTGTCAGGTTGAGGCTGTGGAAAACTTCGCGGCGCCACGGCAGCCAGACTCGCGCAGACTGCTGCGATGGAGACCTGGGGCGAGCTCGCGGCGGCACAGGCTGGCGCGCTCTCCCACCGGCAGCTGGCCGAACTGAAGGTCAGTCGGGCCACCGTGCGGAACAAGCTCGAGTCGGGCCGCTGGCAGACGGCGTACCGAAGAGGTGCTGACGACGACCACCGGGCCCGCTGTCGCGCGAGCAGCACCACTGGGTCGCGGTGCTGCACTGCGGGCCCGATGCCCTGATCGGCGGGCTCACTGCGGCTGCGGCCCTGCACGGCCTGAAGAACTGGCCCCGAGACGAGGTTCACGTCCTCGTGGCGCAACGACCACTCCTTCGAGACGGTCGTCCGGGTCACGACTCTTTCGAACACGCCGGCTCACTGACGGCTTCGCCATCCGTCGCCACTGCCCACGTGCGCGCTCGAGCCGGCGGTCCTGTTGTGGGCGGGGCACGAGCCTCATCCGCGATCGGCGATGGGGTTGCTGGCAGCCGCCGTCCAGCAGCGCCTCACCACTCCAGCCAGGCTCGCGTCGTGGGTCGAGACACTCAAACCCCTTCGACGCGCACCAGCGATTCGAGACCTGCTGAACGACCTCGCCGGTGGGTCGCAGTCCCTGGCCGAGGTCGACGTGGTCCGCCTCTGCCGCGACTGGTGGTCTGCGGATTCCCGACCGACAGGTGCCCCGCGTCGACAGCAGCGGCGTCATCGGTTCACCGACTGCGAGTGGCTTCTCGCAGACGGGCGAACGCTGGTGTTGGAGGTCGACGGTGGCTTCCACGCAGACATCGGACAGTACGAAAGCGATGTGACCCGCCAGCGTCGGCTGACCACCCCCACTCGAATCGTGGTGCGCTGCACCGCCCAGGAACTCGCGACGAACTCCGTGGGTGGTCGCGGCGGACCTGCGTGCGCTGGGCGTTCCCCCCGCCTGACCTCACCGTGAGTGCGGAAGTGGTGGCCAGGGCAGCCACTTCCGCACTCACGGCGGATGGGTCAGAGGCGGCGGTCGGCGAGCACCGGGAAGGCGGTGCGGTACTCGGCCGTGGCGGCCAGGTCGACCTCCACCGAGAGCACGCGTTCCACGGCCCGACCCTGCGCGTCACCCGCCGCCTCGGCGAGCACCTCACCGGTTGCCGACACGACCTGGCTGGCGCCACCCATGTCGTACCCGCCGTGCGACCCCGCCGTGTTGCACTGCACGACGACGGCCTGGTTCTCCACCGCCCGCGCCCGGCCGAGCAGCGTCCAGTGGCCCACTCGCGCGGCGGGCCAGGCAGCCGGGATGACGAACAGCTCCGCCCCCGCAGCCACCTGCCGGCGGTAGAGCTCGGGAAAGCGCAGGTCGTAACAGGTCGACAGGCCGGCCACGACCGAACCCCCGCCCGACAGGGGGATGCCGGTCACGACCACGTCGTCGCCGGCCTCCATGAGCTTGGGCTCACCTGCACCGAAGCCGAACCGGTGGATCTTGCGGTAGGTCGCGAGGAGTTGACCGTCCGCGGCATACAGCAGGGAGGTGTTCGCGAGGTCGTTGCCGTCAGCGCCGGGTTCGGGCAGCCGCTCGACGAACGAACCGGCATGCAGCACGACGCCCGCAGCGCGTGCGGCATCCGCCATGGCCCGCGCCCACGGGCCGTCGAGCGGTTGCGCTGCGCCAGCCCACCGGGTGTAGTCGAAACCGGTCGCGCCCCACAGCTCGGGAAGCACGACGAGGTCGTGGCCGCGCTGGGCGGCGACGAGCCCGGCGACACGGTCGACGCGGGCCTCGAAGGACTCCTCGTCGCCGTAGGCGAGCTGAACGACTGCGATCCGCATGCCCCCATCCTGCCGTGAGTGCGGAAGTGGCTGCCAGAGCCACCACTTCCGCACTCAACGCCGAGGTGTCAGCGCTCGGGAGGTCTCCTGGCGGAGGCGGTCGAGGTGCTCGTTGTAGGCGCGCAGCTGGGCATCGCCGTCACGGTCGGCCTGCCGGTCCAGGCGCCGCGACTCCTGCTCGTCGCGTCGGAACCACTGCACGGCCACCATCACGGCGAGCACGAGCGTCGGCGCCTCACCGACACCCCACGCGATCTCGCCGGCCCGGTGCTGGTCGGCCAGGGGGTCGGGCCCCCACGGCAGGTTCAGCTGCGCGAAGAAGTCGGGCGCCAGCAGGGACTCGCTGCTCGTCAGGGCCACCCCGAAGAACGCGTGGAAGGAGATCGTCGCGAAGAGGATGACGAGCAGCATCAGCGGGTTCCAGCGCGGGACACCGGGATCGATGCCGATGAGCACCCACGTGAAGAGGTACCCGGTCAGCAGGAAGTGGGCGATCATCAGCAGGTGCCCGGTGTGGGTCGTCAGGGACAGCTCGAACAGGCCGGTCCAGTAGAACGCCGCGAGGCTGAAGAAGAAGAGGCAGGCCGCGACCACGGGGTTCGCGAGCACCTTCATCGCCCGCGAGTGCACCACCTGCAGCAGCACCTCACGCGGGCCCCACGTCTTGTCGGGGCGCGCCTTCAGCGTGCGCAGCGCAAGCGTCACCGGCGCCCCGGGCACGAGCAGCAGCGGCACGATCATCGCGACGACCATGTGCATCACCATGTGCACGCTGAACAGCACCCGCCCCCAGATGCCGGGCGCCCCACACGTCGCCCACACGAACAGCGCCCAACCGAGCACCCAGCACACGGTGCGCAGCACCGGCCAGGCATCCCCGCGCCGGCGCAGCCGCACCACCCCGGCGAGGTACAGGCCCACGGCCAGCACCGCGATGCCGACGAAGAGCCAGTCCATCCGCCAGGCGCTGAACCAGTCACCGGAGGCCATCGGGCCGGGGTCCGGGTAGCCGGTGAGCTCGAGGATGCGGCTCGGCTCGGGGCCGGCATCCGGCACGGGCGGGATGCTGCGCGCGAGCACGGCCGCGAGCCCGGTCGCCGCCCCCATCACCGCGATCTCGACGATCGCCAGCCGGGCGAAGGCCCTCCCGTCACCCGGGTCGGCGGTCAGCCGGGTCGCGATGGAGCGCCGGTGCAACCAGCCGAGCACACCGAGCGCCACGATCGCCAGCGTCTTCAGCGCCACCACCGCGCCGTAGGCCGTGGTGATGGCCTCGAACGAGCCGAGCCGGATCCACGCCTGTTGGATGCCGGTCACGGTCACCGCTGCGAAGCACCAGGCCGCGACCGTCGAGTAGCGCGACACCGTCGCGCCGAGGTCGTCGCCGAGGCCGCGGCGCATGACGATGAGGCCGATGAGCCCGCCGGTCCAGACCACCACGCCGAGGAGGTGCACCGCGAGCGCGTTCACGGCATCCTCATGGCTGGCCGACCCGGCAGCGTGGCCGGTGAGCGCGAGGATCACGACCGCGAAGAGGGTGAGGACCGCCAGCCACGCCATCGGGGCCCGGCGGGTGGTGAGCTGGGCACACACCGCGACGACGACGGCGACGAGGGCACTGATGAGCAGGATGCGGGTCGTCTCCAGCGTCCACACGAAGGAGACCAGCTGGTCGAGCAGGTCCGGGCTGGTGAGTGGCGTGCCCGCGAGGTCGGCGAAGGCGAGCACCACCTCGAGGAGCGCAGCGACCGCCCACACGGTGGCGGCGCGAGCGGCATACCGGGTGGCCGTGACCCGACGATTCGTGCGGGAACGCTCGGGCATGAGGAACGCGGCGAGCCCCAGCAGCCCGACCGTGGCGCTCGCGGCGAGGGTGCTGATGGTGGAGACGATGGGCACGCCCCAGCGCACGAGGGGGCCGGGGTCGCCGAGATCGAGGGGGGCGACGGCGCCGGTGAGCGCGGCGGCGACGACCACGGCGACGAGGCCAGCCGCCACGGCGATCCCGAGCGGCCGGGCCAGGGCGTGCTGCGCCAGCTCGGCGGGCCGGTCGACCGCGGTGTCCTCTCGGGTGGGCATGCCCACCAGCGTAGGTACTGTGACGGGATGACACTGCACCCCCCGGCGCCAAGCGACCTCGGCGAACTCGTCGACGCGTACGCGCACACCGTCCGGAGTGTGATCGACCTCGGGCGCACGACGCGCCCCGGCGACGAGTCGCTGCCCACGGACTGCCCCGGTTGGAGCGTGCTCGACCAGGTCGCGCACGTCGCGAGTGCCGAGGCGATGGTGGCCGGTGAGCCCCAGCCCGACGTCGACGTCAGCGGTCACGCCCACGTGCGGCACGCCTTCGGGGAGCGCATGGAGAAGTACGTCGAGTCGCGCCGCGGGCGCAGCCTCGAGGAGGTGCTCGACGAGCTCGAGGAGCGGCTCGAGGAGCGGCTGGGCGTCTACCGGTCGGGCACCGAGTGGGCGGACACCCCGGTGCAGGGGCCGTTCGGGCCGACCACCCTGGGCGGCCTGCTGTCAGTTCGCGTCTTCGACATCTGGATGCACGAGCAGGACATCCGCGAGGCCCTCGGCCGGCCCGGCGGGCTCGAGTCCGGGGCGGCCTCGCACACCGTGGCGCAGCTGTTCGCCGCCCTGCCCCGGATCGTCGCGAAGACCGCTGCCATCGAGCCGGGCAACGCCGTCGTGCTCGACCTCACCGGGCCGACGACCGGGCGTGCGGGCGCCCGGGTCGAGGAGCAGGACGGGCGCCCGATCGGCATCCCGCTGTTCACCGGTGGGCACGAGGAGCACCCGGACGTGGTCACGACGTCGCTGACGATGTCGACACAGGTCGCGACCCGCCTCGCCGGAGGGCGCCGGCGGCCCGAGGACCTGCACGTGGTCGTGCACGGCGACGAGTCCGTCGCACAGCGCGTGCTGGCAGCGATGACGATCACGCCCTGACCCGCGCCGACCTCAGGGCTGGGGGTACTCACCGTCCCCCGTGGCGTCGGGCGCGAGACGCCGCTTCGCCTCGTCCTGCTTTCGCCGTCGACGCACCTCGCTGGTGGCCACCGCGACGGCGACGAGCACCGGCCCCACGTAGCGCGCGGCCTCACTGAGCCAGGGCGGAACCCCGGGCAGGTCCGGCAACGACCAGTTGGGCAACGACCAGTCCGGCCACGGGATGACCGGAAGCTCGGGGAGCCCCGGCCAGGGAATCGTCGGCCACGGGAGGTCCGGCCACGGCACCGACCAGCTCGGCAACGACAGGTCGAGCACTCGCCACAGCCACAGCAGCAGGATCGGCACGAGCACCCCGAGGGCCGCACCCCCGCCGCGGCGCAGTGCGTGCTGCCGCGGGTGGGCCCGGATCCACTCCTCGCGGCGGGCAGCAGCGGACCCCGGCACCGGGTCGAGGTCCACCCCGCCGACACCTGCGTGCGCGGCGCCCAGCGCACCGAGGTCCGACCCCGGCCCGTACAGGGTGACCCGTCGCGCCGGCCCGAACAGTGCCGGGAGTCGCACCCCGACGGCGCCGTGGTCGGCCCCGTCGAGCACGACCCGCTCGTCGCTCGTGCGGACACGGGCGACCTCGACGGCATCCACGCGCCACACGAGGAGGTGGCGCAGGCCGGCATCCGAGATCTCCACCGAATGTTCCTGCCCGGTGTGGCGCAGGGTCCATCGCTCCGGCGTGTCCGTCACCGACTCCACCTCCCTGACGCAATAATAGAGTCGCCACTCTAGCAAAGGGGTCTCATGTCACGCACGGTCAACCCCGCCCGGTACGAGGCTCGGCGCCTCGTCATCATCGACGCCGCCCTCACGTGCTTCGCCGCCGAGGGATACGCCGGGACGACGACGGCCGCCATCTGCCGACGGGCCGGCATCGGGTCGGGCACGTTCTTCCACTACTTCCCCACCAAGCTCGACGTCCTCCTCGCCATCCTCGACCTCGGCACGGACGAGACCGCCGCCTGGTTCCGTGCGCAGAAGGGCCGACAGGACGCCCGTCGCGTCGTCGCGGACTTCATCGCGCACACGGCCGACGACCTCGCCGACCCACGACTGCCCGGCTTCGTCCGCGCCGTCGGGGCCGTGATGTCCACGCCGACCGTCGCCGCGGCGCTTCGCCGTGACGAGGACGCCCAGCACGACGGCCTCCTGCCGTGGATCGTCGCCGCCCGCGATGCGGGCGCGGTCCGCCGTGACGTCCCGGCCGACCGGGTGTGCACGTGGGTGCTCGCGGTGGTCGACGGGTTCGTCGGCCGGGCAGCGGGCGAACGACCGTTCGACACCACGGCCGAGAAGGACATGCTCCTCGACACGGTCGACCGGCTCCTACGACCGTGAGTCCCGAACGGCCGCCCGGGCGCGGTTAGGGTTCACGGATGGCCACGTTCACGACCTCGAACCGCTCGGTGGCAACCGTGACCGCTGAGATCGACGAGGTGTGGCAGGTGCTCACCGACCCCGAGCTCCTCGCGCGGCTCACGCCCTTCCTGCACTCGGTCACCGAGCACGGCGAGCACTGGGTGTGGCAGCTGACCAAGATCCCGGTGCTCGGCAAGAGCTTCTCCTTCACCTTCCGCGAGCGGATGCAGTTCGACGAGCCCCACCGCATCGACTTCACCCACGACCCCGCTCCCGGCGCCGACGAGACGGCCGGCGTCGTCGGGTTCTATGCCCTCGAGCAGCGCGCCAAGGGCACCCACCTCGAGACGTCGATGACGATCACCGTCGACCTGCCCTTCCCCGGCCTGCTCCGCCCGGCCGTGACCACCGCCATGCGCGGGGTCATCGCGATCATGGGCCAGCGGTTCGGCCACAACCTGCTCCACCACCTCGGCGCGCACAACGCCTGAGACGCGCGAACGGCATCCGAGAAATGGCTCCGGAACCCGGGAATGAGCGAAGGCTCCCGATAGTTGTATGGTGCAAGCAACTGTGTGGAAGGACTTTTCGGATGCCGTTCAGCTCAACGCCGTCGTCACTGACGGCCACCCTCGGAGACGACCTCATCAGGGTCGTCAAACTGCTGCACCACGTGCGCCAGCAGGCCCCCCGACAGCACCCGCAGGTCGACCCCATGGCCTACCCGCTGCTGTTCAACCTCCTCGCCGCACCGCTGCGCGTCTCCGCCCTGGCCGAGGTGATCCACTCCGACGTCTCGACCGTGAGCCGCCAGGTGAGCACCCTGGTCGACCTCGGCTTCGTCACGCGCGGCCCCGATCCCGACGACGGCCGAGCGCAGGCACTGACGCTCACGGACGAGGGTCGGGCCCTGCTCCACGCCATCCGCGACGACCGCGACCGGTGGCTCCAGGGCCTGCTCGCCGACTGGGACGACGACGCCGTCGCCGAGTTCTCCAACCACCTGCGCCACTTCGCCTCGGACCTCGAGGCCTCCCTGACCACCCTGAACACGAGGACCACCCGATGACCACCCCCACCCCTGCCGCCGCCGGAGCCTCCGGAGCACCCGAAGGATCTCTCGCGCGCGGACCACTCGCCGCGGAACCTGACCGCCCCGAAGGCCCGCTGACCCACCGCCAGATCGTCACGATCCTCATCGGCCTGATGATGGGCATGTTCCTGGCCGCCCTGGACCAGACCATCGTCGCCACGGCCATCCGCACCATCGCCGACGACCTGCAGGGCCTGAACCACCAGGCCTGGGCGACGACCGCCTACCTCATCACCGCGACGATCGTCACCCCGCTGTACGGCAAGCTCGGCGACATCTACGGCCGCAAGAACCTGTTCATCATCGCCATCTCGATCTTCATCGTCGGTTCGGTGCTGTGTACGTTCGCCACCTCGATGGAGACCCTCGCGCTCTTCCGCGCGGTGCAGGGCCTGGGCGCCGGTGGCCTGTTCTCGCTCGCGCTGGCGATCATCGGCGACATCGTGCCGCCCCGTGAGCGCGCGAAGTACCAGGGCTACTTCCTCGCCGTCTTCGGCACCGCCTCGGTGCTCGGCCCGGTCATCGGCGGCTTCTTCGCCGGCCAGGACACCATCCTCGGCATCGACGGCTGGCGCTGGGTCTTCCTCGTGAACGTGCCGATCGGCATCGCCGCGCTGGCCGTGGTGAGCAAGACGCTGCACCTGCGCCACCAGCGCCTCGACCACCGCCTCGACTGGGCCGGTGCCGTGCTGCTCTCGGTGGCTCTCGTGCCGCTGCTGCTCGTCGCCGAGCAGGGCCGCGAGTGGGGCTGGTCCTCCAGCGCCGCCATCGCCTGCTACGTCATCGGTGTCGCCTCGGCGATCGGCTTCTTCTGGCAGGAGTCCCGCATGGGCGAGGAGGCCATCCTCCCGCTGTCCATGTTCCGCAACCGGACCGTCGGTGTCTCGTCGGCCGCGTCGGTGCTCATCGGTGTCGCCATGTTCGGTGGCCTCGCGGCCCTGCCGCTGTACCTGCAGATCGTCAAGGGCGCGACCCCCACGGAGGCCGGTCTGCTCCTGCTCCCCATGACGCTCGGCATCATGATCGGCTCCATCCTGTCGGGGCAGATCATCTCCCGCACGGGCCGCTACCGGATGTTCCCCATCATCGGGTCGGCGCTGCTCACGATCTCGTTGTTCATCTTCCACTACGTCGAGTTCGACACCCCGCTGTGGCAGACGATGATCGTCATGCTCGCGTTCGGCGTCGGCCTGGGCTTCAACTTCCAGCCGCTCACCTTGGCCGTGCAGAACGCCGTGCCGCCGCAGCAGATCGGCGTGGCCACCTCGACGGCCACCTTCACCCGCCAGATCGGCGGCACGCTCGGCACCGCCGTGTTCCTGTCGATCCTGTTCTCGACGGCCTCCGAGAAGATCACGACGGCCCTGGCCGCCGCGGTCCCGACGGCCGACTTCCAGGCGGCGCTGGCCGACCCGGCGAACGCCGCCGCCGCCGAGCAGTTCGCCGCCTCCCAGGCCAGTGGTGGTGCGGCCTCCGGTGTGCTGCAGGACAGCTCGTTCCTCACGGGCCTCGACGAGCGGCTCGCGAAGCCGTTCCTCATCGGGTTCTCCGAGGCGATGGACCTGGTGTTCCTCACCGGCGCCGTGGTCATGGTGTTCGGGTTCGTCATCATGTTGTTCCTCCCGAACGTCGAGCTGCGCAAGAGCTCGGCCTACGGCCAGCGCGCGACCGACGAGGCCGAGGCCGAGGCCGCGAACGAGGCCCCGGCGATCGCCCACCCCTGAGGGCCCCACCGGGTGTTGGGTGCCGAGGTGGTCGCTGCAACGACCACCTCGGCACCCAACTCACGTCATGGCCCAGGAAGGCTCAGAGCAGGGTCGGGATGCCGGTGAGGTCGCCCATCGTCGTGCTCGCCCCCGCCTCCCGCAGCGCCTGCGCCGGGAAGCTCGTCGTCACCCCGACGACGTGGCCGACCCCCGCCCCGACGGCCGAGAGCACCCCGTTGGGTGCGTCCTCGCACGCGAGCGCCGCACCGGCATCCACCCCGAGGCGCTCACACGCCAGGGCGTAGCAGGACGGGTCCGGCTTGCCTGAGGCGACGTCGTCGCGGGTGACGACGACGTCGAACCGGCCCAGCCCACCCAGGGCCGCGAGCGCCTTGTCGGCCCACTGGACGCTGGCCGACGTGACGAGCGCGAGGGGGATGCCGGCCACAGCGGCACGCTCCATGCTCGCCACCGCGCCCGGCACGGCATCCGGGAGCCGGTCACGGGGGACGAGTGCGACGATCTCGTCGAACATCTGCGTGGGATCGCCCCCGCTCCACGGACCGTCGACGGTGCGGAAGACGTCGTCGGCACGGCGGCCCGTGAACAGCGCAGCCACCTCGGGATCGAAGGGCCAGCCGCGGTGGGCGAACCACCGCTCGAACCCGGCCCGGTGGATCGGCTCGGAGTCGACGAGGGTGCCGTCGAGGTCGAGGAGCAGGGCGCTCGGGCGGACCCTCGCTGCCTCGGTCCTCACATCAGGTCCTCGATGTCCTCGGCGAGGTTGTCGGCCTCCGGGCCGACGACGACCTGGACGACCTGCCCGGCGGAGATGACGCCGTGGGCGCCGGCGGCCTTCAGCGCCGCCTCGTCGACGAGGGACGGGTTCTTGACCTCGGTGCGCAGCCGGGTGATGCACGGCTCGATCTCGATGATGTTCTCGGGGCCGCCGAGGGCGGCGAGGATCTGCTCTGCCTTGGTGCTCATGCCTGGAGGGTCCTTTCGGGGCGTTTGACACGCCAGTGCGATGGTGTCAGCCTCTCACCCCACCCGCCCCAGGAGGCACCACCACCATGACGACGGCTGACGTGACGGCAGAGGGGACCGCGAGGAAGCGGTTCAACCTCGCCCCGATCCAGAAGTTCGGGCGCAGCCTCATGCTGCCCATCGCCGCGCTGCCCGTGGCGGCCCTCATGCTGCGGCTGGGCCAGCCGGACCTGCTCGGAGCCGACGGCCTCGGGTGGGAGATGGTCGCTGCCGTCCTCGGTGCCGGTGGCGGCGCCCTGTTCGCCAACCTCCCGCTGCTGTTCGCGGTCGGGGTCGCCATCGGCATGGCGAAGAAGGCCGACGGCTCGACCGCCCTCGCGGCCGTCGTCGGCTACCTCGTCTTCAAGGGTGTCGGGGATGCCGTGTCGCCCTTCATCCTGCCCGCGCCCAAGCCGGGTGAGGACCAGGAACTGATCAACTACGGGGTGCTCGGCGGCATCCTCTGCGGACTCATCGCGGCGTTCCTCTGGCAGAAGTACTACCGGATCTCCCTGCCGCCCTACCTCGCGTTCTTCGGGGGCCGGCGCTTCGTGCCGATCGTCACCGGGTTCGCGACCCTCGTCCTCGCCGTGCTGCTCGCGGTCATCTACCCGGCCTTCGATGCCGTCCTCACCGACCTCGGCGAGTGGGTCGCCGCGAACTCGATCATCGGCGGCTTCATCTACGGCACGGCCAACCGGCTGCTCATCCCCCTCGGCCTGCACCACATCCTCAACTCCGTGCCGTGGTTCATCCTCGGCGACTACACCCCCGCCGGTGGCGAGACGGTGCAGGGCGACATCGCCCGCTTCCTCAAGGGCGACCCCACGGCCGGAGCCTTCATGACCGGCTTCTTCCCCATCATGATGTTCGCCCTGCCCGCCGCGGCGCTCGCGATCTACCAGGAGGCCAAGCCCAAGGCGAAGAAGGCCGTCGGTGGCCTGATGGCCTCGGTCGCCCTCACCTCGTTCCTCACGGGCGTCACCGAGCCGATCGAGTTCGCCTTCATGTTCGTCGCGTGGCCGCTGTACGTCATCCACGCGGTGCTCACCGGGACGTCGATGGCGCTGGCCAACGCGCTTGGAGATCAGGGACGGGTTCGGCTTCAGCGCAGGGTTGTTCGACTTCGCTCTCAACTGGAACATCGCCACCAGACCGGGGCTGCTCATCGTCATGGGGCTGGGGTACGCGGTGGTCTACTACGTGTTGTTCCGCTTCGTCATCCGCCGGTGGAACCTGCGCACCCCCGGCCGGGAGGAGGAGGGCGAGGAGTCCCTCGCCGTCGACACCCAGGACGCGAAGACGAGCTGACCCCCCGATCAGGTGGCGGAGGTCGGGGCGGGATCGGTGGCGGGCGACGGAGCAGGGGTCATGGGCGCGTGCTCGGCTGCGGCGGCGAGCTCGGCCCGCTCGACGTACCGGTACCGGGCGGCGATGATCACGGACGCGCACGCACCCGCGACGACCGGCACGATGTACGCCGGCTGAGCGCCCCAGGCCTCGATGGCCCAGCCCGCCACCGCGGAACCCGCCGAGATACCGATGAGGATGCCGGTGATCGCCACCGCCATGCCCTCGGTCACCAGCGCCTTGGGAACGAGGCGCTGCGCCAGCGACAGGCTGGTGATGAGCAGCGGGGCCGTCGCCGAGCCGGCGATGAACATGACCACGGCCAGCGGCCACAACCCACCGACGAACAGGGCCGGCACCTCGAGGACGAACATCCCACCCGCGGCGAGCAGCAGCCGGTGCGTCATGGTCGAGCGGAAGATGCGGGTGCCGAACAGCAACCCCGCGATGGTCGACCCCAGCGCGAAGCCACCGAGGATGACGCTCGAGAAGGTCTTGGCCCCTTCCTCCTCCGCGTAGGCGACGGCGATGACCTCGTTGGCGCCGAAGATGACGCCGGTCATCACGAGCGCGGTGGCGACGAGGAGCAGCCCCGGGCGCCGCACCGCCAACCCCGCAGGGCGGTCTGCGTGCGGCACGACCGGCGGTTCGGTCGCGCGGGCCGCGAGGAAGATGAGCATGCCCGCCGTGAACATCAGCTCGGCGATGATGAGCCCGGCCTCGGGGAACCACAGCGTCGACACGAGCACCGCGAGCACCGGGCCGAGCACGAAGGACGCCTCGTCGGCGACCTGCTCGAAGGACATCGCGGTGTGCAGCCGGTCGGGGTCGTCGCGGAAGATGTGCGCCCAGCGGGCTCGCGACATCGGCCCGGGCTCGGGCAGCACCGCGCTCAGGCCGTAGAAGACGAAGAGCGTCCAGACGGCGGCGTCGGTCCACGAGAAGAACGCCGTGAGCACTCCGGCGCACGACGACAGGATGATGAACGGCAGGGCCACTCGGCGCTGACCGTGTTTGTCGATGAGCCGCCCGATGACCGGCCCGGCCACCGCGAGCACCGCCACGCCGACGGCCGAGACGGCCCCGGCCACCCCGAACGAGCCGCGGCGCTCGCTGACCATGACGATGACGGCGACACCGAACATCGACCCCCCGGTGCGGGACAGCGAGGTCCCGGCGATGAAGCGCAGGGCTCCGGGAACCCGGAAGAGGGGGGCGTAGGCGGACAGCACGACAGACTCCGGATGAACCAGTCCTTGACGGCACGTAGGTGGTGGGGTGAACGACCATCCTCACCCGAGGCGGGAGCGCCGAGCAAACAGAATCGTGCGAACGAGGAGTCCTCCCGGGTCACGGTGATCCGGCTGCGCCCCGCAATGGCTGTCGAGGGCGCCAGTCCGATCACGAGTCGGGGCGGGTTGTCGGAACCCTTTTCACGGCTGTGGAATGCCTGCTCGGCGGACCTCCCTCCCTCGACCATGTCCCGGATGAGGAAGCCGTGGTTGCCCTGCGTGTACATGGCCTTCACCAGTGCGGCAACCTGCCACTCCCGGTAGCCAGGGCCCGATGGCACCGTCGCCGCAGCGCCAGCGGTGGCTGGCTGGGAGTTCCAGGTGACAGCAGCCTCGGTCCACGCAGCGCCGAGACGGAACGCCCCCAATGAACGCTGTGCCTTGTACGAACTCGCATAGAGCCGCAGGCTGGCGCTCACGACGGTGCAACCCTCCGGGATCGGCGGCAATGCGAATCGGACGAGCGCGCGGGCATCGGCGCGCGACTTCGTGTCGACCTTGAGCACGGAGTCCTGGCGGTAGTTGCTGGTCGGAGAGGATCGAAGTACCCAGCTGTCGGCGTCGGGTGCTGCCGTCAGCGTGGAGACGGAACAGGTGGGAGGGGCCACGCACCGTCCAGGTGTGGACCGCCGGTGTCGCGTCGGTGTTGCCCGCAGCTGTCGGTGGCCCGCACCGCGAACTCGTGACCACCGACCACCAACCCAGTCACGACGACCGGCGACAGACAAGGCGTGAACGCAGCACCGTCGAGCGCGCACTCAAACGACGCCAGCCTCATCCGCGGAGAACGTCAACGACGCACTCGTGCTCGTCGTGCTCGCCTCCGGGCCCGAGTCGATCCTCGTCTGCGGGGCCGTGGTGTCCGCCGGAGCCACCACCGTCCAGGTGTGCACCGCCGGTGTCGCGTCGGTGTTGCCCGCAGTGTCGGTGGCCCGCACCGCGAACTCATGACCACCGACCACCAACCCAGCTCACCTCGAACGGCGACAGACAGGCGTGAACGCAGCCCCGTCGAGCGCGCACTCAAACGACGCCAGCCTCATCCGCGGAGAACGTCAACGACGCACTCGTGCTCGTCGTGCTCACCTCCGGGCCCGAGTCGATCCTGGTCTGCGGGGCCGTGATGTCCGCCGGAGCCACCACCGTCCAGGTGTGCACCGCCGGCGTCGCATCGGTGTTGCCCGCGGCTGTCGGTCGCCCGCACCGCGAACTCATGCCCACCGACCACCAGACCGCTCACCTCGAACGGCGACACGGCAAGCTCACGTACGCAGCCCCGTCGAGCGCGCACTCAAACGTCGCCACCTCATCCGCGGAGAACATCAACGACGCACTCGGGCTCGTCGTGCTTCCCTCCGGGCCCGAGTCGATCCTCGTCTGCGGGGCCGTGACATCCGCCGGCTCCACCACCGTCCAGGTATGCACCGCCGGAGTCGCATCTGTGTTGCCCGCAGTGTCGGTCGCGCGCACCGCGAACTCATGCCCACCGACCACCAGACCCGCTCACCTCGAAGGGTGAACTGCACGCCGCGTACTCCCCGTCATCCAGCGCGCACTCAAACGACGCCAGCCTCATCCGCGGAGAACGTCAAACGTCGCCGACACGGCCTCGGTCACCTCGGGCGGGCCGGAGTCGACCGTCGTCTGCGGCGCCGTGATGTCCGCCGGATCCACCACCGTCCAGGTGTGCACCGCCGGCGTCGCGTCGGTGTTCCCCGCAGTGTCGGTCGCCCGCACCGCGAACTCGTGCCCACCCACCACCAAGCCGCTCACCTCGAACGGCGAACTGCACGCCGCATACTCCCCGTCATCCAGCGCGCACTCAAACGTCGCCAGCCTCATCCGCGGAGAACTCAAACGTCGCCGACTCGTCCTCGGTCACCTCGGGCGGTCCGGAGTCGATCCTGGTCTGCGGGGCCGTGATGTCCGCCGGCTCCACCACCGTCCAGGTGTGCACCGCCGGCGTCGCGTCGGTGTTGCCCGCAGCGTCGGTCGCCCGCACCGCGAACTCGTGACCACCGACCACCAACCCGCTCACCTCGAACGGCGACACACACGCTCACGTACGCGGCCCCGTCGAGCGCGCACTCAAACGACGCCAGCCTCATCCGCGGAGAACTCAAACGTCGCCGACACGGCCTCGGTCACCTCGGGCGGTCCCGAGTCGATCCGTCGTCTGCGGGGCCGTGATATCCGCCGGAGCCACCACCGCTCCAGGTGTGCACCGCCGGCGTCGCGTCGGTGTTGCCCGCGGCGTCGGTCGCCCGCACCGCGAACTCGTGACCACCGACCACCAACCCGCTCACCTCGAACGGCGACACTGCACGCCGCGTACTCGCCGTCATCCAGCGCGCACTCAAACGTCGCCAGCCTCATCCGCGGAGAACGTCAACGACGCACTCGTACTCGTCGTGCTCGCCTCCGGGCCGGAGTCGATCCGTGGTCTGCGGCGCCGTGATGTCCGCCGGAGCCACCACCGTCCAGGTGTGCACCGCCGGCGTCGCGTCGGTGTTGCCCGCGGCGTCGGTGGCCCGCACCGCGAACTCGTGCCCACCCACCACCAGCCCGCTCACCTCGAACGGCGACACGCACGCCACGTACTCCGCCCGTCATCCAGCGCGCACTCAAACGACGCCAGCCTCATCCGCGGAGAACGTCAACGACGCACTCGTACTCGTCGTGGTCGCCTCCGGGCCCGAGTCGATCCTCGTCTGCGGGGCCGTGATGTCCGCCGGAGCCACCACCGTCCAGGTGTGCACCGCCGGCGTCGCATCCGTGTTGCCCGCGGCGTCGGTCGCCCGCACCGCGAACTCATGACCACCGACCACCAACCCGCTCACCTCGAACGGCGACACACAACTCACGTACGCGGCCCCGTCGAGCGCGCACTCAAACGACGCCAGCCTCATCAGCGGAGAACACCAACGACGCACTCGTACTCGTCGTGCTCCCCTCCGGGCCCGAGTCGACCGTCGTCTGCGGCGCCGTGGTGTCGATCGTCCAGGTGTGGACGGCCGGGGTCGGATCGGCGTTCCCGTGCTCGTCCGTCGACGTCACCTTCAGCTCGTGCGTGCCCTCATCGAGCCCGTCGAACTGCAGGGGAGACGTGCAGGGCTCTTCCTCGGAGTCGTCGAACGAGCACAGGAAGGTGGAGAAGGGCTCGTTGGAGGTGAAGGCGAACACTGCGCTGGAGCTCGACGTGGCGGCATCCGGGCCGTCGTCGATCGTGGTCTCCGGTGGTACGACGTCGACCGGCCCACAGGCAACCCCTTGACACTGGCGAGCCTGGAGGTTGCCTTCCGCCATGTTCCTCGCCGAGGCGTTGACACCCGTGGCGCTGATGCCCCACCCGCGGTTGCGGAGTGCGACGTTGGCCGTCACGGTGTGACCGCCCTTGGCGATCGTGATGCCGTCCGCGCCGTTGTCGTTGGCAGTGTTGCGGTACAACTCGTTCCCCGACGCGAGCGGCGCTTCGTCCGACAGGTAGATCCCCTGGGCGGCGTTGCCATTGGCGGTGTTCAGCACCAGACGGTTGGCGGTGGAATCCACGCCGAGCTCGATCCCGATCCCACTCCCACCGCTCGCGTCGTTGGCCTCGATCAGGTTGCGGCTCGACCCGTCGACCTGCAGCCCACCCGGGTTGCCGCGAACGACGTTTCCACGCACGACCCCGTCGTTCGCAGCATCGAGCCCGATGCCGCTGTCGGACATCCCGGTCGATGTGTTCGACACCAGCTCGTTGCCGTCAGACTCGCTGACGAGGATGCCGGTGTCACCGCTCTGGGTGAGGACGCTGCCCTCCACCCGGTTGCCGTGCGAACCATGGTGGATCTCGATGGCACCATCGCTCGTGTCCTGCCACCACGTTCCCGACCAGCGCGTTGCCACCGGAGCCGTCCAGCTCGATACCCAGATCGCCACCCCCGACGATGCGGTTGTCCTCCAGACGATTCGAGTCCGCTGCGCGTAGCAGCAGCGCGGCACCCCCGTTGCGCGTCAGGGTGTTACTCGCTGACGGTCGTGCCCGCGGTCCCGCTCACGAGCAGGATGCCCCCACCGTTCTCCTCGACGGTGTTTCCGCTGATGGTGTTGCCGCCTAGAGGGCCCCTCCTGCGTCGAACAGCTCGATCCCGGCCACCTCGTTCTGCCGGATCATGAGATCAGCCACCACACCCAGCTCGGGTCTCCTCGAGCAGTTCGACACCACGGTCGAACTCCTGGATGGTGCCGTTGCGGATGGTGACCGACGAGAAACCCTCGTTGCGCACGCCGGTTCCGAGAGCGACACCGTCGATCGTGTGGCCGCCGAGGTCCAGGATGAGGCGGTCAGCACCGATGTGCAGCCCGTCCCCCGGACAGTTCGTGAGGTCGTTGGTCACCAGAGTGCTCTCCGTGACCAGCTGCCCACACCTCACGGACCGCGGCTGCGGCGGGGCCGGCGGGGCCGGGTCACCGCTCGGGGGCGCCGCGAACCGGATCACGAGCTGCGGTGGGTTCTCGCCCTTCTCGCGCGCATAGAACCCGTGCTTACCGGCCAGATCCGTGGCGTCGGCCGCGTCGCGCACCAGGAACCCGTGGTTCGCCCCCGCGATCATCGATGGCAGGAAGGCCGTGACGTTCCACTGCATGTACCCATCTCGCGACCACGCCGCGGCGGGATGCCGGTCGCTGCTGGCTGGCTGCCCCATGTCACCGTGCTCTCCGACCACGTGGAGGCGAGCGGGAGCGTCTCCACCCGCGCCCCCTCGGTCCCCGAGTCCGCGTACAACCGCAGCCTCGCCAGCTCCACCACGCACCCCTGGGCACACCCGTGGGCAGGGAGAACCTCACGAGGGAGCGGGTCGTCTCGCCGACACTCAGAACCGCGTCCGAGCCCTTGTTGGACTGGGTGCTGTTCGCGTCGACCCACGCATCGGCGGATGCGCTGTCACCACCGTGGAGGGCACGCAGCCGTCAACGGCAGCCTCGGCGGGGGGATGAGGAGCATCGCCGCGACGATGCTCGCGACGAGCGCGACGGGCCATCGCCGACTGTGGGCCAAGAGTTCCATGTTCCCCAGCGTGGACCTCGAGATCACGGGGTCGTCAGCCCACGGTGAAGGTTCACTCATGTGGCGGGTCAGCGGAAGGCGGACTCCCCGGTGAGCGCCTGGCCGAGGACGAGCGTGTGCATCTCGACGGTCCCCTCGTAGGTGAGCACCGACTCGAGGTTGTTGGCGTGGCGCATCACCGGCCACTCGCCGCTCACGCCGTTCGCGCCGAGGATGGTGCGGGCCGTGCGGCAGATCTCGATGGACTTGGTGATGTTGTTGTACTTGCCGACCGAGACCTGCTCTGGCCGCAGCCCCACGGTGTCCTTGCGCCGACCCAGGTGCAGGGCGAGCAGCTGGCCGAGCTGCAGCTCGGTGGCCATGTTCGCGAGCTTGGCCTGGGTCAGCTGGAACCCGGCGATCGGGCGGCCGAACTGGATGCGCTCCATCGAGTAGCGGCGCGCGGCATCCAACGACGACCGCGCGGCGCCGAGCGCACCCCAGACGATGCCGTAGCGCGCCTCGGACAGGCACGCGAGGGGCCCCTTGAGGCCGGCGACGTCGGGGAACACGGCATCCGCGGGGAGCCGGACGTTCTCGAAGGTCAGCTCGGACGTCACCGAGGCCCGCAGCGACATCTTGTGCGTGATCTTGTGCGCGGCGAATCCCGGTGTGTCCGTGGGCACCACGAAGCCGCGGATGCCGCCGTGCTCCTCCCCGGCATTCGCCCAGACCACGGCGACGTCAGCGATCGAGCCGTTCGTGATCCACATCTTCGAGCCGTTCAGGACCCAGTCGTCGCCGTCCTTGCGGGCGCGGGTGCGCATCGACGCAGGGTCGGAGCCGTGGTCGGGCTCGGTGAGGCCGAAGCAGCCGATGGCCTCGCCCGCGGCCATGCGCGGCAGCCACTGCTGCTTGTGCTCCTCGGTGCCGAAGCGCCAGATCGCGAACATCGCGAGGCTGCCCTGCACCGACACGAGAGACCGGATGCCGGAGTCGCTCGCCTCGAGCTCGAGGCACGCCAGGCCGTAGTCGACCGCCGACATGCCGGCGCAGCCGTACCCCTCGAGGTGCATGCCGAGCAGGCCGACCTTGCCGAACTCGAGCGCGAGCTCGCGCGCGGGCAGGTCGCCGTCCTCGTACCACTGCATGATGTGCGGGTCGACGACGTCGGCGCAGACCTGACGGGTGGCCGCCCGGATCGCCTTCTCCTCGTCGGTCAGCTGGCTGTCGAGGTCGATGAGGTCGAGCGGGTCGGACGGGCGCTTCGGCATCGACGATGAGGCACTCATGGCCCCCATCCTCCCACCCGTCTAGGGGCGGGCCGAGGCGGCGCCGAGCAGGGCCGCCAGCCCGAGCGCGCTGCGCGGGTCGTAGGCCGAGCGCCACAGCCCACCGTGTGCCGCGGCATACGCCTCGTCCTGCCACGGGTGGTCCTGGCGTGGCGACCCGACGGTGAGGTCGTGCACCAGCAGCGCCGCCATCAAGGTGTTCGCGGTGCCGGGCTCGAAGACCTCCACCCCGAAGCGGTGCGCCCCGGCATACGCAGCGGCGAGGGCCTTGTTCTTCACGACCGAGCGGGTGCGGGTCGGCGGGGCGATCTTGAACGAGACCGTGGCGCCCTGGGCCCGGGCCGAGGTCGCCCGCCAGCGCTGGATGCGCTTCGCGAGCAGGTAGTTCGGTCCCTGCTGCAGCACGACGGAGTCGTTGATGCCGGGGTCCTCGCCGGGCTGGTAGTTGCGGCGGAGCAGTCGCCCACCCGAGAGCGTGCGCAGCGGCACTCGCAGCACCTTCGAGGTGCGCCGTTGCGAGTACGACAGCGCCGACGCGTCGACGGCCTCCCCCGGCACCGCGAAGACGTCGGTGGGCGTCGCGAGGAAGGACAGCGCCGTGTCCGGTCGCGCGAGGCGCACGATGCGGGTCATCGCGTCGACGGCGGTGCTGACCCGCACGTTCGTCGCGCCGTCGGCGTAGACGTAGTTGCCGAGGACCAGCTGCCCGGGCAGCCCGCACACCCAGCCGGTGGCCGTCGGGAGGCCGCCGATGAGGTCGACCCCCGCCCGCTCGGACAGCGGCGAGGTGCCGTGAGTGGCCGGAACGAGCACCCGCCCGGCACTGGATGCCGTGTCGTCGAGCAGTCGGGTCCACAGCTCGGGGCGGGGCAGGTCGACGGCCGCGACGGTGGCACCCCACCGCAGCAGCGACCGCAGCGGGCCCATCTCGGCGGCCGCGCCCAGCACGACGACGGTTCGGCCCTCGAGCCGCAACCAGTCGGGGTTGTCGAGCACGGCGCCCACGGCCTCACGCAGGCTCGGCTCGACGACCCCGTCGGCCACCCACGCGTCGAGCCGACGCCGCAGGTCGTCGCCCGCGAGGCGGGTGCCGCGGTAGGGAACGGTCAGGGCCGTGTCGGGCTCGCCGCCGCCGCCGTGGCTCTCGGTGGTGAGGTTGTCGGCGGGGCTCCCCACGACGCCGCCCAGCGCTGCGTCCAGGCGGCACTCGCCGCCGTCGGGGTCACGCCAGCGCATCCGGTCGTGCACGGAGGCCAGGCCCGCGTCGGCGATCGCGACGGCATCCTGCGGTGTGGCCAGTCCTGCCTCGACGAGCCGGCGGAAGTGGGTGAGGTACCCACTGCGCCAGTTGGTCTCGCGCTGGGCGGCGGCCGCGCCGACCGGGTCGACGGGCCGCAGGGCGTCGGCCACGACGCCACGCCCGGTGGCGCTCGTCGAGCGGCGCCCCTCGACCTCGGGGAACACGACTCCGATCGGGTCATTCATGGCGATGTCCTCTCGTCGCGGACCGTCTCGTCGGCTCGGCGCGTCTCGTCGTCGTGGTCACGGACCCACACCGCGAGCGTGCCACGCGTCGGCAGGTCGAGCTTGTGAAGCAGATGGGAGACGTGGTTCTCGACGGTGCGCTCCGAGAGCACCAGGCGCTGGGCGATGGCACCGTTCGTCAGACCTGCTGCGACCAGGCTGGCGATCTCGGTCTCCCGAGGTGTCACCCTCGCGTCCAGGACCCTTGCCGTCCCCCCGAGAACGGCGACCCTGTCGGCGAGGTAGGGGGAACCCAGCCGTTCAGCGAGTGCCCTCGCTGCCGCCGTGTGCTCAGCGCGCGCCCGGGTCCCCGGGGTGTACGTGGCGGCAAGTGCCGCGTGGGCCAGGCCGACGTACGGGGGCGACTGGAGCTGCTCCGCCGCGGCGAGGCCGGACGTGAGGTGCGCCCTGGCACGGTCGGCCGACCCAGCACCAGGGCGAGGCGACCGAGGGCCACTGCGATGGGTCCGTGGTGAGGTGCGTGAGCGGCGCCTATCGCCTGGCGTCCCTCGAACGGCAGGGCTGTGTACAGCACCTGCGCGACCACCGTGTCGGAGAAGGCCTCGCACAGGTCGACGCGACTGACCGCGCCGATGACCCATTCCGATGCGTCCTCGGGCATCTTCTCGACGTGCCCTCGCACAGCTCGCCGCACATCGAGGGCACGGTCACGTTCGCCGGCAGCCAGCCACGCGATCGCCAGCCAGCTGCGGGCGAGAAACGGCAGATGCTCGATGATGCCGGCCAGCTCGTCTGCGGCATCCTGCGCTCCGGCGCCGGTCCACGCCGCCACCTCGGAGGCGAAGACGAGGTGGAAGAAGTCGGCGAGGCCGCCCACCCCACCCACGTTGCGCGCCTCGTCAGCGAGGTGAAGGGCGGTCGAGAAGTCTCCCTCGAGCAGCTTGTCGGAGGCCCGGGTGAGGACGAGCCACGAACGCCACTCCGTTCCGAGCCGCTCGGTCAATGGCGCGACTGCCGCACGCTCGGACGCCAGATCCAGCCGGAGCCCCAGCTCCGCGAAGGCATCCATGCGCCAGCGCCTCCCCCAGGCCTCGTACTCAAAGCCCGCCGTCGCCGCGCCGAGTACCACCGCACGGGTGGCGAGGGTGAGGCGTTCCTCCGCGTGCGCCACGTTCTGCAACTCGGCGACCCCTGCTTGGAGGGCGAGGAAGCTTCCCTCCGGATCACGAAGGTCGGCCGGGTCGAGCTGTCCGGCCGCGACCTGAATGGCGTCGCTGCCGAAGGGATCCCGCGTTGCCGCCACCTGGGAGGCGAGTCGTGTGGCGAACAGGGTGGTGACCTGGTCCGGCTCGCTTCGCTCGCGCGGAGCGCCTCCACCCGGGTCAGTGCCTCGCGCGCCAGCGCGTGCACCCGAGCCCGGACCAGGCGGTCACCCGGCTGTCGGATGACGAGCGCGGCGCGCGCCAGGATGGTGGGGTCCTGGGCTTGCCTGGCGTGTGCCGAAAGGTCGCTCGCGGCCGCCCACGCACGCATCGACGTCGCCCTCCGCGTGGTGTCGGCGGGCGACGTCGAGCAGGTGCTCGGCATCGAACCATCCGGCAGACCCGGCGCCTCCTCCATGCCGACCGACCCTACTCGTGGGCCCGCGACACTCGGAGTGGGCAATTGAGTGGATCCACGGATGTCCCCCCGGGTGTCGCGGTAGCTACTTTTCTCGACATGAGCACCACCACCATCGCCGCCCATCCCGACGAGGAGGGATCGTGATGGACCGAGCACGCACGCCCGTCAACCCCCGCCTTAGCCGAGGCGCCGTTCTCGGCGCCGTCCTCGGGGTCACCTGGGCGGCCGGGCTACGGGCCTGGATGGGCCAGCTCGCGGGGGGCGCGACGACCTCGACCTGGCTGACCGTCCCCTGGTCCTCCTGCCGGGCGCTGCCGTGGGGGGACTGCTCGGGTTGGCCGGGGCCCGCGCTCGACGGGCCGGCCGCTCCGACGGGCTCGTGTGGGCACCGGCGCTCTTCGCGTCAGCCCTGCTCGACCCGGCGATCTTCAGGCGCTGTTCCCCACCGGCGAGGGCGGGGGCGCGCTCATGGTCGTCGGCACCGCCCTGACGGGTGGGGTCGCCCTCTCCCGAGGCCGGTGGTCCGTCTGCCGGGTGCTGTCCGGTGTCGTCTGGTCGCGGGGATGCTCTGCTGTTCTTCATCGGGACGATGCCAGCCCCGCTGTCCACCCCGCTGGGTGCGTGGGTGTGCCTGTTCGGTGGGTCCCTGATGGCTGTGCTGAGCTTGCAGCCACGCTCCCCACCCGCACGGGATCCGTGGTGGCGATGCCCTGCTGCCGTGGGTCGGCGCCGTGACGGGACTGGCATGGGCCGCGGGCCTGCGCGGCCTCATGTCAGCGGTCATGGGGGACGAGTCGGCCGTGTCCTGGATCGGAACGTTCGGCTATGTTCTCCTGCCCGGCACGGCCATCGGGGCACTGCTCGGCTGGGCCGAGCTCGAACGACGCCGCGGTCGGCCCCGCCGGCTCCTGGTCTGGTCGCCGCTGCTCTTCGTAGCCGTCCTCGTGCCGGGGCTGGCGGATCCCGCCACCCTGTTCGAGGGTGGCGTGGGCGGTGGCGCGATCGGCGTTCCCCTGATCTCGGTGATCGGGGCGTATGCCCTCGCGGGCCGACGCCGGCCGTGCGGCGGGTTGGCGCGGTCGTCTTCATCGCCGCCCTCGCGGTCTGGGCCGTGACGGCCACGGCCGTCGGCGGACCCGACTTCGCCCTCGACACCCCTGGGGCGTGGACCACCACCCTCTACTAGGGCCTGCTCGCCACGGCCGCCCTGGCCACCTCGATTCCGCTACGTGGTCAGCCCCAGACGAGTCCGCGGGACGGGTCCGCAAGGATCGCCGCGACGTCCGCGAGGTACCGGCTGCCGAGCTCGCCGTCGACCAGCCGGTGGTCGAAGGAGAGCGCGAGGGTGGTCACCCAGCGCGGCTCGATGCTCGCTCCCGTCGCCGCGACACCCAGGGCCGCCGGGACACCGCGCCGAACGCGAGGATCGCCGACTCACCCGGGTTGAGGATCGGCGTGCCGGCGTCGATGCCGAAGACGCCGACGTTGGTGATGGTGATCGTGCCGCCGGTCATGTCGGCGGGCTGGGTCCGGCCCTCGCGCGCGGTCGCCGTCAGGGCGCCGATCGCCTCGGCGAGCTCGCGCATCGTCATGGCGTCGGCGTCCTTGATGTTGGGGACGATCAGCCCGCGCGGGGTGGCCGCCGCGATGCCGAGGTTGACGTAGTGCTTGAGCACGATCTCCTGGGCCGCCTCGTCCCAGGAGGCGTTGATGTCCGGGTTGCGCCGGATCGCGACGCACATCGCCTTGGCGAGCACGAGCAGCGGCGTGACCTTGACGTCCGGAACTCCCGGTCCTGCTTGAGCCGGTCGACGAGCTCCATCGTCGCGGTGACGTCGACGGTGACCCACTCGGTCACGTGCGGCGCGGTGAACGCCGACCCGACCATCGCCTGCGCGGTCATCTTGCGCACGCCCTTGACGGGCACCCGCTCCTCCCGTTCGCCGGATGCCGTGGGCGGCCCCAGCGGGACGCGGCGGGAACGGCATCCGAGCCTCCGGTGCCGTGCCGGGCGCCAGTCGCGCTCGCGGCCGCCGCCTCGACGTCGGCTCGCGTGACGATGCCGCCGGGCCCGGTCGGGCTGATGGTGGCGAGGTCGAGCCCGAGGTCCTTGGCGAGCTTGCGGACCGGCGGCTTGGCCAGCGCGCGCACCGTTCCCCGCTGGCCGGCTGTCCCTGCGGTCGACCTATTGGTCGATTCCGGGACGCTGGCCGGCGGGCAGGGGCAGGCGGCGGGCTGCCGGCGCGGGGGCGGCGCTGGCCTCGGTCTGCTTGACCCCGTAGCCGACGAGCACGGCCGTGCGCCCGGTGGAGGTCGTGCCACCGATCAGCTCCTCGGCGATCTCCTCGCCCGGCGCACCTGCATCGGTTGCCGCCTCGCGGGCGGTGCGGCGGCAGCGGGAGCCGGCGCGTCGGCATCCGCCGTCCGCCCACCCCGTCGTCGACCGTGATGATGACCGTGCCGACGTCGACGGTGTCGCCCTCGTCGACGTGCAGCGCGGCCACGGTGCCGGCGAACGGCACGGGCAGCTCGACGAGCGACTTGGCGGTCTCGACCTCGACGACGATGTCGTTGACCTTGACCGTGTCACCGACGGCGACGTGCCACGTGACGATCTCGGCCTCGGTCAGACCCTCACCCAGGTCGGGGAGCTTGAACTCACGAAGAGCCATCTGCGAGAACCCCTTTCAGTACGCGAGGGAGCGGTCGACGGCGTCGAGCACCCGGTCGAGGTCGGGCAGGAACTCCTCCTCGATGCGGCTCGGCGGGTACGGCACGTTGTAGCCGCCGACCCGCAGCACCGGGGCCTCGAGGTGGTAGAACGCCCGCTCGGTGATGAGCGCCGCGATCTCCGCGCCCATCCCGAGGAAGGTCGACGCCTCGTGGACCACGACGACCCGGCCGGTCTTGCGGGCCGACGTGAGGATGGCGTCCTCGTCGAGCGGCGACAGCGAGCGCAGGTCGATGACCTCGAGGTTGCGCCCCTCCTCCTCGGCAGCCTGGGCGGCCTGCAGGCAGGTCTTCACCATCGGGCCGTAGGCGAGCAGGGTGACGTCGGTGCCCTCGCGCAGCACGCGCGCCGAGCTGAGCGGCCCGGCGGGCCCGTCGCCGACCTCGCCCTTGTCCCAGTAGCGGCGCTTGGGCTCGAAGAAGATCACCGGGTCGTCGGTCTCGATGGCCTGCTGGATCATCCAGTGGGCGTCGTGCGGGTTGGAGAGGCGACGACCCGCAGGCCGGCGGTGTGCGCGAAGTAGGCCTCGTTGGACTCGCTGTGGTGCTCGACCGCGCCGATGCCGCCGCCGAACGGGATGCGGATGACGATCGGCATCTTGACGATGCCGAGCGAGCGGGCGTGCAGCTTGGCGACCTGGGTGACGATCTGGTCGAACGCGGGGTAGACGAACCCGTCGAACTGGATCTCGACGACCGGCCGGTAACCGCGCAGCGCCATCCCGATCGCGGTGCCGACGATGCCGGCCTCGGCCAGCGGGGTGTCGATGACCCGGTCCTCGCCGAAGTCCTTCTGCAGCCCCTCGGTGACGCGGAAGACGCCGCCGAGCTTGCCGATGTCCTCACCCATGAGGACGACCTTGGGGTCGTTGTCCATCGCGGCGCGCAGGCCGCTCGTGATGCCCTTGGCGATGGTCGTGGTGCTCACGCCTGTGCTCCCTCGAACGACGCCTGGTAGGCGACGAACTCGGCCCGCTCGCGCTCCATGACCGGGTGCGCCGTGGCGTAGACGTTGTCGAACATGTCGGTTCCGGGGGGCTCGGGCATCGACAGGCACCGCTCGCGCACCGAGGTGCCGAGCGTCGTCGGACTCCGCCTCGATGGCGTCGAAGAACTCGGCGTCGGCCCGCCCGCTCGTGAGCAGCCAGCGCTTGAAGCGCTCGATCGGGTCGCGGTGCTTCCACACCTCGACCTCGGCGCTCACGCGGTACTTCGTCGGGTCGTCGGAGGTGGTGTGGGCGCCCATCCGGTAGGTGTACGCCTCGATGAACGTCGGGCCCTGGCCGGTGCGGGCGGCGTCGAGCGCGGCCTTGGTCACGGCGTACACGGCGAGCACGTCGTTGCCGTCGACGCGGATGCCGGGGAAGCCGAACCCGCGCGCGCGGTGCAGAGCGGCGCCCGGGTCTGCTTCTCGTTCGGCTCGGAGATGGCCCACTGGTTGTTCTGGCAGAAGAAGACGACCGGGCTGTTGTTGACGCCGGCGAAGACGAGCGCCTCGGAGACGTCGCCCTGGCTCGTCGCGCCGTCACCGAAGTAGGCGATGACGGCGGTGTCGCGCTCCTCGTCACCGGTGCCGACCGCGCCGTCGCGCTGGACGCCCATCGCGTAGCCGGTCGCGTGCAGCGTCTGCGCGCCGATGATGATCGTGTAGAGGTGGAAGTTCTTCTCGTTGGGGTCCCAGCCGCCGTGGTTCACCCCGCGGAACATGCCCAGCAGGTTGACCGGGTCGACCCCGCGGCACCAGGCGACGCCGTGCTCGCGGTAGGTCGGGAAGGCGTAGTCCTGGGCGCGCAGCGCGCGGCCGGAGCCGACCTGCGCGGCCTCCTGGCCGAGCAGGCTGGCCCACAGGCCCAGCTCGCCCTGGCGCTGCAGGGCGGTGGCCTCGGCGTCGAAGCGCCGGATGAGCACGAGGTCGCGGTAGAACCCGCGCACCTCCTCGTCGGTCAGGGCGTCGACGACGGCGTCGTGCTCGGGGTGGTAGACCCGCTCGCCCTCGGGGTTGAGCAGCTGGACCATCTCCGGGCCGCCGTCCTGGACGGGGCGTTCGGGGGCCTCGGCGCGGGTGACGTGGTGGTCCACGCCGAACGCCGTCTCGAGGGGGGCGACCTCGTTGTCGCTCACTGGGCACTCCTTCTCCGGGCGCCCGTGGTGACGGATGCCGCGTCGGGCCGGCCGGCGCGTCGCGGGGTGTCCGTCGTCGCGGCCGACAGGGGTCGTGTGACCGCGGTGCTGGGTGTGGCGGCGGTCACTGCCGGTGTCGGGACCACCGTACCGGTGGCAGCCGCTCGGGTACCAAAGCGGCAGGTGACGGCGCACGGCATCCGGCGTCGACCGTGCCGGATCAGGCGTAGGCCTGCTCGCCGGGGGCCAGCACCCGCAGCCACCGCCCCCGGTGGCCGTCGACGCGCACCTCGACCCGCCCGCCCGGGTCGAGCGGCTGGTCCTCGCGCCCGTCGAGGACGTCGCGCAGCACGGCCCCCTCCGGCACCGGGCCCAGCTCCAGGGTGACCAGCGCGTCCTCGGCGCCGAGGTTGTGCAGGGCGAGCAGCCGCCAGTCGTCGACCCGGCAGACGTGCGCCAGGACCGCCGGCACGTCGTGGTCGAGCACCTCGACCTCGGACCAGCCGATCTGCGGCATCTGCCGGTAGCGGCGGATCAGCGTGCGCACGAAGGACCACAGCGAGTCGGGGTCCTGGCGCTGGGCGGCGGCGTTGACGTGCTCGGGCGCCCACAGGCCGGTCGGCTGCGGACGGGTGAGCCGCCGCCTCGGTGCGGTCGAGAAGCCACCGTTGGGTCCGGCATCCCACTGCATCGGGGTGCGCACCGCGAGCCGACCCTCGACGTCGAGGTTCTCGCCCATGCCGATCTCCTCGCCGTAGAACAGCGTCGGCGTGCCCGGGAGGGAGAACATCAGCGAGTAGACGAGGCGGATGCGGCGCTCGTCGCCGCCGAGCATCGTCGGGAGGCGGCGGCGCAGCCCGCGGCCGTAGAGCTGCATGTCGGGGTCGGGACCGAAGGCCGCGAAGACCTCCTTGCGCTCGGCGGTGCTCAGCTTGTCGAGGGTCAGCTCGTCGTGGTTGCGCACGAAGTTGGCCCACTGGCTCGTCACGTCGAGGTCGGGTCGCTCGCGCAGCGCGGAGGCGAGCGGGCCGGCGTCCTCACGGGCGAGCGAGAGGTAGAGGCGCTGCATCCCGATGAAGTCGAACTGCATGTTGAGGCCGTCGCCGTCGGCGCCACCGAAGAACTCCTTCTGCTGCGGGTAGGGCAGGTTGACCTCGCCCAGGAGCGCGGCGTCCCCGAGGCGGCGGGTCACGAAGTCACGGACGTCCTTGAGGTAGCGCTAGCGGGTCGAAGCCGCCCGGCTCGGACCCGGGGTAGGTGTCGGTGGCGAAGAGGAACGGGACGGCGTCGATGCGGAAGCCGGCGACCCCGAGCTCGAGCCAGAAGCCGAGGGTGCGGGCGATCTCCTCCTGCACGGCGGGGTTGGCGACGTTGAGGTCGGGCTGGGTCTTGTAGAAGTGGTGGAGGAACCACTCGCCGGTCTTCTCGTCGAGCTCCCAGATGCTGTCCTCCTTGTCGGGAAAGACGACCTCGGCCTTGCCGCTCGGCGGCTTGGTCGCCGACCAGACGTAGTGCTGGCGGTAGGGGTCGTCGACGCTGCGGCGCGCGCTCTTGAACCACGGGTGCTTGTCGGAGGTGTGGTTCATGACGAAGTCGACGACGACCCGGATGCCGCGGCTGCGGGCGGTGCGGACGAGCTCGACGAAGTCGCCGAGGGTGCCCAGGCGCGGGTCGACGCCGAAGAAGTCGGTGATGTCGTAGCCGTCGTCGCGCCCGGCCGTCGGGTAGAGCGGCATGAGCCACAGGCAGGTGACACCGAGGTCGGCGAGGTACTCGATGCGCTCGGTCATCCCGCGCAGGTCACCGACGCCGTCACCGTTGCTGTCCTGGAAGGTCTCGACGTCGGCGCAGTAGAACACCGCCGACTTCCACCACACGTCCCCGGTCTGGCTGAGCCTCATCGGGTGGCCTCCTCGCGCTCGACGGCCGCGCGGCCGGTGATGGCGGGGCCGGCGGGCGGGGGTCGAGCTGGGGCAGCACGTGCTCGCCGAAGGTGTCGATGAAGGCCTCCTGCTCCTGCCCGACGAAGTGGAGGTAGACCTCCTCCCAGCCCTGCTCGACGTACTCCTGGATCCACGCGACGTGCTGCGCCGGGTCGCTGGAGACGTTGACGACCTTCGCGACCTGCTCCGGGGTCACCGTCTGCGCCATCGTGTCGAAGGCCTCGACGGTCTCGGTGTCCCACGAGACCGGGGGGCCGTGGACGTTGCTGCGCCACTGGTCGTGGGCGATGGCGAGCGCCTCGTCGTCGGTCGGGGCCCAGCTGAGGTGCACCTGGAGGCGGGCCGCACCTCGTCCCCCGGCATCACGGTAGGCGTCGAGCACGCGGCGCAGGGTCTCGAGCGGCTGGTTGACCGTGACGAGGCCGTCGGCCCAGTCGGCGTGGCGGGCGGCGGTCTCGGGGGTGACGGCCGGCCCGATGAGGGGCGGGACGGCATCCGGCAGGGTCCAGAGCCGACCACGGTTGACGGTGACGAGGCCGTCGTGGTCGACCTCCTCGCCTGCCAGGAGCCGGCGGATGACGTCGACGCACTCGAGGAGCCGGGCGTCGCGGACGTCCTTGCGGGGCCAGGCGTCGCCGGTGACGCGCTCGTTGCTGGCCTCGCCCGAGCCGAGGGCGGCCCAGAAGCGGCCGGGGAACATGCTCGCGAGGGTCGCGATCGCCTGGGCCGTGATCGCGGGGTGGTAGCGCTGGCCCGGGGCGGTGACGACACCGAACGGCAGGTCGGTCGTCGCGAGGGCGGCGCCGAGGAAGGACCACGCGAACCCCGACTCGCCCTGGCGCTCGCACCACGGGGAGAGGTGGTCCGACGACATCGCGGCGGTGAAGCCCGCCTGCTCGGCGTGCTGGACGTCGTGGAGGAGCCTGCCGGGGGGGATCTGCTCGTGGGAGCAGTGGAATCCGATGACGGTCATGCGCCCCCACGCAACCGCAGGACGGCCGCCGAGTCAACTCCTTGTGGGCGCGACTCCTGCTGCCACTGGGCGCTGATGCGGTCCAGGGTGGGGCGGTCGAGGTGACCCTGTCGAAGTCGGCCAGGGCGTCATCGGCATGGTGCCGATCACGCTCATCAGCTCGTCCTCCAGCACGGCGGCGGGCGCTGCCGTTCTGCCACGGCGGCCTCGATCAGCCGGCGGCGCGGGCTTGTCGGCCATCCACTCCTGCAGGTCGAGTCCCGCGGTCAGCGGACGGGCCACCGCGGCGCCTTGACGGCACCGTCTCGGACAGGGCAGGTCGCGGGAGTGTGTGCCGACGGCCAGGGCGAAGTCGCCGGCCTCGACGGCCCAGCGGCCGTGGTGGACGACCAGAACTAGAACGCCCGCTGGTCCAGCTCGACTGACACCTCTCGGCACTCCCCGGCCTCCAGGACGACCTTGCTGAAGCCCTTGAGCTCGCGGACCGGCCTCGGGCGACGCTCGACTCGACGTCGGCCACGTACACCTGTACCACCTCGGCGCCCGTCCCGATCGCCGGCGTTCGTCACCGTGACGCGACACGGTCGCGCCGAGGGCGTTGTCGGCCACCGACCCGCGGTCGCGACCGACAGCCCCGACAACGCGAAGGTCGTGTAGGTCAGGCCGAACCCGAACGGAAACGCGACGTCCGGTTGGCCTTGTCGTAGCCGCGGTAGCCGATGAACAGGCCCTCGCCGTAGCGCACGACCTGCGTGTCGCCGGGGAAGTTGAGGTACGCGGAGTTGTCCTCGAGCCGGTGCGGGACGGTCTCGGCGAGCTGCCGGACGGGTTCACCGCCCGGTCAGCACGTCCGCGATCGCGCCGCCGGCGGCCTGGCCGCCGAGCCATGCCTCGAGGAGCGCCCGGCGTACGGTGTGACTCGCCCAGCACCACGGTCGAGCCGTTGACCAGCACGACGACGACGTTCGGGTTGGCCGCCGCGCACGGCCTTCGAGGGTGGCGAGCTGGTTGGCGGGCAGGTTGAGGTGCGTCCGGTCGAAGCCCTCGGACTCGTCGGCGCCGGGCAGCCCGATGACGCACGACCACGGTCGCCGGCCGCGCCAGCGACCGCTCGGCCTTGGTGAGTAGCGCGCGTCGTCCTGCGCCGTCGTCGCCGATTCCGTAGCCCGCCGGCGAAGGGCACGTCGCCGTAGGCCGCACCGCAGCTCGTCGAGCAGGGTGTCGACCCGGGTCGGGTTGACCTGCGAGCTCCCGGCGCCCTGGTAGCGCGGAGTACGGGCGAACTCGCCGACCACGGCGATCTGCGTCGCCGCCCAGCGGCAGCACGCCGTCGTTCTTCAGCAGCACGATCGACTCGGCCGGCGGCCTCGCCGCGCCAGCGCGTGGTGGGCGTCGGCGTCGAAGGTCTCGTCGAGGTCCAGCCAGGCATGCCCTCGGCCGACCAGCTCGAGCACGATGCGGACCCTGTCGTCGAGCACGGCCTCGGTCGAGCTCGCCGGCCTCGACGGCGGCGACGACCTCGTCCGGGCTGCGGCCAGCGCCGGCGGCATCTCCAGGTCGAGGCCGGCCAGCAGGCCGCCACCCGGTCGTAGACCGCGCCCCAGTCCGACATCACGAGGCCCTCGAAGCCCCACTCCTCGCGCAGCACCGCGTTCAGCAGCCAGGCGTTCTCGGAGGCGACAGGCCGTTGATCAGGTTGTAGGAGCCCATGATCGTCCACGGCGCCTCCGTGACGACGCGCTCGAAGGCGGGCAGGTAGATCTCGCGCAGGGTGCGCTCGTCGACCTGGGCGTCGACCCGCAGCCGGTCGGTCTCCGGGTTGTTGGCCGCGTAGTGCTTCACGGAGGTGCCCACGCCCTTGGCCTGCACGCCGTCCACGATGCCGACCGCCGAGCTCGCCGGCCAGGAACGGGTCCTCGGACATGTACTCGAAGTTGCGGCCGCTCAGCGGCGAGCGCTTGATGTTGATGCCGGGGCCGAGCAGGACCGACAGGTTGAGGCCCGGGCCTCCTTGGCCAGCGCGTCGCCGACCCGGCGCAGCAGGTCCAGGTTCCAGGACGACGCGAGCGCCGACGCGGTCGGGAAGCAGGTCGCGGGAAGCTGAACCGCCGAGCCCGATCTGGTCGCCTCGCCGGCTGGGCCCGCAGACCGGCGGGCCGTCGATGACCATGATCCTCGGGATGCCGAGACGCTCGACCGGGGCGGTGTACCAGAAGCCGGACCCGCTGGTCAGCGAGGCCTTCTCCTCCAGCGTCAGCTCGGTGAGCAGGCGGGTCGATCTCGAGCATCGTCACCTCTCACCTTCGAACAGGGCAGGACGGATGGTTCTTCCGGTCACCCAAGGATGGCCGCTGACGGACGTCGGCGCACGGCATCCCGTGTCGGTCTTGCCGGACTCGCATCTCGTGGAGAGACTGGACGGCATCGCCCGCGAGGACGCCGCGGGCCGCCGGAGGAGCGCGAGATGTCGGATGCGGGAATCCACCTGCTGGTGGGCACGACCAAGGGGGCCTTCGTCCTCGACGGGGATGCCGACCGCTCGGCCTGGACGGTGCGGGGGCCGTTCTGCGGCGGGTGGGCGATCAACCACGTCGTCGCCGACCCCGACGACGGGCACGATGTGGGCCGGCGGTGGCAACGACTGGACCGGCGCGGGGGTCTGGCGCTCCGACCGACGGCGGCGCGCACCTGGGAGCTGACGCAAGCTGACGACCGGGCAGATGGACACCTGGGCCGCCGACGACCCGGAGTTCGCCGAGTCGATCGGCTGGACCGGGGAGCCGGCGCCGTTCGGCGACTCGTTCGCGCAGGTGTGGTCGCTCGGCGCGCGCCGGCGGCCGGGTGTACGCGGGCACCAAGCCCGCGGCCCTGCTCGAGAGCGACGACGACGGAGCGACGTTCTCGCAGGTCAAGGGCCTGACCGACCACCCGTCGGCGCCGCGAGTGGGGGCCGGGGGCCGCCGGGCTGACGCTGCACACCATCGTCGCCGACCCGGCGGACCCGGAGCGGATGTGGGTCGGCATCTCGGCGGCCGGCGTGTTCTCGACGCAGGACGGTGGGGTGACCTGGGAGCGGCGCAACGACCTCGCCGACCCGGCCGACGGTGAGGGGCAGGCGACCACCCCGGCGCGGCATCCGACGGGCACACCGGGCTGTGCGTGCACCACGTCGAGCGTCGCCGCTCGTGGGGCCGACGGGGTCGACGCTGTGCTCTACCAGCAGAACCACGTCGGGGTCTGGCGCTCCGACGACGGCGGGCTCACGCTGGCACGACATCACGGCCGGGCTGCCGTCGACCTTCGGCTTCCCGCTGCACGCGCACCCTCGCGACGCCGCAGACGATCTGGACCGTGCCGCTCAACGGCGACAGCGACGGCCGCTACCCGCCGGATGCCGCGGCGGCGGTCTGGCGGTCGCGCGACGGTGGGGCGTCGTGGCAGGCACTGCGGGCCGGGCTGCCGCAGGAGTCGTGCTTCTTCACCGTGCTGCGCCAGGGCATGAGCGGTGACCGGCGCTCACCGGCCGGGGTCTACTTCGGGACGAACACCGGGTCGATCTTCGCCAGCCGCGACGAGGGCGAGACGTGGGACGAGATCGCCCGGCACCTGCCGACCGTGTTGTCCGTCGAGGTCCTCGACCAGGCCTGAGTGCGCGCCGACGAGGTCGGCCTGCGCCGCTGGACGTGCAATGGGCTGACTCGCCGTCGAGGCTGAGCACAGGACACCGGCCTCGGATGCCGGAGCTGCGCCCCTCTGCACGTCCGGCGGCGCAGTCAGGACGCCGGGTCGCGGGTCATGGCGAGCTGGCGCAGGAGCACTGCCACCGTCACCGCCGCGACCAGCACCAACGCGACCCCTGATCCGAGGGCCTCGGCGGTGAGCGCCACCCCGACCAGGGCGCCCACGGCGAGCACGAGGTGCCAGGTCGGCGCCGGCGGTCGCCCACGCCGCCGGCACCACCCGCCCGGCCATCTACCGCCGCTGGCCGGACAAGACCGCGCTCGTCGTCGACGCCGTGGCCCACCTGGCCGAGGCCGCCGCGCCAGTGGCCACCGGTGTCCCGTTCAGCGATCTCGTCGCCGAGCTCGAGAACTTCCGCCGCGGCATCACGGAGGCCGGCGCCCTGCCGCTTGCCGGGCTCATGCTCGCCGATGACGTCGAGCCGGCGGTGCGCCAGGCCTACCTCGAGCGCATCGTGGCACCCCGACGGGCGCGGCTGCGCGGCATCCTCACCCAAGCCGTGGATGCCGGTGAGCTCGCCGCCGATGCCGACCTCGACATCGCGGGCACGTTCCTCACCGGTTCCTGGTACTCGCTGCACGTCGCCCACGGCCCGGTGCCGGCCGACTGGGCCACCCGGGTCGCGGCCCTGGTGTGGATGGCTTGCGGCGGCCAGCCACCGGAAGCCGGCCCCACGGCATCCGCCTGCCCGTGCAGTGGGCCGGCCTCATGCGTGCCGGGCCCTGCCGACCGCGCCGCTGGACGTGCAATCGCCCACCCTGCGCACTCAGCTGAGCACGAACGGTGGGGCTGAGGGGCGGTGTCAAGCCCATTGCACGTCCGGCGGCGCAGTGCGGTGCCGCGTGAGCGGGCGGGTGCCCCGGTCAGGAGCGGCGGGCGGCGAGGAAGGCTCCCCCACCTCGATCAGCCGGTCGTTCGCCTCCCGCTCGGCGATGGTCGCTCGCGCCCGTCGGTGCCGTACGGGCGAACGGTCAGCCCGGCATCCTGACAGGCCGCCGCGAACGCCGCCGTCTCCTCACCCAGCCCGAACCACACGAAGTTCGCCTGCGAGTCGCTGAGCTCCCAGCCCTGCTCGGCCAGCGCCTCGAGCACCCGCTCGCGCTCGGCCACCAGCTCCTTGACGCGCACCTCGAGCTCGTCGGATGCCGTCAGCGACGCCACCGCGGCGACCTGCGCCAACGCGTTCACGCCGAACGGGATCGCGGTCTTGCGCAGCGCTTCGGCGACGGGCTCGTGTGCCACGGCATACCCCAGCCGCAGGCCGGCAGCCCGTAGGCCTTGGAGAACGTCCGCAGCACGACGACGTTGGGACGCGACCGGTTCACGGCGAGGGCGTCGGGTGAGTCGGGGGCCGTCACGAACTCCAGGTAGGCCTCGTCGAGGACGACCAGCACGTGACGGGGCACCCGCTCGAGGAAGAGCTCGAGCTCGGCGTCGGTGACGGTCGTGCCCGTCGGGTTGTTCGGCGAGCAGACGAGCACCACCCGGGTCCGCCCGGTGACCGCGTCGGCCATCGCCTCGAGGTCGTGCCGGTCGCCGGCCCCCAGCGGCACCATCACCGGCACGGCGCCGGCGAGCGTCACGATGATGGGGTACGCCTCGAACGACCGCCACGCGAAGACGACCTCGTCGCCGGCGTCAACGTCGCCGCGATGAGTTGCCCGAGCACCCCGACCGACCCCGGCCCGAACGCCAGCCGCTCGGTCGGCACCTCGAGCCGATCGGCGAGCGCCGGCGTCAGCGCGCACGCCCATGTCGGGGTAGCGGTTCATCTCGGCCGCGGCCGAGCGCACGGCGTCGAGCACCGACGGCAGGGGCGGGTACGGGTTCTCGTTGCTGCTGATCTTGTAGGCCGTGACACCGGGCGGCGCCGCGGCCGGCTTCCCCGGCGTGTAGGCGGGCAGCCTGCCCAGCGCGGACCGAAGCGTCACGGCATCCTCACTCATGCCGCTCACTGTATGCCGGGCTCACCCCCGAACCGACTCGGTCGAACCCCGGGTGCACGGATCCACGAGCGATGTCACCTCGACCGCGCGCCGAAAGCGGGTCACACGGCATCCCACCTGCCAGCTGCGACCGTGAAGAACTTCCTGATCCGCGCGCTGTCAACGGTGTCGCCCTGTGGGTGGCCGCCCTCGTCATCCCTGGGATCGACCTGGCCGAGAACGAGTCCACCTTCTCGACCAAGGTCCTGACGATCTTCCTCGTCGCGCTGATCTTCGGGTGCTCAACGCCGTCATCAAGCCGATCGCGATGCTGCTCTCGCTGCCGTTCATCGTGCTGAGCTCGGCCTGTTCATCTTCCTCGTCAACGCGTTCATGCCCCAGGTGACCGAGTGGGTCAGCGACTGGCTGGACCTCTCCTTCACGATCGATGAGTTCTTCTGGGATGCCGTGTTCGGCGTCATCATCACCCTCGTGTCGTGGTTGCTCAACGTCATCCTCCCCGAGGACGACTACCGCAGCAGTCAGCGAGGCGGGACCCGGTCGACCCGGCATCCCGATAGGTTGGTCGCCATGCGCGTCCTCGTCTCCGGTGGTGCCGGTACATCGGGTCCCACACGGTCGTCCAGCTCGTGGCTGCCGGCCACGACGTCGTCGTCGTCGACTCCTTCGCCAACGCCAAGCCCGCGGTCGTGGGCCGCCTCGAGGCCCTCACCGGGCAGCCGCTGAGCTGCACTCGTTCGACCTCCCCGACCACGACAAGACCGAGCACCTCTTCGCCAACGACCAGATCGACGCGGTGATCCACTTCGCCGGTTTCAAGGCCGTCGGCGAGAGCGTGAGCCAAGCCGCTCGAGTACTACGAGAACAACCTCGGCAGCACGTTCTCCCTGGTCCGCGCGATGCGGCGGCACGGCGTGAACAAGCTCGTGTTCTCCTCGTCGGCCACCGTCTACGGCGCGGACGCCGCCGGTGCCGATGGGTGAGGACCGCCCACTCGGCGACCAACCCCTACGGCCGGACCAAGCTCATGCAGGAGCAGATCCTGCGCGACGTCGCCGTCGCCGACCCGAGCTGGCGGATCGCCCTGCTGCGCTACTTCAACCCCGTCGGCGCGCACCCGTCGGGCACGATCGGCGAGGACCCGCGCGGCATCCCGAACAACCTCATGCCCTACGTGGCCCAGGTCGCGGTCGGGCGCCGCGACAAGCTGCGGTCTTCGGCGGCGACTACCCCACGCCCGACGGCACCGGCGTGCGCGACTACATCCACGTCGAGGACCTCGCCGCCGGCCACTCGCCGCGCTCAACCGCCTGGATGCCGTCGACGCGCCGGTCTCGACGTGGAACCTCGGCACCGGCCACGGCACTCGGTGCTCGAGGTGGTGGCGGCGTCCCCGGGCCGTCGGCCGCGACCTGCCCTACGAGATCGTCGACCGGCGGCCCGGCGACATCGCCGCGTCGTGCGCCGACGCCACCCGCGCCGAGGCCGAGCTCGGCTGGCGGGCGACCCGCACCGTCGACGACATGTGCGTCGACACCTGGCGCTGGCAGAGCGCCAACCCGCACGGCTACCCGGACGCCTGAAGGGGGGGGAGATGGTCTGGGGGGGCGGGAGCAGGTAGTCGCCGGAGGGGAGAGAGGGAGGTCTCACGCCGCCCGTGCGGAAGGCGCGCGGCCGGCATCCGGTCAGGGGTGAGGGTTGCCTGCGTGGTCGGCCTCACAGGCGCGAACCCTGAACACGGCTCGCGCGCGCCTCCTACGCCCGGTAGTTTCTGACCTACTACGTCTCGTCGTTTGACCCGCAGGAGAACGCATGGATGCCGTCGACGTCGCCAGGTGGCAGTTCGCCATCACGACCGTGTACCACTTCTTGTTCGTGCCGATCACGATCGGGATGTCGCTCGTCGTGGCGATCTTCCACACCCAGTGGCTGCGCACGCGCAACCCCGAGTACCTCCGGCTGACGAAGTTCTACGGCAAGCTCTTCATCATCAACTTCGCGCTCGGGCTGGTCACCGGCATCGTGCAGGAGTTCCAGTTCGGCATGAACTGGTCGGACTACTCGCGCTTCGTCGGTGACATCTTCGGCGCTCCGCTGGCGTTCGAGGCGCTGCTCGCGTTCTTCCTGGAGTCGACGTTCATCGGCATCTGGGTCTTCGGCTGGGGGCGCATCCCCGAGAAGCTGCACGCCGCCTGCATGTGGCTGGTCCACATCGGCACGGTGTTGTCCGCCTACTTCATCCTCGCGGCGAACTCGTTCATGCAGAACCCGGTCGGCTTCCGGTTCAACCCGGAGACCGGCCGCGCCGAGATGGCCGACTTCATGGCCGTGCTCACGAACAAGGTCCAGCTCGTGACCTTCCCGCACGTCATCTTCTCGGCCTACATGGTCGGCGGAGCCGTCGTCATGGGCGTCGGCCTGTGGCTGATGCGCAAGCACGCCACCACGGCCGACGAGTCGATGTACCGCAAGGCCACCCGCTTCGGTGCGATCTTCGCCCTCGTGGCCTCGCTCGGTGTCATCGTCACCGGCGACATCCAGGGCAAGATCATGACCGAGGTGCAGCCCATGAAGATGGCCGCGGCCGAGGGCTTGTACGAGACCACCACGAGCGCCCCGTTCTCCGTGTTGTCGATCGGCTCGCTCGACGGCAGCGAGGCCACCCGCATCATCGAGATCCCGGGGCTGCTCTCCTTCCTGGCCACCGGCACCTGGGACGGCGAGGTCGAGGGCATCAACGAGCTGCGGGTCAGCGAGCGCGCGATGGCCGAGAAGGTCGCCGCGCAGTACGGCCCCGACGTGGCCGCCCTCGTGCTCGTGGAGGACTACACCCCGAACATCCCGCTGGCGTACTGGTCCTTCCGGTTCATGATGGGTCTGGGCTTTGCCACCATGGCAGCCGCCGCAGCGACGTTGTGGGCCACCCGCAAGAACCTGGTGCCCCAGTCGGCGCTGTGGACCTGGGTGGCCATCCTCACCCCGCTGATGCCGGTCTTCGCCAACAGCTGGGGCTGGATCTTCACCGAGACCGGCCGCCAGCCGTGGATCGTCTACGGCCTCATGACGACGGGCACCGGCGTCTCGCCGTCGGTGAGCGTCACCGAGGTGTGGATCTCGATGATCGCCTACACCCTCGTCTACGCGGTGCTCGCCGTCATCGAGGTCAAGCTCTTCCTCACCTACGTCCGCCGCGGCGCCGATCCCTTCGAGGACCCGGCCGACCACGCGGACAAGGACGAGGACGCCCCGCTCCAGTTCGCCTACTGACTCGACGAGGACTCACCATGGACTACGCACTCATCTGGTTCGGACTCATCGGACTCCTCTGGGCCGGCTACCTCGTGCTCGAGGGCTTCGACTTCGGGGTCGGCGCGCTGCTGCCCGGTGCTCGGCAAGGGCAACAGCCCGCAGGACACCGAGAAGCGCCGTCGCGTCATGCTCAACACCATCGGGCCCCACTGGGACGGCAACGAGGTCTGGCTGCTCACCGCCGGTGGCGCGACCTTCGCCGCCTTCCCCGAGTGGTACGCGACGATGTTCTCCGCGTTCTACCTCCCGCTGCTCATCCTCCTCGTGGCCCTCATCGTGCGGAACATGGGCTTCGAGTACCGCGGCAAGCGCAACGACGAGACGTGGCGCAAGCGCTGGGACCTGGCGATCATCGGCGGCTCGATCGTCGCCCCGCTCCTCGTCGGCGTCGCCCTGACCAACGTCGTGCGCGGCCTGCCGATCGACGACGACCTGGAGTTCACCGGCAACCTGTTCACCCTGCTCAACCCCATGAGCCTGCTCGGTGGTCTGGTCATCCTCGGCCTCAGCCTCACGCACGGCGCGTTCTTCCTCGCGCTGAAGACCACCGGTGACATCCGCCGTGACGCCCGCGCGCTGGGCACCACGCTCGGCCTGGTCTCCGCGGTCCTCGCGGTCGTGCTGCTGCTCTGGCTCGGCCTCACCCAGGGAACGACCTGGTCGTGGATCACCACCGCCATCGCCGCGGTGTCCCTCCTCGCCGCGATCTACGCCAACGTCAGGGAGCGCGAGGGCTGGGCCTTCTTCGGCACCGCGGTCACCTTCGCGAGCGCCGTCGCGACCTACTTCCTGACGCTCTACCCGAACGTCATGCCGACCACCCTCCCCGGCGGCAGCTCGCTCACCCTCGAGAACGCCGCCGAGCAGCGAGCTGACGCTGAAGATCATGACCGTCGCCGCCCTGGTGTTCACCCCGATCGTGCTGCTCTACACGGCGTGGACCTACTGGACGTTCCGCAAGCGCCTCGGCACGCAGCACATGCCTGCGCCCGTCTCGGTGACGTGAGGCTCACGGCATCCCCATGAGGCCTTTCGACCCACGACTGCTCCAGGCGGCACCGGCGGCTCGCCGCCCGGTGGCCGTCCTGGCCGTCGTCGGTGTCCTCCAGGGTCTCGCGACCATCGGGTTGGCGGTGGCGCTCACCGCGCTCGTCGTCGCCCTCGTCGAGGGGATGCCGTTGCGCGAGCCCGCGCTGTGGCTGGCGGGCCTGTTCGTGCTCCGGGCCGGGCTGGCCTGGGTCTCCGAGCGGGTCGCGGCCTGGGCCGGGGTCGAGGTGAGCGCCCAGCTGCGCGAGGGACTGCTCGCCCACTGGCTCGCCTCACCGGCCGAGCGCCGCCCCGCCCCCGACCGCGCCGTCACGCTCGCGGCCCAGGGCGCGGCCAGTGTCGAGCCGTATGCCGCGCGCTTCCTCCCAGCGCTCGTCG
Organism: uncultured Actinomycetota bacterium; assembly: GCA_963811825.1. Lineage (GTDB taxonomy): Bacteria > Actinomycetota > Actinomycetes > Actinomycetales > Dermatophilaceae > Fodinibacter. The sequence continues at coordinate 109,648 of CAWESS010000024.1, read as the reverse complement.
CCGGGGTCGTCGTGCCGGTGCTGGCGCTCGTGACGCTGGTGTGGGTCGACTGGATCAGCGCGCTCGTCGTCGTGCTGACCCTGCCGCTGCTGCCGTTCTTCGCGGCCCTGATCGGCAAGACGACCCAGGCCGACACCGAGAAGCGCTGGGCGGCGCTGTCGTCGCTGTCCGGGCACTTCCTCGACGTCATGCGCGGACTGCCGACCCTCGTCGGCTACGGGAGGGCGCAGCGCCAGGTCGAGGTCATCGGCGAGGTCAGCCAGCAGCACCGCCGGGCCACGATGGCCACGCTCAAGCTGGCGTTCATGTCCTCGGCGGCGCTCGAGCTGCTCGCCTCGATCTCGGTCGCCATCGTCGCGGTCAGCGTCGGCATCCGGCTCACCCACGGGTCGATGCCGCTGCAGGCCGGGCTGCTCGCGATCCTGCTGGCCCCGGAGGCCTACTGGCCGATCCGCAAGGTCGGCGCCGAGTTCCACGCGGCGGCCGACGGCGCCGAGGCGATCGACGGCATCCTCGCCGAGAGCTGGGTGCCGAACCGGTCGCCGGAGCAACCGCTTCGAGCACCCGACCCGGGGGGCGGCGGACGAGCTGGGGGTGGCGCTGCACGGCATCCACTACACCTACCCCGGCGCCGAGGATGCCGTGCTGGCGGGCGTCTCGCTCGACGCGGGCCCCGGCCTGACGGCGATCACCGGGCCGTCAGGTGTCGGCAAGTCCACCCTCCTCGAGCTCGCGGCCGGGCTGCGCACGCCCACTGCCGGTACCGTGCGCGCCGGCCGCGCCCACCTCGTGACCCAGCGGCCGTTCCTGCCGGCCGGAACGCTGCGCGAGGCCCTCACCCTCGGCAACGACGCCGACGACCAGGCCCTCTGGGACGCCCTGCGCCTCGTCGGCCTCGAGGGGTTCGTGGCGTCGCTGCCCCTCGCCCTGTCGACACCGCTCGGTGACGACGGGTTCGGGCTCTCCGCCGGGCAGCGCGCCCGGGTGGCGCTGGCCCGGGCCACCCTGTCGACCGCCCCGGTACTGCTCGTCGACGAGCCCACGGCGCACCTCGACGCGGCCTCCGCGGCCCTGGTCCACGACCTGCTCGCCGACCTCGGCGAGCGCCGCACGGTCGTCGCGGTGACCCACCGGCCCGAGCTCGTCGCCCGCGCCGACCGACACGTCGCGCTGACGCGTGAGGGCGCGGAGGTGCTGGCATGACCCTTCGACCATCTCGGGCGACGATCCTCGGCGGGCTGCTCGGTGGCGCCGCGACGGCATCCGGCATCGCCCTGACGGCGACGTCCGGTTGGCTCATCGTGCGGGCCAGCGAACAGCCGGTCATCCTCACCCTGCTCACGGCGATCGTCGGGGTGCGGGCGTTCGGCATCGCCCGGCCGTTCTTCCGCTACCAGGAGCGGCTCGTGTCGCACGACGGCGCCCTCGACGACCTCGCCCGGCGCCGCACCGAGGTGTACGCCGCCCTCGTGCCGCTCACGCCGGCCCGGCTCGGGCGCCGGTCGCGATCGAGCGTGCTCGCAGGTGTCGTCGACGACCTCACCGATGTCGTCGAGGCGCAGGTGCGGGTCACCGTGCCGGTGCTCTCGAGCATCATCGCCGGGCTCGCGGCCACCCTGCTCGTGGCGTGGTTCTCCCCGGCCGTGGGGCTCGTGCTCGCCGCGCTGCTGCTCGCGGTCGCCGTCACCTGCTGGCTCGCGTGGCTGCTCGAGTCGCGCTCTCGCGACGAGCTGCTCGAGGCCAGGGCCGAGGTGCTGCGGGTCAGCGACCTCGTGGCCCGCCAGGCCGGTGAGCTGCAGGCGATCGGGGCGGAGGCCACGGCATCCGGGTGGTTGCGCGACGCCCACGAGACGCTGCGGGATGCCGTGCAGCGGCAGAGCCGTGGGCGCGCCCTCGTCGCCGCGACCCTGATGCTCGCGACGGCCGCGGCGACGACCGCCGCCGCCTTCCTCGCCGACCCCGCCGTCACGGGGGCACCCGTCGCGGCGCTGCTCGTCGTCGTGCCGGTGGCCGTCGGTGACGCCCTGGCCCCGCTCGTCGACACCATGCGGGCACTGGCCCGCGCCCAGGGCAGTGCAGCCCGGCTCGACGCCCTGCTCGACCAGGAGCCCGCGGTCGTTGACCCCGAGTCGCCCGCTGAGGGGGTCGAGACCACCGGGCGGCAGGTCGCCCTCGACGGTGTCGCGGCGTCCTGGACGGGCACGGGTGAGCAGCTCGCGCCGACCGACCTCACCCTCGAACCCGGCCAGCGGGTCGCCGTCGTCGGGCCCAACGGCTCGGGCAAGAGCACCCTGCTCGCGGTGCTGGCCCGCCACCTCGACGCCAGCCGTGGTCGGCACACCGTCGACGGGACGGACGTGCGCGACCTCAGCCTGGAAGCGGTCCGGCGCCACGTCGCCGTCGTCGACGACGAGCCCCACGTCTTCGCGGCGACGGTCGCGGCGAACCTGCGCCTGGCGGCACCCGACGCGAGCGAGGACGGCATCCGGACCGCCCTTGATCGTGCGGGGCTGGGACCGTGGCTCCACGCCCTGCCCGACGGGCTCGAGACCCGGCTCGGCAACGGAGGGCGCGGGGTGTCCGGCGGGGAGCGAACCCGGCTCGGCGTCGCCCGCGCGCTGCTCGCCGACCGACCGCTCGTGCTCCTCGACGAGCCCACCGCACACCTCGACCACGCCACCGCCACGGCCGTGCTCGACGACGTGCTCGAGGCCACCGACGACCGCGCGGTGGTGCTCGTGAGCCACCGCCCGGAGGCCACCGACCGTTTTCACGTTCTGCTCGACCTCGGCGTAGCCTTGAAGGCTGCCCCTACCCCGAAGGAGTAGTCATGCCGCACTCGACCTCCGCACCCCGCCTCGGCGACCTCGAGCGGGTCGTCATGGAGCACCTGTGGGAGGCCGCCACCCGCGGGGGCAAGGATTTCGAGGGTGCCACCGTGCGTGAGGTGCTCGACCGCTTCGAGGGTGAGCGCGAGATCGCGTACACCACCGTCATGACCGTGCTCGACCGCCTGTCCAAGAAGGACCTCGTCACCCGCGAGCGCGACGGCCGGGCCTGGCGCTACCTGCCGGCCGACACCCGTGAGGCCATGACGGCCCAGACGATGCGGCGCACCATGGACGACATGGACCTCACCGACCGGCGCACCGCGCTGCTGCACTTCCTCGACGGGGCGACCACCGACGAGATCGCCGACCTGAAGGCCGCCCTCGCCGAGATCGAGGGTCGGGCCGAGGGTGAGGGGCCGCCTCCGTCGCGGCGCCGCGGCCTGCGCAGCGTCTGACACCTCCCGACCCCGCGGCACCCGACCCCGTCGCGGGGGTGGCTGCGGCATCTTCGCCCGCCTGTCACCATGGAGCCCGTGATCCCGCTCGTCCTCGCGGGGCTGGCCGTGCTCCTCGCGTGGGTGGCCCCAGCCCTCATGGCCCGCCAGAAGCTGTTCCGGCGTGCGCCGAGGGCCTCGCTCGTCGCGTGGCAGGCGGTGACCCTCGGCGGCATCATCGCGGCCGTCGCGGTGCCGCTGGCAGCCCTGCCCCTGGTGCTCGACGGGGCCAGCCCGACCGACCAGCTCGACCTCGTCGTCCCGGCCGTGCTCGCGAGCACCGCGGTGCTCGGCCGACTGCTGTATGCCGGGCACGACGTCGGGAGCAAGCTGCGTCGAGTGCGCCGCGACCACCGCCAGCTCGTCGACATCATCGCGGCCCAGGACGGCACCCACGCACGGGTGCGGGTGCTCGCCCACCCGACGCCCACCGCCTACTGCATCCCCGGGCGGCAGTCGCGCGTCGTGCTGTCGCAGGGGGTGCTCGACGAGCTGCCCGACGACCAGCTCGAGGCGGTCATCGCCCACGAGGACGCCCACCTCGCGGGCCGGCACGACCTGCTGCTGGAGTTCTTCGCGGTCGTCCACCGGGCGGTCCCCGGGCCGCTGCGGTCGGAGGCCGCCCTGGCCGAGGTGCGCCTGCTGGTCGAGGCGCTCGCCGACCGGGCCGCCGTGCGCCGCAGCGGCGAGGTGGCGACCGCCCGGGCCCTGGTCGCGCTCGCCGGGAGCCGGACACCCGACGCTGCGCTCGGCGCCGGGACCACGGCGCCGGTGCGCCTGCGCCTGCTGGCGGACGGGCCGCCGCACCCTGCGGTGCCCGTCGTCGCCTACACGTATGCCGTGGGTGCCGGCACGCTGCCCGTGCTGCTGTTGGTGGCGGCATGGACCTGACGACATCGCTTCGCGACCTCCTCAGCACTGCCCTGCGGGCGGCGATGAAGGCGCGCGACAAGGAGGCGGTGTCCGCGCTGCGCTCGGCCCTGGCCCGGATCGCCAACGCCGAGGCCGTGCCCATCGACACGATGCCTGCGGCCGGGGCGATCGGCGAGGGCCCGGTCGGGCACGGTTCCGCCGACGCGCCGCGGCGCGAGCTCGACGAGTCGGAGATCCGGGCGCTCGTGGAGGCCGAGGTCACCGAGCACGAGCAGGCGGCCGATCTGCTCGCGGCCTCGGGCCAGGTGGCCGTCGCCGAGGGCCTGCGGGCCCAGGCCGCGGTGCTGCGCGCCCACCTGGGGTAGGAACTTCTCCGCCATCCCAGTGACGTCGGAGAAGTTCAGTCACGGCGGAGAAATATGTCCGCCAACATCCAACAACTCCGCCGCCGGTGGGGTTTGCGCCGGGGGTCCTGGCGGCTAGGCCCAGCTGGGCGGGGGCGGCGGTGGGGTCGACCCCGGTGGCGTCGGCTCGGGCCCGCTGGGAGGTGGGGGTGGCGGCGGGGGCGGGCTCCCGGCATCCGAGCTCGGGGGTGGTGGGGGTGGCGCAGCGGCCGCTGCTGCTCCGGGAGGCGGAGGTGGGCCGCCGTAGGCCGCAGGCGGAGGGGGTGGGGTCGGGGTGAGGGTCAGCGGGCCGAGACGGCCGGACGACTCGAGGTCGCGCAGGTACGCGAGGACGCGGTCACGGTCCTGCGCGGATGCCGGGCGGCCCGTCGCCTCGAGGTAGGCCAGGACGCCGAGGTCCCGCAGCGCGCGGTCGCCGACACCGCCGCCTCCCCCGGCGGAACCGGCACCACCGGGGGCACCCCCACCGACGGGGCTGCCCGGCGTGTTGATGCCGGCCTTCTTCATCTCCGCGTCCGCCTTGGCCGCGAGGTCGTTGGCCGCTGCCTTGGCGCGCTCGAAGAAGCTCATGAGGGACCTCCCTGACGTGGACCTGAATCCTGCCCTGAACACTATGTCCGCGGCGTCGTTCGCGCATAGCGTGGGGGTGATCCCGAGCGAGGGGCTGGGACGCCGAGCACGAAGGGTGGCAGCGACGATGACGATTCACGGGTCCTTGTTCCAGGAGTTCAAGGAGAAGGAGACCCAGGACCCCTTCGCCCTGCAGAACAAGAAGCTGCTGCGCATCGACATGCGCTACGGCGAGGTGTGGGCACGCACGGGGTCGATGGTGGCCTACCAGGGGGACGTGCGCTTCGTGAACAAGGGGTCCGGCGGGTTCGGCAAGATGCTCAAGGCCGCGGCGACGGGCGAGGGCGTGAAGATGATGCAGTGCTCGGGCAGCGGTGAGCTGTTCGTCGCCGACGAGGCCTCCGAGATCCAGGTGATGTACCTCGAGAACGACAGCCTCTCGGTCAACGGTGCCAACGTGCTGGCCTTCTCGAACTCGATCGCGTGGGACATCCACCGCATCCAGGCCCGCGGGGCGACGATGACGGGTGGCCTGTACAACGTCTCGCTGCGGGGCACCGGGTACGTCGCGGTGACGACCAAGGGTGACCCGATCGCGCTCGACGTCGCGTCGTCGCCGACGTTCGCCGACGCGCAGGCCGTGGTGCTGTGGACGTCCGGGGTGTCGATGGACATCCGGGTCGACACCGGCGGCATCGGCTCGATGATCCGCGGCGGCACGGGCGAGCTGTTGCAGATGGCGTTCGGCGGACAGGGGTACGTGCTCGTCCAGCCGAGCGAGTCGGTGCCGCAGGGCGGGCACCAGAGCGGCGGCCAGACGCCCGGCGGCATGCTCGGCCAGTTCATGCAGTGACGCCTCCTTCGGGCCTGCTTCGGCCGGCTTCGGCCCGGCTTCGGCCCGGCGCCGAGCGCGAGGTGACGGTGCGGCGGAAGGCGCGCGGACGGCATACGGAACAATCGTCGCCATGACCGCACAGGTGACCGGGACCGACATCCTCGACGTGGCACGCGAGCAGGTGCTCGAACGCGGGGTGCCGCTCACCCAGGAGCAGGTCGAGGCGGTGCTGCGCACCGGCGACGACCAGCTGCAGGACCTGCTCGCGCTGGCCCACGAGGTGCGCCTGAAGTACCAGGGGCCGTCGGTCGAGGTCGAGGGGATCGTGTCGCTGAAGACCGGCGGCTGCCCCGAGGACTGCCACTTCTGTTCCCAGAGTGGGCAGTTCACGAGCCCGGTGCGCTCGGTGTGGCTGAACATCCCCGAGCTGGTGCGCGCAGCCAAGCAGACGGCCGCGACCGGCGCGAGCGAGTTCTGCATCGTCGCCGCGGTGCGCGGGCCCGACGACAAGCTGATGCAGCAGATGCGCGAGGGGGTCGCGGCGATCCGGGCGGCGGTCGACATCAACGTCGCCGCGTCACTCGGGATGTTGTCGCGCGAGCAGGTGGACGACCTCGTCGACATGGGCGTGCACCGCTACAACCACAACCTCGAGGCCGGGCGCTCGTACTTCCCCAACGTCGTCACCACGCACTCGTTCGAGGAGCGCTGGGACACCTGCCTCATGGTCAAGGAGTCCGGCATGGAGCTGTGCTGCGGCGGGCTCGTCGGCATGGGCGAGAGCCTCGAGCAGCGGGCCGAGCTCGCCGCCCAGCTGAGCGAGCTCGAGCCGCACGAGGTGCCGCTGAACTTCCTCAACCCGCGGCCGGGCACGCCCTTCGGCGACCTCGAGCCGATGGAGTCCGGGGACGCCCTGCGCACCATCGCCGCGTTCCGCCTCGCCCTGCCGCGCACGATCCTGCGCTACGCCGGCGGCCGCGAGCTGACGCTGGGTGACCTCGGCACCCGCGAGGGCCTGCTCGGCGGCATCAACGCCGTCATCGTCGGCAACTACCTCACGACGCTCGGGCGCGACCCGCGCGAGGACCTCGCCCTGCTCGACGAGCTCGAGATGCCGATCAAGGCGCTCAACGAGACGTTCTGACTCAGGTGGTGTTCGTGCTCGGTGAGGATGCCGTGGGGCCGGTTTCCAGCACCGGCGCGGTCGGCCTGTGGTGCGGGCAGTGCGGGGAGTCGGTCGCCGAGGGCAGCCACGCGCGGTGCGTGCGGCGGGCCGAGCTCGAGCCGCCGCGGTTCTGCGCGCACTGCCGGCGGCGGATGAAGGTGCAGGTCACGCCGGGTGCGTGGACGGCGACGTGCGTGCAGCACGGCACCGTCGAGCAGCCCACCTGGTCCGCGTCAGGAGTTCGTCCGGCACGCAGGAGTTCGGCTGCCGTCCGGTCATTGCTGCGTGCGATCCGAAGTGCTGCGTGTCGAAACCTTCGGCCGCCGGGAATGCCACGCAATAGTTGATCGTTCAACGGAATGGTCAGCGTCGATCGCCTGCTCGATCCGCTCGATCAACCCTCGCTTCCCATGACCCACCCAAGGAGCACCCATGAACGTCCTCGTCCTCGTCGGCAGCCTGCGCGCCGGCTCCACGAACGCCCAGCTCGCCGACGCCGCCATCGCCCACCTCCCCGCCGAGGTCGACGGCACGGTCTTCAGCCGCCTGGCCGACCTGCCGCACTACAGCGAGGACCTCGACCACGACGACGCGCTCCCCGAGGTCGCCCGCGACCTGCGCGAGGCCGTCGCCGACGCCGATGCCGTGCTCCTGGTCTCGCCCGAGTACAACGGCTCGCTTCCCGGAGTCCTCAAGAACGCCGTCGACTGGGTCTCGCGCCCGCGCGGCACCGCAGCGATCGTCGGGAAGCCCGCCGCCGTCATCGGCGCGAGCGGCTCGCCCCGTGGCGCACTCTGGGCCCGCGAGGACGGCATCAAGGTCCTCAAGGTCGCCGGCGCCATCCCCCTCGAGGACACCGTGGGCGTCGGCTCCGCCTTCCAGGCCTTCGCGGAGGGCCGCCTCGCCGACGACGAGCTGGACACCCAGCTCCGCTCGCTCGTGAACAACCTCGTGGATGCCGTCGGGCAGGGCTCCCGCTCCGCCGCCTGACCGCGCCCCACACCGCCTTGAGTGCGGAAGTGGTGGTCCTGGCCACCACTTCCGCACTCATGCGGCGACGCAGCGGCGGCCCCTGCGCGGGGGAATGCGCTCAGCGTGACTCGTCGGCTGGAAGGATGCCGGGATGTCCACCGTCATCGAGCACGCTCGCGCCGACCTCGACGCCGGGCGCCCGTGGATGGCGCGCGACCGGCTCGTCAGTGCGCTGAGGGACCGCCACGACGACGAGATCCTCGACCTGCTCGCGAGGTTCATGAACAGCTGGGTGATCTTCCGGCGGCCACGCCCTCGTGCGGCGGGGCGTCAGCATGCGGACCGCTGGGCCGTCGGGGCTGACCACCGCCTCCGCCGCCGCCCCGCCTGAGTTGGGTGCCCAGCTGGCTGCCCTGGCAACCGGCTGAGCACCCCGCTCGGCTTTGGCACAATGGGCGGCGATGACCGCAGCAGCCGACGCACCCACCCCACCCCACCCCGCTGGAGTTGGGTGCCCAGACGGCTGCCCTGACCACCACTTGAGCACCCAACTCGGGGAGGCCGAGGTGGGGCAGCTGCTGGCGTTCGACCGTGCCCACGTGTGGCACCCGTACTCGTCCGCGCTGACGCCGCAGGATCCGTACCTCGTGGAGTCCGCGCACGGCATCCGACTGCGGTTGCGCGACCGGGGCGGCGAGCCGCGTGAGGTCATCGACGCCATGTCCTCGTGGTGGTGCGCCATCCACGGGTACGCCGTGCCCGAGCTCGATGCCGCGGCGCACGCCCAGCTCGGGGCGATGTCGCACGTGATGTTCGGCGGGCTGACCCACGAGCCGGCGATCGGGCTGGCGCGACGCCTCGTCGACCTCGCCCCGGACGGGCTGGAGCACGTGTTCCTCGCCGACTCCGGCTCGGTGTCGGTCGAGGTCGCGATGAAGATGGCCCTGCAGTGGCACCTCGCCGCGGGCCGCCGCCGCACCCGGTTCTTCACGATCCGCGGCGGGTACCACGGCGACACGTTCTCCCCGATGTCGGTCACCGACCCCGTCGGCGGGATGCACTCGCTGTTCCGCGGGGTGCTGCCCGAGCACGTCTTCGCGCCGCGCCCCCCCGGTGGCCTCGACCGGATGCCGGACGACCCCGAGCTGGTCGCGTGGGAGCGCGAGACCCGGGCCCTGTATGCCGTGCACGCGGACTCCGTGGCCGCCGTCATCGTCGAGCCGGTGCTGCAGGGCGCTGGTGGCATGCACGTGTACAGCCCCCACGTGCTGTCGGTGCTGCACGAGCTGGCGCGCGAGCACGGGGCGCTCGTCATCCACGACGAGATCGCGACCGGGTTCCACCGGACCGGGCCGCTCTGGGCCGGTTCCGGGCGGGGCGGAAGTGACCTATTGGTCGAATCTGCCCCGGACATCCTGTGCGTCGGCAAGGCCCTGACCGGCGGCTACCTCTCGCTGGCCGCCGTGCTGTGCACGCGGGCGGTCGCCGAGGGCGTCAGCGCCGGCGAGGCCGGTGGGCTCATGCACGGCCCCACCTTCATGGGCAACCCGCTGGCCTGCGCCATCGCCTCGGCGAACCTCGACCTGCTCGCGTCGCGCGACACCCGGGCCGAGGTGACCCGCATCGAGGGTGGGCTGGCAGCGGGGCTGGAGCGGGCGGCATCCCTGACCTCCGTCGCGGAGGTGCGCGTGCTGGGAGCGGTCGGTGTCGTGCAGCTGCGGGAGCCGGTGCGCGTCGCTGAGGTGACGGCCGCCGCCCTCGAGCGGGGGTGTGGGTGCGGCCGTTCCGCGACCTCGTCTACACGATGCCGCCGTACGTCACGGGTGACGACGACCTGGCCACGCTCACGGCCGGGCTGGTCGGGGCGGTCGAGGACGTGCACGGCTGAGCGACCCACCCCCACCCCACCGCACCTCGGCGTCGGCTTGGCGCTCGAGCTCGAGGCGCATGCTGGCCAGCCGTTCGTGCCGGTGGGCGGACCCGTATCCAGTCGCGACCGGAGGCGGCGGCGGTGTTGCCCGCCCATCAGCACGTGCTCGGCCCGCAACCGCTCGATCCACGACTCGCCGCACGTCGGGACAAGACCCGCCCTCGCCATGAGGCACGAGGGCACGACCGCTCGGCGCTGTCGAGCAGCGCCAGCATCGCGAACGCCTCCGTCCCGGGGCCCCACCTCGGCTGCCACCCCTGCGCCCCGCGCGAACCCATCGCACGACGGGCGCCACCGCCCCGCCGACGACACATGCCGCCAGGAAGCCCAGGAACCATGATGCGGGCAGGTCGCGGTCATCGTGACCGCCACCGCTGCGAGGCCCACCACGAGGCCCGCCACGATGACCCTGCCTCGCGCTGGCTTGAGGTGAACACCGCTCGCGCGCTGACAGATGTCGCTCACCAACAGCTCAATGAAGACGAGGAACCCCGCCGCGACAGTGACGGTGTCGCGGCCCAGCACGACGAAGAGCGCGACGAACGCGCCGAGATGTCCCACCTCGGACAGACGGTCCACGCCGTGGCTCGGCCGTCTACGAACAAGACGCGGCGGGCATCGAGCGCCGCACGGCGTCGGCCGCGCTGTTCACCGACAGCAGGTGTCCCCACTCAGTCAGCCAGCGTCGTCGTCCTGGGGTCCGGAGGCGGCGGCGCACCCACACCCACCGAAGAAGGCCCCTCGCCCCACCCGAACCTCCACACCCATGGCCCACCCGATCCCGGTGACGGCTCAAACGGCCCGGCGAACTGCCTCGAGCGCCGCCTGGCCGAGACCCCCAGCACCCGGGCGCGGTCGAGGTAGGCCCGGGCCGCCTCCTCCAAGGCACGCTCGGCGTCACGGCCGCCGGAGGGGCGGGCGCCACCCGAGTCCCGCCGCCCCGGCGAGAACGCACGAAGCCGCCGTGCTCGAGCTCGCGATAGGTGCGGGCCACCGTGCCTGCGGCCAGCCCGAGGTCGACCGCAAGTTGGCGCACCGGCGGCAGCCGGTCTCCAGGGGACAGCACCCCTGACCCGATGAGGTCGGCGAGCTGGCGGCGCAGCTGCTCATAGGGCGGTGTCGGGTCGAGCACGTCGACCGTGACGGTGGACAGGTCATCGGACCGGCGCCCCCACCGCAGCGGCATCGCCCGGCAGCGGCCGGGGCAGGTCGTCGACCCGGATCGTCGGGGGAAGCACCAGCCCGGCGAGCAGTCCGAACGCCGCGCCCGTGGCGAGCGGCCCGACGACCGCAGCCGTCACGGTGACGAGGGTCTGCACCACGCCGCCATCGCACTGCATCCCGCTCAGCGCCGACACCATGAGCAGGGCGACCGGGCCCAGGGTGCCCAGGACGGTGACCGTGGCCGCGGTCAGGACGTTGCCCACCGACCAGCGGCGCAACATGGTGTCCAGGCCCCTGCTGTCGAGCTCGGGGCGCGGCCGGTTGACGATCGCACGCAGCGCGAAGGCGACGAGCCCCGCCGTCACGAGCAGGCCGATGACGAGCGGCACGCCGTAGAACGACCCCGGCCACGGTCCGCGACTGCCTCCCACCACGACGGCGCCGAGGTCCGGGTCGACCACCCTGCACTGCTCGCTGAGCACTCTCCCGGCGCGTCCCAGGTCGTCGGCAGACCCCCAGGCGGCGCCGATCACGAGCGCCCCGACGAGCAGGGCCGTCGACACCCCGAGGACCACGGCCCTCGCGCGCGGCAGGATCGCTCCCAGGGTTCGCGTCTCCACGGCAGCCGAGCGGCGGATGCCGTGCGCCGGCCTCGCGGTCAGCTCGCCGACGATGGTGCCGAGCAGGACACCTGCTCCCAGCGCCATCGGCGCCAGCGCCGTGGCACGGCCGAGCGCGTCGACCCGCTGCCCGAGCGCGAGGAGCAGGACCGCCGCAACCCCTCCGAGCACCAGCCCGAGCACCCGCCAGCGCCGGGTGTGCCGGGCGATCTGCACCGCCCCGGGGTGCTCGTTGACCCCGACCGTCACGACGACGCGGCGCAGCAGGGCCACCATCAGCCCGACACCGGCGATCGGGATGGCGAGGAGGAGGGAGAACAGACCCATGACGGCCCCCTTTTGTGTCGAATGCTTGATACAAGGAGAATGGGCTATGCGCCAACTTGTGTCAAGCACCTCATACAAGTGGTCGGCCGGTTCACGACCGCCGGCGATCAGGCATTTCGGCACCATCTCGCTGTCACAAGCTGTCGATGGCCCGCAGCCGCTTCATTCCTCGTCCAAGCGCTCGCGCCCCTCGTCGGTCAGCTCGACGTGGCGTTCCGGGAGTCGTGACCAGCCCAGGATGTGTCCGCCGCCGCGGAGCCAGCCCTCACGGACGAGCGCGGCGACCCATTGGCGACCGATATCTGGGGTGAGGCCGACCCGTTCGCCTGCCCACGATGGGGCCAGACTCGTCGCTCCCCCCGCAGCGACGAGGACGGCGAAGGACTCGGACCCCGCAGGCCACTGCGCGGGCGGCGGCACCTCGGCGGGCTCACGCCGGACGCGCACGTGCCACCGCACCCTGTCCACCGGTCGCCACGGGATCACTCCCGGAAGCGGGAGTGCTCGCGAGCATCAGGTGGCCGCGCCACAGATTTGCCAAGAGGATCAGCGGCAGCAGGTACACGAAGGCCGGGACGGGAACCCAGGTCCGACCCCCAGAAGATCCGCGAATCCCCCGACGATGAGCACGGCAATGACGAGTCCGACAAGGTCGGCGATCCACCACCGGCGAAGACCCACGGGGTCGGCCACCGAGGTCGCCGCCCGGGCAGCCAGCACCGTTCGGGCCGCTTCCGGATCGTCCACCGCCGTCAAGGGGGCACCCTTCGGCCAGCCGGGCACGGCGCCCTGCAACGTCGCCATCGGCGGGTACCCCCAGCCACCCTCGGACGTCGTCATGGCGGCATTCTCCACCGATCCCTGCGAGCGCGCACGGCATCCGAGACCGGATGCCGTTGCCGCCTTCCGCGAGCGCCCTCACATCCGTTCGAGGGGCCGCACCCAGATCGGCGTGCAAGGATCGGGCAGGTGAACAGCCCTCTCGACTGGATCCGCGCCGCAGCCGCGTCCCGGGAAGCCGCAGGCCTGACCCGGCGCCTCACGACGACGAAGTCCGGCGACGGGCTCGACCTCGCGGGCAACGACTACCTCGGGCTGCGCACCCACCCGGCCGTCATCGCCGGGGCGGTCGCCGCGGCCGAGACCTACGGCGGCGGCGCGGGCGCGTCCCGCCTCGTGAGCGGCACGCTGGACATCCACGAAGAGCTCGAGACAGCCCTCGCCGCCCTCACCGGAGCCCCGTCCGCCCTGGTCCTCTCGACCGGGTACGCGGCCAACCTCGCGGCCCTGACCACGCTCGCGGACGCGGGCACCCTCATCGTCAGCGACGAGCACACCCATGCCAGCCTCATCGACGGCTGCCGACTGTCCCGGGCCGCGGTCGCCGTGTCCCGCCACAACGACCTCGACCACGTCGCCGACCTGCTCTCCCGCCGGGACGCACCGCGCGCCGTCGTGGTCGCCGAGTCCATCTACTCGGTGCTCGGCGACGCCGCCCCCGTCGAGGACCTCATCGCCCTCACCGCCGAGGTCGGCGCGCTGCTCGTCATCGACGAGGCCCATGCCCTCGGGGTCGTCGGCCCCCTCGGTGGCGGACTCGTCGCCGCGGCCGGGCAGTCGGGCGCCGAGCACGTCGTCGTCACCGCCACCCTCTCGAAGTCCTTCGGCGCCCAGGGCGGCGCGGTGCTCGCGTCGGCGGACATCCGGGAGCACCTCGTCAACACGGCACGACCCTTCATCTACGACACGGGCCTCGCTCCGGCAGCCGCCGGTGCCGCCCTCGCAGCCATCGGCGTGCTCGCCGAACACCCCGAGCTGCTCGAGCGCGTCCACGCCACCGCCGCGCGCCTCGCCGAGGCCTGTGGGGTTCCGGCGCCGGCAGGCGCCGTCATGTCGGTGCGGATGCCGGGGCCCCACGAGGCGGTGGAGGCCGTCGAGCGGGCGCGCGCGCACGGCATCCGGATCGGGTGTTTCCGGCCACCGTCGACGCCCGACGGGTCCTCGCGGCTGCGGCTCACGGCACACGCCGACCTCGGTGAGGCCGATCTCGACCGGGCCTGCACGGTGCTCGCCTCGCTCGTCCCGACGCGCGGCTGACCCGTGGCTGACCCGCGTCGCTGACGTCCGTCGTCGTCGTCACGGGCACCGGGACCGAGGTCGGCAAGACGATCGCGACGGCGGCCCTGGCGGCCGTGGTCCGCGAGCGCGGGAGCAGCGTCGCCGTCGTCAAGCCCGCCCAGACCGGGCTGCTGCCGGGCGAGCCGGGGGACGTCGACGAGGTGCGCCGGCTCGTCGGTGACGACGTCGCGACGCACGAGCTCGTGCGGCTGCGCGACCCGCTCTCGCCGGAGGCCGCCGCGCGGCGAGAGGGCATCACGCTGCCGCCGGTCGCCGCCCACGCGAAACGGATCGGCGAGATCGCGGCCGAGTCGGAGGTCGTCTTCGTCGAGGGGGCCGGCGGCCTGCTCGTGCGGCTCGACAGCCGTGGCGGCACGCTCGCCGACCTCGCCACGGGCCTGCGCTACAAGGGCATCGGCGCTGGCGTGGTGCTCGTGGCGAGTGCCGGCCTGGGCACGCTCAACACCGCGGCGCTGACGGCCGAGGCCCTGGCTGCCCGGTCGCTGCCGCTGCTCGGCGTCATCATCGGCTCGTGGCCGGCCGACCCGGGGCTCGCGGAGGAGAGCAACCTCGTCGACCTGCCGCGGGTGACCGGGGCGCCGCTGTGGGGACGCATCCCCGAGGGGGCCGGGCGGATGCCGCGCGCCGAGTTCCTCGCGGCGGTCCCGGCCTGGTTCGACCTCGACTAAGCCGCCTTCCTGCGCGACTTATTGCACTCTGCACACCTCAGCGGGGCCATTTTCGCGACGTTCGGGTGGGTGGATCGCAATGAGTCGGACGGGGTTGAGAGGATGGGGGGATGAGCGAGCGAGAGACCTCCGGCCGATCCAGCGCGACCGCCCCACGGCATCCGAGCCGTACCGGGTGTGCGTCGTGTGCTGGGGCAACATCTGCCGCTCCCCCATGGGCGAGTTCCTGCTGCGCGAGGCGTTCGCGGATGCCGGGTTGGCCGACCGCGTCGTCGTCGACTCCGCGGGCACCTCGGCGGAGGAGTCGGGCAACGGCATGCACCCCCGTACCGCCGCGGTGATGCGCCGCAACGGTCACCGCGACTCCGGCTGGGGCGAGCACGTCGCCCGCCGCTTCGAGCGCTCGTGGTTCGACCGCTACGACCTCGTGCTGCCCGTCGACCACATCCACGTGGAGCGCCTCGAGGGCCTGGCCCGCGACGACGCCGACCGCGCCACCGTGCGCCTCTTCCGCTCCTTCGACCCGGATGCCGTGGCGTCGGGTGAGGTGGGCATGGACGATCCCTGGTACGGCACCGACCCCGCCTACGACCAGACGTACGCCGAGATCACGGCGGCCATCCCGGGCATCGTCGAGCACGTGCGCGCCGCTCTGGGAGACTGAGCGCCATGAGCAGCCTCGCCGCCTCGACCCGTCTCGCCGACGCGCAGCCGTCGATCGCCCTCGGCGCGCTCGACGGGCGCTACCGCGGGGTCGTCGCCCCGCTGGTCGACCACCTGTCCGAGCCTGCACTCAACCGGGCCCGGGTCCACGTCGAGGTCGAGTGGCTCATCCACCTCACCGAGCGCGAGGTGGTGCCGGGCGTGCGGAGGCTCACGGCATCCGAGATCGAGGCGCTGCGCGAGGTGGTGCGCACCTTCGGCGCGGCCGAGATCGACGAGATGGCCGCCACCGAGCGGGTGACGCAGCACGACGTCAAGGCGGTGGAGTACTTCGTCAAGAAGCGGCTCACCGAGATCGCGCCGGATGCGGGCGACCGTGGGCTGGCCGAGCTGATCCACTTCGCGTGCACGAGTGAGGACGTCAACAACCTCTCGTACGCCGTGATGGTCAAGGGTGCGGTGCACGAGGTCTGGCTGCCCCGGGCGACCGCGCTCGTCGAGGCCGTGGCGACGATGGCGTCCGACCTGCGCGACGTGCCGCTGCTCGCGCACACCCACGGCCAGCCCGCGACGCCGACGACGATGGGCAAGGAGCTCGCCGTGCTCGCGTGGCGGCTCCAGCGCCAGCTCGCGCGCATCGAGGACGCCGAGTTCCTCGGCAAGCTCAACGGCGCGACCGGCACCTACGGGGCGCACGTCGCTGCGGTGCCCGGGGCCGACTGGCAGTCGGTGAGCCGCGAGTTCGTCGAGCACCTCGGCCTCACGTGGAACCCGCTGACGACCCAGATCGAGAGCCACGACTGGCAGAGCGAGCTCTACGCCGACATCGCCCGGTTCAACCGCGTGCTGCACAACCTCTGCACCGACGTGTGGACCTACATCTCGATGGGCTACTTCGCCCAGGTGCGCGGCCAGGGCACCGTCGGGTCGTCGACGATGCCGCACAAGGTCAACCCGATCCGCTTCGAGAACGCCGAGGCCAACCTCGAGGTCAGCAACGCCCTGTTCGACGTGCTGGGCGCGACGTTGGTGCAGAGCCGCCTGCAGCGCGACCTCACCGACTCCTCGATGCAGCGCAACATCGGGTCGGCCTTCGGGCACAGCCTGCTCGCCATCGACAACGCCGCACGTGGGCTCGCGGGCCTGGATGCCGTGCCCGCCGCCATGGCCGCCGACCTCGACGCGAACTGGGAGGTGCTCGGCGAGCCGATCCAGTCGGCGATGAGAGCCCTGGGGGCACAGGGAGTTCCGGGCATGGAGGAGCCGTACGAGCGGCTCAAGGAGCTCACCCGCGGGCGGCGGATCGGGCAGGCCGAGCTCGTCGAGTTCGTCCGGGGGCTGGGGCTGCCGGCCGAGGTCGAGGCCCGTCTTGCGGCGATGACGCCGGCCACCTACGTGGGGCTGGCGCCCGAGCTGGTCGACCACCTGCGGTGAGCGTGGCTGGCGTCCGATCGTGCCAGCACCGCATCGTCATCAGAGCGTGTCGCCGATGATCTTCCCGACGTGAGGTCGGCCTGACCGCGGCGACCTGTTTACAGTGGGCGACGAAGGTGGGACCCTCACACATGGGGAACAGGGGGGTTCTGTGGGTGTGGTCGCCATGTGGCTCGTGGCCGTGCTGGGGGCGTGTGACTCGGCTGAGGCTGCGACGAGCGGGGGTGCAGCTGGCATCGGCACGAGTACCCCAACTGATGTGGGGCCCCCCGATGTGCTCGATCAGAAGAGTGGCGACGAACTCGGCGGTAGGTAGCTCCAGTGCGTCAACGGGGCGGGATTGAAGCTTGGAGACGCGTGGGTTCAGCATTTCTCCGGGTTCGACATCCGGTCGAGACCTCAGTTGACGTCCCGGCACCCGTTCACGCGCCCTGTCTTGAGTCGATCGGTGGAACTAGCACTGACAGTTCTCGTGGGGGCTTTAGTCGATGGAGACCCCTCGCCGAGATGGAGCCGACCGCCCCTCCGGGAGTCGCCACGCGCTGACGGCTGATCAGTTTCGGATGCCCGGTGTCCGCCTCTGGGTCGCCGTGCGCGAGAACGACTCTGCGGCAGCGCTTCTGCGGGTCCGTGCTCTCAAGGAGGTGACCCCCAGCGCACCTCGAGATCAAGACGATGCGCGTCACGGCATCCGGTCGTGGTCTGGGTTTGGGTCGTCGGCTGCTCGACCACGCCCTGGCGCAGGCCCGCCTGGTCGGCGCCACGAGGTCAGCCTCGAGACCGGGTCGTGCCGGCCTTCGACGCAGCCCGGTCGCTCTATGCCAGTGCAGTTCACACCGTGCGAGCCCTTCGGCGCCTACCGCCCAGACCGACACAGCGTCTTCCTCACGCTCGTGTGTGAGCCGCGCCCGACCTCAGCACGCTCTCGCCGTCTCAGGTCTCGCTGTCCGACGGTGCTCAGTAGCGCTGGTAGCTGATGAAGAGGCACCCCGTGGGAGATGCGGTGGCCTTGGTCAGCGCCAGTCGACGCAGGTCGACCGGGTCCTCGAAGAGGCGTCGCCCGGAGCCGGCGATGGTCGGCACGATGACGAGCTCGAGCCGGTCGACGAGGTCAGCGGCGAGCAGGCTCTGGGCCAAGCGGATGCTGCCGTGCACCCCGATGTCCCCGCCCGCACCTGACTTCAGGTCCTCGACGTACGGCAGTGCGGCTCCGTCCACGACGCGGGTGTTCGTCCATGGCAGGCTCAGCTCGCTCGAGGTGACGACGTGCTTGGTCGTTCCGTTCACGAAGTCGGCGAACGGCTGGACGTCGGACGTGGGCCAGTATCCGGCCCAGTAGTCATACGTGCCTCGCCCGAGGAGGACGTCATCCTGCTGCGCGATCACCCCAGCCAGGTTCGAGAACACCTCGTCGTCGGCCTCGAACATCCAGTCACCCGGCTCCTCCGCGACCCCGTCGATCGAGAGCAGGGTGTAGAGCACGACATCGCGCATGGTTTCCCTTTCGGTCAGCGTCCAGCTGGTCTGCCGCCACAGTGCCACGGCCGCCCGACAGCCACCACGGTGAAACAGGACTTGCGCTCGGGGCGGTATTCAGCGTTACTATGTACTCGGTAGTCAGCAACGCTGAGTAGCACCGACCCGGAGGGACACCGTGGGCAAGCAGATGAGCGAGATGCTCAAGGGCACGCTCGAGGGCATCGTCCTCGCGTTCCTCGCCGGCCAGCCGGCCTACGGCTACGAGATCACGGCGTGGCTGCGGGAGCAGGGCTTCACCGACATCGCCGAAGGCACCGTCTACGCGCTGCTCATCCGGGTCGAACAACGGGGCCTGGTCGATGTCGAGAAGGTGCCGTCCGAGAAGGGTCCGCCCCGCAAGGTGTACTCCCTCAACGCCGCCGGGCGCGACTACCTCGATGAGTTCTGGAGGACCTGGAGCTTCCTCACTGAACGGCTCACCCAGCTCCGCGAAGGAGACCGACCCTCATGAAACTCTCTGACCTCAGCACCAAGGTGCTCGGCGACAAGAAGCGCTGGTGGGCCTACCGGGCCCGCAAGAAGGAGCTCCCCGAGAGCTACCGGGTGGCCATCGACGGCGTCGAGCGCTACCTGAACCTGCTCGGTGGCATCACCAAGGGCGACATCATCATGACGATGCTCGAGGACCTCCTCGACCTGTTCGAGCAGAGCGCGGCCAGTGGCACGACCATCCGCGGGATCGTCGGCGACGACCCCGTCGAGTTCGTCGAGAACTTCCTCAGCAACTACGAGGAGGGCCGCTGGATCAACAAGGAACGGGTCAACCTCGTCAAGGCGATCGAGCGGGCCGAGGGCATCGAGGACGCCGAGGACGCCAAGGACGCGGAGGGTCGTCATGAGCACCCAGGTCCTCGACGCCATCGACGTGCGCGGCCTCGAGAAGTCGTTCGGCGACCTCGACGTCCTGCGGGGAGTCGACTTCACCGTGGAGCGCGGCACGATCTTCGCGCTCCTCGGCTCCAACGGCGCGGGCAAGACGACCGTCGTCCGCATCCTCTCCACCCTCCTGCGGGCGGATGCCGGGACGGCTGCGGTCAACGGTTTCGACGTCGCCACCCGCGCGAGCGACGTGCGCCAGTCCATCAGTCTCACCGGGCAGTTCGCCGCCGTCGACGAGATCCTCACCGGCCGCGAGAACCTCGTGCTCGTGGCCAGGCTGCGGCACACGGCCGACCCCGGCGCGACCGCCGACGAGCTGCTGGAGCGCTTCGCCCTCACCGAGGCCGGCGGGCGCCGGGTGTCGACCTACTCCGGCGGCATGAAGCGTCGGCTCGACATCGCGATGAGCCTGATCGGCAGCCCGCCCGTCATCGTCCTCGACGAGCCGACCACCGGCCTCGACCCGCAGGCCCGGCTCGAGGTGTGGCAGACCGTCAAGGACCTCGCCGACGGCGGCACGACGGTGCTGCTCACCACCCAGTACCTCGACGAGGCCGAACACCTCGCCGACCGCATCGCGATCCTCCACGAGGGTCGCATCATCGAGAACGGCACCCTCGCCGAGCTCAAGGCGCTCATCCCGCCCGCCACCGTCGAGTACGTGGAGAAGCAGCCGACCCTCGAGGACGTCTTCCTCGCGATCGTCGGCGGCGACTCCGAACCCCAAGGAGTCCTGATGACCGCCCACGCCCTCGGCGACACCGCCGCCCTCACCGGCCGGTCCCTGCGCCACATCACCCGCAGCCTCGACACCATCATCACCACGACGATCATGCCGATCGCGTTCCTGCTGCTCTTCGTCTTCGTCTTCGGCGGCGCCATCGACACCGGCTCCGTGCCGTACGTCAACTACCTGCTGCCCGGCATCCTCATCATCACCGTGGCATCGGGCGTCTCCTACACGGCGTTCCGGCTCTTCCTCGACCTGAAGGACGGCATCTTCGAGCGGTTCCAGTCGATGCCGATCGCGCGGTCGTCGGTGCTCTGGGCCCACGTCTTCACCTCGCTCGTCGCGAACCTGCTCTCGGTCGCCGTGGTCGTGCTGGCCGCCGTGGCGATGGGCTTCCGTTCCGGGGCGGGAGTGGGAGCGTGGCTCGCCGTGACCGGCATCCTCACGCTGTTCACCCTCGCGCTGACCTGGCTGGCCGTCATCCCCGGGCTCACGGCCAAGACGGCCGACGGGGCGAGCGCGTTCGCGTACCCGCTGATCTTCCTGCCCTTCATCAGCTCGGCCTTCGTCCCGACCGAGACGATGCCTGGCCCCGTGCGCGCCTTCGCCGAGAACCAGCCGGTGACGGCCATCGTCAACGCGATCCGCGACCTGCTCGCCGGGCAGCCGGTCAGCAGCGACCTCTGGACCGCGCTCCTGTGGTGCGTCGGCCTGCTCGTCCTCGCGTACGGGCTGGCCATGCTCACCTACCGTCGCCGGTTCGCCTGAGCCGATGGCCACCCCTCGTGGGCTGTGGCACGGTGGTGGGGTGAGCGACGACGGCCCCGCCCCCACCCCCGCCGCGATGACCCGCGACGACGTCGATGCCCTCTGTCTGGCCCTGCCCGAGGTGACCAACGACGGCACCGCGACGCACCCGGCATACGCGGTGCGCGGCAAGAAGTTCCTCATCTGGCGCGGGCTGCGCAAGGACGCGGTCGAGCCCGACACCGGTGAGCGGATGCCCGACGTCATCGCGATCTGCGTGCCCGGGCCCGAGGACAAGGTGGCCGTGCTCCAGAGCGGTCCGCCGTGGTTCACGACGCCGCACTTCGACGGCTACAACTACGTCCTCGTGCGTGAGCGCGACCTCGGCCAGCTCGATGTCGTCGAGCTCGCCGAGCTGATCACCGACGCCTGGGCGAGCCGGGCCCCCGCGCGTCTCGTCAAGGAGCACCTGGGCTGACCCGCGGGGCGTGTCGGAATACCCCCATGGGGTATCCTGTTGGTGTGGACATGACCGATCAGACCACCACCGTCGCCCCGGGTTACGCGGGGCACAAGGACGACCACCTCAAGCGGTTGCGCCGCATCGAGGGCCAGGTGCGAGGCATCGCCCGCATGGTCGAGTCCGACGCCTACTGCATCGACGTCCTCACCCAGGTGAGCGCCGTGACCCGGGCCCTCCAGGCCGTGAGCCTGGGCCTGCTCGAGGAGCACATCGAGCACTGCGTCGTCGACGCCGCCCGCGAGTCCGACGAAGCCGCTGCCGCCAAGGTCGCCGAGGCCACCGCCGCCATCGCGCGCCTGGTGAGGAGCTGACATGACGCAGACCACCGACCGTCCGCAGCACGACGAGGTCCACGAGGTCGACCTCGCGATCACCGGCATGACCTGCGCCTCCTGCTCGGCCCGCATCGAGAAGAAGCTCGGCAAGCTCGACGGCGTGGATGCCGTGGTGAACCTCGCGACCGAGAAGGCCACCGTGCGCTACGCCGGGGCGATCACCGTCGAGGACCTGCTGAGCACCGTGCGCTCCACCGGCTACGGCGCCGAGGTCGTGCGCAGCAACGCTCCGCGTCCCTCCAGTGACCTATCGGTCGATTCCGGGACGCCGG
This sequence comes from uncultured Actinomycetota bacterium, assembly GCA_963811825.1. Taxonomy (GTDB): domain Bacteria; phylum Actinomycetota; class Actinomycetes; order Actinomycetales; family Dermatophilaceae; genus Fodinibacter. The sequence continues at coordinate 87,534 of CAWESS010000024.1, read as the reverse complement.
ATGCCGCGGCGCGTCCCTCCAGTGACCTATCGGTCGATTCCGGGACGGCCGACGACCATGCGGACCACGGCGTCGACCACATGAACCACGCGGTGGCGCCCGAGGAGGCGCTCAAGCGCCGGGCCCTCGTGGCCGCCGTGCTCACCGTGCCCGTCGTCATCCTCGCGATGGTGCCCGGCATCCACCTCGACTCCAGCCCGTGGGTGCAGCTCGCGCTCGCGACCCCGGTCGTGCTCTGGGCCGGCTGGCCCTTCCACCGCGCCGCCGCGATGAACGCCCGTCACGGCGCCTCGACGATGGACACCCTCGTGTCGATCGGCGTCCTCACCGCCTACCTGTGGTCGGCCGTCGTCGTCCTCACCGGTCGGGCGGGCGGCATGGCGTCCATGGACGGCGCGGATGCCGGGGGCACCACCCACCTCTGGTTCGAGACCGCCACCGTGGTCACCACCTTCCTCCTCATCGGCCGCTGGATGGAGGCCCGAGCCACCGACCGCACGCGTGACGCCCTGCGCGGGCTGATGACGCTGGGCGCCAAGGACGTCGCCGTCGAGCGGGTCGACCCCACGACCCGGGCGACGACCGAGGTGCGCATCCCCGTCGACGACCTCGGCGTCGGCGACCGCTTCGTCGTGCGTCCGGGCGAGAAGGTCGCCACCGACGGTCGCGTCCTCGAGGGGTCGAGCGCGGTCGACGCCTCCCTCGTGACCGGCGAGTCGATGCCGGTCGACGTCTCCCCGGGAGCCGAGCTGGTCGGGGGCAGCATCAACACGACCGGCCGCCTCGTCGTCGAGGCCACCCGCGTCGGCGCCGACACCACCCTCGCCGGCATCGCCCGGCTCGTGGAGCGGGCCCAGACGACCAAGGCCCCGATCCAGCGCCTGGCCGACCGGGTGTCGGCCGTCTTCGTGCCGATCGTGCTCGTGCTCGCCGCCCTGACGTTCATCGGCTGGTGGGTCGGCACCGGCGACCCGGCGCGCGCGCTCGAGGTGGCGATCGCGGTGCTCGTCATCGCCTGCCCCTGCGCCCTGGGCCTGGCAACCCCGACCGCGCTGCTCGTCGGCACGGGTCGTGGCGCGCGCCTCGGCATCCTCATCAAGGGTGCCGACGTGCTCGAGGACACCCGCCGCATCGACACCGTCGTGTTCGACAAGACCGGCACCGTCACGAGCGGCGAGATGACCCTCGTCGACGTGACGACCACCGGCCGGCTGCCCAAGGACCAGGCCCTGCGTGCCGCAGCCGCGGTCGAGGCCGGCAGCGAACACCCCGTCGCCCGAGCCGTGGTCACGGCGGCGGCGAGCCGGGCCATCGAGGTTCCCCGCGCCACCGACTTCGTGTCCCTGCCGGGCGCGGGGGCCCGGGCGGTCATCAAGGGCACCGAGGTCACGGTGGGTCGCGCCGACCTCTTCGACGACGTCCCCCGCGAGCTCGCGCGCCCCACCGTCGACGGCACGACCGTGTGGGTCGGCTGGGGTGGGCGCGCCCACGCCTCCCTGACCGTGGCCGACACGGTGCGCCCCAGCTCGCAGCGCGCCATCCGCGACCTCGCGGAGGCAGGCCTGCCGGCCTACCTGCTGACCGGCGACCACGACCAGGCCGCGCTCACCGTGGCCAGGGACGTCGGCATCCCCGTCGGGCGGGTCATCGCCGACGTGCGACCCGAGGACAAGCACGCGATGATCGCCAGCCTCCAGAAGCGCGGCAAGGTCGTCGCCATGGTCGGCGACGGGGTCAACGACGCCGCGGCCCTGGCCCAGGCCGACCTCGGCATCGCCATGGGAACGGGCGCCGATGTCGCAGCCGACTCGGCCGACATCGTGCTGCTGCGGGCCGAGCTGCCGGCCGTCGTCGACGCCATCGGGCTGTCGCGGGCGACCCTGCGCACCATCAAGCAGAACCTCGGGTGGGCCTTCGGCTACAACATCGCGGCGATCCCGCTCGCGATGGCGGGCCTGCTCAACCCGATGATCGCCGGGGCAGCGATGGCCGCCTCCAGCGTGCTCGTCGTGGGCAACAGCCTTCGACTGCGCCGCTGGACGCGCAAGACCTGACCGGCCGGGCGGGGCCCGGCGTCAGATGGTGACGTCGCCGCTCGGGGTGTCGAAGGTGACCGCCATGAGCCCGGGCGTGCCGTGCGGGGAGACGAAGTGGAAGTCGATCACCGTCGACGTCGCGTCGGCGGGCAGCCCGAGCCACTCACGCACCCGGTCGGGGTCGCCCGCGATCTGCAGCGAGTCGATGGTCACCTCGGTGTGGGCGTCCGCGGACGGGTGCGGGATGCCCTGCTCCCACTCGATGAAGTAGGGCAGCTGGGGGTCGGACTGCAGGCCCTTGATCCCGAGCTGGCGCCAGCGCAGCTCGACGCCGTCGGGACGGTGCCGGTTGCCGGCGACGGACTCGCGCCCGAGGCGGCTCTCGACGTGGGCGATGTCGTCGACCTGGACGACCCACCCGAGCCAGCCGCCGCCGGCCTCGGACCGGGCCCGAACGGCCTGACCGAAGGGCGCCTTGTCGCTGGCGGGGTGGTCGAGCACCTCGACGACCTCGACGTACCGCTCGTGGGCGAGCGGAAGGATGATGTTGCGCGTCCCGAAGCGCGGGTGGATTCCCCCATCGACCGGCGCGACCCCGATCTGCTGCGCGAGACGTTGCGCCGTGGCCTTGAGGCCGTCGCGCTCCGCGGCATATACGACGTGGTCAACTCGCATGCCGTTCATCGTCGCACACGCGAAGGGGTGCTCCTGACACGGGCCGGGCCTGCGCGACAGACGTGATCCCAGCGTGACCAACCACGGTCACAGCGACCACGCACGCCTCACGAGGAACGCTGGCGGACCGCCTCGTAGACGACGACGGCGGCAGCAGTGGCTGCGTTGAGGGAGTTGACCCGCCCGACCATCGGGATGCGAACGCGCGCGTCCGCGGCATCCAGCGCCGTGTCGGTGAGCCCTTCCTTCTCGGTGCCGACCGCGATCGCGACGCCCCCGCGGTAGTCGACTGCGGTGTGCGCGGTGTCGGTGTCGGGGGTCGTCGCCACCAGCCGGATGCCGTGGCGCCGCACCCACGCGATGACCTCCTCCGTGGTCGCCGACGCCACGGGCACGGAGAAGACGGTGCCCTTGCTGGCCCGCACGACGTTGGGGTTGCCCCAGTCGGTGACCGGGTCGGCGGCGACGACGGCGGCGACGCCCGCGGCATCCGCGGTGCGCAGCACGGCTCCGAGGTTGCCCGGCTTCTCCAGCCCCTCGCAGACCAGGACGAGAGGATCCGCGGGCAGGGCGAGGTCGTCCAGCGCCACCCCGGCGACGGGGACGACGGCCAGGAACCCGTCGGGCCCCTCGCGATAGGCGACCTTCTCGAAGGCGCTGCGGCTCAGCCGGATCGTCGACGCGCCGAGGTCGCGGGCCCGCTGCACGAGCTCGCCCTGGGCCGCCGGGTCGAGCATCAGCTCGGGGCAGTGCAGCACCGTCTCGGGGACCACTCCCGCGTCGAGCGCGAGGGTGAGCTCCTCGAAGCCGTCGACGACGGTCAGCCCCTCGTCCTCGCGCACGCGTCGTCGGCGCAGCGCGAGCACCGCCTTGAGGCGGGGGTTGGACGCTGAGGTGACGTGGAGCTCGGCCATGGCGCGCCCAGCATCCCACGGGCACGGATGCCCTCCGGCCCAGTTCGTCTGTCTCGCGCAGCCTTTCGGGGCACCGCTCTACGGTAGAAAGGCTCGGTGAACGGCACCGTGACACCCCAGCAGGCCCCGCCCCGGGCCCGCCGACTGAGCCGGTCTCTGGCCTACGCACTCATCGTCGCCGCCGTGCTCTTCGGCGTGGGGCTGCTCGTGCGCAGCGAGTGGGACCCCCTGATCCGGCTCGACGACGCGATCACCGAGCGGGCCACGGCGTACACCCGCCCCCGCACGGGGGTGACCGATGCCCTCATCACGTGGCAGGAGGCCAGCCAGCCCATCAAGCTCTACGTGATCGGCACCGCCCTGTGCCTGTGGGTGTGGCTGGCCAAGGGCCTTCGCACCCGCGCGTGGTGGGCGTTCGGCACGATGATGCTGGCCTGGATGGTCGGGCTCGGCGCGAAGTACCTCTTCCAGCGGGCGCGACCGGTGCTCGAGGATCCTGTGTCGAACAGCCCCGGCTACTCCTTCCCCTCGGGCCACGCCCTCAACTCCGCTGCGTGGGCGACCACCGTCGTCATCCTGGTGTGGCCGTTGCTCGCACACACGTGGGCCAAGGTCGTCGCAGTCGCCGCGGCAGTCGCCGTGGTGGCGGTCACGGCGGCCGACCGCGTCCTGCTCGGGGTGCACTACACCTCGGACGTCACCGTCGGGGTCATCACCGGGGTCGGCCTCGCACTCGCCTCGTATGCCGGGTACGTCGGCTGGCACCCCCCGGACGAGGACGAAGCCCCCGTGGACGACCCCGACGTACAGCCCGCCATGACCGACGTCACAGAACGACAGGAGCACTGATGGCCTTCCTCACCCGGTGGGACGAGGACCAGAGCCGGCCGACGGTGAAGGCCGCGCTGCGCGACCTCGCGGTGCGCGCCATCCTGCCCGCGACCGTGCTGCTCGGGGTCATCATCGGCTTCGGCTACATCCTCAAGGGCCCGCTGTTCGAGCTGTCGGAGGACGAGAAGCAGATCAACCGCGACCTCCAGGACTCGCGCGACGGCCTGTGGAACTCCATCACCCACCTCATGTCGTCGATCGGCAACACCGAGTACGTCATCGGGGTGTGCCTGATCGTCGTCGGCCTCGTCTGGTGGCGGACCAAGCAGTGGTGGTATGCCGTGGTCCCCGGCATCGCGATCAGCCTCCAGGCCACCGTGTTCGTCATCGCCGCACACGTCGTCGGCCGCGCCCGGCCGACGGTGGAACGGCTGGACCCGACGCCCCCGACGTCGAGCTTCCCGAGCGGGCACGTCGGTGCGGCGACGGCGCTCTACCTTGCGTTCGGGCTCATGTCCACGCGCATCGACAACCCGGTCGTGCGCCGGCTGGCGATCACGTGGTGCGTGCTGGCTCCGGCATTCGTCGCGTACGCGCGGCTCTACCGGGGGGCGCACCACGTGACCGACATCGTGTTCGCCATCCTCAACGGGGTCGTGTGTGCGGTGCTCGCGTGGCTCTACCTGCGTCGGAAGTCCGCGGTCACTGACGGCTGATGACGTAGAACAGGAATCGTCCCCCGGACGGTCTCACGCGTCAGGACGAGATCGGGCCGGGTCTGATCCAGCCGTACGAGACAGATCTCCACGTCGTGCAGGGCAACCAGTCGGCGCATCTCGCGCTGGAGTGCGATCTGCGTGCTCATGACCCGAGCCTCCGCTCCTGCATCCACTTCGGGATGCAGCCCCCTGCGCCAGACGAAACCTCAGAGGCGGGCGTACCGGGCGCGCGCGAAGGAGTAGACGCCGTACGAGGCGATACCGGCTGCCACCAGCGTGAGCAGGTAGGGCCCGAACGCGAGGTCCTTGATCGTCGTCAGGGCGCCGTCGAGACCGGCGGCCTCCTTCGAGTCCCCGTGCCACGCGGCGAGGAGGAAGAGCAGGCCGACGACGACGAGCGCGCAGCCCTTGGCGATGTAGCCCACCCGCCCGGCGGTCACGGCCCAGTCGCCGGGGTGCTCCTCGAGGTCACCGAGGAACTTCTTCGACCAGCCCTTGTACACGTGGTAGCCGGCCACGCCGAGCACGACGAGACCGACGAGGGCGACGAGAAAGCGACCACCCGGCATCCCCATCACCTGGGCGGTCATGTCGTCGGTCTTGGCCTCCTCAGAGCTCGACGAGCCGCGGGCGATGGTGAAGGAGGTCCACGCAAAGGCCGCGTACATCACGGCCTTGGCAGCGAACTTGATGCGGTCGCTCGCCTCACCGCCCTGGCTGCCGACGACGGCTGCCGCGCCCATCGCCACGGCGAGCATGAGGAAGCCGACCACGGCGAATCCCAACATGATCGGGCCCACCCCGCTGCTGGCCACGGTGCGCAGCGCCCCGGAGGTGTCGGCGTCGTTCGACCCGCCCCCGATGCCCCAGGCGATCTTGAGGGCGATCCAGCCGATGATGAAGTGGATGATCCCGGACATCGCGTAGCCGACGCGTGCGCCCTTCTCAACGAGCGGGTGGTCGCCGGTCTTGCGCGCGGCGGAGGTGACGTCGGTGCTGTCCATCCGCCCACCTTGGCACCGGCGCGGATGCCGTGGCGCTTTGCGTGCGCACCACTTCGACGCCCGGGTGGGTCACCGCCACCGGCGATGGGCCACTCAGAGGAGCGAGCGGAGCACCGACACGAGCCCGTCGTCGTCGACGTCCCCGGTCACCTCGTCGGCTGCGGCCTTGACCTCGTCCGGGGCGTTGCCCATCGCCACGCCCCGAGCCGCCCACCGAAGCATCTCGAAGTCGTTGCGCTGGTCGCCGACCGCGACCGTGTACTGCGGCTCGACCTCGAGCCAACGGCGAATGACCTCAAGTGCCGCACCCTTGGACACACCTTCCGGGGTGATGTCGAGCCACGCGCTCCACCCCACCGCGTACTCGACCCCGTGCAGGCCGATCCGCGAGGTGCGCTCGATGAACTCCTCGCTCGTCGCCGTCGGGTCGCGCAGCGTCACGCGCGTCACCGGCGTCGCCATGAGCTCGTCGAACGACACCACTTCGGGGATGCCGTCCAGCTCACCTTCGGGGAACGGTGCGCTCACCTTGAAGCCGACGCCGAGCTCCTCCACCGCGACCAGGGCCGACGGGAAGTGCTCGCGCAGCACCCGCAGTGCCGGCGCCGGGTCGAAGGTGACCGACTCGATGATGTCGTACCCGGCATCCAGCGTGGGGTCCAGGCGAAGGGTGATCGCGCCGTTCGCACACACGGCATATCCCGTCGTGATGCCGAGGCGGTCGAGCACCGGAAGGGTGCCGATGATGCCGCGGCCGGTCGCGATCGTGACGTGGTGACCGGCATCCGCGGCGGCGCGCACGGCTTCGCGAACCCCGGCGGACAGCGCCCCCTCGTGGTTGACGGTGGTGCCGTCGATGTCGAGGGCGATCAGGTGTGGAGTGCTCATTGCTCGTCACGCTACCGGCGCGAGGTGAACGCGCGGTGCATCGCTCACGGACCCGGCATGGCCGACCTTTCGGCCCAGCGAGAGGACGGCGCCCACTGTTGCCTGGACCCGATGAACACTCCGCCAAGGCACCGATATGGTCCACTGAGCCGGTGGAGATCTCGGTCGGGGCGCTGGCTCGGCGCTGGGGTTGGCGTGCCGTCGGGCTGAGCGTGACCGGGATCGGTCTCTACGTGGTGGCGCCCAGCCTGCTGACCATGTTCGGGGCCTGGCCACGACTCGCCGGGGTCGCCGTGCGCTGGTTCGTGGTGCTCGCCCTGCTCGAGCTCTGCAGCTTCGCGGCGCTGTGGTGGCTGGCCAGGATCGCGCTGGCCCCGCACCCCCATGATGCGGAACGGGTCGACGGCCACCGGGCACCACCGCTGGGCTGGGGCACGGCCGCGACCGCGCAGCTGGCAGGAAACGCAGCGAGCAAGGTCGTGCCCGGAGGCGCCGCCACGGGCGGTCTGGTCCAGGCCAAGGTCCTCATCAGCGCCGGTCAGCCCGCCACCACCGTCGCGTCGGGCCTCACCGCGGTCAACCTGCTCAGCGCCGCGGTCCTACTGCTCCTGCCGGTCCTGACCATCCCTGCACTGATCATCGGGCCCCCACCGGCCCGGCAGCTCCAGCTCGGCCTGGTCGTGTCGATGATGCTCGCCGTGGTCATCGTCGCCGTCGGTGTCACCGCCCTCACCTGGCCCAAGGTGGTCGCGCTCACCGGCCGCGGCATCGGGCGGATCGTGCACCTCGTGCGGGCGTCGGTGACGCCCGACGGTGTCGCCGACAGCCTCCTTGCGCAGCGCGAGCGGATCGCCGCCGCGTTCGACAAGCACTGGTGGCGAGCCGCGATCGCGGCCGCGGCGAACCGCATGTTCGACTACGCCGCCCTGGTCGCGGCGCTGGTCGCGTTCGGCGCCCAGGTCCGCCCATCGGAGGTCCTGCTGGCGTATGTCATCGCGCAGGCCTTCGCGATCATCCCGATCACGCCGGGGGGAGTGGGGTTCGTCGATGCCGGCTTGACCGCACTGCTGATCCTGGTCGGGGTGCCCGCCGACACCGCGCTCATCGCGACCCTCCTGTACCGCCTGTTCTCGTTCTGGCTGCCCATCCCCATCGGAGTGTTCGCCTGGGCCGGTTGGCGGACCACCCGACGCGCTGAACCGCAAAGTGGCCGAGGACAGTGAGGACAGACGCCCCGCCCTTGCGTACCGACGCCTCCACCCCGTTCGCGCACGCCCACGCGGAACTGGCTGAGGCTCACGGGTTCAATCAGCCGCCTGTAGGGCGTACGCGATGCCTTCGGTGACCGAGTAGCCGGCCCCACGAGCGCGCGCATCGGCAAGGGCGCTTGGTGAGAGTGCGGCTGTCACGATGGACAGCGTCTCGTGGTACTGCTCGCGTTCGTCCGGTGGCCACTCACCGCCAGCACGTTCGAGTAGCGCAGCGGCAGTCCCGAGCAGGGTGGCAGCCCGCTCGGGATCTCCCTTGGCGGCCGCTACGGCGGCGAGACTGTTGATGATCCAGGCAACGGACATCTCGTCGCCTCGCTGGGCGTCGATCTCCAGCGCCTGCGCGGCGAGCTCCCCAGCCCGATCGAGGTTGCCCAGGCGACGTTCGACCATGCTGAGGTTGGCCGACTCCACCCACACGACGAAGTCGTCACCCGTGGAGCGGCCCATCGACAGCCGAGCCGACATCACCTCGCGTGCCGCTTCGAGGTCTCCCGACATCTGCAGCGCCACGCCGAGGACGTGCAACGTGCTGGACCGCCCAGGGTCATCGTCCGCGAGGTCCCGGGTCACCGCGTCTGCCTGCCGCAAGAGACACAGGGCCTCCTCCACGTCGGTGTACAGCGCCACCCGAGCCAACCCCGCCAGGGCAAGTGCCTGCAACGAGCCGTCATCCAGCCGCTCCGCCAACGCCAAGGCGTCAGCGAAGCGCTGCCTCGCCACGTCGTAGCGGCCCGGCCACAGGACGAGGTACCCGTGGTCGTACAGGGCCCTCGCCCGAGACGCCTCGCTTCCGGCGACCGTCCCCAGCGCGCGCTCGAACCACGCGTCACCGTCATCCATCCGGTTGGTCGAGACCCAGAACGGCACCAGCGCCGACGCCAGCCGGTACGCCGCCTCTGGCTGCCCGTTCGCCAAGCACCAGTCCAGGCCATCGAGCATCTCGGGGTAGCGAGCCTCGACCGTGACGTGCGCACCCGGATCCATCCGTCTCGCGCGGACGAGCGCGTCCTCACCGATCTCGACGAGCGCAACGACCCTGGCCGCGTCCATCCTCGAAGCGTAGAACCCACGCGCCAGCCACGACCAGTAGGCCTGGGACAACACGCACCGGCACCAAGAGCACGGATCTCTGCGCCTCTTCGCCGCCAGCCGACCACGCCAACGGCGATGCCGCCGCCCGGTATCGGGTGAGCGGGCGGCAGGATGGCGGTAGTCAAGTCACTGAAGAGGGGTGGTGCGAATGGTTCCTACTGTTGACCTGGACTACCCGTTCACGGGTCGTTGGCTGACACAGAACAGCCCAACGAATCGAGTTCCCAGCCACGGTACGACCCTGTTCGCCACCTCATTCGCGATCGACTTCGTCCCGGTGGACAGGACTGGGCGAACAGCACCGATCACGTTCGGCTCGCTCCTGCGCACGGAACCGCCTGAGCGTTTCCCAGGCTTCGGGCGCCCCATCCTGGCGCCGGTCGACGGGGTGGTCGTCGCCGAGCACCACAGCGAACCGGATCACCAGTCCTTCCGGGGGCTGCCCTCGGTTGGGTACGCCCTGACCCAGCGCCGAAGGGCAGCAGCGGGATGGGTGGGCCTGGCTGGCAACCACGTCATGATCGAAACGCGTCACGGTCCCGTGGTCGCGGTGTGCCACCTGCAACAAGGCACCGTCCAGGCGCGGCTGGGTCAAGACGTTCGGCGGGGCCAGACTTTGGGGCGCTGCGGCAACTCAGGCAACAGCACCGAACCACATGTCCACCTTCAGGCCATCGACCGGTTGGACGTCCTTCACGCCTGCGCGGTGCCAATCACCTTCGGAGGCCGCCTGCCGCGCAACGGGGAGATCATCGACGCGCGGTAGTGGGCAATCCTCCCGATGACAACCGCCGTCTGTGCGCGCCTCGCAGTGCTCTCCGCCGTGTGCCGCGGCGTAGCGCCGGGGTCGTCTACTGTCGGGTGTGCCTACCTTCGTTCTCATCCCGGGCGCCGGAGGCTCGTCGTGGGTCTGGAGCCGCGTGACCCGTCTCCTGACCGAGGCAGGCCACGAAGCGATCGCTGTCGACCTCCCCGGCGACGACGAGACCGCGGGCCTGGCCCGCTACACCGAGCTGGTGGTCGACGCGATCGGTTCACGCGCCGACGTCGTCCTCGTCGCAGGGTCGCTGGGAGGGTTCACCGCACCGCTCGTCTGCGAGCGGATAACCGTCGGTGGGCTGGTGCTGGTCAACGCGATGATCCCCAGCCCGGGTGAGACGGCACGCGAGTGGTGGACCCACACGGGCGCACTGCAGGCCCGGGAGGAGGCGGCCCTCGCCGGTGGCTACGGTCCCTTCGACCTGGCCACCTACTTCCTGCACGATGTCGACCCCGAGATCGCGGCCGAAGGCGAGCGGTATCAGCGATCCGAGGCCGAGGTCGCCTTTGAATCGGTGTGTGACTTCACGGCGTGGCCAGCCGGCACTCGCGTTCTCGTTGGCGTGGACGACCGCTTCTTCCCGGCCGGCCTGCAGGTCCGGGTCGCTCGTGACCGGCTCGGCATTGAGCCCGACGTCATTCCGGGAGGTCACCTGCTCCCCTTGGTGCAGCCGCGGCTGGTGGCCGGGTACCTGCAGCAGGGGCTACGACAGCCGTGACGTGGTGGGGCATGCTCTGCGATCCTGAGCGCATGGGCATCTCTTCCACCACCTCCACCCGGTTCGCCACCTCCGCGGATGGCACGCCGATCGCCTACGAGGTGACCGGCAGCGGACCTACCCTGGTCATCGTCGAGGGGGCGCTGTGTCACCGCGCGATGGGCGCCTTCGACGAGCTCGCCCCGATCATGGCCGACCGATTCACGGTCGTGGGCTACGACCGGCGCGGACGCGGCGAGAGCAGCCCCGGCCGGTCGCCGTATGCGGTCCAACGAGAAGTTGAGGACTTGGTCGCAGTCCTGGAGAGCGTGGACCCGCAGGCATCCGTCTTCGGAGGGTCCGCGGGCGCCGCCCTGTCCCTCGAGGCCGCCCGGCAGGGACTGCTGAAGAATCGCCTCGCCGTGTACGAGCCGCCCTTCATCCTGGACGACAGCCACGCGCCAGACGACCCCGGCTTCACCGACCATCTGCGAGCCCTCCTGGCCGGGGGACACCGCACCCGCGCAGTCAAGGCCTTTCTTCGGCTTCTGGGCGTACCCGCACCCGTGGTCACCGTCATGCCGCTGTTGCCGATGTGGAAGAAGCTCACCGCGTCCGCCGACACTCTGCCCAATGACTTCGACATCGTCTCCCCCTACCGCCGCGGGCAGCCCCTGCCGGACGACCACTACGCCGCGATCGGCGTACCGACCCTGCTCATTGCCGGCGGCAAGAGCCCGGCCTACATGCAAAACGCCCCCGTCGCCATCGCAGCCCAGATCCCGGGGGCCGCCACCGTCATCTTGGCAGGGCAGACCCACGAAGTGAAGGCAAAAGCCCTCGCCCCGGCCTTGGCCAGCCACTTCCTGGGTGACTGACGGAGGGACGGAGTTACAAGTACGGGGGTCCGCCGATCCGCCAGTGGAACTCTCCAAGCCCGCCTCGGGCGGCTTCGCCTGCCAACTGCCCACAGATGGCCCCACCCGCTGAGATGATCGGCCGATGAGCCCGGAGAGGGATCCCGCAGACCCGGCCGCCGTTCGTCGCCGGCAGGCGCGGGAGAACGCCGACTACCACTACGCGGCCGCAGCGCGGGCGGCGCAGGCCGAGGCGCGGCTGACGGCCCCGATGGTGGCGGGCTTCGCCGAGGCGATGCGGTCGGCGGGGGTGGAACCCACCCGGCTGCGGGCACTGCCCTACAGCGGCGGCGGGAGCCTGCGTACCGACGTCGTCGGCTGGTACGTGCGGCGGGACCGTCGCGCTGCCGTCGGCACGGACGGCCACTGGTACGTCCTGGTCGTGGCGCCCAGCCTGCGCGGACGGTTGGCCGGCGTCCACGTCGAGCCCAGCGACGCCCCGCTCCAGGTCGGAGCGGGTGGCCGCGACGGTGACTCGGTGGCCCTGGACGTCCTGCTCCGGCTACGGCTGGATGCCGGGCCCGACTTCCCCTCCTGACGCCCCCCGAACGCCAAGGCTCTGGCACGCCACCTCGCTCGGCTGCGCGGCGCTTGCGTCGGCCTCCCAACCGCCGGGACTGCTGCACGGATGAGGCGACAACCGATCTGTGGTGCCCGCGCATTTCCAGAGCTAGGTTTGCGTGGTGGCCGATTTCGGGGACGTCGAGCGTCTTGTTGCAATGACTGCCAGAGGTCTCCAGGGGCGTCCGGTACGGCCACCGGACATGGTCCGTGGCAGCCAAGGTGTTCGCTTGGGAGCGGCCCTTCAGCAAGGCCGACATCAAGCGCTTCGCTGAGGATCCGGTGCCTCAGGGCCCCATCCTCGCGCTGGTGACCGACGGGTTGGAGGACAAGGAGTCGCTCCTCCAAACGCACCACGGCCACCTGTTCACGATCCCGCACCTCGACAACTATCCGGCGGTCCTGCTGCACCTGGCGAGCGCCAGCGAGAACGAACTTGCAGACGCCCTCCTCGACGCGTGGCTCGTCCACGCCCCCACCGGTGTTGCCCGCACCTACCTCGAGCAACGCGGCGAGTAGTGCCCATCGGGCGTGAGTCGACCGAGTCATCTGAGAGGGCAGCCCTGCGATCGCCAGACGGGGGTGACTTCCGGAGATCCGGCCCATAGATTCGTCAGATGATCGCGGATGACAGCACCCGTCAGGCCATCCAGGCACTGATCGACGCCACATACGAGGCCATGTCCACTCCGGGATCCGATGTTGCCGAGCTGTTCGGTGCGGCTGACATCGCCATCGCCGGTTCTGGGCAGGGCGAACTCTGGGCCGGCCCCGACGAGGCCGTCGGCGCAGCCACCGTCGTTTCGTCGTGGGGACTGCGGTGGGCACCCGAGACGGTGACCGTGTGGCGGCGGGCAGAGGTGGCTTGGGCGCAGATCCTCGGTTCCGTGCACGTGGTTCGCGATGGTGACGACGAGGTTGTCCCCTATTGGACGACCGCGGTATTCGGGTTGGAGGAGGGTCGCTGGCGGTGGCTCTACTGGGGCGGATCCGAACCGCAGGAGTCCCCCCGGGTCTGACCCTCTGCGGTGCGGCGCAAGGCCTTCAGAACATACCGGTCTTGTTCGTCGGTCTCGGGAGCGGCTAGCCCCACGAAATGGTTGTCGCCGTGGCCAAGGCAGGCGCCCCCCCGGGTGCGTCGGCCACCCGCTGGCCCCTATCGGCGACGCCCTTCGCCTGTGTCAGACCACAGTGAGCCCGCTAGAACCCGGCGTGTGGTTGGAAGGCAGCCGCGCTAGATGCATGAGACCCCAAGGTGCCCTCGCGCGCCCGCGTCCACCTGTGCCTCGGTGCCGTGAGCGCGTCAATGACCCCGGAGCCAACTCTCAACGCCCTTCTGTGGGAGCCGTCGCAGGGCCTTCTCGTACTCGCGCTCAGCGGAATGAGCGCGCTGTTCCTCGCGGGCGTGGAGCCTGCCCGCACCGAACGCGATCGCGGTCTCGCCGTCGGCTCGTCCGGCCAGGTCCTCCAGCCAGGTGCGCGAGGCCACCGTGTCCTGATGGGCGCCCAACGCGTCCTGCAGCGACTTCGCGCGCTTGGCGAGCTTCCGCGCGCGCTTGCCAAGCACGGGCGCCGCCGCCTCGGCCGAGTACCGCAGTCGCTTGGCCTTCTTACGGACCTCATGCAGCGCCTCGTCTCGCACAGGGCCGGGGCGGCAACGGTGGGCTGTCGTAGCGGCCCGCCTCACCCGCTTCACGTCACGTGCAAGGATCGTCGGGAGCACAGTGCGGGCCTTCTTGGAGGCATCAGGAAGCAGGGCGGGGGACTCGACGGCGGCTGCGAGCAGCCCGAGCAGGCGCCCGTACCGCTGGCTCGCAACAACCTCCATCGCGCTGCGGTGGCCGAGGCGGTGCGCCCGCTCCAGGTCCTCATTGATGCGCTGGCGCAGCGTCCCCGGAGGCGGCCCAGCGGGTTGGTCGAGCTCGTCGTCGACCAGCGCGTCAAGGTGGCGGCGCAGGACCTCGAAGTCGCGGGCCGGGCCCAGCGAGCCTCCCAGCCACCGCAGCTCCTCACGAACCGGCTCGACCGCGCCCGGCTCGAAGATCGGCTGGTAACTGGCCAGCACCGAACGCAGGCGGCGTGCAGCGATCCTGAGCTGGTGGACCGTCTCCCCCTGGAGCCCGCTGTCATGCTCCTGAAGGGCGCCCAGGTGATCCGCGAGGTAGGCGCGCAGCACCACACGGGTATCGGAGCGGCGATGGGGTGGGTCGGGTCGCAGTGGCTCCTTGCCGCGCGTCCCGTTGTGCAGCGCGAGGGCTCGCGCCGCCTTCGATGACGCTCTCGCGGGTCGGGCCCCGGCCGTCACCAACGCAGTCTCGAGCTGCTGCAGCAGGTCCCTGTCGTTCCCAGCGAGCTCGATCTCCCACTCGCGCCAGTGTTGAGGCAGCCTGGGCGGCAGGAGCCGCTCGGCGTGCACGTCGTCGTCGCAGAAGTGCGCGAGGCGTGTGCCGTGCGTGTCGAACAGCCCACGCTCGGTTCGGTGCGTCGTCACCCGTGCCACGGGCACCAGTCGCTGTGAACCGATGACCGGCTCGACCTGCTCTCGTAGTGGCTTCGGCACGGTGCGCACGGCACGCCCCAAGGGCAGGCGCGACTCGGTTCGCGCGTCCGGTCCGGACGGCTCCTTCAGGTGCCACCCCTCGTCCTGCCCACCGGCCCGGCGCCGCAAGGTGATGCCGTGTCGAAGCAGGTCGAGCTCAGCCGTGTCGAAGTACACCGCCTCCAGGTCGGTCTCCACTGCAGACCCGACCTCAGCGACGCCGGCCAACCGACCGAGAGCCGGCGACCGGGTCTCGGGCTCGACGGCGTACTTGCGTTCGATCTCCTCGTGCCGGCTCACTGTCATGCCAGACATTGTCGCGGACGAGCTGAACCGCCCAGGGTTAAGTGGAGGGCGGGTTCTCACCTCGCTAGAGGGTGAGTCGATTCACCAGTCACACGACCACGAAACAGACGACGTCAACCCTGCCCGGCCAGCCCGAGCCAGCGGCCGGATGCTGTTGGAGGCGTTTCTGTGAGGCGTCCTGGATGGCCAGGCAGTGGGCTCAACCTGACCTTGCGCCGCGGCGGGCGAGCAGGAGCAGCGCCAGCAGCACGGTGTCGAGAGCAAGGAAGACCACACCCTCGGGTTCGTCGTAGACCGGGATCTTGATGAGCGTGACTGCGACACCGATGGTGACGGCGAGCAGACCGAGACGTATCCGGCTGTGCGCGTTGAGTCCTGGTCCCACTGAGATGGCCAGTTTCAGGAGCGCCCCACTGAGCAGGGCCGCGACGACGGGGACATCGACCCAGGGGCCGAGCCAGACTGCCTCCTCGGGCGCCAGGAACAGGAAGAACATTGCCCCGGCCAGTTGCATGAGGCCGAGGATCCCGGCGAGGACCCGCGCGGCGGTCAGGGCGACGTTGTGGCGGGTGCGGGGTTCGGAAGGAATGGTGGTGGTGGTGGTCATGGCGTTCCTCTCTTGATCGGTGGGTTGCACGCTAGGTGCCCGCCGATTGCGGGCACATCGGGTCAGGGGTTGAGCTTGTGGTCAGCCCACGGGTTGAGGACGCGCGGCCGGACGTGGCTCTACGCTGCCGATATGGGGACCCGGGCGGCGGTGGCGACGGACGGCATCCGACGCGCCGACGTGGTGCTCACCTGCGTGTTCCTGGCTGTCAGCGTGGTGCAGGTCCTCGTGCTCCAGCCGCTGAGCGACAACGTGGTCGTGGACCTTGTGCTCACGACCTGCATGGTGCTCCCGCTGATGTGGCGACGGACCCACCCCGTGGCAGCCGCGGCGGCGTGGAGTGCCGCCATTTGGGTCCCGGTCGATGCCTTCCTGTTTCTCGGCTACGTGATCGCGATCCTGCTCTTCTACTCCCTCGGACGCTGGGCACGCAGCCTGCTCTCCGGCGCGCTCGCGTGCGGTTTCGCGATCGCCACAGGCACCGTCGGAACGCTGCTCGGGCCGGAGGACCCAGTCTCGGGCCTGCTCAGCGGGTGGCTGGTGGTCGTTGCTCCCTATGGCTTCGGGCTGCTGATGCGCCTCCAGGAACGGGAGGCCGACGCGCGGTTGCGCGCGGAGCGCGAAGCCGCGCGCCAGCGTGCCGTCGAGGAGGAGCGCGCACGGATCGTTCGCGAACTGCACGACGTGGTCGGTCACGAGGTAACCCTGATGTCGATCCAGTCCGAGGCCGCCGTACAGGCCCTCGCGCGGTCCCCGGAACTCGCCAGCGAGCCGATGACCGCCGTCCGGGAGACTGCTCACCGGGCCAACCGTGAGCTGCGGGCGATACTCCACCTACTCGGCGACGGCGAGCATCCAGCCACGCCCGATGGCCGTGGCCTGGCGGAACTCGTCGACCGTGCCGACCGGCAAGGGATCCCCGCCGCCCTGACCGTGTCGGGTCAGCCGTGGGGGGACGCACCAAAGCACTGGCTGGCCGTGAACCGGATCGTGCAGGAGTGCCTGACCAACGCCGGGAAGCACGCACCCGGCGAGAAAGTGAGCGTGCACGTGGACTGGACCGCGGACGCCGTTCGGCTAGAGGTGGTCAACGCCCTGGCTGGGACGCCCGAACCGGGCGAGGGCATGGGCCTGCCCGGAATGGCGGAGCGAGCCCGGCTGCTCGGCGGAACTTTCGCGACCTCAGCTCACGACGGCAAGTACACCGTGGCGGCGCATCTGCCCGCGCCCAGCGAGGTGTGGAGGTGACCCGCGTCCTGTTGGCCGACGATCAGGCGATGGTCCGCAGCGGACTGCGGATGATCCTGGAGCTCGCCGACATCGAAGTCGTTGGCGAAGCCGTCGACGGAACCGAGGCCGTTGCCCTCGCAGAGAGGCTCCGGCCCGACGTCGTGCTCATGGACGTGCGGATGCCGCGAACCGACGGCGTCGAGGCCACCCGGCAGATCGTGTCCGCAGAACTGCCCTGCAGGGTGCTGATCTTGACGACGTTCGACCTCGACCAGCACGTGTACGACGCGCTGGCTGCCGGAGCCGCCGGGTTCCTGATCAAAGATGCCTCGGCCGCCCAACTGGTCAGTGCCGTCGAACGGACCGCCGCCGGCGAGACGCCGATGGCGCCGCAGGTGCTGGGTCGCCTCATCAGTCGCTTCCTCGAGCGGCGGCCCGCCAGCCAACTCCGCGCCGGGCAACTGGCGTCACTGAGCTCACGCGAGCGCGAGGTCCTCTCGCTGATGGCGGTCGGCCTCACCAACCCCGAGATCGCCGACCGCCTCGTCGTATCGCTCGCGACGGTGAAGACGCACGTACGAAGCATCCTCGCCAAGCTCGACGCACGGGACCGGGTGCAGGCCGTGCTCATCGCTCACGAGCACGGCGTGACCGCCGGCTGACCAGCCGCCGGGCGCCCAACCACCCGCTCCACCGATTTCGTTGCGGCCCGTGGCGAGGTCGCCGCGTCGTTCTTGGAGGTTGTCGCGTCGGTGGATCACGATTCACGGCCGGTCAGGATGGCTTGGCCTCGCATCGAGTGCGGCCGGAGGCTCCGTCAGCGGCGCCCGAGGTGCCGAGTCAGACCAGGAGCTGGTGCCGGGCGAGATCGCGGTAGAGCGGCGTGGAGTCGATGAGGTCGGAGTGTGTGCCCTGGCCGACGACTTGACCGTGGTCCATGACGACGATGTGGTCGCTGTCGACGACTGTCGATAGGCGGTGGGCGATCACGATGAGCGTGCGATCGGTCGCGACGGCGTTGATCGCGTCGCGCATGCGCTGCTCGTTGAGGCCGTCCAGTGAGGAGGTCGACTCGTCCAGCAGCAGGATCGGGGGTGCGGCCAGCAGCGCGCGGGCGATGGCGAGACGCTGGCGCTCGCCGCCGGAGAGCATGACGCCGCTCTCGCCGACCGGGGCATGCACGCCGAGGGGATTTCGCTCGAGTACTTCGCCCAGGTTCACGGCGCGCAGCACGCGCTCGCAGTCGTCATCGGATGCCTCGGGAGAGGCCAGTCGCAGGTTCTCGGCGAGAGTCCCGGCCAGGGTCGGGGCATCCTGCTCGACGTAGCCCAGGCGCGCGCGCAGCGCGGCACGGTCGAGGGTGCGCGCGTCCTCTCCGTCGATCAGTACGGCGCCGCCCGTCGGGTCGTAGAAGCGTTCGATGAGGGCGAGGGTCGTGCTCTTTCCTGCGCCCGACGGCCCGACCAGTGCGACTCGAGAACCTCGCGGCACCGAGAAGGACACTCCTCGCAGCACCTCTGCGGCGACGGGGGTGGGTGAGAGGTCCTCGGCCCCCGACATGGAGTGGGCGTCGACGTGCGCGCTCTCGAGGAGCGCGAGCGCCTCGGACTCCGCGGTACGCCGCGCGGCGACGACGGCGTCGGGATAGCGGAAGTGCACGTCGCGGAACTCGATCGCCGCGCCGGGCGCACCGGCGCGACGGGCGATCGGCGTCCCGCACGCGCGTCGCCAGCGCGGCGTCGCCCTGCGTCTCGGAGGGCAGGTCGAGGATCTCCTGGATGCGGCCGAGGGCGCCCAACGCCTGGTTGACGGACGTGATCGCGCCGAAGGTCGATCCGAGCGGGGCGATCAGCAGGAACAGGAACATGATGAAGGTGACGAGCGCGGCGACGGTGATCGCGCCGGAGGCGACCCGCAGGCCGCCGACACCGAGCACGACCAGCAGCGACAGCTGCAGCGCGATCCCCGCGATCGGCACGATGAGCGCCGACACCTTGGCGATCCGCACACCCTGGTCGTAGGCCTCCTGGGCCAGCGCCGAGATCGCGGCCTCCTCGCGGTAGCTGGCGCCGGCCGCACGCACAGTGCGGATCGAACCGATCGATCGCTCCACGCCCGACGCGAGCTCGCCCACCTTCTCCTGCTGGTCTCGCGTTGCCGTGCGGATCCGTCCGCTGAGCAGCGTCACGCCCCCGATCGACACACCGATCACAAGGACGATCAGACCCAGGAGCGCGGGGTCGATGAGCGCCATCGCCACGAGGGCGCCAACGAAGACCAAGCTGTTTCCGACGGCATCGGCCAGACCTTGTGTGAGGACGGCGTACAGCAGAGTCGTGTCGGTCCCGACTCGCGAGACCAGATCCCCCGTTCGCCGCGCGTCGAACTCGCTGATCGGCAGGTGCAGGATGCGGCCGATCAGCTTGCGCCGCGACGAGTAGACCACGGCAGTGCCGGTGCGCTGCAGCAGGAAGTGCTGAAAGCCTGTGATGACGGATGCCGCGACCACGAGCGCGAAGACACCCCAGACCATCATGCCCAGCGGCTCGTCTGCCTCGACGCGGCCGATGAGCTGGCCCACCAGCAGCGGCTGGGCGAGGGTCGCGATGGCGCCTAAGACGCTCAGGACCACGACGATCACGAGGACGCGACGGTGTTCGAGGAGGAATGGCAGCAGCTGCTTCAGGCTCGCGCGCGGACCCACTTCGGGTGCGCGACGGCCGCGGCGTCCGCGGGTGGGGGTGGTTGTGCTGGACATGCGGGTTCCCTGCCGATTGATGCGGGAGCGGGCGAGAGCACTATCTACGACCGTACTTCTTGTGCACGGCCTGTCTGCTGACGCCGAGGGCGCCGGCGATCGCAACCCAGGAGTATCCCTGAGCCCGGGCCCGGCGCACCTGCTCGGCCTCGGCGCGGGCGAGGTCGGTGTGCAGAGCCTGCAGCCGGCGCAGCTCAGGCAGCGGCTCGCCACCCTGTGCGGCGCCGATGGCCGTCCGAATGTCCTCGCTCACACCGTCAACCGTAGTTGACAGATCTGATGTGGTCAACTTAGGTTGACGCCGGTTGCATGCGGTGTCCTCCCCCTCCGACCGGAAAACCCGGACCAGGACGCTTGAGCGAGCGATGGGAGGTCGAAACGCCACGAACCCTCGCGACCGATTTCCGCTGCACTTAGACGGAACCCGCCGCTCACCGGGCACCACAATGGTGCGATGAGCGCTACCCCCACCGCCGAGGTTCCCGCCCATGTCGTCCTGGTCCCCGGGTTCTGGCTCGGTGCCTGGGCGTGGGACGACGTCCTCGCGCACCTGTCAGAGCATCACGTAACGGCGCTCGCCCTGACCCTGCCGGGCCTCGAGCCCGACCACAACGACCGGGGCTCGGTCACCCTGATGGACCATGTCGGCGCGATCGGGGCCGCGCTGGCCCTAGCACCACAGGGTGCCCGCACGGTACTTGTGGCGCACAGCGGCGCAGCCGTCCCCGCCACGGTCGCACTGGACCGGAACGTCGACCAGGTCGACCACGTCATCTGGGTCGACACGGCTCCGGTCGTGGACGGCTACGCCATCGACCCGGACGTGACGGGCGACGAGCACCCGCTCTCGGCGCAGTACGACCAGGAGCTGGCAGAGGGGTCGATGGAAGGACTGAGTGAGGAGCAGCTGGCCACGTTCCGGGAGCGCGCCGTTCCCCAACCGACCTCCTCGATGCGCGAAGCCGTGTCGCTGCACGACGACCGTCGTCTCGACGTCCCGGGCACCATCGTGTGCACCGCCTTCCCGGCCGCGGAGTACCGTTCCTACGCCAAGCAGGGAATGCCATTCCTCGCCGGCATCCTGCAGTACCGGAAACTGGAGCTCGTCGACCTGCCGACAGGCCACTGGCCGATGTGGAGCCGGCCGGCCGACCTTGCCGCGATCATCGCCCACGCAGCAGCCCCGCCGGCTTGACGGCCTGGGAGCACACCGGCGGAGCCGTCGCCGTGTGGCGATCTTGAGCCGACACCGGGAGATGCGTCGCTGCGCCGCCAACGCGTGCGTCACATCGCTGCGTCACGGGCGCAACTCGATCCCTGGCCGAAGCAGCGTCATTGCGCCACCAGTCGACCCTGTGTCCCGAGGCAGGTGCTGTGGTGCGCGCTCTGGGGTGGATGGCCAGGCCAACCTCAGCCTTGCGTTTGCCGGACTTGCACCTGATGCCGTTCAGTCGGACGTGGTGGGAGTCAGGATCACCATGGGGGAACTGGCCACCCAGTCGTCCAAGGAGTACGGCTGTTCGGAGTACCAGGGCTGGACGCGCCATGCCTGCTTGGCGACGCATCGCCGCGTGAACTCATCGGTGACCTCGTGCGCGGTGACCGTGAGGTCGCGGGCTGGCTGCCGCAGGTGCAGGACGACTTCGGGGTGCTCACGCAGGTTGGCCAGCCAATGCCTCGGCCCCGGCGTCCCCGTGACGACGATCTGCTCGTTGAAGACCACGTACCAGATCTCGACCCGGCGCAGCCGGCCACTGCGTCGGCCGAAAGTGCTCAGATCACACGTTCCGGTCAGCGGCAAGGCGTCAAGAACCATCCTTGAAGGCTACGGAGTCTGAGCCATCGCCACCAACCCCAACCGCGCCTGTCCGCGGCCAGCCGACTGTCGCGCGGTGTCAGGGCTCGCGCGGCGATGAGTTGTTGCGTTCAGGTCGCGGGCGAGGGGCGGCGCTGCGTCAGCCGGACGGCTCCGAAGCCGATGCCGGCCAAGATGGGCATGAGGACGGCCAGCGTGAGGTGGAACAGCACGTCCGAGCGGTTGATGACCCAGTCCGACCACAACATGCCGAGCCCGGTACTCGCCCACAGAACTGCCACCCAGACGTAGCTGACGCGCCGGTGGGCCAGGACCGCCCCCGTGATGGGGGGTCCGGCGAGGACGAGCGGGATGAACAGTGGGTCGATCCAGCCGAGCTGGGCGACCAGTTGGCCGAGGAGCGCGGCGTACAGGACGCGTGAGGTGAGCGTGGACATGGTGGCCTCCGTGGGAGTTGGGTTGGGAGGCCAACACTCGCCAAGCCGACCGCCACAACGCATCGCTCCAGGGAGTGGTTGTACCGATCTCACTCTCGAGAGTGACCCGGGCAACGGTACGGTCGACCATGCATTGGACCGCACGCCAACGCCCCACTGCGGTGGATGTCGTGCTGGCGGCCGCGTTGACCCTGTCCAGCCAGGTGGAGATCTGGGCACCTCACCTGATGCCCGGGGTCGGGGAGGTGACCGGCTCGGTCCCGGTGCTCGCAGTGACCACCCTCGCGATGACCGCTCCCCTCGCGCTGCGCCGCGCGGCGCCACTGGCGGTCCTGCTCGTGGTGTTCGGTGCGGCCGCCCTCCAGAGCTGGCTCACGACACCCACCGAAGGGCTGTCGACGTTGGCGGCCATGATGGTCGCGGCCTACTCCAGCAGCGCCCTCGTTAGGCCCGGCAAAGCCGTCGCCAGTGCCGCCGCCATCGTGGTCGGCATTGCGATCATGGGGCGGGTCACCGGGGACCTCGCCTTCATGACCGTCTTGTACGGGTCGGCGTGGCTGATGGGGTTCGTGGTCAGCCAGCGTTCCGGGCAGCTCCAGCAGCTGTCGGGCGACAACCGTGACCTGGCGCAACGCCTGTCCGAGGCGACCGCCCTGCTCGCCGACGCTCAGCGTCGTCGCGAAAGCGGGACGCCAGCCCCAGCCCCCGACGACCTCGCCGCCCTGACCACCAGGGAGCTCGACGTCACACGGGCGATCGCGACCGGGATGTCAAACGCAGAGATCGCCAACGAGCTGGTGATCAGCGAATGGACCGTGAAGACCCACGTCGCCAGCATCCTGCGCAAGCTCGGACTACGCGACCGCACCCAGGTAGCGGTCGCCGCCTACCAGTCAGGACTCGTCCGGCCCAACTCACTACCCGAGCCCCCGGACGCCTGACAAGGCGCAACACCAACGAGCCCGAGCTGCGAACACTGAGGCGTCCACGTCAGCGGGGACGCTGCCCCGTGACCCCCCAGTTTGACTATGGACCCGGCCCTCGCCGGCGCGGAGACTGAAGGAACGCCCCATCTCTGAGGATCGGTCATCCAGTGGGGAGGCCCACTAATGAAGAGGGCATCGGTTGTCGTCGTTCTCCTGCTGTGCTCGGTCCTCTGGACGCCGGCGACCGCGCATGCCTCGGGCAGTTACGGAGCGGTGGTGGAGAAGGGGTTGCGGGGTTGCATCAGCGACGACGAGACAGGGATCGTGGTTTGCTTCGAGGCGCCCAGCGTGAACCCGGAGTCCCGCGCCGTGTTCCTTCAGGCTTGGCCGGCTGCCAGCCCCTACTTCGTCTGGGGTGCCACACCTACTGCCACGCTGAGGGTGCGCTCAGTTGTCATGACAGCACGAACCCCTCCGGCGGGCGAGTCGGTGATCACGTACGTCGCGCGCGTTGACCGGGTCATGCCACTACTCGCATGCAGTGACGACCTTCGAGTCCATTCGTCCGATGGCAGCGTTCGGCTACAGGGAGTCGTGAGCGACTGCACGCCCCGCTGATGTTTCACGGTTCCATTGATGACCCCTGTCGACACGTCAACCGTTGCCGCCCGTGCTCCCCCTGTCGTTGTGGCGGGACATCTCCACTCCGTTCGCTCGAGCGTCCCTTGGGGTCATCGTCCTCAATCCAACCCCACGCGTCATGCATTGCGCGCCGGCGCTGTTCAGCTCACCCTGGCTGACCAGCAGCTCGGCGAGGACTTACCCGGTGGGTAGCTCGGGTTACTGGGCTGGGGCCGGGGACTGCGACTCGCTCGAGTTCGCCAGGTGGTCATGCGGATCGCCCAGGTCGAGACCGTGCGTCCCTTGACGGTAGATCTTCAACGCGGCGGCCTGCCGCTCTACGTGCTCACTGAGGTCCGTCAGGTGTCGCTCGCGGTCCGCGATCTCGGTGTGCAGCATCGTCTGCCGAGCCAGGTAGCTGGTCTGGATCAGCTTCGCCACCTGGGGACCAAGCGCGTCCACGGCGCTGCGCTGCTGGGTCAGGTCCTTGTAGTCCTGGATGCTGGCGAGGTCGGCATCGACCGCCGCGGCGCTGATCTTGAGTTCGTCGATCAGGGCACGTGCGTCGGCGATGAACAACCGGCCGTCCTTCGCGCGAGACAGCATCACGTCTGCGGCCTGGACCTCCTCGCGCAAGTCGCGGCGCAGCCGGGCGATGTCACGTCCGGGCCCGGGCCTCAGCGCCCGCGGCTGGATGCCGGCACGCGCCCCGGTGCCATCCCCGCCAGTGGCGGGCGCGCCGGTACACCCGCCGCACGATCAGCGTCGCGGTCACCAGGAGCACCAGCCACACCAGCAGCATCAGCGTGAGGATGATCATCAGCGCTCCGCTCAACGAGGACAGGCCTCCGTCAACGGCGAACACTCTCATCTTGACCTCCCGCTACCCAGCGGCTACCCGCCGACGTCCCTGAATATACCGAGCGAGGCTGTGAAGGCGCCGCGGTGCTGGGCGACCCCGCCACCACCAAGCCAACGGACACTCTCACCTAGGAGCCGGGGGTGATCCTGGACAGACCGGTCAAGCGAGTTGCGGGGCAGCCAGCCAGGTCGAATGTTCGGCCGTCAGGCAGCGCGAGCGTCCCATCCACGCCAAGGGTGTCCCTTCGATACGACGACGTGTAGCCGCCATCAGTCGACCTGCCGCGTTCGACGTCCAGAACGGATAGTCGGGCGGTCACTGTCGCGGTTCCGAACCGCACCCCAGAGTCGTCGGTCAAGGCCACTGTCCCCCTGATCGACGTGCGGCTGATCGTCGCAGTGCCGCCACCACCGTAGGCCGCGAACTCGCCGCCCTCGTCAGGGAACACCACGACCACCAATTCCCCACGGACGCGTCCGCGCCGCGAGTCTGACCATGCTGAGACCACGATCTCTTCCACACCGCTGTCGATGCGACAACTCATCTCGAAGAAGCCGAAGTTCCGAACTTCCGCCGCGGGCTCGGTGCCGAAGTACTCCGTCCTCAACAGCTCCCCGACGCACCCCGACAACTCGAACTGAGCCAGCCCCGCGACGGTGTACGTGCCGGTTGCCGTCGCTGGTGTCTTGGTGAACCGCTCCTCACGCCACGCATTGGCCACCCGGTTGCGGAAGCCCCACTTGGTCGGCTCCGCCGACGCCGTCAGTACCGCGTGGGCAACGCCCTGCTCCTCGCCCTCGGTCTCGAAGTTGTACAGGGGGATCGTCGCGTGCAGCGCCGTGCCGTCCAGCACGACGTCGGTGCCGAAGCTTTCAAGCCAGCCCTCGAGCCAGGGTTGATCCTCCCCCGGAGTGTCACCGGCTCGCCAGACAGTCGTCGTCACGTAGTAGCCGTCCTCGGAATACCCGATGCTCAGATTCCCCGTGCCTTGATCGCTGGACAGCGAACAGAACAGGGATGCCCCCTCCTCCACCGATTGCAGAGGTAGCGAGAACGCTGGCTGGGTCGACCCTCCGAGGACGACGGCGACCATCACGACGCACAATGCGATCCGCTTCATCAGACCTCCTCAGCGCCATCGCGAACAGCCAGTGGCCGCCACGACGAATACCTACGAAAAGAGTCCCACTGTCACGTCGACTTGACCAGACAGCGAGCGCCACCGAGGTGCGTCACAGCGCTGCCTGCCGTGGGTCGATCCGACGGCCCCTGCTCCGGGCGCCTCCAGCGCCGTCAGATGGCCACCGCGGTTGGCCGGGACCTGGCGTCGTCCGACCAGTACCGTGTGGGGCATGCCCATCAAGCTCGAGAACGTCGGCATCGCCGTCCGCGACCTCGAGGCGGCGATCGCCTTCTTCACCGACCTGGGGCTGACCGTTCTCGGGCGTGACACGGTCAGTGGCGAATGGACCGACACCGCGGTTGGCCTCGACGGCAACCACGCCAACATCGCGATGCTCCAGACGCCTGACGGCAACGGTCGCCTCGAGCTCTTCGAGTACCTCCACCCCGAGGCGATCGAGACGGAGCCGACCCGACCGAACGAGATCGGCATGCACCGCGTCGCCTTCTCGGTCGACGACATCGACGCGGCCCTCGAGATCGCCGCGGCGCACGGCTGCCACCCGCTGCGGGGCGTGGCGACCTACGGCGACGTCTACAAGCTGACCTACGTCCGCGGCCCCAGCGGCATCATCGTGATGCTCGCGGAGGAGCTCAAGAAGCGCTGACCGCGGATTCAGCCCGGTGCGTGCGTCAGAGCTTGGTCATCTTGCGGAACGGCGTCGCGATGCGGACCATCTTGTCGCTGAAGTCGACCGTCGCCCCTCCGCCGTCGACGCTCACGACCCGACCCAACCCGTACGAGTCGTGGCAGACCCGGTCGCCGACAGCAAATTGCTCGATCACCGGCTCGGGGTTCAGCAGGAAGGGGCTGCTGGGGTGACGAGGGCGCGGGTGTGCAGATGTGGTTTCCATTACCACCAGTATGCGTGCTGTTCACCCACGCGTCACCCCCCAACTCTCCACACCAGGCGGGTCACCGTGGGCCAGCAGGCCGCCAACAGGTGATCTGTTGGCCGGTAAGGGAGTCTCACCGGCCGGGATGTGGGCATACTCAGCACTGCTCGGGCGTTGTTCGGGTCCCACCCTGCACGGGAAAGGCTCAACTGATGGCGACCGACTACGACGCTCCACGACTGCGCGAAGGCGATGAGGACAAGCCCGAAACCCTCGAAGGGCTGCACCAGAGCGGGTCCCGCACGGTTGATCTGCTCGAGGAGGGCGACCCGGACGGCGGGCTGACGCTGCCCGGCGCCGATCTCTCCGCCCTGTCGCTGGAGGTCCAGGTGCTGCCCAAGCAGGCGGACGAGTTCACCTGCATGCGCTGCTACCTCGTCGCGCACCGCTCGCAGGAGTCCAAGCCCGGCGTGAGCATCTGCCGCGACTGCGCCTGACCCTGCGACAGTCTGACGGGCCCCAGCCCCACCCGCTCGGCTCGTCCGGGCCGGGAGGGGGTCGGGACCGAGCAGTACGGTGCACCATGACGTTCGATGGTGTCAGCGGAACCTTCACGGTGGCAGCGGTGCAGGCCACACCGGTGTTTCTCGATCGGGCGGCGACGGTGGAGGTGGCCGCCCGTCACGTCGCGGACTCGAACGCTGACCTGGTGGTGTTTCCGGAGTCGTTCGTGCCGGGCTACCCGGACTGGGTGTGGCGGCGGCCCCCGATGAGGGACGGCGACTGGTACGCCCGGTTGGTGGCCAACGCGGTCCGCGTCGAGGGCACCGACCTGGACCCGGTGCGTGACGCCGCCCGGGATGCCGGGGCGTGGGTGGCGATCGGTGTCACCGAGCGATCCCGCTCGGACACGCTGTACAACACGGTCGTCTACATCGACGCCTCCGGCGAGGTCGTCGGCCGTCACCGCAAGCTGGTGCCCACGGGTGCCGAGCGGTTGGTGTGGGCCAACGGCAACGACCACCTGTTGACCGTCGTCTCGATCGGTGGCGTGCGGGTCGGGTCGCTGATCTGCTGGGAGAACTACATGCCGCTGGCCCGGATGGCGATGTACGAGCGAGGTGTCGACGTGCTCCTGGCGCCGACGTGGGACAACAGCGACGTGTGGGTGCCCACCCTGCGCCACATCGCCAAGGAGGGCCAGGTGTTCGTCGTCGGCGTGACCGCGTTCCTGCGGGGCAGCGACGTTCCTCGGGACCTCTCGGATGCGGACACGCTGTACGGCGGCGAGGAGGACTTCATGTCGCGCGGCAACACCACGATCGTCGCGCCCGGCGGTGACCTGGTTGCCGGACCGTTGGTCGGCGGGGCCGGGGTCGTGACCGCCGAGCTCGACCTGTCTCGCATCGCCGCCGGCCGTCGCATGTTCGATCCGACCGGTCACTACAGCCGCCCGGACGTGCTCTCCCTGCGCCAGCCACCACACGCCGAGCCTGAATGAACGCAGCCGCGGGGAGACTCGCCGTCTGAACAGGTCGTGCCTAACGGTGCGCTGGTTCGAACAGCTCGATGAGGTTGCCGGCCGGGTCGGAGATCAGGACCTGGCGTCCTCCGGGTCCGGCCACGACGTCGCTGCGGAAGGTGACGCCGGCCTGGCGCAGCCGACCGATGTCGGCATCGAGGTCGGCAACGACCAGATGGATGCGGTTTCGACCCGCGCCCGCGAAGTCGTCGGGTGTGGCTCGGGCTCCCGAACTCGCTGGGCCGGACAGGAGCAGCCGCAGCGGTCCGCGCGTCACGTCGGCGAAGGCGGGTGCCGGGTTGGTCAGCACGGTGAACCCCAGGTGGGTGGTGTAGAAGTCGATGGCTGCGGCGACGTCGTCGACGACATAGCGGACGCTGGCCAGCTCATCTGGTGGAGTGGTCATGGTGGGGACCTCCGGACGTCAGTGGCGGGTGGGGCCGCGAACGCGACGAGCCTACGGGCGCGGTTTGCCGAGGGTCCAGTAGCCGCAGGAGTAGATGTTCCCGCGGTCGACACCGTGGTCGCGCAGCGCCCGGCGGGCCCCGGCCGCCAGGGCCGCCTCGCCGCACGCCCACGCGTACCGGACGGGCCCCCCGACCGCCAGCGCCTCGCCCAGCGCCGGCACCAACGCACTCCCGGGACGGCCGGTGCGCACGTGCACGGTCGCGTCGCCGAGGTCGTAGGCCGCGAGCGAGGCTCGGTCGGCCACCTCCACGTGCACCTCCACCCCGTTGTCGGCGGCGTCACCCGGGCCACCCCACGCCTCGAGGATCGCCGCCACCGACGGCACCGCCGACTCGTCCGCGACGAGCACCTGACGCCCCGTCACCTCGAGCCCTCGGTAGAGCGCGCCACTGGCCCGGATGCCGACCGCGTCACCGGCGCGGGCCCGGCAGGTCCATGCGGACCCCGGCCCGCTGTCACCGTGGGTCATGATGTCGATGTCCACCCGCCCACGCAGGGGGTCGTGGTCGCGAATCGTGTACCAGCGCAGCCCCGGTCGGTCCTCGGCGGGGATCGCAGCGACCGAGGCCCGCACGTCGACGGCATCCGGGTCGGGCATGACGAGCGGCCGCCCCGGCAGGGGCATCACCAACCCGACGTACTCGTCCGGGCCGCACGGCACGAAGTCGCGCAGCCCCGGCGCCTCGCACGTCACCCGCCGCATGCCCCCGCCGAGGTCGACGTTGTCGACGACGGTCGCGGCGAACTGCGGCGAGTCCTCGCGCACGAGCGGCGCGGCCAGCCCCTGCGCGCGGGCCAGCCGCCTCGCGGCGATGGACAGGACCTTCTCGGCGACGCTCATGACTGCCTCCTGCGGGGGATGACGACGGGTGTTCCGGACTCGGGGTCGATGAGCACGCTGGCGGTGACACCGAAGACCTCGGCGATCACCTCCGGCGTCACCACCTCGGCCGGCGACCCCTCGGCGACGATGCGCCCGTCGCGCATCGCGACGAGGTGGTCGGCGTAGCGGGCAGCCATCGCGAGGTCGTGCAGCACCATGACGACGGTCGTGTCCGAGTCGTCGCACAGGGACCGCACGAGGTCGAGCACGTCGAGCTGGTGGGCGATGTCGAGGAAGGACGTCGGCTCGTCCAGGAGCAGCACCGGCGTCGCCTGGGCCAGCACCATGGCCAGCCACACCCGCTGCCGCTGGCCGCCCGAGAGGCTGTCGACCGGCACCGCTGCCAGGTGCACGAGGTCGGTGCGCACCAGCGCCGACGCGACGGCCTCCTCGTCGGCCCGCCCCCAGGTCCTGAACAGCCCGTGGTGCGGGTGGCGTCCGCGCTCGACGAGCTCGAGCACGCTGACCCCCTCGGGCACGATCGGCTGCTGCGGCAACAGCCCGAGGCGGCGCGCGACCTCGCGCGTCGGCAGCGACCCGATCTCCTCACCGTCGAGCAGCACCGACCCACCCCGCGGCTTGAGCAGACGCCCCAGCCCGCGCAGCAGCGTGGACTTCCCGCAGCCGTTGGGGCCGACGACGACCGTGACCTGGCCCGTGGGGACGTCGAGGGTGACCCCGTCGACGACGGTACGGGCGTCGTAACCCAGGCTCACGGCATCCGCCCTGAGCCGGATGCCGTGGCTCACCGACGCTGGCGACGTCACCTCGTCGACGGCTCGGGCGGTGGGGGTCTCGGTCTCGGACACGGTCATCGGCCCTCCGGGGTCGTGGATCGGGAGCGGAGCATCCAGAGCAGGACGGGGGCGCCGAGCAGGCCGGTGACGACCCCCACCGGCAGGGCGGTGCCGGGGATGGCATAGGCCGCGACGTAGTCGGCGCCGAGCACGACGACGGCACCGACGAGCGCGCCGATGCCGATGGCCGGGCGTCCGGGGACGAGGCGGCGCGCGATGGGGCCGGCAAGGAACCCGACGAAGGCGATCGGCCCGACGACGGCGGTGGCCGAGGCCACGAGCGCCACGACGACCACCGTCACGCCGACGCGCAGCCGCCCCACGCGCACCCCGAGCCCGGCCGCGAGGTCGTCGCCGAGGCCGAGCACGGGCAGCGCCGACGCGAGCACGAGCAGCAGCGGGATGAGCAGCGCATCGAGCACGAGCAGCCGGGCGATCTCGCTCCAGGACACCGAGTTCAGGCTGCCACTGAGCCAGATGAGCGCGTCCTGCGCCTGGTAGATGCTCGCGCGCACGAGCACCCAGTGGACGACCGCCGACAGCCCGGCCGCCAGCGCGACCCCCACCAGCACCATCCGGCCGGTCGCCCCTCCGCGACCTCCGGCCTGGCTGAGGATGAGGGCTGCGGCGCCGACCGCACCGGCGAGTGCGGCCACCGTGACGGGCGTGCCCCGCACCCCGAACGTCACGACCGCGAGGACGGCACCCGCACTGGCGCCGAGCGTGATGCCGAGGACGTCGGGGCTCGCGAGCGGGTTGCGCAGGAGCACCTGGAACGCCGAGCCCGCCGCACCGAACGCGGCCCCCGCGAGCACGGCCATGATCGCGCGCGGCAGCGTGGACTCCATGAGCACGAACGACGCCCCGGGGATCTGCTCGCCGCCGATGATCGCGATCGCGTCGGGGAAGGAGACCCGGTAGTCGCCGAGCAGGGCACGCACGAGCACCAGGGCGACGAGCAGGATCACCAGCACGCTGGCGACGACGATGCGGCGGCGTCGGGGTCCGCGTCGGGCCGCGGCCAGTGCGTGCGCGATCGAGGTCTGGTCGGATGCCGTGAGGGGCGCCGTGAGGGTTTCCATCACAGCCCCTTGACCCGGCGGACGACGGCCACGAGCACCGGTGCCCCCAGCACGGCGCAGATGATGCCGGCCTGCACCTCGCTCGGGCGCGCGACGAGGCGTCCGATGATGTCGGCGAGCACGACGAACACCGGGCCGAGCAGCAGCGAGACGACGAGCACCCGGCGGTAGTCGACACCGACGACGGACCGCACGAGGTGCGGCACCACGAGGCCGACGAACGCGATCGGCCCGGCCAGGGCGCAGGCGCAGGCCGCGAGCATCACCGCTCCGGCGGCAGCCAGGCCCCGGTGGAGGGCGACGTTCTGCCCGAGACCGCGCGCCAGGTCGTCGCCGAGAGCCACCGCGTTGAGCGTCGGCCCGGCGGTGAGCGAGAGGACGAGCCCCACGACGAGGAAGGGGGCGATGTCGAGCACCTGCGTCGCGTCGCGCCCTGCGACCGAGCCGACCTGCCAGAAGCGGAAGCTGTCGAGGGCGCCGCGGTCGGTGACGAGCACCGCGCCGATGAGGCTCTGCGCCAGTGCCATGACGGCCGCGCCGGCCAGGGCCATCGACACGGGGGCGCTGGCGCGCGGTGCCATGAGGGTCAGCGACTGCACGAGAGCGGCGACGGCGATGGTGCCGACGAGCGCGGCGATGACGTAGCCCTGGACGTCCGAGACGCCGAGGAACCGGATGCTGATGACGACCGCGAGCGCCGCCCCCGAGTTGAGGCCGAGGATGCCGGGCTCGGCGATGGGGTTGCGGGTCAGCCCCTGGAGCACGACGCCGCTGAGGGCGATGGCGGCACCGACGACGAGCCCGATGACGGTGCGGTCGACCCGGGAGGCGACGATGGCCGCGGTCTCGGCGCTGACCGGCATCCCTCGGAGTGCGTCGAGGACGTCGGCGGGGGGCAGTGGCTGGACGCCGACGAGCACCGAGACGAGCGAGGTGAGCGCGACGAGCACGAGCCCGCCCGCGACGACGAGTGGCAGCGGCAGCCGAGCCCGGGGCCGCGCCGGCGCCGACGCCTGCGGCGAGTGCGGACGTGGTCGCCGGGGCAACCAGGTCCGCACTCGCGGCGGGGCGATCGTGCTGCTCACTGCGTGGGCGTGCCGCTCAGCGCCGTGACGATCTTGGGCAGGAAGACGTCGACCGCGGTCTGGACCGACAGCGGGCTCGGCAGCGACATCGACAGGGAGATGGCGTTGTCGGCGCTGGCGACGTACTGCTTCTTCTGCAGGGCCGGGATCTGGCCGAGCAGGGCGTTGCCGGTGATGTCCTCGGCCTGGGTGCCCTCGTCGGCGTAGAAGACGACGAGGTCGGCCTCGAGGGTCGAGGCCTTCTCGGCGGAGAGGTTCACGGAGAACGCGGACGGGTCGGTCTTGCTCAGCTCGGCGACGGTCGGGGAGTCGACGAACCCGAACTCACGCAGCATCTGCGGGCGCAGGTCGGCGGTCGTGTAGAGGCCGATCGTCGACAGGTCGGTGGGGCTGAACCAGGCCCAGGCGGCGCTCTTGCCCTGGATCTGCGGGTTGGCGGCCACGGCATCCGCGATCGTCTTGGTGGTGGCGGTCTCGAGCTCGGCCGCCTGGGCGGTCTTGCCGAGGGCCGTGCCGATGGCCTCGAGCTGGTCCTGCCACGGCGTGCCCCACGGTGCGACGGTGTAGGGGACGACCGGGGCGATCTTGGTCAGCTTGTCGTAGTCCTCCTTGGACACACCCGAGGACAGGCCGAGGATGAGGTCGGGGCTGGTCGCCGCGATGTCGTCGAAGGGGATGCCGGCCGAGTCGTCGTAGCGGGCGATGTCGCCGTCCTTGACGCCGAGCTCGGTCGCCTGGGCGTCGAACCAGTCGGTCGAGCCGTTGGCGTTGCCACCCCAGGTGATCTTGGGGGCGCCGACGGGGACGACGCCGAGTGCGGCGACGACGTCGGCGTCGGCCCAGCCGATGGTCGCGACCCGGGTCGGGGCCTTCTCGATCGTCGTCTCGCCGTGGGCGTGCGTGATGGTGACGGGGTAGGCGGCGGCATCCGGGGCGGCGCTGCTCGCTGCCGCGCTGGAGCCGCTGCCGTCGGTCGGCCCGGTCGAGCACCCGGCGAGGGCGATGAGGGCGATCGCCGGGGCGGCGGCGAGCAGGTGACGGCGGGACGGCATACGAGACCTCCGGAGCAGCGGGTAAGGGCACCCTTGGTTAGGTAAGCCTCACCTTAATCACACACCGGAGTGTCCGGCAACTTGGTGCCCGGAGGAGCCAACCTGCCGGACGCACTCGCCTCTCCGATCAGGAGCCGAAGAGCCGGGAGGCCGCGTCCGCGACCAGGAGGAAGCCGACGATGCCCACGACCCACCAGATGGCGCCGCCGACCCGACCCGCGAGCAGCCCCGACACCCGCCCCAGGCGCGGTGCCAACCAGTCGTGTGCTGCAAGCCGCACCGCGAGCAGGGCCAGCGCCGGCAGGACCATCACCGTGACGTAGGCCGCGAGGACCCCGACCTGGACCGGCAGCACGAGGTCGCTGGACCCGACGATGGCAACGGCCCCGAGGTAGGGGAGCATGCTGGCCGCCTCGATCAAACCTGCGAGCAGCGCCACCCCGACGACCGTGGAGACCTTCGCCCCGTCCGCCGCCACGGCATCCACCCAGCGTCCGGTCCGACCGGATGCGGGCTCGTCCAGCCGACGTGCCTTCGCGCGCTTGCCCCATGGGGTGTCGGGCCAGAAGCTGACGGCCACCAAGCCAGCACCGACGACCAGCTGGACCACGTCAACAGTCCGGTTGCCCTCGAGCGAGCTCACGGTGTCGGCCACCGAATCGGCCACAGCATCGGCTCCGAACAGCAGCGCCACACCCAGGGCGAGATAGAAGACGCTGATCGTCGCCAGGTAGACCAGCACGCGGCTGGCCCGGACCCGCGGGTGGGCGAGCATCAGCACCGGCAGCACGAGCGTCCCGATGCTGGTGCTGTCGACCAGTGCAAGCCCGGCCAGGGCGAGCAGGGCGGCGATGTCCACGACTCGTGGTCCTTTCGCAGTACGACTGTGCGGTTTCCCAAGTGTCTCTTTCCAGCACAGGTGCCTCGGTTCCTGAGTTGCTGCCGCCCGCGGAGGTCCGGCGCGAGGTGAGCCGCGAGCTGACCGCGATCCGGAAGCGGGTCCGCGACTGAGGCGCGCCCTACTCGGGCGCGGACCAGGCCTGTCGCATCGAGAGCCGGCCCTGCGTCTGCAGCAGCGAGCGCCGGTAGAGCCGCTCGGCCACGAGCACGACCGCGCCCGCCGCGACCACGAGGATCGCCAGCGCGACGACGGGCTCCCACCACAGCGCCGTCCCGTCGAGGATCCGTTGCGGCATCAGCACCGCCGAGGCCGGCGGCACGTAGGACAACACGGTCTGCGCTGTGCCGTCGAGGAACATCGACCCGAAGAAGATCGCGAGCAGCAGCATCGTCACCGGGGTCGCGGTGGACTGCACGTCCTCGGTGCGGCTCGCGAGGGCCCCCGCGACCGCCCACAGGCACGCGATGAGGAGGAACCCCACGAGGAAGAACACGAGGAACCACCCGAGGGCCCCCCCGATCGAGGGCAGGAACGAGGAGTACTCCGTGAAGCGCAACCCCACCAGCCCGATCGCGGCGTACAGCGCCATCTGGACGACGGCGATCGCCGTGTTGCCCGCGACCTTGCCCGCCAGCAGCTGGCGGACCGGGATCTTCGTCGCGATGATCTCGACGATCCGCGACTGCTTCTCCTCGACGACGCTGTTGGCCAGGGTCGTGCCGAAGACGATCGAGGCCAGGTAGAACAGGAACGCCAGCGCGAACGCCATGCCCTGGGCGAAGGCCCGCTGGTCGGCGTTCCCGACAAGCACGTCGGACTCCAGGGTCGTCCCGGTGGTGAGGTCGACGACGGACGTCCCTGCGGCAGTGGCGTTCTCGGCGAGCACCGTGTCGCGCACGACGGTGGAGGTCACGGCCTCGAGATCGCTCGGCACCTCGTCGCGGGCGATCAGCACCCACGAACCGTCGCGCGTCGTGAGCCACGCGTCCGCCTCGTCGTCGAGCAGGGCCGCCTCGGCAGCGGCGTCATCGGCAGCCGGCACGACGTTGACGACCAGGTCGTCGTCGAGGGTGGGCGCCTGCTGCGCCACGGCATCCGCCATGGGTGCGGCGCTCGCCGTCGCGACGAGCTCGTACGTCTGCGTGCGCTCGGACAGCACGGCCTGGACGATGACGAAGCCGAGGATCATCGCCAGGGTCAGCAGGGTGCCGATGAGGAAGGTCCGGTCGGCGAGCTTGGTCGCCACCTCCCGGCGGGCCACGAGCAGCCAGGGGTGGCGCAGGCCGTCGCCGGTGGGCGGGGTCGAGGTGCCGATGGGGTCGCGGTGCCGTCGGAGTCGTCTGGGTGCTCATGCCGTCACCTCACGGTAGATCTCGGACAGGGGCGGAACGACGGGGGCGAACTCGTGCACCGGCCCGCGCTCGACGGCCGAGCGCAGGACGGCCTGCTCGGCGCCGGTGTCGACGAGCTCGAGGAGGGCCGTGCCGCCGTCGACGTCGTGCACGTGGATGCCGCGCACGTCACGCACCCAGCCGACGTCACCCTCCGTGACCAGCCGGAACCGGGTCGGACCACCCGCCCGTAGCGCCTCGACGGTGCCCTGGGCGACGACCCGCCCGCGCGCGAGCACGATGAGGCTGTCGCACAGGCGCTCGACGAGGTCGAGCTGGTGGCTGCTGAACAACACGGGCACCCCGGATGCCGCCCGCTCGCGCAACACGTCGGCCATCGAGTCGACGGCACTCGGGTCGAGCCCCGAGAACGGCTCGTCGAGGATGAGTGCGGTGGGCCCGTGCATGAGGGCGGCGATGATCTGCACCCGCTGCTGGTTGCCCAGGCTGAGTGCCTCCACGCGCTCACCGGCCCGGTCGCCGAGGGTGAACAGCTCGAGGTGCTCGGCCACGGCGACGCGCGCAGCCGACGCCGACATGCCGGAGAGCTGCCCGAGGTAGGTCAGCTGGTCGGCGACCTTCTGCTTGGGGTAGAGCCCGCGTTCCTCGGGCATGTAGCCGAACTTCTGCCGGTCCGCCGCGGTCATGGGGCGGTCACCCCAGAGCACCTCCCCGGCATCCGGACGCAGCACCCCCATGACCATGCGCATCGTCGTGGTCTTGCCGGCCCCGTTGCCGCCGACGAACCCGGTGAGGCCCCCGGGGCGCACGACGAGATCGACCCCGTCGACCGCCCGCACCTCCCCGAAGGTCCGGGTCAGCCCTCGCGTCTCGATCTGTGCCATGCCGCCACGCTAGGTGGGTCGGGACGGCAGCGGATCAGCCCTCGGGGTGAGGTCAGCCCTCCGCCGGGAGGACGAGGCCGGCCTCGTAGGCCACGACCACCGCCTGCACCCGGTCGCGCACGTGCAGCTTGGCCAGGCAGCTCGACACGTGGGTCTTGACCGTCGCCTCCCCGAGCACGAGGTGCGCCGCGATCTCGCTGTTGGACAGGCCCCGCGCGGCGAGCACCAGCACCTCGCGCTCGCGGTCGGTCAGGCGTGAGAGGCCGTCGAGCCTGGCGTCGACGGCCGCGCCGCGCAGCCCGGGGCCGACACCGGATGCCGTGGCCGCCGGGTTCGCGGTCGGCGCACCTGCCGCTCCAGCAGCACCGCGGCGTCCGCGTGCCATGCGCTCGATGACGCGGCGCGTGACCTCGGGCGCGAGGAGGGCGTGGCCGTGGCCGACGGCGCGCACGGCATCCACGAGCTGGTCGGGCTCGGCGTTCTTGAGCAGGAACCCGCTCGCCCCGGCCGACAGCGCGTCGAAGACGTAGTCGTCGCGGTCGAACGTGGTGAGGATGAGCACCTTGGCGAGGTCCTCCGCGACGACCTGGCGGGTGGCGTCGATGCCGTCCATCACCGGCATCTGCACGTCCATGAGCACGACGTCCGGGCCGCAGCGCGCGGGCCTGCGCGAGGCCGACCCGGCCGTTCTCCGCCTCGCCGACGACTTCGAGGTCGGGCTCGACGGACAGGATCATCGCGAACCCCGACCGCACGAGGTGCTGGTCGTCGACGATGAGCACCCGCAGTGGTCGGTCCTGCACCACGTCGGTGTCAGACATCGCTCTCCCGCATTCCGCTCTCCCCCAGTGGTATTCGAACCCGCACGCGGTACCCACCCGTGGGGCGGGGGCCGATCTCGACCTCACCGCGCTGGCTGGCGGCGCGCTCGCGGACGCCCAGGTGGCCGAGCCCTGAACCGGACGAGCGACCACGCGGGCGCCCGTCGTCGAGCACCTCCACCTCGGCGTGCGGCCGCGACCCGTCCTCGTCGACCCGCAGCACCACCGAGGCGCGCCGGGCCGTCGAGTGCCGCGACACGTTGGCCAGGGCCTCCTGCACCACGCGGTAGATGGCCAGGCCGAGCGGTGCCGGCAGCCGTTCGACGGCACCCGGGCTGGACTCCACGACGTCGTATGCCGTGGCGAGGCCGTGCGCCTCGCGCTCGGCCACGAGGGCGGGCAGGTCACGGACGCCGGGCTCCGGCATCCGCCCGTTGGTGGTCTCGGCCTCGGAGTCGTCCGGGTCGCGCAGCGTGCCCAGGAGGCTGCGCATCTGGGTGACGCCGTCGCGCGAGGACTGCTCGATGGCAGCCAGGGCCGTGGCGGCGGCCTCCGGATCGCGATCGAGCACCCGGCGCGCAGCGGCGGCCTGGATGCCGATGACCGAGATGTGGTGGCCGACGACGTCGTGCAGCTCGCGGGCGATGCGCAGCCGCTCGTCGGTGACGGCACGGTGGCGCAGCCCTTCGCTCTGGGCCGCGATCGTCACGGATGCCGTCTCGAGCTGGGCTCGCTGCCGGGCGGCCCGCCAGTCGAGCTGGCCGCCGATGACCGCACCGCCGAAGTAGATGACGTTGATGAGCAGCGTCAGGGCGACCGCGGCCGTCACGTGGCCGAAGAGCCCGGTGCGTTCGGTTCCGCCTTGCTCGTCGAGGATGTCCTGCACCCCGCTGCCGAGCAGGAACTGCCACGCGATCCACACGAACATCGCCACGACGATCGCGCCGACGACCATGACCATGAGGCGCCGGTCCTGCGACCAGGCCACCGCGGCGTAGATGGCGATGAAGTAGATGACCTGCAGGGTGAACTGGCCCATCACCGGAGGCATCGTCACGCCGACGACGAACATGTGGAGCGCGGCCGCGGTGGCGATCGTCAGCGGCCAGCGTCGCCGCCACACCAGCAGTGCCGCGCCCGAGGCGGTGGCGAGCACCTGCGCCCAGACCGGTGCGCTGAGGCCTTCGAGCATGCCGACGCTGCGCACGAGCTCGAGGGAGACCAGGCCGAGGACGGCGGCCACGAGGGCCAGGGCGACGTCCCTGCGGCTCACCTCCGGCCGCGGCCGCACCCACGGGTCGTCGACCGCGAAGAACGTGGCCACGCGCCGCTGGAGCGGATGGCGAGTGACCGGCATACGTCCCAGCGTAGGCACGGGGTCGGCGTCGGCGCCTCCCCCGACGGGCTGACCCCCCTCCACCCCCGCGCGGACTCAGGGAGTGGGGGTGAGCACGTCGAGGCCGACGTGCGGGCGCAGCGCCTCGGGCACGACGACCGACCCGTCGGCCTGCTGGTGGTTCTCGAGGATGGCGACGAGCCAGCGCGTGGTCGCGAGCGTGCCGTTGAGCGTGGCCGCGACCTCGTTGCCGCTCTCCCCCTTGACCCGGGTGTTGAGGCGCCGGGCCTGGAAGGTCGTGCAGTTCGACGTCGAGGTGAGCTCGCGGTAGCGCCCCTGCGTCGGCACCCACGCCTCGCAGTCGTACTTGCGCGCCGCGGGGCCACCGAGGTCACCGGCCGCGGTGTCGATGATCCGGTACGGCACGTCGATGGCCGCGAGCATCTCCTTCTCGAAGGCGAGGAGGCGCTGGTGCTCGGCCACGGCATCCTCGGGTCGGCAGTAGACGAACATCTCGATCTTGTTGAACTGGTGCACCCGGATGATGCCGCGGGTGT
The DNA here is from genome assembly GCA_963811825.1 of uncultured Actinomycetota bacterium. Taxonomy (GTDB): domain Bacteria; phylum Actinomycetota; class Actinomycetes; order Actinomycetales; family Dermatophilaceae; genus Fodinibacter. Next base: position 48,248 of record CAWESS010000024.1, on the reverse strand, counting down.
CCTTGCCGTACGACCCCGCCTCGCGGCGGTAGCAGGTCGACTGGCCCGGCGTACCGCAGCGGCCCGCCGGACAGGTCGAGCACCTCGTCGGCGTGGTAGCCCGCGAGCGCCACCTCGGACGTGCCCGTCAGGTAGAGGTCGTCGGCCTCGAGGCGGTAGACCTCGTCGGCGTGGTGGTCGAGGAAGCCGGCGCCGGCCATGACGTCGCTCTTGACCAGGGTCGGGGTGATCATCGGCACGAACCCGGCGGCGATGGCGCGCTGCATCGCCAGGCCGAGCAGGCCCATCTCGAGCCGGGCGCCGGCGCCCTTCAGGAAGTAGAACCGGGCTCCGGCGACCTTCGCGCCACGCGCCATGTCGATGGCGTCCAGGCCCTCGGCGAGCGTGAGGTGGTCGCGCGGCTCGAAGCCCTCGGCGGCGAAGTCGCGCGGGTCACCGACCGTCTCGAGCACGGCGTAGTCGTCCTCGCCCCCGCTCGGCACGCCGGGCTCGACGACGTTGCCGATGGTGCGCAGGAGCGCGTCGAGCTCGACCTGGGCGTCGTCGGCGCTGGCCTGCAGCGCCTTGACCTGCGCCGCGACCTCCTTGGTGCGCACGAGCAGCGCCTGCTTCTCGTCGCCCTGGGCGCGGGCGACGTCCTTGCCCATCACCTTCTGCTCGGCGCGCAGCTGCTCGTAGGCCGTCAGCGAGCTGCGGCGGCGCTCGTCGGCCGCGCGGATGGCGTCCACGACGCCCTCGTCCTCACCCCGGGAACGCTGGCTGGCACGAACGGTGTCGGGGTCCTCGCGCAGCAGCTTGATGTCGATCACCCGGGGAGTTTATCGACGCAGCGCAACTCAGGTGGTCGGGCGGCCGGTGAGCAGCAGCCCACCGCCGAGGCCGAGCATCATCAGGCCCCCGGCTCCGCCGACCCGCTCCATGCGCTTGGGCGAGGACGCGAACCAGTCGCGGGCCCGGCTGGCGATGAGCGCCACCGTGCCGTCCATGACGACGGCCAGCACCGCGAACACCGCACCGAGCGCCACGAGCTGAGGCAGCACCGCCGAGGTCTGCACGACGAACTGGGGCAGCAGCGCCGCGAAGAACACGATGGTCTTGGGGTTGGTGACCCCGACGACGTAGCCCGCGCGGACGGCGTGCAGGCTCGGGGTCGTGACCGGCATCCCCTGCTCGAAGGCCCGCCCGAGCGCGCGGCGGTTGCGGATCGCCTGCACCCCGAGCCACAGCAGGTAGCAGGCGCCGACGACCTTGAGCGCCGTGTAGGCCACCGTGCTCGCGGCGATGAGCGGCCCGAGCCCGATGGCGAGCGCGCAGATCTGCGTGAGGATGCCCAGGGCGTTGCCGACGACGGTGAGCAGCGCCTCACGCCGCCCGGCCGACAGCGCGCGGCCGATGGTGAACAGCACGCTCGGGCCGGGCATCGCGATGATGATGACCGACGCGACGGCGAACGCGGCGAGGGTGGAGGCGGACGGCATACGAGTCAGTGTGCTGCCACCCGACAGCCAGCGCATCCCCGTTTCGCGCCGTCCCCCTCGCGCAGGACGTCAGGCGCGGCCGGATGCCGTGGCGTCGCCTCGCAGCGCGTCCAGCCTTCGCATCACCGGGGTCGCGAGCACCCCGTGGAGCACCACCGACAGCGCCACGGTGAAGCCGACGGTCGACCAGAGCCACCGCTCCTCGGGGAAGGACGCGGCCCCGGCGGCATACGCGACGTAGTAGATCGACCCCACCCCGCGCACGCCGAAGAACGCGACGACGAGGCGCTCGTTGTGGTCGAGCCCGGCATCCCCGACCTGGGTGCGGTGGCCGATGAAGGAGAGGTAGCCGGCCACCGGCCGGATCACGAGGACCAACGCCACCCCGACGAGCACCCCCTTCCAGTCGAGGTGCGCCAGGAGCCCGTTCGTCAGGGCGAACCCGAGGCCGAGCAGCACGACGAGCGTGAGCAGCGTCTCGAGCCGGTCGATGACGTCGTGCATGTGCCGCTGGTAGTCGTGGTCACGCTCGGCCGATCGCACCGTGAGGGCGCACGCGAACACCGCGAGGAAGCCGTACCCACCGAGCAGCTCGCTCAGGCCGTAGGCGATCAGCAGCGCCGCGAGGGCCAGCAAGGGCTCGCCCACCTCGGCCAGGCGCAACGAGCGAGCGGGCGCCCGGAAGGCGAGCTTGGCCAGTGCCCACCCGACGGCGACCCCGACGAGGACCCCGACGACGACCTTGCCGACGAGCTCCCAGGCCAGCCACTGCAGCCCCCACTGCGAGACCGGCCCCTCCGTCGCGAGGAAGATGGCGGCGTAGACGAACGGGAACGCCAGCCCGTCGTTGAGCCCGGCCTCACTCGTGAGGGCGAATCGCACCTCGTCGTCCTCGTCGATCTCGTCCACCGCGCCCTCGATCGTCGGGCCCTCGACCTGGACGTCGGAGGCGAGCACGGGGTCGGTGGGAGCCAGGGCCGCTCCGAGCAACAGCGCGGCGGGCGCCGCCACCCCGAGCGGACCCCACGCGAGCAGTGCGACCGCGGCGATCGTCAGCGGCATGGCGATGCCGAGCAGCCGCCAGGCCGGGGACCACGACCGCCACGATGCCCGGCTGCGCCAGCGCAGGGGCCGGTCGAGGGCGAGCCCCACGCCCATGAGCGCGACGAGCACGGTGATCTCCGTGACGTGTTCGACGACCGGGCGAGCGGCGACGGGGTCGAGCGACACGGCAGCCAACGGGGGCAGGAGGCCGACCACCATGCCGGTCGCCACGAGCACGATCGGTGCCGAGAGCGCCCACCGGTGCAGCACGCTGCGGGAGCACGGCCGCGAGCAGCAGGGAGCCGCCGAGCAGCAGGTAGATCAGCTCGGGTGTCACGTCGTGTCGACCCCGACGTCCCAGAGGTGGTGGACGAGGTCGTGCAGGCCGTACTGCCCGAGGGTGGCGACGGTGAACAGCGAGCCGTTCGAGCGGATGCCGGTGCGCTCCCACGCATCGTCGGGTACCGCGGCATACGCGCCCGCCAGCCCGGCGGCCGCCTCGAGCACCTCGCGGGCGACGACGGCCGGGTCCTGCTCGCCGTAGCGGTCGGCGACGGCGGTCTCGTCCTGGTCCCAGTTGTCGAAGGTGGGTGCCTCCTGGGTCAGCATGAGGCGCACCCGCTCCTCGAACAGTCGGCACACGTCGCGCACGTGGCAGGCGTACTCGAGCGGCGACCAGGTGGCCGGGTCGGGCCTGCTGGACGCGTCGGGGCGCTCGAGAACCGACCGCCACGGCGCCGTGGATGCCGTGACGCGCGTCGCGATCTCGGCCGCCGGGACGTCGCTGGCCAGGAACCCGCAGTCGGGGCAGCGCTCGCGCAGCGTCCAGGTCCAGTCCTTGTCGTCCGGCGTGATGGCGGGGTCGGCCGGGGGCGTCGTCATGATCGGCAGACTACGGCGGCACGGATCCCCCCGGATCGTGCGGTACCTTCCACTCTGTGTCGGACGCGTGGTGGACCTGGTTGGGGATCGCTGTCGCCGTTGCGTTCGTCGGGGTGGGCGCGTGGCTCGTGCTGGCCTCCCGCCGCGACGCCCGGGCAGCGGCGAGCCGCCCCGGCCGTGACAGCTTCCGCCGCGAGGACGACGCGCCGGCCCCGCCGAAGAAGCGGCTCGCCGTCGTGCTCAACCCCACGAAGCTCGACGGTGACGGGGCTGCCGAACGCGCGACGATCAGCCGGGTCTGCGCCGGCTGAGGGGTGGGACGAGCCGCTGTTCCTCGAGACCACCGAGAACGACGTGGGGTTCGGACAGACCCGCGAAGCCCTCGAGCAGGGTGTTGACGTCGTCTGCGCCTTCGGTGGCGACGGCACGGTGCGCGCGGTCGCCCAGGAGATGATCGGCACCGGCGTGCCGATGGGGCTGCTCCCCGGTGGCACCGGGAACCTGCTCGCCCGCAACCTCGACCTGCCCACCGACGACCTCGCCCGGGCCGTCGCGGTGGCCCTGACGGGACGGAACCGCCACATCGACGCCGGCTGGCTGAGCCTGGACCCCGGCGAGTCACACCTCGAGGAGCACGTCGGCGAGGGGTCGTCGACCGGACCCCGGCGCCACGCCTTCCTCGTCATGGCCGGGCTCGGCCTGGACGCCGCGATCATGGAGGACACCTCCGAGAAGCTGAAGGCCAAGATCGGCTGGACGGCGTACGTCCCGGCGGGTCTGAAGAACCTGCTCGTCGAGCGCTTCAAGGCGCGCGTGAGCATCGACGGTGCCGCCCCCATGACGGTGCGGGCGCGCACGGTGCTCATCGGCAACTGCGGCAAGCTGACGGGCGGCATCAACCTCATGCCCGATGCCGAGCCCGACGACGGCACGCTCGACGTCGTCGTCATCGCCCCGCGCGGCCTGGCCGCCTGGGTGTCCGTCGCGGCGCGCGTGCTGGCCAAGAGCGGACGCTCGACCACGACCCTGGACCGCTACCGGTGCCAGGCCATCGAGGTTCACGTCGACCACGACCAGCTCGTCGAGCTCGACGGCGACATCATCGGCGAGGCCCGGCACATCGAGGTCGAGGTCCAGCCCCGGGCGCTCATCGTGCGCACCGAGAGCAGGCGCACCACCCCCGCCGCCGCCTGACCGGATTACCGGTCACACACCCCTACCGGTACGGCGGCAGCAGGCGCATCATGGAGGTGTGGAGCCTGGCTCCCAGGGGCTCCCACCAGGGAGATCGGTCATGTCACACCACCCACGAGCACTCACCTCACTCGCCGCCCTCATCTCGGTGCTGGCGATCGGGGTGGTCGTCCCTGACTCGGCGCGGGCCGACCCGGCCACGCCGGCGACCTATCCCGCGGCATCATCCGCGACCCGGGCACAGGGGCGCTTCTTCGACACCTGCACGGCGCCGTCGCTGGCAGCCCTGGCCGCGTGGCGTGGGACCTCGCCCTACACCGGCGTCAACATCTACTTCGGGGGCCGCAACCGCGGCTGCACCCAGCCCAACCTGACGGCAGCCTGGGTCCGTGGCGCGGCGGCGGCGGGGTGGTCGCTCGTCCCGACGTACTTCGGCGACCAGCCGTTCTGCATGAACGGATCCAAGCCCTACCGGTACACGGCCAGTGCTGCGGCGGCCCGCGGCAGCGCGGACGGCACCGACGCCGTGACCCAGGCCCGGGCGCTCGGGCTCCTTCCCGGCAGCGCCCTCTACGCCGACGTCGAGCACTACGACCGCACCAACACCTCCTGCGTCGCGGCCGTGCGCACCTACGTCTCGGAGTGGACCCGCGCCCTGCACCGCGGCGGCTACCTCGCCGGCGTCTACGTTCACCAGGACTCCGGCCTGCGCGACCTCGCGGGAAGCTACCTCTCCACCTCGCTGGCACGACCGGATGCCGTGTGGATGGCTCGGTGGGACACCGTCGCCACCGTGACCGGCTGGCCCACCGCCGGCAACAGCCTGTGGGCGGAGTGGCAGCGGGCCAAGCAGTACCGGGGCGACCACGCCGGAGACCTGGGGCGGCGTCTCCCTCAACATCGACAGCGACATCATCAAGGGCCCGGTGGCCACCGTCGCCAAGGCCTTCCGCGTCACGAGCAGCACCCCGCTGAACGTGCGCAGCGCGCCGAGCACCACTGCCGCCATCACCGGCCAGCTACCGGCAGGGAGCACGGTGTCGGTCATCTGCCAGGCCCGCGGTCAGCTGGTCGGGACGACCTCGGTCTGGGACCGCACCAGCACCGGCGGGTACGTCTCCGACCGGTACGTCTCGACGCCGTCCTCGACCACGTTCAGCGCCGTCCTGCCCCGCTGCTCCTACCCCGGACAGACCACCATCGCCACGCCGGTGAACACACGGTCGGGGCCGGGGACGACCTACACCAACCTCAACCAGCCGCTCCAGGGCGGAGCGCTGGCCTACGTCGCCTGCCAGAAGTCGGGAACGCTCGTCAGCACGACCCGCGTCTGGAACCAGCTCGTCGACGGGCGCTGGGTGAGCGACTACTACGTGTCCAACCGGTCGAACACGACGTACAGCGCGCCGGTACCACGCTGCCCGTGACCGTCATCAGTGGCGGTGGCGCCTGGTCCTAGCCGAAGGGCATGGCGGGGCGCTTGGGGTTCGGCGTCCCGCCGCGTGGGTCGCCGAAGTCGTCCTTGCCGCACTTGCTGCACCGGCGGTATCGCTCCCCGGCGGGATTGTGCTCGGCGGTCCACCGGTGATGCAGGTTGAGTCGGCAGAGCAGGGGCTTGGCAGGTCGGGTGGGGGTGAGGTTCATGTCCTTCTCCTGGGACAGAGCACGCCGAAGAGCCCACGAGGTCGTCAACGCTCCGACGGCATAGCGGAACTGGCGTGACGCGGGGAGCGCGGACAGCTCGCCAAGGTGCTCCTGGCGATAGCGCTCGCGTACCGCAGCCGACCCGAGCGTGGACGTGGCGGCGCTGACGAGGAGGCGCGCCGTCGGGGTCACCGCTTGCGGGGCTGCGGGGCCGCTCACGACAGACCCGGCTCCGGGTGGGGCGCGAGGCGTCCCGGCCGAGGCCGGGCCACTCGAGCCAGTTCGGCTCGGGCGCTCTGCGCGCCCACGCCGGTGATGCGGTAGTACCTGCGAACAGGCCGACCCGCGACCTGGGGATCGATGTCCTCCCACCGCGACGAGACCCAGCCAGCCTGCTCGAGCCGCGCCAGGATGGGGTGGAGGGTCCCACTCATCAGACCAGCGGCATCCGCGATCTCGCTGCCGTACAGCTCCTCGTCAGGGTCTGCGAGCAGGGCCCGTAGCACGAGCTGGGTGGCCATCGTCATCCGCGGAGCGTTGGTCATGGTCGTACTCTACCTAGGGGCTAGGTAGAGGACAAGCATGGGTGTCGGCGCTGGGAGCGGCGCCACGGCATCCCGGTCAGATCTTGCGCTCGCGCCAGGCCCGCTCGAAGGGCAGCCGCCACGTGTACGGCGAGATGAGCTGGTGGATCTGGTTCGGCCCCCACGTCCCCTGCGCGTAGGGCCGCACGGTCGGGGGGTTCTCGAGCAGCGGCTGCGAGATCTCCCACAGGCGCTCGATGCCCGATGCCGAGGTGAACAGCGTGCGGTCGCCGCGGGCCGCGTCGTAGATGAGCCGCTCGTAGGCCTCGAGCACGGCACCCGCCCAGGACGTCTCCTGCATGGCGAACTGCATCGAGAGCTTGTCGAGCCGGAAGCCCGGGCCGGGCCGCTTGCCGTAGAAGGACAGCGACATGCGCGACTTGTCGGCCAGGTCGAAGGTCAGGTGGTCGGGGCCGTTGTCGCCGACACCCGAGCCCACCGGGAACATCGACTGCGGCGGCTCGCGGAACGCGATGGAGATGATCCGCGCGCCCTCGGCCATCCGCTTGCCGGTGCGCAGGTAGAACGGCACGCCCGCCCAGCGCCAGTTGTCGACGTAGCACTTGAGCGCGACGAAGGTCTCGGTCTCGGAGTCGTGCTTGACCCCGGGCTCGTCGTGGTAGCCGGTGTACTGGCCGCGCACGACGTCGCTGGGCTGGATCGGCTGCATCGAGCGGAAGACCTTGTTCTTCTCGCGGCTGATCGCACTCGGCTCGAGCGAGGTCGGCGGCTCCATCGCGGTGAACGCGAGGATCTGGAACAGGTGGGTCACGACCATGTCGCGGTAGGCACCGGTCGACTCGTAGAAGTCGCCGCGCTGGGTCAGGCCCAAGGTCTCGGGGACGTCGATCTCGATGTGGGAGATGCTGTTTCGGTGCCAGATGGGCTCGAACAGGCCGTTGGCGAAGCGGAACGCGAGGATGTTCTGCGCCGCCTCCTTGCCGAGGAAGTGGTCGATCCGGAAGATCTGCTCCTCGTCGAAGACCTCGTGCAGCTGGGCGTTGAGCTTGACGGCCGAGGCGTAGTCGGTGCCGAACGGCTTCTCCATGACGACGCGGCTGCGCACGGCGAGGTCGGCCTCGGCGATGGTGTGAACCGCGGCCAGCGCGGCCTTGGGCGGCACCGACAGGTAGTGCAGTCGCTGGTTCACCTCGCCGGGCAGCAGCTCCTCGGCGCGGGCGGCGGCGGCACGCAGCGCGTCCGGGCCCGCTGACAGGGGGACGTAGTCCAGGCGCTGCGCGAAGGCGTGCCAGTCGTCGTCGCTCATCTCCCGGGTGCTGTGCTCGCGGATCGCGATGAGCGCGAGGTCGCGGAAGGCGTCGGGGTTCATCTCGTCCAGGCTGGTCCCGACGACGCGCAGGTCGTCGACGAGCCCGGACTGGAAGAGGTGGAGCAGCCCGGGGATCAGCTTGCGCTTGGCCAGGTCCCCGGTGGCACCGAAGAGCACGACGGTCGTGGGTGCGGTCATGGGGCTCAGCCTGTCGGTCCCGGCCCCACTTCGCCACCCCTCGGGTTTCCCTCATGGGGAGGGAAAGCTGGGGTCAGCTGGGGGTGGCGAGCCGGATCTCTTCCTCGGTCGGCGTCCGCGCCTCGCGGGCCTCCGGGGGCAGGCAGTCCGCGATCGCCGCCATGATGCGCTTGGTGTCGGCGGCGGGAGAGCGGTACTTCAGCTCGACGGGCTCGCCGACACGAACCCGCACCGTCGGAGGGCTGGTGACGTTGAGGACGTTCGGCACGGCTGACGACCGCGGCCAGACCTGCTCGCTGCCCCAGATGCCGATGGGGATGACGGGGGCCCGGGACATCGCGGCCAACCGGGCGGCACCCGTCTTCCCCTTGAGCACCGGGTCGTAGAACTTCTCGCCCCGGGGGATGGTCCCCTGCGGCATGAGCGCCACCATCTCGCCGCCCTCGAGCGAGACCGCGGCGTTCTCGAAGGAGTCGTGGCCACCGGTGCCGCGGTCGACGGCGATGCCACCGAGGGCCGTCGCGATGGCTCCGATGCCCGGCACGTCGAAGATCTCCTTCTTGCCCAGGGCCCGAGCCGTGCGCCCCGAGGCGCGCAGCACCTGGATCATCGTCTGGAGGTCGAAGTACGAGCGGTGGTTGGCCACGAGGATGGCCGGGCCGTGGCGCGGGATGTTCTCGATGCCGGCGATGTCGAAGCGGGCGTAGGGCGTGAGCACCGGCGGGCTCGCGAGGAACAGCAGCCGCTGCAGCTCGATCCCGACCACCGGCACCTTGAAGACCCCGGGTGAGACGTCGAAGTGCACGATCGGCCAGCCGCGCGCCACGGCATACAGGGTCAGGCGCGGGTCGGGGTTGACCGCCGCGGGCGAGCCCACGGCCGACAGCAGGGGCAGGTCGAAGATCGAGTCGGAGTACGCGAAGCTCTCGGCGAGGTCGATGTCCTCACGCTCGGCCCACTCGCGAACAGCGGCGATCTTGCCCCGTGACCACACGAAGTTGCCGGTGATCGAGCCGTCGAACTTCCCGTCCTCGGTGATCGTGTAGCGCGTCGCGATGACGTGGTCGAAGCCCAGCCGGTCGGCCAGCGGCTTGATGAGGTGGTGGGGCGTGGTCGTCGCGAGGACGACCGGCCGCCCGGCCTTCTTGTGCTGCTCGATGAGGCTGAGGGCGAAGGGGTGCACGACGGCAGCGATGGACTCGGCGGCCGCGACGGCTGCCTCGTCGAAGATCGCCATCTCGCGGCCCTTGGCGACGAGGGTCGCCTGCCGGGCCAGGAAGATCGAGGGCAGCGTCTCGCCGATGAGGTCGAACATCCCGTAGAGCAGCTTCTCGCCGGGCAGCTTGCGGGTGACCACCCCGAGGTCGTACATCGCCCTCGACAGCAGGGGCCCGGTGCCGCCCTGGAGCAGCGTGCGGTCAAGGTCGAAGATCGCCGCACCATTGCCCATGACCGTGAGATTACCGGTCCGACGCCAGCGTGAGGTGACATGCCCCGGGACTGGCGAACGGCACGAGCCGCACGCCCTCGCCCGAGCCGCCGTACACGGCATCCGCGCCGCTCACCAGCCCGGCGTGCACCTGGCAGACCACCTCCGGATGCCGTCTCGCGGCATCGAGGAGCGGACAGGTGCGCAGCTCGACCTCGCGGGGGTCCTCGGGCGCCTCGTCACCCGCGGCAGGGCGCACGCGGGGGGAGAACCCGAGGCGTTCCAGCAGGGCCAGGACGTGTCGCCGTGGTTCGCCACGATCCCTGGGAACGGAGTTCTCACTGGGCGGGGCGAGGTCGCGGGCGGCAAGCGTGGTGCCCCAGGCCCGTCCGACCGACCGGGACTCCTCCTCGGCGTCGACGCCGAGGGCTGCCAACCGGTCGGCGAAGGCCCCCGCGAGCGCCAGGTACTCCTCCACGGACGGGTCGCCCGCCACGGAGCCGGATGCCGCGTACCGGCCCTCGGTCGTCACGACGTAGCGCACCGCGGGCCGGCCCCGGCCGGAGCCCTCGCCGGCCGGGGCCTGCGCCTGCACCTGCACGAGCCCCGCGGTGACCAGGGCGCGCAGGTGGTGCCGGGTCGAGTTGGGGTGCCCGCCGAGGACCGCCGCCAGCTCGCCCACCGTCTGGCCGCGCCCGCTCTCGGCGACGCGCCGGAGCACCCGGAGGCGCGAGGGATCGAGGGGCTCCGGGGCCTCGGCTCCGCCTGCCGGACGTACCCGACTTGGAGCAGGGCCCAGAGGCGGAGTAGTTTTCACCATGTCATTATAAACAATGTCGTTGTAGAAAATAGAGCAACCGGAGGACCAACATGGAGCACACGACCCTTCCCCTCGCCGGCGGAGGCCAGCACACCTGCAGCTGTGGCGATGACGACCACGGCATCCCCGAGCTCGACGTGCGTGCGGTGCCGCACGCCATCCGCCACGCCACCGTCTTCGGTGCACTCTCGGCCATCCCCGCCGGGGGGTCCCTCGACCTCGTCGCGCCGCACGACCCCAAGCCCCTGCTGGCCCAGATCGCCGACCGCGAGGCCGGCGCGGTGTCGGTCCGCTACCTCGCCGAAGGGCCCGACGCCTGGCGGCTGCGGCTCACTCCCTCGCGCCTGAGCCGGGACAGGGACCGGGACAACACCGCCGTGTGCTCCTACTGCGGGTGCGAGAGCATCGAGGTGATCGGCCGCTTCATGGCCGAGCACGTCGAGATCATCAACGCGTCCGGCATCCTGCGTCGGGCGTGTGAGCGCCGCGACGACGACGCGGTCGTCGCGGCGGCCGACGCCCTGGCCCGGCTGCTCGACCCGCACACCGGGGCCGAGGAGGCGGGCCTGTTCACCGTGCTCGCCGAGGACGACGAGTTCACCGACCACGTGCGTGGGCTCTGCGCCGAACACACCGCCCTCGACGCCGCCCTCGCGGCGATCAGGGCCGGGGACCACGCCTCCTTCCCGGCCTTCGAGCTGTCGCTGCGCCACCACATCGACCGCGAGGAGAACGGGCTGTTCCCGGCCGCCGCGATCGCCTTCGCGGGGATGGAGTGGGAGCGCGTGCACGCCCTCACCCCCGCCATCATCCGCCCGTGACGACCCGACCCCCCGGCCCACGCCGGGGCAGCTGGGCGCTTCGGGACCGCCCGGGGCTGGTGTGGCTCGGCCTGGCGGTGCTGCTGTCCCTCCTGCACCCGTTCGTGCCCGCCGCGACGTGGCTGCTCGTGCACCTCGTGCTGCTCGGGGCGCTCACGCACTCGGCCGTGGTGTGGAGCACCCACTTCACCCAGGCCCTGCTCAAGACCTCGTCCTCGCTCGACGAGCGCCCCCAGCAGAACCGGCGGATCGGCCTGCTCGTCGCCGGCCAGACCGCCGTTCTCGTCGGGGTGCCGACCTCGCTCTGGCCGCTCACCCTGGCGGGCGCGGTGGCGGTGTCGACGGCGGTCGTGTGGCACGGCATCCAGCTGTGGCGGCGGTTGCGGCACGCGCTGCCCGGGCGGTTCCGGGTGACGGTGCGCTACTACCTCGCCGCCGCGGCCTGCGTGCCCGTCGGCGCCGGCCTCGGGGCCTGGCTCGCGCGAGGGCTGGACGACGTGACCCACGGCCGCGTGCTCGTGGCCCACTCGATGGTCATGGTGCTCGGCTGGATCGGCCTCACGGTCACGGGAACGCTCGTCACGCTGTGGCCCACGATGCTGCGCACCCGCATGGACGACCGGGCCGAGCGCCTCGCCCGCCAGGCACTGCCGGTGCTCGTCATCGCGGTCGGCGTCGTCGGTGCCGGGGCCCTGGCCGGCTCGCGGGCCGCCGCCCTCGTGGGGCTCACGGCGTATGCCGGCGGGCTGGCCTGGTGGGGGCGGGCCCTCCTCGCGCCAGCCCGCACAGGCACCCCCGCGGGTCTTCGCGACGTGGTCGGTCTCGGCGGCCCTCGGCTGGGCCGCTGGTCGCCCTCGGCCTGCTCGCCTGGCAGCGTGGCGACCGCGGGGACGTGGGCCGAGGTGGCCGACGGCTACGGCGTGGTCGCCGCCGTCGTCGCGGTGGGCTTCGCCGCCCAGTTGCTCGCGGGTGCCCTCAGCCACCTCGTGCCGACCGTGCTCGGTGGCGGGCCGTCGGTGGTCCGCGCCGGGTCGGCCGAGCTCAACCGCGTCGCGGTGCTGCGGGTGACCGTCATCAACCTCGGCCTGCTCGTGTGCCTGCTGCCCGTCCCCAGCGCCGTCCGCGTCGCCGCCTCGACCCTCGTTCTCGTGGCGCTCGCAGCGTTCATCCCGCTGCTGCTGCGGGCCGTCCGCGCCGCCGTCACTGCCCGGACGGCCCTCATCGCGGCCGTGGCCGAGGCCGACGAGCACTCGAAGCGACCGCAGCGAGCCGGCCCGGAGCCGCGCGTGTGGTCATCGGCGCAGCTCGTCGCCGGCGTGGCCAGCATCGCCCTCGCGGTCACGCTCGGGGTGGCCTTCGACCCGGCGGCCGCGGGCCTGGCGCCCGACGCCGCTGGCACGGTGGCCGGCGGCGGCCTCCTCGCCACGGGAACCGTCACGCCGACCGGTGAGACCACCCGCGTGCGCATCGAGGCCCGCGACATGGCGTTCTCGCCCGCGTCGATCACCGTTCCGGTCGGCAACCGGCTGGTCATCGAGCTCGTCAACGTCGACGAGGGGTCGCCCCACGACCTCTCCTTCGGTGGGGACGTCCACACCCCGCGGGTGATGCCGGGCCGCTCGGCGACCCTCGACGCCGGTGTGGTCGGTGGCAGTGGCCAGGGTTGGTGCACGATCGTCGGCCACCGCCCGATGGGCATGGTGCTCGACGTCGTCGTCGAGGGCGGTTCCCCGCAGGGGACCGACGCGGCCTGGGTGACCGACGCATCGGCGACGGACCACGGCATCCGACTCGGCCAGGAAGCCGGATGCCTCCTTCCGCGCCGTGGATGCCGCGCTGCCACCCCTGGACGCCGCGACCGTTCGCGAGGTCACCCTGACCGTGGAGGAGGTCGAGCTCGAGATCGCGCCCGGCGTGCGCCAGAAGCGGTGGACCTTCGGAGGTTCGGTCCCCGGCCCGACCCTGCACGGGCGCGTCGGTGACACCTTCGTCGTGACCCTGGTCAACCACGGGTCGATGGGGCACTCCGTCGACTTCCACGCGGGCGAGCGCGCACCCGGCGAGGTCATGCGCACCATCGCGCCCGGCAGCTCGCTCACCTACCGGTTCACGGCCGAGCGCGCCGGCATCTGGATGTACCACTGCTCGACCATGCCGATGAGTGCCCACATCGCGGCCGGCATGCACGGCGCCGTGGTCATCGAGCCCGCCGGCCTGCCCGCCGTCGACCGCAGCTACGTGCTCGTGCAGTCGGAAGCCCATGTCGACGGCGACGGCGAGACCGCGGTCCGTGAGGTCGACGCCGACTCCGCCGCCGCCGACACCCCCGATGCCGTCGTGTTCAACGGGGTCGCGAACCAGTACGACGCCGAGCCCCTCACGGCGCGGGTCGGGGAACGCGTGCGGCTCTGGGTCCTCGCGGCGGGCCCGAACCGCGGATCCGCCTTCCATGTCGTCGGCGGGCAGTTCGACACGGTGTGGAGCGAGGGCGCCTACCTGCTGCGCGACGGGCGCGGGCCGATCGACGGCGCCTCCACCGAGGCCGGTGTGGGTGTCGGTGCCGGCGGGAGCCAGGTGCTCGGCCTCGCCCCCGCGCAGGGTGGCTTCGTCGAGCTCGCCCTCGACGAGCCCGGGAGCTACCCCTTCGTCACGCACGCCATGGCCGATGCCGAACGGGGCGCGCACGGCATCCTCGCCGTGACGCCGTGACGTCACGACGCAGGCTGACTCCGACGCCATAGATTGGGGGCATGCCACGCGAGGAGCTCACCGCCTACGTCCTCGGTGGCGGTGGGGTGCTCGGCTCGAGCGAGGTCGGCATGGTGCGGGCGCTGGCCGAGCACGGCATCCGGCCCGACCTCGTCCTCGGCACGAGCATCGGCGCCCTCAACGGTGCCTTCATCGCCGCCGACCCGGGCGTCGAGGGGGCCGAGCGCCTCGCCGCCGTGTGGGAGGCCGTCGTGCGGGAAGGGGTCTTCCTCGACAACCCCATGCGCCAGGCCGCCCGCGTCGCGAAGTACCGCACGCACCTGCTCTCCAACGCACCCCTGCGCCACGTCATCTCCCGCTACCTGCCCGTCAGCCGGTTCGAGGAGCTCGAGGTCTCCTTCCAGTGCGTCGCCGCGTGCATCGAGGACTCCAGCGGCCGCTGGTTCACGGACGGTGACCTCACGGATGCCGTCGTCGCGTCCTGTTCGGTGCCCGGCCTCTTCCCGCCGGTGCAGATCGGCGAGCGCCACTACCTCGACGGCGGGCTCGTGCACTCCATCCCCGTCGGGCGCGCCCTGGCGCTCGGCGCCACCCGCATCTTCGTGCTCCAGGTGGGCCGGGTCGAGCAGCCGCTGAAGGTGCCGACCAAGCCGTGGGAGGTCGCGACCGTGGCGTTCGAGATCGCCCGGCGGCACCGGTTCGTCCACGAGATGGAGTCGGTGCCCGACGACGTCGACCTGCACGTCCTGCCGAGCGGGTCGTCCGAGGCGCCGAACATCTCCATCGGCCAGGCGCGCATCTCGCGAATGCGCGAGCGCATGGATGCCGCGCACACGGCATCCGACGCCTACCTCACCGCCCTCGAATCTCCCTGACCACCTCGCGACGAAGCACCTTGCCCATGGCGTTGACGGGAAGCTCGTCGAGCACGACGTAGCGCCGGGGCACCTTGTAGCCGGTCAGCGACTCCCGGGCGTGGTCGTGCAGCGCCTCGGGCGTCGGGCTGGCACCCGGGTCGAGGACGACGGCCGCGACGACCTCCTCGCTGCCGCTCTCGGGGTGCAGCACGCCGACGACGGCGGCATCGCGAACGCCCGGGTGCCGGCGCAGCACCGCCTCGACCTCGGAGGGGTAGACGTTGAAGCCACCGGTGATGATGACCTCCTTGATCCGGTCGACGATGGTGATGAACCCCTTCTCGTCCATCGTCACGACGTCGCCGGTGAGGAACCAGCCGTCGTGGAACGCGGCAGCCGACTCCTCCGGCATCCCGCGGTAGCCGTCGAACACCTGCGGACCCTTCACGAGCAGCTCCCCGCGCTCGCCGAGCGGCATCTCGCGGTCGAGGTCGTCGGGGTCGGCGATGCGCACCTGGACGTCCGGGAACGGGACCCCGATCGACCCGGGCCGTCGGTCGGTCGTCATCGGGTTGCCGACGACGACCGGGGACGTCTCGGTCAGCCCGTACCCCTCGACGAGCAGGCCGCCGGTGGCCGCCTCCCAGCGCTCGACGAGCGGCGCCGGCAGGGGCATCGCCCCCGACAGGCCGTACCGGATGCCGTGGATGCCCACCCCGCGCCGCTGCGCCTCGTCGACGATCCGCTCGTACAGCGGCGGCACCGCCGGCACGAACGTCGGCACGGCGCGCTCGATGGCGTCCATGAGCAGGGCGACCTCGGGCTTGGGCAGGAGCACGAGGGTCGCGGCCAGGTCGATGCCGAGCAGCATCCCGACGGTGACGCCGTAGGCGTGGAAGAGCGGCAGGGCGAGCAGGAAGGTCTCCTCGCCCTCGCGCAGCCCCGGCACCCAGGCGCGGCCCTGGTCGATGTTCGCGGCGAGGTTGCGGTGCCGCAGCGGCACACCCTTCGGCACGCCGGTCGTGCCCGAGGTGTAGAGGAGCAGGGCGACGTCGTCCACGCCCGGGCGGGGGAAGGACGCGGCGAGCGGGGGCGCGGCGACCAGCCCGGACCACGGGAGCGCGCCCGGTGCCGGGCTCGTGAGGGCCACCCTGGAGGCGCGGGCCCTGGCGATCGGCAGTCGCAGCGCGAGCCGCTTGGCCAGCGGTAGCTCGGCCGTGAGGTCGACGGCGACGACGTGCTCGAGGGCGCAGTCGCCGCGCAGCTCCTCGACGACGGGGACCACCTTGTCCCAGACGATGGCCACCCGCGCCCCGTGGTCGATGAACGGCAGCCGCAGCTCGCCCGCGGTGTAGAGCGGGTTGTGCTCGACGACCGTCGCGCCGAGACGCAGCACCGCGCAGAAGGCGATGACGTTCTGCGGGCAGTTCGGCATGACGAGCGCGACGCTGTCACCCGGGCCGACGCCGAGCCGGCGCAGCCCCTCGGCGACGCGGGAGACCTGGCCGGCCATCGCGGCATACGTCGTCGTGCGGCCGAGGAACTCGAGCGCGACCCGCTGCGGGTGGCTCGCGGCGGCACGGTCGAACCGGTCGACGAGCGTGGCGCTCGGAGGCCTCGAGGTGCAGCGGCACCCCTGGTCCGTAGGCCGATGCCCAGGAGGGCTCGGGAGCGCTCATGGCGGGTGGTCCTCACCGCCGCGGTGTCGGGGGGCCGCGGCGCGGTCCAACCTACCCGCGGACGGTGGGCGCTTCGACGGCATCCGGTGAGCGTCCGACGGCATCCGCGGAGCATCACCGTGGGCATACGCTGACCGCCATGGGCGCTCGCAGCATTCCCCCTCCCCCGCTCGCCGTGCGGCGCGTGCTGCACGTCGTGTGGCCGTTCGTCGGGGTGGTCGTCACCGGGCTGATGGTGCCCGTGATCATCGCCGGGGCCTTCATGGTGGTCGTCGACCGACGGGCCCGGCTGTTCCGCGCCTCGTGCCTGGCCGTCGTCCTCATGTGGGTCGACATCCGGATGCTGCTCGCCTGCTGGGCGCTGTACGCCAAGTCGCCCGACCACTCGTCGCCGACGTGGCGCGAGGACCACGAGAGGGTGTTCTCCCAGGCCCTGGACTCGCTGATGTACTACGCCCGCCGGTGGGTCGGGCTCGAGGTGGTGCTCGAGGACCGGATGCACTTCGGCTCCGACGAGGAGCCCCTGCTCGCCCTCGCCCGCCACGCCGGGCCCGCCGACTCGCTGGCCATCGCGTGGCTGCTCTCACGGACCGCCGGGCGCCTGCCCCGCATCGTGCTCGCCGAGGCGCTGCGGTGGGACCCGGGCATCGACACCATCCTGTCCCGGCTGCAGTCGTTCTTCATGCCGGCGCAGGCCCGGCCCGGCGAGGACCGCGCCGCAGGGTTGGCGGAGATGGCTGCGACGATGGCCGACGGCGACGTGTTCGTGATCTTCCCCGAGGGCCAGAACTGGACCCCGACCCGTCGCGCGGGCCTGATCCAGCGGATGCGCGAGCGCGGGGACCACTCCCTGGCCCGCCGGGCGGAGGAGCTGCGCAACGTCCTGCCGCCGCGCGTCAAGGGGGCGTGGGCCGCCCGGTCGGCCCGCCCCGGCGCCGACGTCATGGTGCTGGCCCACGTGGGGCTCGCCCAGCTGTCGAGCCCGCGGATGATCTGGGACGCGATGCCCTTCACGGACCGGCCGTTCGTGGTGCGGACGTGGACCTATGCCGCGGACACCGTGCCCAGCGAGCCCGAGGCCTTCGAGGCGTGGCTCAACGAGCGCTGGACCGAGGTCGACATCTGGGTGACCGAGCACGGCGGCACCCTGCGTGAACTTCTCCGCCGTCACTGGGTGACGGGGAAGTTCATCCCTGGCGGGGATATTTCTCCGCCGCTCGGGATTTCTCCGCCGTCACTGGGATGACGGAGAACTTCAGGAGCGGCCGGAGCGCAGCCCTGACAGCCAGGACCGGGCGGCCGAGAAGTCCTCGTCACCCGTGAGCGGTGCGATCGTCGCCCGCTGCTCGTCGGCCCGCGGGTAGGACCCGAGGAAGCGCACCTCCGAGCAGATCCGCTTCAGGCCCATGAGCGCCTCACCGACCCGCTCGTCCAGCACGTGCCCCTCGAGGTCGATGGAGAAGCAGTACGAGCCCATCGACTCCTTGGTCGGTCGAGACTCGAGCCGGGTCATGTTGATGCCACGTGCCGCGAACTGCTCGAGCAGCGCGAGCAGCCCACCGGCGTGGTCGTCACGCTGGAACAGCACGACCGTCGTCTTGTCGGCCCCGGTGCGCTCGGGCAGCTGCCCCGGCCGGGCGACGAGGACGAAGCGGGTCACGGCGGCCTGCATGTCGCCGATGCCCTCCGCGAGCACCGCGAGCCCGTGCAGGCGGGCCGCCGACGGTGCACACACGGCGGCCTCGAACGGCTGCGGACCCTGCTCCAGGGCCTCGGCCGCGGAGGCGGTCGACAGTGTCGGCACGTACACGGCATCCGGGAGGTTCTCACCCATCCACCCGCGAACCTGCGCCCACGCGTGCGAGTGCGTGCCGACCGCGCGCACGGCCTCCTTCGGGGTTCCGCGGGCTGCGGCCAGGACGAAGGTGATCGGCACGAGCACCTCGCCGACGACGACGAGCGGCTCACCGCTGGCGAGCGCGTCGAGGGTCGCGGAGACCCCGCC
The DNA here is from genome assembly GCA_963811825.1 of uncultured Actinomycetota bacterium. GTDB lineage: Bacteria > Actinomycetota > Actinomycetes > Actinomycetales > Dermatophilaceae > Fodinibacter. The sequence continues at coordinate 29,634 of CAWESS010000024.1, read as the reverse complement.
CTCGACGGAGTTCTCGATCGGCACCATCGCGGCGTCGATGTCGCCGGCGCGCAGGGCGGTCAGGGCCGCGTCGACCGAGCCGAAGGTCAGGCGCTCGCCGTCGCTCGCGGGGCGCCACGCGTCCAGGGCCATCGAGGTGAAGGTGCCCTCGGGGCCGAGGAAGCCGTATCGCTGGGGGGTGGTGGGGTCGGGCGGGGTGGGTGCGGACACATCGACAGGCTAGGCGCTGGCGTCACGACCCGGCCGGGCATTCCACCCGCTGCACCAAACCACCGCGACTGATGGCGACGGACCGCTTCGCCTGACGGCGGGTCACCTGCCTAGGGTGGATGCCGTGCCTCTCGACCTCGCGACCGTCGCCATCGTCTTCGGCACGATCTTCGTCGTCGAGCTGCCCGACAAGACCTTCATCGCGACGCTCGTGATGTCCACCCGCTTCCGGCCGCTGCTCGTCTGGATCGGGGTGTGCCTGGCCTTCTTCGTGCAGACGGCGATCGCGGTGACCGCCGGTGGCCTGCTCGCGCAGCTGCCCCGCACCGCCGTCGAGGTGTTCGCGGCGACGATGTTCCTCATCGGCGGCATCCTGCTGCTGCGCGGCGCCGGGGACGCCGACGAGGAGGAGGCCGAGACCGAGGAGGAGTTCGGCGCCAAGGCCGCCCGTCAGGTCGTCGGCTGGCGCGTGGTCACCCTCTGCTTCACGATCCTCTTCCTCGCCGAGTGGGGCGACCTGAGCCAGATCCTCACCGCCTCGCTCGTGGTGCGCTACGACGACCCGCTGTCCGTCTTCGTCGGTGCCTTCCTGGCCCTCGCGACGGTGTCCGGGCTGGCCGCGGGGCTCGGGCGCACCCTGCTCACCCGCCTGCGGCTGTCGACCATCCGACGGATCGGCGGAACGGTGTGCCTGCTGCTCGCCGCCTACTCGGCCCTGGAGATCGCCGGAGTCCTCTGACCGGCATCCTCGGTCGAGGTGTTATCGCTCGCGGATCCGCGCGGTATCACCTCGACCCGGGCGGGGTCGTCACGCGTGACCCACCACAGCAGCACCAGCGCCCCCAGCGCCCCGGCCACGTCGGCGTTCTGCAGCAACCGCCCGGGCAGCTCTGGCCAGTCGCGCTGGTTCAGCCACGAGATCCCCCACCACGGCAGCCGGCACAGGAAGAACGCCGTCACCCCGAGCCCGGCCCACAGCCGCCGACGGTCGCGCAGCGGGTCGGCCCCGAGCAGCGCGAACACGACGACGACGATCCAGTGGAAGTGGTGGATCCACGCGACCGGTGACAGGAGGCAGGCCATCAGCCCCACGGCGGCGACCTCCCCGATGGAGTCGCCCTGCACGAACAGCCGTCGCGCCAGCCAGAAACCGAACCCACCGACGACGGCGACGCAGACCAACCACAGGAGCGTGCCCGGCATCCCGTCCGGCCCGATGCGCAACAACAGCCCTCGCAACGACTGGTTGGACGTGCCCATGTTCGGCCCGAGCCGGGCGGGGTCCTGCAGCGCCCCGCCCCAGAACGCGAACGACGCGTGCGGCATCAGCACCCACATGCCGATCGTCACCGCGACGGCCGTGCCCACCGCGGTCGCGGCCTCGCGCCAGCGGCGGGTCACGAGGAAGTGCACGACGAACACCCCGGGCGTGAGCTTGATCGCCATCGCGAGCCCGACGAGCACCCCGCGCGGCACCCGCCGCAGCACCCCCGGGCGCGGCTCACGCAGGTCCATCAGGCACGCCAGCACGATGAACGCGTTGACCTGACCGAAGCGGATGCCGTCGCTCACCGGGTGCAGCCACAGCATCGGTGCGGTGAGCGCGGCCAGGGCGAGCGGCATCCACGGTCCGGCCCGGTGGATGAGGCGGTACCCGGAGTACCAGACGATCGCCGTGGTCGCGAGCACCTGCAGGCCGGTCCACAGCCAGCCGGCGGCCGCGAACGGCATCAGGGCCAGCGGGATGGACAGCAGCGCCGCGAACGGGGGGTAGGTGAACGGCAGCAGCTGCGGGCTCTCGGTGAGCGCGGAGTAGATCGGCCGGCCGGTGAGGATCGACACCCCCGCGTCGCGGTAGACCTCGACGTCGACCTGCCACTGGTCCATCGGCCAGAACACGAGGTAGCGCAGCACGACGGGCAGCGCCGCGACGCGATGAGCACCGCGGCGAGGAGCCAGCGGTACCGCGGGACGGTGCCGCCTGCTCGGGTGCTCACCGTCCCATTCTGGCGGTCGCGCGGCCTCGTCGCGGCATCGTCGCGGCATCGTCATGGGCCCGACCGACCCGGCGCCGTTCCTGAGAAGACTCCCAGCCAGCGGTTCGGGACGTTCGGGAGCCGCCCGTATGGTGTCCCCCGTGGTGCGCAGAGCCTTCGCGGTCGCGGTCGCCCTGGTGAGCCTCGCCATGGGCTTCCTTCTGGGCGCCGCACCGTGGTCGAACGCGGCCGGGGCGAGTGGGCCATCGGCCCTGGACGACCCCGCGGGCGCGGTCGTCCTCATCGGCACCGGAGGCATCAGCTGGTCGGACGTCGACGAGGACACCACCCCCAACCTCTGGTTGCTGCTGCGCGACGGTTCGTCGGCCGCGCTCTCGGTGCGGTCGGTCAACTCCAACACCTGCCCCATCGACGGCTGGCTCGGGGTGTCGTCAGGCAGCCGCGCGGCCGCGGAGCGCACCGGGGACGCCGACAACCCGGCGAACCGTCCGTGTCCGCCGCCGCCCACCGTCACCGACGACGGCCTCGTCACCTCGTGGCCCGCCTATGTCTCAACCGCAGCCGACCGGCGGTTCGTCGCCGAGCTCGGGTTGCTCGGCGACACGGCCGCCGCCGGCGGTCGCTGTGTCAAGGCCGTGCAGCCGTATGCCGCGGTCGGTGGCGCCACCGAGGACGGCCAGGTCGAGCACTACAACACGTGGACCGCCGCGACCCTCCTCGAGGACCTCAACGCCTGCCCCGTGACCATCGTGGACGTCGGCTCCCTGCGCGATCCCGACGACGTCGCGCCGGGCGAGGTCACCTCGGGCACCAAGGCCGAGCAGCTGGCCGCCATCGACGCCCGCATCGGCGAGGTGATCGCCGCCGGCCCGAACGGCGCCGAGTACATCGTGGCGTCGCTCTCGGATGCCGGGACGAGCGAACGCCTGCGCCTCGTCATCGCGCGTGGCCCCCACTTCGGGCCCGGGGTGCTCGTGTCCGGCTCGACGAGGCAGGCGGGGCTGGCCCAGCTCCCCGACATCACCGCGACCGTGCTGCGGTCGGTCGGCCTCCCGGTGCCGGATGCCGTGAGCGGCGCCCCGCTCACCGTCAAGCCCGCGCCCGACAACTCCCAGAGCCGTGCCGAGGCGCGGCTGACGACGCTGCGGGACTACGACGAGGCCAGCCACGACGTGCACAGCCTCGTCGAGCCGTTCTTCACCGTCTTCGCCTACGGCCAGCTCGTGATCTACCTCATCGTGCTGCTCGTGTGGAAGGGCCGGCTCGGCACCGAGGCCAGCCGCGTGAAGGTGCTCTCGCGGGTGCGCGTGCTGGCGGTGGCCGCGGCCAGCGTGCCGGTGTCGACCTTCCTCGCGAACCTGCTGCCCTGGTGGCGCTTCCCCATCGAGATGATCGCGGTCGTCGCCGCGGTCGGGGTGTTCGTGGCGCTCATCGCGACGGCGGCGCTGCGGGGTCCGTGGCGGCACTTCGCGCTCGGGCCGATGGGGTTCGTGTCGGCGGTGACGATGGTCGTGCTCGCCGTCGACGTCATGACCGGTGCGCGCCTGCAGCTCTCGTCGCTCATGGGCCTGCAGCCGGTGGTCGGTGGTCGCTTCTACGGCATGGGCAACACGACGTTCGCGCTGTTCGCGACGGCGACGATCCTGCTGAGCACCGCCGTCTCGTCGTGGCTGGTCCTCGCCGGGCGACGCAAGGCGGCAGCCCTCGCCGTGGGGGCCATCGGCGGGTTCGCGGTCGTGGTCAACGCCATGCCGTTCTGGGGCGCCGACGGCGGCGGGCCGCCAGCCCTCATCCCCGGGATCGCCTACCTCGTGTTCGCCGTCCTGGGCCTGAAGATGACGTGGCAACGGGTGCTGATCATCGGGTCCGCGGTCGTCGGACTGTTCTTCCTCATCGCCTTCGCCGACTGGCTGCGGCCACCCGCGGCGCGCAGCCACCTCGGGCGCTTCATGCAGTCGATCCTCGACGGCAACGCCCTGGACATCGTCATCCGCAAGGGCGAGCAGAACCTCGGCATCCTGCTCGGGAACGCTCCGCTGACCCTGCTCGTGCCGGCGGCCCTGCTGTTCGTCATCTACGTCCTGGCGCGGCCGACCTCGTGGGGCTCGCGCGCGATGCAGCGCTCCTACGACCAGGCGCCGACGCTGCGGGCCGGGCTCATCGCGCTGCTCATCACGTTGACGATCGGCTTCCTCATCAACGACTCCGGGGTGGCCATCCCGGCGGTGGGCGCCACGCTGGCCGTGCCGCTGATCCTGTCGGTGTCGGTCACGTACCTGCTCGACGAGGCGCGCGCCGCGGCGCAGACCCGCTCCGCACGCCAGCGACGATGACGACGACCCAGAGCAGCAGCCCCACCCACGGCACGACCCCGCGGCGCACCCCGAGCGTCAGGTCCTCGATCGCCGGGGTCATCCCGAGCACCCGCCCGGGGACGTAGGCGATCGCGAGCGCCGTCAGCCGCACGAGGGCGACGAGGTCGACGAGGCCGGGGAGCAGGGCGGGCAGCGCGGCCCAGACGAGCAGGTCGTACCACGGCAGCGAGTAGGGCGCTGCGAGCGAGAACGCCAGCGACAGGCAGGCCGTGACCCACAGCGCAACCGGTGCCACGAGGGCGACGGGTGCCACGGCATCCGAGGGGGTCGGGGAGTTCTTCGCACCGGAAGGTTCACCTTCGCCGGGGAACTGTTCCGGGGCGAAGGTGAACCTTCCGGCATCGGGCGAGAAAGTACCGGGGCCGGCGGGGCGGCTCAGGCGCAGCAGGCACCCCGCGAGCACCACCGCCAGCACGGCCGCGGCCACGCTGATCGCGTACCGGGTGGGCGCGTCGCCGTACGACACCCGAGCCCACTCGAGCAGCGGACGCCACGGGGTCGCCAGTGACACGGCCTGGCGCGAGCGCCCCAGCTGGTCGTAGACGTGCGGCCCGGCCCACAGGTGCAGCACCCCGGCGACCACGACGAACCCCCCGGCGAGCGCGACGAGGCGACGCACGAGCCCACCCGACCGGTGGCCCACCACCCACCAGGCGACGACGATGCCGACCCCCACCACGCCATACGTGAACTTCGTCGAGCCGGCCAGCGCCACGACGCCGCCACCGAGCGCCGCCCCGGCGAGCCCCGGGCGCACGGCGACGACCCCGACCGCGGCCACCGCGAGCGCCGCCGCGACGATGTCGATGTGGGCACCGAGCACCCCGACGCCGAAGACGAGCGGGTTGAGCGTCCACAGCACGTCGACCCGGCCGTGCGCCTGCGGGTCGAGCACCCGGCGCAGCAGCCACCGCACGCCGAGCCAGGCCATCACCACGAGCACCTGCCAGACCCAGACCCCCTGGCGCAGCGAGTCACCCCCGACGAGCGCCGACAGCCCGTGCAGCAGCGTGCCGAACGGCCCGTAGACGCTGGGCTCGGTCGTCCACGGCTCCTCGACCCGGCTCGTCACCGGATCGGTGCCGCCGGCCCAGTCGATCGGCGCCTCGACCCACGGGTCACCCCCGCCCACGAGGATGCGCCCGTACGCGAGGTAGTTGACGTGGTCAGCAGACCCGAACGGCGCGGTGAGCAGCGCCAGGCCCCCGAGCACCAGCGGCACCGCCCACGAGCGCAGCGCCTCGACCCGGGCCCGCAGGCCGAGGAGGACCGCCACACCCCCGATGACGTATGCCGTCCACAGCAGCCCCGTGACCACCCCCGGCCCCAGCGTGACCGGCACCAGGGTGCCGGGTGCCCACCCGCGCGGGGCGAGGTCGGGCATCGCGGCATTCGGCCCGGACGCGCCGACGAGCAGCAGGAGCGCGACGGCCAGACCGACGCAGAGCCGGTACGCCCCGGTCAGGCGCGGTGCCACGGCCGCCAGCCGCGGGCGACCAGCGCGAGCCACACGTCGCGGTACTGGCCGGCGCGGTGCACCTGACCGCGCCAGTCCGAGCCGCTGACCCGGTGCTGGAGCTCGCAGGGCACCTCGAGCACGGTGAGGCCGGCGCGCAGCACGTCGACGGTGAGCGCGGTCTCGACCCCCCAGCCCCGCGCGAGCGGGGTCGCGGCGTCGAAGGCCCGGGGGCCGACGCAGCGCATGCCCGACAGCGGCTGCACCGCGGTGAACCCGGTGAGGTGCCGGATGCCGCCCCGCGCCAGGTTCACGACGAGCCCCCTCCCGCCCCCCGCCGTGATCTGCGCCGGGAGGGTCGCGATCGTCATGTCGGCCGTGCCGTCCAGGACCGCCGCGGTCAGCACCCCGAGGTTGGCCGCGGTCTCCTGGAGGTCACCGTCGACGAAGAGGAGGGCGGCGCGCCAGGGGGCCGCGGCATCCTCGCGCTCGAGCTCGCGCACCCGGCGGGCACCGGTCTCCAGCGCGGCGGCCTTGCCCCGGTTGCGTTCGTGCCGCACGACGTCGGCGCCGGCCTCACGGGCCACCCGCGAGGTGTCGTCGGTGCTGCCGTCGTCCACGACGACGACCCGGCCGACCTGCGGCAGGGACGCCACCGCCCGCACCGTGGCCGCGATGCGGTCGGCCTCGTCCTTGCAGGGGATGACGGCGGCCACCTGCGCGGCGAGCGCACTCATCAGCGCAGGGTCACCTGACGGCTGAGCAGGCCCGAGCGGGCCCGGCGCTCCTCGGCGGTGAGGGACTCGGTCGAGGCGAGCGCCGCGGCATACCGCCCGGCCCAGGCGGTGAGCTCGTCCTCGTAGTCGTCGGCCTCGAGCTCGGGGTCGAGGTCCCAGACGGGGACGAGCAGCCCGCAGGCGCGGAAGGCGCCGAGCAGGCGGGTGTCGCCACCGAGGGCGTCGTCGCCGCTGGCGTGCAGCCGGGCGAGGGCGTCCGTGGCGGCGTCCTCGTCGTCGGGCAGGACGTGGCGGATGTGCGACCGGTCGCCGATGCGCACCCAGTACGCCGACGGCAGGGCCGCCATCTTGGTGGTGGGCACGACCGTCTCGTTGGCCCGCTCGAGGGACGCCGCGGCATCCCCCTCGAGGTCCTGGCCCTCGACCCAGAAGTCGAATCCCTCGTGGACGGTGACCTCGAAGGTGGAGCCGTCGGCGAGCACGTCCTGCAGGCGTGGGCTGTCGGCGGTGGCGGCTGCCGTCGTGACGACAGGGCTGCCGGCCTCGGCGGACAGGGCCGCGAGCAGCTGGCCGGCGAGGTCGCGCGAGGCGTCACCGCTGGCGTTGCCCGACTGGGTGCCGATGAGCACGGTGCCGTCGGCGCGGTGCAGGCCGGGCCAGGCCATCGGCAGCACGGTCGCGACGGTGACCTCGCTGGGCGCGCCCTCGGGGACGTGCTCGGCGCGCACGGTCACGGTGGCGGTCGCCGCCGGCAGGATCTCGCGCATGGCGACCCAGTCGGTCTCCCCCACGAGGCCCTCGAAGGGCCGCCGCTCGAAGGGCACCGGCCCCGGTCGGGAGCGACGAGTGCCGCGCTCGGTTCCATGCTGACGTCGAGATGCCTTGCCCATGCGCGTCACCCTAACGGGAGAGCGAGGGCTCAGGTCGCGCGGCGCCGGCTCGGGCCACCGAGCGTGGCCCAGACGACGGTGCCCGTGCGGTCCTCGGTGACTCCCCACTCGTGGGCGATGGACCGCACGATCCGCAGCCCTCGGCCCGAGGAGAGCCACACGGTGCGCGGTGCGGGGTGGGGCACGGTCTCGCCGCCCGAGTCCGTGACCTCGACCTCGACGACCTCGCCGCGGATCTTCCACCGCACCCGGATCGTGCCGTCGGACAGCGGGCGGGCATGGCGCAGGGCATTGGTGACCAGCTCGGAGGCGACGAGCTCGGCCTCGTCGACGAGATCGTCGGGCAGGTCGCGGGTCTGCAGGTCGGCGACGATCTCGCGGCGGATGCGGCCGACCGACGCGGGCTCGTGGGGCGGACGGACCGTGCAGATGATGCTGTCGGCGCCGGGGCCTGCGGACTCGGTCACGACCAGACCGGTCTCACCGGTGCGGCGCGAGCCGACCAGACCGCGTCGTCGTCGTCGTCGTCCGAGTGCGAATGGGGAGGAGGCGGCGGAGTCACCGGGCAAACCTAACGCGTGGGGCCCATCCGGTCGATCACGTGTGCAGGCCGGTTGGTGATGATGACGTCGACCCCGAGCTCGAGGCACCGGTCGATGTCGTCGTCGGTGTCGACGGTCCAGACGTAGACGTCGTGGCCGCGACGCTGGAAGGCGCGCACCGCCTTGCGGGTGCGCAGCATGCGCACGTCGATGCCGACGGCGCCGATCCCCTTGGGCAGGATGCCGTCCCACGTCCACTTCGGCCTCGTGGCGTCGACGAGGTACACGAGCGGCAGCTTCGGGGCCAGCTTGTGTGCACGCTGGAGCGCCCGGTGGGAGAACGACATCATCCGCACGTGCGGGCGTCCCGGCAGGTCGCCCTCGGCCAGGTCGAAGGCCCGCAGCACCTGCACCAGCGCCTTCTCGACATCACCGCCGTGGCGCGTGGGGTGCTTGGTCTCGATGAGGGTGACGACCTCCTGGCGGGTGTCGACGAGGGTGTCGAGCAGCCGCCGCAGGGTGAGCAGGTGGCCGCGCTCGGGGTCCGCATCGGGAAGCTCGGTGTCGCCGGGCCGGTGCGCGGTCTTCCACGAGGCCCAGTCGAGCTCTTCCAGGCGGGCCAGCTCGAGCGCTGAGACCACCCCCCGGCCGTTGGACGTCCGCTCGATGCGACGGTCGTGCACGCACACGAGGTGATGGTCGGCCGTGAGCCGCACGTCGCACTCGACCCCGTCGGAGCCGTGGGAGAACGCCTTCCGGTAGGCCCGCAGGGTGTGCTCGGGCTCCTCGTCGCTCGCCCCCCGGTGCGCGATGACCAGGGGGCGGCGCTGCTGCGGCTTGGGCGCCTCGAGCGCCTCCGACACGACCTCCACCCGGCAACGGTTTCACACCGGGCGCCGCCGCGGGGCGGTACCGACATCCGCCACGCCGCGACCGGCATCTTCGTGGGGCCCGCACTCACACTCCCACCCGGCATACCGTTGCACCATCGTGAGCCTTCCCCCCTTCCAGCACCTCGTCGACGAGCACTGGCGCGACGTCGCCCGACTCGCCCACGGCCTCGCGCCCGGCCACGGCGACGACGTCGCGCAGCAGGCCTGGACCCAGGCGCTGGCCGCCTATCCGCGGCTCACCCACGCGCGCAACCTGCGCTCGTGGCTCCTCACGATCACGCACCGCTGCGCGATGGACCACCACCGCTCGGCCCGCCGCACGACCCCGCACGAGGACCTCTCGCTGCTTCACGAGGCACCGACCCACCACCTGCCCGAGGTGCCCGACGGCGACCTGTGGGCGCGGGTCGCCGCCCTACCGCAACGTCAGCGGGATGCCGTGGTGCTCCGCTTCGTCGGCGACCTCGACCACCGCGCCGTGGCGGCCGCGCTCGGCACCTCACCCGGCATGAGCCGGCGCCTCGTCAGCGACGCCATCGCCACCCTCCGCGTGGACCTCCCCCTCGACCTCCAGGACCAGCCATGACCAACCCCTTCGCCACCTTCGACCCACCGCTGACCGGCCCGCCCGTCCTCGAGCCCACCGACGTCTCCTACGTGCTCGAGGACACCGCCGTCGGGCGGCTGCTCATCGCCGTGCGCCCGAGTGGCGCGGTGGTGACGTGCGCGTACGCACCGGACACGGCATCCGAGGAGCGGTGGCTGACCCGCATCGCGGGCTCGGTCAGCCCTCGCGTGCTGCGCCACCCCGCACCGACGGATGCCGTTCGCCGGGCTCTCGCGGCCTACCTCACCGGCGCTGCCCGCTCGGTCGACGTGCCTGCGGACCTGGCCCTGGCGACGGCGTTCCAGCGGGAGGTGCTGACCGGGCTCGCGGCCACGGTCGGCTACGGCGAGCGCACGACGTATTCCGTGCTGGCGTCAGCGGTGGACCACCCCGGGGCCGCGCGGGCCGTGGGGACGGCCCTCGGCGCGAACCCGCTGTGCATCGTGCTGCCCTGCCACCGCGTGCTGCCCGCGGCAGGAGGCGTCGGCGGCTACGCCGGTGGACCGGCGGCCAAGGAGCACCTGCTCGCCCTCGAGGCCGCGCACACCGCCTGACCCCTCGCCGCCACTCTTGGCCTCTCGGCGATCAGCGGGTCATGCCGTGCTGGGCCAGCGGGTGCAGCAGCTCGCGCTCCTCGTAGGCCAGGTGGGAGAGCAGGGTGTCGGTGAGCAGGTCGACGACGTGCCGCAACCGGTCGAGCGCCCCGGGCTCGTCGGACACGAGCGCCACGAGGGCCCGGTCGACGTCGTCGAGCACGTCGTGGATCACCTCGTGCTCCTCCTCGAGCCGGTCGATGACCGGCCGGGCGTCGGGGTCGCTGGCTCGCAGGTGCGGGAACAGCGCGGCGTCCTCGAGCGAGTGGTGCCCCGTGACGATCCGGCAGTACGACTCGCAGTACGCCCCGAGCGTCCAGTTGTTCTGGCGCATCGTCATCGCGTTGACCGCGGACCGCGCCGCCCCCACCTGGAGGTGTCCGCGCACGACCTGGTCGACGACGTCGCGCACCTGCGTCAGCTCGGCCCGCAGGTGGTCGTGCACGTCCACGAGGTGCTGCGGCACGGCGAGCTGGGCCGGCCCGTAGCTCGCCTGCTCCTGCGGGGTCGGGCGGCGCGGGTAGGTCGGACGGCTCGCCTCGTCCCACGGCAGGATGCCGGTCAGCCGGCTTCCGTCGTCGGGCGTCGGCGTGACGACCGGCCGGTTCTCGGACGCTGAAGTGCCTGCAGCAGTGACGAACTCGCCGCCCGCGGTCGACGTCTCCACACGATCCGGCGAGGCCTCGTCGGGGACGGGCGACACGGCATCCGACGGTGTCGTGGCGCGCCGCTCACGCTCGGTGGCCACGAGGTCGCGCACGGCGGGGGCGACCTCCTCACCGAAGCGGCGCACGTCGTCGGGGTCGTCGGTGCCGAGGATGTAGGTGGCCATGCCCTGCTCGAGGGTGAGCTCGGCCAGCTGCTCGGCCCACTCGCCCGGCCGACCACGCAGGAACCCGCCGCCGGCACCGAAGGACCCGGACACGTTGTAGAGCCGGCGGACGGCCTCGGGCGCGCGGCCGGCGGCAGTCGCTGCCTCGTCGATGCGGGCGTTCATCGGGCCGAGGGTGTCGGGGGCTGCATACCCCTGGCTCGGCAGCCAGCCGTCGGCGAGGCGGCCGGTGAGGCGCAGCATCCGCGGCTTGTAGGCGCCGACCCAGATGCCCATCGGGTGGGCCGGCGCCGGCCCCGAGTGCAGGCCACGGGCCCGGTGGTGGGTGCCGTCGACCCGCACGCTGCCCTCACCGACCCACAGCCCGCGGATGACCGCGATGGCCTCCTCCAGCGCGTCGACGGCCTCGCCCGGGGTGAGTCGGATGCCGCCCGCGGCCTCGATGGCGTCCCAGAACGCCCCGGTGCCGAGGCCCAGCTCGACGCGGCCGCCGCTCAGGAGATCGAGCGACGCGGCCGACCGGGCGAGGACGACGGGGTTGCGCAGGGGCAGGTTCGCGACGTTGAGGGCCACCCGCAGCGTGCGTCGTGCGCGCGGCGATCACCGAGAGCAGGGTCCAGGCGTCGAGGTGGCGCGCCTGGTACGGGTGGTCCTGCACGGTGACGAGGTCCAGGCCGCTCACCTCGGCCACGGCGGCGAGCTCGAGCACGTGGTGGGCGCGAGCGGCATCCGGGGTCGGGAACAGCCCGAACTCGAGCTCGTGCCCGTAGTCGCTCATGCCGTCGGGCCCGGCGATTCGCCCGGGAGCCGCCCGGTGCCGGCGTACCCGCCGAGCAGCTCGGCCATGGCCAGGTGGGGGCGAGCCTCGGGTGCGCGACCGAGCCGCTGGAGGGTGCGGCCGAGCACGAGGTTGGCGTAGGCGTCGTCGGGATGGTCGGCCAGCACGGCGCGCAGCACGGTCTCCGCGCGGCCCAGCTGCGCCGAGTGGAAGTACGCCCGCCCGAGCAGCACCCGCAGCTCGGTGGTGCCGTGCAGGGGTGGTTCCAGGGCGCTCTCGTCCACGAGGACTGCCAGCGCGTCGGCGGCGGCCTGGTACTCGCCGTGCTCGAACAGGCCGCGGGCCCGGGTGTAGCGCTCCGCCATGGTCGTGGGGGTGTTCACGGGCTGCTCAACGCGCCACCGGGTGCCGCCATTCCGTGCCCGGGCGGCGCGGGACGCAGGAGGTCACGGAGCAGGCAGCACTGCGGGGTGCACGCAGCAATTGACAGGGCGCCGCCCGAACTTCTGCGTTTCCGCCGGGCCCACGTCGGCCACGCGGGGGAGGATCGGGGTGTCATGACGTCGAACGACCACGCCCCGCACCCGCCGACGCCCGGCGACCCCGGCGACCCCGGCTCCGCCGGCCAGCCGGGCGACCCCGGCCAGTCCGGCATGCGCGAGCGCGTGACCGGCGCGGGTCGCACGGTCGGGCGAGGCGGGCGCGCCGGCATCCGCGCCGTCGGCACCGGGGGGAAGGCAGCCGGGCGAAGGTTCCGCACGTTCGCCGGGGCCGACGGGGCCGCCGACACCGGCCTGGCCCGCCTCACCGAGCTGCACGCGGTCAACGTCGCGGCCGACGCGGCGCTGACCATCTCGCTCGCCGGCACGGTGTTCGCCCTGCCCACCGACGAGGCCCGCAGCCGGGTCGCGTTGTTCCTCGTGCTGACGATGGCCCCGTTCGTGCTGCTCGCACCCCTCATCGGGCCGCTGCTCGACCGCTTCCGCCACGGCCGCCGCTGGGCACTCGGCACCACCCTGGCCACGCGGGCCTTCCTCGCGTGGGTGCTCGCCTCCGCCGTCGTGGAGGACAGCCCGTGGCTCTTCCCCGCCGCGCTCGGGTGCCTCGTCGCCAGCAGGTCGTATGCCGTGGCACGCGCCGCCGCCGTCCCTCGCCTCCTGCCCGACGGCATCACCCTGGTCACCGCGAACGCCCGGCTGAACATCGCCGGGCTCGTGGGCATGGCGATCGGCGGAGGCCTCGCCGGCGCGCTGTCGCAGATCGGCCCCGACTGGTCGCTGCGGCTGGCCTTCGCCATCTACGTGGCCGCGACGGTGCTCGCGATCCGGCTCCCGGCCCGGGTCGACTCGACCACCGGGGAGGTCGACGCCGACGGCATCCCCGTCTCCCGGGCGCCGCTGCCCACGCTCGAGGGTGGGCCGCGACGGCTGCGGGCGCTGCCGCCGCCGGTGCGCTTCACGCTGTGGGTGACGTCCGGCGCGCGGGTCCTGTCGGGGTTCCTCACCCTGTTCCTCGCCTTCCTCATGCGCGAGCACCCGATCCCCGGCTGGTCCGGCCCGCTGGTGCTGGCGCTCGTCGCCGGCGCCGCAGGCCTCGGCAACGCGCTCGGCTCGGTCATCGGCAACCGACGCCGCACGCCGGCCCCGGAGAAGATGGCGACGGCCATCGCCCTCGTCGCGCTGTCCGCGGTGATCGCCACGTCGGTGCTCTACTCCGTGTGGGCGCTCGTGCTCCTGGGGCTCGCGACGGGCCTGTTCGGGCAGCTCGCGAAGCTCTGCCTCGACGCCCTCATCCAGCGCGACATCGCCGATGACATGCGGGCGCGGGTGTTCTCGTGGTCGGAGACGATCCTGCAAGGGTTCTGGGTGCTCGGCGGGGCGCTGGGCATCGCCATCCCGCTGCGGCCGGGCCTGGGCTTCGCCCTCGTCGCGGGGGTCGTGGCGCTGCTCGGCGCGGTGGCGATCCGCTCGCGGCGCATCGGCTCGGGAACGCCTGACCCCTGCCCGTCAGCCGCGTGCCAGGGTGTCGACGTCGACGGTGAGGATGCCGGTTCCGCGCCCCGACAACGCCTCCTCGTGGTGCGCCGGATAGTCCACGGAACCGTCGCGCCCGACGGCGAACTGCACGACGGAACCGACCACGGTGGCGAGCCGTAGCTCGTAGGCCAGGCCCGGCGGCATCCGAACGGTTCGAGCCTCGGCGGTGATGGGCTCGTGGCACCCACCCCAGAGCGGCAGCAGGGCCCCGGCCGCACCCTGGGGTCGCAGGGTCACCGGCACTCCCAGGACGTGCAGCGTCGTGGTGCCCTGCCCCCGGAGCACCTCCCGCTGGTCGGCCGCGTAGTCGACCGTGCCGTCGGGCGTGACCCGGAAGTGCACGTCGCAGGGGCGCTCCCGGGTCTGCTGGAAGGTGTAGTCACCGGGCTCGAGGGACACCGTCGCACCGCCGGGCACGGAGCCGTCGAGGAAGTGCACGAGGTGGCCGGGGAGCCAGAACCAGGGGTAGGTCAGCGCGGAGGTGTCGATCCGGATCTCGGGCATGGGCTGGTCCTTCGCGCCGGCCGCGCCCGGGCTCGGCGCAGCGTCTGCCCGAAAGGAGGGCGCGGATGCCGTCCTGATACATCCGTGGGTGGCTCCACGCTTCCTTGATACCCCCAAGGGTATGCCCTGCGCTATCGTCGACCCCACTGCTCTACCCCTTTGTGAGGCCCCACATGTGCAGCCCCGCCACCTGCCAGACCTGCGGCAAGACGACCTGGACCGGGTGCGGCGACCACGCCGCGATGGTCATGGCCAGCATCTCGCCCGAGGCCCGCTGTGCGTGCCACGAGGTGCCCGCCCCTCCCCAGCCTGCGCGCAACGCCTTCGGCTGGTGACCCCGACCCACCTCATCGCCCAGCGTCGGACCGCACACCTATCCTGACCCGGTGATGAGTTCCCGGGCGGCCAGGCTGCGCCTGCTCGGCCTCGCTCCTGAGCGTCGCCATCGGCAGCGCCCTGGCCTGGCTCGTCATCGGGGGTGACCTCGACAGGGTCCAGGCGGCCGTCGAGTCCGCCGGGCCGTGGGGTCCCGTCGTCTACGTCGCGCTCCACGTGCTGCTCACCCTCGTGCCCGTCTCGAAGAACCTCCTGTCAGGCGTCGCCGGCGCCCTGTTCGGGCTCGCGGGCGGCATCGCCCTGTCGTGGGTGGCGTCGATGGTCAGCGCCGCCGTCACCTTCGCCATCGCCCGCCGACTGGGCCGCGCCGCCGTGGCCTCGATGACCGGCCCCCGCATCGACCGCGTCGAGGAGATCATGCGCCAGCAGGGCCTGCTCGCCGTCATCATCGCGCGCGTCACGCCGGTCCTGCCCTTCACCGTCGTCAACTACGGCGCCGGCGTCAGTGCCGTCACCACCCGCGACTTCATGCTGGGCACCGCCGTGGGCATCATCCCCGGCACGGTCGGGTATGCCGCGCTCGGCGCATCCGCCGGTCGCGACGCGACGACCTTCGTGCTCGCCGGGGTCGTTGCCGCGGCGCTGCTCGGTGGCTCGCTCCTCCTGGGCTGGCGGGCCACCCGCCGACCGTCGGGAAGCGCTCAGTGAGCGGATGCCGCGTGGTCGCCCTTCGGGGAGCGCATCTTCTTGATCTGGGTCACGACGACCACGACGAGGGCTCCGACGACGAGGCCGATGATCGCCGAGGCCAGGGTGTTGACGAGCCAGCCGGGGAAGCCGCCACCGACGGCCTCCTCCGCGTGGTGCACGAGGTCGTAGAGCCAGTGCCAGCCGAGGTCGTCCACCCCGACGAGCAGGATGTGGCCACCGACCCACAGCATCGCGACGATGCCGACGGTCGACAGGCCGGCCAGCAGCTTCGGCATGCCGGCGACGAGCCCACGCCCGATCGTCTGGGCGGCACCTGACTCACGGGCGGCGAGGTTGAGCCCGATGTCGTCCATCTTCACGATGAGGCCCACGACGCCGTAGACGAGGATCGTGATGCCGATGGCGACGATGACGAGGATGGTCGCGCGGGACACGAACGGCTCGTCCGCGACCTCGTTGAGCGCGATGACCATGATCTCGGCCGACAGGATGAAGTCGGTGCGGATCGCCCCGCTGATCACGGTCTTCTCGTGGTCGGGGTCGTCGGCGGCCACGGTCTCCACCGCGTGCTCGTGACCCGCGACCAGCTCCCAGATCTTCTCGGCCCCCTCGTAGGCGAGGTAGGTGCCTCCGACCATGAGGATGGGCGTGAGCGTCCACGGCAGGAACTGGCTGAGCAGGAGGATCGCCGGCAGGATGATGAGCAGCTTGTTGCGCAGCGAGCCGAGCGCGATCCGCTTGATGATCGGCAGCTCGCGGTCCGGCGACAGGCCGTCGACGTAGCGCGGCGTCACGGCGGTGTCGTCGATGACGACGCCGGCAGCCTTCGCGCTGGCCCGCCCCGCGGCGGCCCCCACGTCGTCGACCGACGCTGCGGCGAGCTTGGCGAGCGCCGCGATGTCGTCGAGCAGGGCGACGAGTCCACCAGCCACTGGTCTTCTCCTCCAGGTCGTGTCCATGAGGTCGGCGCCGCCGAGGCAGCCACATACCGACGCGGTGCTCACGGTAACGCGACTTGCCCTGATCTCGGTTGCGCGGACACCGGGCGGTCCTCGACAGTGGGCCGCGTGCAGCGACACGAGATCAGCCACCACGCCCACGCGCACCACCCCCTCATGGCTCCCCTGTCCGAGCCGTCCGTCGAGCGCCTGCTCGAACGACTGCTGCCGGCACGCGGGCGGCTCCTCGACCTCGGCTGCGGGAGGGGTGAGTGGATCCGCCGCGCCCTCGCGGCTCGCGACGACCTCACCGCCGTGGGCGTCGACCTGCACCCCGGGACCGACCCGGGCACCTTCGCCAGCGACGTGGGTGGCCGCGCCCGCCTCGTCGAGGCCGATGCCTCGGCCTGGAGCGATGGGCTCTTCGACGTCGTCCTCGCCGTCGGGGTCAGCCACGTGTTCGGTGGCCCGGGCGGAACCCTGGATGCCGTGCGCCGTCACCTCGCGCCCGGCGGGCGCGTGCTCCTGGGCGACGGCATCTGGGACGTCCCCCCGACGCCCGCTGCCCTGACGGCCCTCGACGCCACCCCGGAGGAGATGCCCGACCTGGCCGGCCTGCTCGAGCTCGTCGCCCAGCACGGTTTCGAGGTGGCGCACGGCCACGTGAGCACCCTCGAGGAGTGGGACGAGTACGAGTGGTCGTGGACGGGGTCCCTCGCCGAGTGGGCCCTGGCCGACGAGCGCGACCCGGCAGACCGGGTGCAGGCGCTCGAGGCGTCCCACGCCCACCGCGACGCCTGGCTCCACGGCTACCGGGGCGTGCTCGGCTTCGCCACCCTCGCGCTCGTCGACGCCCGGTCGACCAGGGTCAGCTGACCTCTGCGCAGCGCCGCTCGAGGAACGCGCGCTCGGCCGGGTTCGTCGCGAGTGCCAGCGCGCGCTGGTAGGCGGCCACGGCATCCGAGCGACGTCCCAGCCTGCGCAGCAGGTCGGCCCGCGTGGCATGGAAGGGGTGGTAGCCCTCCAGCGGCAAGCCGTCGACGACCAGCAGCGCGGCACCCGGGCCCTCGACCTCGGCAACGGCCACCGCGCGGTTCAGCGCCACGACCGCCGTCGGCGTGACGCGCCATCAGCTGGTCGTAGAGCGCGAGGACCTGGCCCCAGTCGGTCTCGGAAGCCGTCGTCGCGTCGGTGTGCACGGCGTTGACCGCCGCGAGCAGCTGGTAGTGGCCGGGACGGTTGCGCCGCAGGCACTCTCGCACGAGCGCGTGCCCTTCGGCGATCTTCTCGCGGTCCCAGAGGGAGCGGTCCTGGGCGTCGAGCGTGACGAGCGCGCCCCCGGCATCCAGCCGTGCCGCCCGGCGCGCGTCGGTGAGCAGCATGAGGGCCAGGAGTCCGGCGACCTCGGGCTCGTCCGGCATGAGCGAACGGAGCACCCGGGCCAGGCGGATGGCCTCCGCGCAGAGGTCGTCACGGATGCCGTCGCCTCCCCCCGCGGGCAGGTGCCCCTCGGTGAACACGAGGTAGAGGACGGCGAGCACCCCCGCGAGGCGGTCGGGCAGCTCGTGGTCGCGTGGCACCCGGTAGGGGATGTTGGCAGCGGCGATCTTCCGCTTGGCGCGGGTGATCCGTTGCGCCATGGTGCGTTCGGGAACGAGGAAGGCTGCCGCCACCTCGGGCACGGTGAGGCCGCCGAGCAGCCGGAGGGTCAGCGCGACCCGGGCCTCGGGTGCGAGGGCCGGGTGGCAACACGTGAAGATCAGCCGCAGGCGCTCGTCGACCACGGACGTCACGGGTGCGGTGGGGTCCTCCGGGGCGGTGCGCACCAGGGCCTCCTCGTACCGGGACTGCCGGGTCGACTCACGCCGGAGCCGGTCGAGCGCGCGGTTGCGCGCGACGACGGTGAGCCAGCCGCCCGGGTTGGGCGGCACCCCCTCGGTGGGCCAGCGGCGCACGGCCTCGACGAAGGCCTCCTGGGCCATCTCCTCGGCGAGGTCGAGGTCCCTGAACCGGGCGGTGAGGGAGGCGACCACCGCGCCGAACTCGGCGCGGTAGACCGCCTCCAGCTCACCGTGCGGGAGGGCGGTCACTCGCCGTGGAAGGGCCGCACCTCGACCCTGCCGCCGCATGCCTTCGAGCCGCGTGCAGCGAGGTCGAGCGCGGCGTCGAGGTCAGCGGCCTCGACGACCCAGAAGCCGCCGATCTGCTCCTTGGACTCGCTGTAGGGGCCGTCGGTCATGACGACGTCGGTGCCCGTGCCGTCCACCACCGTCGCGGTGGTCGGCGAGTGCAGGCCACCGGCGAAGACCCAGTTCCCGCTGGCCTGCAGCTCCTCGTTGAAGGCACCGGTCGCGGCATACGCCGCGTCCCGCTCCTGCGCGCTCGGGTAGATGTCCTCGGGGGTGGCGTCGCGGTCGTGCCAGACGGACAGCAGGTACTGGGTCATGGTGTTCTCCTCGTCGGTGTTCGTCAGGACCCGACCGTATGCCGTGTCCCTCACCTTCTCCACGAACGGCACCCCCCGAATGCGACAGCCGCCCGGTGAGAACTTCCGGACGCTCGGCGCAGCCCTCGGCCGGCCCCCCTCATCGGAGCCGGCCGAGGACGCGTCCCGTCAGCCCTTCTCCGCGCCCGCGTTCGCGCCCTGGGTGAAGTAGCGCTGGAACACGATGAACACCATCGCCGTGGGGATGGTCATCAGCAGCGCGGCGGCCATCGAGACGGGGAACTGGTTGCCCGGCGCCCAGGCCGCCTGAGTCAGCCGACCGACGCCTCGGGTCAGCGTGAAAGCGCCGGGTCGTTCGCGGCGATGATGAAGTGCCCCAGCTCGTTCCACGACCCCTGGAAGGACAGGATCGTCAGGTGATCAACGCCGGCTTGGCCATCGGCAGCACGACCGACCAGAAGATCCGGAACGTGCTGGCGCCGTCGATGCGGGCCGCCTCCTCCACCGAGGCGCGGGATCGACTCGAAGAACTGCTTCATGATGAAGACGCCGGCGGCATCGACGAGCAGCGGGACGAAGAGCGCCGGGTAGGTGTTGTACATCCCGAGGTAGTTGAGCACGAGGAACTTGGGGATGAGCAGCACGATGCCCGGCACCGCGAGCACGGCGAGGATCGCCGTGAAGACCGCGTCGCGGCCGCGGAACTTCAGCCTGGCCAGCGCGTAGCCGGCCAGGGAGTCGAAGAACACCCGGCCGCGTGACGATGAGCGTCACGACGACGGAGTTGGTGAACCACAGCGGGAAGTCGGTCTGCGCGATCCGCTCGAACGCCGCCGTGGTCACCGGGTCGGGAAGGATCGCCAGCGGGTTCGCCACGGCGTCGGCATTGGTCTTCAGCGACGTCGACACCTGGACGATGAAGGGGTAGATGTAGATCAGCGCGAAGACGACGAGCGCCGTGTAGACCGCGAGCTTCTTGCCCCTGCCGCTGCGGTTGACGAGGTCGCCGTCATCGCCGACCTGCTGCTCGCGGACGTCGGTCGTCGTCGAGGTCTCCGCGTCGCCACCGCGCGAGCGGCGGGGCGATGGAGTCGCCTGCGGGTGTCTGCGTCATGCCGCCGTTCCCTTCCTCGCGGGCCGCGCGGGCCTGGACCCGCGCTGCCTTGCGCGTCGCTTCGCCTCGTCCTTGTCGCGCAGCACGAACCGCTGCAACGACGTGAGCACGAAGATCAGGGCGAAGAGCAGGAACGCCATCGCGGCGCCCTCTCCCCACTGCTTCTGCGTGAAGGCTGCGGCGTACGACAGGTAGGCCGGGGTGAGCGTCGTCTTCGCCGGTCCACCCTGCGTCATGACGTACATCTGGTCGAACACCTGCCAGGTGCCGATCACCCCGAGGGTGATGACGAGCAGGATCGTGGGCCGCAGGTGGGGCACCGTGACGTTGCGGAACCGCTGCCACCGGTTGGCCCCGTCCACCATCGCCGCCTCCTCCACCTCGGTGGGCAGGTCCTGCAGCGCCGCGAGGAACATCAGCATGAACGTGCCCGCCGTGGTCCAGATGACCTGCAGCATGATCGCCGACATCGCCACCGACGGGCCGCTGACCCACTCCCACAACGACAGGCTCATGACCTGCGTGTCGGCCAGCCCGCTCGGCGGGGCGTCGATGGTCCACAGCCCGAGCCAGTCGCCGACGATGTGGATCAGCCCCCGGGGTCCGAGAACCACGTCGGGCCGTCGATGCCGAGCACCGCGAGGAACTGGTTGACCGCGCCGGTCCCGGTGAACAGGAACAGGAAGACGAGCGAGATCGCCACCGACGACACGACGGCGGGAAGTAGAACGCCGTGCGGAAGAACGTGCGCCCCTTGAGGAACTTCTGGTTGACGATGACGGCCAGGAGGAGCGCCAGCACCGTCTGCGCGGCACCACGCCGACGACGTAGTAGAACGTGTTGCGCAGGGAGATCATGAAGTCCTGCCGCGACAGCCCTTCCTCGCGTCAGCAGGCCTGGTAGTTCTCGGTGCCGACGAAGTCCGACGTTGGACGAGAACGGGCTCCCACGCCCGGTCCAGTCGGTGAACGACACCCACAGCGCCATGACGATGGGGATGAAGAGGAACATGCCCAGGAGCACGAGAACCGGAGTGGTGAAGAGCCACCCTGCACTCGTCTGGCGCTGAGCACCTCCCTTGCCGGGGGCGCGCTGCGGGGCCCGGCCCGTGCTGGGCCCCGCAGCGGTCTGGACGGTGCTCACTTCTCGAGCGCCGGCTGGCGTTGGTGTCGAAGGACTTGAGGACCTGCTCGAGGTTCGCGCCCTCGAGGTTCTCGAGCTTGGAGTTGATGTCGGCGACGACCTGGTCCATGCCGGGCCGGTTGATCGGGCCGTGGCCGTACTCGGCCCCCGCGATGAAGGCAGCGTCCTCGGGGAACTTCTGCCTTGTACTGCTCGGCGGCGGACTGGCGGCTCGGGATCACGCCGAAGGCGTCCGCGAACGCCAGCTGCTGCTCCACGGCTCAGTGACTTCACGAGGTCGACCGCCTGGGCCTGGGCCTTGGAGTCGGTCGGCGACGCCCCAGCACTCGGTGAACTGACAGGGTGCCCTTGCCCTCGGGTCCTTCGGGCAGCTCGACGGTCTTGTACTTCACGTCCGCGTAGTCCTTCTGAGCGGCGCCCTTGATCCAGTTGCCCTCGATCGTCATCGCGGCCTTCCTGGTGCCGAAGGCCTCACCGCCCCAGCCCGAGTCGAGCTCGTTGGAGCGATCTGCGAACTTGCCCTCCTTGACGTTCTTCTGCACGTAGGCCAGCGCCTCGCGTGACCTCGGTGTTCGGAGCCGGTCGCCTTGGTGCCGTCCTCGTTGACCCACCAGCCCCCGTTCTGCACGACGAAGACGCCGACGCGGTCGATGCCCGTCGACGCCCGAGGCCCACCTGGCCGCCGGTGGTGAGCTTCTTGGCCACGGTCTGAGGTCGACCCAGGTCTTCGGTACGTCGGCGTCGGTGAGGCCCGCCTTCTGTCCACGCGTCGGTGTTGATCTGCAGCGCCAGGGTCGAGAAGTCCTTGGGGACGCAGTACTGCTTGCCCTCGTAGGTGAAGGTCTCGCGCAGCGGCTCGTAGAAGTCCTCGTTGTCCTCGATCTGGTCGGCGTAGGGGTAGAGGCTGCCGTCCTTCGCGTAGTTGGCGTAGCTGGGAGGCGTCCATGTAGAACATGTCCGGCGGGCTTGCCGCTCGCGAACCCCTGTGCCAGCTGCTGGTTCATGTCGCTGGCCACCGTGACGGTCACCTTGTTGCCCGCTTCTTGGCCCAGGCGTCCGCCGCCGCCTTGACGGCGTCGGTCTCGGCGTCACCCGAGGAGCGCGAAGAGCATCTTGAGGTCAACGGGCCCGCTGGCGGACGCCGGTGCGCTCGATGCCGACTCCTCCTCGAAACCGCCACCCCCTCCACAGGCGGAGGCGAGCAGCGCGCCGCCGAGAGCGAGCGTGAGGGCGAGGGTCGTGGTGCGGCGCGGGCGGCGGGGCTGATTCACGGGGACTCCTTTGTCGGGTCATGAAGGTCGTGCAGGGGCGGTCGTGCTGCGTGGGGGGTCGCCGGTCCATCGGGGTCCGGTCAGCGGTCAGGTGGTCGGGCCCGGTCGGTGGTGCGGCCCACGGTGAGGGTCGGTTCGAGGAGCACGCCGCCGGCGGGGCAGGGACGTCCTGCCATGGCGTCGTGGAGGAGGCCGAGCACGCGCTCGGCGATGCGGTCGAGCGGCTGCGCGACGCTCGTGAGGTGGTGCATCAGGGCGTTCTCCGAGCCGTCGAAGCCGACGATGCCCACGTCGGCGCCGGGGCGGAGCCCTGCGGTGAGGAGCTCGTGGTGGACCCCGAGCGCGAGGATGTCGGAGGCGCACACGACGGCGTCGCCGGGGCCGATCTCGGCGAGCAGCACCCGGGCGGCCGCCCTGGCCTGATCGAGGTCCTGGGCGGCAACCGCCTCTGGTCCGGCCACGGGGTCGCGGCCATCCCCGGCATCCGCGCACCCCTCGACCCAGCCGCGGCGCCGGCTCTCACCGACGACCGAGCCCTCGGGCCAGCCGAGGAAGGCGACGGTGCGGTAGCCGGCCCCCACGCAGTGCTCGACCGCGGCGCGAGTACCGGCGGCTCCGTCGACGTCGACCCAGCACGTGAACGTCGGGTCGTCCCAGACCCGGCCGAAGGACGCGAACGGGATGCCGTTCTCCTCCAGCCAGGCCGGGCGCGGGTCGCCGTGGTGGGTGTCGGCGATGACGAACGCGTCGACCAGCTGGCGCGCCCACATCTGGCGGTAGCCCTGGAGCATCGGGGAGTCCTCGGGTGACCCGAACGGCACGACGTGCGCCCCGTGGTTGCCGGCGCGCATGCCCAGCGAGGCCAGGAAGGGCGCCATCGTCTCGTTGTGCGAGCGGGGCCCCAGGGTGTTGACCTCGACGCCGATGGCCCCCGCCCGCTGCGAACGAAGCGACTGGGCGGACGACGACGGCCGGTAGCCGAGGGCGGCGATCGTCGCCAGCACGCGCTCGAGGGTGTCGGGGCGGAGACGGTGGGGGTGGGTGAGGGCGTTGCTGACCGTCTGCCGGGACACGGCCGCCCGGCGGGCCACGTCGAGGATCGTCACGCGCTGGGGCGTTCCATCCGAGGTCATCGTCGTCCTCTCACACTTCTTGATCGTTCAATACCCCCCGCGCCGGACCTCAAACTTGGATGGAGGGGTGGGATTTGAACGATCAAACCGGTAGGGTCCAACTGTGACCCAGGCCACCCTGACGTGTCAACATCTCCCCCCGGTACACGCTGGACCCGGGGGTATCCCGTGAATGAGCCCGCGACCACCGACCCCCGGGTGCGCTCCAGCCAGCCGTGGCTGCACCTGCTCGAGGTCGCCGTGCACGGCACCCTCACCTGCCTGTCGCACCCATCGGGTGACATCGACGCGTCGACCGAGGACGGCGGTGCGACCGGCCTGTTCGTCGACGACCGCCGGGTTCTCGACCACCTCACCCTCACCGTCGACGGCATCCCCCCGGTGCCCGTCGTGGCGTCCACCGCAGGACCAACCACCGAGTGCCTGCTGCTCGCCCGCAACGTCGGTGACCCGGGCCCCGACCCCACCGTGGAGGTGCGGCGCCGGCGCACTCTGGGCGCGACCGGCATGGTGGAGGACATCGTCGTCACCTCAAGCGCCGCCACCGAGGTGCGCTGCGTCGTCGAGGTGGCCGCGCACGGTGACGGTGCCGAGCTGCATGCCGTGAAGACAGGGTCGGCCTCTGGTGCACCGCTGCCGGTGTCCCTTGGGGATGACCGCGGCGCCTGGGCCGACGCCCGTCACCTGACCACCGTGGTCGCTCACGGCGGGGAGGCGCGCGTCCACGGCGGTGTCCTCGTCGCGCGATGGCCGGTGGTGCTCGCCCCCGGCGCCAGCGCGACCCTGCGCCTCGAGATCACCATCGAGCGCGTCATCGCGCACCCCCTTCGACGCCGGGCCCGGCGCCGGTCGCGTCGGCTGGGATGCCGTGCGCGTCACCTCTCAGGACACGCGGCTCGGCGCCACCGTCCAGCATTCCCTGCTCGACCTCGAGCACCTCCTCCTCACCGACCCCCTCGACACCGACGACGTCTTCGCGGCGGCCGGATCGCCGTGGTACCTCACGCTCTTCGGGCGCGACTCGCTCTGGGCCGCGCGGATGACCCTCCCCTTCGGCACCGACCTCGCCCGGGGGACGCTGCGCGCCCTGGCCCGGAGGCAGGGCACTCGCTACGACGTCGAAGCGGCCGAGGAGCCCGGCAAGATCCTCCACGAGGTGCGGCGCACGGCATTCGTGGACCCGGGCCACTTCGTCCTGCCTCCCACCTACTACGGCACGGTCGACGCCACCCCGCTCTGGGTCTGCCTCCTGCACGACGCCTGGCGGTGGGGCCTGCCCCGCGCCGACGTCGCCGCGCTGCGGCCGGCTCTCGATGCGGCCCTGGGGTGGCTGCGCCGCGCCGCCGAGGCGAACGACGACGGGCTGCTGCGCTACCACGACGCCTCCGGCACGGGGCTGGTCAACCAGGGGTGGAAGGACTCCGGCGACGCGATGCGCACCGCCGACGGGTCGATCGCGACCGGGCCGATCGCGCTCGTGGAGACGCAGGGTTACGCCGTGGAGGCCGCCCGGGGTGCCGCCGACCTTCTCGAGGTCGCCTTCGGCGAGGACGCCACGGCATGGCGGCGCTGGGCAGCCGACCTCTCCGACCGCGTGCGAGACCGCTTCTGGGTCGACGGGCTGCAGGGCCGGGTGCTGGCCATGGCGCTCGACGGAGCGGGGCAACCGGTCGACGGGGTGGGCAGCAACATGGGCCACACGTTGGGCACGGGCATGCTCTCGACCGCCGAGAGTGCCCGGGTCGCCCGCACGCTCGGCTCGGCTGCCGTGCTCGGGCCACTCGGCATCCGCACCCTCTCCGCGGACAACCCCGCCTACAACCCGCTCGGTTACCACACCGGCTCGGTGTGGACCCACGACACCGCCATCTGCGCGCTGGGCCTGGCCCGCTCCGGACACACGGTCGAGGCCTCGAGCGCGATCGCCGCCCTCGTCGATGTCGCCTCGGCGAGCGGCTACCGCTGGCCCGAGCTGTTCGGCGCAGAGCCCGTTGGGGGCGCCCCGGCGCCCTACCCGGCGAGCTGCCGACCGCAGGCCTGGGCCGCGGCATCCGCTGGACTCCTGCTGTCGACGGTGCTCGGCCTGCGAGCCGACGTGCCGAACGGGCGCATCGAGCTGTCGCCACTTCCGGACAGCCCGTTCGGCGGGCTGCGCGTCGAGGGCCTTCGCGTCGGTGGAAGGCCGCTCTCCGTCGAGGTGGACGCTGCAGGGGAGGTCGTTGCGGTCGCGGCGCCCGATGGCGTCGACGTCGTCGTCACCGGGCCCGGGGGTTCGCGCAGCTGACCTCGGCGCGTCCGCGGCACTGGCGCACCAAGGAGATTTCTCAACCGTTCCCGGTTCCACGCGGTAGCGTCCCGCGCATGCGCCTGGCCCTCCGCATCGTCGCGGCCCTCCTCGTCCTCGTCATCGCCGCGGTCGTGGGCGGGTACTTCTACGCCCGCCCGCTGCTCGAGACCGGGACCGGGTACGCCGCGCACAACTCGTGTGCCGTGACCCTGGTGGCCGGTCGTGACGACCCCGAGTCCGACCTGCCGGACAACCCTCTCGTGCCGTTCCTCACCGGCTACGTGAACGAGGCGGGTCGCTCGAGCACCTCGCAGATCCTGTTCACGCTGTCGACCCAGAAGGCCTGGTACACCCGCGGCTTCGGGTGCACGGTGGGTGCCGAGCGACCGACCGACCTCGGTGAGGCCACCAAGGTCCTCCCGGACACCAACCCGCTGTCCACGGCCGAGGCACCGGCGCCGGATCCCGCGATCGACGCAGCGATCGGGCGCGCCTTCGGCGACGGACTCCCGGCTGAGCGGGTCGCCGAACTCGGCACCCGCGGGATCGTGGTGCTCAAGGACGGCAAGCTCGTGGGCGAGCGCTATGCCGCAGGGTTCGACCAGGAGACCCCGCAGCTGGGGTGGTCGATGAGCAAGAGCGTCGGGAACCTGCTCGTCGGGCGGATGGTGGCGCAGGAGCGCATCGCGATCACCGACGACTCACTGCTCCCGGAGTGGACCGACGAGCGCAGGGCCATCACGGTCGACCAGCTCATGCGAGGCACGAGCGGCCTGACCTGGGACGAGACCTACTCCCTCGGAACCGCGATCACCCAGATGTTGTACGCCGAGCCCGACATGGCCCGGTTCGCCGCGAGCCAACCCCTGGCGCACCAGCCGGGCACCTACCAGCAGTACACGAGCGGCGGCACGAACATCCTGTGCAGTGTCCTCACCGACCTGGCCGACGCGCCGGACGCCGACCTCCCGCGGCAGCAGCTGTTCGCACCCCTCGGCCTGACCTCGGCGACGTTGGAGGTCGACGCCACCGGGACCCCCGTGTGCAGCTCGTACCTGTGGGCCACTCCGCGCGACTGGGCGACGATCGGTCAGTTCGCCCTCCAGGACGGGGTGTGGGCCGGGGAGCGCCTCCTGCCCGAGGGGTGGATGGCGGCCTCGACGACCGTCGCCGAGGTGCGCCAGACGGAGGAGGCGGGTTACGCCGCCGGGTGGTGGGTCAACAAGAAGGCCGACGGCAGCCTCGTCGACCCCCAGCTGCCCGAGGACGCCTACTGGGCCAGCGGGCACGACGGCCAGAAGGTCTACGTCGTGCCGTCCGCACAGCTCGTCGTCGTGCGCCTGGGCTTCACCCCGGAGCTCGAGTCCGACCAGCTGCGCACCGACGAGCTCGTTGCCGAGCTCGTCGCGCTGAAGCCCGCCGAGGGCTGACCCCAGCTTTTCCTCCCCATGAGGGAAACCCGAGGTCCGCAAGGGTTGTCATCCCGTGCGAACCTCGGGTTTGCCGGGTGTAGCCCGGACGGCCCCAAGGTCAGAGGGCGGCGGTGACCGTCACCCGGGTCGCGTCCTGCACGTCACCGAGGAGCGGTACGCACGACACGTCGACGGCGCCGCAACCACTGAGGGCGCGACAGGGTGGGCAGTCCTTCGCGGACATGTCGAGGGTCGCCGACCATCCGGGGCATGTCGGTGACCCGTCCTCAACTGCCGATGAGCGGACGGAGCGGCGGGCATCCTTGGGTGGCCTCCTCGGGCTGAGCCGGCGCTGTAGATGTGGAACGTCGCAACACGTCGGCCACCCCATAGCGGGGTGGCCTATGGTGGGTGATGGCGCGGCCCTGGGTGACTTGCTGCAAGGCCAGATGCTGACGGGTGCCGCAAGGAGGGGCGATGTGCGAAGCGCACTGAGCGGGATGCTCGGGGTCCCGGTCGTGGTGATGGCATGCGCCTTGGCGCAGCCGGCGCTCGGCGCGGCGACCCGCGTGACGGCACCAACGGCATCCACGGCCTCGGCCCCCATCGTGGGTTGCGAGGCGACCAGCTTCCCCGTGACGGGTGACCTGGACGGCGACGGCGTGCCGGAGGTGGTGGTGGGGATGCCGTCATACCCGGGCGGGGGCGCCGTCGACATGCGGTTCACCGCAGGTGGGGGGACCGTGCTGACGGCGACCACGCTGGGCGCGTGGACCCCCGGACCCGGCGACCGATTCGGTGCCGCGGTCCTGGTGACCGAGCTCAACGGTGATCGTTGTGCCGACCTGGTGATCGGAGCGCCCGGTCACGCCGGCACTGGGGCGGTGCTCATCGCCTTGGGGAGCCCACGCGGATACCGCCCTGTGGACATCTCGCTCGTGCCCACACCGACGAAGAAGACCGGTGCGGAGTTCGGAGCGGCCTTGACGATCTTCACGCCCTATTCCTTCCAGCAGCGCCCGACCATGCTCGCCGTGGGGCTGCCTGGTTACCCGGTCAACGGGCACCCGGGCGCTGGAGCGATCGTGGCCTACCCCATCCCCGATGGTGTTCTCGGTGCACCGGTCGTGGTCAACCAGGACACTCCCGGCGTCGCGGGGACCGCCGAGACAGGCGACCGCCTCGGGTCGGTGCTCGCGCCAGGCGGTGGCTTCAACCTCCTGGCGGGGATGCCTCGCGAGGACGTCGGCAGCCTCGCCGACGCCGGCGCGGTGATGTCCCTGACGTTCAGGGACTCTCGGTGGACCGGCGGGTCCTGGACCGAGAACTCGCCCACCATCCCCGGTGTCGCGGAGGCAGGGGACAACTTCGGGGCGGCCGTCATCGCTGCGGGTGCACCGATCGACGTCAACTACGAACAAATGACGATCGGAGTGCCGGGTGAGGACATCGGTAGCCGTCGTGACGTCGGGACCGCGGTCTCCGTCATCGTCAGCGAGCCCGACGGCGCGGCCACGCTCCTGCACCAGGACGGTTCTCACGAAGGACTTGGGGTGCCTGGAAGTGGCGCGGCCGACGACCGGTTCGGGTCGTCGCTGGCCTTCAGGGCCGGGCCGCGGCGGTTCGCCCTAGTCGTCGGGATCCCCGGCAAGGACGTCGGGGTGGCCAAGGATGCCGGGGCCCTCATCACGTTCGAGAGCGGTTCCGGCGCCCCTACCACGATGACCGAGGTCACCGAGGCGGACGTCACGGGCGGCCACGTCGAGGCCGGTGACCGCTTCGGGGCCACCCTGGCCTCGGGCCCGACCCAGGAGTCATCCGACCCACCAGGAGCGTCCGGCAGCCGCCTGGTCGTCGGTATCCCAGGTGAGGACGTCCGCGCCGCGCGGGATGCCGGCGCGGTGGCCTTCGGCGACCAGCTTGGCCCACTGCGGGCCGTGACGCTCAGCTCCGGCGAGCGGGCCGGACTGGGCTACGGAACGGTACCCGGGGCGCCGACCTGGTCGTTCTAGCGAGCGCCGCATCGGCGGCATCGGCGGACTTCAGGGATACCTCGCATTGCCGCGTGCGACGAGCCCGCAAAGCTCCGTACATCAGCGTGAGGCGTTTACCGGATTTGCCGCGAACAGGCGCTTGATCCGGCCGATGTGCGATGCGTCGTCGAGGGTGCGTCGTCCGACGTGCAACAGTGCCCGCGCTGCGCTCTGCTGGGCGTGCGGCCAACGGACTCGCGCCCCATTGCATGTCCGACGGAGCACTGACTGCGGCAACGCCAGTCCGTGATGACATGGCCCTGCCTGTGCGCCCTCGCGATGAGAAGGACGCGGCCGTGCTCGCCCAGAAAATCTCGCCGCTGACACTGACACCGTGGAGGGTGACCGAACTCCAGGCCG
>CAWESS010000023.1:0-168148 GCA_963811825.1 uncultured Actinomycetota bacterium | reverse complement strand
AGCCGGTCGATGCGGTCCTCACGGCCGAGGGTGTGGTGAACTCGGGCTCAGCCCGTGGCGGAGCCCTCCGGCGGCAGGGTGAGCACGTCGGGGTCCTGGGCGCGCACGGCATCCTCGGAGAACGGCCACGGTCGCTGCGTGCCGGCGACCCAGTCGTCGACCTGGTCGGTGTAGCGCTGGTCGGTGGGGTGGCCGCTGACGCCGGTGGCGTTGATCCACGATGAGCCGTCGAGGTTCGCGAGGTCGATGACCATGCGCATGGACGGACCTGCGGTCACCTCGTAGCCCAGGCTCGCGTTCCACGCGTTGGCGTTGACGATCGCCGAACCACCCGGGAGGTCGAACGGGCCCTCGTTGACCAGCCAGCGGACCGCCGCCGGGGAGGACTCACCCCCGAGCACCGGGTGCTCGAGGTTCAGGCGGTGCAGCTTGCCCCACTGCCACTGGCCGGGGTCCTTGCCGAGCTCCCGGGTCAGGTCGAGCCGGGCCTGCACGAGGGACTGGCGCAGGATCTCGTCCTTGCCCTCGGTGATGTTCGGGGTGAGCTTGTTGTCCCACCAGGCGCTCTCGGCGTTGGTGAGCAGCGTCTGGACGGCGGCGCGCCAGCGGGCACCTCCGTCGGCCTTCAACCCCACCGGGAGCTCGTCGTCGAAGAGCAGCTCGACGAGGTTGCGCCAGACCGCGTTGAAGTACGCGGCTGACGCGGCGGCGTCGGAGTCGCCCGCCGGGGTCGTGTAGTCCCAGCCACGCAGCAGCTCCCGGGCCTCGAGGGTGAAGTCGAGCAGCTCCTGGCCGTCGGGGTCACCCTCCGAGGCCTCCAGCGGCACCCCGAGCAACGTCGGGACGAGCACCTTGGCGAACGGGTCCTGGTCGTCGAGCTGGATCGCCGCCATCTCGACCGGGGAGACCTGGTCCAGCCCGCCCAGGCGCTCGCCGATCCGCGTCGAGCGCCACCCGCGGTCCCAGTCGGTGGTCAGGAAGGGCGTCTCGCTCTGCGACACGGGCTGGTTCGCGGTGACGATCACCCCGTCGGACGGGTCGAACGACCACGGCAGGTCCTCGAACGGCACGAACCCCGTCCAGTCGTAGGCCGAGTCCCATCCCGGCGCGGGCCAGTAACCCGGCACCGACCGGGGCAGCGCGGACCGGCGTACCGGCACCTGGCCGGGCGCCTGGTAGCCGATGTGGCCCTCGACGTCGGCGTAGACGAGGTTCTGCGACGGCACCGCGAACTCGCGGGCCGCCTCGCGGAAGTCGTCGAAGTCCGTCGCGAGGCTGAGGTCGAGGATCGCGTCCGCGGTGCGACTGGGGATCAGCCCCGTCCAGGCGAGGGACACGGCATACGACTCGTTCTCGTCGCCCTCCTGCTGGGTGGGGGCACGACCGCCGGCATCGTTGGCACCCTCGAGGACGTCGGACATCACCGGGCCGTGGATGGTGCTGCGCACGGTGATCCGCTGGTCGGCCCCGCCGGCGATCTTGATGACCTCCTCGCGCGTCGTGATCGGCTCCCAGCCGCCGTCGCGCAGGTAGGTGTCGCCGACGACCCGCTCGAGGTAGAAGTCGGTGACGTCGGGCTTGAGGTTGGTCATGCCCCACGCGATGTCGGCGTTGTGGCCGATGATCACGCCCGGCACCCCCGAGAACGAGAAGCCGCTGACGTCGAGCGGGCAGGCGGGCGAGACCGTGCGGCAGTGCAGGCTGTTCTGGATCCACACCCCCGGCTGGCCGACGGCCAGGTGGGGGTCGTTCGCGAGCAGCGGCTCGCCCGTGGTCGTGCGCGACCCGGAGACCACCCACGCGTTGGAGCCGATGCCCTCGCCCCGGCCGAGCAGCTGTGGCACGGCGTCGAGGGCGCCCTGCACCACGGCGTACGCCTGCTGGGCCGACGCGGACAGGAGCGGGCCGCTCGAGCGGGGATCGTCCGCGGCCGCGGGTGCGGCCGCGGCGGCAGGAGCGGAGCCGGATGCCGTGGCGGTGGTGAGCGCGGACGGCACCGCAGAGCTCGCGGGACGGTCGGGTTGCTCGGGTGACCACTCCTGCTCCGTGAGCGCCGGGGGTCGGCTCGCGTAGTCGTAGGCGGGGTAGATCTCGTTGATCTGCGCCAGGGAGAGCCGCCCGCTGAGCCGAGCCCTGGACAGCTCGTCCTCGTAGTTGCCACGCAGGTCCCAGGCCATCGCCTTCAGCCACGAGATGCTGTCGACCGGCGTCCACTCCTCGATGTCCGCCTCGGGCAGGCGCAGGCCGAGCAGGGTGTACTCGACCGCGACATCGCCCGGGCTGCGGCCGCGCAGGTAGGTGTTGACGCCCTCGGCGTAGGCCTGCAACATCTGGCGCGTCTGCGGCTTGAGCGTGGGCAGCTCCTCCTCCGCGATCCGGCGCCACCCCATGGTGCGGATGACCTTGTCGGACTCGAGCCCGTCCGGCCCGACGAGCTCGGCGAGCCGCCCCGCGGTGACGTGCCGGCGCAGGTCCATCTCGAAGAAGCGCTCCTGGGCGTGCACGTAGCCCTGTGCCCGGGCCAGGTCGGTGAGGCTGTCGCCGTAGATGTGCGGGATGCCGCTGTCGTCACGCAGCACCGAGACCTCGGCGCCCAGCCCGGGAAGGTCGGCAGTGCCCGAGGTCTTGGGCAGCGGGGCACGCACCGCCGAGACCACCACCACGCCGGCCACGACCGCGGCGACGACCACGACGGCGATGAGTCCCAAAAGGACACGACGGGCGACGACGACTCGACTCACCCTGCGAGACTAGGACACCGCAACACGACGACACGAGGACGGGCCGTGCGACAGACCTGGACGTTGCCGATCGCGGACGGGGGTGCGGGCACGGGATTCGACCTCCACGACCTCACGCTGGCCCTGCTCGTCGGCAGCATCGTCCTCGTCGTGTCCGTGGCCGCAGTGCGCCTGTCGGTGCGCTCGGGCCTGCCCTCGCTGCTCATCTACCTCGGCATCGGCCTGCTGCTCGGCGAGAGCGGGTTCGGCATCCGCTACGACTCCCAGCAGCTGACCCAGGTGCTCGGGTACGCCGCCCTCGTCCTCATCCTCGTCGAGGGTGGGCTCACGACCCGGTGGTCCGGCATCCGACGGTCCGTGGCGCCCGCAGCGGTGCTCGCGACGGTCGGAGTCGCGGTGTCGGTCGTCGTCGTGGGGGTCGCCGCCAGGGTGCTGCTCGGCTGGTCCTGGGAGATCGCCTTCCTCGTGGCCGCCGTGCTCGCGTCCACGGATGCCGCGGCGGTGTTCTCGGTGCTGCGCCGGGTTCCGCTGCCTCGCCCCATCTCGGGGATGCTCGAGGCGGAGTCGGGGTTCAACGACGCCCCGGTCGTGCTCCTCGTGACGGCCCTCGCGGCATCCCTTGCTCCGGGAGCGACACCGGAACCGTGGTGGCAGGTCGGGGTCATCGCCGTCCTCGAGCTCATCGGGGGCAGCCTCATCGGCCTGGCGATCGGGTACGGCGGCGCCCGCATGCTGCGGCTCGTCGCGACCACGTCGTCGGCGCTGTTCGCGATCGGGGTCATCGCGGTGGCCGTGCTGGCCTACGCGGCCGCCGATGTCGTCCACGCATCGGGGTTCATCGCCTGCTACCTGGCCGCCCTCGTGCTCGGGAACCTGCGGCTGCCACATGGTCCGGCGGTGACGGGTCTGGCGACCGCCATCGGGTGGCTCGCCCAGATCGGCCTGTTCGTGCTCCTGGGGCTGCTCGCGTCGCCGAGCGGGTTCGACGACGTGCTCGTCCCTGCGCTCGTCGTCGGCACCGCACTGCTCCTGCTCGGTCGACCGCTGTCGGTCATCGTGTCGTGCGCACCGTTCGGCATGTCGTGGCAGACCCAGGCGTTCTTGTCGTGGGCGGGTCTGCGCGGGGCGGTACCCGTCGTCCTGGCGACCGTGCCCGTCACGGTCGGGGCCGTCGGTGTCGAGTGGATCTTCGACCTCGTGTTCGTCCTCGTCGTCGTCTTCACCATCATCCAGGCGCCGACCCTGCCCTGGGTGGCCCGCCAGCTCGGGATCGACGCGGCCCACCACCGGGTCGACCTCGGGGTGGAGACCACGCCGCTCAGCGAGCTGGGGGCCGACCTGCTGGAGATCGACGTCGGCCGGCGCTCGAAGGTGGCGGGGGTGCGCGTCTTCGAGCTGCGCCTGCCCGTCGGCGCCAACGTCGCCCTCGTCGTGCGCGAGGGGAAGTCGTTCGTCCCGCGAGACAGTGACGTGCTGCGGCACGGCGACCAGCTGCTCGTCGTCACGCCCCAGTCGGTGCGCGACCAGACCGAGAAGCGCCTGTACGCCGTGAGCCGGGGCGGGCGCCTCGCGGACTGGTCCGACACCTGACCGGACCTCCCGTATCCTTGGGGTCCGCTGGCCGTGCCGGGTCGGCGCCCCCACCGCTGTTTGCTCAGGAGGACCACCGTGCCCACGTACGCCTACGCGTGCACCGAGTGCGACCACCGTTTCGAGGCCGTGCAGTCGTTCAGCGACGACTCCCTCACCGTGTGCCCCGAGTGCGAGGGCCGCCTGCGCAAGGTCTTCAACGCCGTCGGCATCGTCTTCAAGGGCGGTGGCTTCTACCGCACCGACTCCCGCTCCGGCTCGTCCGTGACGGCCGGCTCGTCGTCGAACGGGTCGTCGTCCAACGGGTCGAGCTCGAGCGACTCCGGCGCGTCGTCCACCTCTGCGGGGTCCGGTGGGTCCTCGTCGGACGGCAAGAGCGCGTCGACATCGAGCGGCTCGTCCACAGGCAGCGCGGCCAAGACCGCCTCGTCCACAGCCTCGGCCTGACGCGTCGGATGCCGGCCCGACGCACCTAGCGTCGTGGCATGGCCCGACTCCCCCGCCCGCTGCCGTCCGTGACCGGCGCCGGCCGCCGTGCCCGGTGGCGACGTGGCGTGCTGCGCCGGGTGCTCTCCGCCGCGCTGGCCGCGAGTGCCGTCGTCGTGGCGACGACCGTGGCACGCCCGCCACCGCCCCCGATGGTCGGCGTGGTCGTGGCGGCGCACGCGGTGCCGAGCGGCACGGTGCTCTCCGAGGGCGACCTGCGAGGTGCGCGCGTGCGGGTGGACGCCGCCCAGCCGGCTGCCCTGACCACCGTCTCGGATGCCGTGGGACGTCGCCTGGCAGCTGCCCTCGCCCCCGGGGAGGCCCTCACCGCCGGTCGGCTCGTGCCCCGTGGTGCCGCCGACGGCCTTGCGGCTGGGCGGGTCGCCCTGCACGTGGTGGCGGCGGACCCCGCCTCGGTCGACCTGCTCGCCCCGGGCGTCGCCGCCCGCGTCTACCCGGTGGCCGGTGGGCCGCCCCTGGCGGTGGCTGCCGAGGTGCTCTCTGCTGATCCACCCAGTGACGGTGGTGACCCGCTCCTCGGGGGCACGGCGTCCCGTCGAGGTGTCGTCCTCTCCCTGACGCTTGCCGAGGCCGATGCCGTGCTGCGAGGCCACGGCGCCCTCGACGGGCCCGTCACCGTGTCGCTCGTCGCTGTCCCCTGACCGGTCCGGGGTTCCGGCTGGATCCGCAGAGCCGGCTCGATCCACCTATGGTTGCTCCCGGGGCATCCCCGGCGCAGCACGGTCCGCCACAGGCATCGCAGCGCCACCACACCCGTTCAGCTTCTCTAGGAGTGACCCATGAAGGGTTTCAAGGACTTCATCCTGCGCGGCAACCTCATCGAGCTTGCCGTCGCGTTCATCATCGGCGCGGCCTTCGCCGCCCTCGTCACGGCGTTCACCAAGGTCGTCATGGAGCTCCTGGCCAAGGCCGGCGGTGCGCCGAACTTCGACGAGTGGCAGCCCTGGGGGATGACCACCATCGGGCCGTTCCTCACCGCGGCCTTCGCCTTCCTCATCATGGCCTTCGTCGTCTACTTCTTCATCGTCAAGCCCTATGAGCTGGCCAAGGAGAAGTTCGTCAGGAGCGAGGAGGAGGACGCGGCCCCCAACGCCGACACCGTGCTGCTCACCGAGATCCGCGACGCCCTGGTGCGCGACCGCACCTGACGAGCTGTCCCCCCGCCGCCCGCCTCACTCCCAGTGGGGCGGGCGCTGCTCTCGCAGCCAGCGGTCGTGCGGGCTGTCCCCGGCCGCGGACTCGTCGCGCGGCGGCACGACGTCCGGCAGGTCCTCGGCCGACGGGTTCGTCCCGCTGCGCTCTGCCCGCCGACGACGGCGCACCTTCTTGCCGCTCTGCTCGCGCTTCTCGCGCTCGGGCTGCCCCGGCACCTGCCAGTCCTCAGTCTCCGGAGTCATCCCGCACTCCCACGGCCTTGAGGATGCGCGAGACGTCACGCGCCGGGTCCCGGAAGACGTCGGTCGACCAC
The DNA here is from genome assembly GCA_963811825.1 of uncultured Actinomycetota bacterium. Taxonomy (GTDB): domain Bacteria; phylum Actinomycetota; class Actinomycetes; order Actinomycetales; family Dermatophilaceae; genus Fodinibacter. The sequence goes on along the minus strand of CAWESS010000023.1, from coordinate 161,842 downwards.
ACCCGCACGTGACGCCAGCCCAGCCGCTCGAGCTGCTCGGCGCGCAGCCGGTCGCGGTCACGGGTCGTGCGCATCGCCGCGTACTGCGGCCCGTCGGACTCCACGGCCAGCACGAGCCGCCCCGGCCGGCGGGGGTCCTCGACGGCCAGGTCGACCGGGTCGGCCGACGAGCCGACTCCCTCGTGGACGACGAGCCCGTGTCCGCGCAGCTGCCGCGCCAGGTCGGCCAGCACGACCGAGCGTGACCCGGCCACGGCGAGGGGTGAGCCGGCATCGCGGCCGGGAGCAACGGCATCCGACGCTCGTGATGCAACACCGGGGAGCACCCCGTCGGCGGCGTACGCGAGGAAGTCGCGCAGCATCAGTGCTCCACGCGCCTTGAGCCGGGCCGGGTCGAGGTCTCCGGCGGCGATCGACGACACGACGGTCATCGACCGGCGGGCTCGGGTGATCGCCACGTTGAGCCGGCGTTCGCCGCCCTCGGTGTTGAGGGGGCCGAAGCGGTGCAGCACCCGGCCGTGCGGGGTCTTGCCGTACCCCACGGTGAGGATCACGTCGTCGCGCTCGTCGCCCTGGACGCGCTCGAGGTTCTTGACGAAGAACGCCTCGGGACGGTCCTCGTCGAAGAACGTGAGCACGTCGTCGTCGAGGCCACCGAGGGCGCGGCGCAGGGCATCCTCGACACGGGTGGCGTGGGTGATGCCGAGGGCGATGACGCCGAGCGAGCGGTCGGGACGGGTGCGGGCGTGCTCGAGCACGAGCTCGACGACCCGGTCGACCTCCGTGGTCGTGGTCTCGACCGCGCCCTCCCCCTCGGCCACCATGCCGACGCCGTCGACGAGCTCGTGGTGCACGACCGGGTCGACGCCGGTGCCCGGGAAGGTGACGAGCGACCCCTCGTAGACCTCGGCGTTGGCGAAGGCGATGAGGCGCTCGTCCAGGGAGCGGTAGTGCCAGCTGAGGCGCCGGCTCGGCAGGGCGGCGGCCAGCACGTCGAGGATCGACTCGGCGCCTTCGGTGATGGCTTCGTCGGCCCCCACTGCCCCGGGGTCACCCTCGCTGACCGTCGTGAAGAACGAGGTCGGCGGCAGCTGGCGCGAGTCACCCGCGACGACGACCTGGCGCGCCCGCGAGATGGCCGAGACCGCCTCGGCCGGGGGGATCTGGGACGCCTCGTCGAAGACGACGACGTCGAACCACTGCCCCGGCGGGAGCACGGAGGCGACGACGAGCGGGCTCATCACCCAGCACGGCCGCACGGCCATGAGCAGGTCGGGGCAGCGCGGCACGAGGTCGCGCAGCGGGGCGAGCCGGCGCGCCCTGGCGCCCTCGGCCCGCAGCAGGGTCTCCTGCTCGGGGTGCTCGCGCAGCACCTGCGCGACCCGGTCGGCCACGGCTGCGGTCACCCGCTCGGCGTTGCCCACGACGACGGCGCGGTCGCTCTCGGCGAACTCCCCCACCGTGCGGGTCAGGGCCCGCCCGTCGTGCGCCGCCACCCGCGGGTCACGCGTCGCGATCTCCTCGGCGAGCGAGGACCACCAGACCCACTCGACCTCGGTGGCGACCTGCTCGGCGGGCACGGCCCGTGAGCGCAGGTCGTCGACGAGCGGTCGCAGGCCGGATGCCGTGAGCTCGTCGAGTGCGGCCGTCACCGTGGGCACGACCGCCAGGCGGTCGAGCCGCGCGGCGAGGGAGTCGGCCCGAGCCTGGAGCGCCGCGAGGTCGAGATCCTCGAGTGGCGTGGCCGGGGGCGGCAGCCGCTCGTCGAGCCAGGCCAGGTCGTCGACGAGCGCGGCGTGGGCCACCCGGGCCCGGTCGAGCTCGACCGGGATCTCGGGGCGGCCGCCGGAGCCGGCGAGCTCGCGCCAGGCGATGCGCTGCCTGCTCGCGGCGGCCAGGGCGGTGTGCAGGTCAGCCGGCGGACGGCCGGGCCGTAGCAGGGCTCGGGCCTGACGCCGCAGCCTCCACCGCTCGAGCCAGCCGAGTTCCGAGCCGACCGAACGCCGGTAGGTCTTGTTGCCGGTGGCGGTCACGAGGTCGTCGAGAGGGATGTCGAAGACCTCGGGGCGGAAGGCCTCGAGGGTGTCGCGGACCGCCCCGACCGTGTCGAGGACCCTGGCCCAGTCCCCGCTCGTGGGCGTCACGGGCAGGCGGACGCCACGGAACACGTCCGCGAGGATGCCCGCCGTGGCGTCGACACCCCCACCGGCGAGCCGCTGGACCCGGGTGCGAGCCTCGTCGGCCTCGTCGGCGCTGCGGATGCCGGCGCCGAACCACGGGTCGTCCGCACCGGGACCGTCCCAGTCGGCAAGCGACGCGAGCGTGGCCGTGGTGACGGCGACCGCGGCCACCTCGGCGCGGTCGAGCCCCGCGAGGTCAGCGCCGTGCAGGCGCACCCTGGATCGGGGTGGGGTGGGCTCGCTCGCGAAGGCGCAGACGGCTTCCTGCACCTCGTGGAGCGAGACCCCCCACGGCTCCCGGGCGTCGTGCAGCACCCCGACGTGCTCGGTCAGGGCGGCGGCCGAGGTGCGGCGCGTGGTGGCGGGGTCGAAGACGCGGGAGGCCACGGCATCCGGCGTGGGTTTCGTGGTGCGTTTGGTGGGGCGGCTCGGTGTCGAGCGCTCGTCGAGGGCGCCCACGAGGTCTCGGGCGAGGCGGCGACGGCCGTGGGCGCCGGCGTGCAGGTCGAGGACGAGGCCACCGAGCCCGACGCGGTCGAGGCGGCCGACGACGGCGTCGATGGCGGCGCGCTTCTCGGCGACGAAGAGCACGCGCTTGCCGTCGGCGGCCAGGGTCGCGATGAGGTTGGAGATGGTCTGCGACTTGCCGGTGCCGGGCGGCCCGTGGATGACGAGGTGCGACCCGGTGCGCACGGCCTCGATGGCCTCCTGCTGGCTGCTGTCGGCATCGAGCACGAGGACGTCGCGGCCGGTGGCGTCGAGGTCGAGGCGGTGGGTGTCGAGCTCGGAGCGCACCGAGCGCAGGGCATCGGGGTCACCCGAGAGGGCGGCGACGACGTCGTGGTCGGCGAGGGTCTCGGCCTGGGCCGCGAGGTCGGCGACCATGGGCAGCTTGGCGTACGAGAAGGTGCCCACCACGAGGCGCGGTGTCACCGCGAAGTCGGGCACCGAGGCGCACGCCTGGGCGAGGGCCGAGTAGATCGGGTACGGGTCGAAGGTCTGCCCGGGGGTGGCGAGCGCCTCGATCGCGTCGGCGTCGAGCGTGATGCCCTGCTCGGAGGCCAGGTAGTGCACGAGCACGGGGTTGAGCTCGAGGTCGCCGTCGAGGTCGAGGGTGTAGTCACCCTGGGCGGCGCCGGTGGCCCGCAGGGTGCAGGCGCGCAGGAGCACGGGCGCGGCCGGTTCGCGCGGCGCCGTGCGACCGTCGGGCAGGCGCACGGCCCACGAGGCCATGCCGATGGCGAGGAACCCCGTGAGGATGCCGCGCTCCTGGGCGAGCTCGCGCGTCTTGGCGGCGATGGCGCGGGAGCGACGGCGGGCCTCGTCGAGGGCAGCAGGTTCGCGCACGAGGTCGGAGAGCTTGGTCGGCTTGCCGGCGAGCAGCATCGCGACGCCGCCGGGGTGGGCCGTCGTGAGGTCGAGGGTTCCAGTGGGCAGGTCGCGGTACCAGAGCAGGGTGTTGCGCCCGCCGAGGTCGACGAGGTGGCGGGTCCACGCCGCGCGGGCGGCCTTGACCCGGGCGCTGCGGGGGTCGGCCTCTTCACCGGTCTGGTCGGGGGCCGGGTCGGCGGCGGTGGCGCCCTCGACGGGGCTCGCCACGTCGCTCGTCGGGGGCTGGTCAGTCACCCGTGCAGGCTAACAACGTCGGGGTCGCGGGGCGCTCAGGCAGCGGGGTGGTTCGGCCGGGTGCTGGACAGGGCAGCGGCCAGGCCGATCGAGACTGCGACGGCGAGGGCAGCCAGCGCGAGCGCCTCGAAGCTCACCTGGTGCACGACGACGCCGGCGAGGGCTCCGCCGCCCGCGGCCATGAGGCCCATGACCAGGTCGGACGCGCCCTGCGCCCCGGGTCGCTCGTCCGCCGGGACGGCCGCGGTGAGCAGCGTCGAGCCGGCGACGAGGGTGCACGACCAGCCGAGTCCCAGGAGGAAGAGCCCGAGGAGCAGGGTGAAGGACTCACCCTCGGGTGAGACCGAGGCGAGCAGGGTCGCGGCCGACAGGATGACCGAGCCGAGCACCGCGACCGCCCGGCCACCGAAGCGGTCGACGGCCAGCCCGGTGAGTGGGGAGAACGCGAACATGCCGAGGACGTGGATGCTGATGACGAACCCGATGACCTCGAGATCGGCGCCGCCGTGGTTCATGTGGAGCGGGGTCATCACCATGACGCTCACCATGACGACGTGCCCGAGGGCCAGGGTGAGGATGCCGAGGCGGGCAGCAGGGATGGCGGCCGCGACCCGCAGTCCGCGCGTCACCGAGCCGTGGGCCGGGCCGGCGTCGTCGCCGTCGGCGATGCGGCGCCGCCTCGCCTCGATGAGCGGGTCAGGACGCAGGCGCCACACGATGACGGCCGATGGCGAGCACGAGGCCGAGCAGGGAGAACAGGAACGGACCGGTGAGCACCGGCAGGCCCAGGGCCTCGGCGACCGGGGTGCTCGGGCCGACGAGATTGGGGCCGATGACACTGCCGACGGTCGTCGCCCACACGACGATGCTGAGGTCACGCGCGCGGTGCTGGGGCAGCGCGAGGTCGGCGCCGGCATACCGGGCCTGGCTGTTGGATGCCGTGGCGCCCCCGAACAGGACGCTCGCCACGAGCAGCAGCGGGAAGTTGCGGATGACTCCCGCGGTGATGAGCCCGATGGCGCCGGCAGCAGCGAGTGCGTAGCCGAGGGCGAGACCGGGCCGGCGGCCGTGGGCGGCCATGACGCGCGACATCGGGATGGCGATCAGGGCGGCGCCGAGCACCTGGAAGGTGCCCCCGAGACCGGCGAACTGCGCTGAGCCGGAGACGTCCTCGGCCAGCAGGGCGCCGACGGCCACGCCCGCGGACAGGCCCACTCCGCCGAGCACCTGGGTGCCGGCCAGGGTGCGGACCACCCGCCGCTGGACCTCGTCGTGGGTGGGCTGCGTCGTCACCCGGGGAAGTATGCCCGGTAGCCTGTGGTGGCTCGCGGGCTTGCCCGCGGTCGCCCTCGTAGCTCAGGGGAAGAGCACTTCTCTCCTAAAGAAGGTGTCGGCAGTTCGAATCTGCCCGGGGGCACGCACGAAGGCATCAGCGCAGCGCACGTCAGCAGCCACACGTCCCTGCTGCCGGGACGGTAGCCATCTGCTTCCTCGGTATCGAAAACCCCACGAGTGGCTCGAACTCGTTACCGTCGCAGCAACCGGGAAGAGTTTCAAAGGTGAGCCCCTCCCCCCACGAAAGGTAGACAGCCATGCGCGGTTCAGGTCTGATCTGGACGATTGTCGGAGTGCTCCTCATCATCGCGCTGGTCATCTTCATCTTCTAGCCCTCTCGTTCCCTGTGCCTCGCTCGTCGTCCTCGCGAGCCAAGAGGCCGCCCTCACGGTGCACAATGCAGGGCAACGAGCTCGCGGAGGTTCTCATGGACGACGCACCGAACCAGACCGTCGATCTGGCCCATGACCGCGGCCCGACGGACGTCCCTCTGCTGGACGAGACGATCGGTGCCAACTTCGAGAGGACCGTCGCCGCCAACGCCGAGCGCGAGGCGTTGGTCGAGATGGCCAGCGGACGACGCTGGACCTGGGCACAGCTCAACGCCGACGTCGACGCGTTGGCACGGGGTCTGCTGGCCGCGGGACTGGACACGGGTGACCGGGTCGGGATCTGGGCACCGAACTGCGCCGAGTGGACGCTGGTGCAGTTCGCCACCGCGAAGCTGGGTCTGATCCTCGTCAACGTCAACCCCGCCTACCGCACCCACGAGTTCGCCTACGCAGTGAACCAGTCGGGCATGCGGATGCTGATCTCCGCCAGCACGTTCAAGACGAGCAGCTACGTCGAGATGATCGCCGCCACCCGCGAGGAGTGCGTCGGCCTGGAACGGGTCGTGCTCCTGGACACCGACGACTGGGCGGCGTTGATCGCGGAAGGTGACGCGGTCCCGGCATCCGCCGTATCGGAACGGCTGGCGAGCCTCACGCCGGACGACCCGATCAACATCCAGTACACCTCGGGCACCACCGGCCGGCCCAAGGGTGCGACCCTGAGCCACCGCAACATCCTCAACAACGGCTACTTCACCACCGAGCTGATCAACCTGGGGGTCGACGACCGGCTCTGCATCCCGGTGCCGTTCTACCACTGCTTCGGCATGGTGATGGCCAACCTCGGGTGCACCACCCACGGCACCACCATGGTGATCCCGGCACCGGGCTTCGACCCCGAGATCACGCTTGCGACCATCGCCGCGGAGAAGTGCACCGGCGTGTACGGCGTCCCGACGATGTTCATCGCCATGCAGAACCACCCGACCTTCGCCGAGCACGACCTGTCCAGCCTGCGCACCGGCATCATGGCCGGGTCCATCTGCCCGGTCGAGGTGATGAACCGCTGCATCGACGACATGGGGATGACCGAGGTCGCGATCGCCTACGGCATGACCGAGACCTCACCGGTGAGCTGCCAGACCCTGCACGACGACGACCTCGACCGACGCACCACCTCCATCGGCCGGGTGCACCCTCATCTGGAGATCAAGATCGCCGACCCGCTGACCGGCGACGCGGTTGCCCGCGGCGAGACCGGCGAGTTCTGCACGCGGGGCTACTCGGTGATGCTCGGCTACTGGGAAGACCCGGACAAGACCACCGAGGCGATCGACGCCGACGGCTGGATGCACACCGGCGACCTGGCCCAGATGCGACCCGACGGCTACTGCACCATCGTCGGACGGATCAAGGACATGGTCATCCGCGGTGGGGAGAACATCTACCCCCGCGAGGTCGAGGACTTCCTCTACAGCCACCCCGACATCGAGGACGTCCAGGTGATCGGAGTGCCGGACGCGAAGTACGGCGAGGAGCTGTGCGCCTGGATCACGATGAAGACCGGCGCCACACCCTTGGATGCCGCGTCGGTCAAGGAGTTCTGCGACGGCCGGCTGTCGCACTACAAGATCCCCCGCTACGTCATGGTCGTCGACGCCTTCCCGATGACCGTCACCGGAAAGGTGCGCAAGGTCGAGATGCGGGAGACGTCCAGGGCTCAGCTCGGACTCTGACGAGTCTCGACCATCCGCCTACTTGTCGAGCGCAGGCTCGGCCATCACGCGGATGCGGGCCACCTCAGCCCGTGCGAGCTACACGGATTCGGTATCGGCGCCCTTGGCTTCAGCGACGTCGTGAGTGAGGTCGAGGATGGCACGGCGTAGGTGCCTGCGCGCCTTGCGGGCTGCGTGGTTGGGTGCGGCCTTCCGGTAGGCCTTGCGGGCCTTCTTGTCGAGCACGGCCTCGAGCTCGACAGGGCTCACCGTGCCGGCTTCGACCTCGAGGGCGAGGATGTCCCGGACGAACTGGTGCTCGCGGGGCGCAGCCCGCCGGCGTCGTCCCAGGTGAAGTGCAAGAACATCCCCGCGCGGACGAACGCGATGCCGCGACCGACTCTGCGGGGCTGGGCGGCGGTGCCGATGAGATAGACGACACCGCTGCAGACCAGGGCGCTGAACAGGGGGTGCGAGGCGAAGCTGAAGGCGATGCGGGTGAGCGACATGTGAACGGCGTTGCCGACCGGGTCTGTGCCGAAGGCGGTTGAGCTTGACTGGGCGGCATGGAGGAAGTCCTCGAACGCTGCCCAGCCCGATGAATGCGCCGATGACGAGCCCGTCGGCACTCCCTGCCGCTCAGAACTCGATGACCTGTCGCAGGGCGGAGCCGGCGGCGAGCTGGTCCATCGCCTCGTTGACGTCGTCGAGCGTGATGCGCGACGACACCAGCGCCTCGACCGGAAGGCGCCCCTCCCGCCACCACCGGGTGAACACCGGGATGTCCCGGGACGGCACTGCGGACCCGAGGTAGCTGCCGATCACCGTCCTGGCCTCCGCCACGAGCTGCAGGGGTGACACGCTGGCGCGCGCATCCGGGTGAGGCAGACCGACGGTGACGGTCCGCCCCCCGGGCGCCGTCGCGGCCAGGGCGGCCTCGAAGGCCCGGGCACTGCCCGCTGCCTCCACGACGACATCACACCGCATCCCCCTCGACTCCAGCCCGGCCGGGCCCAGGGCCGCCGTCGCGCCCAGCTCGAGCGCCCGCTCGCGCTTGGCGGCGACCGGGTCGACCGCCACGACGTCGCCGCACCCGAGGGCGACCGCGGTGAGCAGGGCGGCCATGCCCACGCCACCCAGACCGACGACCATGACGCTCTGTCCCGGTTCGGGCGGCGCCGCGTTCAGCAGCGCCCCTCCCCCGGTGAGCACCGCGCAGCCCAACACCGCGGCCACGTCCGGCGGCACGTCGTCGCCCACGGCGACGACCGAACGGGTGTCCACGACGGCGTGGGTGGCGAACGCCGAGACGCCCAGGTGGTGGTGAACCCGGATGCCGTCTCGCGTGAGTCGGCGTCCGCCTCCCAAGAGCTCGCCGGCGGCGTTGCTGACGGAACCGGGGCCGCACGGCATCCGCCCTCCGGTCGCGCAGCCGGGGCACCGTCCGCAGCGGGGCAGGAACGTCATCACCACCTGCTGGCCGATGGCCAGGTCGCTCACGTCGCGCCCGAGCGCGACGACGCGCCCGCTCGCCTCGTGGCCCAGCAGCATCGGCACGGGGCGGGCCCGGTTGCCGTCGACGACGGACAGGTCGGAGTGGCAGACACCCGCCGCGGCGATCTGGACCAGCACCTCACCGGGGCCGGGGTCGTCGAGCTCGAGCTCGCCCACGGACAGCGGCCGGGTCTGCGCCCAGGGCCCCGGCCGCCCCGACTCCTCCAGGACGGCGCCGGTGATCCTCACGAGCACGCCCGCGCCGACTGAGCGATGCAAGAACGCGAGAGAGCAGAGGTGGACGGCACGTGCTGCATTGTGTCAGCGGGACCAGCCAGGCTTGCCCCGCCGAGATCCGCGACTTCATGGACCGGGCGACTCTGCGGGGTTCCGCCGGAGGCGCTGGTGGGCACACTCCTCGCGTGAACCTACTCCCACGACGGCCACGGGCGGCCGACGGCCCTTCGCTGCTCGAAGGTCCACCCGGGCGCGCTCAAGCACGCCATCTCCACCAAGCCGAATGACGCGACATGTTTTCGGATGGTCATCTCCGGCACGGGCGGTCGTCGTTGCTTCCGCCAAACGGAATCAAGGGGCGGCACTCAGTTCACTGGGTCCAAGTCATCTTGGAATCGCGAGCCGGCTACGGATCTCACGTACGGTTCCGGCCGGATCGATCCCGTGGTCGTGCGATTCCGGGACAACCACCAGTTCCGCCCCAGGCATCAGCTCGGCCAGTCGGTCGCTCGCCGCGACAAGCATCGCGAACGTCGGCTCCCCGCGCAGGATCGTCACAGGGACCGGCACACCGATCATCGCCGCCGTCGGAGTCGAGACCGCCCTGGTGAGCACGGCGTCGTACACGGTCGACTGGGCGAGCGGGACCAGGGTGGCGAACATGGGGCTGGACCGGATCTGCTCGATCACCGGATCCGGCAGCCCCACCGCTTCCCGTCTGGAACAGGACCACGGCCTCGTCCGCATGCCCTTCGTCGACCAGCGACTGCAGGCGCGCGGGCAGGTCCGCAGACGGATCGCCCTCACCGAAGCGGAACGGCGGCTCCGAGAGGAAGAGGTGCGTCATGGGCACACCCTCCGCCGCGGCGAACAAGGCGAGAACGGCACCAGAGGAGTGGCCGATCACCGCCGCCTCCCCGCCGACCGCGTCGATGACCGCCGCGAGGTCCTCGGCTTCGCGAACCGGCAGGTAGGGGGCGGTGTCGCCGCTGTTCCCGCGGGCGCGGCGGTCGACCGTCACCCCCCGCAAGCCGGCGGCCGCCAACGCCGCAGCAAGCGGAGCCCCCGCCTCCGCGGTCGAGAACGCCCCACCGACGATGACGACCGGAGCCCCGCTACCCACCTCGTGGAAAGCGATCACACGTGCCGTCGGCCGACGTTGCGTGCTGCATACCAGCATCCCACCACGCCGAGTCCGCCCCGACAAGAAGAACTCTCGAACACTCCCAACTGGGCGCGCTACGCGGCGCGGTGACGCCTCTCCGAGCCCTCGCGCGGGGCGGCGCCCCAGCGACTCATGGAACCGTGGGATGCGGTGGCGACTTTGGGCACCGAGCGGCGGAGAGCACTTCAGCGTGATGGACATCGACCGAGTCCGCGCCGTGCAACCCAGCAACTGTCCGTGGAGGTGTCGGCTGTCGACCACGCGTACGAGCAGGCGCTGTCGGGCGGGGCTGAGATTGTGCATCCCCTGCAAGACGAGGAGTGGGGCGTCCGGCGGTTCTTCCTGCGCACGAGGACTGGTCACGTGGTCAACGTCCTGAGCCATCGCGGCTGATCGGCCGCCGCCCTCGCTCCTCCACAGAAGGCGGACAGGCGGAGCAGTGACGCAGATGGAAGCTCGCCCTTCGCGACCGCCTACTGTTGCACTCGAGCTGCCCTTTCCCGACACGTCGGGGGACCGACGCTGGCGACTCACGGCCGAGGGGTGGTGGTGGTGATGCTGGTTCAGGTTTCGGCGCGCTGCTGGGTGCGCCAGAGCGAGTTCTGCCAGTCCAACACCGTTGTCGTCACCGGAGACGAGGGTGTGCTGGTGGTCGACCCGGGCGTGACCGGCGCCGAGCTCACGATGCTTGCGCACGAGCTGAAGGCATTGGGTCTCAATCCGACGATGGGCTTTGCCACCCATCCGCACTGGGACCACATGTTGTGGACGCGCGACCTCGGCGAGGTGCCCCGGTGGGCCACGGCACGCGCGGTGGACCACGCTCGTGGTGCACTTGGAGGACGCGCGCGCGAAGGCGATCCGACTGGCTCCCGGCAGCGAGCCAGGGCTGATCGGCCAGCTCACCGCCTTGCCCGTCGGTGCGGACACGCTGGAGTGGGCTGGACCTGTCGTCGAGGTCCTCGAGCATCACGGACACGCGCCTGGTCACGCCGCCCTGTACCTGCCTGGCGACGGGGTCCTCATCGCCGGCGACATGCTCTCTGACGTCGAGGTCCCGCTCCTCGACCTCAAGAGCGGCGCGCCTGATCCGCTCAGCGACTACGAAGAGGGCTTGACCAGGCTCGAGCACGTCCAGGAGCGGGGTTGTCGAGTCGTGATACCGGGTCATGGGGCTGTCGCGACCGGCGAGGACGTCGGTACCCGGTTCGTCCAGGACTGGTCCTACCTTCACGCCTTGGGGCGCACTGACCCCGTGCATGATCCTCGTCTGGACCCCGACGCGACCTACGGCCCTGACTGGCTCATCCCGGAACATCGCGCGCAGCGTGCGTGGTGCCTGAGCCACCCTCGACAGGAGAACCGCCGCCAGATGACTCGGGGTGAGAGCACGGCCATCACGCGACACGCCCGGGGTTAGGGCACGGGTGGTCCGACGGCCCCCACCGCCAAGACGGACGACGGCGGCTGATTGAGACGGAGCCACCTCCACGGTGGGCTGGTGGCATGGCCGTTGCCTTGCACGTCAGGATGGGCCGATGGAGCAGAGAATCACCGTGGACATCGCGGCACCGCCCGAGCGGGTGTGGGAGGTCTTGAGCGACGTCGAGTACTGGTCGGAGTGGACGTCGACCGTGACGTCGGTGCGTCGGCTCGACGAGGGTCCGCTGCGCACGGGAAGCCGCGCGAAGATCCGCCAGCCACGCCTCCCCGAGACCGAGTACGTCGTCACCGAGCTGGAGCCCGGGCGGTCGTTCACCTGGGTGGCGACCGGTCCGGGAGTGCTCACGACCGCCCGCCACGACGCCGAGCCCCTGCCCGACGGCGGCACACGGGTCCGGCTGTCGGTGTCGCAGACCGGTTTGCTGGGGTCGGTGATGGGACGTTTCTACCGCGCCTGACCGACCGCTACCTCGCCAACGAGGCCAACGGCCTCAAGGCCAGGTGCGAACAGCAGAAGTAGGACCGCATTGCCAGGTCATCTGGCGGCAAAGAGCCGCACCATCTGGCGGGTAGCGTTTGACCCGACGGGCTCATCGGAGTGAACACTCTGATCGGCCAGGCCATCGTGTCCGGTTGTGCACCAACCGGCCTCACGTTTAGTCGCACCACCGGGCCGACGGTGAGTCACGCTGCCCACATGACAGAAATGCCCTACATATCAGTCGTGAGACTGCTGGGGGCCGACGGCAACCTCCACGTCCCATTCGGCGACAGCCTCGACTGGCAGCTCAACGCGCACCCCCGACGGAGTGCACACAGTGACCCACTTGGAGGTGCCCGTGTCCACAGCATCATCAAGTGCAAAGATCCCCTCGAAGCAGACGTACACCTCTCGGCCGCGTTCAATCTTCATGCTGACCCGCCGTCCCATCGAAAGTTCCTCGATCGTTCGAGCATAACGGCGCGCAACCCATGTGCGTCAGGCAGCGTCCATCGATCTTTCCGCGGATCAACCGGATGCGGCCTCGGGCCGAGTCGCGCTCGTCGACGTGCCCCTGGCGGCGGGTGAGTCAGGGAAGGGGCGGCCGGTGCAGCCTGCTGGTGCTGCGCCGGCCGCCGCCGTCCCGGTCAGGGGCGGATGGGGGTCACCTTGATGTCTACCGCCTTGGCCGTGCCGCCGACTGCGTAGACCGCAACACCGGTCGCCGAGGCTGGCGGGTAGATGAGGTCGGTGACGGAGACCTGACCGTCCTCGGCCAGCACCTCGACCGAGCTGCGGTCCAGGTATGCCGTGAAGATCACCTCACCGTCGCGCACCGTCACGGGTGCCTCCTCGACGCTGGGGAAGAGGGGGTTGAACCCGACGTTGCCGCTTCGCGTCCGGTCGACGACCAGCGTGCCGTCGCGTCGGACCCCGACCTTGGTGCCCACCGTGCCGTCGGCGCTGCGCCGCAGCACGACGCCCGCCTCGGACGCCGAGCCCAGGGCGACGCGGACCTCGACCCGTGCCACCGTCGCGGCCAGCCCGGTCGGCGTGACACCGGCCGCGACCTTGCGCTCCTTGGCCTGCTGCTTGTCACGGTTCACGGTCACTGCACTGACTCCCGGGACCGGTGTCTGGCGCAGCCGCGGACCTGCCTCGGTTGCGACGAGGGACAGCGTGCGAGGCATCGTCATCTGGCCGCGCCACGGGTCGGTGGGCAGGTCACCGGCGTACTGCCAGTTGCTCATCCAGCTGATGGTCGTGCGCTGGTCGTCGGGAAGCCCGTTGAAGGTCACCCCGGCGTAGTTGTCGCGTCCGTAGTCGACCCAGCTGGCACGGTCGGTGCCGCTCTTGGCGGGCGCCGATGCGAGCATGAACTGGTCGGCCAGGATGTGCCCCCACCCACCGGAGCTGTGGTCGACGACCGTGATCTGCGCCGTGCGACCCTGTAGGTCGCTGAGGTCCCACGAGGCCCAGTCGAGGGCCTCGCTGTCCGATCCCGTGCTGGACCGCACGACCTCGCCGTCGACGACGAGGTTGACCGTGGTCTGGGTGTCGCGCGGGCCGGCAGCGGCGTCGGAGAACCGGATGTCGTCCACCATGAGGTGTCCCCAGTCGCCGCCGCTGTGGTCGTCCCGGACGACGATCCGGGCTTGCTGGCCCACCACTTCCCTGGCGTCGATGTAGCGCCAGTCCATCTCACCGGAGTTGTTGCCGGTCACCGACCCGACGACCTCTCCGCCCGAGACGAGTTCCACGACGGTTGGGCCACTTGTCCCCAGCGGGTGCGTGCCTCCTGCGATGAGGAGGTTGACGTAGTCCTTGGTCACGGTGAACTCCGGCGACACGAAGGTTCCCACGGCGGGGTCGCACTTGTCCGGCACGACGCAGGTGTCGAGCACCTTGTCGCCCTGGTGGTTTGGCAGGCTCGAGCTGGTGGCGCCGTAGCCGACGAAGTCCCCGGTGGCGCTCCACCCGGCGGGCAGGTGCGTCGCGGGGTCGAGGTCCTCGAAGTTGGTGAAGACGTCGCCGCCCGGGTCACCCTGTGTGGCGCCGGGGACGGCCGGGTGGCGGCCACCCGCGATGAGGAAGTTGAGGTACTGCTGGTCGATGGTGAACTCCGGCGAGGTCAGCTCGCCCTGGGGGCCGTCGAAGTCGATGAAGCTGTTGACCAAGTGCTCGCCCACGTAACCGGTGACCTGCTGCTGCCCCGGCAGGGAACCGGATGCGGGCTCGGAGCCAAAGGCCGGTCCCCGTCGGGGTCCATCCGGCGTACCCGTTCTCGAATCCCTGCAGGAGCGTCCCGGCGGGAGGCTCGTAGCTCGCGGGCCCGTCCGGCGTGAACGTCGTACCGTCGAAGTCACCGACGAAGTACTGAGTGCCCGAGCCGCCGGCGATCCCACCCGGGTTGAGGCTGACGAGCATGACCCATTTGACGTTGTCCGGATCACCGTCGACGGCCAGGGGGAAGAGGTCTGGGCACTCCCACAGCCCGCCAGTGGCGTCGCGCGGGCCGAACTCGGAGAGCTTGGTCCACTCCTTGAGGTCGGCGGAGCGCCAGATGAGGACCTTGTGCTCGTTGGCGATCACCGCCACCATCCGCCATTCCTGGGCTGGCTCGTACCAGAAGACCTTGGGGTCGCGGAACTCGCGCGAGTTGATGTCGATGACTGGGTTGCCCGAGTACTTGGTCCACGTCTGACCGTCGTCGGTTGAATACGCCAGCGACTGGGCCTGGATGCCGTCGCGGCCGCTGGCGGCCGTGTAGGCGCTGGTGTACATCGCCACGAGAGGGGGGTTCTGCGCTGTGCCGAAGCCGGAGCTGTTCGTCTCGTCGACGACGACCGAGCCTGAGAACACCCCTTCGTTGGCGTCGAACGGGATGGCAACCGGCTGCTCGTCCCAGTGGACCAGGTCGGTGCTCGTCGCGTGGCCCCAGGACATGTTGCCCCACACGTTGCCGAGCGGGTTGTACTGGAAGAAGAGGTGGTAGAGGCCCTTGTGGAAGACGAGCCCGTTGGGGTCGTTCATCCAGTTCCTCTCGGGGCTGAAGTGGTATGCCGGGCGGTGCTGCGGCGTGTCCGCCGAGGCCGGCGCCACGCCGAGCGTGGCCACGAAGGCCACGACCAACACGACGACCGCGCGCCACCGGCGCGTGGATGGAACGGTGCTGATGAACATGGGGAACCTCCGATATGACAACGTTGTCAGTGCTCATTCACTGTACTTCTGGGGGCGGCCGGGCGCACGTCGAGCGTCCAGAACGTGGACAGAGGTGCGGGTGCCGTACTCGGCCCTCAGACACTGTTGGCCTGCGCTGACAGCAACGCATTGATGGACGTGGTGAGCATGTCCCGCATCAAGTCAGGGCTGGCCTGGAGATCGCCGAGCTCGGGCAGCGGATGCTGACCTGGGCGACCCCACAAACCCGGGACTGCTCGCGATCAGTGGCGTCGGCCAGGTCATCGGCGCCCAGGTCCTGATCACCGCGGTGACAACCTCGACCGGCTCCTCTTCGGTCTCCTTCGCCCCGCTGTGCGGCGGCGCGCCCATCCCGGTCAGCTCCGGACGCACCGACCTGCACCGGCTCACCCGCGAGGGGGACCGATCGGCCAGTGCTGCCCTGCACGGCATCGTCAAGAACTGGATGACCGACGGCCTCGCACCCGCGCCTACCGCGACGCCCAGATCACCCAGACGACCGCCACGACCGCCCAGAACGTGTGGCCAGCCAGAATGGTTGAACTCGAACGAGCATCAGTCCGCCCACGGCGTTGGGTGCTCGTGGGCCGTCGACGGTCAGAGGCTGGATGCCTTGACCGCGAGGACGGGGCACCCGGCGTCGAGCAGCACCTGCTGGGCGGTCGAACCGGTGATGAGCTTGCCGACGGGGTTGCGGCGGCGCAGGCCGATGACGAGGAGCGTGGCGCCCACCTCCTCCGCGATGTCGAGCAGCTCGTCGGCGGGCGCCCTGCCCTGCGTCGGCTGGCGGACCTCGTGCTCGATGCCGTGCTCGGCCAGCTGCGCGTCGAGCGCCTCGAGGTCGGCGGGCAGCGCGAAGTTGGGGTGGGTGTAGTCCCCGTGGTGCCCGGTGTTGACGACAACCAGCTTGGCGCCGCGTAGCTTTGCCTCGGCGATGGCCGTGTCGACGGCGGCCAGGCCCTCGGGAGTGGGGATGTAGCCCACGACGATGGTCACGATGTTCTCCCGATCAGGTTGAGGGTGTTGCGTGAGGTCATACTGCACGTCGGTCGGGTGGGGACGGGACGTCGCACCTGGTCGTCCTTCAGGTGCGACGTCCCGCGCTCGTCAGGGAGAGAGCCGCGAACGACGGTTCACGATGACAATGTCGTCGCGCCGGTCATGATGGCGACGCCTTCTCCCATGTCGTGGGACTCGGGCGTGATGACGCCGGCGCAGCCGCCGAGCCGCTGGATGTGGATGCGGTCGGCGGCCTCCCACACGTGCGGCATGTTGTGGCTGATGAGGATGATGGCCAAGCCGCTGTCGCGCAGCTGCTTGACCATGTCCAGGACCATCCCGGACTCCTTGACACCCAGGGCTGCGGTCGGCTCGTCGAGGACGACGACCTTGCTCCCGAATGCGGCGGCGCGGGCCACGGCGACAGCCTGCCGCTGACCGCCCGAGAGGGTCTCGACGGCCTGACCCATGTTCTGGATCGTCTGGATGCCGAGCTTCTCCACCGCCTCACCGGCCCGCTTCTTCATGCCCTTCTTGTCGAGCATCCGCAGCACCGACCCGAGCGGACCCGGGCGACGCTCCTCGCGGGCGAGGTAGAGGTTGCTCGCGATGTCGAGCGCCGGGATGACGGCCAGCTGTTGGTAGACGGTCTCGATGCCGGCTTCGCGGGCGTCCTGCGGACGCTTGAAGCTGACCGGCTCACCGTTGAGCTGGATGTCGCCGGAGTCCGGCTGGTAGGCGCCCGTGAGGCACTTGATGAGGGTGGACTTGCCGGCACCGTTGTCACCGATGACCGCGAGCACCTCGCCTCGGTAGAGGTCGACGTTGACCCCGTCCAGACCGACGACGCGACCGAAGGTGATCACGAGGTCACGGGCGGACAGGATCGGATCGACCTCGTACTTCGCCCGCCGGTCCGCGGGGATCTCATCGACGGCCAGGGGCAGCCGTTCCATGGTGCTCATGCCTTCACCTTCCGGATCCACTGGTCGACAGAGACGGCGACGATGACGAGCACACCGATCGCGAAGAGCCGCCACTGCTGGTCGACCCCCGCGAGCGAGAGCCCCAGGGTGAACGACCCGACGATGATCGCGCCGAGGAGGCTGCCGATCAGGCCTCCACGGCCACCGAACAAGCTCGTGCCACCGATGACGACGGCGGTGATGCTGTCGAGGTTGGCATCGGGGATGCCGTTGGCCGTCGCCGATCCGGCGCGACCGATCTGGATCCACGCGGCGAAGCCGTAGATGAGGCCGGCCACCGTGTAGACGCTGAGCAGGATGCGCTTGCTCGCGACACCGGACAGTCGGGCTGACTCCGCGTCGTCGCCGACCGCGAAGATGTGTCGACCCCAGGCGGTCTGGGTGAGCGCGAACCCGACGATGCAGTACAGCGCCAGCACCATGAGCACGCCAACGGTGACGCGGAAGGGCCCGATCGCGAATGACTCACCGGTGACGTTGATGATGTCCGGCAGCCGGTTGTTCTGGATGCTGGAACCACCGGAGTACAGCAGCGCGATCGCCGTGAAGATCGACAGCGTGCCCAAAGTGACGATGAACGGCGGCAGCCCGACCTTGGTCACGAGGATGCCGTTGAGGAAGCCGGCGCCGACCGCCAGCGCGATACCGATGAGGATCGCGAGGAACCCGGGCACGCCCTGGTCGGCGGCCAGAGTGGCCATGACCATCATCGCGAGGATGGTGATCGCACCGACCGACAGGTCGATACCGGCGGTGAGGATGACGAGCGTCTGACCGATCGCGAGGCATGCCACGACGGCAACCTGCTGGAGCAGGAGCGACTGAGCGTTGGCCGATGCGAACCGGGGGTTGAGGATCGAGAAGACCACGAACGTCACCACGAGCAGGAAGAGCGGGCTCAGCCAAGGGTGTCCGTGCAGCAGGTGCTGGACCTTCTGGAGGGGGCTCTGCCGCCGCCGAGCGAACTCGGCGGCAGCAGCGGATGTGGACGACGACATCAGGGTCAGCCCCAGCAGATCTTCAGGGCTTCGTCCGAGGTGATGCTCTCCACACCCTCGGCCGGCTTGTCGGTGACGAGCGCGACTCCGGTGTTGAAGAAGTCGAGGCCGTCGGAGGTGGTCGGCTTCTCGCCGCCACGGGCGATCTTGGCGATGGCCTCCATGCCGAGCGTCGCCATCTTCAGCGGGTACTGCTGGGCGGTGGCGCCGATGGTGCCGTCCTTGACGGAGTTGACGCCGGCGCAGCCGCCGTCGACCGAGACGATGAGGGCGTCGGTGATGCCGGCAGCCTTGAGGGCCGCTGAGGCGCCCACCGCGGCCGGCTCGTTGATCGTGTAGACCACGTTGATGCCGTCGCTCTTGGTCAGGCAGGTCTCCATCGCGGTACGGCCACCGTCCTCCGCGCCGTTGCTCGGCTCGTTGCAGACGATGGTGTAGTCGCCGCCCTTGCCACCGGTGTACTTACCGGTCGGGGCCTCGTCGGCGTTCTTCTTGGGGTCGGCCACGTCGATGCCCATGCCCTCGAGGAAGCCCTGGTCGCGGTCGTAGTCGACCGAGACGATCTTGTCGTTGAACAGGTCGAGCATCGCGATCGTTGCGGGTGCACCGTCCAGAGTCGTCGCGGCCCACTCACCGATCAGCTGGCCGGCCAGGCGGTTGTCGGTGGCGAAGGTGATGTCGACGGTCTCGGGCGGGTCCGGCGGGGTGTCGAGGGCGATGACGAAGAGGCCGGCGTCGCGTGCCTTCTCGATGGCGTCGTTGACGCCGGTCGACATCGGGGTGATGAGGATCCCCTTGTCGCCACGGACGACGGCCTGCTCGATCGCGGCGATCTGGCCCGCGTCGTCGCCCTCCTGCTTGCCGGAGGCGATGGTCAGCTCGACGTTGTTCTTCTCGGCGTCGGCCTGGGCGCCCTTCTGCATCGCCACGAAGAACGGGTTACTCGAGTCCTTCGTGATGAGCGAGACACCGACCTGCTCCTCACCACCCGACTCACCCGAGTTCCCGGTGTCGTCGGAACCGCAGGCTGCGGCGCCGAGGGCAAGGCCGATGATTCCAACGGATGCGAGCATCCGGCGCGCCGAGCGCGAGGACGAAACGTGACGGATCTGCATGGTGCGAACTCTCCTTTGAGGACCGGGCGGTGCGGACGCACGCAACCCAATGACAACGTTGTCAAGGAACTTTCTACCGCCTACTTGCGCTCAGGTCAACCCATCGAGTAAACATCGTGATGTGAAAGTGACATCGTTGTCAGTCCGGGGCCATCGCGCCACCATGCGAGATGTGGCTGCCCTCGCGGGGGTGAGCCTGAAGACTGTGTCGCGGGTCGTGAACGACGAGCCCGCCGTGTCGCCCGACGTGCGCGAGCGCGTCACCGCCGCCGTCGCCCGCCTGGACTACCGCCCCAACCTCGCCGCCAGCAACCTGCGTCGCACCGGTGCCCGTAGCGGTCTCGTCGGAGCACTGGTTCAGGACCTGTCGAACTCCTTCTCCGCGAGCCTCCTGCGCTCCCTCGAGGATGCCGCCCGCACCCGGGGCACCGCCGTGCTGGCGGCCAGTCTGGACGAGGAGAGCGAGCGTGAGGTGGAGCTCGTCCATGACCTCATGACTCGTCGGGTCGACGGGCTGATCCTCATGCCGGCAAGCGCGCGGCACGACTACCTCGTCGCCGAGCTTCGCACCGGCACCCCGGCCGTGTTCGTCGATCGCGCCCCCCGAGGCGTGGACGTCGACTCGGTCGTCATCGACAACATAGGCGGCGCCGAGGCCGCGACGGAGCACCTGCTAGCACAGGGCCACCGGCGGATCGCCGCGCTGCTCGACATGCAGTCGATCAGCACCGCCACGCTGCGCCACCAGGGTTTCATCGCGGCGCATGCCGCCCGCGGCCTGCGACCGGACCCCCGACTAGTCGTCCACAACCTCAGGTCGCCCGAGGAGGCGACCAAGGTGCTGCACACGCTGCTCTCGCTGGAGGACCCTCCGACGGCGGTGTTCACCGGTCGAAATATCCTCTCCGCAGGGGCTGTTCGCGCCTTGGCTGAACGTGGCCAGCGGCACGAAGTGGCGCTCATCGGCTTTGACGACTTCCCGCTGGCTGATCTCCTCGACCCCCCGCTCACGGTGGTCCAGCAGGACGTCGCCCGCATCGGAGCGACCGTCGCAGACCTCCTCTTCGACCGGATCGACGGCGACACCGCACCGCCGCGCCACATCGTGCTGCAACCTACGCTCGTACAACGCGGCTCAGGCGAGATCCCTCCGCCGGCCTGACCCGCTGATACCGCGATTCCGGTCGCCTCCGCGGGATTCCGCCCTGGCCGCGACTGCTCGAGCAGCCACTTCTTTCGAGCTGAGCGCGAATGGACACAGAACCGTCAGGGGGTGATGTGACGCGCGATGTCAGTGCAGAACAGCCCGTTTTCGTACACCCACTTGCTCGCCGATTGACAGAGCCACTACCCCGAGGGCGATGCTGCCCCAGAGCCTTCCCCTGACGGGGTCACCAACCGGCGTTGCGCGTCATGAACTCCATGTCGGTGCCTCGACCACCTTCCGGGTCCGGTGGGGGCTCGACGACCTGGGTGGTCACCATGTCCTCCGGGGGCGTCCGAGGCACGTCGACGTGCACTCGTTCCGCCAGGACTCTCTGGCCGCCACGCGCGGCGCGCCCCGCCTCGTCATTTCCGGTCATGAGGCACCTCCATCGTGCAGTCTGCCTGCCGGACTTGAGTCGCCGCAATCACCGTCGAGGCGAAGCGCAACCAAGGAGGCCGCCTCGCGGACGTGGTGCGAGGAAATCGCCGAGATCGTGGTGCCCGTTTGTGGACTCGTGTCTGAACAGAACGAGGTGGCATCCGGCGGAGATGACGCAGGAGGTGTCAAAGCACGGTGAACACCTAAGGGATCGGCCGGTTGCGGTGTTCAGGCAGGCTGGTCGGCCGGTGTGGACGGTCGGAAGTCGAATGTGATGAGGGAGCTGCCAAGTTCAGGGCCGAGCGTGGCGAGTTCCGCAGCCGTCGGGACATGACCGTCCACCGCGCGGATGCCCATTCGCTGCGCCGATCCTCCCGTGTCGAGCGACTTCCGGATGGCTACCCCCATTCCCTCTCGGCTCATCGGCACCAAGGTCCCCGTGGTCCGGTACACCACACCACGGTGGGTCACCGTCGCTGGCGCCCCCCCGGTGAAGTTGTGCCGCCACCCGGCGTCGGTGAAAGCCGTCGGAACGCCGTCGACGAGGTGGAAGTTCACCGGGACCGCCATGGCACGGCCAGAGCGTCGACCGCGGAACTCCAAGAGCATGACCCCACCCAGGCGCTTCCCCAGAAAGGACTTGAGCACCGGCCGTGCGACGACATTCATCGTCTTGAGCACCACGGGCGGAGGAGGTGGAATGAGCCACACCTTGCCCTTGTCGTCGCTCATGGCGCGTCCGATGCTTGAGAGTCCAGGCACGTTGTGGGACCCGCGCCCCTGAAGCCCACCGTCCTCCGCACCACGAGACCTGTCAACTGGCGGTGAACTGACTCACCTCGATGCTCATGACCGTGACCCCGGACCGAGTACGTTCTCGGACATGACTCGCCAGCTCTTCGCAGGTATCTCCGTCAGCGACTACCCCCAGGCGCTGGAGTGGTACGAGCGCCTACTCGGTCAGCCACCGAGCTTCTCGCCGAACGATGTGGAGTCGGTCTGGGACGTCAACGAATCCAGCTGGATCTACGTCGAGCACCGTCCCCAACACGCTGGCCATGCCCTGGTCACCATCTTCGTGGACGAGATCGAGGCCCTGGTCGCGAGCATCGCCGCCCGGGGCATTGACCCAACTCGCCGAGAAACCTACGAGAACGGTGTACACAAGGCGACCTTCATGGACGCCGACGGCAACGAGATCGGGTTCGGCGGACACCTCGGCTGACGCACCTTGACCAACGCGTCAGCGACGCGAGCCGCACTCGAGCGCCATCGTGACTGACTGAACCGCCCTGGTCTCCCGGAGGTGGCAATGAAGTGCCGTTCAAAGAGCAGTCCCCGTTGCCCCTGAGCAAAGGTCGGACGGGCGGCGATGTCCGTGTCATGATCGGCCTCGATGTCGAGGCATTCCTGCCGGCGCCCGCCTATCTGGCGGTCTGGATATCTTCCACTTCGATCGGGGACCAGATGACCCAGGGCATGGGGAGCCTGAGCACGATCGAGGCGTGGGAGCGCGAGGAGGGCGCCCCGGCCCCGCTCGGGGCGACCTGGGTGGACTCGGAGCAGGCGTGGAACTTTGCCCTGTATTCACGAGCCGCGAGCAGCGTGACCCTGTTGATCTACGGCGCGGATGACGTGACCACCCCGATGCTGCAGCTGACGCACGACCCTCTGGTGCACAAGACCGGACGGATCTGGCACTGCATGATCAGCGCCGAGCGCCTTCCGGGTGCGACCTACTACGCCTACAAGGTCGACGGGCCCTCCGGCGGCCGCAACCGTTTCGTGCCGGCCAAGGTGCTGTGCGATCCCTATGCGCATCGGCTGCACTTCCCGGCGGGCTTCTCGCGAGAGGCCGCCCGGGGTGACGGGCCGAACGACGGGGCGGCAGTGCTGGGCCAGCTGCCCCGCCCGGAGCCCGGCCAGGTGCCGGCGCCGCAGCCGGGGCCACGCCACACCCATGACACGGTCATCTACGAGACCCATGTCAAAGGGTTCACCGCTCGTGAGAACAGCGGGGTGACGGCCGACCGCCGGGGCACCTTCAGCGCGTTGACCGAGAAGATCCCCTACCTCACCGAGCTCGGGATCACCGTCCTCGAGCTGCTCCCCGTGCAGCAGTTCGACCCCCAGGAGGGCAACTACTGGGGGTACATGACCATGAACTTCTTCGCCCCCCACCACACCTACGCCATCGAAGACCCGCTCACCGAGTTCCGCGACATGGTCGCGGCAATGCACACGGCCGGCATCGAGGTGTGGCTGGACGTGGTCTACAACCACACCTGTGAAGGCGACCCCTCCGGGCCGACGTACAACCTGCGCGGGATCGACAACGACTCCTACTACATCGTCGACGAGGACGGGTCGTACGTGGACCACTCCGGGTGCGGCAACACCACCCAAGGGGCCGACCTCGCGATGCGGGCGCTCGTGCTGCGCAGCCTTCGACACTGGGCAGAGCTGGGCGTGGACGGGTTCCGGTTCGACCTGGCGTCGATCCTGGCCCGGGACGCCGACGGGGCGTTCGACCCCAACGCCGCCCCTGCGCTGATCAGCGAGATCGGTGTCCTGGCCGCCCAGCAGGACGTGAAGGTGGTGGCCGAGGCGTGGGACATGGGCGCCTACCTGCTCGGGCGCTCCTTCCCCGGCATCATGTGGCGTCAGTGGAACGGCCGCTTCCGTGACGACATCCGTGGATTCGTCAAGGGCGACGACGGACTCGTTCCGGCGATGATGAGCCGGGTCTACGGCAGCGCCGACCTGTTCCCCGACGGCCCCGGCGACGTCTACCGGCCCTACCAGAGCATCAACTTCATCACCGCCCACGACGGGTTCTGCCTCTACGACCTGGTGTCCTACAACGAACGGCACAACGAGGCCAACGGCCACGGCGGCACCGACGGCGCCAGCGACAACCGCAGCTGGAACAGCGGGTGGGAGGGCGACGAAGGAGTGCCGGCTGAGGTTCTAGCGCTGCGCTTGCAGCAGATGAGGAACTTCTTCGCGCTGATGATGCTGAGCAACGGTGTGCCGATGATCGTGGCCGGTGACGAGTTCGCCAACACCCAGCACGGCAACAACAACCCGTACAACCAGGACAACGAGACGACCTGGCTTGACTGGGACCGCCTCGACATGCACCGTGACCTGTTCGAATTCGTCAAGGGCATGATCGCGCTGCGCAAGTCCCGGCGCAGCATCGCGCGCAGCCGATTCTGGCGCCAGGACGTGCACTGGTTCGGCACCACCGGTGCGCCCGACCTGTCGGCGACGTCACACACCATCGCCTGGCACCTCTCCGGAGCCAGCTACGACGAGGACGACCTGTACGTCATGGTCAACGCGTACTCGACGCCACTGGAGTTCACCATCCAGGTCCCGGGCACCTGGCGTGTCCTGGTCGACACCAGTTCGAGCCGACCACCGGACCTATCCACCGCCGGCCCCGCAGTTCCCCACGGTGCGCTGGCAGTGCCCGCCCGGTCCGTCGTGGTGCTCAGCGGCCGACCGGCCTGAACGGAAGGACACGGCGTCCCGAGGGCGAGTTGCGGCGCAAGGACGCAGCCACGAGGTCACTGGGAGGGCCGGCGAGGGCGGTCCATCAGACAGCCATACCCCGAAAGTCCTGAGCAGTTCCCCGCCCACAACGGACCGCAGGGGGCTCGTAACCCGGCGGAATCATCATCCGGACGCGACCAACACCGAGGTGCAGAGACGGGGCAGCGTCATGGAGTTATGACCTGCGGCTTGGCGCGTTTTCGCTCGCGCGGTCGGTCATGCCGTCCTGCTGGCTCGAGGTGGGCGCCGTGCCGTCCCTGTCTGGGTCGGCTGAGGGGCGTCGGAGGTTGTCGAAGCCGCGCCCGACGACGATCCAGGCGGCGTAGGACGAAATCAGGCAGATGTCGTGGAAAGGGTCGCTGCCCACGAGTATCGCCAAGGCGCCCAGAACGGCTGTCGCGCACAGGCCAGTGGCGGCGACCCGACCGTTCGCTGCCCCCCGCAGCCGGGTGGCCCACAGCAGCCCGCCCACCAGGAGCGCGACGAAACCGAGCATGAACGCGAGGAACGACGCCTCGAGGGGCTCGCCGTCGAAGGCCGTCGCGCCGTACAGCGTGGCGAACGAGACCTGCAGGGCACAACCCGCGAGGACGACGCGCCGGCCGCGCGGTGAAGCGGTGCGCGCCGCGGCGGGAGCACCGAGCACGACCGAGGCGAGCAGCGCCCACCCGACCAGCTGTGACGCGGCGAAGGACACATGGGCATTCGCGGCGTCGAACCGAGCCGGCCACGCGATTTCGGCGAGGACGGGAAGGGCCAGGACGGCGGCGGCGAGGGTGGAGCGGGTGGTGGCTGACATGGCTTCCTCCGTGAGGTGGCGTACTTTCAGTGACGGAGCATCGACGTTAGGGAGGCCGCCCCTGCCGCGTCGTCAGCCTTAAGACATCTGCCGAAGGACGGACGCGGTAACCCGGTGGCGCTCCCTAGAGTGAGTCCATGGCTCGGCCCGGGCTCGCCCGCCTGGCTCTCACCGGGGTGGTCGCTCTCCTCCTGGTGGTGGCTCAGGTGCAGATCTGGTCCGCGGCACCGGCATACGACGTCGGTGGCCGCGCGCTCAACGCAGCCCTCGCCGCGGTGATGACCTTGCCGATCCTGTTCGCGAGGCGGTGGCCGCTGCCTGCGGCACTCGTCGTGCTCGCAGCGGTGACGCTGGACCAGGTGCTCGGCGGCGACGGGGGCTACCAGTGGTTCGTCGTCGTGCTCATCGTCTACGCGCTGGGGGCGCACGCCGGCGCTGTGGCCGGTCCGGTGGGGGCGGGCGTGGTAGCGGTCCTGGTGCTGGCGGTCGACCTACCTCGGTTGCGCGACGGTGCCCCGGTCGACGAGGTGCTGCCCGGTTGGGCTGTCCTCGCTGGGGTCTACGGGTTTGGCCGGTGGCTGCGGCACCGACGCCGGGAGGTAACCCGGCTGTCAGACCGGGCGGCGGAGCTCGAACGCGACCAGGCGGCCGCAGCTCGTCAGGCCGTGGACCTCGAGCGGGCCCGGATCGCCCTCGAGCTGCACGACCTCGTCGCCCACAGCATGGCGGTCATCGTGCTGCAGGCCCAGGCCGGTCGCAGGGTGGTCAGTACCGACGCCGCGGCCGCCGACGGGGCGCTGGCGGCGATCGAGTCCACCGGGCGGAGCGCGATGGCCGAGCTGCGCCGTCTCCTCGATGTCCTCCACCTCGACGGGGAGACCGACGACCTCGACCCCAAACCGAGGCTGTCGTCGCTGCCGGCGCTCGCCGAGCGCGTGGGCCGGGCCGGGATGCCGGTCACTGTCGCCGTCGAGGGTTGCGAGCGGCCTCTGCCCGCCGGAGTGGACCTGTCCGCCTACCGGATCGTGCAGGAGGCCCTCACCAACGCGCTGCGGCACGCGGGCCGTGCCACCGCCAGCGTCGGGGTGACCTACGGCGCGGACACCATCGAGCTGCGGATCAGTGACGACGGTGCGGGCACCCCGGACGGTCTGGGCGGCGGCGGCCACGGCCTGGCGGGGATGCGCGAGCGGGTACGCCTTTTCGGTGGAACTCTCGAGGCAGGCCCCAGCCCGACGGGCGGATTCCGCGTCCGGGCGGTACTTCCCACGGATTCGCCGTGATCCGGGTTCTGCTGGCCGACGACGAGGAACTGGTGCGCACCGGACTGCGCCTGATCCTCGGCAGCGAGGCCGGCCTGGCCGTCGTCGGGGAGGCCGCCAACGGCCGTGAGGCCGTCGAGGTCGCCCGCAGCACCGAGGCCGACGTACTTCTGTTGGACCTGCGAATGCCGGAACTGGACGGCCTTGCCGTGTTGCGCCAGCTCGCAGACGTCCCAGTCGCGGTTGTGGTCCTCACGACCTTCGACACCGACGCCAACGTGCGGGAGGCGCTGGCCGCAGGGGCCGCCGGCTTCCTCCTCAAGGACGCCTCGGCGGACCGGCTCATCAGTGCGGTCCGAGCGGCGGCCTCCGGGGACGCGGTGCTGTCGCGGTCGGTCGCCAGGCGTGTGGCGAGCGAGTTGGCCCGCCGGCCGGGGGTGCGGCCGCTCGCACTCACCGACGATCTGACGGCGAAGGAGCGCGAGGTGCTCGCCTTGATGGCTGACGGATGCTCGAACGCCGAAATCGCCCAAGCCTTGAACGTCGTCGAGGGCACGGTCAAGACCCACGTGGCACGGATCCTCATGAAGCTGGGGGTCCGGGACCGGCTCCAGGCGGTGGTGACCGCCTACCGCTCCGGGATGGTCGGCTGAACGCGCGGGCATGGAACGCGGCCTCCGGCCTCGTGGCCGATTGAGAACGAGAAGTCTCCGGCTCCCGACGCCGGCCGCCAGTCCGTTGGGCTGCGCCTTGACTTCGGGGGCGGCTTGAACGGTAAGGACCAGGCCGGTTCATGGCCCCAGTCCGCGCATTCGGAGGGCGGCTTGGGTCCGGTCGCGGACTTGGAGCTTGGCCAGGACGTGGGACACGTGGTTCTGGACGGTTTTAAGGCTGAGGCCCAGGTCTTTTGCGATTTCGGGGTTGGAGTGGCCGGCCGCGATGCCGCTGAGGACCTGAGCTTCTCGGGCTGTGAGGTCGTGTGACCATCGTCGTCGGTCGCCTGCCAGCACCCCGTGGGCGACGCCGGGGCCGAGGACTGCGCCGCCGGCGGCCACCGTCCGAATTGCGTCGAGGACCTCGTTCTGATCGGCGCCTTTGAGTAGGTAGCCGCGCGCCCCCACTTGCAGCGCGGTGACGACCGTGTCGTCGTCATCGACCATGGTGATGACCAGCACGGCGGGTGCGGGGTCGAGGGCATTCATCCGCCGGGCTGCCTCGATGCCAGGCACACGGGGCAGTCCGAGGTCCAGCAGCACGACGTCGGGGCAGAGTTCGGCGGCGGCCAGCACAGCGCCCTCCCCGTCTTGGGCCTGGCCCACGACGACCATGTCGTCGATGGTGCCCAGGAGCGCGACCAGCCCGCTGCGGAACAGCGGGTGGTCGTCGACGACGAGGATGCGGATCATGTTCTGATCCGGGTGTTCAGCGGGAAGGCTGCGGTGTGCAGCGGGATGCGCGCCTCGATGGTCGTACCGACCGATGGTTCGGCCCGCATGTCGAAGGAGCCGCCGAGTTCCTCGGCGCGTTCGCGCATGGCCGATAGGCCTACGCCTTCTTCCCGGGATCCGGCCAGGCCGTGACCATCGTCGCGGACCCGCACGATCAGCTCGTCGTCTTCGACGGTGATCGAAGAAAGCACGTGGGAAGCGTTCGCGTGGCGTATGGCGTTTGTCAGGGCCTCCTGGATGATGCGGAAGGCGGCGACCTCGGTTGCCGCCGGCAGCTCCGGTAGCCCGTCGAGCTGCACGGTCGCGTCGATCGTCAAGGGCCGGCCGGGTGCAGACGTTGGTCGCGCTGGAGTGGCGAGCCGTCGAGCGAGCTGGTGGACGGCACCGTCCAGCCCGAGCTCGTCGAGGGCTGGTGGTCGCAGGCCTTCGACCACACGGCGGACCTCCAGCACGGTGCGCTGGATTCCTTGTCGTAGTGCGAGGAGCTCGGTGTCGGTCTGTTCGGGGCGTAGTGCTGGCATCCGGTTGCGCAAGCCGTCGACCTCCATGCCCAGGGCGGCCAGGCTGGGCCCCAGCCCGTCGTGCAGATCGCGGCGGAGCCGCTTACGCTCCTCTTCGCGGCTGACAACCAGGCGTTCCTGCGCCTGTCGCAGTGCCTCGACCAACGCGGTGGCGTGCAGCGCCTCACCGAGCTGGCGGGCCACAGCATCGAGCAGGCGCCGATCGTTTGACCTCAAGGGTGTCCTGGCCCAGCGCATCGTGCCGACCGGTGCGCCATAGGCCGTCAACACGAGTTCATCCGTAGGTCGGGAGGTGACCTGACCGACACGGCAGACGGCAACTCCGCGGGTGTCCAACAGCTCAAGGTGCGGGAGCCGAAGGATGTCGGCAAGTTCGGTGATCATGGCTTGTAGGAGGCCTGGCAGGTCGGTGGCGTCCCGCAGCCGACGCTCGGTGGCGGCCAGCACGTCGGCGGGCGCCGACCAGTGGCCGTAGGTGATCCTGTTGGCGACCGAGCGAACCCCGAGCCGCAGCGGGGTGAAGAGGAGTGCGACTACCGCTGCCCCAACCCACGCCAGCCACTGCGCTCCGGGGCGGCGCAGCAGGATGCCGACGGTGGCGATGGTCCCGGCGTAGATCGCCACGGCTCCGGCGAAGACGAGCAGGTAGGTCAGGGAGCGGGACATCACCAGTTCGATGTCGTACAGACGCCGTTGCAGGAGGGCGATGCCAAGGGCGATGGGGATCGGGGCGGACACGGCCGCGAACAGCCACGGCGAAGCCCACGGTGTCGCCGCCAAGGGCAGGCAGAGCAGGGGTAGGGCGAACGCGGCGGTGAACCACAGCAGCTGCTGACGGCCGAGGGCGTCCGCGCGGCGCCACTTGACCCGCAGGCCGAGGATCGCCACCACGAGGGTGAGGAAGGCCAGAGCAAGGGCCGTCACGGCCATCAGGTCGGCGAGCACCTGCGCGGACACGGGAAGACCGGTGGGGCTGCGAAGCCCGGCCAGCCTTGCCTCGAGCGGGTAGGGGGCCAGGATGGAGCCCAGCGCAAGCGCTGCGATCGAGAGGATCAGCAGCACCCGTGGGCTGCGCCTGTCCGGCCAGGCGGTGTCACCGTCCGGGAAGATGAGAGGGACACCCAGGATCAGTACGAGCCAGCCGGCCCCCCGCAGCGCGGTTCCGGCCACGGCCGCGAGGGCGGCGCCGGCGGCCACCGGGTCGGTTCTCGCCCACCCCTGCACGCCCCAGCCGAGGAGCACCTCGCCCAAGGCCCAGACGATGGTGCCGAGCAGCATCAGCCGGGCGACCCGGTTGCCGGGCCGGGCGAGCAGAATGACGAGGGCGGTGGCTGCGTAGGCCGCGATGACGAGCGCGACGGCCACCCGGTCGGCAAGTTCGCCGGGACGCGCCCACAGTATCGGCAGGGCGCCGAGCACCCCGGCCCCGGTCGCGCACGCGACCAGAGCCGGGACCCGCAGCATCCCTCGTGTCACTCCTCAAGCCTGCCGCAGATCCGCGGTCACTGTGACGGACTCCGCGAAGGACTCTCGGGTGGGGCGCGCGCGGAGCAGGATGATGCAGAGACCCACCCACCACACGATGTAGAGCAGGGTCGGGATGTCCTGCAGCGCCAGAGCACCCAACGGCCCCGCCGCGACCAGGCACGCGCCGGTGACCAGCCCCAGGCCGCCGATGAACCGGGGCGAGAAGCCGTCGGCCAGTGCCGAGATGGCGATGCAGACGACATACGCACCCAGGCAGAGCAGGCTGAGCAGGTAGGCGAAGACCCGCATCGAGTTCAGCGCCGCCGCGGCGTCGACGTCGAGCCCGTTCTGTACGCCGTACGCCGCCGCGGCACCCGCGGGGAACCCCACCGCCAACGTGATCGCAACATAGACGCCCGCCAGGACCGTGCCGGACCGCGCCGCCCACCTGCCCACCGGCGAGGACCGTCCCAGGAAGCGACCCAGGAAGACGGCCACCGGAACCAGCAGCACAAAGCCCACCGACTCCACGAACCAGCCACCGAAGATCGTGGCCAGGTTCCCGTCCACGTACGCCGACTCGATGCCGGCCGCCCCGTCCTCAAGGAGCGCACCACCCCCGCTGATCGCCAGCCCGCCGATGAGCAGCACGACATGGGCGAGCCCCAAGATGCCGGCCGGCCTGGCCATGGCTGTCGAGGATTGTGACGGCGATGTGAACATGTTGACCTCCATTGTCAGGGCCCCTTCCTGGGGCACTGGCACCACGGTCCGACAACCAGCCACCGCGCAGACCAGTCAACTTCCCGGTCACGCCGGGAAGATCTCCCGAGTTGCACCGCCCTGAGGCTGGTGGACCCAGCTTGCTGGGCGCTGAACGGGCTCTTCGAATCGACAAGAACTACGCGGATGCCAGTGCCGTGGGCTGGTGGCGAGGCCGTTGCCTTCACGTCATGATGGGCCGATGGAGCAGAGCATCACCGTGGACATCGCGGCACCGCCCGAGCGGGTGTGGGAGGTCTTGAGCGACGTCGAGTACTGGTCGGAGTGGACGTCGACCGTGACGTCGGTGCGTCGGCTCGACGAGGGTCCGCTGCGCACGGGAAGCCGCGCGAAGATCCGCCAGCCACGCATCCCCGAGACCGAGTACGTCGTCACCGAGCTGGAGCCCGGGCGGTCGTTCACCTGGGTGGCGACCGGTCCGGGAGTGCTCACGACCGCCCGCCACGACGCCGAGCCCCTGCCCGACGGCGGCACACGGGTCCGGCTGTCGGTGTCGCAGACCGGTTTGCTGGGGTCGGTGATGGGACGTTTCTACCGCGCACTGACCGACCGCTACCTCGCCAACGAGGCCAACGGCCTCAAGGCCAGGTGCGAACAGCGGAAGTAGGACCGCATTGCCAGGTCATCTGGCGGCACAGAGCCGCAGGTCGAACAAAACCGCACCCTCACCAGACCGCCATCGGCTCGTGGCGCGATTGAGCACACAGCCAGCAGACCACCGCGCCGCGTCATGGTTCGGGGCCCGCGGCGTCTCCATGGGTAGACCAGCGACCTCAACAGGAAGGTTTCCATCATGAGACGATGCGCAGAGTGCAGCCCGGACCCCCAGACGTGGGCGGAGGAAACAGCCCCGCCCGGACGGTGCTGCGAGTGTGGCGAGGCCTTCGACATTCAAGGAAAGCCCATCTCTGATGTGGGGGTGACATGCCCAGTCCATCACCCGCCCCTTGCGAGTTGCCCGCACTCCCAAGCCGACCGAGGGGTCCCCGTTCCCACCCCCTCCTGGCTCGACGACGGGAGCAGCCGTGGATGAGCGGTCGCTTCTCCCGCTTGGCGTGCGTGCACGGCTGACGGCAGTCTCCGACACACCGCACGCCACCTCAGGCGTGCGCAAGGCGTGAGGGTGTGGCGCCGAATTGGGCGCTCGTCGCGATTCCATGAGCTCGTCCGGGCCGGGTCGGCTGACCGCGTGGACGACACCGCACAGCAGCGCCTTGGGGTGGACCGTTCATCAGTGGTCCTCGCTTCCGCCACCCTGTTGTGGGCCCCCTGGGGGGTGGCGTGCGCCGAGCACCGAATCTCCCCCCTGACAGGTGAGGACGCTTTGGAACCTGGGGCATGACGCGGAGGTATCCGCGGGGTCCTCGTCCGGCTCCCCTCGAGCCGGGCACTCCGGGCGCTGGGCCCCGAGGGCGCCCGCGTCATGCCGGGGTGGTGGCGGCGACTTCTCCTGTGTCAGGGGCAGCAGGTGCACGACGACCTCCGCTGCCATCAGTGAAGGACCGCGAGGACTCTCGGGTCCACATGAAGGAGAACCACCATGGTGAAGACCAAGATCATCGGAACCGCGACGGCCATCGTGCTCGCAGGGGCTGTCGGGTTCGGCCCGGGTGCCGTGTCGGCCAGCGCCGCCCCCAACGCCAAGGCCGCCGTCGCAGCGGCACAGCCGGCGCCATCGGTCATTCCGGTCACGGGCACCGTCGAGGGCGCTGGCGCCTTCGTGGGTCAGCTGAGTGACCTCACGGCCTCCGTCGTCGACGGTGTCGTGACGCTGTCCGGCACGATCGGCAGCACGGCCGGCAGTGCCGTGACGGTGGCACCCACTGACTTCACGGCCCCGATCCAGGACATCACGACCAACGCCGGCTGCAGCATCCTCAACCTGGACCTCGGGCCGCTGAACCTGGACCTCCTGGGTCTCGTGGTCGACCTGTCCGCGATCTCGCTCGACGTCACCGCGGTCCCGGGTGCCGGCAACCTGCTGGGCAACCTGCTCTGCGCCGTGGCCGGCCTGCTCGACGGCCCCGGTGGCGCGCTCGGTGGCATCGCCGCCCTGCTCAACCGCCTCCTGACCGGTCTGGGCCTCTGACCCAACCATCCGGCCGGTTCTGACAAACCGGTCCACGGCAGACGTGGCGGGGACTGCCTGCGCCACTGGCGTCCCCGCCACGTCGTCCGCTCCATCACCCCCGACCCTCGACTGCGCCACCCAACCTGGAGGTCGTCATGACCGTCATCGCCTTCCGTCCTCGCTCCGCGCGAGACCTCCCCCCCGGCCTGTTGCGGCACCCGAGCGTCAGGGGCACGTTCCGGTCACCTCGTGGTCGCGCGGGACGGATGACCGGTTCGGTGCGCGTGCAACGGCTCGTCTTCGTGCCTCGCGGCGTGTTCGTGACCGGATTCTTCACGGGCGAGCTGCGCGATGACGACGGCAGCCTCATCGCCCTCGGGACTCGACGGGCGACGGCCCCGGCCGATCTCGTCCAGGACGTGCGGGGGTTCCGGCCGTGGGTCCGGCCATTTCAGCTCGACCTCATGGGGATCACGGTGGAGGTCACCGGCTTTGTGGTCGATCCGGCGCTGGCCTTCCCACGACTCGACCCTGCGACGCGGCGACCGCTTGCCGTGGTCCCGTCGGCGAACGTCGGTCCCGTGCCGTGAGGCTCCTCGCGCTCGCCCTGCCGCTGCTCGTCCTGGCCCCCCTCCTGCTGCTTCAGCGGATGGAGGCCTGGTGCGCTCGCCCGTCCAGAGCCACCCGTCACCGGCCCACCCCACCCGTTCCCACCCCATCCACACGCAAGGATCACCATGGCTCGTCAGATCGCCACCGCCTCACCAGCAACCTCCGGGGATGCCCGCGAGCCGCTGCTGCGGGATCCGCCGCCCCCGCCGGGGTACGTCGATCCGCTCGAGGAGGATCCACTGCTCTCGGACCTGACGGACGCCCCCCGCGAGGAGCTCACGGCCGCCAACGATTGAAGCCTGCACAACGGCTGACAGCAGACCTCCGATCTGCCGTGACGATGCGTAGGGTCGAGGCCGTGAGTCAACGCGTGGTCGCCGACGAGCCGCCGGAGAGCGGCACGATCGACGACGTCGGCACGGTGGATGAGGTCGCCGACCTCATCCCCATGCTGCGGCGGATCGTCGCCGCACGCGTGGGGCAGCACCCGGCGGCTGAGGACCTCGTGCAGGAGACGCTCGTGCGGGTCCTCGCCGCTCGGGACCGCATCGAGCCGGGGATGCTCGAGCCGTATGCCATCGCGACGGTGCGCAACGTCGTCGCGAGCCTCTGGCGTCAGCAGGACCGTTCCGCTCGTAACCAGCACCGGGCCCATGACCCGAGTGAGCCCGAGCAGGTGGAGGACCACCTTGTGGCATCCGAGGAGCAGCGCGCCATGGCAGTGGCGCTCTCGCGACTCACCGATCGCGAACGCCAGGCATTGCTGGCCCACGAGGTGGACGGAAAGGACATGAGCTCGCTGGCGGAGGGTTCCGGCAGCACGGCGGGTGCGGTCGCCGCCTCGCTCAAGCGCACTCGCGCACGCCTTCGGGTCGAGTACCTCCTTGCCCTCGAACACGTGGAACCACCGACCGACCAGTGCCGACGGGTGCTGTTGGCGCTGTCGAGCGCTGACCGTCGGCGCCAGGCAGAGACCAACGCCGCACAGCACCTCCTCGAGTGCGAGCTCTGTGCGGGACTCAGCGAGCCGCTGCTGAGTCGTGGACCCACCCGCGACGACGTCGCGACACTGCCGATCGGCTCCGACCCCGACATCGTTCGCGCCCGCAAGGCGGCCCGCGGGCTGGCCGAGCGCGCGGGCTTCTCCCGGACCGATCTCACTCTCCTGGCCACCGCCGTCTCCGAGGTCGCGCGCAACATCGTTCGCTTCGCAGGAACGGGGGAGATCACCATCGAGCTGCTCGCCCCGCGCCGTGGGGTCCGCGTCGTCGCCCGCGACGCCGGTCCCGGGATCGCGGACGTCAGCGCGGCCCTGACCGACGGTTACAGCACCAGCGACGGCCTGGGGTTGGGACTGCCGGGCTCACGCCGGCTCATGGACGAGTTCGAGATCGACTCCCAGGTGGGACGAGGCACCACGATCACGATGACCAAGTGGTTCGACAGAAAGGCCCAGCATGAGTGACCTGGACACAGACTCCTACCCGGAGCACGGCCTCACCCTGGCCGGCGAGCAGCTGCTGCCCCAGCTCGTCGCCCATCTGCGTGAGCACCGCGCGAAGCTTCGCGACGAATGGTCCTCCCGGATCCGTGAGGCCCACCTCCTCGAGGCCATGACCCCGCAGGAGATGGCCAACGAGACGACGTCGGTCTACGACAACTACGTGGAGGTCCTCGAGACCGGCAGCGTCGAGGCGCTGCAGCACTACGCCCGTGACCTGTCCGAGCGGATCATCCCCCGAGGCGTGGAGACGCACGAGGTGGTCGGGATCGTGCTGTTGCTGCGCGACGTCCTGGCGCGGTCCCTCTTCGAGAAGTACCAGGACGACTTCGCTCTCCTCAACGAGGTTCTCGACGCCTACGAGCCCGCGGCGAACCGGATCGCGAACACCGTGGCCGTGAGCTTCGTTGACGAACGGGAGCGGGTCATCCGTCAACAGCAGGACGCCATCCGTGAGCTCTCCACCCCGGTGCTTCCCGTGCGGGAGCGGTTGCTCATCCTGCCCATCATCGGGGTGCTGGACAGCGACCGCGCCAAGCAGCTGACCGAGCAGCTGCTCACCGGCATCCGCACCCACCGGGCCAAGGTGGTCGTCATGGACATCACGGGTGCGCCGGATGTCGACGAGACCGTTGCCAACCACCTCGTCCAGACGGTCGACGCCTCCCGGCTCATGGGTGCCAGCGTCATCATCACCGGGCTCTCGCCCACGATTGCGCAGACCTTGGTCACGATCGGGGTTGACCTGAGCAAGATGAACACCATCGGCGACCTCCAGGGCGGCCTCGAGGAGGCAGAGCGGCTGCTGGGCTACCGCACCACGCGTACGGAGGTGGCTGACGAGTCGTGAACACCGGACCGGCACTCGTCTCGATCCTGCGCCAGGGGGACACCCTCGTGGCGTCGGTCAACGGTGCCCTCGACGACTCGGAGATGCATCGATTCCAGGTCGACCTCGTGCAGCAGATCGGGGACTACCGCGCGCGCGGGGTCATCATCGACGTCGCTGCGCTCGACGTCCTCGACAGCTTCGGCTCGCGGACCCTGCGAGGAATCGCCGAGATGGCGCGCCTGCGGGGAGCTGTGACGGTGGTGGTCGGCATCCAACCCGACGTCGCGTACGCGATGGTGCGCCTGGGGATGGACATGGGCAGCATCGCCACCGCGCTCGACCTGGAGGAGGGCTTGGCCCACCTGGCTCGGTTGCGTGATCACCCCAGGGGAGCGAGCCGTGGCGGACGCTGACCTCCAGGACGTCCTGAGGGACTACCGGGCGGCGTTCCTGCGGTCCCTCCCCCGCCACAACGAATCCGCGCTCGCCATCGGCTACGACCTCGGTCGGCGCGCCGTCACCGACCGGGTGAGCCTGCTCGACCTCGTGCAGGTGCACCACGTCGTGCTCGCGGAGGTGCTGTCCGACTCCCCCGCGGCCGACACCGGGCGGGTGCTGCAGGCAGCCAGCAGCTTCCTCGTCGAGGTGCTCTCGACCTTCGACATGACGCACCGGGCACTGCACACCACACCGACCGCCCCGGACGACTGATAGGGCTCCGGGCTGTGCCGGGCCCGGCTCTCCTGGACGGCACCGGCCCGGCGGCTCCTACGCGGCGTCGAGCTTCGCCATGAGTTTCGTCAGCATCGTGACGTTGCGACTGGTGCTGCTAACGGTGCCCAGGACCTTCTCCCAGTCACGCTTGCCGAGGTGGGAGTCGGTGGAGCGGCCCCGCATGCGCCAGTGCACCTCGGCGCCGTGGACGACCAGGGTGTCGAAGTCGTTTGACAGTCCCTCAAGACGCTTGGCATCGCCCGTGGACGGAGCCTTCTTCAGGAACGTCACGAAGTGTGTGTCGCTCGCTGCCAGCGTGAAGGGCCGGGCGTCGAGGACGTTCCTCAACTGCTTCGCCGTCCGGACGAAGGTCGTGCATTCGAAGCCGAACTCGTCTTCCAAGGCCTTCTGCATCACCGCTTCGACCGATGCCCGCGCTCCAGTTGTGTCGAACACGACGTTGCCGCTGTTGACGTAGGTCCACACGTCGGCGTAACCGAGACCCTCGCAGACCGCCACCAGGCGGGTCATCGGCACACGGCGGCCTCCGAGGTTCACCGCGCGCAAGAAGCCGACCCGGACGCTCATGCGCCCCAACTGTAGAGGCCGGCGCCGCCCGATGCCTCGCACACCAGGGCTGGGCAGCGTACTGACGGTGGAGTCTGCCGAGCGGGTGCACATCTTGGACACACCCATCGCCCATGACGGGCTCGGGAAGCGATCCCTGGCGGCGAAGCCACGCCGCTCATCAGTCACTGATCGCACAGCACCCGCCAGCAGCGCGCCGAAGCAGGGCCTGACGGGGTGGGGTGGGTGGTGTCAAGATGTCCAGGTGGCGTCAGACACTCGAATGGTGGCCTTGGGCTTCGGCAAGTTCGCGCGCGCAGACCGCATCTTCGCTCTCGAGCGAATCAGCGGCGAGGAACGCGGTGATGGCCGCCGCACCCGGGTGTGGATCGATGGAGTCGCCGAACCCTTGATCGCCTCGAGGACCGAGGCCACCATCCTCCGTGACATGGGGCAGGAGGCCGCAATCGCCGGGCCTGAACTCGACGAGGCGTTGGACCTGGCCGCCCGGCTAGCGGCGGCAGCCGATGCGGGCCGGGTGGACCTGAATGACCTTGGTCGTCGCGCACGACGGCTTCTCGCTTCAACGACCGACCCTGATTCCTGATAGTCGCGCCAAAGCGCGGTCAGGGGGAGTGACTCGATAGGAGGGTGTACACCCGGCGTGAGCGCTGACATTGTGGACCTTGGTCAGAAAGCGGCCTCCGACACTGTTGGGCGGAGGTTGTCCCATGCGTTACGAGTTCATCGTCAAGGACGCCGTGGAAAGCGACGTCGTCGTGCAGCTACCCGGACTGCGGAGCACTCAGTACCCCACGGGCGGCACCAGCTTGTTCGGTCCGTTACAAGACGAGTCGGAGGTCCAGACACTGCTGGCTCGCCTGGGTGATCTCGGGCTGTCCGTCGTGGAGTGGCGGCTACTTCCGGACTAGGCGGCCGCGCGCCAAGCCCGCACTCCGTGCGTCGTTGCGCCACTGATCGCACCGCGCCCCAGAGCCTCAGCGCTATTTGGGGTTCTTCCGTCGGTCGGTCGTTCGGTGCGTGAGCGGTCGTTGGGTGCGGGTACGTGGGGGGGCGGCGAGCTTGCGGTTGGAGTTCTGGCTGGCTGCTCGGAGCACGTCGGACACAGCCGGTCCAGCGGTTTCTGGCCGCCAGCCGCGGCCACCTGCGCCGAGAGCACCCGCATCGCCTCGGAGGGAGCGCCAGGATCCAGCTGACCCCGGCGCGGCAAGAACCCCATACACGCCCTCAGGAACTCCACGTGACCGTGACATCTGCTTCCCCGCGCATCCGCGGATGGAAAGCAGAGGGCCTGCGTTCCACTGATTCGAGTCTGCCCCCGTGGCCGGAGCTTTGACCTGCTGTGTCCGCCGAGATGAGACCTTCGTATTTGAAGCAACTCTTGCGGCGGGCCGCGAAGTGCTGCCCTCAGGGCAGGGTGAACCACACTCGCTTACCCGGCCGACCCTCACCACGGGGGCTGGTTCCCCAGCTGCCGGCCAGCGCCGACACCAGCCGCAGGCCGGCACCGTGCTCAGCCAAGGGAGGCCCGTCGACGACCATTGGCGGGCGGGGACTGTCGTCGTGGACCTCGACCCGCACCCGGCCCTGGTCACGCACCACGATGAGCAGGACCGTCCCGTAGCCGTGGAGCACCGCGTTGGAGACCAGCTCGGTGACCAACAGACGCGCCGTGTACACCGTCTCCTCGGGCATCCCCGCGCAGGCCTGGGCGATGTGTCGTCGTGCCTCGGAAGCGGCCGACAGACCCGCCCCCAGCTCCCACGTCTGCTCCTGGCCGAAGATCACTGCTCGATACCCCATCACCACCCGACAACCAGCCGCCACCCGCTCGCCCCTGCGGCGGGACCTTCCTCCTTCGGAAGTCTTCCACCGATCCTGGAGCAGTGGCGCAAGATCGACGCTTCAAATGCGGTCTTGGAGCGCGCACGGGTGGGCCAGCCCGGGGTACGGGTGGGAAACATAGTTGGCGGCCAGCGACGGCCTGGCCAACAGGCGTGAAGTGACGCATCTTGGCGGTCCGCGCGAGCGGAGTTTCCCGTCACAGATTCAGACGCCGGCTGGCGCAAATGCCGACGAATGGACCCCCCATGGGGCAGGCGCTGGCAAAGGATTCAAACGTGAACGCTGCAAGCAGGGCGCCGACAAGGCCTCCGATCCCGGCGCCCGGAAGCGAACCTATGAGCATGCCCAACCCGTCCCAGTTCATGAGAGATCCCTACCCCTACTCTCCTTCGAAACGCAAGGGCACTGGTTGCCCTGGTCCCTCCTGGTCACGCGCCAGCCGGGGGCCTCACCTCGACCCAAAAGCCAAGGCCTGGGTCTACATACGCCAACCCTCTTCGGCGAGTTCGCGCGCCCACCCCTCCTTGTCCGCGTCAGTCTGGGGCACTGTGGTCCGACAGGTAGCGCCTAGCGGGACTGAGAGATCTCACCCGTGCGGACGACTTCTTCGGCGACGAGCCGCAGCTTGCGGTTGCCGTCCATGCTCACTTTCCTCAACAGCTTGAAGGCATCGACCTCGGTGACGCGGTAGTGGGTCATCAGAATCCCAACCGCGGCACCGATGGTGCGGGCGGTCTTCAGAGCGACCTCAAGGTGCGCCGCTTGCTGGGTGCTGATGAGCCCTTCAGCCTGAAGCTCTGCGATGAGCTCGTCGTGGACGTCCAGACGCCCCTCAACGGCGGCGATTCTGGCGCGGTCATATTCGGACAAGGCTTGTGCGGCGTCGCTGCGGCTTTGTGCCGCATCGGCCCGGGCGTCGCTGTCATCAGCGCGCAACTCCGCTTTGTCGGCGCGCGCCTGACTCTCATCAGCGCGTACCTCGGCGTCGTCCGCGCGAGACCGCAGGACCTCGATCTGTCCTTGCACGTCGGTGTCGCCAACCGCCTGACCTGCATCCATGAGTGCAACCTACCGCCCTCGCTGCGGCTCAGCGCCCTTCCCTGGGAGTGGGCTGTCGCACTCGGGGCAGGTCCGCGCCCCCCGAATGTCTGGACCTACGGTCCCAGTGGCCCTGGGTGTCTCAGCCGGGCACTTCCTCCCCCGGCCGACGGGCCGGGCACATCGAGACGGGCGCCGAGCTTCCCGGGGGTCAGCCACCTGTCCCCTGGTGGGCGCAGTGACGCGGTCGAATCTGGCACGGATGACGCTTGGGGGTCGTCGGGTCGACTGCCTCGGCGTGAGTGGGGTGGATCTACTGGGATTCCGGGTCGCGGGCGAATCCCAGTTGCGGACCCGGTCGGGGTAGGGCGGAGCAGAGTCCGGCGAGGTGGTGTCTGGGCCGAGGTCGGCGACGCGCTGGCAGGCTCCGCCGTCGGCCGGGCAGCGCAGTAGGTAGGTGTGGGAGTCGCCGTCGATCGGGCTTCACGGCAGGGAGGGCTCGCGGTCGACTCGCTGGAATCGTTGGGCGTCGGTCAGTGGCGCAACGCGTTGGGGCAGTCCCCCGTCATACCAGCGACGCAGTCGCTCGAACCCGGCGTCCAACCCGACCCGGGGCGACCATTGGAGCAGGGTACGGGTGCGACGCTGGTCGAACCAATGCGCGGTGGTCAGTTGCTCGGCGAGGAACCGAGTTATCGGAGGGGTGTCGGTGCGTCCGGTCCTCGCCCAGACCGCATCGGCGACCGAGCCCGCCAGGAGGCCCAACGCCTGGGGCACGTGCCGACGTGGGGGCGGTTCCCCCGCCGCCCGGCAGACCCGGTCGAGGATCTCGAGCACCGTGCGGGGCTCACCCCCACTGACGACGAGAGGCTCGCCGTGAGCATCGGGCCCGCAGGCATCGACTGCCGCAACCAGAGCATCCACCGCATCCGCGACGTAGGTGGTGTCGATGAGCGCTGCACCGGTGCCGAGCACGAGCAGCCTTCCCGACCGGGCCCGCGAGACCAGTCGCGCCACGAGCTGGGTGTCACCTGGGCCCCACACCAGATGAGGTCGCACAGCGAGCACCGCGAGTTCGGCGGAGTCGGCGGCCAGCGCGAGGAGCTCGGACTGGGCCTTGGTCCGTGCGTAGTGGCCCCGGGCAGCGCGGGGGTCGGCAGGCTCCGCCGCGGCGCCGCACAGGGGTCGACCGGCATGGGCCACCGACGGCGAGGACACCTGCACCAACCGGCCCACCCCCTGCGTTCGACAGGCGTCGACGATGGTGCGGGTGCCTTCCACGTTGGTGCGGACGTAGTCCGCAAGCGGCCCGACCACGTCGACCTTCGCCGCTAGGTGCAGCACAGCATCCTGCCCGCGGACCGCGCGGCGGACGACGTCGGCGTCGGCCACGTCGCCCAGCACCTCGCGGCAGTCGATGCCTGACGTCCGACGTTGCAGCACGGTGACCTCGTCACCACGCTCTGCGAGCAGGGTGGCGGTGCTGCGCCCGAGAAGCCCAGAGGCCCCGGTCACCAGGACCCTCACCAGGCGTGCCTCACGAGCCACCTCGACCGGCGAGTAGACGGGCGGCCTGTCGGGCGACCTCGAAGCGATCCACCTTGGAGGCGTGGCGGATGTCGAGCGGCAGCCGGTCGGCGGTGAGCACGGCGGCGACGGGAGTCCCCGCAACGCTCCGCACGGCCTGCGCCAGGTCGGGACCGGATGGCCGCAGCCCGAGCGAGCCGGGCACCCGTGGATGCCGTGACCCGGCCGAGTCGGGCACGGCCACCACCACGAGCACCTGCGCCCCGATCGGGCCGACCCCGACCGCGGCTGCGGCGCCCACGCCATCAACGGCCTCGACGCGCTGCTCGACGCCGACTGGTGTCACTGCGCCGTCGGCGGTGTGCACCACGTGGGCGAGCCGGCCCTCGACCCAGAGCCGTCCCTCGTCGTCGAGGTGGCCGACGTCACCGGTGTGGTGCCAGCCCGGATGCCGTGAGGCCGACCGTTCCGTCATCCAGAGTGCGTCGTAGCGGTCCTTCACGTGCGCGGCCCGCACGCAGATCTCGCCCGTCACGTCGGGCGAAGAACTGAGCTCGTCACCACCCTCGGAGCCCGGCAGAGGTGCCAGCGACACCTCGACCCCCGGCAGCGGACGGCCCACGCACACGCCCTCGTCCGGACCCGCCGCGCGGATCTCCTCGAGCGAGACGTCGGTGACCGGTAGGACCTCCGTCATGCCGTAGGGCGTGTGCAGGCTCGCTCCTGGGAGGACCTCGCCCACCGACGCCAGCAGGGTGGCGGGCACGGGCGCGCCGGCCGACATGAGCAGCCGGACCCCGCAGAGTGCGTCTCGCTGGGCCGGGCGGAGTCGGTCCTTGGTGTCCACGACTCGGCGCAGCGCGGCCGGCGACGCGAAGACGATGCGGGCATCGACGGCGGCGACCGCGTCGGCCAACAGGGCGGCCGTCAGGGTCTGCGGGGCGGTGACGTCGATGTCTGGCACGGACGAGCCGAGACCGAGGGCGGGGCCGAGGATGGAGAAGGGCGCGAACGCCGCGACGAAGGTGTCGTCCGGCTGCAGGTCGTACGTAGCCAAGACCAGGTCGACCTGCGCGCGCACCTGCCGGTGGCGGTAGACGACCCCCTTGGCCGGCCCGGTCGCTCCGGAGGTGAAGACCACCGCGCAGTCGGCGTCGGCCCCGGGCTCCGCGGGGAGGGGTGTGTGCCGCCCACGCCGCGCCAGGGTGTCGAGGTCGTGGGTGACCCCCAGCGTTCGGCGGACCGCTCCCGCCAGGGGCCGGACCGCGATCCGCGAGCCCGGCAGTCCCATCACGCGGGCGGCGACCAGGCCGGGCCGACCCGCCACGACGTGGTCGAGCGCGGCGCCGCGCAGGGCGCGGCGCATGCCGGCGAAGCCGAGCCCCTTGTCGGCGACCACCACGACGGCACCGGCGCGCCACACCGCGTACACCACCGCGGTGAGGTCGGCCGAGGGTTCGACCAGGAGTCCGACCCGGTCACCGGGGCGGATGCCGGCCGCGGCCATCCCCGCGGCAAGCTCTTTGACCCGCACGGCCATCGACTGCCAGCTCACCACGCTGCCGGCGACCGACATCACCGGGCTGGGGTCCTGCGCGCGGCGCTCGAGCGCGGACCACAGCGTCTCCTCGCTGACGTTGGTGGGCGTGGAGGTGAGTG
This sequence comes from uncultured Actinomycetota bacterium, assembly GCA_963811825.1. Taxonomy (GTDB): domain Bacteria; phylum Actinomycetota; class Actinomycetes; order Actinomycetales; family Dermatophilaceae; genus Fodinibacter. The sequence goes on along the minus strand of CAWESS010000023.1, from coordinate 118,719 downwards.
GCACGTGCGGAGCTACGGACGTCAGGTCGCCCAGCCAGGAGGCCACGGCATCCGCGTACTGCGGTGCGTCCTCGGTGACGAGGTGGGAGGCTCCCTCGAAACGGTGCAGCCGGGCGTGGGGGAGCCGATCTTGCAGGTCGGCGAGATACCGCTCACCGAAGACGGGGTCGCGCGGACCCCAGAGCATCAGCGTGGGCGCGTCGAGCCCACGCACCCCTTCGGCCAGCTCGGCGACGGTGTCGTAGGAACGGTGGCCCGGGGAGAACGGGATGTCGGCGACGAAGTCACCGACGGCCTTTCGTCGATCCGCGGTGCCGTAGGGCAGCGCGAGAGCGTCGCGCACCTCGCGTGGGAGGGCGGGCCACGACAGTGCGCTGGTCCCGCGGACGAAGAGGGGCGTGGCGACGCAGCCGAACGGGCGGATGCCGGGCAGGTGGGCCAGACGGATCAGCGGGGGTCCGTGGTCCCCGGGGGGCTGGGCCACCGCGGTGTTGGCCAGCACGACGCCGAGCAGCTGCTCGCGGTGCGCCAGCGCCCAGCCGAGCGAGATGATGCCCCCCCAGTCGTGCCCGACGGTGACGACCGGGCCCTCGATCCCGAGGGCTGCGGTGAGGGTGCCGAGGTCGTCGATCCGCTGGTCGACACTCCGCGCCTGCGCTGTTCGCTCGGAAAAGCCCATCCCGAGGTGATCCGGTGCGACCACGCGCCAACCGCGCGGGGCCGCAGCCAGCAGGCCGCGCCACAGATAGGACCAGGTCGGGTTGCCGTGCACGCACAGCACCGTGCCGTGCACCGGCTCGGCACCGTTGTCGAGCAGATGCCAGGTGCGCGGGACCCCTTCTCGGTCCGGGACGGTCACCGTGCGCGACCACGACAGGTCGAGCCCGGGCAGGCCCGACAGGTCAGGTGCGTCGCCGACCGCCGCGGGCCAGCCGTTGGTGGGGCTCGCCGTCACCACGTGATCTCGAGGGCGCAGGCGTTCAGCCCCGACCCGATGCCCATGAGCAGCACCCGGTCGCCGGCCTCAAGGCCGTCAGTGGCCCCCGCCATCGTGAACGGCACCGAGCAGGGCCCGATGTTGCCGAAGGTCGGGAAGGTGCGCGGCACGCGGTCAGGGTCGATGCCCAGGCGCGCGCAGATCGCCTCGGTGTGCACCTGGGAGATCTGGTGAACGAAGTAGCGGTCCATCCCCTCGTCCCACCCGAACTCCTTCGCGGCGTCGGACCACAGGTCCGCGGACAGGTCCAACCCGGCGGCCAGCAGGCCCTTGAGGTCGGTGATCATCATCTCGTTGCTCCCGACGCACAACGCGTGGTGCTCGGTGGCCGCGCGGCTCACGGCGGTGACGACCCGGTGACCCTTGGGGTGCCAGTCGGCGCGACCCAGCACCATCGCAGCCGCACCGGACCCGAGGGTGAGCGCCGCGAACTCGGAGATCACGTCGCGCGAGGAGTCGCTCTCCGCGGAGAGCCGGGCGATGGTGGCCTCCTGCACCGGTGTCGAGTCCTCGGCGTCGACGACCAGGGCGTGGTCGACCACGCCCGAGTCGATCATGGCCGCGGCGATCTCGATGCCGTTGATGAAGCCCAGACACGCGTTGGTCACGTCGAAGTTCTGGCACGAGGGCGGCATCCCCAGGGCGTCATGGATGAAGACCGCCGTGGACGGCTCGAGCCACTCGCGGCTCAGCGAGGTGTTGATCATCAGGCCGACGTCGGCCGAGGCCACCCCGCTGGCGCTGAGGGCGGCCCGACCGGCGGCGATGGCACCTTCGGTGAAGGACTGGCCCTCTGACCAACGGCGGCGCTCGTGGATGCCGACGACGCCCTGGAGCATCCCGCCGCGCATCTTGGTCCGCGCGTAGACGTCGGCCAGGCGCTCGTCCAACTCGTCCGACGTCACGACCACTGGTGCCTCGACCCGCTCGATCGCGAGGACGGCGGTGTTGGTGTAGCGGTGGGTGGAGTTGAGGGTCACGCAGATGCTCCTGTTCGTGCCGCGGTGGACGACCGCCATCGTAGGTCGTACCTTCCTGCGCCAAGGGCAACAAGCTTGCATGAACGTCTTCAGGGCACCGCCGAAGAGTCCAAGTGGACCCATGTGTCACACGGACATCTGCGGGACAGGCTGTGAGCACGGCTCACCAACGGCGCCGTGGCCCTGCACTCGTCGCTTCCCGTTGTCGGGCCCTGCCGCGATTTCCATCACCTCCTGTTTGGATGCCCGGCGTCTGGACAAACCTAGGCCTGGCGTACTGACGGGTTCTTCGACAAGGACGCGAACGTCCGCCGTAGGACGGGCCAGCGATTCCGACGGCGGAGATGATGACGCGACCCACCGCGAGTCATCCGGCGGGGGTGAGGCCGGCACCAGCGACGATCCGTAGGTTGGCAGGAGAGGTTCATCGACCAGAGGGAGCCAGCCGTGTCAGATCTCGCGAAGCGTCAGGCGATCATCGACGGGCCCAAGGCACAGTGGGCCGGAGGGCTTTCGCTGTTCGCAGGTGTCATGTTGTTCTGGGCGGGGATCGTCGAGTTCCTCCAAGGCTTTTCCGCAGTGCTCAGTGACGATCTCTACGTCAGTGCGCCCAACTACCTGTTCGCGTTCGACCTGACGACCTGGGGTTGGGTCCACATGCTCATCGCGGTGGCAGCGATGGTCGTCGGCGGTGCGGTCATCACCAGTCGGACGTGGGGTCTCGTCGCGGGCCTGGTCATCGCCGTCGTCGTCGCCGTGGCGAACTTCCTGTTCATCCCGCAGTCCAGTTCGTGGCCGTTGGCCGCGATCGGGTTCAGCGTGGCCATCATCTGGGCCCTCTGCCAGGTCATCAGCCAGAACCGCAGGCTCGCCGAGATCCCGCTGGACTGACGGCCAGCTCAGTCAGCGTCGCGAACGCGCTGCGCGGCATCCCGAAGGATCTCGGCCAGACGCGAACCGAAGCGTTCGCCCGGGGTGGGTGCAGCTCGGTAGCCGGTCGCCCCCAGCGGTCGGCCAACCACTCGACCCCGGGCCCGTGCGTGTCAGCAGTCATCAGAAACTTCTTCACGTCTCGTCGAGTCGGTTTCGGGCGTGGGTGTCGAGCGGGCGCGCGGCGGCGGTGAGGCGCACCGGGTCGTGGACGATCGCCGTGGGTGACGTCGGTCGAGGCGAGGGCCGCGAGGGCCTGCGCGCGAACCTCGGCCGGGTCGAGGCCCGGGTGCAGCGCCACGCCCGACCCGTCGGTCGCCGTAGGGGGGAGGAGTAGTTGGTGGCGCTCCTGATACCGGCGGCCGTCAGGCCGTGGCCCCGGGGTCCGCCGCCGCCGCGTAGGGCCGCTGCCGAGCCGGGGGAAGATCCGTGCGCTGGCCGAGGTGCTCGAGCCACGCGACGAGCTGGCGGTGCACGGCATCCGCACCGATGAGGCGCCCCGGCGGGCGCGGCAGGTCACTGGGCCAGACCAGCATGGCGCGGTCCTGCCACCCGCCGAGGCCACCGTGGCAGCCGACGAGGCCCTCGAAGGCCGCGACCTCACCCGTGGTCTCGTCGAGCAGGCTGTTCACCGCGATGTCCGGCGCCTCGGGCATCGACGACGCCCGAAGGAGGAACGCGGCAGCCTCGGGGCGGAACGCGGTCAGCGGGTCGGTGCCCACGACGACGCCGTCGCGCAGCCGGTGTTCGCCGCTCGGCCCGATCGCCACCGGCCCGTCGCCGGTCTCCACGACGACGAACGAGACCCCCTCGTGTCCGGCCAACCCCGTCAGCAGCCCGGGCCAGCGGCCCTCGATCTCGTGACGGCTGAGCCGGTGCGACTCGCCACTGGCGTAGACCAGGCCCAGGTTCCCGGAACCGAAGACGAGCAGTGACTGCTCCGTCCCTCCTTCGCCCGGAGTCTCGCCGGGGGTGGCCGGCGGAGGAGCCGTCATCGCCGCCTGCGCCTGCGCCTCCTCCTCCTTGGCCCGTTCCATGGTCGACGAGCTTCCGGCGCGCAGGGCCGAGGCGACCAGGGCCGGCTGTTCGCCGGTGAGCACGCCCACCTGGGCCGACCCCTCCGTGTTGACCTCGGTGCCGGTCACGCCCGTGCCCGCGAGCCGGGAGACGAGGTCGGACAGGCTCTCGCCGTAGCGGTCCGCGAACACCTCGCCCTGTGACTGACCGTGGTCGGAGAGCACGACGATGCGGTAGTCGCGCGGGGCTGCCTCGGCGACCTGCGCGAGGCGCCCGAGCACGGCATCCAGGCCCACGAGGGCGTCCAGCGACTCGGGCCGCATGATCCCGGCGTGGTGGGCGACCGCGTCGTAGTCGACGTAGTCGACGTAGATGCTGCGTGCCCCCGCGGCGAGCGCCTCCCCGACCATGATCGTGTTGAAGTCGCGCAGCACGCCGTTCAGGGCCCCCCGCTCGCCGGCGAAGCTCCAGCCACGGTGCACGCGCGGGCGCATGTCCTGGCGGATCTGCCGGCGGGCCTGCAGCCGCTCGCGCGCCAGCTCGCTGACCGTGCGCACGACGCCGCGGATGAAGCCGTCGGGCCGCATGAGGTACTTGTTGAACAGCCGACGCCCGTCGCGGTCCCCCTTCAGCGCGCCGACCCGGCTCATCGTCGCGAACGCCTGGGGGGCGTCGCCGCTGAACAGGTTGCTCACCGACACTCCCCCGTCGACGAGCAGGCCGTGACCGTCGGAGTGCAGCGCCTCGATGTCGACGGCGTCCGCCGGCTTGTTCGCGACGAAGACCCGCCCGGTCGCCCGGTCGACCCACCGAAACGCGGGGATGCCGTCCGTCGTGCCGTGCAGGATCCCCATCTGGCTGGCGGGCGTCGTCGCCGGAAGCGTGGGGGTCCACTCCGCGAAGTCGTGGCTGCCACTGCGGATCCAGCGCGACAACGTGGGCAGGGTGCCTCCGAGGACACCCCACTGCAGGACGGGGAAGGGAACGCCGTCGAGCTGGACGAAGAGGATGCCGGTCACGTCCGGGTCCGGCACGGGGTCGGCCCGCTGGGCCCGGCGCACGAGGTCGACGAACACGGCGTCGTTGGTCCCGGCCGTCAGCAGCCAGGTGGCGGAGGTGGTGCAGATCGCGACGATCCACGTCGCCCAGAAGGCCGCCCAGAAGGAGTCGACACGCACCCCCGGCACGACGGACAGGGCGAGGTACGCCAGGGCCGCCTGGCCGAGCAGGGCCAGGCCCAGGGCGCCGAACCACCCCAGCGGCGTGGCGATGGCCACGAGAACCGGCCGCACCACCAGCCCGGCGACCGCCATGACGATGGCGACCAGGACGATGGGCAGGAGCCCGTCGAACCCGATCCCGGGCAGGAGCCACCCCGCGACCGCGAGCCCGAGGACACTCACGGCGAAGCCGACGGCCCCCCTCACCAGGTCGGTGCGGTTCAACCGGGACTGCGCGGACGTGCCCATGGCGCCTCCTGACGTGGCTTCACAACAGGCCCGAGCCTCGCAGCGTGGGGACCCAGGGTGCATCACCCGCCCCGAGTGAGCCGCGGCAAGGGCGAGGTGCGCCGCGACGGCATCCGAGAGGCGATCCCCCGCCCGAGTCAGTCCAGTGCTCGGCGCACAACGGGCTCGGCGCGGTCGGCCACCTGCGCGAACACGCCTGCCTGCCGGAGCCGCGAGACGGCGTCCGCGGCGATCACGGTCGCTGGGACCGCGAGGATGAGGCCGACAACTCCTCCGACGAGACCACCGAGAGCGGTCACGACGAGGACGACCACGGGGTGGATGTCCAGGGAGCGCCCCATGACCTTCGGCTCCACGAAGTTCTCCAGGAGCAGGTTGGCCGCGAGCACGACGAGCAGCATGATCGCGGCATCCCGGACCCCGCCCTCACCGAGGGCGACGATCACCGCGAGGCCCCCTCCCAGGAAGGCGCCGATGTAGGGGATGTACCCGCCGATGAAGTTCACCACCATGATCGTGAACACGAGGGGAAGACCGAGCAGGAGGCTCGTCGCACCGATGACCAGGGCCACGATCGCCGAGATGATGGTGCGCCCCTTGCCGTAGCTGCGCAGGACCACGCACGCGTCACCGATGAAGGCGTCGAACTCAGCCCTGGCCCCGACGCCGACCCGGGCCACGAGGGCCCGACGCAGCCTGGTCCCGTCCTTGAGCAGGTAGAACATGATCAGCGCGCCGAGGATGACGCCGCTCGCCACACCCACCAGGGCTCCCAGCCCGGAGACCAGGGTGGTGAGGAAGCCCCCCGTCACGGTGGGCGACATCGACGCGACCGCCTCCTGCACGGCACCCCAGGTGGCCTGGCCGACGCCCAGGGTGGCCTCGGCCTCGTCAGCCGCTGCGTCGACGGAGTCCCCGATGCTGTCGAGCTGCAACACGACTCCCTCCACGGTGGCGAACGTCACCGCGACCATGAGCCCCAACAGCCCGAGGACGACGACGCCGGCAGCCAACGTGGGTTTCACCCGCCGCCGCCTGAGGGCCTCGACCGTCGGCTTGAAGACCACCGCGAGGACGGCAGCGAACGTCAGCGGGAGCACGATCTCGTTCACCGCCGCGAGGGCGGCCACGACGATGACCAGGGCCGCGACGACGCCGACGAACGACCACGCCCAGATCCCGACTCTCGGCCACCCACTCGTGGGTTGACCCCTCACCGGTCGTTCCTCCTCGGCCACACCCCGCAGACTGCTCCCCACCACGCCCCACGGCATCACCCGTGGCAGATGAGGCGGCCCACCGCCCTGCACTGGACAGTGAGGTCATGGAGAAGGCACTGGTCGTCGTCAGCGCCACGCTCTTCGTGTGGGGCCTGGTGTCGCTGCGGGCCCAACGTGCCGACCTGACCCCGCCGATCGTGTTCATCACCATCGGCGCCCTCCTCGCGTGGACCGGCCTGGTCGACGGCCTGGACGCGGTCGACGGGCTGACCCCCCTCGTCGAGGTCACCCTCGTCTGGGTGCTCTTCTCGGATGCCGCCCGCCTCCCCCTCGCGGAGCTGCGCCAGGACGTGGGCAGCTACGTGCGCCTGCTCGGCATCGGCCTGCCGCTCACGATCCTGCTGGGGTGGGGGTTGGCCGCATGGTTCTTCCCCGAGCTCGGGATCTGGCTCGCCCTGTTCATCGGTGCGGCCCTGGCACCCACGGATGCCGCCCTCGGCGTCCCGGTCGTCACCAACCCCGCGGTGCCCCGGCGCATCCGTGAGCTGATCACGGTGGAGAGCGGGCTCAACGACGGCATCGCCACCCCGGTCGTCATGGTCGCGATCGCCGGGGCTGCCGCGGCCGCCGGTCTGGAGGCCGAGGAGGGCGCCATGGGGGCGGTCATCCAGCTGGCCCTCGGGACCGTCATCGGTGCGCTCATCGGGGCCGTCGGCGGATGGCTGCTGCGGCAGGCACGCAGGCGCGGCTTCGCCGGCGAGGAGTTCACCGGGATCGCCGTGCTGGCGCTGGCCCTGCTCAGCTACACCGCCGCCGTCACCCTGGACGCGAACGGGTTCGTGGCGGCCTTCTGCGGCGGGCTGGCCTTCGGCGCCACCGCCGGTCGCCGGGCGCCGGAGGAGCTGGGCTTCCTCGAGCAGATGGGAAGCCTGGTCTCCCTGCTCGTGTGGCTCGCCTTCGGCCTGATCGCGATCCCCATCATGGTCGAGCGCCTGAGTGTGCTGACCGTGCTGTATGCCGTGCTCAGCCTCACGGTGGTGCGCATGGTGCCCGTCGCCCTGGCGCTGGTCGGGGCGCGCCTCGGCCGGGACACCGTGCTGTTCGTCGGGTGGTTCGGCCCTCGAGGTCTGGCCTCACTGGTGTTCGCCCTGCTCGGCCTCGAGGCGCTCGGCGGCGAGGCGGACGAGGCGGTGGCGGTCATCGCGGTGACGGTGCTGCTGAGCGTCGTCGCCCACGGCTTCAGCGCCGCGCCGCTCGCGGCCCGCTACGGGCGCGCAGCCCGGAGCACGTCAGCGGACGAGCCCACCCACTCCTGACGGCCCCGATGGGGTCGGGCTCGTCACCGGCCATCGCGGTGGTCCCGACGGGCCCAGCGACGGTCTCAGCTGCGTTCGGCAGTCGACGACCGGTGCAGGGCCAGGGCTGCGACGTCGTCGTCATAGGTGTCGTCACGCACAGCGTCGACGACACGCAGCAGCCCGGCAGCCAGAGCCCCCTCGCCCCGGCCCGTGTCACCCAGGGCGGGCAGCGCTTGAGCCAGACGTGCGAGCCCGTCGTCGATGCTCTCGCCGCGCCGCTCGATGAGACCGTCGCTGTACAGCACGAGGGAGTCGCCGACACCCAGTGTCGCCGTCACCTCCCGGCGACCTCCTTCCGACAACCCCACGGGGGGACCGTCGGCGTAGGGCAGCGCCTCGACGGTGCCGCCGGCGCGCAGGACGAGCGCAGGTGGGTGGCCGGCGTTGGTCATCACCACCTCGCCCGTGGCGGCGTCCGCCACGCCGTAGACCATCGTGACCAGCTGCTCCCTGCCATAGCTGAGGGCCATCCGGTCGAGACGGCTGACGACGGACGCCGGCTCGGGATCCACCGACGCGAAGGCCCGGGTGGCGGCCCGCATCTCCGTCATGGCGGCTGCCGCTGCCACGCCCCGACCCATGACGTCGCCGATGAACACGACGTAGCGGCCGTCCGCGAGCTCGAACCCGTCGTAGAAGTCCCCACCGACCTCCGTGCGCCCCGAGGGTTCGTAGTGGCACGCCACCGACCACCCCCCACCCGGGACCATGACCTCGGGGTGGACGGCACGCTGGAGCTGCTGCGCGGCATCGCGGGTCTGGCTGTGCAGCTCGGAGTTGTCGATGGCGGTCGCGGCCCGGCGGGCCAGGTGCTCCGCGAAGTGCAGGTCGTCCTCGTCGTAGAGGCGCTCCTCGTCGGTCGACACCCAGCTCAGCACGCCGATGACCTGCCCCCGGACGAGCAACGGGACGAGCACTGCGCTGCGCAGGTGCAGCTCGCGCGCCACCCGCAGCTGCTCGTCGTCGGAGGCTCCGGCCACGAGCATCTCGTCGGTGATCTCGCGGAGCAGCTCCGCCTGCCCGGTGTGGACCACGCGCCACGGCCCGGTGGGCGCCGCCGGGTCGGGCGGCCAGCGTTCGTGCAGCCTGCGTGCCAGGTCCACCTTCTCCGGGTCGACGTGGGCCACGGCGAGCCGGTGCAGCGCCCCGTCGCGCACGACGTCGACGGCGCACCAGTCCGCGAACGTCGGCACGGCCAGGCGAGTGACGCGGGCCAGGGTCACGTCGAGGTCGAGGCTGCTGGCGAGCACGATCGACGCCTCGGCGAGGAACGACAACCGGGAAGTCTGCTGGCGCGCCAAGGCCATCGCGTCGATGCGTTCCAACGCCTGCCCACACGTGTCGGCCATCACCTCCAGGAGCTCCACCTCCGTCGGGTCGATCCCACCTGGCCCCGGGATGGACAGGGCGATGGAGCCGGTCACGACCCCCACCACGCGCAGCGGCAGGACGACGAGGGTGCGCTCGCCACGATCCATGTCCGGCAGGTCCGGGTACGCGTCGGCTATCACGTCCGCGCCGGACATGACCAGGCTGCGACCCGACCGGATGACGTCGGTGGCGGGCAGCTTCTGGGTGAGGGGGAAGCTCTCCCACCGTCGGGCCTCGGCCTCGGGCAGGCCGCGCAGGCCGATCAGCCGGACCTGCCCACCCTCACGGATCGCCAGGGCGGCGATCGACGCACCGACGGCGTCGGCGATGTGCTCGGTGACGATCTTGGTCACCGTGTCGACGGAGTCGGCACCGGACAGCTCGTAGATCACTCGCGCCAGGCGCGTGACGCTCTCCCGAGACCGCCGCGCGGTGGCGCGCCTCGACACACCCGCCGTCCTGGGCTGCTCCACCCCTTCATCGTGGCAGGTCGTGGCTGAGATGTCAGCGGCCTGCGTTACGCGAGCGCACCGTCACGGATGTGCCCGATGGCACCCCCATGGATGCCGTGTGCCGGGGTCACGACTCCACCTCGCCGAGCGCTGCCGGCAGCTCGCGGGCGATCTCGCGGGCCAGGTAGCCGACTCGGCCGACGGACGCGGCGAGCCGCTCCCCGGACCGGGCGTGCACGTAGGCCCCCCACACGGCAGCCTGCGCCGGGTCGGCGCCGCGCGCGAGCAGCCCGGCCACCGCCCCGGCCTTGACGTCGCCAGACCCTGCCACCGCGGCGCCCGGCACTCCCATGGGCAGCGCCCAGGCATCCCCGGACGGCTGGGCGACGGATGACACCGCAGCCCCCGCCAGCACGGTGACCCCGGCCATCCGGGCCGCGGCGATGGAGGCATCGTGGACGTCCGCCTCGACCTGCCCGACGTCGCGACCCAGCAGCTCGGCCAGCTCGGTGGAGTTCGCAGTGAGCAGCGCGTCAGGGCCCAGGCGCGCCAGCCCCTCGGGGTGGCACGTGACGAAACCGGTGCCCAGGGCGTCGACGACGAGCCGCGTCCCGAGCCGGGGGACGACGGCCTCGAGGAGACGGCAGCCGACCTCCGGCGACCCCAGCCCCGGACCGACGAGCACCGCGTCGGCCCCCTCCGCGAGGTCGAGCAGCTGGCCGGCACCGGCCGCGGTCAGCTCGCCCTGCTCGGTGGGCAGGCCGACGACGAGCGCCTCGGGCACCACGACGGCGAGCAGCGCGGCTGTCGCGGTGGTCGTCGCGATCTGCACCTTTCCCGCCCCCACACGCAGTGCCGCCTCCGCTGCCAGGCGCACGGCTCCGGGCGTGCGGTCACTGCCGCCGACGACGAGGAGGCGACCCTTGGCCTCCTTGTCGCCGGCGGTGGTCGGGAGCGGCCACTCCCGCAGCAGCGCGGGTGTGACGGTGACCGGATCGCGGCGCGCGACGGCGCCGGCCTCAGCCATCGCGGTCCCCGGGGTGGGTCGGCGCGTGGGGCGGCTCGTGCGTCGCCACGGCATCCGAGGGTTCGAGATGGTCCACGGAACCGTACGACACCAACTCGAGCGCGCCGTCGTCCCCGGGACGGTAGCGGGTGATGGAGCAGTTGCCGAGGGGTGTCTCACCGTCGACCCGCAGGATGTCCGCTTCGCTCAGCGACTCGAGGACGTACCGAAAGGCCATGATGACCGCCTGGTGGGTGAATATCCAGACGCGACGCTCGGGGTGCAGGGCCACGACATCGGTCACGAGGCTGCGCACGCGCAGCACGACGTCGGTCCAGCTCTCACCGCCCGGCGGGCGGTAGTAGAACTTCCCCATCGCCTCGCGCCGCCGCGCCTCCTCGGGGTGGGCCTCCCGGATGCCGTGGCCGGTCATACCGTCGAAGAGGCCGAGGTCGCGCTCTCGTAGTCGCTCGTCGTACAAGGGGGTCAGCCCGGGCGACCACGCTGCGACGGCGTGACGCATGGTGCGCGCCGCGCGCTCGTACGGCGAGCTGAGGACCACGTCCGGATGCCGTGACGCAGGGAGCTGGGCGAGGTGGCGTCCCAGCGCACGGGCCTGGGCAACACCGTTGTCCGACAACGGAGTATCGGGGTCGCGGTAGGACAGTTCGAGGCGCGCGAGACCCTGCTCAGCAGCTGAGCTGGCCGCGAGGTTGCCGACGCTCTCACCGTGGCGCACGAGCACCAGCTCGGCGACGTGTGCGATGCCGGCCTGCTGACGAGGGTCCATCACGACGAGCTCCTGCCTCGGTTCGAAGCCCACACTGTAGGGCTGTCGACCCGTCCGGAGAGGTGTTCGTGACAGGTGTGTGATCCCGGCTGGCGGGGTAGGGGCCCGACAGCCGATGGAGGAGGAACCAGTGCGAGCAGTGGTGTGGCACGGCAAGCGGGACGTGCGCGTGGACGAGGTGCCCGACCCGAGGATCGAGGACCCCGGCGACGCCGTGATCCGGGTGACGAGCACGAACATCTGCGGGTCCGACCTGCACTTGTACGAGGTGTTGGGAGCATTCATGGACGAGGGCGACATCCTCGGCCACGAGGCGATGGGCGTGGTCGAGGAGGTGGGGGCGGACGTCACTGCCATCTCCCCCGGGGACCGCCTCGTCATCCCCTTCCAGGTCTGCTGCGGGCACTGCTGGATGTGCCAGCGAGGGCTGCAGAGCCAGTGCGAGACGACCCAGGTACGCGACCAGGGCAAGGGGGCCACGCTCTTCGGCTACTCGCAGCTCTACGGCTCGCAACCGGGCGGACAGGCACAGTACCTGCGCGTTCCCCAAGCGCAGTACACGCACATCAAGGTGCCGCACGGGCCCGCCGACGACCGGTTCGTCTACCTCTCGGACGTCCTGCCCACGGCGTGGCAGGCCGTTGCCTACGCGGACGCCCCCGCGGAGGGCACGCTGCTGGTCCTGGGTCTCGGACCGATCGGGGACATGGCATGCCGCATTGCGCTGCACCTCGGCGTCCGACAGGTCATCGGCGTGGATCGTGTCCGGGCCAGGCTCGACCGGGCGGCAGCTCGCGGAGTGACCACGCTCGACCTCGGCGACCTCGGAGGTGGCACCGATGTCGCGAACGCCGTACGTGAGCTGACCGCAGGACGAGGAGCGGATGCCGTGATCGACGCCGTCGGCATGGAGGCCCACGGTGCGCCGGTCGTCGAGGCCACCCACAAGGTGGTCAGCGCCCTGCCCGATCCGCTCGGCAGGCGACTGATGACCACCGTGGGGATCGACCGCCTCGCTGCGGTACGCACGGCGATCGACGCGGTGCGCCGCGGCGGGACCATCTCGCTCAGCGGGGTGTACGGCGGCATGGCGGACCCGCTACCGATGATGACCCTGTTCGACAAGCAGGTGCAGCTGCGCATGGGACAGGCCAACGTCAAGCGCTGGACCGGGGACATCCTGCCCCTGCTGACCGACGAGGACCCCCTCGGTGTCGACGACTTCGCAACCCACCACCTCCCCCTCGAGGCCGCCCCAGAGGCGTACGCCACCTTCCAGGCCAAGGACGACGGGATGGTCAAGGTGGTGCTCTCTCCTCACGGATGACCCCCTGACGCTCGGAGCGTCCTCACCCGTACCGCCGAGAGTCGGTTCACGACCTCCCCCGTCGCCGGTGCCCGGCGCATACTGGTCGTGACGTGTTCCTGGATCGTCAGCGGAGGATGACCCGATGATGGACGCCCGTGAAGAGCTGCGTGCCGCGCCCGCGTTGGCCCCACGACTGGACCTGCACGAGGTCGCCGAGGCGATGCGTTCGCTGTCCGCACGATCCGCTGCCGAGGACGGAGAATCGGCACTGGATGCCGTCGTCCACATCGCCGTGGAAAGGTGCCTCGCGCGTCGTGGGCCAGCGTCACCATGCTCCGTGGAGGGTGTTTCAAGACTCCTGCGTCCACCGATGAGGCCGCCGCCCGGGCCGACCTGCTCCAGTACGACATCGGTTCGGGGCCGTGCGTGGATGCCGTCCTCGATGACTCGCTGTACGTCACCGGTGACGTGGAAGTCGACTCGCGATGGCCGGCCTGGGGCCAGCGGGCGGCAGCCGAGGTCGGGATCCGCAGCGTGCTGGCGATGCGGCTGCACCTGCACCACGAGGACAGCGTCATCGCCGGGCTGAACATCTACGGCCTGGAGCGGGACGCCTTCGACGACCACGCGGTCGGTATGGGGCTGGTGCTCGCCACCCACGCGTCCTCGGTGGTCGGTGAGATGCTGGCGAGCGACCGGGCCGAGAACCTGATGAAGGCCCTCCAGAGCAATCGCGACATCGGGGTCGCCATCGGCGTGCTCATGCAGACCCACCAGTTCACGCGTGACCAGGCGTTCGACGTCCTGCGCGTGGCCAGCCAGGACAGCAACCGCAAGCTGGCCGACGTCGCGGCGGAGGTGGCCGAGACCGGCGTGCTCTCCATCCGGCGCCGGGTGCAGCAGGGGCGTGGCGAACCTGGTGAACCCCCGACCTCGGGTCGGTTGCCGACCAGCCTTTGACGTCGGCGGACTTTCTCGTCACGAAAACCCCATCGGCGCCCCGCTCTCACTACGGTCTTGGTAGCCGGACAGGAGATCCAACCAGCGGTCTCCCCGCACGTTTCATGGTCCAACAGTGGTGCCATCCCCTCGCCGAAAGGACGAGATCGTGGCCTCCACGACGACGACAGCACCACCTCGCTGGACCCAGACCAACTCCCGCGTCACGGACGACGACATCGAGGCGCTCGCCGTGGCGCTGAGCACCACCACGGACGCGCGCCGCCGCTCCGAACTCGTGGACGACATCTGCCGGCTCGCGCTCCCGCTCGCCGATGGCATCGCTTCGCGGTACCGCGGTCGCGGCATCGAGCTCGAGGACCTGGAGCAGGTCGCCCGCACCGCCTTGGTCAAGGCCGTCCTGAGATATCGGCCCGGAGCCGGGTGCGGGTTCTCCGCCTACGCCTCCCCCACCATCTCCGGGGAGGTCAAGAGATGGTTCCGCGACCACGGCTGGTCCGTGCGGCCCCCACGTCGCCTGCAGGAACTGCGGGCCCAGGTCAGCACCCAGGAAGAGAAACTGCGCCACCAGCTCGGTAGGGAGCCCACGTGCGCGGAACTCGCCGATGCCCTCTCGGTCAGCACGAGCGAGGTCGAGCAGGCCAAGGTCTGCTCAGCCGGCTACCACGCCACCTCCCTGGACGTCCCCACCTCATCCGGAACGGCCGTGGGCGAGCACCTTCTGGCAACCTCCTCACCCTTCACGACCGTTGACTCCCTGGACGCGCTGCACCGCGCCTTCGCCGACCTCACGGACCGGCAACGCCGAGTGCTCCGGCTGCGGTTCGTCGAGGACCTCACGCAGAGCGAGATCGGCGAGCTCATCGGCGTCAGCCAGATGCAGGTATCACGCATCCTCGCCACCACGCTCGCGGTGCTCCGTACTCGCCTCAGCACAGACCTGGACCCGGCCGAGCTCGCCGCGTGAACAGGGAGTGGTGATGGTGATTGGGTGCGCCGTCGCCGGGGTACGGGAGCACCATGCCGCTCGAACCGTTGCCCGAGACCCGCGAGGCCCTGCTCAGTCTGGGTCGGTGGTCCGACCATGACCTCACCGCAGAGCTGATCCACCAAGGAGAACTGGCCGAGGCCATCGTGCCGAACCTCGTCGGGATGAGCTTGGCCCTGGTCAGGGACGGACTGACCCTGACGATCGCTGCCACGCACGAGCACCTGATGCTGCTGGACGCGATTCAGTACGCCTTCGGTGGCCCCTGCGTCGATGCTGCGCTCCAGGACTCGACGTTCCTCAGCGGCGACAGCGACGCCGGCCTGTTGGACGAGCAGCGCTGGGTGCAGTTCGCTCGGGCCGGTGCCGCTCACGGGGTGCTGAGCACGCTGTCCTTGCCCATCCACGCGGCCGGGGGCGTGGTCGCGGGGGTGAACCTCTACGCCAGGACCCCGAACGCGTTCGCGGGCCGTGAGCATCAGCTGGCCGATCTGCTGGGCGCCTGGGCTCCAGGCGCCGTGCACAACGCGGACCTGACGTTCTCCACTCGCGCGGCGGCCCGTGATGCCCCGCGGGTCCTGGAGGACAACAACGTGGTGGACCAAGCCACGGGCGTGGTGATGGCCGCCCGTGGGGTCGACCGGGACGGGGCCCGGGAGATCATCGCCGACGCCGCGCGCCGATCGGGCCAGGATGCGGTGACCGTGGCACGCGAGCTCACTCGTCCCTACTTCCCGGACGACGCCCGATGACAGCGCACTCCCAGGACGCGCCTCATGAGGGTCAGGTCGTGGGGACGGTTCCGCAGGTCGACCTGCACGACGTGGCGCGCGTCATGCGGTCGCTGTCGAGCGAGATCACCCACAGCGGCCCCCAGACCCCGCTGCAGCGTTTGGTCTCCGTTGCCGTCGACCGTGTCCCCGGAACCCGCTGGGCGAGCGTCAGCGTGTTGCGTGCCGGTCGCTTCACCACTCCCGCCGCCACCGACGATGCCGCCGCCCGCGCCGACACGCTGCAGTACGAGATCGGCTCCGGGCCGTGTGTCGACGCAGCCCTGGACGACTCGGTCTACGTGACAGGCGACGTCACCTCGGGCGGCCGGTGGCGAACGTGGGGTGAGCGCGTTTCCCGCGAGGTCGGAGTGCACAGCGTCTTCGCTCAGCGTCTGCACCTCTTGGACGACTCGAACCTCATCGCCAGCTTGAACATCTACTCCGACCAGCGGGCCGCGTTCGACGATGATGCTGTCGGCTTGGGGTTGGTGCTCGCCACCCATGCCGCGCTCATCCTGCGCGAAACCACCGCCCGGGGCCGAGCGGACAGTCTGACGCGCGCCCTGGAGAGCAACAGGGAGATCGGCGTCGCCATGGGAATCCTCATGCACCAGCACCGCCTCACGCGCGATCAGGCATTCGACCTGTTACGTGTCGCCAGCCAGGACTCGAACCGCAAGCTGGCCGATGTCGCGGCGGACGTCGCCGAGACGGGGGAGCTCTCGATCCGGCGTCGGGCCGGCTCGACCTGATCCGCGGTGGGGATGGTTTGCGCCGGGCCGCACGGGGAAGCGAGGCCATGATGGACAGCAGGGAGGTGCGCCGTGAGTGAGTCGACGGCGTTGCTGCTGGCCTGGCTGGAGTTCATGACGGTGCTCGGCGTGCTTGCTCTCGTGCTGCTGAGGCGCTCGCGATGAGCAGGTCATGGCACCGCTGTGGGCCAGTCGGCTCCTGGCGGACCGGGGGCCTGGCCGCTCTGGCGAGCGTCATGCTCCTCGTGGCAGGGTGCGGCGATGACCCCGGCTCGGTCTATCGCGACTCGGCCGTCCGCGCACTCGAGGGCAGTCTGAGCGAGGCTCGCACGGCCGAGCTCGCCGCGAGCCTGTGGGTTGCCGGCCGCTCGACGCATTCCTTCGCGGTGGTCGTCGTGGACGACAGCGACACGGGCTTGGGCGCCGACGCCGCGTGGTTCGAGGAGCAGCAACCCCCTCGTCGGGTGGACGACCTCGTCCGACGGCAGACGACGGACGCTCTTGACGCTGCCGCCTCCTCTGTTCAGTGGCTTCGCATCTCGGTGGCGCGTCAGGACCTCCGCGGCACGCGGGCGGCTCTGGAGGACGTGCGGTCGGCCTGCTCCGACCTCGAAGCGCTCGCGGAGGAGCTCTCGTGAAGCGCCTGTTCGCCGTCGCCCTCGGCATCCTCACCGCCATCGGTGGCTTCGTCGACATCGGCGACCTCGTCACGAATGCCGCCGTGGGGTCGCGCTTCGGTCTGTCGCTCGTGTGGGTGGTCGTCGTCGGGGTGCTCGGCATCTGCGTCTTCGCGGAGATGAGCGGCCGGGTCGCCGCCGTCAGCGGGCGCGCCACGTTCGACCTCATCCGCGAACGGCTCGGGCCGCGGGTGGGCCTCATGGCGCTGATCGGGCTCGATGGCCGTCACCTTCCTCACGTTCACGGCCGAGATCGGCGGCGTCGCCCTGGCGCTGCAGCTGGCCTCGAGCGTCCACTACCTGCTGTGGGTCCCCGTCGTCGGCGTGCTGGTCTGGGTCGTGCTCTGGCGCGTGAGGTTCGCCGTGCTGGAGAACGCGTTCGGGCTCGCCGGGCTGGCCCTGATCGTCTTTGCCGTCGCCGTGTGGAAGCTGGCCCCGGACTGGGGGTCACTCGTCGCCGAAGCCACCCACCCGGCCGTGCCCTCGAGCGAGGATGCAACGACCTACTGGTTCTACGCCGTCGCCCTGTTCGGTGCGGCGATGACCCCCTACGAGGTGTTCTTCTTCTCCTCCGGCGGAGTCGAGGAGAAATGGGGAGCCGAGAGCCTTCGCACGATGCGTGCCAACGTCTTCATCGGGTTCCCCCTCGGCGGGATCCTCTCGGTCGCGATCGCGGCCGCCGCCGCGATCGTCCTGCGACCACAGGGCATCGAGGTGGCCGGCCTCGGCCAGGTCGCCCTTCCGGTGCTGGTCGCGTTCGGCAAGCTCGGGCTGGTCGTGGTGCTGGTCGGCTTCTTCGCCGCCACGTTCGGAGCCGCCTGCGAGACAGGGCTGTCCGTGGGGTACTCCGTCTCCCAGTACTTCGGCTGGCAGTGGGGCAAGTTCGTCGAGCCCCTGCGGGCCGCCCGGTTCCACACCGTCGTGCTGCTGTCCTGTGTGGCCGGCGTCGGCCTCCTGCTCACCGCCGTCGACCCCATCCTGGTCACCGAGTACTCCGTGGTGTTCAGCGCGGTGGCTCTGCCTTTGACCTACTTCCCGATCCTCGTCGTCGCCAACGACCGCACCTACCTCGGACGCCACGTCAACGGCCGCGTCGCCAACGCGCTCGGGTCGGCGTACCTGGTCGTGGTGGTGGTGGCCTCCGTGGCGGCCATCCCGCTGATGGTCCTGTCAGGAGCCGGCCAATGACCCGCGACACCGAACCAGGGCAGCCGATCGAGGCCGGCACCCCGCTGGCGCTCGGCCTGCGGCTGCTCGACCACCAGCTGGTGGGCCGCGACCAGGAGATGCTCGGCAACGTCGACGACGTCGCCCTCGAGGAGCACGACGGCCGCCTCGTCGCGGTCGGGCTGCTGCGCGGGCCGGGCGCCTGGGCCCACCGCCAGCCGGGTGCCCTCGGTCGCTGGGGCCAGGCGATCTGGCGGCGGCTCGACCCTCGTGAGGACCCCGCCCCCCTCGTGCTGCCGATGGACCACGTGCTCGCCATCGGCTCGGCCGTCCACGTCGACCGGTGGGCCGATGCCCACCTCGCCGGCACCGACGGCCTCGAGCTGTGGCTGCGTCGCCACGTGGTCGGAAGGATTCCCGGCGCCCGGGGCGGTGAGCACCCCTTCGGCATCGACCTGGCGTCCTCCCCGCGCCAGGACCACGACCTCGACCTCGGCCCCGACGCACACCTGCTCAGCGCCCTGCTGGGGGCGTCGGTCGTGCGTGAGAACGGCGAGGATGCCGGACGCGTCGTCGAGGTGCGGGCCGTGCAGGTGACGCCGATGTCGTCGCGGGTCGGCCCGCTGGTCGTGACGTCGATCGTCCACGGGCCGCGGCGCCTCGGCGGCGAGCTGGGCTACCGGCAGGACCCGGACATGGGCCCGTTCCTCATCGGAGCCGCCATGCGGTGGTGGCACAGCGGGGACGTCGAGACGCCGATGGACGGCGTGCGATCGGTGGACTGGACGGCATCCCGCGTCCACCTGAGCGGTCGCCGTGGTCGGTGACGTGGATGACAGAGGGTCCGCGAGCAACGACAGCGTCGAGCACTCAGGAGCGCCCGGCCCGGTCGAGCACTGCCTCGACCACCGCGCCTGGGTGCATCTCCGGGAGCCAGTGCCCGGCATCCAACTGGGTGAAGCGGTAGTCCCCGAGGACGTGGTCGCCGGTGCGGCGCGCCGCTGCGCCGCCGAGGGCAGGGTCATGGCGCCCCCAGACGTAGGTGGTCGGGACGCTCACCACGCCGGTGTCCCCGGTCAGGACTCCGAGCAGCTGCCAGGGCGGGCGCCGCACGGCCGCCCGGTACCAGCCGAGGGGACCCCGCAGGTCGCCCGGCCCAGACAGGCGCGCGGCATAACGCGCAGCCGGGCCGGGCGCCAGGCCGGAGGCCCGCAACGTCGTCGCCAGGATCCGCGACAGCAGGACTTCCGGGAGCACGGGGACCTGCACCGCGAGCGTGTACCAGCTGCGGGCCGCCTGCAGGGACGTGCCCATCGACCGGGCCAGCGCCGCGGGGTGGGGCGTCGAGAGCACTGTCAGTGAGGCGACGCGTTCCGGGTGCTGCGCTCCGAGCCGCCAAGCCACCGCTCCGCCCCAGTCGTGCCCCACCACGTGGGCCCGCTCGACGCCACAGGCGTCGAGCACGGCCAGGGCGTCCCCGGTCAACCGCTCGACGCGGTAGGCGCAGACGTCGTCGGGTCGCGCCCCGGGTGAGTACCCGCGCTGGTCGGGCGCCAAGGTACGAAGCCCCTCGTCGTGCAGCGCGGGCACCACGTCGTCCCAGCAGCTGGCGTCCTGCGGGAAGCCGTGCAGCAGCAGCACCGCCTCGCCGGAGCGGGGCCCCTCGTCCCGCACGCGCAGGACGAGGCCGTCGTGCCCGACCTCGCGGATCATGGGGCGGCGAGCGCCGGGTCGCGGCTCCCGACCTTTCGCGCTGTCGTCAGGTGTCCGCCGAGGTACCCCGAGACACCAGCGATCGTCGCTCCTGCGAGCGCGAGCGCCACGCCCACCGAATGACGCCGGGGCCGCAGCACGAAAGAGCCGAGGTAGAACGACGTGGCCACCCCGTTGAGGATGCCGTGCACGGCACCCACCCGCTGCGCCCTCGGGTCCGCACGTGCCCACTCTGCGAGCCCGGTGAGAACGGTGGGGGCAACCGCAGCCAGCCCGGCGCCGACCAACCACCGGGCGGCCCCCCGGTCCTCGCGCCGACCACGAAGGTCCAGCACGGAGGCCGCGGTCCAACAGCCGAGAGGGAGGTCGGTCAGCAGCGGGTGCAGTGCATGACCGATGAGGCCTGAGCGGAGCAGGTCACCACCGGCTGTCCGGTCGACCGGGCCCGACGCGACCGCGTACACGCGGCGCAGCCCGTCCAACGACGAGCTCTCCTCGAGCCGGATGGTGGCAGCCACCAGCGGGTTGGCCACCCTCGAGGGTGCGGAGCCCTCCGACGGCACCGTGGGGGTCGCCGTCCACGGGTCAGGAGACGACGGCGTCGAGGGTCTTCTTCAGTGCGCTCGGCTGCTCCGGGCGCCGGGGTGCGCGCGCCTTGGCCTCGGCGAGCTCGGCACCGATCTCCCGCAGCTGGGTCCGGGTCAGCCCTTCGCGAACCTTGGGGAACCAGTCCTGCTCCTCCTCCTCGATGTGGTGCGTGACGTTCTCGATCAACACGGTCGCCTTGGCCTCGAACCGCTCGTCGGCCGGCGTCATCGGCAAGAGCTCCATGATGAGCACGTCGGCGACGTGGTGCTCCTCGTACGACTCGAGCACGTCGTCCTCGAGGTCGGGAAGCAGGGCGCGCACCCGTGGGTACATCACCTCGTTCTCGATGAACGTGTGGACGGTCAACAGCTCGATGATCTGCTCCACGAGCTTGCCCTTGCGGGCATCGGTGGTGCCGGCCTTCTGGAACTCCCGGAACAGGCCCCGCACCTCCTTGTGGTCTTCCTTGAGCATGACGATCGCGTCCTGGGACATGGGTGGCTCCTCATCGGTTCAGGGCGCGGGCAGTACCTGCCCGCTGCGGCTGACTGCCTCGTACCCGCATGCCGCCGGGCCAAACCCGCGTCACCCGAGGTCTCGCGGGGTAGGGGCAGGTCATGATCGAGTGCGATGCCGTGGTCGTCGGAGCGGGACCCAACGGGCTGGTGGCGGCCAATGCCCTGGCGGATGCCGGATGGGACGTCGTCCTCGTCGAGGCGCAACCTGAGGTCGGTGGTGCGGTGCGCAGCGCCGAGGTCGTCTCACCCGGCTTCGTGACCGACCTGTTCAGCGCGTTCTACCCCCTGGCCGCCGCCAGCCCGGTCATCCGCGACCTCCACCTCGACCGGCACGGGCTCGCGTGGTGCCGCGCACCTGACGTGCTGGCCCACGCCCTGCCCGACGGTCGGGCGGCGGTGCTGCGGGGTGCGGCCGAGGACACCGCAGCCGGCCTCGAGGCGTGCGCGCCCGGGGACGGGGACGCCTGGCTGCGCATGGTGCGCGGGTGGCAGCGCATTCGTGACCCACTGCTGGACGCGCTCTTCACGCCGTTCCCCCCGGTTCGCCCCGCGGCGCGGCTCCTGCGGCGGTGGGGGGTGGCGGGGAGCCTGGAGTTCACCCGGCTCGCACTGCTCTCGGTGCGGCGGCTCGGCGAGGAGGAGTTCTCCAGCGAGGAGGCGCGGATCCTGCTGTCCGGCAACGCGATGCACAGCGACCTCCCTCCCGACGGCTCGGGAAGCGCACTGTTCGGGTGGCTGCTGGCGATGCTCGGTCAGGACGTCGGCTTCCCGGTGCCGCAGGGCGGTGCAGGGATGCTGGCCACGGCGCTGCGCCGGCGGGCCGAGTCGCTCGGAGTGCAGGTGCGCTGCGGCGCACCGGTCACCGCCGTCGAGGTGGCCGGCGGGTCGCGCCGTGGGGGTGCGCCTGGCCGGCGGGGAGCGGATCGGGGCGCGCCACGGCATCCTCGCCGATGTGCCGGCGCCCACGCTGTACGGCTCCATGGTGGCACCGGGCCAGCTCCCCCCTCGTGTCGTCGACGACGCCCGGCGGCGATTCGAGTGGGACGACGCCACCCTGAAGGTCAACTGGGCCCTGGACGCACCCATCCCCTGGACGGCAGCCGGAGCGCGAACCGCCGGCACGGTGCACCTGGGCGTCGACCACGACGGCCTCGTCGACGTGGCTGCCGACCTGTCGGTCGGACGGATGCCGGGCACACCCTTCGTGCTGCTCGGTCAGATGAGCGTCGCCGACCCGTCACGCTCGCCTGCGGGAACCGAGTCGGCATGGGCCTACACGCACGTTCCCCGGGCGGCCGCCTCCGACGAGGAGGCCGTGTCCGCGCAGGCCGAACGCATCGAGGATGCCGTGGAGCAGGTTGCTCCCGGGTTCCGCGCCCTGCGTCGCGGACGCCAGGTCCAGACCCCCACCGACCTCGAGAGCGCCGACGGCAACCTCAGCCTCGGCGCTCTGAACGCCGGGACGGCTGCGCTGCACCAGCAGCTGGTGCTGCGGCCGACCCCCGGTCTCGGACGCCCCGAGACCCCCGTGCCCGGGCTGTTCCTCGCCAGCGCCTCGGCCCATCCGGGAGGAGGCGTGCACGGAGCGTGCGGGTGGAACGCCGCAGTCGCGGCACTGCGCCATCGCGGCCCGTCGGGCGCCGTGCGCCGGGCTCTCGTCCGCACGGCCTGGTCCCGCGTGCTGCGCGAGCCACCGGCGTGAGCTCAGCCGCCGCTGCCCCTCTCCCGGTAGCGGCCCTCGGCCAACAGGGCCAGCCGACGCAACGCCTCACGGTTGCGAGGAAGGATGAGCAGTTGCCGAATGGGGAGGGGCACCAGGCGCCCGGGGCCCGAGCTGGCGTCTTCCGCGATGGAGACCGTGCACGTGGCTGGGCCGTCGGGCACGACGTCGAGCTCGACGCGTGCCTCCCCCAAGGGCCAGCCGCGGGCGGTGAGGACGAGGTGCCGGGGTTCCTCGGCCTCCTGCGCCGACGTCGAGTCGGAGATCAGCGCGGGCCACATGCCGACGCTGTGGTGCAACCGCGAGCCGGGCTGTGGCCAGTCGGGGTCGACGGAGCGCACCCGGGAGGCGCCGACCACCCACGTGGCGTACTGCCAGCCGTCCGAGAGCACGGCCCACACCGCCTCCGCCGGTGCTGCGACGGAGCGTGAGACCCGCGGTCTGGACACCTCGTGGGGATCGGTGGTGTGGTCTGGTGAGCTCATGGTGGGCTCCTCACGGTCGGGGTCATGGTCGTCGGCACAGGAATAGGCATCGGCGCCCTCACCGACAGGTGCCGGCGGATGGCGGGGCTGGTGGACATTTCCGCTCGTGGGCGGAATCCCGGTCCACGGGGCCAGTGCGAAGGAGCGCAGCGCAGGAGTCGCGACGGCGTCGTACACCGTCGGGGCGAGGCGGAAGCCGGCGACCACGACAGGATTGGCCCACCCGACGTGGGTGAGGCGTCGGGGCCGGCTCAGCACACGCACGACACGGTCGGCGACGTCCGTCGCCGAGCTCACCGGTGGTGGCGGGTTGCCGTGCCGGCCGAGGACCGTCGCCGCCCGCCGGTAGATGGGGGTGTCCACCCCGCCGGGAGCCACGAGGGAGATCGAGACTCCGCCCCGGTCGCGCGCCTCGATCTGCAGTGTGCGCACCAACCCGTGCACCGCCCACTTGGACAACACGTAGCCGCTCATCAACGGCGCAGCCACCTCGCCGAGCAGCGACCCCACGACCACCAGGTGGCCGCCACCGGTGCGGCGGAAGGTCTGCAGAGCCGCCCGGCAGACCGACACCGTGCCGAGGACGTTGGTGCCCACGACCGCGCTCATCACGTCGGGCGGGACCTCCTCGAACGGGCCGTAGGCGACCACGGCCGCCGCGTGGACCACCACGAGCCCCGCCCCGTGGGCGAGCGCAGCATCGGCAACCACGCGCTGCACGGCCGCGTCGTCGCGCACGTCGACCTCGGCCACGTCGGCTCGCACCCCCGCTGCGCGGCACTGCGAGGCGACAGCCTCCAGTGCGGAACGACTGCGGCCGGTGAGCACGAGGTCGAGACCCTCACGGGCGAGGGCGAGCGCGGTGGCCCGCCCGATGCCGCTCGAGGCGCCGGTGACGAGGGCTCCGCTGGGTCGGGGGTGCGACGGCATCCGGCCCTCTCCTGTCGGGGTGCAGTGGTGGCGGGTCGCGCTGAGGTCGCGTCGTCGAGACCGCTGCCCGGCCCGCCGCCGTTCGCCTACCCGCCCACAGGTCGCGCAAACTCCGGGGAAGCACGCGGCGCATGTCGCGGCGCGGTTCGGGTAGGGCCGACTTCATGAGCCCATCGAAGAAAGTCCAGCCGCCCCCGCCCCCCGGCGCCCCCGCCGCCGTGCCGACCTCCCTCGAGGAACCGACCGACCCGCAGCCGCCTCGGCCTCCCAAGCCCGAGCAGCAGTCTCCCGAGACGGTGTCGCCCACCGGTGCCACCCTCGACGCCGACCCGACCTCGATGAGTCAGCAGGGCGCCTATCCTCACGACCTCCGTCGGGGTGCGGCTGCGCGACACCGACCACTCGCTGCGCGCGGGCCCGCGCGGCCCGACCCTCCTGCAGGACCACCACCTCCGCGAGAAGATCACCCACTTCGACCACGAGCGGATCCCCGAGCGGGTCGTCCACGCCCGCGGTGCCGGAGCGCACGGCGTGTTCGTCGGCTACGGCAGCGCCTCGGAGCTCACGCGTGCCGCGTTCCTCGCCGAGGGCGTCGAGACACCGGTGTTCGTGCGGTTCTCCACCGTCGCCGGCTCGCGCGGGTCAGCCGACACGGTGCGCGACACCCGTGGCTTCGCCGTGAAGTTCTACACGGAACAGGGCACGTTCGACCTCGTCGGCAACAACATCCCGGTCTTCTTCATCCAGGACGGCATCAAGTTCCCCGACGTCATCCACGCGGTGAAACCGCACCCCGACCGCGAGATCCCGCAGGCGCAGTCCGCCCACGACACCTTCTGGGACTTCGTCTCGCTGCACACCGAGGCCCAGCACCACACCATCTGGGCCATGTCCGACCGGGCCATCCCCCGCTCGTACCGGCACATGGAGGGCTTCGGGGTGCACACGTTCCGGCTGGTCGACGCCGAGGGCGGCACCAGCCTGGTCAAGTTCCACTGGAAGCCGCGCCTCGGCGTGCACTCCCTGACCTGGGAGGAGGCCCAGCTGCTCGGGGGCACCGACCCCGACTTCCACCGGCGCGATCTCTACGACACGATCGAGGCCGGTGCCTACCCACAGTGGGAGCTCGGCATCCAGGTGTTCGACGACACCCCGGAGCAGACCTTCGAGGGCATCGACCTGCTCGACCCGACCAAGCTCATCCCCGAAGAGCTCGCCCCCGTGCAGCCGATCGGCCTGCTCACCCTGTCCGGGACCCCGACCAACTTCTTCGCCGAGTCCGAGCAGGTGGCCTTCCACGTCGGCAACCTCGTGCCGGGCATCGACGTCACCGACGATCCGCTCCTCCAGGTGCGCCTGTTCTCCTACATCGACACCCAGCTCAGTCGGCTCGGCGGCCCCAACTACAACCAGCTGCCGATCAACCGCCCGCATGCCGACGTGAACGACATGCTGCGCGACGGCATGCACCAGAGCGCGGTGCACGGCGGGGTCGCCCCCTACCGGCCCAACTCGCTCGACGGCGGCTGCCCGTTCGTTGCAGGCGACTCCGAGGGCGCGTTCCTCGACGTGCCGCAGGCCGTGGTGGCGGGCTCGAAGGTGCGCGAGCTGTCGGCGTCGTTCGACGACCACTTCAGCCAGGCACGGCTGTTCTGGCTCAGCATGTCGGCGGTCGAGCAGGACCACATCGTGCAGGCGTACACCTTCGAGCTCGGCAAGTGCTACGACCAGACCATCCGCGAGCGCCAGCTCCTCTGCCTCGCCAGGATCGACGAGGCGTTGGCCGCGGACGTCGCCACGGGGCTCGGGATGCCGGCTCCGGCACCCGCGGTCGACGGCGAGGAGCCGGAGCCCACCCCCAGCGCTGCCCTGTCGCAGGTCGGGCAGGTGTGGCCGGTCGAGGGCCGCACGGTCGGCGTCGTCGTCGACGGCACGGCCGACGCCGCAGCCGTCAGCGACTTGGTCGACGCGCTGAGCGCTGAAGGGCTGGTCCCTCTCCTCATCGCCCCCACGGGCGGACCGGTGTGGCCGGACCGGAGTGAGGCCGCACACCGCACCCTGCTCACCGCCAGGTCCGTCGAGTTCGACGCCGTGGTCATCGCCGCCGCCCTACCTCCGACCGTGCTCGCCCAGCAGGGGCTCGACGCGAAGGCGGGAGCGGCAACGTCACCGGGGGTCGACCCGCGGCTGACGCTGCTCGTCGACGAGGCCTACCGGCACGCCAAGGCCATCGGCATCCTCGACACCCAGGTCGATGCCGGTGCGCTCGGTCTGGACCCGCAGGCCGAGGGCGTGGTCGTCGGGGATGCCGCATCGGTCGCAGCAGGCATCGTGGCCGCCCTCGGTGAGCACCGCGCCTGGAACCGGTTCCCCGCCACCCGCTGATCCGGGCACGCAGAAGGCCCCCTCCCGCGAGACGCGGGAGGGGGCCTTCTCAGGGACGGATGCCGGTCGTCAGAAGGTTCCGGAGGACGACGAACCGGAGGTCGACGTACCACCGTTCGAGCCCGAGGACCCGGCGACACCCTGCGCCGCAGATGCGCCCTCCTCGCGCACGTGGTCGGCAGCCTCTCGGGCAGTCTCCTTCACGGACTGAGCCGCCTGCTGGACCGGCTCCTTGAGGTGCTGTGCCGTCTCCTGGGCCAGCGAGGACGCCTCGTCGACGAGCGGCTGGGCGTGCTCCTTGGCCGACGAGGCGAGCTGGCGCTCCTTCTCGCTCGCGGGCAGCAGCGACCCCACGAGCCAGCCGGCAGCCAGAGCGACGGCGCCGGCCGCCAGCGGGTTCCCGCGGGTCTGTCGACGGGCGAGGTCGGGTGCCGCCATCACGGTGTCGGATGCCGAGTGCACGGTGTCCGAGCCGGCCTGGGTCACGTCGTGGGCCGAGCCCATGACGCTCTCCTTGAGCCGGCTGGCCCGGCTGGTGGCCCGCTGGGCGGTGCGCTTGGCGACACTGCCGGGGCGCACGCTCTCAGCGAGGACGTCGACGTCCTCGCTGAGGCGTTCGCGGGTGCGGTCGATGTCGCGACGGATGGCGTCGGGGTCGGTGTTGGTCGTGGTCATGATGTGCGGTGTCCTTTCAGTGCGTCAGGAATGTCAGCAGCCGCGTCGAGAGTGCGCGGCACGGCGGGGGTGGCGCGACGTAGGCGCGTGCGCCCCATGGCTGCGAGCATGGCCGCGAGAGCGGCCCATACCAGGCCCACGATGAGCGCGGACCAGCCCAAGCTGTCCAGCACGTCTCCGAGGGCCCACCAAGCGGCGATGGAGAGGAAGATCAGCGCGAGGTGGGCACTGACTCCCGCACCGCCGAGCAGGCCACCAGCCGCTTTCGCGTGGTCGGCGCTCTCCTTCAACTCGGCCTTGGCCAGCTGGACCTCCTGCCGGAGCAAGGTCGACAGGTCGCTCGAGATGTCACCGAGCAACTCGCCGACGGACCGCAGTGACGGGTCCGGCAGGTCGGCACGCGTGTGCTGATCGGCACGCGTGTGCTGGTCGGTCATCGTCGCTCCCCGGTGGACTGGTCCTCCGGGGCGCCGAGCAGCCCGTCGGCACCGATCGGGCTGAGGGTGCCGTCGGGCTCGACCGGCTGGGTGGTCCGACGGAGTTCGCCGCCGGCTCCGGTCGACAGGCCCGGGGTGCCGGTGCCGGTATCGGTGCCCACGACGGCCACCGGGGTGCCCGGGTTGTCGGAGGCCTCCTGCCCGACGCTCCCGGCGCTCTCGGTGCTGCTGCGCGTGTTGGCGTCGTTGGCCTCTGCGGCGAGGCTGCGGCTGAGCCGTCCAGCCACGACACCGATGCCCGCGGCGACTGCGAGGAACATGCCGGGGCGCCGACGGGCGACGTCGCGCACGTCCTGCAGCAGGGTGCCCGGGTCGCGCTGGTCGAGCCAGGCCGCCGCGTCGTCGGCGCGTCGTGCGACGTCGTCGACGAGTGAGCGGGCCATGCCGTCCTGGTCGGACTGTTGCGCCATCGACCCGAGCTGCTGGGCGAGGTCACGCAGCCCGCTCGCAGCGCGAGCCTGCTGAGTACCGGCTTGTTCCGTGAGCTCGGAGCGGGTCTGCGACCACAGCATGCGCGCCTGGTCCGTGGCCTCGCGTGCGGTCCGGCCGGCCTCTTGCGACGCGGTGCCCGCCACACTCTTGACCGCACCTGCGCTGTCATGCCCCTGGGTGTGAGTTGGGTCCGCCGTGGTCTGCGGAGCCGTCATCTGGGAGTCCATGGGCCCCTCCTCTCTGTGCCGTCGACGATCGACGGCTGGGCAAGGCCATACCCGGACGCGGTGCGGTGAAACCTCTCCGGAACGAGGATGTTGACGGGTCCGCTCGCCCGCGCGTCCCTGTCAGGGCGCATGTCCAGCTCGACGACGGGTAGGGCACGTGCCCAAGGTCAGGGAAAGGACAGCCCATGAGCGGCGACACCACCAGCACGAAGCGTCCGGATGACGTACCCGCCCAGCAACAGCAGTGGCCCGGGAGCGACACCGATCTCGACCCGCCCGCAGACCACGGTGAGCAGTCGTGGACGGGGCGTGGGCGATTGCTCGGCAAGCGTGCGCTGGTCACAGGCGGGGACTCGGGGATCGGGCGCGCCGTTGCCCTCACCTTCGCCGCGGAGGGTGCTGACGTCGTCATCGCACACCTGGCGCAGGAGTCCGATGACGCCGAGGAGACAGCCCGCCTCGTCCGGGCCACCGGCCGGCGGGCCGTCCTGCACGAGGCAGACCTCCGCACGGCAGCGGCCAACCAGGACCTGGCGCGCACCGCCGTCGAGGCTCTCGGCGGGGTCGACGTCCTCGTGTGCAACGCAGCGTTCCAGATGGCCCACGACGAGCTGTCCCAGTTCCCCCCGGACCAGCTCGCGCGGACCTTCGCCACCAACGTCTTCGGGCCGTTCTGGCTGGTCCAGGCGCTCGCGCCGCAGCTCGAGGACGGTGGGTGCGTGCTCGTGACGACGTCGATCCAGGCCTACTCGCCGTCGGACCACCTGCTCGACTACGCCGCCACGAAGGCGGCCCTGAACAACCTCGTGGCCAACCTGGCCCAGGAACTCGGACCTCGCGGCATCCGCGTCAACGCCGTCGCGCCAGGACCCATCTGGACTCCGCTGATCCCTTCGACGATGCCCGAGGACAAGGTCGCCGGCTTCGGGTCGGACACCCCGCTCGGGCGGCCGGGTCAGCCGGTCGAGGTGGCAGCGGCGTTCGTGTTCCTCGCGTCGGACGAGGCGAGCTACGTGTCAGGCACCGTTCTCGGCGTCACCGGCGGCAAGCCGGTGTTCTGATCTCCGGGCGAATGATCTCGCGCGGAGCGGGTAGAGGTCAGGTGGCGCGGACGACAGTTCGCGTGATCCCCAACGGAAGGCACGGTCATGCGCGGGTCAGGTCTGATCTGGACGATCGTCGGAGTGCTCCTCATCATCGCCCTGGTCATCTACCTCTTCTGACGGACCTCGTGGTCGCCGGAGGCACGAGCGACTTCAGGGCCGGCGTTGCCGCTGCTCGGCCCGCGGGTCAGTCGCTCAGGGACTCGATGGCGACGACGAGCGCCAGCAGCAGCGCCTCGTCCTCCCCTGCGGAGATCTCCACTCCGTAGGAGTCCCGGACCCGGAACCACTTCTTGGAGATGTGCGCGACCGTGTCGCCGTCACGCTCGATCTCGAACTCGTGGTCCAGGACGTTGCCGTGGGCCTTGAGGTCCTTGCCCCCTTCCACGTCGATCGCGAACCGGTCCCGGATGCCGACCAGCGCCTTGTGCACGGTGGCGACCGTTCGACCGTCGCGCTCGATGTCGACCTTGTCGCGGATGCTGAGCTTGCGCTCCTGGATCTTGGCCACCTCACGACCGGACGTGTCCTCGAGCACGAACGTGTCGCGGAGCCGGGCCGCCTTCCCGTTGACCTTGAACGCGCGCGTTCCGTGCTGGTCCTCGATCCAGAAGTCGTCCCCGATGGACGCGAGCTTCTGCTTCATCTGGAAGCGACGGGTGTTGTCGTCGGAGTCGTGTCGTCCTCGCAGGAGTCCCATGGCCAGCCTTTCTCCAACCTGTCGACAACCTGTCGACACGGTGTCGTGTCGACCCTAGGAACGACCGGCGAGTGACCACATCACCCGCGGCGGACGACTCACGAATGGCCGACCCGCTGGCGGGCCGGGCGGCTGGCCTCAGACCGGGGTTGTCGTGACAATTCCGCCGCGATCGGGAGGGCACCATCGTGAACCCCGGCGGGCTCAGACGTCGAGATTCGGGCGGGCCCCGTCGAGGGTCGGGTCGTCAGGCATACGCTCCCGGGGCCCAGGCCATGGCCGCGACCATGAAGAGCATCGGCACGCCGAGCAGCAGCACCAGCTGGAGCGGGAGGAACAGGTACCACTCGCCGACCCTCGACTCGCTGATGCCGTAACGCTCACGGGTCCTGTCGGAGAGGTGCCGAAGGAGGGTGCGCTCGGCCATGAACTCGATGGTCCGTCCGGTCCTGCGCGCGTACAGGTTCGACACGATCGCGAAGACGAACGCCCCCAGTGAGATGCCGGGGATGAAGGCCAGGAGGACGTAGGCGTACCCCTCGAGACCGGCCAGGGCAGCGATGACGATGGCGACGAAGGTCAGCAGCCCCGGGATCCAGAACTTTGCCGTCCCGGTGAGGACGGGCAGCGAGCGGTGGGCTGGAGGCGTGGTCATGGCTCCGGACAGGGGACGAGAAGGCAGGAAGACGTGCGGCGTACGGACCTCCACCCTATGCAGCGGCACCGGGTAGCCGGCGCGCGGACATCGCGGCGAGACCCACCACGACCGCGACGATCACGGCGTAGCCGAGCCAGTACGGCCGGTCGAGCAGCGTCGGGTTGTCGGCCTTCGCGCCGAATCGGCCGAGCACGGGCACCCCTACCAGGCGCCCCGAACAGACGTTGTACGCGGCGTGCGAACCGGGCGCGCGCTCCCCCACGGCCAGGGCGACCGCGACGTTGGCGTCGTCGACGTGCACGAAGTCGCGCATCTGCCCGCCGTCCTCGTAGACCACCGGCGGCTCCCGCTCGATCGAGGAACGGAACATCGCGGCGACCCCCGAGTATGGCGTGTCCCGCGGCATCCCCCCGTAAGGCTCCGTGGGGTCGTACCCGTCGCTCGCAGGCTGCGCTAGGTTTCGGTGCGTGAGCGAGCTGGACCCGGCTGGACCACGGTCCGCGGACGTGGTGGCGGCTGAGCGCGCCCTCGACGGCCTGCTCGAGCGGGCCGGTGACGCCGCACCGCACGAGCTGCCGCGGCTCGTGGCCGAGGCCGTGGCCACCGCCGGCCCGCTCGAGGCCATGATCCACCTGGTCGACCTCCAGCAGGTCTCGCTCACCCCCTTCCTCGAACACTCCAGCGGCCAGCCGCGGCTGCGCCCCACTCCCCTGCCGATCGACTCCACGGTCGCCGGGCGGGTCTACCAGCACGCCGAGGTCATCGTTCAGACCGGGCCGGATGCCGGGTCGGCCGCCACCGTGTGGCTCCCACTCCGGGACGGCGCCGACCGCCTCGGCGTCCTGTCCGTGACCGTCCCGGACCCCGACGAGGCGGCCGACGCCGACGCCCCGCTCTCGCGGTGGCTGCTCCGGCTGGCGGCGGTCGTCAGCGACCTGATCGCCCTGCGCAGGCTGTACGGCGACTCCGTCGTCTCCGCCACGAGGACCACCGAGGTCGGGCTGGCCGCCGAGATCCAGTGGGGCCTGCTGCCGCCGCTGACCTTCGAGTCGCCGCAGGTGGCCATCGCCGGGCTCCTCGAGCCGGCGTACGACGTGGCCGGGGACTCCATCGACTACGCCGTCGACCCGGGCGTCGCACGCATCGCCATCTTCGACGGGATGGGTCACGGGTTGGGCAGCGCGCAGCTCGCGATCCTGTCGGTGTCCGCCTACCGCAACGCCCGCCGCAGCGGACTCTCCCTGGCGGCCACGGCATCCGCGGTCGACGAGGCCGTCGAGACGGCGTTCGGCGGGGATGCGTACTCCACCTCCGTCCTGGCTGAGCTCGACACCGAGACCGGCCACCTCACGTGGATCAACGCCGGGCACCCGGAGCCCTTGCTGCTGCGGGCCGGACAGCTCATCCGGTGCCTGCACGTCGACCCCGGGCTGCCCTTCGGCATCGGGCTGCACGACGCCGGCTCCCCCTACGAGGTGGGGGCGGACCAGCTCGAGCCGGGCGACCACGTGCTCTTCTACACCGACGGTGTGGTGGAGGGACACGCGCCCGGTGGGGAGCAGTTCGGCGTCGAACGGCTCGTCGACCTGCTCGCGCGCAATGTCGCCGAGAGCCTCTCGGCGGCCGAGTCCATGCGACGAGTCGGCCGAGCCCTGATGACCCACCATGCCGCGCACCTGGCCGACGACGCCACCATGCTGCTCGTCCAGTGGCCGGGCCCCACCCCCGACCCGCAGACCGAGTGAGGGCCACGTGAACGCACCGACCGCATCGATTGACGACCTCGAGCAGCAGGAGCGCGAGCTCGTCCTCGACCGCTTCACCCACGAGGACGTGTGGCTCCTCGGATCAAGGCTGGCCGAACGCGCACTTCGCGAACGGCATCCGGTCATGATCGACATCCGACGCACCACCGGTGTCCTGTTCCGGGCCGCCATGGCTGGCACGACGAGCGACCAGGCGGCATGGATCGACCGCAAGTCGGCGACGGCCTTCCGCTTCGAGGCGAGCACCCTCCTCGTCGGCCTTCGCATGGACGCCGACGGACGCGACCCGTTTGTCGACGGCTGGCTCGACCCGGCCCGGTACACCCTCGACGGCGGGGCGGTTCCGATCCGCGTCGCCGGGGCGGGCGTCGTGGCCGTCGCCACCGTCTCGGGCCTGACCTCGGAGGAGGACCACGCCCTCGTCGTCGACGCGCTGCGGAGCCTGCTGCCCGGTTAGGGTGACCGTATGCGCGGAGAACTCCTCACCAGGTCAGAGCGCGCCGGCGAGCCCGGCCGCTTCATGCTCCAGAACGAGCGGATGCTCAAGGTCGACCTCGCCGGGACGGGTGGCTACTTCTACGCCCGCCAGGGCTCGATGGTCGCCTACCAGGGGGCGGTCGACTTCGCCTACGAGGGCTCCGGCGGCATCGGGAAGATGTTCAAGAAGGCCCTGACCGGCGAGGGCATGGCGCTCATGAAGGTCTCGGGCAGCGGGGACGTCTTCCTCGCGCAGGAGGCGGACGAGATCTTCATCCTCGAGCTCGAGGACGAAGCCGTCACGGTCAACGGCAAGGCGGTGCTCGCGTTCGAGAGCAGCCTGACGTGGGACATCAACCGCGTCGAGGGCGCCTCGATGATGAGCGGTGGCCTGTTCAACACGACCTTCCGGGGCCGGGGCATGATCGCGGTCGTCGCCCACGGCACCCCGGTCGTCCTGCAGGTCGACGAGCCGACGCACGTCGACATGCAGGCTGCGGTGCTGTGGTCGGCGGGGCTGCAGTCATCGATCCGCAAGACGGCCAAGCTCGGCGCCGTCATCGGGCGCGGGTCCGGCGAGGCCTACCAGCTCGCCCTCCAGGGTCACGGCATCGTCGTCGTCCAGGCCTCCGAGGGGCACCCGGTCGTCCAGCAGTAGCCGGCGCACGGTGGTCAGGGCCTCACTGCACCCGACCGGTGAACCACGGACCGCCGGCACCCTCGGCCGGAAGCGCATACTCCAGTCATGGACTTCACCACTGAGCTCGAGGCGAGCGGCGGCACGACCACGGGCTTCGTCGTGCCGGATGCCGTCGTCGACGCCTTGGGTGCCGGGCGGCGGCCCAAGGTCGCCGTGACCGTCAACGGCCACACCTGGCGCACGAGCATCGCTCCCATGGGTGGGCGCTACCTCGTGGGTGCCAGCGCAGCGGTGCGCGCCGCGGCCGGCATCGCCGCGGGCGAGACGCACACCGTGACGGTGGAGGTCGACGACGCACCGCGCACGGTGGAGGTGCCCGACGAGCTCGCCGCAGCGCTCTCGGCATCCCCGACCGCCGCGGCCGCGTGGGCGGCGCTGTCCTACAGCCAGCAGCGGCGGCACGTCGACCCGCTGGCCAAGGCCAAGGCACCCGAGACCCGGGCGCGCCGGGTTGCCGCGACGATGGCCGCGCTCACCGGCACCTGAGCCGTCGCACCCCCGAGATGCCGATCGAGGTGCCACTGCACGGCTTCCCGCGCGGTGGCACCTCGATCTGAGGGTCAGCGGTGGATCAGAAGCGGCCGTACCCGCTGACGCCGGAGAACACCGAACGCTCGGAGGTGGACTTCCCGCTGCGCGGCGAGTCGATCATCTTGCCGTTGCCGGTGTAGATGCCGACGTGCCAGGCCGGGGAGCCGAAGAAGACGAGGTCGCCGGGCTTGGGGTTGCTGACCCGGGTCGCAGCGCGCTGCTGGGCCGAGGCGGTGCGCGGGATGGAGATCCCGGCCTTGCCGAACACGTACTGGGTGAACCCGGAGCAGTCGAAGCCCGCCGGGGTGGAGCCGCCGTACACGTACGGGATGCCGAGCAGACCGCGGGCGATGTTGACCACACCGCTCGCCGACTGCGGCACGTTGGACGACGTGGCCTTCTTCGTGACGCTCGTGGACGACAGAGGTGCGTGAGCTCCGCGAGGCCGTGGTGCTGCTCGAGCGCGACTGCGTCGCGGTCTCGACGACGGGGGCCGGTCGCGGCTTGGGCTTGGGCTTGGCGACGGCCTTGACGCCGACGACACCCACGACCTCGACGGCCACCGGCGCGGCGGCCGCAGGAGCGACCACGGCCGGGGCCATCGCCGCACCGGGCGCCAGGGCGACCGGCGCCTTGGCGGCCTCGGCAACGGGAGCTGCAGCGGCGCGGGTCTCGGCCTGCGCGGGAAGCGCGAAGGTGGCGACCAGGCCACCGGAGGCGGCGAGCACGGCGGTGGCCTTGACGCCGTTCTGTCCGGCGCTCTTGACGATCGTCGAGAGTTCGGACCAGGGGTTGTACCGGGAGGCGCCGCGGTGGCGTCCGGAGGTGGCGGTGTCGAGCACGAATGAGCCTCTCAGTGCCTACGGGGTGAGCTGTCGGGTTCGGGCTGAGGTTGCCCGGCCGGTTCCGACCCGAAGGTCGTCACCGGCTTCACCCCAAGGGACCCGGATGGTGCTGGGCCCCGCAAGTGGTTCCCCCGCTCCTGCCGGACGGTGGTGCGTGGTGCCTCACGGTGTCTGGCAGGACTCGGCGTTGACTCCGTGAGCACCTTCAACGGACCTGAAGGCATGACGAACGTAGCACCGCGCGGGCAAAAGTCACAAAACGGTCACGGGCGAGTCGCGTCACACCGATCACTGCGAGAAGCCGGGCACCGACGCCGTGTGTACGGCGTTGGTGCCCGGCTTCTCGCGGGAAGGTCAGGAGTGCGTCAGTTGACGGTGACGTGCACGTGGTCGTAGTGGTTCGCCGTGACGGAGCCACGGTCCTCCATCATCCGCCAGGACTTTCCGGGCGCCCAGTAGCGCTGCTTCCAGATGATGTACTTCACGTCGTAGGCGCCGACGTTGGCCTGCACGAATGCGGCCACCGCGTCACCCTTGGAGCTGGACACCATGAAGTCGATGGCCTGGCCGGTGCTGTGCTCACCGGCGTTGGGGCGGTAGCCACCGATCGACGACACACCGAACGTCTTCTGGACGGCGGTGCACAGCCGGGCGGCGTCGTTGTTCAGGCCGAGGTTGCCGCACTTGGACGAGATGCCGGCCGAGCTGACGTTGACCTTGCGGGCCGACGAGGAGGACGACGAGGACGAGGAGGAGCCGCTGCCGGACGCGGCGACCGCCTTGGGCTTCGGCTTCGGCTTCGGCTTCGGCTTGGCCACGGCCTTGACGCCGGCGACGCCGACGGTCTCGGGGGCGGCCGGAGCGGCATCCACGGGGGCGGCGACCGCGGGAGCCGCGGGCGCTGCCGCACGGGCCTCGGACCGGGACGCGGTCAACGACGCGGTGCGGGCCTGGGCATCCGCGCTCGCGGCAGCCGGCAGTGCCAGAGTCGTCGGGCTGGCGGAGACGGGCAGCGACACCGCGAGGGCGGCACCCCCCACGACTCCGACGGTGGCGACCGTCTTGGCGGCCCAGGTCGCACCGAGGCGCGAGAAGCCGTCGGGGAGACGCCGGACGGCGCCGGGGGCGCGGCGGCGCCCGGGCATGCTGTGGCGTGACACGAGGTGAAGGGCCTTCCGGGGCGGGTACGAATTCCCTCCACCGTAACGGGGCCCTCGCCCAAAGTCACATTCCGGTAACGAGACCCCGGTCACCCGTCATGGTCCGGAGCCGCGCAGTGGGCCGCTGACCTGCAGGGACAGTCACCCATCGACAACCTGAGCGCGTTCTCAGGTCACCTGGACGAAGACGTGCGAGGCGATGTCCCCCGGCAGCGAGACCCCGGAGGACTCCTCCGCCCCCTCGCGCCACGCGATGACCCGCACCCCGTCGAGGCGCACTCGGGCAGGCTTCCCCGGCAGCAGACCAGCCGTGGTGAGCAGGCCCAGGGCCTCGGAGTCGACCTGCACGGGCTCGCCGATCCGGCGAACGACCACGGTCGCCGGCTCTGCCTTGGCCACCTCGTCCAGGGTCGACAACCCGAGCCGGAAGTCGATGCGCTCCGCGAAGTCCCCGAGCTCCTCGAGCCCCGGGATCGGGTTGCCGTAGGGCGAGAGCGCGTGGTCGGGGAGCATCGCCAGGATCTTGCGTTCCACCCGGTCGGACATCACGTGCTCCCAGCGGCACGCCTCGTCGTGGACGTACTCCCACTCCAGGCCGATGATGTCGACGAGCAGCCGCTCGGCGATGCGGTGCTTGCGCATGACGCGGGTCGCGAGGGTGCGGCCGTGCTCGCTCAGCTCGAGGTGCCGGTCACCGGCCACCGCGAGGAGTCCGTCGCGTTCCATGCGCGCCACCGTCTGCGACACGGTCGGCCCGGAGTGCCCGAGTCGCTCGGCGATGCGGGCGCGCAGCGGGGTGATGCCCTCCTCCTCGAGCTCGAAGATGGTTCGGAGGTACATCTCCGTGGTGTCGATGAGGTCGGTCACACAGGTCAGCCTACGTTGCCCCGCCACCACGCCTCGGGTCGTACTCGGGGAGCCAGCGCGCCAGCCAGGCCCCACCCAGCAGGGTGAGCGCACCGACGACCACGCTGGCGGCCGCGATCGAGGCCACGGCAGCGACCCCGGCGACGACGAGAGCGGCCCCGTTCGTGCCGACGAGTGAGAGCAGGCGCCACACCCCGAGGAACGGCGCGCGCCCGGTGACCGGCGCGGCATCCGCCCCCAGGGTCATGACGATGCCCGAGCCGATGCCGTTGCCCACGCCCATGACGAGCGCGACCACCGCGACCCCCGCCAAGGTGGTCGTCACCGGAAGCACGAGCAGGCCACCCCCGAGAAGCAGGGCCACCGGTACCGCGACCCACACCCGGCCGTGCCGGTCCATGACGGTGCCCGCCGGCCAGAACAGCACGACCTCGACGAGCGCCGCCGCGGCGAAGACGAGGGAGGTCTGCGCGGCATCCAGCCCGATGTGTTCCGCCCAGAGGGGCACCACGACCACGCGCGAGGCCCTCGCGAGACCGATCCCGAGCACGCCGAGCCCGACGGTGAGCAGCACCCGCCGGTGCTCCGCGACGAGGCGGGTCACCGGCACCCGGGCGCGGATGCCGGCCGAGGACTCCTCGTGCGCCGTGAGGTCGGTGGCGCGCCAGGCCAGCACCGACGCGAGCAGACCCGCGCCGACAGCGACACCGAAGGCCGCCTGGGGCCCCCACCGGGCGACGACCGGAGCACCGACGAGCGGCCCGATGAACAGGCCGATGCGGGTGACGCCCCCGAGGGTCGACATCGCGCGAGCCCGCAGGGCCACCGGGGCCGCCGCGGTGAGATAGCTCTGCCGGGCGAGCAGGAAGACCGCCGCCGACGGCCCCATGAGCATCACGGCCAGTCCGAGCACCACCAGTGACGGCGCCACCAGCGCCAGCAGGCAGGCGGCGGCGTCCACGAGCCCCGCGAGCGCGATGGCCCGCCGCTCGCCGATCCGCTCGACGAGCATCCCGGCGGGCACCGCGGCAGCGATCTCGGCCAGCCCGGCCAGGCCCACGAACAGGGCAGCCACCGCGACCGAGGCACCCAGGCCACGCGCGCTGAGGGCCACGACGGGCAGCACGGCTCCGGCGCCGATCGACCAGATCGCCGACGGCCCGAAGGCGGGCACGGCGATCTGCCGCAGCGAGAACTCGCCCCCCTCCGCCATGCCCCTCCCTTCACATTCTCGCCCGATGCCGGAACATTCACCTTCGCACCACATCCGTTCCGGGGCGAAGGTGAACCTTCTGGTGTCGAGCCAAGCACTCCACCGTCGAGCGCGCGCCCGTGGGTAGGTTGGGTCCGTGGAGATCACCATCCCCCACCGCTTCTGCGGGCCACCGGAGTCGGGCAACGGCGGCTGGGTCAGCGGCACCCTGGCAACGCACGTACCCACCACCGCGGCCCATCCCTGCGTCACCGTGCGCCTGGCCGCGCCACCGCCGCTCGACCGTCCCCTCACCCTGGTCGTCGACGCCCGCGATCGTCCGTTCGGATGCCGTGGCACCAGTCCCCTCCTCCGCCAGGCTCCTCGACGGCGACCACCTCGTGGCGAGTGCGACGGCATCCGAGGCCCTCGAAGGGGAGGCACCGCATCCGGTGAGCCTCGACGAGGCCCGCGCCGCCGAGGAGCGCTACGAGGGCCTGGTCGACCACCCGTTCCCGACGTGTTTCTCCTGCGGCACGGCGCGCGACCCCGATGACGCGCTCTGCCTGCGCCCCGGCCCGCTCGACGACGGCACCGGCCGGTATGCCGTGGCGTGGGTGCCACGCGAGGCGTCGGTGCCGCTCGTCTGGGCGGCGCTGGACTGCCCGGGTGGCTGGTCGGCCGGGATCGCCGGGACGCCCGATGGTGCTCGGCACCATGACCACCCAGGTGCTCGCCCTGCCCGAGGTCGGCGCCGCCCACACGATCCTCGCGTGGCAGCGGGGGTCGCAGGGCCGCAAGCACCTGTCCGGCACCGCGTTGTACTCACCCGACGGCCAGGTGCTCGCGCGCGCCGAGGCCACGTGGATCGCCGTCGACCCCTCCACGATCCGCCCCAGGGAGACCCCATGACCGAGGCAACCGCACCTCCTTCCACGTCGTCCACGCGAACGGCCGTCGTCACCGGTGCCAGCAGCGGCATCGGCGCAGCCACGGCCCGGCTCCTGGCGGCCGAGGGTTTCCGGGTCGTGTGCGCGGCCCGGCGCGCCGTCCGGCTCGAGTCCCTGGTCGCCGAGCTCACCGAGCTCGGTGGGGTCGGCCGTCGCGGTCGCCTGCGACGTCATGCTCGAACAGGACGTCGCCCGGCTCGCCGAGGTCGCGGGCGACCACGTCCACGTGCTCGTCAACAACGCGGGCGGCGCGCTCGGGCTCGAGCCGGTCGCCCAGGGCGACGTCGCCTTGTGGCAGCAGATGTACGACACCAACGTCCTCGGCACGCTGCGCGTCACCAAGGCCCTGCTGCCGGCGCTCGTGGCCGCCGGTGGTCGAGGGAGTCGTCGTCAACGTGGGCTCGGTGGCGGGCTTCACGGCATACGAGGGCGGTGGCGGGTACACCGTCGCCAAGCACGGTGTCCACGTCATGACCGAGACGCTGCGCCTCGAGCTCGTCGACCAGCCGGTGCGGATCACCCTCGTCGCCCCCGGGATGGTGCAGACCGACGAGTTCTCGCTGACCCGCTTCGGCGGCGACCAGGAACGCGCGGATGCCGTGTACGCCGGCGTCCCCGGCCCTCTCGTCGCCGAGGACGTCGCCGACGCGATCGTGTGGATGGCGACGCGGCCGGCACACGTCAACGTCGACCTGCTCGTCATCAAGCCGCGCGCGCAGGCCGCGCCCCACAAGATCCAGCGCCTCCCCTGACCCGGCAGTGAAGGGTCAGGGCTGGCGGCGCGCGACCTTCCACGAGGTGGCGTCGCCGAGGTCGCCGTCACCGACCCGGGTGAACACGAGCCGGTCGTGCAGCCGGTTGCGCCGTCCGGCCCAGAACTCGACCTCGTCGGGGACCACCCGGTAGCCGCCCCAGAAGTCGGGCACGGGCACGTCGTCCTCGCTCCCGGTGTCGGGGAACTCGGCAGCCCGCCGGGCATAGGCCGCCTCGAGGTCGGCGCGCGATCCCACCGGCTCGGACTGCTGCGAGGTCCACGCCGAGATGCGCGACGCCCACGGCCGGGACTGCCAGTACTCGAGCACCTCGGCGCGGTCGACCACCACGGCCCGCCCCCGGAAACGGATGGCGCGGTACATCGCCGGCCACGTCAGCGCCACGGCCATCACCGGGTTCGCCGCGATCTCGCGCCCCTTGGCCGAGGTCAGTGCCGTGACGAAACCGGGTCCGCGTTCGTCGAGGAAGCGCATGAGCACGGTGCGTACGTTCGGCACGCCAGCGGCATCCACGGTGGCCACCGAGACGGCCAGCGGCTCGAACACGTCGCGCTCGACCTGCGAACGCGCCACGGCCTCGTCGACCCACCGGCGTGCCTGGGCGTAGGGCGTCGCGAGCAGCTGCTCCTCGGCCAGGCCGTCACCGTCGTAGTCGAAGCGGGCGTCACTCATGCTGCCGATCGTATGCCGCCCGTCCGCGCCGTCAGGGGGTCGGGTGGCGGGCGTCGTACCGCAGGAAGTGGCGGTGCCGCAGCGACAACACCCCGATCGCCACGAGGCAGGCGAAACCACCCCACACCGCCATCCAGCCCTCCCCGATCCGCTCGGCGACCACCCCACCGAGCATCTCCCCGAGGCGGGGCCCACCCGCGACGACGACGATGAACACCCCCTGCAGCCTCCCGCGCATCCGGTCAGGGGCCGCCGACTGGAGGATCGTCGTGCGAAAGACCGCGCTCACGGCATCCGCACCGCCCGCGAAGGCCATGGCGAACAGCGACCCCCAGAGCGCCTGCTCGAGCGTCAGCCACTCGCCGGCCCCGAGCAGCGCGACCCCGAGTCCCATGATGCCGATGCCCCACCCGACGATGCTGATCATGATCGCCGCGCCCTGGTGGCGCACCGACCCGAGCCGCCCGGAGACCAGCGTGGCGAGCACCGCGCCCACGGCGGTCGCGGCGTACAGGTAGCCCACGGTGCGTGCCCCGCCCCCGAGGATCACGGCGCCCACCGCCGGGAAGATGACACGCGGCTGCGCGAGCAGCATCGCCGCGATGTCGGCCACGAACGTCATCCGCACGTTCGGTGCGGTCCGCAGGAAGCGGAACCCGTCGACGACCGAGGCGAACCCGGCCCGCGTCGCCCCACCCTCGGTGTGCGGCTCTGGCGGCAGTGGCTGCAGCCGCCACAGGCCCCACAGGGCAGCCATCGTGATGAGCGCATCGACCGTGTAGGCCGTGCGGAAGCCGCCCCAGTCCACGAGCAGGCCGGCCATGAGCGGCCCGACCATCATCGCCGTGGACATCGCGAAGACCCCGAGGGCGTTGGCGGCCGGCAGCTGCTCGCGCGGCAGGATCCGCGGGTAGATGCTCGTGCGTGCCGGCGAGCTGACCCCGAACGCCCCGTTCCAGACCGCGACGATGGCGTAGAGCACCCAGACGTTGTCGTTGCCGAGCCAGGCCTGCGCCGCGCACACGATCGAGGTGAGCCACGCGACGATGTTGGCCACGAGCGCCACCGTGCGCCGGTCGTGGTGGTCGGACAGCGAACCCCCGTACAGCCCCATGACGACGAGCGGCACGAGCGCGAAGAACCCCACGAGCCCGACCGAGGCCGTCGACCCGGTGATGTCGTAGACCTGCAGGCCGATGGCGACGACCGCCATCTGGGAGCCGACGTTGGACAGGGTGAACCCGGCATACAGGCGCCGGTAGGCCGCGTTCTCCCGCAGCGGTGTGAGGTCCGGCAGGTGGGAACGCAGCACCGCCCGATCATGCCTGACGGCGCCCTCGTCCACGCGGCGGGCATAGGGTCCGACCATGGACAAGCCGGCCCAGATCGCCCTGCTCATCGACTCCGACAACGCCACCGCCGCGCGGATCGACGTGATCCTCGACGAGCTGTCCGGCCTCGGTGAGACCAACATCCGGCGCGCGTACGGCAACTGGACCAAGACCGGCCTGAAGTCCTGGCAGGAGGTGCTGCACGAGAACGCGATCCGCCCGGTGCAGCAGTTCGACGTCAGCAAGGGCAAGAACGCCAGCGACATCGCCCTGGCCGTCGACGCCGTCCACATCCTCAACACCCAGCGTCCCGACGCGTTCGCGCTCGTCTCCTCCGACGCCGACTTCACCCCCCTCGTGATGCACCTGCGCGAGCACGGGGCCCGGGTCTACGGCTTCGGTGACGCCAAGACCCCGCTGCCGTT
Organism: uncultured Actinomycetota bacterium; assembly: GCA_963811825.1. Classification (GTDB taxonomy): domain Bacteria; phylum Actinomycetota; class Actinomycetes; order Actinomycetales; family Dermatophilaceae; genus Fodinibacter. The sequence goes on along the minus strand of CAWESS010000023.1, from coordinate 76,183 downwards.
CCAGAGCGCGTGCACCCGCTTCCTCGTGCTCAACCGCCTCGCCCCGCCCACCGCCCTGCCGGATGCCGTGGCCCCCGAAGCCCTCACCCCGGATGCCGTGGCACCGGTCGCGGACGAGCCGGCACCCGCCGTGACGCGGCGTCGTCGGGCCACCGCCACGGTGACGAGCACGGCGAGCACGGCGAGCCCCGGCGCGACCGACGCCGACACGGCATCCGCTGCGCCGCCGGCGAAGAAGACGACCGCCCGAAAGAAGGCGGCCACCCAGGCAGCGGCCGCCAAGGCCGCGGCCCCCAAGGCCACCTCTTCCGACACGCCCGCACGCCTCACCCGCAACCAGCTGCGCAGCGACGCCAAGCTCGTCGCGCTCCTGCGGCGCACCGTGGAGGGGGCCGCCGACGACGAGGGCTGGGCCCGGGTCGGCACCGTCGGGCAGCGGATCTCGAACCAGAGCTCGTTCGACCCGCGCAACTACGGCTACGCCAAGCTGAGCAAGCTGCTCGAGGCCACCGACCTGTTCGAGCTGCGCGACATCGGCGGCCCGGGCATGGCCGTGCGCGACCGCAGAACGTCCACCAACGGGACGACCACTGGGACCAGCTGACACCGGCGTGCACAATGGGGCCGCCCGACAAAGGCGCCGAGCAACCGATTGGGGACCCCAATGAGCACAGCAGCACCCACCGCTTCCTCCGCAGCGGCCAGCACCGCGAGCGACCCGGACTTCCGGCCCGGGCTCGAGGGCGTCGTCGCCTTCGAGTCCGAGATCGCCGAACCCGACAAGGAGGGTGGCGCGCTGCGGTACCGCGGCGTCGACCTGAAGGACCTCGTCGGCCGGGTCTCCTTCGGCCAGGTGTGGGGGCTGCTCGTCGACAACGAGTTCGACCCGGGCCTGCCGCCGGCCGAGCCGTTCCCGCTGCCGGTGCACACGGGTGACATCCGGGTCGACGTGCAGTCGGCGCTGGCCCAGCTCGCCCCGGTGTGGGGCTTCAAGCCGCTGCTCGACATCGACGACGCCGAGGTGCGCGACAACCTCGCCCGGGCGTCGGTCATGGCGATCTCGTTCATCGGCCAGTCGGCGCACGGCCAGTCCACCCCGATGGTGCCGCAGAGCGAGGTCGACAAGGGCCGGACGATCGCCGAGCGCTTCATGATCCGCTGGCGCGGCGAGCCCGACCCCAAGCACGTCGAGGCCATCGACTCCTACTTCATCTCCGCAGCCGAGCACGGCATGAACGCGTCGACGTTCACCGCCCGCGTCATCGCCTCGACCGGTGCGGATGCCGCGGCGTGCCTCTCGGGCGCGATCGGCGCCCTCTCGGGCCCCCTCCACGGCGGGGCCCCGAGCCGGGCCCAGCACATGATCGAGGGCGTGGAGCAGATGGGCGACGCACGTCGCTACGTCAAGGAGGTGCTCGACCGCAAGGAGCGCCTCATGGGCTTCGGGCACCGGGTGTACCGCGCGTACGACCCGCGCGCCGCGGTCCTGCGCGACACCTGCCTGCGCCTGGGTGCCCCCCGCTACGAGGTGGCCCTCGAGCTCGAGAAGGCGGCCATCGCCGAGCTCGCCGAGCGCTACCCCGAGCGCCGCATGGAGACCAACGTCGACTACTGGGCGGCCGTGCTGCTCGACTTCGCCGACGTCCCCGGCTCGATGATGACCCCGCTGTTCGTGGCGGCCCGCACCGCCGGCTGGTCGGCGCACGTCCTGGAGCAGAAGCGCACCGGGCGGCTCATCCGCCCCAGCTCGCGCTACGTCGGTCCGGGCCCGCGCCCGATCGAGGACGTCGTCGGGTTCGACCCCACCCGCTGAGCCGTCCCGCCCGCACCCGAGCACCGCGCGCGGTTCCACGTGCTGGAACTCACGTCCGGCATCCGGGCATCGTGCGTGAGGATGGATGCCGGTCACGGGTCGCCGACGACGTCGGCCCGCGGTCACCGTCCGCCCCTGCCCGGGCGGACGACCGCATCCACGACACCACCCACGCCGACCCCGGAGAACCCTCGTGAGCGACGCCCAGATCACCATCCCCGCCGACCTCCTGCCCACCGACGGGCGGTTCGGTTCCGGCCCGTCCAAGGTCCGCCCGGCCCAGGTCGAGGCCCTCACCACGATCGCCCGCACGGTCATGGGCACCTCGCACCGCCAGGCGCCGGTGCGCGACATCGTGGCCCAGGTCCGTTCGGGCCTGCACGACTTCTTCTCCCTGCCCGACGGTTACGAGGTCGTGCTCGGCAACGGTGGAGCCACCGCGTTCTGGGACATCGCCGCCTTCGGCCTCGTGCGCGACCGGGCGCAGCACCTCACCTTCGGTGAGTTCTCGAGCAAGTTCGCGACCGTGACGAAGAACGCCCCGTTCCTCGGTGACCCGACCGTCATCTCCAGCGAGCCGGGCACCCGCCCCGAGCCCCGCGCGGAGGCCGGCATCGACGTCTACGCGTGGGCACACAACGAGACGAGCACCGGTGTCATGGCCCCGGTGCACCGGGTCGAGGGCGCGGATGCCGACGCCCTCGTCCTCATCGACGCCACCTCGGGCGCCGGTGGGCTCCCCGTCGACGTCGCCCAGAGCGACGTCTACTACTTCGCCCCGCAGAAGTCGTTCGGCTCCGACGGTGGCCTGTGGCTGGCCCTGTTCTCCCCCGCCGCCCTCGCGCGGGTGGAGGAGATCACGGCATCCGGCCGCTGGGTCCCCGACTTCTTCAGCCTCCCGACCGCGATCAGCAACAGCCGCCTCGAGCAGACCTACAACACCCCGGCGCTGGCGACCCTGGCGATGCTCGCGAACCAGGTGCAGTGGCTCAACGGCCAGGGCGGCCTGGACTGGGCGACCGCCCGCACCAAGGACTCCTCCGGCCGGCTCTACGACTGGGCCGACGCGAGCCCGTATGCCGCGCCGTACGTCAGTGACCCGGCGAACCGCTCGCAGGTCGTCGCCACGATCGACTTCGACGACACCATCGACGCGGCCGCCATCGCGAAGACGCTGCGCGCCCACGGGGTCGTCGACGTCGAGCCCTACCGCAAGCTCGGCCGCAACCAGCTGCGCGTGGCCTGCTTCCCCGCCGTGGAGCCCGACGACGTCAGCAAGCTGATCACCTGCATCGAGCACGTGGTCGACCGCCTCGCCTGACCGCGCGCCACCCCCAACCCGACTTCGTGCGACCTACCTACCGTTCTGCCGGTCACACGGCCGGAAAACGGTAGGTAGGTCGCACGAAGTCAGGTCGTGCAGAACGCCGCCAGCTCGGCTGCGACGCGATCGGCCAGCCATGCCGACTCGGGCACCAGCACGGGGTCGCACACGAGGGTGACACCGAGCACTCCCGCGTACGAGAGCACGTCGACGGACACGGCGACGTTGCCCGGGTTGAGGGCGACCGGCACGACGACGCCCACCTCACAGCCGGCGATGGCCAGCCGGTCAGCCGGCCCTCGGACGTTGGTCACGAAGGTGTGCACCAGCCGCTGGTGGTCGATGAACACCTGGAACGCCCCGATGCCCGCGAGCGCCCGGAAGGCCGGGGTGAGCACTGCCGCCGAGCTGCCCCGGCCGGGGGCGCGCACCCGCGCACGAACCGCCAGGACGGCAGCGAGTCGGCGGGCGGGCTCGGGCACCGCGGGCACGCGAACCGGGACGACCCCGGTCTCGTTGCCCAGCGCTCCCGCGTCGCCCGGGGCGCGACGGGAGACGGGCATCGACACCACGAGCTCGTCGACCACCTCGCCGCGGCGGGCGAGGAGCGCGACGAGGGCTCCGGTCACGGCGGTGACGACGACGTCGTTGATCGTGGCCCCTTGGGCCCGGGCGCCGGTGCGCAGCGCAGCGAGGTCGACGCGCACGTGCTCGACACGGCGGGCGCTGCCCGTGGCGCCGAGCAGGCTGCACCGGTCCGCGAGGTGCGGGCGCCCGCGCAGGCCCAGCTCGTGAAGACCGGAACCGAGCCGACGGCCGGGCGGCCGGTGGTGACCCGCTCGAGCGCGTCCGCTGACCGAGACCCAGCGCGCGCGCCAGACGTCCTTGACGAGGGCGCCCCGCGTCGGTGGCCGCTCGGGGGATGCCGGTGCCTCCTGGACGTCCCCGCCTGCGGAACCCGCCCGACCGGCGTCGTCGGCCAGGGCACCGAGCACGGCGAGCCCACCGAGGCCGTCGGCGAGCACGTGGTGGGCGACCAGCGCCAGGGCCACGACGCCACCACTCGGTGCCACGAGGAGGCGAACCCGCCACAGGGGCCCGCTGAGCGGCATCCGGGTCAGGGCCAGTTCGGCGAGGGCGTCGAGCAGCGGCCGCAGGTCGGTCGGGTCGCTGACACCGGAGCCGTGCTGCCCGTCGGTCTCCACGACCACGCGGTCGACGCACGCCGCCACGGCATCCGCGCCCACCCCCACCCACACCGGTCGTCCTGCTCCGAGCGGCACGCCAACCAACCGCTGCCGAAGGCGCAGGACCGATGAGGCGCGCTCCACCACGAGGGAGCGCACGGCATCCGGGTCCGGGAGAGCCGCGCCGTCGAACACGAGGAGGGCACCGATGACCATCGGCACCCGCCCACCCCGGTCGACCGCCAGCTGGAGCACGTCATCGGCACTGGCACGGTCGATCAGGGCGGTTCGCGGGTTCCCCACACCCTCACCGTATGCCTGCCTCGGCGCCGGAGATCAGCGGGTGAGGGTGTACACGACCGCCACGGCGATGAGGATGCCGAGCACGCCGAGTGTCATGCGGCGCCGGAACAGCGGCGTCATCGCGCCGGCTCCGGCACGGGGGCGAGCGCCCGCTCGGGCGCCGGCAGCGTGCTCACGGCGACCCGCACCCGCGGTCGACGCTGCGACTCGTAGCTCACGCGCACATTCTGCGACCTCGCGAGCCACACGGACACCCCGAGCAGCGTGATGCCCACCGCCACGGCCCCGATGCCGATGGTCCAGCGAGGGCCGAACGCCTCCGAGATCCAGCCGATGAGCGGCGCACCCGCCGGGGTGCCACCCATGAAGATCGCCATGTACAGCGCCATGACGCGTCCGCGCATCTCCGGGGCGACGCGGGTCTGGACCATCGCGTTCGCGGTCGTCAGCGCGGTGAGGGCGGCGAACCCGACCGGGATGAGGGCCAGGGCGAAGGTCCAGTAGGTCGGTGCCATCGCCGCGACGGCCGCCGCCACGGTGAACGCGGCCAGCGAGACCAGCAGCACGCGCAACCGGGGGACCTTGCGTCCGGCCGAGCGCAGCGCGGCGGCGAGCGAACCGATCGCCATGATCGAGCCGAGCAGCCCGAACTCACCCGCACCCTTGTCGAAGACCTTCGTCGCCATGAGGGCCATGGTGATCTGGAAGTTCATCCCGAAGGTGCCCAGCACGAAGACGAGCAGCATGACGAGCTGCAGGTCGCCCCGGTTGCGGACGTACCGGAAACCCTCCCGGATGCCGCCCCGCGCCCTCGCGAGCGGCGCCGGTACCAGCTCCTGGGCACGCATCATCAGCAGGGCGACGATGACGAACACGAAGGTCGCCGTGTTGAGCAGCAGGGCCTGCCCCGTCCCCCAGGCCGCGATGACGAGACCGGCGACGGCGGGCCCGATGAGCCTGCCGAGGTTGAAGGACGCGGAGTTGAGCGACACGGCATTCGCGAGCTTGTCGCTCGGCACCATCTCGGAGACGAAGGCCTGGCGGGTGGGGTTGTCGATCGCGGTGGTGATGCCCTGGAGCAGCGCGATGACGTACACGTGCCACAGCTCGGCCAGCCCGGTGACGGCGAGCACCCCGAGCAGCAGGCTCGAGACGGCCAGCATGGACTGGGTCAACAGCAGGGTGCGGCGCTTGGGGAAGCGGTCGGCGATCAGCCCGGCCCAGGGGGCCAGGAGCAGGAAGGGGAGGAACTGCAACCCGGTGACGACGCCGAGCGCGGTCGCGGAGCCCGCCGTGAGCACCGTGAGCACGAGCCAGTCCTGGCCGACGCGGCCCATCCAGGTGCCGATGTTCGACACGAGGGCACCGGCGAACCAGATGCGGTAGTTGCGGACCTCGAACGAGGTGAAGGTCGGGCTCACTCGGCGGCCACCCGTTCCAGCAGGGCCGTTGCCTGCACGAGCAGGGCCCGCTCGTCGTCGGTCAGGGTCTCCAGCCGGGTGGCGAACCACTGGTGGCGCTTGCGGCGGGTCTCCTTGATCGTCGCGAGACCGGCAGGGGTGAGCGACAGGATGACCTGTCGGCCGTCGGTGGGGTCGTCGGCGCGCGCGACCAGGCCGAGGTCGACCAGCGCGTTGACGGTGCGGGTCATGCTCGGAGCGCTGACCTTCTCGATCGCGGCGAGCTCCTTGGGGGTGCGGGGGCCCTCGTCGAGCCGCACGAGCACGGAGAACTGGTGGGGGGCCACGGCCGAGTCGCTCTCGAAACGGACGCGGCGGGCGATGCGCAGGCACGCGATCCGGAGGTCGCTCGTCAGTCGGTCGCGCTGGGCGCGGGACATCGGACGGGCCAGCGGGCCGGGCGTGGCGGTCGTCGTCGAGGGCTGCACCGGCGTCGTGGTGGGGGCCATTGGTCACTCCTCAGGGCGAGAACGCAGATAGTTACCCTAACTCATTACCTGTGCTAACCATTCCCGCTGTGGAACGTTCACCGCGCTCATGCCCCGGATACAGTGGGCGGGTGACCCCGAGCGACCCGACCCACGAGCACCGCGCGATTCCCCTCGGGGAGTCCGCACCGGTCGAGCCGATCACCGTCCCCACGCGCACGCTGGTCCTCGTCGGAACCGCGATCTGGGCGGTTGCCCTCGTCGTGACCCTGCTCGTGCCGGCCCTGCACACGGGCGAACGGTCGTGGTGGCCCTGGGCGTGCGTCAGCGGCATCGCGCTCGGCGCCTTCGCCTGGTGGTACGTCAGTCGCACGCAGGGCATCGACGACCCCGCCTGACCGCGACGGATGCCGTCACGCGGCATCGCGTGGCCCACCCCTGTCGGTGGCCGCCCCTACGGTCGGACACACCGGCCCGCGCCGCGAGCCACCCACAGCGAGGATCCGCCATGAGAACGTCCTTGAACCCGCCATCGGTCCCGAGCTCGCCGTTCTACGCCCAAGGCGTGGCGGTCGAGTCGTCCGGGCGCACCGTGTACGTCTCGGGTCAGGTCGGGATCGGACCCGACGGGATGCCGGAGGACGGCATCGGCGCCCAGACGCGCCGCGCGGTGGAGAACGTCCACGCGGTCCTCGCCGAGGCAGGACTGGGCCCGGAGTCGATCGTCTTCCAGCGCATCTACCTCACCAGCCCCGAGTCCGTTCCGGGTTTCGTCGAGGCGGCAGCGGCCTTCGTGGGCTCGGAACCACCCGCCACGACCATGCTCGTCGTCGCCGGGCTCGCGGACCCGTCCCTGCTCGTCGAGATCGAGGCCGTGGCGGTCGCCAGTTCGTGACCGACCGCGTGCACTCCCCCGGCCTTCAGACGGGGTCGAGCTCGAAGTCGTCGAGGATGGGCGTGGTGACGCGCTCGGCCTCCGGCGCGTCCATGTCGACCTCGGAGTGCGCTCCGCAGCCATGGTCCAGACTCACGACGCGGCCGTCAGACGGTGACCACTCGCTCGCGCACACCCCGAACACCGAGCGCAGCGCTCCGGCCATCGGGACGAAGAAGCCACACGTCGAACACGGGGCGGGGGCCTTGACGGCGACCGGGGCCGTGGGCCCGGGCTCACCCTCGTACCAGCGTTGGGCAGCTGCCTCGCGTCCCTCGGCCGAGAGCACACGGGGGCGGCCGAGGCCGAGCTCCCACAGCGCGACCTGGTCGACGTCGTCCTCACCGGTGGCCTCGAACCCGGCCACGAGCATCGGGTCGTCGACGACGAGCGGGGTGACGTCGCCGGGGCCCACGTCACCGGGCGCCAGCCGCTCGGCATAGGGCAGCCACTCGGGTGAGAGCAGTGACTCATCGCCGGGGACGAGGTTGGTCTCGGACACCGTCACGGTCTTCGACCGGGACACCCGCGCCACGGTGATCGCCCAGCGCCAGCCGCGGTACGCCAGCGCCGTGCACTCGAAGTAGTGCGTGGCCAGCCGGTCCTGGTCCATCTCCATGCCCAGGTGAGCACCCACGGCATCCGCCTCGGCGATCGAGACGGCAGCCTCGCGCGCGATCTCGACGGCCGCTGCCAGCGTCGCGTCGGTCTTCACGGCGGTCTTCACTGCGGCACTCACAGCTCGAGGTCGCCGGCCACCGCGTGCAGCACCTGGGCGATCTTGTTGCCGTGCTCCTTGTCGGGGTAGTGCCCACGGCGCAGCCCCTCGGAGACGGAGTCGAGCAGCTTGATGACGTCCTCGACGATGACGACCATCTCGTCAGCAGGCTTGCGGCCCGCCACGCGACGGTTGACGGTCACGGACGGTGCGGGGTCGAGCAGTCGCACGGAGAGCGCCTGGGCGCCACGGCGGCCCTCGGCGATGCTGAACTCGATCTTCTGGCCGCCCTTGAGGCCGGTGACGCCCTCAGGGAGCGCACTCGCGGGGACGAAGACGTCGCCCTCGCCGGAGTCGCCGGCCACGAAGCCGAAACCCTTGTCGGCATCGAAGAACTTCACCTTGCCAGTCGGCACGGTCCACCTCATTGTCCAGATCACGGGGCACGCCCGGACGGGCGCAACGACAAGGCTAACCGTTCGCCACCCTGCCGCGCGCCCGCGTTGATTTACTGGGTCGACGGTGTCGGTGGTCCGTGGCACGGTGTGGCGCATGGAGTCGTCGGAACCGCGTCTGACGCTGCGCGGTTTCTGGGGCTCCCTGCCGACACCCGGGCGGTGGCTGCTCTCGACGACGGCGGTGTCCACGCTCGGTCGTGGCATGACCTTGCCGTTCACGATCATCTACGTCCACGAGGTCCGCGGCATCCCCCTCGACGTCGCGGGCCTGCTCATGAGCCTCATCGGTGTCATCGCGCTCGTCGTCACGGGTCCGGTCGGGGCGCTCATCGACCGGCTCGGCTCGCGCATCGTGCTGATCTGGGGCAACGTCGCACAGCTGGTCGGCGCCGTGGTCCTGGCGTTCGCGACCACCGTTCCGGCCTTCGTGCTCGCCTTCACGCTCCTCGGCATCAGCTTCGGCGTCGGGTGGCCGGGGTTCAACGCCCTGACCTCGAGCATCGTCTCCGGCCGCGTGCGCACCCAGTTCTTCGGCATCAACTTCGCCCTGGTCAACCTCGGGATCGGCATCGGCGGCATCATCAGCGGGTTCCTCACCGATGTCGAACGCCCACTCACCTTCACGGCGATCTTCCTCGCCGACGCCGCCTGCATCCTCGTTCCCATCACCCTCCTGCTCGTGCCCCTGCGGCACACCGGCGGCCCTCCCGCACACCGGGCCCGCAGCGAGCCACAGGACTTGGGGGCGTCAGCGGCATCCGAGGGCTCGAGCTACCTCACGATCCTGCGCAACCCGGCCGTCGTGTGGATCACCGCACTGACCTTCCTCTCGAGCTTCGTCGGCTACGGCCAGATGGAGGCGGGTTTCCCCGCGTTCGCCCGCGAGGTCAGCGAGGTGTCGACGCGCACGATCGGGTTCGCCTTCGCGGCGAACACCGCGGTCATCGTCGGGCTCCAGTTCCTCGTGCTGCGGGTCATCGACGGCCACCGACGAACCCGGGTCTTCCTGGGCCTGGTCGCGATGTGGGCCGCCGCCTGGCTGATCCTCGGGGCGACCGGTCTCGTGGCCGGCACGATGGCCGCAGCAGCCGGGGTCATCGTCTTCCACATCTTCTTCGGCCTCGGCGAGACGATGCTGCAGCCAACCGTGCCCGCCATCGTCAACGACCTCGCGAACGACCGAGACCGCGGGCGGTTCAACGCGGTGTCGTCGGGAGCGTTCCAGGGCGGCGCCATCACGGCACCGATCGTGGCCGGGCTGCTCCTCGAGCGCGAGCTCGCAGGGGTGTTCATCGCGCTGATCATCACCTGCCTCGGCGGGGTCGCGCTGCTGGCCCTGGCCCTGGAACGCCGCATCACGCCTGAGGTCAACGGCATTCGTTGACCGCCCGCGGGTCGAACCCCAGGTGCACGCGACCGCGAGCGCTATCACCTCGACCCGGCCGAAGCCCGCCGGGTCGAACCCCAGGTGCACGTGACCGCGAGCGCTATCACCTCGATCCGTGGCTTTGGGTGCGACGTCGCGTCGAGGTCAGCCCACGGTGAGCCGGGTGACCTTCATGCCCTCCTTGGCCGCGACGACCTGCACCGGCACCCCGGCGGCGAGATCACTCGCACCGCGCATCGTCGCGACGGTGGCGTCCAGGACATAGGTGGCCTCGAAGCCGTCCGCGCTCTTGACCGTCAGCGAGGTCCCGGCCGTGTAGGCGGTGACCAGCCCGGACTGCACCACCATGACGGTCGGCGTGCCGGTGACGTTGGTCGTGAACTCCCCGTGCAGGAGGCCGTCCATGCCGGCCGCCATCCGCCCCATGCCCGGGCCGTTGCCGTTGTTACCCGGACCGTTGCCGTTGCCGTTGCCGTTGTTGCCATTGCCCTGGGCCTTGTTCTTCTGGTGGCCCAGGCCCATCCCCTGACCCATACCCTTGCCGTTGCCGGGACCGCCCCGCTCCACCATCGACACGCGCTCATCACCGCGCCCCGGACCACCGCCGAAGACGTGGGCAGCCACGAGTCCGACCCCGGTCATGAGCAGCAGGGTCCCGAAGACGGCCGCAGCCACCAGGGCGATCCGACCTCCGGTGGTCGACGTCGCCTGGCCGAACCAGCCACCCTGTCCCCCCTGACCGGCGCCGGCTGCACCGACACCAGGCGGCGGCCCTGCAGCAGGCGGCACCGGCGGCGGGCCGGCGGCAGGCGGCGGCCCCTGAGGATGCTGCGGGACGGGCGCGGTCGGATCACTCATGGGTCCATGATCCGCCCGTGGCCGGGAAAAAGCGCCACCTCGGCGCAGACTCACATCGAACTCACATGAAACCCGGAGCGACGCGCCCAGTCGCGGATGCCGTCAGCCGCCGCCGAGCGCTCGCACCACACTCGAGGGCGAGGGTCGCCCGAGGTGCCCAGCCATCCACAGGCTCGTGGACACGAGCGCGTCGAGGTCGACCCCGGTCCTCACCCCAGCCCCCTCGAGGGCCCACACGAGGTCCTCGGTCGCGAGGTTCCCCGTCGCTGACTTCGCGTAGGGGCAGCCCCCGAGCCCGCCGGTCGACGCGTCGACCACGGTGACCCCGTCGCGCAGCGCCGCCATCGTGTTCGACAGCGCCTGACCGTAGGTGTCGTGGAAGTGCACCCCGACCCGCTCCGGACCGATCCCGGCGGTGGCCAGCGCCTCGAGCAGGGTGTGCACGTGCCCGGTGGTCCCGACCCCGATCGTGTCGCCGAGGGACAGCTGGTCGCAGCCCAGGTCCATGAGGCGCCGACAGACGTCGACGACCTGGACCACCGGCACCGGGCCCTCCCACGGGTCGCCGAAGCACATCGAGACATAGCCCCGCACCCACAGCCCCTCGGCCCGCGCACGCTCGACGACCGGCCGGAACATCGCGAGCGACTCATCGACGCTGCGGTTGAGGTTCTTGCGGGCGAAGGTCTCCGTCGCGCTGCCGAACACGGCCACGGCACCGACGCCCGCCGCGAGCGCCCGGTCGAGACCTCGCTCGTTGGGCACGAGCACCGGACGGCGCGCTCCGAGGCCCTCGTCGCCGAGCAGCGCGAGCAGCTCTTCCGCATCGGCCAGCTGCGGCACCCACCGGGGGTCGACGAACGAGGTGGTCTCGATCGTTGCCAGACCCGCGACGGCCAGTCGCCTGACGAACTCCGACTTCACGTCAGCGGGCACGACGGCGGACTCGTTCTGCAGGCCGTCCCGAGGCCCGACCTCGTAGATCTCGACGGAAGCGGGCAACGTCGGGTCCGGCTCGACCTGCGGCAGCGGGAGTCTCACCCGTCGATCCTGACACGCCGGGTGCTGCGTGGCCACGCCGCACCCGCTAGCCTCGTCGCGGCGGGCCGCTCGGACCGCCCGGGGGAAGGCCAGCGGACAGGATGAGGCGCCGATGAGTGACAGCACGGACCGGCCCAGCAACGAGCCCAGCGACAGCCCCAGCGATCCCACGGCACCCCCCGCGGATGCCGGGTGGCCGGCTCCCGGGGCCGCACCCGGCTACGGCGAGCCCACCGCATCCCCCCAGCAACCCACCTACGGGCAGCAGCCCACCTACGGGCAGCAGCCCACCTACGGGCAGCAGCCGCCGAGTATCCGCCGCAGCCACCTGCGTACCCGGCGCCCCCGGCATACGGCCAGCCGCCCGCGTACGGGCAGTACCCGGCATACGGCCAGCCGCAGCCGGGGTACGGGGTCGGGCCGTACGCCCCGCCGGCGCCGAGCAACGTCAGTGCCATGGTCCTCACTGTCCTCGCGGGGATCGGCACCGTGGGGTGTTGCCTGTTCCTCGCGCCTGCCCTGATCTTCGGCATCGTGGCCCTGACCAAGCAGTCGAACGACCCGGCAGGTTCGGCGAAGATGACGCGCTACGGCTGGATCGCCTTCGGCGTGGCGATTGCGCTGGCCGTCATCGCCGTCGTCATGTTCTTCGCCTTCGGCGCCGCTGGCCTCTTCGACGGAGGCGGGTCCTACGAGTACGAGTACGACGACTCGTTCTGACCCGCTCACCGCTGAGCAAGTCGTGGGACACCTGGATCCAGCCGACATCCAGCGAACTCACAGACTCACCCGCCACACTGGGGACGTGACCACCACCCCGACACCAGAGGCGCGCCTGCTCGTCGTCGAGGACGAGCCCAACATCCGTGAGCTCCTCGCGACCTCGCTGCGCTACGCGGGCTTCGACGTCGCCACGGCAGCGAGCGGCGCAGAGGCGCTGCGCGTCGCCGACGCCCACGACCCCGACCTGTGCGTCCTGGACGTCATGCTCCCCGACATGGACGGCTTCACCGTCACGCGCCGACTGCGCGAACAGGGCCGCCAGCTCCCCATCGTCTTCGTCACCGCCCGCGACTCGGTCGACGACAAGATCAAGGGCCTGACCGTCGGCGGCGACGACTACGTCACCAAGCCGTTCAGCCTCGAGGAGGTCGTCGCCCGGATCCGCGCCGTGCTGCGCCGCACCCGGGGTGACGCCGAGGAGGACCGCCAGATCCTCACCTTCGAGGACCTCGAGCTCGATGAGGACTCGCACGAGGTGCGCCGCGCCGGCCGGGTCATCGAGACCAGCCCCACCGAGTTCAAGCTGCTGCGCTACCTCATGCTCAACCCCAACCGGGTGCTGTCGAAGTCGCAGATCCTCGACCACGTCTGGGACTACGACTTCCGCGGCGAGGCCGGCATCGTCGAGTCCTACATCTCCTACCTGCGCCGCAAGATCGACGCCGAAGGACTCCCCGCACTCATCCACACCAAACGTGGTGTCGGCTACGTGCTGCGCGTGCCGCCCCAGGTCTGAGCGTGGCGAACGGCGCAGAGTCCGGCCCGGTCGCCCGGGTCGTGCGACAGCTCGAGGCGGTGCCGTTGCGGCGCCGCCTCGTGGCGATCGTCGGGACCCTCGTGGGAGCCGCGCTCATCCTCACGAGTCTCGCGTCGGCGTACCTCATGCGGTCCGACCTGCTGGATCGCGTCGACTCCGAGCTGCGCTCGGTGGCCCGCCCGGTCGCCAACCAGGTCTTCGACGACCTGCGCAGCACCGGCTCGGCCCTGCCCACCGGCTACGCGTTCCACCTGCAGGGCGCTCGCGGCACCATCACCCGCCTGCCCACGGGCGAGACGGCTCGGCCGGTCCTGCCCGTGCTCACCGTCGACGACCCGCGCGTCACGAGCGGTGAGCCGTTCACGGTGCCCTCCGAGGGCGGACGCCCGCAGTGGCGCTTCATCGCCGGTCGGGTCGTCGGGGAGGACTCCACCTTCGCCGTCGGGGTCCCGCTCGACACCGTGAACGAGACCGTGACCCAGCTGCTCATCACGACGGGTTTCATCAGCACCCTCGTGCTGCTCGCATCGCTCGGGCTGGCCCGGTATGCCGTGCGCCGCGCCTTCCGGCCCCTCACCCGCATCGAGGACACCGCCGCCGCGATCGCCGCGGGTGACCTCACGCAGCGCGTGCCCGTGCGGCAGGCCGACGACGAGGTGACCTCCCTCTCGCGCAGCCTGAACACGATGCTCGCGCACATCGAGTCCTCGTTCGCCGTGCGCGAGGCCAGCGAGGAGCGGATGCGGCAGTTCGTCGCCGACGCGTCCCACGAGCTGCGCACCCCGCTCGCGACGGTGCGCGGCTATGCCGAGCTCTACCGCCAGGGCGCGGTGCGCGATCCCGAGGCCGTCGGGTCGGCCATGGAACGGATCGAGGCCGAGTCCGACCGCATGAGCGGGCTCGTCGAGGACCTGCTCATGCTGGCCCGCATCGACGACGCACCCGAGGTGGGCATGGGGCCGGTGGACCTCACCGTCCTCGCCGCGGATGCCGTGGCCGACGCCCGCGTGCGCGCCCCCGAGCGCCGCATCAGCCTCCTGGGACTGGACGGACCGATCGAACCGACCGTCGTCACGGGGTCGGAGCCCAAGCTGCGTCAGGTCGTCACCAACCTCGTGGCGAACGCCCTGCGGCACACCCCGCCGGGCACCCCCGTCGAGGTCGCGGTCGGACACGACCAGCAGGGGGCCTCACTCGAGGTGCGTGATCACGGCCCGGGGGTGCCGCCAGAGGTCGCGACCAAGGTCTTCGAGCGGTTCTACCGTGCCGACCCTTCTCGAGGTCGGAGCGCCGGCGGAGGCAGCGGGCTCGGGTTGGCGATCGTCGCTGCCATCGTGGCCCTGCACCACGGCCAGGTCGGGGTCGCGCAGACTCCCGGCGGAGGCGCGACCTTCGTCGTGCGCCTCCCACAGCAGACTCCCAGCAATTGATCAGTTCGCTTGCATGTCAGCGGGATTGACTGGACCCAAGCCAGTCACCCCCGCCCGAAGGAGCGTTCGTCATGACCGAGCACAACCCCGCACCCCAGTGGTACGCCCCCCGTGGCGGCACCGCCACCGACCCTCGGCCCGTCGGATCCTTCGGCCAGCCCACCGAGCCGGTTCCCACCTGGCCGCCCGCGTCCGGGCCCGCCACTCCCCCTCCGGCGCGAGGACCCAAGCGCGGTCGCCGTGTCGCCGAGCTGACGACGGTCGCCGTCCTCGCGGCCCTGCTCGCCTCGGGCGGCACCATCGCCGCTGACCGGATCTGGTCGGACGGCGCCCAGAGCGCGACCACCGGCTCCGCCCAGGACCTGGGCCGTGACACGGATGCCGCGCCGGTCGTGCAGGCCGACGGCTCCGCCCCGAACTGGACCGCCACCGCTGCCGCGGTCTCCCCGAGCGTCGTGGCGATCACCGCCACCTCGAGCCAGGGCGGTGGGCAGGGTTCGGGCGTCATCATCGACTCGGCCGGGCACGTCCTCACCAACAACCACGTCGTCGCCGGGGCGCAGGAGCTCACCGTGACGACCTCCGACGGGCGCACGTTCAAGGCCGAGATCCGCGGCACCGACCCGTCGACCGACCTCGCCGTCATCACCATCGCCGACAACCCGAGCGACCTCACGCCGGTCGCCGTCGGCGACTCCGACGGCCTCGCCGTCGGTGACCCCGTCATGGCCGTGGGCAACCCGCTGGGGCTCGCTGGCACCGTGACCACGGGCATCGTCAGCGCCCTCAACCGGCCCGTCACCACCCAGGGCGAGAGCAGCGGCGAGCAGGACCAGTTCGGCCAGGGCCAGTCCCAGACCGAGCCCGTCGTGACCAACGCCATCCAGACGTCGGCCGCCATCAACCCGGGCAACAGCGGTGGTGCCCTCGTCAACGCCGGCGGCCAGCTCATCGGCATCAACTCCTCGATCGCCTCGCTGGGGTCCGGCTCGGGCCAGTCGGGCAACATCGGCATCGGCTTCGCGATCCCGGTCAACGAGGCCACCTCGATCGCCGAGCAGCTCATCGACTCGGGCACCGCGACGCACGCCTACCTCGGGGTCACCCCGCAGGACGGTTCGGCCTCCGACGGGTCGGCCACCCGCACCGGCGCCGAGATCACCTCGGTCGGCGAGAACACCCCCGCCTCCTCCGCCGGTCTCCAGGTCGGCGACGTCGTGACCGCCGTCGGCGGCGAGCGTGTCGAGTCGGCCCTGTCCCTCGTGGCCCACATCCGTGAGCGCAGCGCCGGGGACGAGGTCACCCTCACCGTCCTGCGTGACGGCAAGACCGTCGAGGTCAAGACGACGCTCGCGGCCAAGTCGACCTCCTGACCCCACCCTCCTGCGGGCTCAGGAGCACTTCGCCGACTCAGGGCCGTATGGGGCCCTGAGTCGGCGGAGTGCTCCTGAGTCCGCGAACCTGGTCCTGCGAGTTGAGTCGGGGTGCTCAGGCGCCGCCCTCGTCCACCCGCGAGGCTTGCGCCCATGAGCACCCGCGCCCAGGTCCAGCAGCTCGAGTCCGACTTCGCCGACGCGATGACCCGCATGTACGCCGTCGGCAACGGCCTCGCCCGGCTCCGCACCGAGCTCGACCGCGCGGCGACCCCGCACAGCATCCCGGATGCCGTGCGCCCGGCCCCCGTGACTGCCCCCACCCCGCGCCCCGTCGCACTCCCGCCGTCACCGGTCACACGAGCACCGTCACCGGTCGCGCCCGCACCGTCCCCGCAGCTCACGGGCCCGGTCGCGGCGCCCCCGGCGTGGTACCGCCGCGAGGGTGCCGTCACGAGGGTGCTGGCGGTCACGGGAGCAGTCATCACGATGGCCGGCGTCGCGATGTTCCTCGTCCTCGCCGCCCAGCGGGGCTGGTTCGGCCCCGAGGCGCGCGTCGCCGCCGGAGCAGCCCTGGCGGCCGTCCTCATCGGTCTCGGGGTGCGGAGCGGCCTGGCCGACCAGCGGGCCGAGCGCGCTGTCGGGAGCGCTCCGGTGGCCCTGGTCGCAACCGGTGTCGCCACGGCCTACCTCGACGTCGTCGCGGTGACGACCGGCTACGGCTGGATCCCCGCCGGTGCTGGACTCACCCTCGCGGCCGCCGTGGCCATTGCCGGTCTGCACCTGGCTCGGGTCTGGGCCAGCGAGCTGCTGGCCGTGCTCGTCGTGCTCGGCGCAGCGATCCTCGCCCCCGTGGTCGCCCAGGGCGGCGGCTGGGTCGTGTCGGCGTACCTCGGCATCCTCTGCGTCGTCGGGTGGTGGGCCGGCGGCAACCGCACGACCCCGCTGCTCACCCTGGCCCGGGTGGTCCCCGTGACCCTGGCCCTGCTGGTCGCATCGGCAGGCAGCTCGTGGGGTGGCACCGAGGACCTCGGACACCTCGTCGTCGCCGGTGTCGTCCTCGCCGCGACCCTGGGCACCTCGACCGTCTCGGTGCGCAGGGACCCGCGCGACGCCACCTCGTCGGCGGCGGTTGCCCTGCTCGCCGTGGGCCTGATCGCCTCCACGGTCGTGCTCGAGGACCCGGCGCGCACGCTCACCCTCGCCACGGCATCCGCCGTGCTGCTCCTCGCGGCAACCACCCTCGGCCGCAGGCCGATCGGCCCCGTTGCCGCCCACCTCGTGATCACCACCGGCGCAGCCGGCACCGTGTTCGCCGTGCTGGCCGTCATGGCGGGCGCCCCCACGCGCTTCATCACGACCGGCCTGCTCCTGCTGGCCCTGGCCGGGCTCACGGTGGCCGGCGCCACCCGCTCGCGGGTCAACCTCGCGCTGGCGGCCGGGTGTCACCGCACTCGCGGTGCTCGGCTGGGTTCAGCACCCGCTCTCCGTCGCCACGTCGACGGGCACTGCCTTCGACGACCCCGCGGTCGGCGTCCTCCCCTTCGACGACACGGCGGTCGCCCTCCTCGACAGCATCCTCCTCGCAGGGGTCGTCGCCGTGGGCGTCTGGGCGATGGCGAACCAGCGGGGCATCGGTCGCGAGGTACGCCTCGGGGTCCGCGTCGTCGCCTGGGTGCTCGCCCTCGGGGCATCGGCAACGGCCCTGGCCGCAGCCGGAACCCTGATCGGTGAGCGGCTGGGCGACCCCGCCCTGGGGTTCACGATCGGTCAGGCCCTCGCGACCGTGACGTGGATGCTCGCCGCCGCCTGGCTGCTGCTGCGCGGCCTCGAGCGCTCTGCCGATGCCGACCTCACCCTCCGCACCGGCTTGGTGCTGGCCGGGGTGAGCGTGGCCAAGCTGTTCCTCTACGACCTGTCCTCGCTCAGCGGCATCGTGCGCTCGGTCGCCTTCATCGCCGTCGGCCTGCTCCTGCTCGCGATGGGCAGCCTCTACGCCAAGGCCTACGAGCGCTCTCGCCTGACCGCGTGACGCGGGCGCCCTCGGGGTGGCACAGTGGCCCGATGCACGCGCTCGAGCGGCGGTGGCTCGCAGACTGCACCGCCGCGGCACCACAGGCGCCTCGCCGTGCCGTCGTCGACGTGGGGCGCGACCTCCTCGGACGCTGGGGGGAAGCACACCGTCGCTACCACGGCACCACCCACCTCGCGGAGGTGCTCGCCGCCATCGACTCGCTCTGCGCCGCGGAGCAGGTGTCGGCGGACGACCGGATCGTGGCCGGGCTCGCGGCCTGGTTCCACGACGCCGTGTACGTCGTGGAGCCCGCCGCGACGGCCGCGGAGAACGAGCCCCAGAGCGCAGCACTGGCCGACCGTCTCCTCGGCACGCTGGGAGTGGATGCCGTCACGCGAGCCCGCGTCACGGCATCCGTGCTCGACACCGGGGACCACGGACTGAGCGTCGCGGCCGCCACGGACCGCGCGCGGGTCGTGCTGCACGACGCCGACCTGTGGGTGCTCGCGGCGCCGGTCGGGCGGTTCGACGAGTACTGCACCCAGGTGCGCGCGGAGTACGCCCACGTGCCGGTGGCGACCTACGCCCGCGAGCGGTCGGGCGTGCTCCGTCCGTTCCTCGTGCGGGACCACGTCTACCGCACGACGCACGCCCGGAAGGCGTGGGAGCCGGCCGCCCGGGAGAACCTCGCCCGAGAGCTCACCCGGCTCGCGGGCTGAGCGTCGCCGCCACGAGCGCCCACCAGAACTGCTCGGAGCACAGGGCCTCGAGCTCTGCCCAGGTCACCCACCGGTGCTGCGAGGTGTCGTCGAGCTCGGGGCGCAAGGAGGGCCGCGTGCCGGGAACGGTGACCTCGTAGACCTGCAGCAGGTCCAGGCCCTCGTGCCACAAGCCGCCCGTCGAGCGGTTGTGGAACCGCTCGTAGCCCAGCGGCCGGAGGTCGACGGGGTCGACGAGCAGCCCACTCTCCTCGCGGACCTCACGAACAGCGTTCTCGCGCACCGACTCCCCCGGTTCGCGCCACCCCCCGGGGGCGCCCCACTCGCCGCGTCTCACCGAGAACACGATGGCGAGGTCGCCACCGGCGTCACGCACGAAGGCCATCGCCGCGAACACCCGGCCTGCATCGGCCTCGCGACCGGACGCGATGAGGTCGACGTCCGCGGTCGTGCCGTCGACGAAGTGGACGCCGCGCACCCGGGCCACCCCCGTGTCTCCGCGGCGCTTCTGCAGCCGCAGCCCGCTCCGCTGGAGGGCGCGCAGCAGGTCGCGGGCCGGAGTGGGGGCGGCACCGGCGGCGACGATGGCGGCGTACCGCTCCTCGGGGATGTCGTAGTGGTCCCCCTCGAAGGCCCGGCGCGGGATGCCGGCCGTGCGCGCGAACTCGTGCAGCTCCTCGATGCTGCTGTCGCTCACCAGGTGTGACCACCGGCGGCCGTGGGCCTCGGGTCGAGGCGGGTCGATGAGGATGGCCACGCCCTGATGGTAGGTGCGCGCTCGTACCATCGGCACGTGGTGCACCAGCTCTCACGTCGCGACGCCCGCCGCATCGCGGTCCGGGCGCAGCTGCTCGACGCCCCGCGGCCCACCGACGCGTTCGAGGTGCTTCGCCGGCTGACGCTCGTGCAGTTCGACCTCACCGCGCACGTCGCACCGAGTGCCGACATCGTGCTGTGGAGCCGGCTCGGCCGGGGCTACTCCCCCGCAGACCTCGACGGTCTCCTCGAGTCGGGTCAGGTCGTCGAGCTCGGCGGCTTGCTGCGCCCCGCCGAGGACCTCTCGCTGTTCCGGGCGGAGATGGCGGCCTGGCCCGGTCCGCAGCCCTGGCGCGACTGGCAGGAGGGTCTGGTCGAGTGGCTCGACGCCAACCGCGCCGCCCACCTCGACGTCCTCGAACGGCTGCGCTCCGACGGCCCGCTGCCCACGCGCGACCTGCCCGACACCTGCGTGGTGCCGTGGCGGTCGAGCGGCTGGAACGACGACCGCAACGTGCGCATGCTCGTCGGGCTGCTCGAGGCCCGCGGTGAGGTGGCCGTCGCCGACCGTGACGGGCGTGAGCGCCTGTGGGACCTCGCCGAGCGAGTCTTCCCCGACACCCCCACGGTGCCGCTCGAGGAGGCCCTGCGCGAGCGGGACCGTCGCCGGCTGCGGGCCCTGGGCATCGCTCGCGCCAAGGCACAGCAACACCCGAGCGAGCCCAACGACGTGCGCGACGCCGGGGAGGCTGCGGTGATCGAGGGCGTCCGCGGGACGTGGCGGGTGGACCCCGAGCAGCTCGGCCGGCCCTTCCGTGGCCGGACCGCGCTGCTCTCGCCGCTCGACCGGCTCGTCATCGACCGCACCCGCCTCGCCGAGGTGTTCGAGAGCGACTACCAGCTCGAGATGTACAAGCCCGCGGTGAAACGGCGGTGGGGCTACTGGGCCATGCCCGTGCTCCACGGCGACCGCCTCGTCGGCAAGCTCGACGCCACCACCGACCTCGCGGCCGGGGTCCTGCGCGTCAACGCCCTCCACTGGGACGTCACCCCCACCACCGCCATGACGGATGCCGTGCACCGCGAGATCCGCGGCCTCGCCACCCTGCTCGAGGTCGACCTCCTGGGGCTCGACCCGGTCTGAGCCGCTGACGGCCGACCGGTCCTGTGGAAAACTTTCAGGCCCTGTTCGCCGGTCGTCCTAGTCTCGATCCACCGGGCGCACCACGGGGGCGCGGCCAGGACGAGGGGGATTCCCATGGCAGCACAGTTCACCGTCGACACCGAGCGCATCGCCGCGGCGGCCGGCGACATCGCCCGGATCTCCGCCGAGATCGAGGGGCAGGTCGCGACCATGATGGCGCGACTGACCGGCCTCCAGGACGCCTGGACCGGCAGTGCCTCGGTGCAGTTCCAGGGCGTGGTGAGCCAGTGGCGCGGCACGCAGCAGCAGGTGCGGACGTCGCTCGACTCGATCGGACAGGTGCTGGGGGCTGCGGGCACGCAGTACGCCGACGCCGAGGCCCAGGCCGTCCGGATGTTCTCCTGACGCCTGGCCCTGCGCCGGGTTGGTGTCAGTCGCTCGCGATCGCCCGAAGGATGTCGAGCCGGGCCGCGCGACGTCCCGGCCACAAGGCAGCGAGCACCCCGACCAGTGCGGCCACCGCGACGAAGAGGGCGAGCTGGCCGCCGGGGATCGCGAGCACGTCGATGCCGTCGTCGGCCAGGGATCGCTGCAGCGCCAGCGCGAACGCCAGACCGAGGACGATGCCCAACACGGCCCCGAGCAGGGCGATCGCCACCGACTCCAGGCGCAGCATCGTGCGCAGCTGCTTCCTGCTCAGGCCCACCGCGCGCAACAGCCCGATCTCACGCACCCGCTCGATGACCGACAGGGCGAGGGTGTTGACGATGCCGAGCACGGCGATGACCACGGCCAGACCGAGCAGCGCGTACACGATGAAGAGCAGCTGGTCGATGGGGGCCCGCTGCTCGGCCGCGAAGGTCGCCTGGTCGTTGACGGTGACCGTCGGCAGGTCGGCCACGACGTCGGAGAGCGCAGCGCCGAGGACGGCCCGGTCGACGCCGGGTTCGGCCACGACGTAGACGGTGCGATCGGTCGGGGGCACCCCGATCGCGTCGAAGCCCTCCAGCGACATCGTGACGTCGGACTGCAGCACGGCATCCTCGACATACGTGGCGACGACCGTCGCCTCGGTCGTCGCGCCGGCGTACCCGATGGTCACGGGCGAACCGACCGACAGCCCTCGCTTCAGCGGCCAGCTCACTGGAGATCGCCACCTTGCCCGCGTCGAGATCGGCGAGTGCCCCGGTGACGATCTCGGGGCGGGCGACGCTCGCCACGGCATCCGGGTCGACGGCCGACGCGAAGTCTCGCTCGCCGTCGATCTGCAGGAGCGCCGCGCGCACCCGGGCGACCGTCTGGACCCCGTCGACACCCTCGATCTCGTCCGCGACCGACGACGAGAAGGCCTGGCCCACGGCGTTGGACACCACGAAGTCGGCGACGATGTCCTCCGCGAGCGTCTGGTCCAGGCTGGCCTTGGCCGACGCCCCGAGCACCGACATCATCGTCACGAGAGCCACACCGATCATCAGCGCGGATGCCGTGGCCGCCGTGCGCCGCGGGTTGCGGCGGGCGTTCTGCTCGGCCATCAGGCCGACGGCCCCGAAGGAGCGCCGGTAGGCCCACCCGAGCCCGGCGAGCACCGGCCGCCCGAGGACCGGGCTCAGCAACGCCGTGCCGACCAGCACCCCGAAGGCACCCGCACCAAGGACGTAGGTCGGCTCCGACCCGATGTCGGCGAGGCCCGCGGCCATCGCAGCGATCCCGGCGACGAGGAGCACGGCCCCCACGGCGAGGCGCCATCGCAGACCCCCCTCGGCGAGGGCGACGTCGTCGCGCATCGCGGCGACCGGCGGTACGCGCCCGGCGCGCCGAGCCGGCAGGTAGGCCGAGGCCAGGGTGACGAGGAGACCGACGACGAGGGCGACGACCACGGTCCGTGGCCGCAGGACGAGCTCGTTGGCGCTGAGGTCGAGACCGACACGGCTGAAGAGCAGCTTGATGCCCACCGCGAGCACGAACCCGACGCCGATGCCGATGGCCGACCCGATGAGCCCGACGACGGCTGCCTCCGCGAGCACGGACCGCGCCACCTGGCGACGGCTCGCCCCGATGGCCCGCAGGAGCGCGAGCTCGCGGCTGCGCTGGGCGACGAGGATCGAGAAGGTGTTGACGATGAGGAACGCCCCGACGGTCAGGGCCACGCCGGCGAAGACGAGGAGGAACGTGGTGACGAACGACAGGGCCTCGTCGATCCGGGTCGACGCGCGCTCGGAGGTGGCGTCCCCGGTGACCGCCCGGAACCCCTCGGGCAGCATCCCGTTCACCGACGCGAGCAGCTCGTCCTGGCTCGTGCCCGGCGCGGCCGTGACCCACACGGCCGAGAAGGCGTCCTCGCCCCCGAGGTAGACCTCCTGGGCGCGCGAGGTCTCGAGCATGACGACGCTCGCGCCGACGAGGGCGGACCCGCCGAAGCTCGCGGTCCCCACGTACGTCGCCTCGATGCGGGGCACCTCACTCGTGGTGACGAGCGCGACCTGCTCGCCGAGGAGGTAGCCGGCCTTGCGGGCGGTCGACACGTCGAGGACGACCTCGTCCGGCGACTCCGGCCAGCGCCCGCTCTCCAGCGTCGAGGACGGGACGCCGTTCGCGGCCGGCCCCTCACTGCGGTTCACGGCGATGCCGGGAGGGCCCTGTCCACCGATGAGCTTGCCGTCCTTGCCGACGACGAACGTCCCGAAGTTGGACACCCGCCCGTCGGCGCGGGCGGCCCCGGGCACGGCCCCGAGCTGCTCGACGAGCTCGGCAGGCACGGTGCTGGTCCCCTGGCTCACCGGGCCGCCACCGCCACCCTCCTCACCGTCGCCGGAGCCCGGCTGGACGATGACGTCGCCGACGGCACCACTGGTCAACCCCGTGAAGGCCCGGTCGAGGGTGTCGGTGAAGATGTAGGACCCGGCGACGAAGGCCACGCCGAGGATGACCGCAAAGGCGCTGAGGAACAGGCGCAGCTTGTGCGCGAAGACACTGCGCCAGGTGGCTCGCAGCACGGGTCAGGCCCCGACGCGGCGGTCGAGTCGGGCCATCCGCTCGAGAACCCGCTCGGGTGTCGGCTCCCGCAGCTCGTCGACGACCATGCCGTCGGCGAGGAAGACGACACGGTCGGTCCAGCTGGCGGCGCCCGGGTCGTGGGTGACCATGACGACGGTCTGGCCGTGGGTGTCGACGACCCGCCGCAGGAAGCCCAGCACCTCCGCACCCGAGGTCGAGTCGAGGTTGCCGGTGGGCTCGTCGGCGAAGACGATGTCGGGTCGCCCGACGAGCGCGCGGGCACAGGCCACGCGCTGCTGCTGGCCTCCGGACAGCTCGCTGGGTCGGTGCCCGAGCCGGTCACGCAGCCCGACGGTGTCCACGACCTCGTCGAACCATGCCGGGTCCGGCTGGCGACCCGCGATGGCGGCCGGGAGCACGATGTTCTCCTCGGCGGTCAGGGTCGGCACGAGGTTGAACGCCTGGAAGACGAAGCCGATGCGGTCGCGCCGCAGCTCGGTGAGGTGGCGCTCCTTGAGGGTGGTGAGGTCGACGTCCCCGACGAACACGTGTCCCGCCGTCGCCTCGTCCAGACCTGCCGCGCAGTGCATGAGCGTGGACTTCCCCGAGCCCGACTTGCCCATGATGGCGGTGAACTCCCCCGCGTACAGGTCGAGCGTGACGTCGTCGAGCGCGACGACGCGGGTCTCGCCCGACCCGTAGACCTTGCTCAGGCCTTCGACCCGGGCGGCGGCCAGGCGCGTCGTCGTCTCGCGGTCGGTGGCGTCGGCGAGCGTCATGGGCATCCTTGTCACAGCGGGCCGGCATCCGGCATGGTCGGGCGAGGCCACCGCGAGCGGCACCTCTGCCCGCCCAACGCTAGGCGACGGCTGCGGTGTTCCGCGCCGCTGTCAAACCTTTGACAGACCCTTGACCGGGCGCGAGGTGGTGGGGAGCGGCTCGATGCGCGCGGCATACACCGTCCGCAGCGTCGGGTGGTCCACGTCATCGGTGACGACACCGCTGACCCACGTGAGGTCGAGGGACCCTTCGCCGACGGTGATGAGCGCGAGGTTGTTGTCGAACCACGGCCCGTCGGTGACCGTCCACGGGTAAGCAGGGTCGGGCACGCGCCGCGAGCGCGCCGCGATGAACCGCATCGGGCGCACGAGCGACTTCGCGAACAGCGACATGACGACACGCACCGCGCGCGGCATGGGGTTGCGGATCGGCGAGCACACGGCCTGGACGATGCGCGAGGACGCACCCGAACCACCCGGGTCGTCGACCTGCGCGAGGTAGGAGTTGTGCACGTCCCCGGAGAGGAAGGTCACCGTGTCGGGCGACGGGCCCCGCTCGCCCCGCGCGACCGCCATGACCAGCTCGAAGACCTCGTCGAACCCCTCGTTGAAGGCCGCCCAGTGCTCGAGGTCGATGCGCCGGCGCAGCCGTTCGGCCCCCCGTGCCACGCGGCGCCCGTGGGAGCCCTGCGCCATCGCCTCGTTCATCGCCTCGAAGTCGTGCAGGCCGGGCGGGAGGAGGAACGGCAGGGAGGTACCGATGAACAGGTGTCGGACCCCGCCGCGCAGCACACCGTCCAGCCAGCCCATCTCCACGTCGTCGAGCATCGACCGACCGTCGGGGCGCAGCTCGCGGGCGGCTCTCGAGTCGACGACGACGAGCGCACAGCCGCCGAGGTGGCGCGCGTAGCTCCAGCGATAGGTGGACGGCTCGGCGTCGGCTCGGGCCGCCACCGTGTCGAGCACGTCGCTGAGGTCGAGCTCGTCGGTGCTCCCGGATGCCGCGTGCTCCGCCACCAGTCGCCAGACCTCCTCGTCCGCCAGGTCGGCGGGGGCGAGGTTGCCGATGTGCTGGTGCACCCAGTAGGCGCGCGAGTCCGGAGACGATGCGCTCCTGCCACCAGGTCGTTGCCCGGATCTCGCGCCGCCAGGACCACGACGTGTTCCAGTCGTCGCGGATGTCGTGGTCGTCGAACATCATCGCCGAGGGCAGCGTCGAGAGCGCCCAGCGCACGATGTCATCGCTCCACGCCAGCCGGTACAGCTCGGCGTACTCGACGAAGTCCTTGATCTCGTCACCCGGGGGCTGGCTCAGGTCACGCCGAGAGGCCATGAACTCCTCGAGCTCGGGGTGTGGCGTGGTGTCGGCGTACACCTGGTCGCCGAGCAGCAGGAGGAGGTCGGGCCACGCTGCGGCCGGGTCGTCCCGCAGGCTGATCGCGACGGACCGGAGCGCGTCGACGCCGTGGTCCCGGTTGCCGACCTCGTCATGGCTGCCCGTCGTGCGGCACGTCCCGAAGGCGAGGCGCAGCTCGCGCGCCGGGTCCAGGGTCCGGATGCGGCTCGCCGGCATCCCCGCGATGCGGCCAGACCGTGATGCCGTCGAGCCGCACCTCGTAGGGGTCGTCGACTTCCAGGCGTCAGGCCGTCGAGGACGACGAGGGCGAAGTGCGAGCCGTGGACGGCGAACGTCGGCGCGCTCCAGGAGTGCCCGGCACGCTCGACGGTGACCGTCACGGCATCCGCCGTGCGTACCCAGACCGTCGCGGAGGTCTCGTCGACGTACCTCAGCATCGGGCCGAGCACGAGGGCGTCGGAGGGGTCGGGGGTCGTCATGGGGCCGATTCTCCTCCGTTCACCCCTGCGGATGCTGTGAACCGACTGGGCACCTGCTGAGCCGGGTGCGTCGCGTCCCGGGGAGCCAGGACGGCCCGGGCCGCTACCGTGACGGCCATGGCACGAGGCGCGCGGACATGAGTGGCCTGGACCACCCCGAGATCGCGGAGTGGCTCGCACGCCTGGAGACCGAGGCGGCGGCGCTCCCCGAGGACCGCCGCATCGAGCTCCGGACGAGCATCGACGAGTACCTCGCGGATGCCGTGGGCACCGCCCCCCGCACGGACGCTGCGGTCCGGCGGGTGCTGGCAGACCTCGGGGACCCTGCCGACCTGGTCGCCGAGGCAGGTGGCCATGCGGTGGCGCCCGAGGTCGAGTACCTGTCACCCGACCCGTTCGGGGGTGACGTGACCGGACCACCGTGGTTGGAGGTCGTGACGATCACGCTGCTCGCGGCATCCGTGGTGCTGGCGCTCATCCCGGAGACCTCGGCGTTCGCGCCGCTGCCGTGGTTGCTCGGGTGCGTCCTCGTGCTGCTGTCACGTCGGTGGAGCGCGGGCGACAAGGCCGTGGCCATCGGCGCGTTCGGCATCCTCGGCGTGCCGTTGCTGCTGCTCGGCCGCGACGAGCTGCCGACGTCGTCCAGCCTCCTGGTCTCGGTGGCGCTGGCCACGGTGTGGCTGCTCAGCGCGGCTCGCCTGCTGCACCGCGCCCGCTCACCGATCGACCAGGGCCGCGGCCTCCGGATGCCCTGAGCACCGTGGTGGAGGTCCGGCGGGTCGTCGCCGATGAGCTGGCGCGCTTCGAGGGCGACCTCGTGGCCCTGCTCGAGGAGCGCTACCGTCCCTCGCCCTGGCACGAGTCGACGGCGGAGAACGTCGCGCAGGCTCGCCACCTGGTCGAGGCATCGGCCGGAGGGGACACCGTCACGGCCATCGCGCTCGACGGCGACGACCTCCTCGGGCTTGCCCAGGGCGGGCCGGGGGCCCTGTTCGCCGCCGACCTGCGGGCGGCCGGCCCCGATGCCGCCCGGGGCTGGGACCCACCCGTGTTCGAGCTGCAGCAGCTGGTGGTCTCGCCGTCGGTGGCCGGCGCCGGCATCGGCGGTCGGCTCCACGACGCCGTGATGGAATCCGTCGCCGGGCCTGCCCTGTTGCTCACCCACCCGGACGCCGAGGCAGCGCTGGGCCTGTACGAGCGGCGTGGGTGGGTCCTGCTCGCGCGGACGTCCTTCGGGCCGGAGCACCCGAGGGTGATCCTCGGCCGGCGCGCCCCCGGACAGGCCACGAGGGCGGCCCCCCGTGCTGGGGGACCGCCCTCGTGAGCGTGAGACGTGAGTGACTCGGGTCAGAAACCCATGCCGCCCATGTCGTCGCCGCCGGGCATGGCCGGGGGGTTCTTCTCCGGCTTGTCGGCGATGACGGCCTCGGTGGTGAGGAACAGCGCAGCGATCGACGCGGCGTTCTGCAGCGCCGAACGCGTCACCTTGGCCGGGTCGATGATGCCGGCCGCGATGAGGTCGACGTACTCGCCGGTGGCGGCGTTGAGGCCCCAGCCCGGCTCGAGGTTGCTGACCTTCTCCGCGACGACTCCACCCTCGAGACCGGCGTTGATCGCGATCTGCTTGAGCGGGGCCTCGATGGCGACGCGCACGATGTTGGCACCGGTCGCCTCCTCGCCCTCGAGCGAGAGCTTGGCGAAGGCCACCTTGCCGGCCTGGATGAGGGCGACGCCGCCACCGGCGACGATGCCCTCCTCGACGGCCGCCTTGGCGTTGCGCACGGCGTCCTCGATGCGGTGCTTGCGCTCCTTGAGCTCGACCTCGGTGGCCGCGCCCGCCTTGATGACGGCGACGCCGCCGGCGAGCTTGGCGAGGCGCTCCTGGAGCTTCTCGCGGTCGTAGTCGGAGTCCGACTTCTCGATCTCGGCGCGGATCTGGTTGACCCGACCGGAGATCTGGTCCTCGTCGCCGGCACCCTCGACGATCGTCGTCTCGTCCTTGGTGACGACGACCTTGCGGGCGCGACCGAGCAGGTCGAGCTCGGCCGTGTCGAGCTTGAGACCGACCTCCTCGGAGATGACCTGGCCACCGGTGAGGATGGCGATGTCGCCGAGCATGGCCTTGCGACGGTCACCGAAGCCGGGGGCCTTGACGGCGACCGACTTGAAGGTGCCGCGGATCTTGTTCACGACGAGCGTGGACAGGGCCTCGCCGTCGACGTCCTCGGAGATGATGAGGAGCGGCTTGCCCGACTGCATGACCTTCTCGAGCAGCGGGAGCAGGTCCTTGATCGAGCCGATCTTGGAGTTCGCGATGAGGACGTAGGGGTCCTCCAGCACGGCCTCCATGCGCTCGGTGTCGGTGACGAAGTAGTGGCTGATGTAGCCCTTGTCGAAGCGCATGCCCTCGGTGAGCTCGAGCTCGAGGCCGAAGGTGTTGCTCTCCTCGACGGTGATGACGCCTTCCTTGCCGACCTTGTCCATGGCCTCGGCGATCATCTCGCCGATCAGGGGGTCAGCGGCGCTGATCGACGCGGTCGCGGCGATCTGCTCCTTGGTCTCGACGTCCTTGGCGGCGGCGAGCAGCTCGTCGGAGACGGCCGCGACGGCCTTCTCGATGCCGCGCTTGAGCGCCATCGGGTTCGCACCCGCGGCGACGTTGCGCAGCCCCTCGCGCACGAGCGCCTGGGCGAGCACGGTTGCCGTCGTGGTGCCGTCACCGGCGACGTCGTCGGTCTTCTTGGCGACCTCCTTGACGAGCTCGGCGCCGATCTTCTCGTACGGGTCGTCGAGCTCGATCTCCTTGGCGATCGAGACGCCGTCGTTGGTGATCGTGGGGGCGCCCCACTTCTTCTCGAGCACGACGTTGCGGCCCTTGGGGCCCAACGTGACCCTGACGGCATCGGCGAGGACGTTCATTCCTCGCTCGAGACCGCGGCGTGCCTCTTCATCGAAAGCGATGATCTTGGCCATTCGGGTGGTTCCTCCCACGCGAATCGAAGGTGAGACCGGGCGGCGCCCGCGACGGACGAGCCGGATGCCGTCAGCTCACACGCCGGGGCACCAGACCCTCACCGGACCGGTCAGGATTGTCACTCTCCTAGGGAGAGTGCTAACGCCATTATTGGCACTCTCGGGGGGAGAGTGCAAACGACGTGGCCTCACGCGGACGGCCGAGCACCCGTCGGGCGACGACGTCGACGGCCAGTCCGAGCACCAACGCGGCGGTGACTCCCGCGACCGCCCCGAGCAGGGGGTTGTCGGCCATCCAACGGCCCGCGAGCGCGCCCACCGTCACCGACCAGGCCGACCAGCTGAGCGCAGCGAGGGCCGCGAAGCCGACGAACCGCCGACGGGGGTATGCCGTCGCCCCCGCCGTCAGGTTGACGGCGACGCGACCGACCGGCACGTAGCGGGCCAGGAGGATCACGAGCCCGCCGCGCTGCTCGAGCGTGCGAGAGGCCCGGTCCAGCGCCCGGCGCAGCGCGGGCCGGGACGTGCGGGACAGCCGCTCGGGGCCGAAGCGACGCCCGGCGACGTAGGTCGCGGTGTCCCCGAGGAAGGCCCCGAGCGCCGCGACCACGCCGAGCAGGACGAGGTTCGGGCCGTCGCCGGCCACCGAGATCGCCGCCAGCGCGACGACGACGGGGTCGCTCGGCACGGGTGGCACGAGCGCGTCGCCGGCTGAGACGAGAAGGACGAGGGCCAGCACCCACGGAGCCGCGGCCTGTGCCTCGATGAAGGTCGTGAGCGTCTCGAGCACGAGGTGCCTTCCGTGCGGCGGCTGGCCGACCAGGGCCACGCGGTCGGTTCCCTCACGCTAGGCAGCGGTCGGCGGCACCGACACCGGGGCCGACCCCCAGTGAACCCTGACCCGACCCTGAGCCGGCCCGGCGCTAGGTGACGCTCACGGCGGCGGGGGGCGACGGCATCCGGCCCCATCCGCTGAAGCGCCGGGCGACGCGGTCGATCACGAGGCCGAGGAGCAGCGCCACGACGACACCGGACACCGATCCCAGCAGGGGGTTGCCCTCGAGCCAGTGGCCGGCGAGCGCCCCGACCCCGACCGACCAGGCGGCCCAGGTGGTCGCGGCCAGTGCGGCGAAGCCGAAGAATCGCCGGGGCGGGAAGCCGGTCGCCCCCGCGGTGAGGTTGACGGCGACCCGGCCCAGCGGCACGTAACGGGCCGACAGGATGACGACCGCGCCGCGGCGCTCCAGGGTGGCCGAGGCGCGCTCCAGGGCGCGACGCGGCCCGGGCCGGGTGACGCGGTGCAGCCGTTGCGGCCCGAAGCGTCGACCCACGACGTAGGTCAGGGAGTCGCCGAGGAAGGCACCGATGCCGGCGACCACGGCGAGCAGGAACAGGTCCGGGCCGGCACCCGCGACGGCGACCGCGGCGAGGGCGACGACGATGCCCTCGCTGGGCACGGGCGGGACGAGCGCGTCGAACACGGCCACGAGCAGCACCACCGGGAGCACCCAGGGAGCGGCGGCGCCCGCCTCGACGAGCGCGGTGAGCGTGTCGAGCACGATGCCTCCGGAACGGTCACGGACCGTCGATCACCGCGGGAGGTTTCCCGCGGACCCGGCCTCGGGCTCCAACGACCGGGGATGCCGTTTCGTCCCCGCCGTGCCCGGGCTCACATCGCCGGGGCGTGGCCCTCGAAGGTGGCCCGCATCGACCCGTCGGCCTCGGACGTGACGGGGTCGTCGAGATCTGCGACGAAGACCGCCACCGCCTCACGAGCCGGGTTGCTCTCGAGGTCGGCGAGCACGCTGCGCCAGGCCGCCAGGTTCGGGTGGTCGACGTCGGTGCAGGCCTCGGCCGGGGCCAGCGACTCGACGGCCGCTGCCAGCGCGCTCGACGACAGCGGCAGCGACGCCGTGGTGCCGTCGTGGTGCAGCACCGACGCGAGCACCACCGCGGGCAGACCGTGTCGACCGCCGGGGGTGTTGACGTGCACGAACACCCACTCGGGCGACGACGTCGCGGGGCTCAGGCCGACCGCATGGGCCACCGGTTGGCGCCACCCGTCGATCCGCTCTGCGAGGTGGTCACGGATGGCGGCAAGGCCCTCCGTCGTGCTCCAGTCGAGGTCGGTCATCGGCGCATCGTGCCATCCGACCGCGTCGGTCGCCCGCTCAGTGAGGATGAACACGAGGTGAACACAGCCACTCGCATTGGTGAACTGGTCATGGCGGCCCCACACTGGTGAATCGTGGACGCAGCGACCCTCACCCTCGTGCTTGTCATCGTGACGGCACTGGCCTTCGACTTCACGAATGGCTTCCATGACACGGCCAACGCCATGGCCGCGTCGATCTCGACCGGAGCCCTCAAGCCCAAGGTCGCGGTGGGCCTGTCGGCCATCCTCAACCTGGTCGGCGCCTTCCTCTCGGTCGAGGTCGCGCTCACCGTGACCAACGCGGTCATCAACCTCCAGACGAAGGACGGGGCCCCCGACCCTGCGCTCATCGCCGATGGTGGACAGGCGGTGCTGATCATCATCCTTGCGGGGCTCGTCGGCGGCATCCTCTGGAACCTGTTCACCTGGCTGCTCGGCCTTCCCTCGAGTTCGTCCCACGCGCTACTCGGCGGTCTCACCGGCGCAGGGGCTGCCGGGCTGGGCTGGTCCGGGGTGAAGTGGAACGGAGACGGAACCAAGCTCGACGGCGTGGTCGGCAAGATCCTCCTGCCCGTCCCTGATCTCTCCGGTGATCGCCATGCTGGTTGCGTTCACGGGCTGCTGGCTGGTGCACAAGGTGACGAACAGCGTGATGCACCGGCTCGAGGAGCGCTACTTCCGCTACGGGCAGGTCGGTAGCGCGTCGCTGGTGTCGGTCGCGCACGGCACCAACGACGCCCAGAAGACGATGGGTGTCATGACCCTGGCCCTCATCGCGAGCGGCCACTGGTCCAGCACGACCTCGGTGCCCACCTGGGTCAAGGTCAGCGCCGCGACGGCGATCGCGCTCGGCACGTACCTGGGCGGTTGGCGGATCATCCGCACGCTGGGCAAGGGGCTGGTCGACATCACGCCGCGCCAGGGCATGTCGAGCGACGGGTCCACCGCTGCCGTCCTCCTGGCCGCGAGCCACCTGGGCTTCGCCCTGTCGACCACCCACGTCGCGACCGGCTCGGTCCTCGGCGGGGGCCTCGGTCGAGGGACACCGGTCCGGTGGTCGACAGCCGGACGCATGGTCACCGCCTGGGCCACGACGTTCCCCATCGCAGCCCTCGTGGGCGCCCTGATGTGGTGGGTCGCCGACTCGGTCGGCGGAGCCGCGGGTGCCCTCGTCGTGTTCCTCATCCTCGTGGCCGTGTCCTGGTGGATCTACCGCCAGTCCCGGGTCGACCACGTCGGCGCGCACAACGTCAACGAGACGTGGGAGGACGCCGCAGAGGTGACCTCTTCCCCCGCCGAACACGGGGTGCTCGACGCGTCGGAGGCGCCGCCCTCTGACGACGTCGAGCCGGCCGAGCCCACCGAGACCAAGACCCACTGAGGGCAGGCATCGTGAACACCATCGAACTCGTCCTCCAGGGCGCCAGCAACGTCCTCTTCGCCGGTCTCGTCTTCGGAGCGGGCCTCCCGTTCATCTACGCGGTGGCTCTGCGGGTCCTCACGATCGGGTCCGTCGACTACGCGGAGGCCGACGGCACGATACGCAGCCGCCCGAGGTTCTCCAGCCGAGTGGTCGCCGGTGTGCTGATCGCTGTCGTCATCGGCGGCATCGTGCTCGGGCTGGTCCTGATCGTGGCGTCCGGATTCGGCATGGCCGTGAGCTTCGAGAGCTTCCCCCCGTCGATCGTCGAGAAGTAGGAGAGCGTCTCCCATGAACCAGCTGTCCGGACCGGTCCTGCAGTGGATCCGCGAGGCGTACCCCGATGGGGTCCCCGACGACGAGTGTCCCGCCCTCCTGGCCGTCCTCAACGAGCGGATCGGCACCGACCGGGCCATGGACGTCCTCCGGCGCCTGCACACGGACGGGTACGTAACCGCTGCGTCGGCTGCAGCCCTGCTGCCCGACGACATCCAGATGCGCCGCGTGGCGGCCAACCTCGTGCTCGGCGGCTGGCCGCTCGCCGGCGACGAGCATGACGACGACGCCCCGCCCAAGGAGGGCAGCGCCCTGGCCCGGATCGTCGCATGGTTGCGCGAGGGTTACCCGGGCGGCGTCCCCGAACACGACTACGTGCCGCTCATCGCCCTCCTCGAGCGCCGTCTGACCCGCTCTGAGGTCAAGCGGGTGGCCAAGGCCCTGCGCCGCGCCGATGTCAGCCCCGCAGGCCCGTCGGACATCGCCGCCGCGATCACGAACGTGACACACGCCGACCCCAGCGAGAACGACCTGCGGCGGGTGCGCGACCAGCTCTCGAGGAAGGGCTGGCCGGTCGAGTTCCCCGACCCCGACCTGCCCTGAGCCCCTCGGACCCCAGCACGACGTGACGGATGCCGGGTGCGCACCGTGCGCTCCCGGCATCCGGCCGTGCGGTCCGGGCACAGCAACGCCCGTCCGGCTTCCCTCACGGACGGGCGTCGCTGGTCTGGGGGTGCCGGCGCTCAGGGCTCCATGCCGAGGCGGCGGGCCGAGCGGGCCCGCTGGCGGCTGGCACGCAGTCGGCGCAGTCGCTTGATGAGCATCGGGTCGTGCTCGAGGGCGCCGGGGTGGTCGATGAGGGCGTTGAGCACCTGGTAGTAACGCGTCGAGCTCATGTCGAAGAGCTCCTTGATCGCGGTCTCCTTGGAGCCGGCGTACTTCCACCACTGACGCTCGAAGGCGATGATCTCGCGGTCGCGCTCGGAGAGCCCTGTCGCGGGTGCGACGGTGCTGAGCTGTTCGGAGGCGGCGCTCACGTGTTCCTCGACCCTTCGTTGCTGACGTGCGTGGCCGCCACTCTAGCCGGGAAATCACACGCCTGTCATTCGACCCGGGCGCCGGTCTGCGTGTCGGACGACACCCTCCTCGGGGTGCCCGGACACTGCCGGCGCACCCGTCACACCCGCCCCACGACTCCCTCCCCGACGGGCTTCGACGGGCCTTTCAGGCCATCGTGTCGAGGATCGCCGTGATGTCGTCCTCGCTCGTCTCCGGGTTGACGATCGCGAAGCGCGCCAGGGTCTCGCCGTCGTGTGCGGTCGGCACGACGAAGGCGAACTCCTCCGCCAGCATCCGGTCCGACCACCGGGCGTAGTCGGCCGGTGACCACCCGAGCCGCCGGAAGACGACGACGGAGAGGTCCCGGTCCCGGACGAGCTCGAGGTGAGGCCGGCGGCGCACCTCGGCCTCGGCGAACCGGGCGACGTCGAGGGTGTGCTCGATCGCGGCCTCGTAGGCCTCGGTGCCGTTGACCACGAGGGAGAACCAGAACGGCAGGCCGCGGGCCCGTCGGGTCAGGCCCACCGAGTAGTCCGTGGGGTTCCAGTCGGGGGCGTCGGTGAGGACGTCGAGGTAGCCCGCCTTCTGCGTGTGAGCGGCCCGGGCCAGCGCTGGCTCGCGGTAGAGCAGGGCGCAGCAGTCGAACGGCGCGAAGAGCCACTTGTGCGGGTCGACGATGAAGGAGTCGCAGTGCTCCACGCCCGTGTAGAGCTCACGCACCGACGGCGCGGCCAGGCCGGCCCCGCCGTACGCGCCGTCCACGTGGAACCAGATGCCGTACTCCCGGCACACCTGCGCCACGGAGGCCAGGTCGTCGATGACGCCGAAGTTGGTCGTGCCACAGGTGGCGACGACGGCGAAGAACGACTCCGGCCCGTGCTCCTCGAGCACGGCCCGCAGGTTCTCGCCGGTCAGGCGCCAGCGGTCGTCCGCGGGGACGCCGACGAACTCGGCGTCCATCACGTCGCAGGCCGACGCGATCGAGGAGTGTGCGCCCGCGGTGGCGGCCACGCGGTAGGGCCGCACACCCGCGGCCGCCGTCCGACGTGCCGCGTGCCGCGCGGTCACGAGGGCCGAGAGGTTCCCGATCGTCCCTCCGGGGGTGAACACCCCGCCGGCACCGGACGGCATCCCCACGAGATCGGCGATCCAGCGCAGGGCCTGGTTCTCGGCGTACACCGCCCCGGAGCCCTCGAGCCACGAGCCCGCGTAGATCGACGAGGCCCCGACGACGAGGTCGAACATCACCGCGGCGTCACTCGGCGCGCACGGGATGAAGGACAGGTAGCGCGGGTGGTCGGTCGACAGGCAGGTCGGCGCGAGGTCCTCGGCGAACAGTCGCATGGCCTCGACGCCGCCGATCCCTCCGGCAGTGATCGTCTCCCCGACGCGCGCCCGGAGCTCGGCCTCGCTCATCGGCCGGTCCAGGGGCGGCGCGACCCGCACCCGCTCCTCGGCATAGGCCATCACCGCGTCGGCGAGGCCAGCCAGCTCGGTGTGCTTGTTCTCCTGGTACGTCTTCCCGTGCACGGCCGCGACTCTAGCCGCCGCTGGTTCCCAGCAGGTATGCCGTGAGGGCGGTCACGGTGTCGAACACGGCATCCGGTTCGGTCGCCTCGAGAGCGGCGCGATCCCCCGCCCCCCAGGTGACCGCGACGGCGGCCATGCCGGCCGCCCGGGCCGCGAGGACGTCGACCGTCGCGTCGCCGACGTAGACGCAGTCAGCCGGCTCGACCTCCAGGGATGCCGCCGCGTGCAGGAGCGGGTCGGGCTCGGGTTTGTGCCGGGTCGTGTCCTCCAGCCCCGCGACGACGTCGACGAGGTGGTCGATGCCGACCCCCTCCAGGGCCAGGCGGGCCGTCTCGCGGCGCTTCGAGGTGGCGACCGCGGTGCGCACGCCGGCCTCCGCGAGCGCCAGCAGCATCTCGGGCACCCCGTCGTACCGCCGGATCAACCGGGCGGTGTTCGCGAGGTTCCACTCGCGGTAGGTGCGATCCAGGTCGTGGCCGTGGTCGGGCGCCTCCTCGAGCAGCGCCGGAAGCAGCGGGCGCCCGATCCACGCGCGGGCCCGGGCCTCGTCCACCTCTTCGGCGAGCACGGTGCGGAAGGCGTGCTGGTAGGACGCGACGATGAGCGGGATGGTGTCGGCGAGGGTGCCGTCGAGGTCGAACAGGACGGTCTGGAAGCGGGGGGGCACCGGCACAGTCTGCCGCCCCCTCGGCGGCACTCAGCGCAGGGTCTGGCGCACCGCCGACAGCGCCGAGTCCAGCACGGTGCGCAGCGTCTCGACGGTCAGGTCCTCGAGCCGACCGGCGGCCTCGGCCCGACGCAGCTCGATGCGCAGGTCGTCGCGGAAGGTCCGCAGCAGGGCATCGGCCTCGGTGAACCGCACGTGGGCGGTCGGGCGCCCGCTGGCCTGCGAGGTCGCGCGAGGCGCGTCGGCACGGGCCTGCTGGGCCGCGGCGGCGAGCTCGGCGCGCAAGCCGCTCATCGAGCCGCGCACGTCGTCGCGCACGCGCGCCGCCCGATCACGCACCGTGTCCGCGATGCCGTCCTCGAGGGCCGCGAGCTCGCCGCGACGCTCGTCGAGCTCGTGCGCCCCGGCATCCGTGAGTGCGTAGGTGCTGCGCCGGTCGGCGTCGGTGCGCCGCACCAGGCCGTCCTCCTCGAGCTGCGCCAGGCGGGGGTAGATCGTGCCGGCGCTCGGGCGGTAGGTGCCCCCGAAGCGGTCGGAGAGCGCGGTGATCACCTCGTAGCCGTGCATGGGTTGCTGCTCGAGCAGCGCCAGCAGGTACAGGCGAAGCTGGCCGTGGGCGAAGACGGGAGGCACGTCAGGCCACCCCTGCCGCAGAACGCCGAAGCAGGGTGACGTGCCCGGAGACGGTGTTCGCGCACACCCGGCTGCTCCCGTCGCCCGTCGTGAGGTCGACCCGGCGCCCTGGCATCATGCCGGCGCCGTGCTCCTGGCCGTCGACGACGAGGCGGCCGCCGAGGGCGTGCGCCGTGACGTGCACCCCCTCGCCGGCCGGCAGGCGCACCGTGACGTCACCCGAGACCGACGAGGCGTCGATCGAGGTCGAGCCGGCCGTCACGTCGAGGGAGAGCTCCCCGGAGACGGTGTTGGCGTGGACGCGGGTCAGGGCACCCGAGGCGGCCATCTCGCCGGAGACCGTGTTGATCGTGAGGTCCCCGTGGTGGTCGCGAACGGCGACCTCGCCCGACACGGTGTCGGCACCGAGCGTCCCGCGCGTGCCGTCGACGACGAGCGAGCCGGAGACCGTCGAGACGGATGCCGCGGCCTCCAGGCCGGCGAGCAGCCCGTCGGCACTGACGGTGCCCACCCGGGTGGGGAGGTCGCGAGGAACAGCGATGCTGACGTCGACCCGGTCCTTGTCTCGGAAGTTGCGGAACTTCTCCAGGAAGCCCTCCCACCCGCCGAGCGTGAACGGGTAGCCCACGCGCAGCTCGCCCCCCACGAGCGAGACCTCGAGAGGGCGCCCGTCGACCGAGTGCACCTCGATGCGTACTCCCGGCAGGTCGTGGGTCACGACGTCGACCCGGCCCGCGACGAGCTGCACGCGCAGGGAGCGGGCCTCGTCGACATCGATCACCTGCGGGCCCGTGACGACCCAGGACTCCTCGGACATGGTTGCTGCTCCTTCGCGATATGTCGTGTTCAAGATTCACGATATATCGCGTCTGCTCGGAGCGCAACCACGGAGCGCTCGAGTCAGGTGGCGGGCTGGACGCCGAGGCTCTCGAGCAGTCCGAGGACGCGGACGCGGATCTCGTCGCGGATCGGGCGCACGGCATCCACGCCCTGACCTGCGGGGTCCTCGAGGGCCCAGTCCTCGTAGCGCTTGCCGGGGAAGATCGGGCAGGTGTCCCCGCAGCCCATGGTGACCACGACGTCGGAGACGCGCACGGCATCCGTCGTGAGGATCTTGGGCACCTCGGCGCTCATGTCGATGCCCTCCTCGAGCATCGCCGCCACGGCGGCGGGGTTCACCGAGCCGGCCGGGGCGCTGCCGGCCGAGCGCACCTCGACGGCCCCACCCGACAGGTGCTGCAGCCAGGCCGCCGCCATCTGCGAGCGGCCGGCGTTGTGGACGCAGACGAAGAGCACCGACGGGCGATCGGCTGGGGTCAGTTCAGGCATGGGAGAACCTCTTTCGGAGCGCGAGGGAGACGTAGACGAGGCCGACGAGCACCGGCACCTCGATGAGCGGGCCGACGACACCGGCGAGCGCCTGCCCCGAGGTGACCCCGAACGTCGCGATCGCCACGGCGATGGCGAGCTCGAAGTTGTTGCCCGCGGCGGTGAACGCGAGCGTCGTCGTGCGCTCGTAGGTCATGCCGAGGCCCTTGCCGAGCGCGAAGCCGCCACCCCACATCACGGCGAAGTAGATGAGCAGGGGCAGGGCGATACGGGCGACGTCCCACGGGTTGTTCGTGATCTGGTCGCCCTGGAGGGCGAAGAGGATGACGATCGTGAAGAGCAGGCCGTACAGCGCCCACGGCCCGATGACCGGCAGGAAGGACTCCTCGTATGCCGTTCGCCCCCAGCGTTTCTCGCCCACCCTGCGCGACAGGTAACCAAGCAGCAGCGGGATGCCGAGGAAGACGAGCACCGACGCGGCGATCTGCCACGGCGAGACGTCGAGGTCCTCCTGGGGCAGGCCGAGCCAGCCGGGGAGCACCGAGAGGTAGAACCAGCCGAGCGCCCCGAACATCACGACCTGGAAGATCGAGTTCAGCGCCACGAGCACGGCCGCCGCCTCGCGGTCGCCGCACGCGAGGTCGTTCCAGATGATCACCATGGCGATGCAGCGAGCGAGCCCGACGATGATCAGCCCGGTGCGGTACTCCGGCAGGTCGGGCAGCAGGAGCCAGGCGAGGGCGAACATCAGCGCCGGCCCGACCACCCAGTTGAGGACGAGGCTGGCGCCGAGCATCCGCCGGTCACCCGTGACGGTGTCGAGCCGGTCGTAGCGGACCTTGGCCAGCACCGGGTACATCATGACGAGCAACCCGAGGGCGATCGGCAGCGAGACCCCCTCGACCTCGACGGCCGAGAGGGCACCCCCGAGGCCCGGCACGAGCCGCCCGAGCACGAGACCCACGAGCATCGCCAGCCCGATCCAGACCGGCAGGAACCGGTCGAGCGTGGACAGTCTCGGGGCGACCTGGTCGGGCACGGATGCCGTGCCGGGCGCCTTCGGTGCGACGGTCACGAGCAGCAGGCCTGCGCCTTCGGGGCAGCGGCGAGCGGGAGCGCGGTGCCCTCCTCATGGGGCTGCACCTGTGCGCCGGTGGACGAGGTGCAGCAGGCGCCGTCGCCGGCGATGCCGACCGGCTGGTCGAAGGCGTCCCGTGGCTGCGCCGGGTTCTCGTCCTTGACGGTGTAGACCTCCCACGGGGCTCCGGCCGGGTCGTGGACCCAGACCTTGTCCTGGAGGGCGTAGCAGCAGGTGGTGTCGTTCTCGTCGAAGGCGGCGAGGCCGGCATCCGAGAAGCGGGTGCGCGCCGCGGTGACGTCCTCGGTGGAGGAGACCTCGACGCCGAGGTGGTTGAGCGCGCCGGCCGTGCCCGTGCCGCGGGCGTCCTCGCTCGTCTCGATGAGGACGAGCTTGAGCGGCGGCTCGGCGATCGCGAAGTTGGCGTAGCCGGGGCGGCGCTTGTGCGGCTCGACGCCGAACATCGCGGTGTAGAACGCGACGCTGGCCTCGAGGTCGCTGACGTTGAGGGCGAGCTGGACCCGGCTGGTGCCGACGGGTGCGGTCGCGGCGGCGGCGGGGCTCTCGGGTGGTGGTGGTGGTGTTCACGGGGTACCTCCTGAAATATCGACTATCATCGATGTGTTGCTGACAGTCGATCACAAGATATCGACGTTCGTCAATATTCCAGCCCGAGGAGCTCGCATGCCGACCACCACCACCGCGCCCGCCGCCCTGGCCCTGGCCGCGCCGGTCACCCCGGCAACCCAGGGCTGCTGCGGCATCGGCGTCGACGGCGGGCTGACGCGCGAGGCCGCCGAGACCAGCGCGACCCTGCTCAAGGCCGTGGCCGACCCGGTGCGCCTGCAGCTGCTGAGCGCCATCCGGGCCACGACCGACGGCGAGGCGTGCGTCTGCGACCTCACCCCCCTCGTCGGGCTCTCCCAGCCCACCGTCTCGCACCACCTCAAGGTGCTCGTCGAGGCCGGCCTGCTCGAGCGGGAGAAGCGCGGCACGTGGGCGTGGTTCCGCCTTGTCCCCGCGCGGCTCGACGACGTGACCGCGATCTTCCGCTGACGGCATCCCCGCGCACCTCGCGGCGGGACGCCCGGCATCCGGCACTACCGTGGTGCCGATGAGTACGACGGATGCCGCGCGCCCCCTCCGCGACCTCGTGCACCCGTCGTGGGCGCAGGCCCTGGCCCCCGTCGAGCACGTGGTCAGCAGCCTGGGCGACTTCCTGCGCGGCGAGGTCGCGAGCGGTCGCGGCTACCTGCCCGCAGGGCCCCACGTGCTGCGCGCCTTCGACCGACCCCTGGATGCCGTGCGCGTCCTCATCGTCGGCCAGGACCCCTACCCGACCCCCGGCCACGCCGTCGGGCTGTCGTTCTCGGTTGCCCCTGACACGCAGCCGGTCCCGCGCAGCCTGGCGAACATCTTCACCGAGCTGGAGGCCGACCTCGGCCTGCCCCGCCCGAGCAGCGGCGACCTCACCCCGTGGGCCGACCAGGGTGTCCTCCTGCTCAACCGCGTGCTGACGGTGGCACCGGGCGAGCCCGGTAGCCACCGCGGCAGGGGGTGGGAGGAGGTGACGGCCCGGGCCATCGGTGCGCTCGTCGAGCGCGGCGGACCGCTCGTCGCGATCCTGTGGGGTCGCGACGCCAGGAACCTCGTGCCACACCTGCCCGGCGTCGCGTGCATCGAGTCTGTGCATCCGAGCCCGCTGTCCGCCCGCAACGGCTTCTTCGGGTCCCGGCCGTTCAGCCGCGCCAACGAACTGCTCGCCCGCCAGGGCGCCGATCCCGTCGACTGGAGACTCCCGTGACCGCAGCCCCCGTCTGGACCCGTTACGTCGCCATCGGAGACTCCTTCACCGAAGGCATGTCCGACCCCGACCCGGCCACGCCCGGCGCCTACGTCGGCTGGGCCGACCGCCTCGCCGT
The DNA here is from genome assembly GCA_963811825.1 of uncultured Actinomycetota bacterium. GTDB lineage: Bacteria > Actinomycetota > Actinomycetes > Actinomycetales > Dermatophilaceae > Fodinibacter. The sequence goes on along the minus strand of CAWESS010000023.1, from coordinate 34,645 downwards.
GCACCTCGACGCCGTCGCCGAGAACGAGCACGTTCCCTTCGCGTACGCCAATCTGGCGGTGCGCGGCCGCAAGCTCGACGACGTCGTCGGCGCCCAGCTCGACACGGCACTCTCCCTGTCGCCCGACCTCGTCTCCATGGTCGGCGGTGGCAACGACCTGCTCCGCCCCAGCGTCGACCTCGACTCCCTGGCCATCCGCATCGAGGATGCCGTGGTGCGCCTTCGGCGTGCCGGGACCGACGTGCTCCTCGCCACCCCGACGGACACCCGGGACGCCGGCCTGTTCAAGGCCCTGCGGTCGCGCCACGCCGTGCACTCGGCGAACATCTTCACGATCGCGCAGCGGCACGGCTGCCACGTGCTCAACCTGTGGGGCATTGCGGCGTTGCGCGACTGGCGGATGTGGGGTGATGACCGCATCCACCTGAGCACCGAGGGGCACCGCCGGGTGGCGCTCGCAGCCCTGACCGCCCTCGGCCACGGCACCGACGTGGCCGACTGGGCGACTCCGCTGCCACCGGCCGACCGGGCAGCCCGGCGCGAGGAGCTGCGCGGCCATGCCGAGTGGGCCCGCGCGCACGCCGCCCCGTGGGTGCAGCGCCGGATGCGCGGGGAGTCCTCCGGCGACGCGATCACCGCCAAGCGCCCCACACTCACCCACATCCGCGATCCGGAGAGCGAGCCGCAGCACAACGCACTCCCCGACGCCTGACCGTCCTCACATCGACCGTGTCCCTGGCCGTCCCCGCAGTGACCCATTGGTCGATCTCGGGACATGGACCCCGGGCCGGTTCCGCAGGTGCGGCGGTATTGTCTTCTTCATGACGCAGATACGGATCTCGGACGCCGCGGCCCTCCTCGGCGTGTCCGACGACACCGTGCGCCGCATGATCGACGCAGGCCGCCTGCCGAGCCAGCAGGACGACGCCGGTCGCCTCGTCATCGAGGGTGCCGACCTCGCCGCGGTGGCCCAGGAGCTCGCGAAGCCCGCGCCGGTCGGCGTCGTGGCCGACGAGTCCGCCCGCAACCGGATGCGCGGCATCGTCACCCGGGTCCTCAAGGACACCGTCATGGCACAGGTCGAGCTGCAGTGCGGCCCGTTCCGTGTCGTCTCGCTGATGTCCCGCGAAGCCGTCGACGACCTCGGCCTGGAGGTGGGCTCGGTGGCCGTCGCCTCCATCAAGTCCACCAACGTCGTCGTCGGGGTCCCGCGGTGAGGTCCGCCCTGGCGAGGCTCACGGCATCCCTCATCACGGCATCCGTGCTCGGCGGTTGCGCCTCCACGGCCGGTTCGGTCGGCAGCGGGGACACCGGTGACCGCACCCTGACCGTGCTCGCGGCCTCCTCCCTCACCGAGCCGCTGACGACCCTGGCCCGGGCCTACGAGGCCGACCACCCCGGGGCGCGGGTACGGCTCAGCTTCGGCTCGAGCACCAAGCTCGCGCAGCAGGTCGCGCAGGGCGCCCCCGCCGACCTCGTCGTGCTCGCCGGCACCACGGTCATCGAGCAGCTGCCCGAGGCCGCCCGCGACCCCGCACGGCGCACCACCGTCGCCCGCAACGTCCTCGAGATCGTGACCCCGCCCACCGACCCGGCCGGTGTCAGCAGCCTCGCCGACCTCGCACAGCCGGATGCCGACGTCGTCCTGTGCGTCGAGACCGCCCCCTGTGGCAGCGCCGCCGACGAGGTGCTCGAGCGCGCCGGGGTCACTGCGAACGTCGTCTCGCGCGAGGTCGATGTGCGCTCCACGCTGGCCAAGATCGTTCTGGGAGAGGCGGATGCCGCGATCGTCTACCACTCCGACGTGGTCACCGCCGGTGACCGGGTGCGGGGGGTGCCGATCCCGGCCGACGACAACACGACGCTGGACTACCCGCTCGTCCGGCTCACCGACCGCGCCGACACGACGGGGTTCGCCGAGCTCGTCGCCAGCGATGCGGGCCGTCAGGCCCTCACGGATGCCGGGTTCCTCACCCCATGAGCGCCGACCCGGCCGTCAGCGCCCCCGTGGCCAGCCGGCTGCGGCAGCGGCTGCCGCTCATCCTCCCCGCCACCGTCGCCGTGGGCCTGATCGCCATCCCCCTCGCGGCCCTGCTCCTGCGAGCCGACTGGGCCGCCCTGCCCGAGCACCTGTCCAGCCCCACGGTGTGGCCGGCCGTGCGACTGTCGCTCCTCACGACGAGCACCACCGTCGTCATCTCGATCCTCGTCGGCACCCCCCTGGCCTGGCTGCTCGCCCGGAGCAGCGGACGCCTGGCGACCTGGCTGCGGGCCGTGCTCGTCGTCCCCCTCGTGCTTCCGCCGGTGGTCGGGGGTGTCGCGCTGCTGCTGGCCTACGGGCGCAACGGCGTCGTCGGGGCCCCGCTCGGCGAGCTGTTCGGCATCCGCATCCCCTTCACCCCCGTCGCGGTCGTGCTCGCCGAGGTGTTCGTCGCGATGCCGTTCTACGTCGTGGCCGTCGAGGGGGCCATGCGCCAGGTCGACCGCCGCTACGACGCCCTCGCAGCGACCCTCGGTGCCACGCCGTGGCACACCTTCACGCGCGTGGCACTACCCCTGGCGGCGCCGGGGATCGCCGCCGGTGCCGCGCTGGCCTGGGCACGGGCCCTCGGCGAGTTCGGCGCCACGATCACCTTCGCCGGCAACTTCGTCGGCACGACCCAGACCGCACCGCTCGCGATCTACACGGCCCTCGAGCAGGACCCCGACGCCGCCATCGCGCTCAGCGTCGTCATGCTCGTCGTCTGCGTCGGGGTGCTCGGGGCGCTGCGTGGGCGGTGGCTCCGGTGACGTCGCCCGCCACGACGGCCACGAACGCCGCTCCACACCTCGACCTCGGCCTCGACGCCCACGTCGTGGCCGGCCATGCTGCCTTCACCACGGACGTCCCGCTGCACGCGAAACCGGGTGAGGTCGTCGCCGTGCTGGGCCCCAACGGCTCCGGCAAGACCACGGTGCTCCACGCACTCGCGGGCCTGCTGCCGCTGCGTGGCGGCCACGTGCAGGGTCGACGGGGTGACCTGGGCCGACACGCGAGGTGCCGACGGGCCGGTGGCGCTCGACCCGGCATCCCGCCGCACCGGACTGCTGCTGGCCGAGCACCTCCTCTTCCCGCACCTCACGGCTGCGGCCAACGTCGCCTTCGGGCCCCGCGCCCGTGGGGGGTCGCGGGCTGTGGTGGCGGCCCGGGTGGCCGAGGAACTGGCCGGGCTGGGCATCGCCGACCTTGCGAACCGTCGCGCGACGGCCCTCTCCCACGGACAGGCACAGCGCGTCGCGCTCGCCCGAGCACTGGCGACCGACCCCCGCCTGCTCCTGCTCGACGAGCCGCTGTCGGCGCTGGACCCCGCGACCCGCACGGAGGTGCGCGCGACGCTGGCCCACCGGCTCACGGCATACGACGGGGTCACGGTGCTCGTCACGCACGACCCGCTCGACGCACTCACGCTCGCCGACCGGCTCGTCTTCCTCGAGGGGGGCCGCGTCGTGCAGCAGGGCACACCGGCCGAGGTCGTCGAGCGCCCCCGCAGCCCCTACGTCGCCCAGGTCGTCGGCCTCAACCTGTACGCCGGGACCGTCACCGACGGCGGCACGGTGATGACCGCACTCGGGCCGGTCGTCACGAGCGGGCAGGACCACCACGGGGCGACGTGGGTGGCCTTCGCGCCGTCGGCGGTCTCGCTGTTCCCGGCGCGCCCCGAGGGGTCGCCGCGCAACACCTGGCCGCTCGTCGTCGTCGCCGTCGAGCTGCTCGGCCAGCTCGCGCGGGTGCGCCTGAGCGACGACGCCGGTCACCCGCTCGTCGCCGAGGTCACCGCGGCGTCCGTCGCCGCCCTGCGGTTGCAGCCCGGGACGGCGCTGTGGGCGAGCGTGAAGGCCACCGAGGTCAGCGCCTACCCGGCCTGACCCCACGGCGGTAGGTACGCTCGGGCCATGGCAGCGACGCGGCTGATGCCGACCGAGGAAGGTCAGGACCTCATCGACCTGACCCGCGAGATCTGTGACAAGGAACTGCGGCCCAAGGTCGACGACGCCGAGCGCGCCGCCGCGACCGACGAGTCCTTCCCCACCGAGGTCTTCCGCACCCTGGGCGCCGCCGGCCTGCTCTCGCTCCCCCACCCCGAGGAGTTCGGCGGCTACGGCCAGCCCTACGAGGTCTACCTCCAGGTCGTCGAGGAGATCGCCTCGGCGTGGATGAGCGTGGCCGTCGGCGTCTCCGTGCACTCGCTCACCGCCTTCCCCGTGACGACCTTCGGCACCCAGGAGCAGAAGGAGGCCCTGCTCCCCGGCATGCTCTCCGGCGAGCAGCTCGGCGCCTACTGCCTGTCCGAGCAGCAGGCCGGCAGCGACATCGGCTCGATGACGACCCGCGCCACCGCCGAGGGCGGCAGCAATGGCGACAGCGACCCCACGGCCTACGTGCTGCGCGGCCGCAAGGCGTGGATCAGCCACGCCGGGCACGCCGACTACTACACGACCTTCGCGCGCACCTCCGACGACGGGGGCAAGGGCCTGACCTGCTTCGTCGTGCCCGCCGACGCACCCGGGCTGTCGTTCGGCACCCCCGAGCGCAAGATGGGCCTGCACTGCGACACCGTGCGCGAGGTGATGTACGACGACGTGCGCGTCGATGCCACCCACCGCATCGGCGCCGAGGGGCAGGGCATGGCCATCGCCCTGTCCGCCTTGGATGCCGGCCGCCTGGGTATCGCTGCCGCCGCCACCGGCCTGGCCCAGTCGGCCCTCGACCTGGCCGCGTCCTACGCCAAGGAGCGCCAGCAGTTCGGTCGCGCCATCGCCGCGAACCAGGGCCTGGCCTTCCTCATCGCCGACATGGAGGCTGCGGTGACGAGCGCCCGCGCGACCTACCTGCACGCCGCCCGGCTCAAGGACGCCGGCCGCGCCTTCTCCAAGGAAGCCGCGGTCGCCAAGCTCATCGCCACGGATGCCGCGATGAAGGTGACCACGGATGCCGTCCAGGTGCTCGGCGGCGCCGGCTACACCCAGGACTTCCCGGCCGAACGCTTCATGCGTGAGGCCAAGGTGACCCAGATCTTCGAGGGCACCAACCAGATCCAGCGGCTCGTCATCAGCAGGCACGTCCTGCGCTGACTCTGCCCGCCCACGGAACCACACCGGGAGACGCGCCGTCGAGATGATGAAGCCCCCGCCACGAGGAGTCCCGATGCGCACGCTCCATCGCACAGCAGCCCTGCTCGCCGCCGTCGTCCTCACGGCGACCGCGTGCGCGTCCGGCGACGACGACCCCGCGGCCTCGACCTCGCCGAGCCCGACGGACAGCGGTACGGCCACGGCGGGCCCCACACCCGGCCCCACGGCATCCGCACCTCCCTCGACGGGAGCCGGCACCCTGCCGGCCGACATCCGCACCCGCCCCGAGGTCGCCGCGGCGATCGCCGACACCGCGACCCGCGCGAACGTCCCCCCGGAGCAGGTCGTGGTCGCCGCCTGGAGCCCGGTGACGTGGAACGACGGCTCGCTCGGCTGCCCCGAGAAGGGGATGGTCTACACGCAGGCCCTCGTCGAGGGTGAGCTGCTCATGCTGCGGGTGGAGCAGGCGCTGTTCCAGTACCACTCCGCCCGGGGTGGGCCGTTCACCTACTGTGCAGCACCCGACGCGAGCTACTCCGTCACCAGCTGAGCTCGGGTCGCGTTCCGGGCCACGTTCCGGGCCGTGGCGGGCGGACCGGCGGGCGACGATCGGCTCCTAGAATCGGCCGGTGACGCGACCCGTGCTGCGACAGGTGCACAACATCGGTCACCGCCGCGCCTGGGTCATCTGGCTGGTCGCGCTGTCGGTCTACATCCTGGCCGTCTTCCACCGCACCTCCCTCGGGGTGGCGGGGCTGCTCGCCGCCGACCGTTTCAACATCAGCGCGGCCCAGCTCGCGACGTTCACCGTCCTCCAGCTCGCCGTGTACGCCGCCATGCAGATCCCGGTCGGCGTGCTCATCGACCGGTTCGGGTCGAAGCGGCTGATGGTCACCGGGCTGGTGCTCATGACGGGCGGCCAGATGTGGTTCGCGTTCGCGGGGACCTTCGAGGCGGGGATCGCGGCGAGGGTCCTGCTCGGGGCCGGCGACGCGATGATCTTCACCTCGCTGCTGCGCCTGGTCGCGGTCTGGTTCCGCGTCAAGCAGGCCCCGTTCATCACCCAGCTCACCGGCATGGCGGGCCAGCTCGGGGCGATCGCGGCCGCCACCCCCCTGGCGGCTGCCCTGGCCACCTGGGGGTGGACCCGGTCGTTCGCGACCGCCGCCGGCATCGGCATCGTGCTCGGCGTCCTGCTCCTGCTCGTGGTGAAGGACTCCCCCTACCGCGGGGAGGCCGTCGAGCGGATCAAGATCCGGGCGTTGGCGAGCACCCTCGCCGAGGTGTGGGGCAACCCCGGCACCCAGCTGGGGCTGTGGGTGCACTTCACCTCGCAGTTCGGGGCGACCGTGTTCGTCATGCTCTGGGGGTTCCCGTTCCTCACGAGCGGGGAAGGGGTCGACGAGGGCGTCGCCTCGTGGCTGCTCATCGTCATGACGGTGACGGGCATGGCTGCCGGGCCGGCCGTCGCGGCGTTCACCGCCCGGGTCCCCTACCGGCGCTCGCAGCTCGTGCTCGGCATCGTCGCGGCGATCATGACCGTCTGGGCGGTCGTGCTCCTGTGGCCCGGGCCGGCGCCGCTGTGGCTGCTCGTCGTGCTCGTCGTCGTCACGGCCCTCGGCGGCCCGGGCTCGATGGTGGGCTTCGACCTGGCCCGCACCTTCCACCCGTCCTCGCACCTGGGCCGGGCGACGGGGGTGGTCAACATCGGTGGCTTCGTGGCATCCCTGGCGACGATCGCGCTCATCGGCATCGTGCTCGACCAGCTGGCTCCCGGAGGGCCGTCGACGTACACGCTGGAGCACTTCCGGATCGCGATGTCGGTGCAGTTCCTCTTCTGGGGGATCGGCGTCGTGCAGCTCGTGCGCTACCGACGCAAGAGCCTGCGCCACCTCGAGGAGGTCCACCCGGCGGCACTCGACGCGCTGCGGTCGGGCGAGACCCTGCTCCCCGGCATCTCCCGCCCCGAGGACCCCCGCCCCTGACCTGCGGGCTGAGCTGCTGCGGCGATCCTTCACCCGCCGTTGTCGGGGATGCCGCGTGTCGGTCACCGGATCGGGTGGGCACCTCACCCAAACTCGTCCTGACCGGGCCAAGTATGAGTTGGCCCGGTCCTCTCATGTCGCGAGCGCGGTGGCGCGGCGTGAACAATCTCCGTCATCACTGGGACGGCGGAGAAGTTACCGCGTGGCGGAGATATTTCTCCGACCGGATGGACGATCTCCGCCGTCACTGTGATGGCGGAGAAGTTCAGCGCGCGGCCCGCTCCTCGCGCACGCTGTTGCCACCGTCGACGACGAGCACCTGGCCGGTGACGTACCCGGCACCGGGCGAGGCGAGGAAGACCACCGCGGCGGCCACCTCCTCGGCCGTGCCGGATCGGCCCACCGGCGTCACCAGCCCCTCGCGCGCCTCACCCGCCGTCTGCGACCCGGTGGCGATCCACCCCGGCGCCACCGCATTCACGGTCACGCCATGGACCCCCTCGTCGACGGCCAGCGCCCGGGTGAGACCGACCAGCCCGGCCTTCGCCGCGGCGTACGCGACGTCCGCCCGCATCGCCATGACCGGCCCCGAGACCGATGACACCATGACCACGCGCCCCGCACCGCTGGCGCGCAGGTGCGGCAGCGCGGCCCGGGTCATGAGGTATGCCGTGTCGAGGTTGCGCGCGATCGACGCCGCCCAGCGTGGCGGGGTCGTGCCGAGCAGGTCGCCCTCGAGGTAGTCACCACCGCCCGCGACCGAGACCATCCCGGCGTTGTTGACGAGGACGTCGAGCCCACCTCCGAGCACGAGCGCGGCCTCGACGACGGCCGCCGCGCCGGCCTCCGTGGTGAGGTCACCCACGACACCGGAGGCGACGTGCCCGGCATCCGTCAGCTCGGCGACCCGCTCGTGGACGCGCGCCGTCGTCGCGCACACCACGACCGACGCACCGCACGCGGCCAGCAACCGGGCCGATGCCATCCCGATGCCCGTCGGCGACCCGGCGCCGGTGACGACGGCGGTGCGACCCGTGAGATCGAAGACCGCTGGCAGAGAGCCGGGCACGCTCAGCCCACAGCTGCGGTGAAGGACTCCTCGAGGACGTCCATGCCCTCGTGCAGCAGGTCGTCGGAGATCGACAGGGGCGGCAGGAACCGGAAGACGTTGCCGTAGGTGCCGCACGTCAACGTGACGAGCCCGCGCTCGTGGCAGCCCTTGTTGACCGCGGCCGTGAGCGCCGCGGCGGGCTCCTTGGTGTCGGGGTCGGTGACGAGCTCCATGGCGATCATCGCGCCGCGGCCGCGCACCTCGCCGACCTCGTCGTACTTCTCGGCCAGGCGCCCCAGCCGGTCGGTGAGGATGTCACCGATCTCGCGGGCTCGCCCGGCGAGGTCCTCCTCCTCCATCGTCTCGATGGCGGCGAGCGCCGCGGCGCAGGCCACGGGGTTGCCGCCGTAGGTGCCGCCGAGACCGCCGGCGTGCACGGCATCCATGAGCTCGGCCCGCCCGGTGACGGCGGCGAGCGGCATCCCGCCGGCGATGCCCTTGGCCGCGGTGATGAGGTCGGGGACGACGCCCTCGTGGTCGCAGGCGAACCAGTCGCCGGTGCGGCAGAACCCCGACTGCACCTCGTCCGCGATGAGCAGGATGCCGTGGTCGCGACACCACTGCGCCAGGCCCGGGAGGAAGCCCTCGGGGGGCACGATGAAGCCGCCCTCGCCCTGGATCGGCTCGATGATCACCGCGGCGGTGTTGGCCTCACCCACCTGCGCGTGGATCTGGTCGGTGACGGTGCGCAGGGCCTGCTCGGCGCAGTGGTCCGCGCCGCCCGGCCAGCGATAGGGGTAGGCCATCGGCACGCGGTAGAGCTCGCTCGCGAACGGCCCGAAGCCGTCCTTGTAGGGCATGTTCTTCGCGGTGAGGCCCATCGTGAGGTTGGTGCGCCCGTGGTAGCCGTGGTCGAACGCGACGATCGCCGAGCGGCCGGTGGCGTGGCGGGCGATCTTCACGGCGTTCTCCACGGCCTCCGCACCGGAGTTGAACAGGGCCGAGCGCTTCTCGTGGTCGCCGGGCGTCAGCTCGTTCAGCTTCTCGCAGACCTGCACGTACTTGTCGTACGGCGTGACCATGAAACACGTGTGCGTGAACTGGTTGATCTGCGCGGTGACGGCGTCGATGACCCGCTGGTTGCCGTTTCCGACGGTCGTCACGGCGATGCCCGAGCCGAAGTCGATGAGCTGGTTGCCGTCGGCGTCACGCAGGATGCCGCCCGCCGCCTCGGTGACGTAGACCGGCAGACCGGTACTCACCCCGGAAGCCACGCTGGCGAGCTTGCGCTGCTGGAGCGCCTGGCTGGCCGGGCCCGGGATGGACGTCGCGAGGATGCGCTTCTGCTCGATCATGAGGCCGATCCTATCCGCGCCCCCGGAGGCCCCGGAACTACGGAATCCGTCGCATCAGCGCCTCGCTCCGACCGACCCCTCGGTGGCCTCGGCAGCCGCCGGTCGAAGTGGGTAACCTTGACGTGACACGTCGCGAAGCACCTCAGGATGGTCCCCCCGCGTGAGACTGCTGCTGGTCGAGGACGAACGCCCCCTGGCGTCCGCGCTCGACGACGCCCTGCGAGATGACGGCTGGGTCGTGGACCACGTCACCGACGGCCGCGAGGGACTGCGGCTCGGCCTGCTCGGCCAGTACGACGTCATCGTCCTGGACATCATGCTGCCGTCGATGAACGGCTACGACGTGCTCCGGAACCTGCGCGAAGCGAAGGTCTGGGCACCGGTGCTCATGCTGACCGCGAAGGACGGCGAGTACGACCAGACCGACGCGTTCGAGCTCGGCGCCGACGACTACGTCACCAAGCCGTTCAGCACCCCCGTCCTCCTGGCCCGCCTCCAGGCGCTGGCCCGGAGAGGGGCACCGGAGCGGCCGGTCGCGCTCACCGCCGGCGGGCTCTCCCTCGACCCCACCACGAGGTCGGTGACGCGCGAAGGTCGCGAGATCAAGCTGACCGCACGTGAGTACGCCCTCCTGCACCACCTCATGCGCAAGGCCGGCCAGGTCCAGAGCAAGGCCGAGATCCTGGAGAACGTCTGGGACTCGGACTACCCCGGGGCCGACAACGTCGTCGAGGTCTACATCGGCTACCTGCGACGCAAGATCGATGCGCCGTTCGCGACGCGGTCGCTGGAGACCGTGCGCGGCCTGGGCTACCGGCTCAACCCGGTGGAGGAGGAGCCGGGAGCCTGACCGCGAACCGGCACCAGCCGTCGGGGCTCTCCTCGGCGGTGACCCGCCCCCCGTGGGCGCGCACGATCTCCGCGACGATCGCCAGGCCGAGACCGGTGCCACCGGTGTCCCTCGTGCGGGAGTCGTCGAGGCGGACGAACCGCCCGAAGATGCGCCCCCGGTCCTGGGGTGCCACCGGGGGGCCGTCGTTGTCGACGACGAGCAGTGCCTCGTCCCCCTCGTGCGTCAGCGTCACCCGCACGCTCTCCTCGCAGTGGCGCTCGGCGTTCTCGAGCAGGTTGCGCACGACCCGGCCCAGTCGCCGGGCATCACCGAGCAGCCGCACCGGTTCGACGGCGACCGTGAGCGGCATCCCCCGGGCACGAAGGGCCCCCGTCTCCTCGAGCACGACGTCGTCGAGGTCGACCTCGACGGTCTGCAACGTCATCTCCTGTTCGTCGGCCGAGGCCAGGGTCAACAGGTCGTCGACGAGCACCGAGAGCCGGTCCACCTCGGATGCCGCGCGGTTGGCCACGATGCGGCGCTCCTCCGGGGTGCGCTCCTCTGCCAACCGGTCCACCAGCACCCGGATCGTGGCGAGCGGGCTGCGCAGCTCGTGCCCGGCATCCGCGACGAAGGCCCGGCGCGACGCGTCGCTCCGCCGCAACCGGTCGAGCAGCCCGTTGAGGGTCTCGGCCAGCTTGGTCAGCTCGTCGCGCCCCTGCGGCACCTCGAGGACGGGGATGGGGCGCCACACGGAGACACCGTCGATCTGGCCACGCATCCGCTCCACGGGCCGCAGCGCCTGTCCCACCGCGATCGTCGTCACCGTCGCGAACAGCGCCACGAGGACGATGCCTCCGACGATCGCGAACTCCACCGTCGGCCCGAACGCCGGGGCTCCGACGTCGGTACCGACGGCCACGAGCAGGGCATAGCGGCCGCCGTCGCGGGACGTCGCCTCCGTCATCGCGATCGCGTACTCGCGGCCCTCCAGCCCCACGACGTCATCGTCGATCACCACACGCACCTCGGCGCGAGCCGTCCCCGAGGCAAGCATGGGCCGGCTGACGGCCGGGCTGCTCGTGGCCACCACGGAGCCTGACGCATCGACGATCTGCACGACCCGCCCATCGTCGCTGACCTCGTGGGACACGAAGAAGTCCTCGATCGTGTGCATCCCCAGGTCGGCACGCAGCTCGACCACCTCCGCGACGGCGTTCTGCCGTGCTGCCGCCTCGAGCACCTGACCCAGGGCCAGGTAGACGATCCCGGCGCCGAACGCGTGCCCCAGGAGGACCAAGGGCATCGTCAGCACGAGGATCCGGCTGCGCAGACCGATCCCGGGGAGCATGGCAGGATCCTACGGATGCCGTGTCGCACGGCTTCATGGTCGACGCTCACCCCGGGTGGGTGAGGCGGGCCGCCGGGTATGGTCGTTGAATGAGTCACCCAGACCGTCGAGAGGGACCAGCATGACCACGACCGACACCGAGCAGGCCCACGGCCCCATCGACTTCATCCTGCTGGAGTTCCCCAGCGACGAGCAGCAGACGGCTGCCGCCGAAGCGCTGTTCGACGTCGTCGAGGCCGGCACCGTGCGACTGCTCGACCTCGTGGTCGTCCGCAAGTTCGCCGACGGCGCCGTCGAGGTGATCGACCTGGACACCCTGGCCGGTGAGCTCTCGTTCACCCGGTTCGCCGGTGCCCGCTCGGGGCTCCTCGGACCTGACGACATCGCCCAGGCCGGTGAGGCCATCGAGCACGGCTCCATGGCCGCGCTGATCGTCTTCGAGAACAGCTGGGCCGCGCCGTTCGTCTCGGCGGTCCGGAGCGGCGGCGGCGAGGTCGTCGCCAGCATGCGCATCCCAGCGGCGGACGTCATGGACGCACTCGACGCCCTCGAGTCGACAGAAAGCGAGTAGGACGATGCCCGGACTTCTTCGTGGTGTGGCCCGCACGGCCGTCATCGCCGGTACCGCCTCCTCCGTCAGCGGGCGCGTCCAGCGCCGCCAGGCGGAGAAGTACGCGGACCGCGATGCCGCCGTCGCCGCCCAGCGCACCCAGTCCTACCAGGACCAGATGGCCGCTGCCGCCCCTCCGCCGCAGGCCGCGCCGGTCGCGGCCGCACCGGCGCCAGCAGCCCTGCCGACCACCGACCTCGTCGCCCAGCTGAAGTCGCTCGCAGAGCTGCGCGACCAGGGCATCCTCACCGAGGCGGAGTTCGCGGCCCAGAAGGCCAAGCTGCTGGGGTGACCCGACGGGCACCACGCCCGGACCCCCGGATGACGACGAGAGGTGGTGTTCCGGCGTGCTCGACCCGACCCCCGGTGAACGACGCAAGCAGGGCAAGGCGGCTCGCGTCAGCGCGCCGCTGGAGGCACAGGCGGAGGTCGGCGCCCTTCCGGGGCGCGATGCCGTGGGCCTGCTCCTCGGGCAGGCGGCCAGCCGGGTGGCGGAACTGGTGCCCATCCGCCACGGCCGGATGCTCGCCACCCCGTTCACCTTCTACCGCGGCGCAGCCCTCCCCATGGCCGCAGACCTGTCGGCGACGGCGAACTCCGGGCCTGCGCGTCCAGCTGTGTGGCGATGCCCACCTGTCGAACTTCGGCGTCTTCGCCTCGCCCGACCGGCGTCTCGTCTTCGACCTCAACGACTTCGACGAGACCCTCCCCGGACCGTTCGAGTGGGATGTCAAGCGCTACGCCGCCAGCCTTGCCGTCGCCGGCCGCGACCTCGGGCTGAGCCTCAAGGATCGCCGGGCGCTCGTCCTCGAGGGGGTGCGGTCCTACCGCACGAGCATGGCCGAGTTCGCCAGCAAGACCTTCCTGCAGGTCTGGTACGCCCGCATCGACGTCGAAGAGGCCCTGGAGAGGCTGACGCCACAGGTCGGCGCCCAAGGCGTGAGCCGCACCCGCAAGGCACTGGCCAAGGCCCGCAAGCGGGACAGCATGCAGGTGCTCGGCAAGCTGACGACGGTCGAGGACGGCAGACGCCGGATCACCAGCCAGCCGCCGCTCGTCGTCCCCGTCGAGGAGCTCTTCGAGCACCTGGAGGCCGAGGAGATCTACGCCACGCTGGAGCGCATCCTCGCCGACTACCGCCTCACCCTCACCGCCGATCGGCGGCACCTCCTCGACCAGTTCCACCTCGTCGGGGCGGCCCGCAAGGTCGTCGGCGTCGGCAGCGTCGGCACCCGCGCCTGGATCCTGCTCCTCGAGGCCGACGGTGGGCAGCTCCCCCTGTTCCTGCAGGCCAAGGAGGCCCAGCGGTCGGTGCTCGCCGACTACTGCGGCGACGGCTCCCACGACCACGAGGGCGAACGGGTCGTCGCCGGCCAGCACCTCATGCAGGCGTCGAGCGACATCTTCCTCGGGTGGCAGCGCGTCGATGGCCCGGACGGTGTCCGACGCGACTTCTACGTCCGCCAGCTGCGGGACTGGAAGTTCTCCCTCCCGCTCGAGCAGATGGCGCCGCCCGGGCTCACCGCCTACGCGCGAATGTGCGGCTGGACCCTTGCCCGGGCACACGCCCGCTCCGGCGACCGGTTCGCCATCGCCGGCTACCTCGGGCGGTCCGACCGGTTCGACCGGGCCATCGCCGAGTTCGCCGAGACCTATGCCGACGTCACCGAGCAGGACCACGCGGCGTTGGGTCGGGCGGTCGCCGAGGGGCGTGCTGACGCCGTGCACGACATCTGACCCTCGCGGCGACAGCCGGACAGCACTGCCTGGTTTGTCGTTTCGGCTCGCGAACGCGGGCGTGTACTACGGTTGTCCACTGTGACAGTCGTGCGGGAAGGGACGTCCGCACCGAGCCCTCGTGTGTGCGTGCCACGCCGCATCGACCGCGCGGTGGACCGGCCCCGCCTGCTGCAGACGCTGTCGGCACGCACGACGTGGGCCACCGACGGGCCCGACGTCCTGCTCGCCTGTGCTCCCGCGGGGTACGGCAAGACCACGGTGCTGGCCGAGCTCGCCGAGGACCGCCGGGCACGTGGGCTTCCCGTCGCCTGGGTCACGTGTGACCGGGACCTCGACGGCACCTCGCTGTGGAACGCCGTGCTCGACGCCGTCCGTGTGGCGGTGCCCCCGCTGTCCGGTGCGCTCAACGGGCTGCATGCGCCGAGCGGACCTCCCGACCCGGGGTTCGTGGCCTCCGTGCTCGGCGCGGTCCGCGAGGAGTCTCCCGACCTCGTCCTCGTCCTCGACGACGCCCACGAGGTCATCGATGCGGACGCGCTGGCCGGCATCCGACTCCTCGTCGAGTGGGCCGACCCCGGCCTTCGCATCGCGCTCGGATGCCGTTTCGAACCACCCGTGGGCCTGCACCTCGTCCGCCTCGCCGGGCGCCTCCACGAGGTGCGCGCGCGCGAGCTCGCGTTCACCACCGAGGAGGCCGACGCGTTCTGGAACGGTCACGGCCTCGACCTCGACGACGGGGTGCGCAGGGCCATGCACACGCTCACCGAGGGCTGGCCGGCCGGCCTGCGACTGGCCGCGATGTCCTTGGAGGAGGGGGGCGACCCGGGACTCTTCGTGGACCAGTGGAGTGGTGCCGACCGACCGGTGGCCGACTACCTCGCAGGCGAGGTCCTGGCCAGGCTCCCGGACGACGTCGTGACGTTCCTCCAACGCACCAGCATCGTCGAGGAGGTCGACGTCGACCTCGCGGCCCACCTGTCCGGCCGCCTCGACGCGGGTGCCATGCTCGAGGACCTCGCCCAGCGCAACGCCCTCGTCGCGCCGCTCGACCGCCACGGAACGTGGTTCAGGTACCACGCGCTGCTGCGGACCTACCTCACCGCCGCCGTGCGCCTGCGCGATCCGCAGGAGCTGGCCCGGCTGCACGCCAGTGCTGCCCGGTGGTTCCGCGACCGGGGCCAGCCGGCGACCGCCCTCGAGCACGCGTACGCGAGCGACGACCCCGACCTCGTCGACGGCATCCTGCGCGATGAAGGCCTGGGCCTGCTCCTCGCCGGTGCCGCCCAGAGCGTCCGACGCGCCATCTCCCACCAGCAGCCGGGCACGCGTCCCACCCCGACGGTGCTCGTGCACCGCGCCCTGCTCGCCGTCGACGACGGCGACCTCGTGCAGGCGGACGAGGCGTTGGCAGCGCTCGCGGCACAACCCGACGACGCGGACGACCGGCGGTTGACCTCGCTGCGACGAGCGGCCTCCCTGCACCGCGCCCGGCTGGCCGCCGACCTCGACCAGGCCCGCACCACTGGGCTCGTCGCCGACTCGGGGACGGCTGACCTCCCCCCCGACCTCGACCCCGACGTGCGGCTGCTGGTGCTCGGCGACCGTGGCGCGCTGCGGCTCGTCCAGGGTGAGTACGCGCTCGCTCGCGAGGACCTCCGCCGCGCCGTCGACCTCGCCCGGGCCGCCCAGCTGCCGTCGATCCAGCTGTACTGCATGAACCTCAGCGCGGGCGCGCACCTGGCAGGGAGCGACTTCGTCGGTGCCCGGCTGGCTGCCGAGAAGGCCATCACGTTCGCCGCCGAGCGCGGGTGGGGGCAGTCGCCGGGCCTGGCCTACTCGTACTCCCTCGCGGGCTGGACCTCGTTCCAGGGGCTGCGCCCCACGGATGCCGCCTTCTGGGCGGCGACGGCGATCGACGTCATCGAGGCCTTCCCCCTGACGATCGACGTCGAGGTGGAGGGAGCCACCCGCGCCGAGGCGGCCATCATCGCCTTCGACAATCCCCCCGAGCGCCGGGCCGCCCTCGACCGGCTCGAGCGCGCGACGGCCTGGCGCGAGGAGCACGGCGGCTCACCTTTCCTGACCGCCATTGCCGCACCGCACGAGGTGCGGATGTGCCTCGGCCTCGGCGAGTGGCAGCGAGCCGAGCGGGCGGTGGCGCGTGCCGAGCAGCTGCTCGGTCCCGGCGGCGACCTCCTGGTACTCCAGGCCCAGCTCGCCGCCGCACGAGGTCGGCCCATGGACGCTCGCCGGCTCCTCGAACCGGTGCTGCGCGGCCGGGTCGTGCCGCTGCGAGACACCGCAGTGACCGCGGCGTGGCTGCTCGAGGCCCTGCTCGCCTCCCGGGCGGAGCGTGGACCGGCGGCGACCGAGGCCCTGCTCACGGCGCTGCGGCTCGCTGCGCCGACGGGCGCGTGCCGGCCCTTCTTCGACGCCGGCACCGAGATCCACGCACTGCTCACGGAGCTGCACGGCCGAGCCGGTCACCTCGAGTCGTTCCTCGACCGCGTGGTCACCGGCATCACCGACGTGCTCGAGTGGCAACGCGCTGCTGCAGCAGAGGGCGACGGCGGCCGGGGCACCCCGACGTCGGCCCCGGCCGGCGGCTGGCTGACCGAGCGAGAGCTCGTCGTGCTGCGCGACCTCCCGTCGATGATGACCCTCGGGGAGATCGGGAACGCCCAGGGCATCAGCCTCAACACGGTCAAGACCCACGTGCGGTCGATCTACGCCAAGCTCGGCGTCGGCACCCGCCGCGAGGCGATCAGCAGCGCCCGCGGTCTCGGCCTGATCTGACGGCGACCACGCCCGGGACGCGGGGTCGGCACGTCGGTGCGGCACGGCATCCGGGCCACGCTCACCCGCCGCGAATGAGGCGGGACCCGCGCGCCCGCTGACATCGTGGATCGCAACAGGAAGGACGCGATGACACGCGAGCAGGCAGCGATGAGGTACCAGTTCATCGTCAGCGGATCCGTCTCGGACGACGTCATGGCTGCGCTGCCCGAACTGCGATCGGCGCCCTACCCGACCGGCGGCACCGTTCTCTTCGGGCCGGTGCGCGACGCCTCGGACGTGTCCACCCTGCTGGCCCGGTTCGCCGACCTCGGGCTGTCCGTCGTGGAGATGCGTCCCCTCCCCGACTGACCTTCCGCCGTCACAACCGTCCGCCCCTGGGGCACCGCTCGCGTGGCGGGCAACTCTTGACTTATTCCAGAAACGCGGCAGACTCGGAGGGTGCCCACCCCCTCCGAGCTCGAGCATCTGCTGCGCGAGCACGACCTGCGGGTGACGCGCCCACGGGTCGCCGTGCTCGACGCCGTGCACCGCTCCCCGCACGCGAGCACCGAGGCGGTCATCGAGGCCGTCCGGGGGGACCTCGGAGTCGTGTCCCACCAGGCCGTCTACGACGTCCTGCGCGCGCTGACGATCGGCCGGCCTCCTGCGCCGCATCCAGCCGGCCGGCTCGCTCGCCCGCTACGAGACCCGGGTCGGCGACAACCACCACCACGTCGTCTGCCGCACCTGCGGCACGATCGCCGACGTCGACTGCGCCGTCGACGAGACACCCTGCCTCACGGCATCCGACGACCACGGCTTCGCCATCGACGAGGCAGAGGTCACCTACTGGGGCACCTGCCCCACCTGCGCCCGGAGCGCACCCGCCTGACCACCACCGATCGACCGTGCACATCCGACACCGAGGAGATGGACCCCCGTGACCGACCAGCACCAGGGCGTGACCGAGCAGGGCAGCGAGAGCGAGAACCCCGCGATCGACGCCCCCACCCCGAAGGGCCACCGGCCCCGCACGAACCAGGACTGGTGGCCCGACCAGCTCGACCTGTCGGTGCTGCACCACCACCACCCGGCGTCCAACCCGCTGGACCCCGACTTCGACTACGCCGCGGCGGTGGCCACGCTCGACGTCGAGGCGGTCAAGCGCGACATCGTCGAGGTCATGACGACGTCGCAGGACTGGTGGCCGGCCGACTTCGGCCACTACGGCGGCCTCTTCATCCGGATGAGCTGGCACGCGGCCGGCACCTACCGCATCGAGGACGGCCGCGGGGGCGCCGGCAGCGGCCAGCAGCGGTTCGCACCGCTCAACAGCTGGCCGGACAACGCCAACCTCGACAAGGCGCGGCGCCTGCTGTGGCCCGTGAAGCAGAAGTACGGCCAGAAGATCTCCTGGGCCGACCTGCTCGTCCTCGCCGGGAACGTCGCGCTCGAGGACATGGGCTTCCAGACCTTCGGCTTCGGCTTCGGTCGCGAGGACGTGTGGGAGCCCGAGGAGGTGTTCTGGGGGCCGGAGGACGCCTGGCTCGGCGACGAGCGCTACAGCGGCGAGCGTGACCTCGCCGAGAAGCTCGGCGCCGTGCAGATGGGCCTGATCTACGTCAACCCGGAGGGGCCCAACGGCGAGCCGGACCCGGTGAAGTCGGCCCGCGACATCCGCGAGACGTTCGCCCGGATGGCGATGGACGACGAGGAGACGGTCGCCCTCATCGCCGGCGGCCACACCTTCGGCAAGACCCACGGTGCGGGCGACCCCGACCTGGTGGGCACGGAGCCCGAGGGCTGCCCGGTGCACGCGATGGGCTTGGGCTGGAAGAGCCTGCACGGCTCGGGCAAGGGCCGCGACACCATCACCAGCGGCCTCGAGGTGACGTGGAGCCAGACGCCCACGCGCTGGAGCAACAAGTTCTTCGAGAACCTCTTCGGCTTCGAGTGGGAGCTGACGAAGAGCCCGGCCGGCGCACACCAGTGGCGGCCCAAGGACGGCGCAGGAGCCAACACGGTGCCCGACCCGGAGGACGGCTCGCTCACGCGGACGCCGACGATGCTCACGACCGACCTCGCCCTGCGGTTCGACCCCGAGTACGAGAAGATCTCGCGCCGGTTCCTGGAGAACCCCGACCAGTTCGCCGACGCCTTCGCGCGAGCCTGGTACAAGCTGCTGCACCGCGACATGGGCCCCGTCGAGCGCTTCCTCGGACCGTGGGTCCCGGAGCCCCAGCTGTGGCAGGACCCCGTGCCGCCGGTCGACCACGAGCTGGTCTCCGAGGCCGACGTGGCCAGCCTGAAGGACTCCGTGCTGGCCACCGGCCTCACCGTGCAGCAGCTCGTGCGCACCGCGTGGGCGTCGGCGGCGACGTTCCGCGGCACCGACAAGCGCGGTGGCGCCAACGGCGCCCGCATCCGCCTGGAGCCCCAGCGCGGCTGGGAGTCCAACGACGCGGCCGAGCTCGACACCGTGCTGTCGGCCCTCGAGCGGGTCAAGGCCGACTTCGACGGCCGCGGCGGGGCGAAGGTCTCGCTGGCCGACCTCATCGTCCTGGCCGGCACGGCGGCGGTCGAGCAGGCCGCGCGGGACGCGGGCCACGAGGTGACGGTGCCCTTCCACCCGGGGCGCACCGACGCGAGCCAGGAGCAGACCGACGTCCACTCCTTCCGCGTCCTGCAGCCGCGGGCCGACGGGTTCCGCAGCTACCTGCGCCCGGGTGAGAAGCTCTCGCCGGAGACCCTCCTGCTCGACCGGGCGAACATGCTCACCCTCACCGCCCCCGAGCTGACGGTGCTCATCGGCGGCATGCGGGCGATCGGCGCCAACGTCGGGGACTCCGACCTCGGGGTGCTCACCGAGCGCCGGGGGCAGCTGACCAACGACTTCTTCCGCACCCTGCTCGCCCCGGGCCTGGAGTGGAAGCCGTCGACGCATGACGAGAACGTCTACGACGGCACGGACCTCGCCACCGGTGAGCGGAAGTGGACCGCGACCGCCGTCGACCTCGTCTTCGGCGCCCACGCGCAGCTGCGGGCGCTGGCCGAGGTCTACGCCAGCGAGGACGCGCACGAGAAGTTCGTCAACGACTTCGCCGCCGCGTGGGCCAAGGTCATGGAGCTCGGCCGCTACGACCTGAGCTGACCCACCCGGTCCATCACGACTTCGTGCGACTTACCCACCGTTCCAGCGCCACACCTGGTGCAGAACGGTAGGCAAGTCGCACGAAGTCGTTCGGGGGGTGGGCACTCAGGCGAGCACACGGCATCCGGATGCCGTGGCGCGCCTCGCGCTCCGACCTCCCCGCTGCGGTCAGGGGCTCGCGGGGCGCAGGACCGCGAGGGTGTCGTTGGCCGCGTTGCCCAGCACGAGCCGGTCCCCGTCGAGCTCGAAGCGCTCGGTCTCCTCGAGCGCCTTGAGGAACGAGGCCTCCTGCGCCATGGCGGCCTCCGGCCCCGCCATCCGCGTCGAGGCCAGCGGTGAGAACGACAGCTCGCCGTCGGCCGGGGACTCGTAGGTGCCGCGGAAGGTGTTCACTCCCCCGGCGCCCGACACCTGTCCGTCCTCGAGGGTCAGCGTGGACGTCACCGACGGGTCGGCGGGCGTGAGATCGGATACTCCCCCGAGCGACTCCAGCGCCCAGGAGCCGTCGAGCTCGGCACTGTCGGTGTTCGCCGACGACTCCCCACATCCCGACAGTGCTGTCAGCACGACCAGCATGGTCGCGAGCGCGGCGAACTGCGACACCTGACGGGTGAACTTCACGTGACCGACCTCCGGGTGGCGGCAACTGCTTTCGCGTCACGCTACCCCCGGGTCGGCGGGTCATGGAAAGGTTCGCCTGATCGCCCGACCACCGGGCGGCATCCGCCCACTTCTGCCACGATGGCGCGATGGCGAAGAACGCACGACTGAAGAAGGCGCTCTACGAGGCCGAGCTGGTCCGGCTGCAGACCGAGCTGGTCACGATGCAGGAGTGGGTCAAGCGCGAGGGCGAGCGCGTCGTGCTCGTGTTCGAGGGCCGCGATGCTGCGGGCAAGGGCTCCGCGATCAAGCGGGTGACCGAGTACCTCAACCCCCGCTGGGCCCGGGTCGTCGCGCTGCCCATGCCGACCGAGCGCCAGCGCACCCAGTGGTACTTCCAGCGCTACATCGAGCACCTGCCGGCCGCCGGTGAGATCGTGCTGTTCGACCGCAGCTGGTACAACCGCGCCGGCGTCGAGCGCGTGCTCGGGTACTGCACCCCGCAGGAGCACCAGCGCTTCCTGCGCCAGTGCCCGATCTTCGAGCGGATGCTCGTCGAGGACGGCATCCGCCTGCACAAGTACTGGTTCTCCGTGAGTGACGCCGAGCAGCAGCGCCGGTTCGAGTCCCGCCTCACCGACCCGATGCGACGCTGGAAGCTGTCGAGCACCGACGTCGAGTCGATCACCCACTGGGAGGACTACTCACGCGCCAAGGACGAGATGATGGTGCACACCGACATCGCGGCCGCCCCGTGGGTGGTCGTCGAGAGCGAGGACAAGCGCCGGTCGCGGCTGAACATGATCGCCCACCTGCTCTCCCAGGTTCCGTACGAGGTGGTCGAGTCGCCGGTCGTCGAGATGCCCGAGCGGCCACCGTCGCGGGGGTACGTGCGGCCCGACCGCTCGCTCCAGCAGGCCGTGCCCGACCACTCGGCCACCCTTGAGGGCTGAGCCACCTGCGTGGCTGAGCCACCTCCACGGCAACCGCTCCCGGATGCCGTGGCACCGGTCGGCGGTCAGCCTCCCTGATCGTCCGCTGACGAACAGGGCCCACGCCAGCGCTGCGAGGGCGCCGACGGACGTGGTGGTGCGCACGACGTTCCACCGCACCCACCGGGACTCGAAGCGGCTGCGCAGCCCGGCGGCGTCCGGGAACTGCGGCGCTGCCGCCTGGACGGCGGCGTTCAACGGCAGGTGGACGGCCGCGGTGATCGCAACGGTCGCGGCCACCAGCACCAGCGCGAGGGCGAGCCACGGGACGGCGGGGCCGTCGTCGGTCAGCGTGGATCACGAGCGCAGCGAGCGTGAGCACCGGGCTGCCGAGGAAGGTCAGCATCATCCACGGGTTGGGGATGGCCGCGTCGATGCGCTGGAACGCCGTCAGGTAGCCGCGGTCGTCCAGCGTGGCGAGGCCGGGCATCACGAGGTGGGCGAAGCAGAACAGCAGGCCGGCCACCATCGCGGTGGTGAGGGTGGCACCCACCAAGAGCGTGGTGGAGAGCGTGCTCACGGGCTACCGTCCGCTCACCAGCGGCGCCGGGACTGCGGTGCTGGAGAACAGGTTCTCCGACCGCGCGAGGGCGACGGCGCCGAGCAGCGGGGCCCGGATGCCGAGCTCCCCGACCAGGACCTGGGTGTTGCGGGCCAATCCCGGTGGCGCACAGTGACGCAGGGCGTCGCGGACCCCGTCGGCGATGGTGGCGCTCGCTGCTCCGAGACTCCCGTCGATGACGATGGCACCCGGGTCGATGAACACGACAGCGTCCGCCAGCCGCCGACCGAGCGCCTCACTGAAGCCGAGCAGTGCACGTTCGACGTCCGAGTCCTCGCGGGCAGCCGCCTCGGCGACGTCCGTGATGGAGAACGACCGGCCGTGGGCGTCTGCGAGGGACTCCAGCAGGGCAGGGATGCTGCGCGTCTGCCAGAAGCACCCGTGGGACCCGCAGTGGCACAAGCGTCCACCGTCATCGGAGTGGAGGTGCCCGATCTCGCCGGCCAGGCCAGAATGACCTCGGTGGAGCTTTCCCTCGATGACGAGCCCAGCGCCGGTGCCGTGGGCCAGACCGACGTGCAGGGCCGCCGGGAGGCCGGTCGCGACGCCGGCAGTGGCCTCGCCGAGCGCGGCGAGGTTGACGTCGTTCTCGGAGTAGACGGGGCAGCCGAGGTGTTCGCGAAGGAGATTGACCGGTGAGGTCCCGTCCCACGTGCGGAAGCGGCGCAGGTGGCCGCTGGGTGGATGGCCGGCATTCACCCCGTCGCCGACGCCGCCGGAGAAGGACGACGGTCCGGGGAGGCCGACGACGGCCAGGGACAGGTCGGTCGGGTCGACCGACGCGGCGGCCAGCATCTGGTCGACGTGGCTCATGGCTCGACCAGCGGCGAACCCGTCAGGCGTCACCTCGAGCGGCCCGTCCTCCACGACGCTCAACACGGTGCCGTCTGCGGCCACGACGCCGACGGTGATCCCGTGCGCGCCGCCGACCACGACGACCACGGGGCCCGGCGGGGATGAGATGGACCACCGGCGCGATGGGCGCCCACGCTGTTGCGGCCCCACGCCCAGCTCCTTGACCTCACCGGACTCCGCCAGCCGTTTGAGGACGTGGATGACGGTGCTGCGCGGGATGCCGGTGGCGGTCCCGAGCTGGGCAGCGGTGAGCTGGCTGCCGTCTGCGAGCCGGGCGAGGACCAGGCGGGACGCCGAGCCGTGCACTGTCGAGAAGTCGGCCATGGTCGGGATCGTAACCTCCGCATTCAGGGTCGGGCCCACGAAAGGCGCTGCGCGAAGCCGGGTCTCGACTTCGCGCAGCGCCGCCTGGGTGGGCCGGGCGTCAGCTGGTCACTGCGCCAGCAGCCACTGCAGGATCGAGGCGTCCTCGTACGTCGGAGCGGCGGCGAGGTGCTGGTCGGGCTCGTAGAACGCGGCCAGGGGGTACTCGGTGTACTTCACCAGCTTCGATGCCTGCGCCGGCGTCTTGCCCTGGGCGATGTAGGCGTTCCAGATGCGGTTGAAGGATGCCTGGCCCGTGGTCACGACGTTGAGCAGGTGGTCGCCCGTGCCGTGGGTGACCCAGACCGGTGTTCCCGCTGTCGCGATCGCCGCGGCCTGGGCGTCGTTCGCCGCGAATCCACCGGTGATGAGCGCTGCGTCGAACAGACCGGGGTTGTTCTGCATGGCCGACCACGCGAGCGTGGAGCCGTACGAGACGGTCGAGACGTAGATCCGGTCGGGGTCGACGGAGAACTCCTGGACGAAGGCCTTGAGCTGCTCGACCATGAGCGCCGCCTGGACGGCTGCCGAGCCGGTGCGCTGGTTCTGGGGAGCGAGCACGATGACGTCCTCGTCCGTTCCGGTCCAGGCCTCCTGCTGCCACGCGGTCGCGGGGATGTCCGCCGCAACCTGCACGCCCTCGTTGCTCACGCCGGCTGCGTCGGTGCGGTAGCCCATGCCCTGCCCGGGAAGGATGACCACGACGGGGTACTTCTTCGCCGCGTCGTAGTCGTCCGGCAGGTGGTAGGCGTATGGCAACACCGTTCCCGTGGAGCCGGTGAACCGCTTGGAGACGAAGTCGTCGACGAGCAG
Organism: uncultured Actinomycetota bacterium; assembly: GCA_963811825.1. Taxonomy (GTDB): domain Bacteria; phylum Actinomycetota; class Actinomycetes; order Actinomycetales; family Dermatophilaceae; genus Fodinibacter. Next base: position 10,495 of record CAWESS010000023.1, on the reverse strand, counting down.
GTTGACCGCTGGCGTCGTGGGGGCGAGCTCGGCGGATGACGAGTCGGCGAGCACGGGGCCAAGCCCCTGGCTGTTGCCCACGACGGCGTGGACCGCCTCGTTCTGCACCACCTTGGTCTGCAGGTCGGTGTTGACCTTGACGCCGCCCTGCCACGCCATGACCGTGCTTCCGCCCGGGTCCCGGTGCGCCAGCTCGACGATGACGAAGCGGCCCCGGTCGGACTCCTGGTCCCCCTCGAGCGAGGCGGTGTCATTGGTGTAGACGGCCGTGACGGTGCGGTTGGCCCGCTTGGTGGGGTCCGTGAGGTCGGCGATCGGGTTGAAGCGGAAGTTGTAGAGGCTGTCGGAGACGGTGAAGGTCCCCTCGTCCAGAGTTCGCGGGTTGACGTCCTGCGCGTACTCGATGGCCACGGCGGTGACCTTCTGCCCGTAGGCGAGCACCTGGGTGATCGGGATGACGTTGGTGACCCCGGACGACGGCTGCGCCGGCGCGGCGGTTGCCAGGGATGACGTGAGCAGTGCGGCACCGGCGGCGACGGCGAACGCCGCGACCAGGCGTGGGTGGTGTGCCATGGGAAGCCCTCCTCCACGGACACCCGGGCTCCGTTGCCCGGCGGGAATGTCCTGGCTCGCACGGTATTGAGCCGTCTCGAGGAGTGTCAATAGTTCGGTAAAGACTCGGCTCCGGACCTGCATTTATCAACGAAATGGCACTAATGGACCACCCGACCGAACGACTCGAGCGCTCCGCAGTGCGAGTCGTCGGATCTCCATTAATGGCCTGTCCGCCGTAAATGCCAGAAAGTTGGCGCGCTCCGAAAGCCCCGTCCGGCGCGACGCTGCGCCACCGTGGGGGCAGCCCTGCACCTGCCCGTGCGGGTGCCCGCACGGACCACGCGAGGGACGACGATGTCCGATCACCGGAGCGAGTAGCCGATGGAGACCGCCGGCAGTCGATCGCGCATCCGGCAGGAGCTCGCCGATGGACGGCCGTACACCGTCGGCGAGATCGCCGGAGCGACAGGGCTGGCGCGCAGCACCGTCGTGCAGTCACTGACGGTGCTGGAGGCCGGTGGCACGGTGCGACGACACCCGCCCCGACCCGTCGGCCGCGGAAGACCCGCCCATCTGTGGTCGATCGCCGATGCGCCCGGGCCGCTGATCGTGCTGGTTGCGGCCGCTCACGGGACAACCGTCGGGGTGGTGCGGCCCGACGGAAAGGTTCTCGCCGCCCGGGCCGCCCCCGCGTTCGACGGCGACGACACGGGCCGCCGTGCGTCGAGCGTGCCCGAACTCCTCGATCGCGTCCTGGCTGACGCGGCCATCGCGGCCGGCGACATCGCGCTCGCCGTGGTCGGGCTCCCCGGTGCCTCCGGGTTCTCGCCCCCCGCCGGCCCGACCGCGGCGTGACGCGAGCACTCACCTCAACCAGTTTCGCGTGTGGGACGGCGCCGACCCGTCCGTGATCCTTCGTGACCGGCTGACGTGTCCGATCCACTACGAGAACGACGCGAACCTCGCCGCCCTCGGGGAGGTCACCCATGGAGCCGGGCGCGGGCTGCGGGCAGCGCTCTACGTTTCCTTGGCCCACGGCACGGGCGCCGGCCTGGTCATCGACGGACGCCTGCACCGGGGCGTTCCTCGCTGGCCGGCGAGATCGGCCACCTGCACGCGGAGGACGACGGTCGACTCTGCCACTGCGGCGCCCGCGGCTGCTTCTGGCACCGGACCAGCTTTCCCGCGCTGCTCGACGACCTCGCCCGGGCTCATGGGAGGCGCTTCACCAGCCGAGACGTGGCCGACGCAGCCGAACGGGACGAGTCCGACGTCGTCCGCTCCCTCCACGGGCTCGGCTACGCACTCGGCCGTCGCCTGGCGGATGCCGTCGTCTTCCTCGACCCCGAGGCGATCATCCTCGACGGAGGTCTGGGAGCGGCATCCAAAGGCATTGCCACGGGGGTGAAGCAGGCCCTCCAGCGCTACGCGCCGCCGCTCATGGCCCGGTCCTGCGACGTGCGCTCCGGGCTCCTCGGGCGCCATGCCGCACTGGTGGGTGGGGCGTCGTTGGCGCGCAGTGAGCAGCTGCTCCCGGCACCGTAGGTCAGCCACCGCGCGTCAGCCGCCCGGACCCCTCTCGGGATCCGGGCGGCCGAGGTGGTGCTCCGCCCTTGACTACTTCAGGCTGGCGATCCAGCTCTGGAGCGCGCCCGGGGCCAGACCGTGCTTCAGGTGGCCGCTTCCCAGGCCCATCGAGGCGACGACCTGCGAGCCCGAGCAGCCGCCCGCCTCGAGCAGGCTGTGGACGACCACGCCGTCACTGTTGACGAACCCGTCCGCCGTGGCCATGAGGTTGTTCGGCCTCAGGTCACCACTCGGGGGGTCGGGCAGGACGGTGTCGGCGCAGACGTCGGACACATCGTCCACACCGTCCTTGTCGGCGTCCCACAGGATGTCCCGGGCGTAGATCGTGAACAGCTGACCGCCGGTCATCATGTCGTGGGCGCCGCGGACCTGGGTCGTCGTGGCGGGGATGCCGCGCGCCCGGTAGTTGCCCGCGATCGTGTTCGCAGAGTTCAGACTTCCCTCGAACACGCCGTTCCCGAGGAAGACCTCCATGCCGTTCGGACCCACCGCCGCGGCGATGTCGTCGTAGTTGGCCTGGGTGAGTGACGGGTTGCCGGAGAAGTGCCCGTAGTACCCGAACGTCGTCGGGTAGGTCCTGACCACGACGCCACCGGTGCTGCCGCCGTAGGAGAAGCCACCGTAGGCGCGGCCCTGCGCCTCACGAGACACGTTGTACGTCGACTCGACGAGGGGAAGGATGTTCTCCACCAGGTTCCTCGCGGCATTGGGCTGGTTGTAGGAGCCGAACCCGAGGCTCGTGCCGGTGAAGTGGTTGCCCATCGTGACGACCACGGTCGGCTCGATCTCGCCCTTCGCGGCCATGTTGTCCAGGATGTTGGGCACATTGCCCGGCACGAGGAAGTCGGTCTCGTCACCGAAGATGCCGTGGGCGAGGTAGGCCACCTTGTAGGGCTGCGACCGGTTGGGGTCGTAGCCAGCCGGGAGGTAGACCCCGAGGTAGTGCCCGCTGTCGCCCAGGATCGTCGTGTACGGCACGTACTGGACGCTGCCCTTCTTGGCCGCGTCCGCCACGGGCAGCTCGTACTCCGACCGCGCCTTGAGGACGGGGTCGTTCTGCTTCTCGGCGTAAGGGACGTACACGGCATCCAGGACGTCGTTGTTGCGCACGCGGAACGTCGTGGTGCCGGCGGGGCGAGGGTTGGTCGACGCGGGGTCGTAGATGCGCTTGTTGACCCAACCCTGGGAGGCGTCCCAGACCCGGTACCAGTAGCTCAGGCCACCGGCGTGCAGCGGCAGCGAGACCGTCCAGTTGCCGTCGGCGTCCTTGGTCATCTCGCGGAGGAACTCGGTTCCGCCGGCGTGGTACCTGCCGGTTTGCCAGGCCTCCGGCTGGTACCTGGTGTTTCCGGTGGTGAGGTCGAGCAGGGTCAGGTCGCCGGCGAGGCGCACCTGAGTGGCGTTCGGATTCTTGTAGACGAAAGTCACGGTGTGCCCGGTCGGGGACGCCGGGTCCGCGGCGATGTGGGCGCCCGGTGCCGGCGGATCTGCCGCGAGGGCCGTCGGCGCCGCGACGAGCGTGCCTCCGGCCAGCGCAGCGAAGGTGAGGAAGGACAGGGCGCGTTGGCGGCGCCTCCTGGCTGGTCCGTTCATCTGACTTTGCCTCCTTGCAATGTCACGAGTGGGACGTGAACCGCTACTGCTGGGTGACCTGCATCGCGCGCCAGCGTGGCCTGCTGCCATGAGGTCCGTGGTGTCGCGTCGGCGGGCCGGCGATCGACACGATGTGGGCCAGGTCGTGACGTCGACGACGGAGCGCGGCGACTGAGCGAGCCCGTGCACTTCTTCCACGCAAGAGCCGCACGACGCCATGAATGGGCGTCCTCGTCCCTTCGCGCCGATCTGGCCTTGAGAGCCTTCACAGGGGTGGAACATATAGCCAATTCACACCAGATGGTGCGAACGCACGCGGCCGAGGAATCCCATTTACGACGATGCGGCAGGAATCTGGCCGCGTCGAGAGGGATCCGGAGAGGGCACGGACGCCGAGCCGCCCCTGGCCCACGAGGGCCAGGGGCTCGGCAGTTCGAGGTGTAGCCGCAGCTGGTGACGGTGCCCTGGTAGCCACCCTGGAAGGACGGGCCGCCTGATACGCATCCCTTACTGGAAGGTCTGGGGCGGATCTGCGTTTGCCGGTGCCGTGTGGCAGCACGGGGAGGAACCAGGTTCACGCTCTGCCACGAACTGGCGCTGGGTGGTCCACAGCCGCGCGGTGCCCGTTCGTCGGTCGCGCGGACCGCGTGTCGCCGGCGGCTGAGCGACGTCCTACGCACTGGGTCCGGCGCTGATGGCGGGATGGACCTAGGGTTTGGAAATGGATTCGCGTGCCCCCGAGCCGGCTGCCCGCTCGCTGTCGTACGGCTGGTTCGCCGTCATCGTCGTCGCCTACCTGGCGATCATCAAAGGTCTCGGCTACCTCGCCGGCGAGCTCTGGGACACCAACGGCGGCCTGTACACCACAAGGGACGTCATTGTTCAGATGTGGCTGCCGTTGGGCGCAGCCCTGCTGTTCACCTACGGCGTCGTCGCCGCGCTTCGGTGGGGGGACCCGGTCCTTCGCGATCGACACCCCGTGCAGCGGTGGGTGTGGGCGGTGCCGATCATCTTCGCGGTCTGCATCGCCGCGGCCATCGACTACGCCGACCTGTTCGACAAGAGCCTCGGCTTCATCCTGGCGCTGTTGGTCGCAACACAGTTCGTCGGATGGGGAGAGGAGGGCATGTTCCGCGGTATCGGCGTCACCACCCTTCGAGAACACGGCCTGACCGAGGGCAGGGTGGCCTTGTGGTCCAGCGTGATCTTCGGCGCCGTTCACATCAGCAACGCCCTGACCGGAGAGGTGGGCAAGGCGCTTCCGCAAGCCATCGCCGTCAGCTTTGCCGGCTACTTCTTCTACCTGATCAGGCGGGTGAGTGGTGGGAACGTCCTCAACTCCGTCATCCACGGACTCTTCGACTTCTCGATCATCACAGGGACGGCGATCGCCATCGACCAAGGTGGCTACATCGGCTCAGCAGCGGCGATCCTCGCCTACCTTGTCGTCGGCATCCTGCTCATCGTGAGGCGACGCCACATCGAACCCCACACCTCCCCCACGCCGGGACCCACCCCCTGACGCCACTGCCTGCCGCAGTTCGCGAAGCCTGCGGCTGGCGCGCTCCATGGCCAGGGACCTACCGCCGTAAGGACCAAGTGTGACCGCACCTGCCGCCCCCAGCGCCCACGCCCCCGCGACCACGCCGTCCGTTGGTGCAGCCGCGGTGGTGTTCGTTGCGTACTGCCTCGTCGTCCTGAGCCTGATGAAGCTGTCGGGGGTCTCCTACGAGCACTTCTTCGACACCACAACGACTACCCTGCGCAGCGCCGTGCTCCCCCTGGCGGTCGGTGCTGCGCTGCTGGTCGCCGTGCTCTGGAAGACCCGCTGGCGCGTCATGCACGACGAGGGCGCGCGCCTGCGGATGGGGTTCCTGTGGGCGCTGCCCACCTTCGCAGTGCTGACCATCGTCCTGCAGCTGGCAGGTCTGTCGTGGGGGAAGCTCACCCCCGGGCACGTCGGCGCTGTCCTGCTCGCCAGCGTGCTGGTCGGTTTCACCGAGGAGACCCTGTTCCGCGGGATCATCCTGACCGCCCTTCGCGGTCGACTTCGCACCGAAGCCGCTGCTGCCGGCGTGACCACCTTGTGGTTCGGGCTGTTCCACCTCACCAACCTCGCGCTCGGTGAACCCGGCGCCGTGCTGCAGGTGGGGTTCGCCACCCTGACCGGCCTCGGGTTCTATCTCGCTCGACGGGGGACCGGCACCCTGGTCGCCGCCATGGTCCTGCACGGCGCCTGGGACTTCGCTTCCTTCCTCGTCGGCGTCGCACCCAACGAAGACGGCGGCCTCGCCCAAGCGGGCTCGTTCTGCATCGCCCTGATCTACCCGCTCGCCGCCATCAGCTTCGTCGTCCTGCTCGTCCGCGACAGGAACACCCCCGCACGGGCACCATCACAACGAACCGACTGAGCCAGTTCGAGGGCCGCAGACCTGCAGGATGGCTGGGCGCCCGCCGGCATTTCCTGCATACCTTGCCTGTCGCTTCCGAGCGACACTGTCACTCGTATTGCCTAGGCTGCGTTCACGTCGCATATCTCGCCCTGAAACGACGGACGGCGCGGGGTCGAGCCAAACAGGGGAAACATGATCGAGGTCGAAGCGCTCACCAAGAGGTACGACGACAAGCTCGCCGTCGACGACCTCTCCTTCACCGCCCGCACGGGTCGCGTCACCGGCCTGTTGGGCCCCAACGGCGCCGGCAAGTCGACAACCATGCGCATGATCCTCGGACTGCACCGGCCGACGAGCGGGACGGTACGCATCGACGGAAGCTCGTTCGTCGATGCGTCCGCACCTCTGGCCATGGTCGGCGCGATGCTCGACGCGCACGCCGTCCACCCCGGCCGCACGGCGCGCAACTACCTCGAGGCGCTCGCCGCGACGCACCACCTGCCGGCGCAACGGGTCGACGAGGTACTCGAACTCACTGGGATGACCGCGCCGTCGGTGCGCCGCGTCGGAACGTACTCCCTGGGCATGGTGCAGCGGCTCGGGATCGCGGCCGCGCTCCTTGGGTCGCCGGGCACCCTCGTGCTGGACGAGCCGGTCAACGGGCTCGACCCCGACGGCGTGCACTGGGTGCGTGAGCTGGTGCGCAGTCTCGCTGCGGGCGGCACCACCGTGCTGCTGTCCAGCCACCTCATGAGCGAGATGGCCCAGACCGCCGACGACGTCGTCGTGCTGGGGCGGGGTCGCTTGGTCGCGTCGGGCGCCATCGAGGACGTGGTGGCCGCCGCGACCGGCACCAGCGTGCGAGTCCGGCTGGCGACCGGAAGCCCCGCCGAGGCTCTGACCGCGGCGGTCCGCGCCGCCGGCGGGACCGTCGCCGAGCAGGGGGACGCATTCGTCGTCACTGGCCTGACCAGCGAGCAGATCGGTCACGCCGCGGCGAGCACCGGCTCGGTCCTGGCAGAGCTCAGCCCGCAGAGCGCCTCCCTCGAGGACGCCTTCTTCGAGCTCACCAAAGACGCCGTCGAGTACACGACAGGGGGAACCGCGCGATGACGACAACGACCACCACGGCGCGGCTCGACTTCTCGGGGCTGCTGCGCAGCGAGGTCATCAAGGCCCGAGGCCTGCGCTCCATCCAGTGGCTTCTCGCGCTGGTGCTCGCGCTCCCGGTGGCGACCGCCGCGCTGAGCGCGCTGACCGCCGACGCGGCCGGAGGCACCCATGACGAGGTCGCCGAAGAGGCCATGTCGGCTGTGACGGGGATGAGCTGGATCCCATTGCTGCTGGTCGTGCTGCTGGGCACCCTTGTGGCGACCTCGGAGTTCGAGCGCGGCGCGGTGCAGACGACGTTCACCGTCGCGCCGCGGCGTGCGTCCGTCGTCCTGACGAAGGCCACGCTCGTCGCCGTGACGGTCTTCGTCGCCACGCTATTGGCTTCGGTGGTGTCCTACCTGGTGGCCGCCGCACTGCTCGGCGGTGAACAGCCCGCGAGCCTCGCCGACCCGGACGTCCCGCGGGTGATGGTCGGCACGGCCCTGTACGCGGCCAGCGCCGGTGTGATCGCGATGTGCTTCGGGTTCCTGACCCGATCCAGCATCGGTGGCGTCACAGCCACCCTCGGCTTCCTCTACGTCCTGCCCGCGCTCCTGCAGGCCATCCCGATCGAGGCGGTCGGGTGGTTCGCGCGCACGATCCCCGGACCCGCCTCCACCGCGCTCGACCTGCCAGGACACCCCGAGGGGGACCTCACGTTCACCACAGCCCTCGTCGCGGTCGTCGTCTGGACCGCCGCGGCACTCCTGCTGACCTGCACGGTGGTGCGCCACCGCGACGTCTGACGCCGCTCGCGTGCGGACTCCACTCCAAGGGTGATCGCCTCGCCGGGTCGGGCGCCACAATTGTGTAGATGTCTGTTGAACCGCTCCGTGACGTGCGCAACCACTTCAGCGACGTCATCGACCGCGTCGAGCACGAGCACGAGCGGGTGACTGTCACCCGCAACGGGCGCTCGGTGGCCGTCATGCTCAGCCCCGAAGACCTCGCCGAGCTCGAAGGGATGCTGTCGGTTCTCAGCGACCCGCAAGCCCTGGCCGACATCCGAGAAGCTGACGCCGCGTACGCAACCGGTGACGTCCTCCGTGGCGTCGCTGCCGTCCGCGCCCTTCGGCCATGAGCGAAGTAGCTACGAGGTCGACATCGCGCGCTGCCCGCCACTCGGGCGCTTTTCGGTCGGCACCCCCGAGAGCGTCGCTGCTGCGGTCATCGAGTTCCTGACCGGCGCCTTGATCGTGAACCCCTCGAGAGGCGGGAAGCCTCTGCGCGGGGGATCTCTCCCGTATCCACTCCGCCCGACCTCCTCGCGGAGCTAACCGACCGTTTCGACCGCGGCCGCATCTACGACCGGGACGTGCCTGCCCGACGTCCAACCGTCGCTTCCCTGGTCGAGGCCTTCAATCGGCGCTGGACCTGACGGCGATTCTCGCGACGGGCGGTCTCACAGCGACGGGTCTCGCAAGGTGCTCTTGCATCGATCCCACCAGATTTGACCGGTAAACCGATGTCAGGTAGTATACCGGTACACCAACAGGAGGAACCATGAATCCCGTACTCGACTCCATCTTCCGCGACCTGGCCCGCGGCGCTGCAGCCAGCGCGCTGCCAGCAGCGCCGGTCGTCCCGCACGTTCTCGGGCGCGCCACGGTCCTGCGGGGACAGCTCGGAGCTGCGCTGCACCGTGTCGCTCGCCGCGTCGAGCCGCAAGCCACCCGCCGCGTGGAGGCGGCCACCTGCCGCACGGCATGATCGACCCCACACCGTCAGGCGTTCGCCCGACGGTGACGGTCGAGCGAGGAGGCACCGTGGCGAAGGTCACCCTCCAGGACATCGCCGACGTGGTCGGCGTGAGCCGGATGACGGTGTCCAACGCGTTCAACCGCCCCGACAAGCTGTCCGCGTCGCTACGCACGACGATCATGCAGACCGCGTCCGAGCTCGGCTACAGCGGTCCCGACCCCAGCGCGCGAGCGCTGGCCCGGGGACGGTCAGGAACCGTCGGGCTACTCCTGACCGACTCCCTCGGCGAGGCATTCCGGGACCCGGTGTCCACCGAGTTCCTCGTAGCCGTCGGAGACGCCCTCGCCGAGAAGTCGCTTGCCCTGACGCTGGTGGCCACGGCAGGTGACAAACCGCCCCTGGGTCGAGATCTGCCGATGGACGGCGCAATCGTCTTCGTGTGCGACCCGCGGGTCGACCTGGAATGGCTGCGGCAACGCGGGACCCCGGTGGTCACCGTCGACCAGACCCCCACGGCCGGGATCCCCGCAGTCAACGTCGACGATGCCGGCGGGGCTCGAGCCGCGGCCCAACACCTGGTCGACCTTGGCCACCGCCGCATCGGGATCCTCACGGTCGGTGAGGACCTGTCCGGGCGGATCAGGCCCGCGGACCAGCGCTCGGTCGGCTGGCGCGAGGCGCTGCGCGCGGCTGGCGTGGAAGCGGTCGTGGCGCACGCGAACCCCCGCCCCGTCACCGCCGCATACCACGCGGCCCTGGAGCTGCTCGACCGGCCTGACCGTCCGACGGCGTTGCTGTGCTTCTCGGACGTCTTCGCAGCACAGGCGATACGTGCCGCCGAGGACCTCGGCCTGACCGTCCCGGCAGATGTGTCTGTCGTTGGCTATGACGACGCCGACTTCGCCTCGACGATCCGACCTGGGCTCACCACGGTCCGCCAACAGGTCGGCGAGAAGGGCCGCACCGCCGTCGCCGCGCTCCTAGCCCTGATCGACGGCAAGGACCCCGACCCGCACACCATCCTGCGCACCGAACTGGTGATCCGCGAGTCGACCGCCCCGGTGCCCACGGGTCGACCCCGCGCCTAGTCTCGCTCCATGAGCAGCGACATGACCTACCGGCACCTGGGCCGCTCCGGGTTGTTGGTGAGCCCCATCGGGCTGGGCACGATGGGATTCGGCTACGTGAGCGACGAGCCGACCAGCCTGGCCATTCTCGACGGCGCACTCGACGCAGGCATCAACCTCGTCGACACAGCCGACGTCTACGGCGGACCGCAGACACCCGACATGGCACAGGGCTACGGCCTATCGGAGGAGATCGTCGGCCGCTGGCTGCGCCGCACCGGCCGGCGCGATGACATCGTGCTGGCCACCAAGGTCTACCAGCCGATGGGATTGGGGCCCAACGACCGAAGGCTGTCCGCGTACCACCTGCGCCGGGCCTGCGAGGCAAGCCTGCGCCGTCTCCAGACCGACCACATCGACCTGTACCAGATGCACCACGTCGACCGC
>CAWESS010000022.1:0-323991 GCA_963811825.1 uncultured Actinomycetota bacterium | reverse complement strand
AGTGGGCGCCGAGCCGCCGGGCTGCGACGAGGGCCAGCGCCCTGGCGACCTCGATGACCTCCGCGACCGGCACCGACTCCCGCGGAGCGTGCGCCAGCCGCACGTCACCCGGGCCGTAGTGCAGCGTCGGGATGCCGCCGATGCCGCAGTAGAGCCGCAGGTCCGAGCCGTACGGGGCTGCGGCCTCAGCAGGCCGGATGCCGGTCACCGCCTCCACGGCACCCCCCACCTCGTCGATGAGCGGGTGCGCGTCACCCAGCTGCCCCGACGCGAACTGCCCGCCGGGCCACGTGACCCGGGGCTCGTGGTGACGCAACCACGAGTCGGCCGCCGCGGCATCCGAGATCGTCTCCTCGAGCGCCAGGCGGGCCTGCGCAGGGTCCTCGCCGAGGCGCACCCCCATGCGCCCCTCGGCGACGAGGAGATCGGGCACCGAGCTGGCCCAGTCGCCCGCGTGGATGGTGCCGACGGAGATGCCGTAGGGCAGCGGGTTGTCGCCGAACAACGGGTGCAGGTCGGTGTTGCGGCGCTCCTCGAGGCTGCGTAGGGCGAGGTGCAGCGGCCAGAAGGCCTCGAAGGCCGAGACCCCTTCGCGGCGGGTGCTGCCGTGCGCGGCTCGGCCGGTGACCTCGATGCGGAAGGTCAGCGCGCCGGCGTTCGCCGTGACGAGCCGGCCGCTCGTCGGCTCGGTGATGATGGCGACCTCCCCCCGGTGGCCGCGGCGCAGGGTCGCGAAGGCGCCGAGCCCGCCGTCCTCTTCACTGACGACGCTGTGCAGAGCCAGCCGGCGCTCGGTGCGCACGCCCGACCGGTGGAGCGCGCGGGCGACGGCGAGGTTGACGGCCATGCCGGCCTTCATGTCGCAGGCACCCCGGCCGTGGAGGACACCGGCCTCGATGCGCGCGGAGAACGGGTCCCCGGAGTGCCAGTTCGCGAGGTCGCCGACGGGCACGACGTCGACGTGGCCCTGCAGGACCAGCCCCGGCTCCCCCTCGCCGGATGCCGTGCCGACGACACCGTGCCCCTCGAGCCGCGGCGCCTCGGTGCCCGGGAAGTCGGGGTCGGCGCGCAGGTCGTCGAGGTCGAGGGACCACAGGTCGAGCTCGAGCCCGGCCTCCTCGAACCACCGGGCGACGGTGTGCTGGAGATCGGCCTCGGCATCGGTGCCGGTGACGCTCGGGATGCGGACGAGCTCGACGAGTGTCTCGATCAGCGCGGTCTCGTCGAGGGCGTCGAGGACGCGCCGCTCGGCTGCGGTGAGGTCGGCAGGCATGCAGGGCACCCTATGCGGGCGGAGTGGCGCGAGTCGCCATCACCACTGATCGGCGATGACGGCTGCGTCGAGGGCGGCAGGAACTGCGCGATACAGCTGCTCTGCCTCCTCGACCCTGCGCCCGATGGCAGTGACTCCCAGGGTGCCATCCCGGTCAAGCGCCGAGAGCATGTGGAGGATGAGTCCGGTGCCCTGGGCGTGGTCAAAGCCCAGTCCAGCATTCTCCAAGGCGTTGATGGCCCGCTGGGCTGCATGCCGAGCCATCGCGGACTGCCAACTGCGTCGCTGGAGCGGTAGTACCGGGGGAGCCCGTCGCTGTCAGCCACCCATCGAGCGCTCCTCGCGTCGTAGGTGCCCGGCACCAGCTGTCGCAAAGCGGTGTACGGCGTCGTCGTCCCCCCCTTGCGCAGGTTGAGGTCCACGGCGAGGACTGTCCAGCCCGCTCCGTGCGGCTTGGCGACGAAGTCCACTGTCACCCACCCGACGGCACCAACGTCCGCCAGCACCTGTGCCGCAGCATCGACGTGGCGACCGACCTCGGCGGCGTAGGCGGACCGGGCCGGGAATCGGCTTCCGGTGAAGACCTGTCCGTGCTCCCCTCCCAGCACTTGCTCGTGGGTGGCCAGGAGCACCACGTGACCGTCCGGCCGGATCTCCGCCTGGGCGCTCGGGCTGGTCATCCCGCGACCGGTCACCATTTCCTCGACGACACCGCCCTCGGCGAGATCAGCCAAGAACCACGCTGGCGCAATCCCGAGAAGGCGTGAGCTCAGTTGGGAGGTGTTGAGCTCCTGGCCCGTGTCGTCACGCGTCGACATCACCCAGTTACCCGCCCCCGCACCCGAGTTGTCGAGCTTGATGACCACCATGTCCAAGGCTGGCCTGCTGTTCCGGATCACCTGAATTGCCGCAGCAACCTCCTCGGTGTCGTGCACGTCCTCCGCTCCAGCGGGAGTCGGGATCCCGGCGTCGCGGAAGAGGCGTCTGGAAGCACTCTTGAAGCCGAGCGGCCACAGGGCGGGGGGAGTGCCGTTGAGCGGCGCGTCCAGCCCAAGGGCCACCGCGACCTCGTCGCTCGTCACGTTCCAGGGTTCGATCACCGCGAGACGTCCGCGGATGCGTCGACGAAGCTCGAGCATCAGGTCAGGACGCTCGAGCAACTTGGCCGAGACTCCGCGCGCACTGTCGTCAGGGACGACAACGCACGAGATGCGCGCCCGTGCACTCAGCGCAGCGTCAGGCTGGGCCAGACGCGCGTAGTAGTCCAGAACGATGGGCGAGGGAGCGGCGCTCGTGACCACGATGACCTCCACGCCCGGGATCCGGGCCGTCTGCAGACCACCCATCAGGTCACGGTGTTCCAGAGCGCTCAGAAGGGTCACGTGCTGGGAGAGCAGCGTCTTCGCCATGCTGTGCGAGGGAAGGAAGATGATCACGTGCTCAACGGTCGAGCCCGCGACATTGACTCGCAGCGCCGGGCCGAGTCGTTCCTGCAGAACATGGTAGGAACTCATGTCGTCACACCAGGTACCCCGCGGTCGCACGGGTCAACGGCGGCGGGGGCCAGTGCCCGCTATACCGCACTCGTCGTTTCCCAGCGACCAGTCGCACCACGCCGCGCCAGTCCCAGGTCACCGAACTGGTCGAGCCATGACTGCATCGGCCACCACCCCCACTTGTCGGCGAAGACGTTGGCGTTCACCACGATGTCGTCGACGTGCTGCACCGGTGGGCTGGGGCTGGGGTGGTACTGGTGGACGCCGCCTGCGCCCCCGATGAAGAGCAGGTGACCCTGACAACGGGAGAGCCGCTGGCCGAAGTCCGTGTCCTCGGCGCCGTACCCGACGTAGTCCTCGTCGAAGCCCCCGACGATCACGAAGTCCCGGGCGGAGACAGCGAAGGACAACGACCAGAACAACGTCACGTCGTCGACCACGGTGACCTGACCCGGCGGAAGGGCCGGGCGAGCCGGGTGGTGACGGGGACGACGGTCAGCGCCCGCGTGCGCGCCCGCCTCGGCCGGTGCGAGCTCGTACGCCACATCGCCGCACAGGACACGGGGGCCCTTGCCCACTGAGGCATCGCTCAGGACCTCGCAGTACCGCGCGACGAGGGTCGGATCGGGAATGACGTCCACGTCGAGGAAGACAAGGTGTTCGGCGCCGGCGGCGACTGCGGTCGCGGCACCGAGGTTGCGTGCCGCCGACAGCGGCAGGCGCCCACCACGACGGGACAGCGCGGGCGTGAGGACCTTCCAGTCAGCAGGGGCGAGCTCGCGGGCCACGTCGTGCGCCGCCGGGTCGTCGATGGCGACGACGACGTAGGCGTCGGGGCTGCGGGTCTGGCATCGGAGGCCACCGGATCTGTCCGGCGAGGTGGGAGTGGCGCCCGCGCAGCAGGGTGACGACTGCCACCGACGGTGCACTCACGGGTGCACCCCGGCATCCGCAGCGGTGAGGTGTCCGGCCGCGAGCGCATCAAGGCTCTGCGCCGCGTCCCGAGCGCCGTGGCCTGAACTCCATCGTGACCACCCCTCGCCTCCGCGCCGGTGCGCGGCATCCAGCAGACCGGCCCACCGGTCGGGTGACGGCCAGGAGGTGTGCCCGTCGGCGATGCCCATCCGGGTCAGGGCGCGGGCCGTCGCCGCCTGCTCGTCGAAGGGTCGGCGTTGCGCGATGACGATGGCAGGAGCCCTGGCGGCGGCGACGTCCGCGACGGCGTTCTGCCCTGCATGGGTCACCACGACATCCGCCGCGCACAACTCCGCCCACAGGTCGGGTGACGGCTGCTCCGGGCTCCGCTCGGTCCAGGTCCATCCGGGGGTGGCCCTGCGCGCGGCATCGACGGCCGACGGGGCGGCGTCGCGCCCGCCCGCGCCCCAGAGCAGGAGAACACGCCGGATGCCGCTTCGGGGAGGTAGCCACGGACGGGGACTGCCGTCGAACCGCGACAGTCCCCCCACGAACGACGCCTTGTCCGTCCAGGACGTCGGCCAGTCCCGCCCGTGCGCCTGCGCCGGCCATGGGGCGAGGAGGGCGTCGGCAAGGTCGTAGACGGTCAGGTGCGCCCGGTCCGTGCGTTCCCCCGGCAGGGTCACGACCACGACGGGCGCTCCGCACAACCGCGCGAGGAGCGAGACCTCGGCGGAGACGTCGACGACCACCGCGGCGGGTCGCTCGCGCACGATCCATGAGGCGAGGACGGCCATCCGGGCGCTGAGGCCACCGTGGTGCAGCGGGGCCCAGTGCAGGACTCCGCGCGCGGAGACGTCGTCGTTCGCAGAAGGAGAGGGGTCGTCATCACGCGCCAGGCGGACCCACTCACCCGCGCCAGCCGGCGGGCTGAGGCAGGGAGCTCAGGCCGGTGACGGGTGCGCGGAGGTGGGCTGCCACTGCCTCGAGGCGGCTGAGGTGGCCGCGACCCTGGTGGTGCACGTAGTAGCCGATCAAGCGGCACCTCGAAGCATCCGCATGCTGTCGTAGATCCGCAGGTACTCATCGACCATCCGCTCGACCGAGCAGTGCTGGACGGCGTGCGCCCGGCACTGGTCACGGTTGAAGGACACCGCCCGGCGGACGGCATCCGCAGCGCCAGCGACGTCACTGCCGTCGACGACCTGGCCGACCTCGGAGGTGACGAACTCCGGAAGTCCACCGCGCTCGAAGGCCACGACCGGAGTACCGCTGGCCAGCGACTCGGCCGCGACCAGTCCGTACGGTTCGTCCCACACCGGGGTGACGAGGGTGGCGGCGCTGTGGCCGAACAGGGCTCCCAGCTCGTCGGTGCGCAGGTGTCCGACGTACTCGACGTCCGGTCCGAGCCGGGGGTAGACCATGTCCCGCACGTAGTCGGCGTCCCCGATCGGGCCGGCCAGGCGCAGTCGCATACCTGCTGCGCGGGCGATGTCGATCGCGAGGTGAGGAGCCTTCTCCGGCACCAGCCGGCCGGCCCAGGCCAACGCGTCGCCACCAGGGCCCTGTCGCCAGCGGCGGACGTCCACCCCGTTGGGCACGACCTCGGCGTCGACGGCATCCAGCCAGGACCTGCGGGTGTGCTCGCTGACCGCCACGAAGAGGGACCGAGGGTCGTCGGCGATCTGGATCGCGGGCTCCAGCCACGGCGTGGGTGGGGTGTGGAGCGTGGTCACCATGGGGGCCCTGCATGCGGCAGCCATCGCCACCGGCAGGTGGTGGAGGCTGTTGTTGTGGATGACGTCGACGTCATCGCGTCGTTGCAGCTCGAGCATGACCTGCAGGTAGGCGTGGTGCTCGCTGAGCCACAGGAGGGGTGGCATCGCGACGTCCTGACGTGCGGCCTCACTCAGCCCGAGGGGCTGGGCTGCGAGCTCCCGGACCTCGAGGGACGGATCGCTCCCGCTGCCGGCGAAGACCGACACCCGGATGCCGCGGTCGCGCAGCCCCCGGCACAGGTGCCACGTCAACGACTCGAGACCCCCTGCGAAGGGCTCCTTGAGGGGGAAGCGGGCGGCAGCGATCATCACGACGTGCATGCGACCCTGCTCTCCAGGACCCCGGCGTAGATGGCCTCGTGAGCCTCCGCCAGGCGCACGCGTTCCGCGTGACGGGCACCGGGGTCGGCCCGCCAGACCGGGCGCTCCTCGAACACCCGCCGCAGGGCGGCCGTCAGGGTCGGCACCTCGTGCGCTGCTGGATGGGTGCCGGGCACGACGTACGTGACGCACGGCCGCTGCTCGGCGTAGTAGCCGCAGTCCGGAGCCAGCACGGTCGTGCCGAGGTCGAAGCAGGCCTCGAGCCAGCCGGAGTGGGTTCCGAAGCGGTAGGGCAGGACGGACACGTCAAGGCAGGACAGGTAGTCCCAGAGCTCGTCGTCGGTGAAGTAGTCGTGCACCCGCAGGTCGATCAGACCCGCCGCGGCCAGCTCCGTGAGGCGGTTGGCGACACGCTGCACGTGCGGACGCTCGCCGGGCTCCATCACGTCGTGGTGGGCGTCCACGCGAAGGCGGGCACCCGGCATGGTCGGCACGTCGGCCAGGATCTGCTCGATGACCGGGAGCGGGTCCATGTTGGCACGCAGGCTCTTCACGTGGACCCCGATGACGAACCCATCGTGCTCCGCCCGCCCCGCGGACAGATAGGGCTCGTCGACGACGTGGGGGTGGGGCAGCACGTGGGCGCGGCGGGCCCAGCGCTCGCGTATCTCTGCGGCGGCGCCGGACGTGAGGGTGATCACGGCGTCGGCGGCCGCCACCAGGACCGAGAGCTGGGCATGGTGCAGTTCGGGCTCAGCGTGGTGTGGATTGCGGAGGTCGTGGACGGTCAGCACCAACGGCTTGTCGTGCTGTCGAAGCGCCTCGACCAGCCGCCGCAGCATGTGGGGCGGCTGGTGGTCGAAGCCGAAGTGGATGTGCATGACGTCGAACTCGTGGGCGTGGGTGCGCACCCACTCCGGCTCCAGCATGGCCGGAGGCCACCACCGGCTGGCGGAGCTGCGGCCTTCCACCGGAGGGTCCGGCATTCGCACGACGACCCCCGCGCCCCCGGGGGCGTCAAGGTGCCTGACGTAGACGTGACCTGCAGGGACGGACGCAATGACCACGCTCACCCTGAACCCCTCTCACCGACCGAATCGAGCTGGCATCGCGCGTCGAAGATCGCGCGTCGGGGAATGAGTGCCCTGAGGGGAAGTACCCGGGGGGCGACGGCACAAACCCGGTCGGTGCAGGACGCCGTCGAGGGACGCTAGGCGCGGGAAGAGCCCTGCGGGCTCGGGGTGGCCTCGTGCGTCTCGCGGGCGCGCAGCCACGGGATGACGGCGAGCAGCGTGATGAGCCCGGTCGTCCCGAACGCCAGGGGGTAGCTGCCGTAGTCGATGAGCAGCCCGGCCAGGATCGGCCCGATGATCGCCCCGGTGTCGGCCGACATCTGGAAGGCGGCGAGCGCCGGGCCGCCGTTGCGTTCGCGCCCGACGATGTCCGCGAGCGAGGCCTGCTGGGCCGGGTTGAGGGCGCCTGCACCGAACCCGGCCACCACCGAGAGCACCACCAGGGTCGGCAGGTCGGTGGCGAACCCGGTGACGGCGGTCGCGATCCCACTGACGACCAGCCCACCGATGATGAACGGCCGCCGCCCGACGCGGTCCGACATCCGCCCGGCGACGGTCAGCCCCACGGCGTTGCCGGCCGCGAACACGGCCAGTGCCATGCCCGCCACCCACGGCTCCTTGCCGATCACGACCGCTGCGAACAGCGGCAGGATCGCGGCACGCACCCCGAAGTTGGCCCACCCGTTGGCGAAGGCTGACGCGATGGACGCGCGGTACGCCGAGTCGCGCCAGGCGTCGTGCACCGTCATCACCGGGAGCACCGGCGCGCCCTCGGCCGGTCGGAGCGACGAACCGCTGAGGAAGACGCCGACGAGCGCCGCCGCGAGAAGGAGGGCGACGGCATACACGATGAACGGCACGCGCAGGCCGAGGTTGCCGAGCAGGCCCCCGACGACCGGGCCGAGGATGCCGCCGAAGAGGAACGCCGACGCGTAGACCGACGACACCCGCGCCCGGATCGACGGCGGGGCGAGCCGCACCATGAGCGCGACCGCAGACACCGTGAACATCACCGAGCCGATGCCGCCGACACCGCGGAAGAGCAGCAGCTGCCAGTAGGTCTGCGCGAAGGCCGTGGCCCCGGTGGAGATCGCGACGATGACCAGACCTGCGAGATAGATCGGCCGCTCCCCCATCCGCGCGATGAGCCGTCCGCCGACCGGGGCGAACACGAGCCGGAAGAAGGCGAACGCGCTGACGACGATCGAGCTCGCCGTGGCCCCGACGCCGAAGCTCTGCGCGAACTGCGGCAGCACCGGCAGGATCAGCCCGAACCCCAGCGCGATGACGAACGCCGACGCGATGAGGACCCAGATCTCACGGGGGATCTTCACCTTGTCCGTTGCGGCGGACGCGGGGATGGCAGACACGATCGACCAGTATGCCTCCCGCCACCGACGCCCGCCGACCCTCCCACTGGTGGATGCCGCCCCGGCAGGGACCTCAGCGGCCGAAGGTCGGGAAGATCGCGGGGAGCGGTTTCTGGTGCTCACGCCAGTTCTGCCGCCGGCCGAACAACCAGACGGCGAAGCCGGCGAGGACCAGCACGCCCAGCGGGATGCCCCAGGTGTGCAACCGCTCCAGCCACACGGCACCGAGGTTCGGCACGGGCTCGCCGCGCAGCTCGTTCCCGGCGAAGGCCGGGCAGGGGTCCGGGCCGAACGCCGAGGAGATGCTCACCAGCTCATCACCTGCGGGACCGTCCGCAAGCCGGACCCCTCCGTCCGTGATGACGGGCACGTCGCCGCGCCACGCGGGCCGGCAGCCGTAGCCCTCCCACGAGAGGAACGAACCCTCCTGTCCAGCCCGCGGCGGATTCCGGCACGTCACCCACGGGGAACCCCACGAGTGCCCCGGTCGAGGTGTCGAAGACCTGGGCCTGCGTGCCCGGGTTCGTCCCGGACTCGATGCTGTCCACGCTCCGCAGGAGCAGGAGCCTCGACCCGTCGGGGGACACCGAAGCGGCCGCTCCAGGTCCCTCCTCCCAGCCGGGCCATGAGACCGTCGCGCCGGTGGTCCACTGGTCGTCGCCGATGCTCCAGGTCAGCACGGTGAACTCGTCGGCGCTGCGGCGCCAGAGTCCGACCACCGTCTCCTCGTCGGTCCAACCGGCGAGCAGCAGGGCATCCCCGACCCCGGCCGGTGGCACGTCCTGCACGCCTCCCGCCAGGTCGACGACCGTGGCTTCGGTGCCGGCCAGCGACGGCACCGTCGGGTAGAGCACGCGCGAGGAGTCCGGGCTCCACGACGGCACCGCGCCCCGGCCCTCCGCATCCTCCACCGACCGGTCGGGGGTGATCCCCACGCGGTGCCCTCTCACGAGGTCGAACAGCGTGGACGCCGATGCCAGCCAGCGCCCGTCAGGCGAGACCGCGAGCGCTGGACCCGGGATGACCGTGGGAGGTGAGCCGGCCGTCACGTCATCCGGGGAGACGAACGACACCGACCCGTCCGGCCCGATGGCATACACCCCCACACGGCCCTCCTGCGTTCCGGGCACGACCAGGGAAGTCAGTCCGGGCGTGACGGTCGCGTGCGGACGCCACGGCATGGCCACGTGTTCCGGGTAGCTCGTCAGGGGCACTCCCGGTGGTGTCGCGGGCAGTGCCGCCGTCGGAACGCCCCAGGGGACGAACGCACCCAGCACGAGGAGCGCGATGACGCCGAGGGTGGCCACCACACCTGCGCGGGCGCGCCATCTCCGCCGGCTCCCGGTGCGCCAGATCGCATCCAACGTGGCCGGGTCGAGGTCGTCGTCGGGGAGATCGGCGGCGAGGCGCGCCAGAACCTCACGTACCCGTGTGCTCGAGTCGGTCATGGCCGGACCTCCTCGTGTCCGTACGTCGCCGCGAGATCGGGCGCGAGGACCCGCAGCCGTTCCAGCGCGTGTCGGGCCTGCGACTTCACCGTGCTCACCGAGCAGCCGAGCAGGACGGCGGTCTCCACCTCGGTGCGGTCCTCGTAGAACCGCAGCACGAGGACCGCCCGTTGCCGCGGCGTGAGGCGTGCGAGCGCCGCGCGCAGGGTGAGGCGGTCATCGGCCCGACCCGAGGCGTCACGCACCGGAGCGGCGTCACGCTCGCTCACCTCCACCGGGTCCGGTTGGCGCCGACGCCACCGCCACGCGTCGATCGAGCGGGTGTAGAGGATGCGCCGCACGTAGGCGTCCGCCCGCGGGAGGTCGACCCGGCTCCAGTGCTGTGCCGCTCGTCCCAGCGCCTCCTGGACGAGGTCCTCGGCCGAGTCCCGGTCGCCGGTGAGCAGGATCGCGGACCGGACGAGCGAGGGCCACCGCTCTCGGACGAAGGTGTCGAACTCGTCGCGCTGTGCCACGTGCCCGCCCCCTTCCGCCGTTGTGGCAACCATCTCACCCAGTAGTACGGATGCCGGGCGCCCCCCGGGTGGATGCCGAGCACCCCCACGTTTCGAGTCGGGTGCTCAGGTGGTCGTCCGGGCGACCACTTCAGCACCCAGCTGCGGTCAGAGCGGGACGAGGAGGGCGACCGCGAGCGGGATGGCCGAGAGCGCCACGAGCACGGTGTCTCGCCACCACCACGGCGCGGGCAGCCACCACGAGCGGGACCAGGCCGTCGCGAAGCCCCGGGCATCCATCGCCACGGCCAGCTCGGCGGCCGCGCGCAGCGTGCGCACGAGCAGCCCCATCGTCAGCGCCCCGAGGTGGGCGACGACAGTGCGCGGCCGCCGCCACGAGACCCCGAGGCCGCGCACCCGTCGCGCCCGCGACAGCTCGGACCAGATCTGTCCGAAGGACTGCACCCGCTGCAGCGCGGCTGCCGTTGCGACGACCGGCCGGTCGGGCAGCCGCAGGCGTTGGGCGAGGTGGTCGCCGAGGCGGTCGGGGTCGATCCACGGGATGAGCACGGCCGCCGGCAGCACGATGACCAGCACGCGCAGCGCCACGGTGAGGGCCGGGTCGAGGTCGCGACCTGCGAGGAACCACGTCGACCACCCGACCGACAGGGCCGCGACGAGCCCCGGCAGCATCCGCAGCGCCGTACCCCGCACCCGCGCCAACGCCCCGGGGCCAGGAGCCCACAGCCCCACGACCGCCAGCACCAACTGAGTCGCGAGCACCACGAGGCTGACCGACCAGTGCGGCGACACCACCCCCGCCGGCACCGCGAGCAGCGCGCCACCGAGCAGGGCGAGCGGCCCGCAGCGGGCCACGAGGGGGATGCCGTGTGCCGGCACCTCTGGTGCCTGGGCAGGCGGCGACAGGTGGTGGACGACCGTGGCCCGGTCGACGACGTGGGTGTCGTGGGTGGCGGCGACGACCGCCCCGCCGGCAGTCCGGTACGCCGCGACGAGCCCCACGAGGGCGGCCCACGTCCGGCGGTCCTGACCGACGGTCGGCTCGTCGGCCAGGAGGACAGCCGGTCCGTGGTGCAGCGCTGCCGCGACGGCCAGACGGCGCTGCTCCCCGCCGGAGAGGTGGCGAGGATCGGCACGTTCGAGCTGGGCCAGCCCGAGGGCTGCCAGCAACGCCCGCGCCCGGTCGGTGTCGATCTCGATGTCGCGGCTCCCGTCCTCACCCAGGGCTCGGGAGGTGGCCAGCACCTCGTCGAGCACCGTGCCCGCGACGATGGTCGAGCTCGACCACTGCGGCACCCACGCCAGCGTGCGCGCCAGGTCGGCCGCGTCGAGGTCTCCGGGAGGGGTGGGCGGGCCGGCATCCGGCGTGGTCGGGGTGACGCGCACGGCATCCGGCGTGGTGGGGATGAGGAACCCGGCGAGGGCATGCAGCACCGTCGACTTGCCCGAGCCGCTCGGCCCCACGAGGGCCGTGAGACTGCCGGGGGCCGCCTCCAGCCCAGCAGTCAGCTCGGCGGCGCGACGGGTGCGACGACCGCCGTTCGAGCAGGCGCGTGGTGCGCTCGACGACGAGTGGGACGGCCATGAGGGCCGGGGAGGTGCGAGTGGTCCGCGGTGTGACGAGCGCGGGGTCGACGGCCACCGGCTCGGGCGGGCCCTCCCCCGGCACCCACACGCCCATGGCGAGCAGCCGTTCCCGCTCGGCCTCCAACGTGGCGCGCACCGGCCCGTCGGCGACGACCTGACCGTCGTCGGACAGGACGACGAGCCGCTCGACGAGGTCGACCCAGGGCCCGAGCACGTGCTCCACGACGACGAGGGTCGGCGCCCCCGGGCGGGAGCAGAGCGCCGCGACGGCGTCGCGCACGTCCTTCGCCGATCCCTGGTCGAGCATCGCCGTCGGCTCGTCGAGCAGGACCACCGACGGGTCGAGCGCGAGCGTGCCCGCGAGCGCGAGCCGCTGGGTCTGGCCACCGGACAGCGCCGAGGTCGGGGTGTCGAGCGCGAGGTCCCCGAGCCCGACGGCGGCGAGCGCATCGGCGACCACCGCCCGGATGCCGTCGCGCGGCATCCCCACGTTCTCCGGGCCGAACGCGACATCACGCCCGACGGAGGCCGCGACGACTCCGGACCCGGGTTCCTGCAGCACCAGCCCGACGGCACCGGGCCGGGCACCCGGCACGACCCCGTCGACGGTCACCGACCCGGTGAGGTCACCGGCATCCGCCGTCTCGAGCAGACCGGCGATGGCGCGCAGCAGCGTGGACTTGCCCGACCCGGACGGCCCGGCGAGCAGCACGCGCTCGCCGGGCTCGACCGAGAGGGTGAGGTCGCGCAGCACGGGGTCGCGGCGGCCGAACGGTCGCCACGTGAGGCCGGCGACCTCGACCCGGCCCCGGTCAGACAGCGTGGGACTCCCGGTGCTCCTGCCCTGGCGGGAACGCCGAGAGCGCACCGGCCCGGGCGAGGGCCCGCACGAGCAACCACCCGACGAGACCGGCGAGGACCGCACCGGAGAGCATCATGGCGCCGAGGTAGACGAGCTTGTCGCGCATCACCCACTCGGCGTACCAACCGCCACCGCCCGCGGGCAGGCTCATGACCTCGAAGCCCCACTGGAGCGGAGCCGACATCGCCCCGGCGAGGGACGCAACCGCCAGGCCGAACGCCTTGTAGCCGAAGATCGCGAAGACGAGCTCAGCGCCCAGGCCCTGCAGCACCCCGGAGATGAGTACCGTCGCGCCCCACTCGGTGCCGGGCAGCATCGAGACCAGCGCCGCGACGACCTCGCAGAACAGGGCGGCGCCGGGGCGGCGCACGACGAGGCCGCCGATGACACCGGCCAGGAACCAGGGGCCGACGAACAGCCCCATGAGCGGCGCGTAACCGATCTTCAGGGCGGTCACGGGCCCGTTGTAGAACACGCCCCAGCCCCAGAACGCGACACCGAGGGCCGCGCCGAGGAAGGCGATGGTGAGGATGTCGACGGTGCGCCAGCCCATGAGCGGGCGCGTCGCGGTGAGGGAGCGACGGGTCGACGACCGCGGCTCCTGCGTGCTGTTCTCGATCTGTGTTGCCATGTGAACGTCTCCCGAGGTGTGGTGGTGTACCTCGGGGAGGTGGGCCGCCAGCACCTCGCGGACGTGCCGCGGGTGTGCTGGAGACGCACCTGAGATTTCCCGACTCCCTCCACCGGTGCTAACCGGATCAGGTTCGAGGGTCTGCGGCGGACCGCACTCTCAGCGCTGGAGCGCTCCCCTGTCGTTGAACGCCACCACTCTAACCCCTGGCGGTTAGAGTGGCGGCGACTTCGTTGGGCTGTACACGGTGCACCCGGCATCCGATGAAAGGACTGACCGTCATGGGCCCACTCGCCTGGAAGATCATGGGCACCGGGGGTGCGATTCTGGCCGGGATCATCGCGACCAAGGTCATCGACGCCATCTGGGCACGGACCGTCGACGACGACGTCAACCCCAAGAGCCCCAACGCCCCGTTGGCCAAGGCCGTGGCGTATGCCGCGATCACCGGGCTCGCGGTCGGCGCCGCCAAGACGCTCGCCACCCGCAGGGCCGCCAAGTTCTACGAGCACTCGGCGGGGCACCTGCCCGAGGCCATCCGCGACGAGCCCGTCTGAGGGTCGCCGCCCGAGGGCTGTTGCCCACGGCGGTCACGCTCAGGTGCGGCTGACGAAGGCCAGCACCTCCGGGGGAACCTGCTTCGACGAGGTCACCCAGCCGTGCCCGCGCCCCTCGTACCGGACGAGGTCACTGTCGGGGATGAGCGCGGCGGTCTCCTCGACGACGTCCCACGCGAAGAACTGGTCGCGGTCTCCGCAGAGAAGGATCACGGGCACGCGGATGCCGGGCAGCGCGGCTCTCGCGTCGAAGGTCACCTCCGACTCGCACTCCACGAGGACGTCCGTGGGCGGGTAGGCGCGACCGGTGATGGCCAGGCGCGCGACGAGCGGGCCCAGGAGTCGCCGGATCACGCGCGCGCGCTGGCCGGGCACCACGTACTCGGCGAACGCGGCACCGGCGCCGGCGTGGTCGCCGCGCGCCACGGCATCCGCGATGCGTGCGTCGACCTCCCGCCCCGAGGCCTTGACCTGGGCTGCGGCCGAGATGATCGCGACGTGACCGATGCGGTCCCCGTGCCGCGCCGCCAGCAGCTGCGCGACCATCCCGCCGTACGAGACCCCGACGACGAGGTCGGCCCGGCCTCCGAGCTCGTCGGCGATCACCTCGGCGTAGTCGTCGGCGACGTCGGCCACTTCGTGTCCGCGCGGCATGTTCCGGCGGCGGGTCACGTGCCAGACGGTGTACCCGGCGCTGGTGAACGGCGCGAACCAGCGCTGCGACATCCGCAGGGACAGCCCGCTCGGCACCGAGCTGCCCGGACCACCGCCGATGGAGAGCAGCACCTTCGGGCCGGTGCCCCAGGAGGCGTACTCCATGCCGTTCGCGAACGTGCCCTGCGTGACGTCCAGCCGCCCAGCAGAGCTCATGACAGGTCGAGGGCTCGGGCGAGCGGCATCCCCGGCCGGTAGGCGAGGTGCTCGAACGACGGCGCCTCGAGGACGGCGAGGTCGGCGCGCGACCCCACGGCGATGCGCCCGATGTCGCTGCGCCGCAACGCCTTTGCGCCGCTCACGGTCGCCGCGATGATCGCCTCGGCCGACGTCAGGCGCATCTCGCGCACGGCGAGCGCGATGACGAACGGCATGGATGCCGTGTTGCACGTTCCCGGGTTGCAGTCCGTCGCCAACGCGATGTCGACCCCCGCGTCGAGGAGGCCGCGCGCGTCCGGGTAGGGCGAGCGCGTCGAGAACTCCACGCCCGGCAGCAGGGTCGCCACCGTCGTGCCGGCCGCGCCGACGAGCGCCTCGACGTCCTCGCGGCTGAGGAAGGTGCAGTGGTCCACGCTCGCGGCCCCGAGCTCGACGGCGAGCCGCACCC
Organism: uncultured Actinomycetota bacterium; assembly: GCA_963811825.1. Taxonomy (GTDB): domain Bacteria; phylum Actinomycetota; class Actinomycetes; order Actinomycetales; family Dermatophilaceae; genus Fodinibacter. The sequence goes on along the minus strand of CAWESS010000022.1, from coordinate 308,844 downwards.
CCGGTCCGGCCGCGAGCTGGTTCCCGTGCACGCGAAGGCCGAGACCGGCATCCCGCCCTGCCACGAGCACCCGTCGCGCCTCGTCCTCGGTGAAGGCGTGCGGCGAGGCCGGCTCGCAGAAGACGTCGATCCAGCGGGCGTGGGGTGCGCACGCCTCGAGCATCGGCCCGCACACGAGGTCGAGGTAGGCCGCCCGGTCGCCGCGGGCATCCGGCGGCACGACGTGGGCACCGAGGAAGGTCGTCTCGTCGGTGACCTCGCGGGCCAGCCGCAGCGAGCGCTCCTCGTCGGCGACGCTCAGCCCGTAGCCGCTCTTGACCTCGACGGTCGTCGTGCCGAGGGCCCGCATCTCGGCGATCCGGGCCCGCAGGAGTCCGCGCAGCTCGTCGTCGCCGGCGGCCCGGGTCGCGGTGACGGAGACCCCGATGCCGCCGCCGTCGTAGGGGGTGCCGGCCATCCGCGCGCTGAACTCGCCCGCCCGGTCGCCCGCGTAGACGAGGTGGCTGTGGCTGTCGACGAAGCCGGGCACCACGGCGCGGCCGCCGACGTCGATGCGGCGGTCGGCCGCGGGGGCCGAGTCGGCCCGCCCGACCCAGGTGATGACCCCGTCGACGGCCGCGACCGCGGCGTCACGCCGGAGGCCGAGGCGCTGAGCCGCCGTGACCCGGGCATCGACGGGGGTGCCGCCGTCGGCGCCGGCGCAGGTGACGAGCTCGCCGATACCCGTGACGAGCACCGAGCCGGATGCCGTGCCCTGTGGTCATCGGCGCACCGCCGCGATCGCCTGGCTGAGGAGCGACCCGACGTCGCCCAACCGGTGCTGCCCGGCCACCACCACCTGATCGCCGCCGACGACGACGTCGGTCACGTCGGCGGACGTCGCGGCGTAGAGCACCTGCGCCGGATCGCAGCCGGCCGTGCGGGGGCTGTCCAGACGCACGGCGACGAGGTCGGCGAGCTGGCCACGCGCGATGACGCCGCCGTCGTCCCACCCGAGTGACCGGTAGCCGTGCAGGCAGGCCATGCCGAGGAGCTCGGTGGGGCCGAACCGCCCGCGCTCGAGGCTGTCGAGCCGTTCGTGCATCTCGACCGCGCGCATCTCCTCGAACGGGTCGATGACGGCGTGCTGGTCGGACCCGAGCGACAGCGGCGCGCCCGGCATCGTGCAGCACCCGGGCCGGGCCGATGCCGTCGGCGAGGTCGCGCTCGGTCGTCGGGCAGAAGCACGCGGTGGAGCGTGCTGCGCCGAGCAGCCCGATGTCCATCTCGGACAGGTGAGTTGCATGCACCACGGTCGTCGCCTCCGTGAGCAGACCATTCTTGGCGAGCAGCTCGGTCGGCGAGCATTCGTAGAACCCCTCGCACGCGAGGTTCTCGCCCGGCTGCTCGGACAGGTGCACGTGCAGGGGTCGGCCGTCGCGCGCCGCGAACTCCCCGACGGCCGCGAGGTCGGGCCCGGGCACCGCCCGCACCGAGTGCACCGCGGTGCCGATGCGGGTGGTCGCGTCGCCGTCCATGAGGTCGACCCGCTCCGCCCAGGCCTTCACGCTGCCGTCGGAGAAGCGCTGCTGCACCTCGTCCAACGGCACGTGCCCACCGGCCGTGAGCCCGCCCTCGAGGTAGCAGGTGTCGAGCAGCGTGATCCGGATGCCGGCCGTGCGGGCGGCCTCGATCAGCGCGACACCCATGGCGTTCGGGTCGTCGTAGGGGCGCCCCCCGGCGGCGTGGTGGAGGTAGTGGAACTCGCCCACCACGGTGTAGCCGGCGAGCACCATCTCGGCGAAGACCGCTGTCGCGAGGGAGCGGTAGGTGTCCGGGTCGAGGCGGTGCGTCACGGCATACATCGCCTCGCGCCAGGTCCAGAAGTTGCCCCCGTCGTCGTGGGTCAGACCGCGCAACGCGCGGTGGAAGGCGTGGCTGTGGCCGTTCGCCAAGCCGGGGAGCACGATGCCGCGCAGCAGCACGTCGTCCGGCTGTGCCGCGACCCCCGGAAGCACGTCGCGGACGCGGCCGTCGGCCACGACGACCCGCACCGACCGACGCACGCCGCCGGGCAGCGAAGCGTGCTCGCACCAGTAGGTGGTCATTCCTGCGGGTCCCCGGGCGGTGGTGTGGCCGCCCCTCCTGCGAGGTCGCTGACGATGTCGGCGAGCGCGAGGATGCCGGCCACGCAGTCGTCCGCCGACGCCCACTCGTCGGGGGAGTGCGACACCCCGGTCGGGTTCCGCACGTACAACATCGCTGCGCGGATGCCGTGGTTGGCCAGGATGCCGGCGTCGTGCCCTGCACCGGTGCCGATGACCGGCAGACCCCCGACACGGGTCGCCATCCGGCGCACGAGGGCCGGGTCGAACATCGTCGTCGGGGTCCACGACTCCTGGGTCACGAGGCCCTCGAAGTCGGCGACGACCTCCCCGACGTCCGCGACGACGCTGCGCACGGCATCCGCGTCCGCTCCCCTGGCGTCGAGCCACCCCGTGGCGAGGCTCGCGATCGCGTTGACGCCGCCCGGCACGACGTGCACCTTGCCGACGGTGGCGACGCACCCGTGGTCCATCGCCGAGCGGCGGGCCGCGATGATCACGGCCGCGAGCCCGAGCATGGCGTCCTCGCGGTCCTCGAGGCGGGTCGTGCCGGCGTGGTTGGCCTCACCGGGAAGATCGACGCGCCACCGGCCGTGCGGCCAGATGTCGCTGCCGACACCGACCGCGTGGCCGAGGTCGACCAGGGCCCGGCCCTGCTCGACGTGCAGCTCGACGAAGGTGCCGATCCTCGCCAGCGTCTCGTCGTCACGGCCCAGGCTGGCGGGGTCGCGGCCGGCGGTGCGCATCGCGTCGGCCATGGTCGTGCCGTCGCGGTCGGTGAGGCCCCGTGCCCGGTCGGCGCCGAGCACGCCGGTGATCACCCGGGAGCCGGCGCAGGCCACCCCGAAGCGGGCGCCCTCCTCGTCGGCGAAGTTGACGACCCCGACGGGCCGGGTCGGGGTGAAGCCGGTGGACCGCAGCTGGTCGATCGCGGCCAGGGCGCCGACGACGCCGAGCGGGCCGTCGAACGCTCCCCCGTCGGGCACCGAGTCCAGGTGCGAACCGATGACGACGCCGGGGTCACCGGCGGCGACGGCGGCATCGGCATCTCCCCACCAGGCCCACTGGTTCCCCATGCGGTCGGTCGTGAGGTCGAGGCCGCGATCGGTGCACTGCCCGGAGAACCACTCGCGCAGGTCGTGGTCCTCGCGCGTCCAGGCGAACCGCTGGTACCCGCCACTCCCGGCATCCAGGCCGATCGACTCGATGTCGTGCCACATCCGGCGGAAGCCGCTGGCGGCTGGCCCCGAGGATCCCACCGCTCCCCCTGGGCTCGACGTCGTGACCATGCGTCCATTGGACCAACTCCGGACGCGCCGCGGGGGCGCAAGCGCAGTGGACTTGTCTCGGGTGCCAGACCGTGGGCCGGTCCCCGTCGGGCGGGACGCGCCCTACGCTTGCCCGATGACGACCAACGGTGAGGAACGCGCGGTCGGCGCGCTCACGGCATCCGGCATCGCGTTCGACGTGACCCGTCACGGGCGCGTGGGCTCGCTGGCGGAAGCGGCGGCGGCCCGCGGCGTGCAGCCGCGCGACATCGTGAAGACACTCGTGGTGCGGCGTGGCGATGGCGACTTCCTGTTCGTGCTCGTGCCCGGCGACCGGGAGATCTCGTGGCCGAAGCTGCGAGCGCACCTCGGGGTGAGCCGGCTGTCGATGCCCGATGCCGTGACCGCGCTCGAGGTGACCGGTTACGAACGCGGCACGATCACGCCGTTCGGGTCGAGCACGGCATGGCCGGTGATCGCCGACGAGACGATGACCGGGCGCACGGTGTCGTTCGGGGCAGGGGCGCACGGCGTGGCCGCGACGGTCGAGGCGGATGCCGCGCTGGTCGCCCTGGGTGCCGACGTCGCCGACGTGACCGACCCCGCCTAGAACCGACTTCGTGCGACTTGTAGGCGGTTCCGGGCGCTGATCTGCGCCAGAACCGCACCCAGGTCGCACGAAGTCGGGGTGTAGTGGGCTGGTGGGGTGGGGTCGGGCTTGGTGGGGTCAGGACTCGCGCATCGGGATACGGACGCCCTGCTCGGCTGCGGTGCGCTCGGCGATGTCGTAGCCGGCGTCGACGTGGCGGATGACGCCCATGGCCGGGTCGTTGGTGAGCACCCGCTCGAGCTTCTGCGCCGCGAGGTCGGTGCCGTCGGCGAGGCAGACCTGCCCGGCGTGCAGTGAGCGCCCGATGCCGACGCCACCACCGTGGTGGATCGACACCCACGACGCCCCGGATGCCGTGTTGACGAGCGCGTTGAGCAGCGGCCAGTCGGCGATGGCGTCCGAACCGTCGAGCATCGACTCGGTCTCGCGGTAGGGGCTGGCCACCGACCCGGTGTCGAGGTGGTCGCGGCCGATGACGATGGGCGCCTGGACGGCGCCGGTGCGCACGAGGTCGTTGAACGCCAGGCCCGCCTTGTCGCGCTCACCCTGACCGAGCCAGCAGATGCGTGCCGGCAGGCCCTGGAAGGCGATGCGCTCCTGCGCCCCGCGCATCCACTTGTGCAGCCGGTCGTTGTCGGGGAAGAGGTCGAGCACGGCCTTGTCGGTGGCCGCGATGTCGCGCGGGTCTCCCGAGAGGGCGGCCCAGCGGAACGGGCCCTTGCCCTCGCAGAACAGCGGGCGGATGTAGGCCGGGACGAAACCGGGGAAGTCGAACGCGCGCTCGCAACCGCCCTGCCGGGCCTCGTCGCGGATGGAGTTGCCGTAGTCGAAGACCTCCGCCCCGGCGTCCATGAAGTCGACCATCGCCTGCACGTGCCTGGCCATCGAGGTGCGCGCCCGGTCGGTGAACTCCTCGGGCTTCTTCTCGGCCAGCTCGGCCCACTCCTCGATCGCGACACCCTCGGGCAGGTAGGAGAGCGGGTCGTGGGCACTCGTCTGGTCGGTGACGATGTCGATCGGCACGCCCCGGCGCAGCAGCTCGGGGAAGACCTCGGCGGCGTTGCCGACGACGCCGACGGACCAGGCGCGGCGCTCGGCCTTGGCCCGCAGCACCTTCTCGACGGCATCGTCGAGGTCGTGGGCCACCTCGTCGAGGTAGCGGTGCTCGACCCGGCGGTGCAGCCGGGCGGGGTCGACGTCGACGATGAGGCAGACGCCGTCGTTCATCGTCACGGCCAGCGGCTGGGCCCCGCCCATGCCGCCGCACCCTGCGGTGAGGGTCAGCGTGCCGGCGAGGGTGCCGTCGAACCGCTTCTCGGCGACGGCGCCGAAGGTCTCGTAGGTGCCCTGGACGATGCCCTGGGTGCCGATGTAGATCCACGACCCGGCCGTCATCTGGCCGTACATCGTGAGGCCCAGGTGCTCGAGGCGGCGGAACTCGGGCCAGGTCGCCCAGTCGCCGACGAGGTTGGAGTTGGCGATGAGCACCCGCGGCGCCCACTCGTGCGTCTGCATGACCCCGACCGGGCGGCCCGACTGCACGAGCATCGTCTCGTCGGCCTTGAGCGTGGTGAGCGTGCGAACCATCGCGTCGAAGGACTTCCAGTCCCGCGCCGCACGTCCGGTGCCGCCGTAGACGACGAGGTCGTCGGGGCGCTCGGCGTTCTCGGGGTCGAGGTTGTTCATGAGCATGCGCAGCGGGGCCTCGGTCGACCACTGGCGGGCCGTGAGGGTGGTGCCGCGGGGGCTGCGCACGGGGCGGGCGCCGTCCATGTCGGTTCTCCTTGGGTCTCGTTCGTCCTCACCACTGTCCCGCCACCCGGGTGGTGGCCGATAGGGATGCGCGGCGGAAGGCGTCTGGGATCCGAGACGTCGTTCCCTCGTCGCTAGCGGACCGACTGCAGGAGCTGCGTCCGTAGGCGTTGCACGGCGTGCTCGCGAGCACCCGCCAGGGCCGGTTCGTCCACGCAGAGGGGCGCCCGCACGTCGACGCCACGAGGTGCTCGGGTCAGCCCGTCACGGATGGCGTCGAGCACCGCGGGGTGCTTGCCCCACTCACCCCCGACGACCACGAGACCGGGGTCCGCCAGGGCGATCACGGCGGTCAGCACCCCCGCCACGGCATCGCCGAGGCTCGCGCGGAACGTGGCCGCGGACCGGCCGCCTGCCTCGACCCGTTCGATCAGGGCTCCCACGTCGACCGCCGGGGTGGCGAGCTGGCGCAGCCCGGCGGCCTCGAAGAAGCCGGTGAACGTCACCGCACGCCCGCGCTGGTCGCACGTGATGACGTGCGCGACCTCACCGGCGAGGCCGCCGTGGCCGCGCAGCACGGCGCCCTCACTGACGACCGCACACCCCAGGCCCGTCCCCAGGTGCAGGTACGTGAAGTCGTCAGGCTCCCCCGCGTCCGCCAGGGCAACGGCCTCCGCGCGAGCGGCCCAGTTGACGTCGTTGTCGACGTCGACGTCGCCCGTCACGAACTCGTCGAGGTCCTTCACCGGGTCGAACTCCCCGATGAGGAACGGCGAGTCGGGCAGGTGGACCAGGCGCCCCGACGCCCGGTCGACCGGATCGGCGGCGCTGACCACCGCCATGGCCGGGGTCCGCGCACCGTGGGACACCGCCTCGGATGCCGCGGCCTTCAGCGCGCGCCGCACGGTCGCCGGACGCGTCGTGCCGGGAAGTGCTCGCACAGAACGGGATTGGACGTGACCTCGCACGTCGACGCACTCGGCGCTCACGGCATCCGGGGCGATGCTGACGACGAGCGCGCCCGCCAGGGTCGGCGAGAGGGCGAAGTACGCACCGGACCGCCCCCTCCCGGTCGTGCGTTCGCCGGTGTCCAGCGCCAAGCCGGCCGCCACGAGCCGGCGCACGCTCTCGGAGACGGTGGGCTTGGAGATGCCGGTGAGGTCGGCGAGCTCGGTCCGGGTCAGGCGGGGGTGGTCGATCAGGGCGCTCAGCACGTGCTCGTCCGACAACGACCGGAGCAGGTCGAGGGAGGGCATCGCCGTGGTCATCGGACCATTCTAGTAAGGACTCTTGCCAAAAGCGGTCCACCGCGATAATCTCAGCATTAAGAAGGAGTCCTACCAAAAGGAGAAGTGCCGATGTCGGTTCAGAGCCCCAGCGTCACCGCCACGACGGCGGCGGACCTGCCGCCCCTTCCGCACTGGGAGACCCAGCCCGAGGACCTCGCCGAGGCGACCCGTGAGATCAAGGCGGCCCTGCGCGCCCGGATCGCGGCGTCAGGCCGCTCCGTCGAGGAGGTCTTCGCCGTCATCGAGGCACGAGTGACGCAGCGGGTGGAGGAGATCGAGGCCGCGCTGGCCGCCGGGGAGAACGTCTGGCCGGTCATCGACTACGCCGACATCGAGTCGGGTGCCGTCTCGCCCGCCGACCTGGAGCTGCTGCGCCGCCGCGGCTGCCTCGTCGTGCGCGGCCACTTCCCCCGCGAGCAGGCCCTGGCCTGGGACGCCGGCATCGTCGACTACGTCGAGGGCAACCGCTTCTTCGAGAACTACCGCGGGCCCGCGACGACTTCTTCGGCTCGGTCGGTTCCAAGCCCGAGATCTACCCCGTCTACTGGTCCCCCGCGCAGATGGCCGCCCGTCAGAGCGACCGGATGGCGCGCGTGCAGGGGTTCCTCAACGCCCAGTGGCGGAACGAGTCCGACGGCGTGCAGTGGTTCGACGCCGACCGTGACTCGTTGTACCCCGACCGCATCCGCCGCCGCCCGCCGGGCGTCGACTCGGCGGGCCTGGGGTCCCACCTCGACCCCGGGACGCTCGACCTGTGGATGACGCGAAGCGTTCCAGCGCGCCTTCCGCCACCTCTTCGACGGCACCGTCGAGCAGTACGACCCGTGGGATGCCGCCCACCGCACCGCCGGCCCCCAGTACCCCGGCTCGACGATGTGCTCGGCCTTTCGCACCTTCCAGGGGTGGACGGCGCTGTCGGACATGGACCACGACCAGGGCGTGCTGCACACCGTGCCGATCCCCGAGGCCATGGGCTACCTCATGCTCCGCCCGCTGCTCTCCGACGTCCCCGACGACGACATGTGCGGCGTCACGACGAACCAGGTGTTCCCGGCCAACGAGCGGTGGCACCCGCTCCTGCTGCGCGCGATGGCCGGCATCCCGGACGTGCGCGCCGGCGACTCGGTCTGGTGGCACGCAGACATGATCCACAGCGTGGCGCCGGTGGAGGACCAGAAGGGCTGGGGCAACGTCATGTACATCCCCGCCGCGCCCTGGTGCCCCCGCAACGAGGCCTACAGCGAGCACGTCCGCGAGGCGTTCCTCACCGGCTCCAGCCCGAGCGACTTCCCCGAGGAGCACTACGAGCGCGAGTGGCCCGACCGCTTCGGCGTCGACCAGCTCAACGAGACCGGGCGCCGAGGCCTCGGGCTGGCCAGCCCTGAGCCTCGAGTGCGAAGTGCTCGCCGGTGGGTACCACTTCCGCACTCGGCGGTCGGTCAGGCGAGCGGGCCGGTCTCGGACTCGGCGGCGCGGCGGATGCTGCCGTCGAGGACGAGGCCGTGGGCGGTCTCGATCTCGGGGGCGAGGTAGCGGTCGGGGCCGGGACGACCGGCATCCGACGCGGTGAGGGCGGCGACGACTGCTCCGGTCGCAGCCGCCGGTTCGAGCGGGGCTCGCAGCTGGATGCCGCGCGCGGCCGTGAGCACCTCGACCGCCAGGACCCGGGTCAGGCCGTCCACGGACCGGCGCAGCTTGCGGGCCGCCGACCACCCCATGGACACGTGGTCCTCCTGCATCGCGGAGCTCGGGATCGAGTCCACGGATGCCGGGACCGCCAGCCGCTTGAGCTCGGAGACGATCGCGGCCTGGGTGTACTGCGCGATCATGTGGCCGCTGTCGACGCCGGGGTCGTCGGCCAGGAAGGGCGGCAGGCCGTGGTTGCGCGCCTTGTCGAGGAAACGGTCGGTGCGCCGCTCGGACATCGAGGCGACGTCCGCGGCGATGATCGCGAGGAAGTCGAGCACGTAGGCCACCGGGGCGCCGTGGAAGTTGCCGTTGCTCTCGACGCGGCCGTCAGGCGTCACGACGGGGTTGTCGACGGCTGACGCGAGCTCCCACCCGGCGACGCGGGCGGCGTGGTCGAGGGTGTCGCGGGCCGCTCCGGTGACCACCGGGGCGCACCGCAGGGAGTAGGCGTCCTGCACGCGGGTGCAGGCCTCGGTGCGGTGGCTCTCGCGGATGCCGCTCTGCGACATCAGCTTTCGGATGTTGGCGGCGGACACCGCCTGGCCGGGCTGGGGGCGCAGGGCGTGCAGGTCGGCGGCGAAGACGTCGTCGGTGCCGAGGAGCCCTTCGACCGACATGGCGGTGGCGACGTCGGCGACGACGAGCAGCTCGCGCAGGTCGTGGATGGCCAGGCACAACATGCCGAGCATGCCGTCGGTGCCGTTGATGAGGGCCAGCCCCTCCTTCTCCTCGAGCTCGACGGGCTCGATGCCGGCGGCGGCCAGCGCGTCCGCGGCCGGCATCCGCTCTCCGTGCGCGTCGCGCACGTGGCCCTCGCCCATGAGCGCGAGCGCGCAGTGCGAGAGCGGGGCGAGGTCGCCGGAGCAGCCGAGGGAGCCGTACTCGTGGACGACCGGGGCGATGCCGGCGTTGAGCATGGCGACGTAGGTCGTGAGGGTCTCCTCGCGGATGCCGGTGCGGCCGGTTGCGAGGGTGGAGATGCGCAGCAGCATCAGGGCCCGCACGACCTCGCGCTCGACCTCGGGGCCGGAGCCGGCGGCGTGCGAGCGGACGAGCGAGCGCTGCAGCTGGCGACGCATCGCGGTGGGGATGTGCCGGGTGGCCAGTGCGCCGAAGCCGGTGGAGACGCCGTAGTGGGGCTCGACGTCGTCGGCGAGGCCGCGGATGACCTCGCGGGTGCGGCGCACCTCGGCGAGCGAGTCGTCGGCCAGGACGATCGGGGCCCCGTCGCGGGCGACCCGCACCACCTCGTCGATGGTGAGGGGTCCGGTGCCGACGGTGACGGGTTCGAGGCCCGGGGTGGGTGCGCTGCTCATGTCCTCCATTGGAGCGCCCCGGATGCCGTCCGCGACAGCCGAGCGGACGGCATACCGTCTCACCCGCGAGACTCCGGGCGTCCCCGCGGTGACCTATTGGTCGATCTGGGGACGCTCGGTGGCTGCGACGAGGGTTGCGTAGCGCCCACCAGCAGCCAGCAGGTCGTCGTGCGTGCCCGACTCCACGAGCCTCCCGGCGTCGAGCACCGCGATGTGGTCGGCGTCGCGAACGGTCGACAGCCGGTGGGCGATGGTGATGGTCGTGCGACCCCGGGCCAGCTCGTCCAGCGCCCGCTGCAGCGCCCGCTCGGTTGTCGTGTCGAGCGCGGAAGTCGCCTCGTCGAGCACGAGCACGGGCGGGTCACGAAGGATGGTCCGCGCCACGGCCAGCCGCTGCTGCTCACCGCCCGAGAACCGGTGCCCGCGCGCCCCCACCACGGTCTCGAGCCCGTCGGGCAGTGACGCCACGAGGTCGGCGACCTGGGCCGCGGCCAACGCCGCCCACAGCTCACCCTCGGTCGCCTCGGGCCGCGCGAGCAGCAGGTTGTCGCGCACCGACGCGTGCACGAGGTAGCTCTCCTGGGACACCACACCGACCACCGCCGCGAGCACGTCGGGGTCGAGGTCGCGCACGTCGACCCCGTCGACGGTGATGCGCCCGCCATCCGGGTCGTGCAGGCGGGCGAGCAGCCCCGCGACGGTCGACTTGCCCGACCCGGTCGGCCCGACGAGGGCGAGCGTCGACCCGGCGGGCACCGACAGCGTGAGGCCCGACACGGCATCCCGGTCGGCGCCGGGGTAGCGCAGCGTGACGCCCTCGATGCGGACGTCTCCCCGCACGGATGCCGGGTCGAGGGCCACGGGGTTCGCCGGTGCCGGCACGTCGGGCACGAGGTCGAGGTACTCGAAGACGCGCGAGAACAGGGCCATCGACGCGACCCACTGGGCCCCGACGTTCAGCAGCCCCATGAGCGGGCGGAAGATGCCGGCCTGCAGCGTCGTGAACGCCACGAGCGTGCCGATCGTCATGCCGCTCGACGTCGCCGGCAGCCCGGCCGCGAGGTAGACGAGCGCGGGGATCACGGCGAAGACGATCTGCATCGTCGCCATCCGCCAGCGCCCGGCCAGCTGCGAGCGCAGCTCGAGGTCGACGAGCTCGTGTGACGTGGTCGAGAAGCGCTCGGCGTTGCGGGTCGAGGTGCCGAGCGTCTTGGCCAGGCGCACCCCGCTCACCGAGAGCCCCTCGTCGATCTGGTGGTTGAGGTCGGCGAGGTGGCGCTGCTGCTGGGCGGTCACCGCGCGTCGGATGAGGGCGACCTTGCGGGTGAGCCACAGCGCCGGCGGGATGACGAGCAGCGAGAGCAGGGCCAGGCGCCACGAGAGCGCGACCATCGCGACGGCCGTGGCGACGGCGGTCGTGAGGTTCGCGGCGATCGACGTGGCGGTCGAGGTGACGACCCCCTGCATCCCGTTGACGTCGTTCGTGAGGCGCGACTGCACCTCGCCGCCGCGGGTGCGGGTGAAGAAGCCGAGCGACTGGCGCTGGAGGTGGGTGAAGACCCGGGTGCGCAGCTCGTGCATGACGCGCTGGCCGACCTGGGTCGACAGCCACGTCTGCACGACGCCGAGCAGCTGGGTGATGGCCGCGACGGCGACCATGGCGCCGACGGACAGGAGCAGCAGGCGCACGTCCTGCTGGGGCAGCGCGACGTCGACGATCTCGCGCACGAGGAACGGCTGGGCCAGCGCGACGATGCTCGTCACGACGATGATCGCGACGACGACGGCCACGCGGCCGCGGTGTGGGCGGAAGAGCGCGAGCACGCGCGAGAGCGGGACGGGTGCGTCGGCGAGCTGGGCCTTGTCGCGGGGGTCGACGGTCATGGCGCCGCCGCGGCCACCTCCGCCGCCGCGCCCGCCGCGCTCCGGGCGCTCGCCAGGCATGCCGGATGCCGTCGGGCCGGGGTCGTAGGTCGTCGCGCCGGGGCCGTGGGCCGCGCCGTCGCGTGATGTCGGGGCCGTGCCCCGGAGTTCGGTGAGGGTCGCCGTCATGGGCGGCCTCCTCTCGGACGAAGTTATCGTGAGGTTACCTCACAATGAGCCAAACGCACGACCGGGCGCTAACATTCCCCGCATGGCCGAGCCCGAATCCCCCGACCTCGGTGACCTGGTGATGCGGGTGGCTCGAGCCCTGCGTCGTCGGGGCGCGGAGGCGATGGCCCCGTGGGACATCGCACCGCACCACGCCCGCGCCCTGAAGGTCATCGGCCGCCACGAGCGGATCCGCCCGGGAGAGCTGGCCGGACACCTGCGCGTGGCACCTCGTTCGGTGACCGACGTCGTCGACGCCCTCGAGGCGCGGGGGCTGCTCGCGCGCGAGCCCGACGCGAGCGACCGGCGGGCGACGGTGCTGGTGCTCACGGCATCCGGACGGCAGCTGGTGAGGGAGATCGGGTCGGCCCGCCGTGCCGACGCCGACACCTACTTCGCGCGCCTGTCCGCGAGTGACCGGGCCAGCCTGGAGCGCATCCTGCGCACGCTGGACGACGAGTCCTGACACCGCTTCACCCCGGAAGGTTCACCTTCGCACCGGAAAGGAAGTGGTGCGAAGGTGAACCTTGTGGCATCGGGCGGGAAAGTTCGCTCAGGGGCGGGTGGCGACCACACCGTCCTCGTCGACCCAGACCTGCTGGCCCGGCACGAACTCGACTCCGCCGAAGGCCACGGGCACGTCCCGCTCGCCGACACCGTCCTTGGCGCTCTTGCGCGGGTTGGAGCCGAGTGCGACGGCACCCAGCGGCAGCTCGCGCAGCGCCACGACGTCGCGCACGACGCCGTGGATGACCACGCCGGCCCACCCGTTCGCCACCGCGGATGCCGCGATGAGGTCACCCATGAGCGCCGACTCGAGCGAGCCCTGCGCCGTCCACGACGAGAACCCGCCCCAGCGCGGGCTCGTTGAGGGCGGCCTTGACCAGGGCGTTGTCGCGGTGGCAGCGCACGGTGCTGACCACGCCGGAGAACGCCGTGTGCCCGCCGTAGTGCCGCAGCTGCACGGAGCAGGACTGCAGTGAGTCGCCCCGCTCGTCCCAGAGGTCGGCCGTGGAGATCGTCATGCCGCCCCTTCCTTCACGGCGAGCACGGGGCACTTCGCGTCGATCAGGATCCGCTGGGCGGCGGAGCCCATGATGAGCTTGCCCACCGGGGTGCGGTGCCGGAGACCGATGACGATCACCGAGGCGGCGCGCTCGTCGGCGGCTGCGACGATCGCCGTGGCGGGGTCGCCGCCCTCCTCGATGCGCACCACCTCGACCTCGACGCCGAGCTCGGTGACGTCGCGAGCGACCCGGGCGAGGTCGTCGGATGCCGCGCGGTGGGCATCGACGAGAACGTCGTCGCGCGACATGTTGACGACGACGAGGGGCTCGGCGCGGCGCCGGGCCTCCTCGACGCCGGCCCGCAGGGTGGCCTCCCCGAGCGGAGTCGGGACGTAGCCGACGAGAACGGTCATGATCGCGGACCTTCCGATGAGGCGGTGGGGGCGAGCTCGACGGCCGGGGACGGCTGGTCACCGTCGTGGCCACCGGGCAGGTCGTCGTCGCCGCCGCGGCCCCGGAGGATCCGGGCGATGAGCGGCCAGAACAACACACCGAGGATGATGGCGTAGCAGACCCAGGCGACCGGCCCGCCGATCAGGCCCGACAGGTCACCACCCGAGGTCTGCAGCGAACGCCGCAGGTGGCGCTCGAACAGCGGGCCGAGGATGGCCCCGACGATGAGCGGGAGGACCGGCAGCCCGAAGCGCCGCATCGCGAAGCCGAGGAACCCCAGCACCAGCAAGAGGTAGAGGTCGAAGGGCTGCCCGTTCACGGCATACGCACCCATCGACGCGAAGAAGAGGATCCCCGCGTAGAGGTAGGGGCGCGGGATGCGCAGCAGCTTGGCCCAGGTCGGCGCGAGCGGCAGGTTGAGCACGAGCAGGAAGAAGTTGCCGATGAACAGGCTCGCGATGAGCATCCAGACCAGGTCCGGCTCCTTGGTGAGCAGGAGCGGGCCCGGATCGATGCCGTAGCTCATGAAGGCCGCGATGATGATCGCCGCGGTCGCGTTGGTCGGGAGGCCGAGGGCGAGCAGTGGCACCATCGTGCCCGGCGGCGGAGGCGTTGTTCGCGGCCTCCGGGCCGGCGACACCCTCGATGGCGCCCTTGCCGAACTCCTCGGGGTGCTTCGAGAGCTTGCGCTCGGTGAGGTAGGACAGGAACGTCGGGATCTCGGCGCCACCGGCGGGGATCGCCCCGAACGGGAACCCGAGCGCGGTGCCACGCAGCCACGGCTTCCACGAGCGGCCCCAGTCCTCGCGCGAGAGCCACGGGCGGCCGACGGGGATCACCGTGGCCGCCTTGCGCCGCAGGTGGGCCGCGACCCACAGGGCCTCGCCGACGGCGAAGAGGCCGACCGCGATGACGACGACGTCGATGTTGTCGGCGAGGAACGGGCTGCCGAAGGTCAGCCGCTGCTGGCCGGTGACGAAGTCGGTGCCGACGAGCCCGAGCGTGAGCCCGACGAGCAGCGCCGCGAAGCCACGCACCCGCGAGGAGCCGAGGATCGCGGCCGTACCGACGAACGCCACGAGGATGATCGCGAGGAACTCCGGCGAGCCGAGGGTGACCGCGAAGTCGACGACCTGCGGCATGACGAGCACGATGAGCGCCGTGCCGATGGTGCCGGCGATGAACGAGCCGATGGCCGACGTGGCCAGGGCCTGCGCGGCTCGCCCCGACTTGGCCATCTTGTTGCCCTCGAGGGCGGTGACCACCGAGGCGGACTCACCGGGGGTGTTGAGCAGGATCGAGGTCGTCGACCCGCCGTACATGCCCCCGTAGAAGATGCCGCCGAACAGGATGAGCGACTGCTCGACGGGCAGCCCGTAGGTGATCGGGAGCAGCAGCGCCACGGTCATGGCGGGGCCGATGCCGGGCAGCACGCCGACCGCGGTGCCGATGAGCACGGCGAGGAGCGCGATGAGGAGGTTCGTCGGGGTGATGACGTCGGCGAAGCCGCCCATCAGGGCGTTGATGTTGTCCATCAGAGGATTCCCTGCAGGATGCCGGCCGGCAGACTCACGCCGAGCCCGATGGCGAACGCGTAGAAGGTCGACAGGCTCAGCGCGACCCCGATCGCCAGGCCCCGCACGTGGTGGCGGTTGCCGAGGGCGTAGGCACTCATGGCGAACAGCAGCGCTCCGCTGATGACCCAGCCGAGCCGCTCGATGAGCAGGGCGTTGACGACGAACGCACCCGCGAGGATGCCGACGGTGCGCCAGTCGGCCGGGGCGCCGAGCTCGATGTCCTCGCCGGCCTCCGCCTCACCGACGCCACCGCGGGAGACGTCGAGTGCGTAGAGCACGGAGATGAGGATGAGAGCCGCGCCGATGACGAACGGGAGGGCCTTCGGGCCCGATCGGGTCGTTGCTGCTCGTCGCCGCGCCGATGCGGCTGGCGTCGATGATGACGACCACCCCGAGGAGGGCCAGGGCCGCGCACACGCCGTACTGCGCGCGGTCCCTGACCCCGACGGGGGCCGTGGTGGCCTCGGAGGTCATGCCAGGCCGAGCGTCTTCAGGAGCTCGGCGACCTCGGTGTCCTGCTCCTTGAGGAACGTCCCGAACTCGTCGCCGGTGGAGAAGGCGTCGACCCAGCCGCGCTTCTCGAGCTCGGCCTTCCACGCGTCGGAGGCGTGCATGGCCGTGAAGGCGTCGATCCAGACGGCCTTGTCCTCCTCCGAGATACCGGGAGGGGCGACGACACCGCGCCAGTTGGTGAACTCCAGGTCGATGCCGCTCTCCTTGAGCGTGGGCACGTCCTTGAGGGCGTCGACGCGCTCGGCGCTGGTCACGGCGAGCACGCGCACGTCACCGGCCTCGACCTGGTCGAGGAACTCGCCGAAGCCGCTGGCCCCGAAGGCGATCTTGTTGCCGAGCAGGGCGGGCAGCAGCTCGCCGCCGCCGTCGTAGGACACGAAGCTCACGGTCTTGGGGTCGATGCCGACCGCCTGGGCGAGCTGCATCGGCAGCAGGTGGTCGGGCCCGCCCGGTGACGAGCCGCCGCCGACGGCCAGTGCCTTGGGGTCGGCCTTCCACGCCTCGACCAGCTGGTTGATGTCCTGGTACGGGGAGTCCTTGGGCACGACGATCGCGCCGGCCTCCTCGATGAGCTTGGCGATGGGGGTGGTGTCGGCGAGCGAGGCTTCCGTCTTCTGCGTGTAGGCCGCGCCGACGACGCCGAGGCCCATCTGCATGGCCAGCTTGCCGTTGCCCTCCTCGTTGACGACCCGCTGGAGGCCGACGGTGCCGCCGGCGCCAGGCAGGTTGAAGACCTGCACCGTGTCGGTGATCCCTTCCTTCTCCATGACCTGGGCCGCGGCGCGCGCGGTCGTGTCGTAGCCGCCGCCCGGGGAGTTGGGAACCATGTACTGGAGCCCGGTCGCGGGGGCGGCGCTGCCGGCCGGAGCCGACGAGTCGCTGGTGGTCCTGCTCCTTGGTGGCCCCGCAACCAGAGACGGCGAGGGCGGCGGCGAGGGCGGCGCCGAGGGCGATGCGGTGGAGTCTCATCGTTGAGATCGCTTTCGTCTGGGAGAGTCGAACGTCATGATCGTGGTGGTACGCGGCATCCGTTGTCGCTCTTGTGTCGGCAGAGAAGGTTGAGTTCATAGTGGTCAGGCGGAGAAGGCCCCGATCGACGCTGGCCGGGCAGTTGTTCGCCCTCCAGCTCGCGATCATCGCGGTCGTCCTCGTGGCCGTGGCGGCCGTCTCGCTCGCCCAGTCCGCGGCGACGTTCGAGCGGGTCGAGGGACGGCGCGTGGCCGGCCCTGGCCGAGCAGGTGGCCGGGAACCCGCTCGTTCGGTCCAACCTCGCCGAGCCCGAGACCCGCACCGGCCTCGCGACCCTCGCCCAGAGCCTCGTCACCCAGACATCGGTGACGTCGGTGAGCTTTGCCGAGACCGACCTCGACGTGCGGGTGTCCACCGACCCCTCCCTCGAGGGTGCACCCATGCCGCTCGGGGACCCGCGCGTGGCAGCCGGTGCGAGCTGGTCGGGAACCCTCGAGCTCGACGGGGTCGAGCACCTGGTCTCCCAGGTGCCGGTGCTCGGCGAGTCGGATGACGTCGTCGGCGCCCACCTCGGCTCGGTCATGGTCGCCGAGCGCGTGCCCTCGACGTGGGAGCGCCTGCAGGGCACGTCCTCGTACCTCCTGACCTACCTCGGCATCGCCCTGCTCGTCGGACTCGATCGGGTCCTGGCTGCTGTCCCGGCGGATCAAGCGGCAGACCCGCGGGATGGAGCCGGGCGAGATCGCCGGGCTCGCCGAGCACCGCGAGGCGATGCTGCGCGGCATCGCCGAAGGCGTCATCGCCCTGGACCCGCAGCACCGCATCACCCTGGTCAACGAGGTGGCCCGGCAGCTGCTCGACCTCCCCGAGCACGCCATCGGCACCTCGATCGAGGACCTGCGCATCGAGGGGCGGCTGCGCGAGGTGCTCGTCGGTGAGAACACGCGCGACACCGCCGACCACGACCCCGACGACCACGTCACCGCCGCGCGCGACGAGGTGGTGATCCGCCGCGGTCGGGTGCTCGTCATGAACACGATGCGCGTGGTGAGCGGCGACCGCGTGCTCGGTACCGTCACGACGATGCGGGACCGCACGGCGCTGGCCGACCTGGAGCAGGAGATCGGCTCGTTCCGCTCGACGTCCCACGTGTTGCGCGCGCAGGCCCACGAGTTCGCCAACCAGCTGCACACGATCAGCGGCCTGATCCAGATCGGCGAGCTGGACGAGGTCGTGCGCTACGTCGACACCGTCACCGAACGGCGGCACGCGCTCGACCTCACCCTGAGCAGCCTCGTGCGCGACCCCACGATCGCGGCCCTGCTCATGGCCAAGGTCGCGGCCGCCAACGAGCGCCGGGTCGAGCTGGTCATCAGCGACGAGAGCGGGCTCGAACGCCTCGAGGCCCACGACGCGGCCGACGTCGCGACCGTTCTCGGCAACCTCGTCGACAACGCGCTCGAGCACGCACCGCGGGGCACGGCATCCGCACCGTGGGTCCGGGTGCGGGTCCGTCAGGACCAGAGCAGCGTCGAGATCGTCGTCACCGACTCGGGGCCCGGCATCCCGGACGAGCTCGTCAGCTCGATCTTCGAACACGGCATCACGACGAAACGGGTCGACCCGATGGAGCACGGTGTGGGACTCGCGTTGACCCGGCTCGTCTGCCGGCGGCGTGGCGGCGAGATCACCGTCGAACGCGAGGACGGCGCCACGTCCTTCGTTGCCCGCCTCGGAGTGTCGACGATCACCGAATCGGTTGCCGCGGAGTCGTTCTCATGATCAGGGTGCTCGTCGTCGACGACGACTTCATGGTGGCTCGGATCCACGTGGGTTTCGTCGAGCGGGTGCCCGGCTTCGAGGTCGTCGGTGTCGCGCACACCGGCACGGAGGCGGCGGATGCCGTGGCTCGCCTTCGCCCCGACCTCCTCCTCCTCGACCTCTACCTCCCCGACCGGTTCGGCCTCGACCTGCTGGCCGACATCCACCAGGGCGAGCAGCCGTGCGACGCCATCGTCATCACCGCCGCCAAGGAGGGGGATGCCGTGCGGGCCGCCGTGCGCCTCGGCGTCGCCGACTACCTCCTCAAGCCCTTCGGTTTTCCCGACCTCCAGGAGCGCCTCGTCCGGTACGCCGCCCAGCGCAAGCTGCTCGACCGCACCGAGGTGCACGGGCAGGAGGACGTCGACCGCGTGTTCGTGCGCGCGGCCAGTGCTGCGGGGGCCGTCGCCCTGCCCAAGGGCA
This sequence comes from uncultured Actinomycetota bacterium, assembly GCA_963811825.1. Classification (GTDB taxonomy): domain Bacteria; phylum Actinomycetota; class Actinomycetes; order Actinomycetales; family Dermatophilaceae; genus Fodinibacter. The sequence goes on along the minus strand of CAWESS010000022.1, from coordinate 289,982 downwards.
TGAGTGCCGAGACGGCCCGGCTCGTCGAGGGCGCCCTCACCACCGCGCCGGAGACGCTGTCCGCCACCGAAGTTGCCGACCTCGTCGGCCTCTCACGCGTCAGCGCCCGGCGCTACCTCGAGTACTTCGTCTCCGTCGGTCAGGCCGACGTGCGGCTGCGCTACGGGTCGACCGGTCGACCAGAGCGCCGCTACCGGTGGGTGGCCTGAGGTGGCCAACGCACCTGCCGCCGGCCAGGCCCTCGACGTGCTCGGGCTCATGGCCCGCCGCGGCGAGCCCGTGCCGGCCGCCGCCCTCGCCCGTGACCTCGGGCTCCCCCGCTCCACCGTCTACCACCTGCTGGCGGTGCTCGTGGATCGCGGGTACGTCCGTCACCTGCCCGAGGAACGGCGCTACGGGCTCGGGCTCGCGGCCTACGAGCTGGGCTCGGCCTACCAGCGTCAGGCCCCTCTCGAACGCATGGCTCGCGGGGTCATGGACCGGCTCGTCGACCAGACCGGGCACAACGCCCACCTCGCGGTGCTGCACGGGCGGGACGTGCTCTACGTCATCGAGCAACGCGCCACCGGCAGACCCCTCCTCGTCACCGACGTGGGGGTTCGGCTCCCGGCGGTGCTCACGGCATCCGGTCTGGCGATGCTCGCCGCCCTGCCCGCCGCGCAGGTGCGGGCCCTGTTCCCCGACCGCGCGACGCTCGTCCAGCGCGACGGGCGCGGGCCGGCATCCACGATGCGACTTCGGGCCGAGCTGCAAGCCGTGCGGCAACGCGGCCATGCCGTCGAGGACGGCCTCGTGACACCCGGGCTGGGGTCGGTCGCCGTGGCCGTGCTCGACCACAACGACTACCCCGTGGCGGGGGTCGCAGTGACCTACCCGCAGGCGGACGTCGACGAGGCCACGGCGGCCGGCCTCGTGACGGCGGTCGTGCGGGCCGCGAGCGCGCTCAGCGCCCGGCTGGGTCGGCCGGTGCCCTGAGCGGTCGAGGACGGGTGCGGATGCCGTGCGCCCGGGTTCAGACGCCGATCCGCTCCCAGGGCCCCCAGATCGCGAACGTCATGCCGCGACTGGCCTGGATGTTGACGAAGAGCGTGTGCCCGTCCGGGCTGAAGGTCGACCCGGCGAACTCGTCACCGGTGCGCCCGGCGAGGCGGTTGAGGGCGATGTCCCACAGCTGGCCGCCGCGCGAGAGGCCGCGCACGTAGTTGTCCTCGGTGTTGTCCTCGCACAGGATGAGCGTGCCGCGGCGGCTGACCGTGATGTTGTCGGGGAAGTCGAGCACCGCTCTCGAGGGCGACTGGTAGACGAGGAAGAGGGTCTCGGAGCGGGTGTCGTAGCCCCAGACCTGGCCGGAGCCGGTGCCGTAGCCCGTGCTGGTGTTCGGCCCCTGCATCGCGGCGCCGCCGCCCTGGGTCGAGGTGAAGTAGACGACGCCGTTGTCGAAGATGGCGCCCTCGAGGCGGGAGAAGCCGGCCGCCCCCCGGTCGCGACCCTGGTCGCCGACGTACACGAGGGCGGCGTCGTTGGCTGTCGGCGCGAGCTGCCCCGGGGTGTACGGGAAGGTCGGGTCCGGGTCGTCGATGTCGACCCACTCCACCCGGTAGCGGGCTCCCTTGGCCTGGTGTGCCTCGAGGTGGGCCTGGTCGACGCCCCTGACCTTGAGCATCTGGAGACGGCCGTCGTTGGCGAGGTGGCCGGCATCCATGGGCGAGGTCTCCGGCGTGTACCGGTAGAAGCCCGAGGGGAAGCCGAAGTTGTCCTCGGTGAGGTAGAGGCTGCCGCCGCGCGGGTCGAAGGCGACCGACTCGTGGGCGAACCGCCCCGCCTTGGTGACCGGCTCACCGTCGGACCGACCGGTGGTCGGCACCTCGAAGATGAACCCGTGCGGCTTGGTCAGCGCGGTGTTCGGGGCGCCGGTGAAGTCGGGGGCGACGTCGGGGCCGTTGACGGTCTCCTCGCAGGTGATCCACGCACCCCACGGCATCGGGCCGCCGGAGCAGTTCATCATCGTGCCGTTGATCCCGGTCCAGGCCTCCTCGACCTCGCCGGTCAGGCTGGTGTCGATGACGGTGCAGCCACCGAGGGCCTTCGGGTCGTAGGTGTGGTCGCCGATCGGGCCGAAGGCCGTGCCGCTGCCGTTCACCTCGTGGTTGCGCACGAGGGTGACGCGGCCGTCGTCGCCGGCGAAGGCGGCCATCCCGTCGTGGCGACCGGGCAGGTTCGTGCCGTCGTCGAGGGTGATCGCCGTCGTCGTGTCGTGGAACGAGCGGTAGGTGAAGCCCTCGGGCAGGTGCAGCCGGACAGTCCCGTCGCGCAGGTCGGGGATGGCTCGCAGGCCGCGGAACGCGGGAGCGCCGAGGGCGCCGACAGGGGCACCGGGGGCGCTCGCCTGCGCGGCGACGAGGCCTTGGAACGGTCCTCCGAGGACGGCTCCCCCCGCGATGGCGGCGGTTCCCGTGAGGACGGTGCGGCGTTCGATGGACATCGCTGGCTCCTTGGGTGGTTGGTGGCCGGACCCGACCCACCGTAGATCCGCGCCCCGGCCCGTGGTGAGGTCCGTGTCGGACGAAAGTGGCGGCCGGCGGCCCGGCTCAACCACCCGAACAACAAGCTGTACGCCTTCTGTCTCGGCTGAGTCCTCGACCGCGCGCGCCCGCTCGCTACGCTGCGAGTACGTCACGGCTGAGCGGAGCGCACCCATGGACCAGGCGAGCGAGGGCGACTACGACGTCATCGTCATCGGTTCGGGAATCGGTGGCCTGGCGGCAGGTGGCCTGCTGGCGCGGCTGGAGGGCCGTCGGGTCCTGGTGCTGGAGTCGCACTTCAAGCTGGGCGGGTTCACGCACACCTTCCAGCGCAAGGGGTTCCACTGGGACGTCGGGATCCACTACCTGGGCGGGCTGCGGCAGGGCAGCACGCTGCGAGGGCTCTTCGACCTGGTGACCGGCGGCGGCCTGAAGTGGCAGCAGATGCCGCACGTGCTCGAGGTGTTCCACTACCCGGACCTCACCTTCGAGGTGCCGAGCGACCCTCGTGAGTACGCGGCATCCCTCGTCGCGACCTTCCCCCACGAGGCCGCCGGCATCGCGCGCTACTTCAGCGACGTGCGGCGCGCCTCGACCTGGTACGGGCGCGAGACCTACCGCTGGTCGGCCCCCGCCCTGCTGCGCGCGGGGATGGGCGTGGCCGGGCTGCGCGACCGCCGCCTGTCGCTGACGACCACGAAGGACTACCTCGACCACCACTTCACCGACCCCCGGCTGCGCGCCGTCCTGTCCTCGCAGTGGGGTGACTACGGGCTCCCGCCATCGCGCAGCGCCTTCTCCATGCACGCCCTCGTCGTTCAGCACTACCTGCACGGCGGCTGGTACCCGGTCGGCAGCTCGAGGACGATCGCCGACGGGGCGAAGGAGGTCATCGAGTCCCGCGGAGGCGCGTGCCTCGTCGACCACACGGTCGAGGAGATCCTCGTGCAGGACGGTCGCGCGGTCGGGGTGTCGGTCAGCTACAAGAAGGGCCGCGGGCCCCGCCACGCCACCTTCCGCGCGCCGGTCGTCATCTCGGATGCCGGTGCACACACGACCGCGACCCGCCTCCTTCCGCCCGGCTCGGCTCCCGGGCTGGCCGCGGCGGTCGCGAGCGCCGAACCGTCGATCTCGACCGTCACGCTCTACCTCGGGCTTCGCGACTCGCCTGCCACGCTGGGTTTCACCGGCTGCAACCACTGGTACTTCGACTCCTACGACCACGACCGCACCCGCGAACGGTGGGGCGAGGTCCTTCTGGGCCACCCGCCGGGGGCCTACCTGTCCTTCCCCTCCCTGAAGGACGCACAGGCGCAGCGCCACACCGCCGAGGTCATCGCCTTCGTCGAGTACGGCGCCTTCGAGGAGTGGCGTGACGAGGCGTGGAAGCGCCGCGGGCCGGCATACGAGGCCCTCAAGAGCCGGATCTCCGAAGGGCTGCTCGACCTCGTCGAGCGCCACCACCCGGGCTTTCGCGACCTGGTCGTGTTCTCCGAGCTCTCCACGCCGCTCACCGTCGAGGGGTTCACGGGGCACCACGAGGGCGGCATCTACGGGCTCGCGGCGACCCCGCAGCGGATCAGGGACCGCCTGGTGCCGGCCACGACCGAGATCAAGGGGCTGTACATCGCCGGGTCGGACGCCTGCTCCCCGGGCGTGGCCGGTGCGATGCTGGGCGGCGCCTTCGCGGCCGGGGCGGTGATCGGCGCCGCCGGCTTCCCCACGATCATGAGGGCTGCGCGGCGAGAGGCCCGAAGCGGGGCGTAGGTCGTTGGGCTCGGCCGAGGCGCGCCCGGCATACGGTGGGGGGATGAAGGCCATCACCATCCCGGAGTTCGGAGGGCCCGACGCCCTCGTCCTCACCGACGTCGAGAACCCGCAGCCCAGGGCAGGCGAGGTGCTCGTGCGCGTCGCGGCGGCCGGGGTCAACCGGGCCGACGTGCTGCAGCGACAGGGCGGGTATGCACCACCGCCGGGTGAGTCCGAGGTACCGGGGCTCGAGGCGAGCGGAACGATCGAGTCACTCGGCGACGGCGTCACCGGCTGGTCGGTCGGTGACGAGGTGTGCGCGCTGTTGTCGGGCGGAGGCTATGCCGAGCTGGTCCGCGTGCCCGCCGAGCAGCTGTTGCCGGTGCCCACCGGGGTCTCCCTCGTCGACGCGGCGGCCCTGCCGGAGGTCGCGTGCACGGTGTGGTCCAACGTCTTCCTCACGGCCAACCTCCAGCCCGGCGAGACCCTGCTCGTGCACGGCGGGTCGTCCGGCATCGGGACCATGGCGATCCAGCTCGGGCGTGCGATCGGGGCGGTGGTGGCGGTGACGGCCGGGTCGGCGGAGAAGCTCGCGGCGTGTGCCGAGCTGGGCGCCGAGGTGCTGGTGAACTACCGCGACGAGGACTTCGTCGAGCGGGTGCATGCAGCGACCGACGGGGTCGGCGCGGACGTCGTGCTCGACAACATGGGGGCCAAGTACCTCGCGCGCAACGTGTCGGTGCTCGCCCCGAACGGTCGCCTCGTCATCATCGGGATGATGGGCGGTACCCGCGCCGAGCTCGACATCTCGATGTTGCTGCGCAAGCGGGCTGCGGTCATCGCGACGTCGCTGCGCGCTCGGCCCGCGGCCGAGAAGGCGACGATCGTGGCCGCCGTCCGTGAACACGTCTGGCCACTCATCGAGGCTGGTGAGGTGCGACCAGTGGTGATGTCACGGCATCCGCTCTCCGCGGCGGCCGACGCGCACCGCGAGCTCGAGGCAAGTGGCCACATCGGCAAGATCCTGCTCACGCCCTGACGAGGCACTCGGCAGCCACCTGCGAGCCATGGCCTCGGTCGAGAGGAGGCAACACGCACGGATGCCGCGTCCTGGCCCTGCGTGTTGCCTCCTCTCGACCGTGCCCGGCCCGCGGATGCGGTAGACATCGGGCATGAGCACCGTCGCGCTGGTCCTCACGGGCCTCGTCGCCCTGATCCACGTCTACATCGTCATCCTCGAGATGGCGTGGTGGGACACCCCGCGCGGCCGGGCCGCCTTCGGTACGAGTCGTGAGCTGGCGGCCCAGACCAAGGTGCTGGCCGCGAACCAGGGCCTGTACAACGGGTTCCTCGTCGTCGGGCTGCTGCTCGCGATGGTCGGGCCGCAGGAGCACCGGTTCGCGTTCGCGGTGTTCACGCTCGGGTGCGTCATCGTCGCCGGGATCTTCGGGGCACTGACGGCGAGCCGGAAGATCCTCTTCGTGCAGACGGTCCCCGCGGCACTCGCCCTGGCCGCCACGGTCCTCGCCAACTGAGCAGTCCCGCGCCCCAGCGCACTTGCGACGGCAGGGTAATACTCGGTATACATCTCCTACCGCAAGGATGCATACCGGGTATTACGTGCTCAGAGGGGTGGACGATGTCGGTCAGGTCAGGGCTCATGGCGCTGCTCGCCGAGGGCGAGAAGTACGGTGCCCAGCTGCGCAGCGAGTTCGAGGGGCGCACCGGCGGCACCTGGCCGCTCAACGTCGGGCAGGTCTACACGACACTCGACCGCCTCGTGCGCGACGGACTCGTCGAGCAGGTGGGCGAGCCGGATGCCGAGGGGCGCATCGCGTACCGCCTCACCCCGGAGGGTCGCCGAGCCCTCGACGCCTGGTGGACCACGCCCGTGGACCGCACGAACACCCCGCGCGACGAGCTGACCATCAAGCTCGCACTCGCCGTGACGGCACCGGGCGTCGACGTGCCGGCCGTCGTGCAGTCCCAGCGCACCGCCACGTTGCGCCACCTCAGCGACCTCACCCGCCTGAAGCGCGAGGCACTCGGCAGCACTGAGGGGGCTGCCGAGCGCTCCGGGGCCAGCGAGGACCCGCTCGCCTGGCTCCTCGTCCTCGAGAACCTCATCTTCGCCGCGGAGGGCGAGGCGCGCTGGCTCGACCACGTCGAGACGATGATCGCCCGGCGCCGGCTGCGGCCCGAGTACGCCACGGCATCCGACGTGGTGCCGCACGCCGTCGCGACAGCCACGTCATTCAGCCTGAGCACCACGCTCCCCGGGGGGAACCAGCCATGAGCACACCACACGTCGTCCTCACCGACGTCACCCGGATCCACGGCGACCGGAACATGGCGGTCGTCGCGCTCGCGGGTGTCAGCCTCGACATCCACATCGGCGAGCTCGTGGCCGTCATGGGGCCCAGCGGCTCGGGCAAGTCGACCCTGCTCAACGTCGCGGGTGGCCTCGACCGGCCGACGAGCGGCACGGTGAGCATCGGCGGCGACACGCTCACCGACCTGGCGCCGCGCGACCTCGCCAAGCTGCGCCGCCGCCGCATGGGCTTCGTCTTCCAGGACTACAACCTCATCCCGAGCCTGACCGCGGCCGAGAACGTCGCCCTGCCACTCGAGCTCGACGGCACCCGCGCGGGGCAGGCCCGGCGGCAGGCCCGGCGCACCCTCGACCTCATGGGGTTGATGGACCTCTCGGACCGCTTCCCCGACCAGATGTCCGGCGGTCAGCAGCAACGGGTCGCCATCGCCCGGGCCCTGGTCGGCAGCCGCCGCTTCGTGCTCGCCGACGAGCCGACCGGGGCGCTCGACAGCCACACCGGTGAGGACGTGCTGCGCGTCCTGCGCGAGCGCTGCGACGAAGGGGTGGCCGGGCTGCTCGTCACGCACGAGGCGCGACACGCGGCGTGGGCCGACCGGGTCGTGTTCCTGCGCGACGGGGTCGTCGTCGACAGCACGGGCCAGCGCGAGCGGCCGGAGGACCTCCTCGCCGCCGGCGAGGCTGCCCGATGACCACCCTCGTCCGTCCCGAAGGACGAACGGACGGCGGACGGCACACCCCCGACCAGCACGCCGAGCCCAGCCGGTTCGCCGCCTGGCGCGCGAGCTGGGCGGTCGCCCTGCGGATGGCCCGCCGCGACGTGCGCCGCCACCGTGGTCGCAGCGCGCTCGTCGTCGTCATGGTCGCGGTGCCCACGCTGCTGCTCAGCCTCGTCGTGACCCTGTCGATGACCTCGGACGTCCGCGGCGCCGAGGCCATCCCCCTGCTCATGGGCAACGGTCAGGCACTCGTCGAGGGGCCTGAGTCCATGCAGGTCCTCCAGGGCCCCGACCCGAACTACGGATCGGGCGGCTCCCTGGGTGAGGCGCGCCCGATCCCGGGTTTCGACACCCAGCGGTCGCCCTCGGGCAACGCGGATGCCGTGGCCGCCCTCGTCGGCGCGCCCGTGTCATCGGTGACGGACTTCGAGGCCCGGTTCTCCGTCGGAGAGCGTCGAGTCCGGGTGGGCGGGCTCGCGCTCGACGGCCGGGTCGGCCTCGGGGAGCGGCTCGAGCTCGTCTCCGGGCGCTGGCCGGACGGCACCGACGAGGGCCTCGTCACGGCATCCGGCATCGAGCGTGGGCTCCCCACCAGCGGGACGGCGACGGTCACCGTCGGCGGCGCCGAGCAGACCCTCGCGATCGTCGGGGTGGCCAGGGCGGGCAGCCTCTACGGGGACGTCGGGCTGGTGATGGCGGTCGAGCCGAACGGTCTGCAGCCGGGACCGGGCGGGTGGATCGTGCGCGGCGCCGACCCCGTGACGTGGGAGGACGTGCTCACCCTGAACGAGTACGGCTTCCGGGTCACGTCGGCGTCGGTCCTGCGCGAACCGCCGGCGATCGAGGAGCTGCCGGCCGACCTGCAGGACTCGGCCTCCGGCGACGACAGCCAGATGCGGCTCATCGCAGGCCTGGGTGGCGCGATGCTGCTCGTCATCACCACCCTCCTCGTCGGGCCGGCATTCGCCGTCAGCGCGGCCCGGCAGCGACGCACCCTCGCCCTGGCCGCGAGCAACGGCGCCAGCACCCCAGTGCTCCGCCGCACGGTGCTGGCCTCAGCTCTCGTGCTCGGAGCGACGTCCGCCGTGGCAGGCACGGTGCTCGGGGTCGCCCTGACGCCGCTCGTGATCCGCGGGCTGAACCGGTGGGCCGACTTCCGCATCGACGCGCCGCTCGACATCCGGTGGGGCCTGCTCGCCGGCATCGCCCTGTGCGCGGTCGCGAGCACACTCATCGCCGCGCTCATTCCTGCCCGCCGACTCGGTCGGCTCGACATCGTCGGCGTGATGCGCGGCCAGGCCGTCTCGCCCCCGCCGAGCAAGGTCGTCCTCGCCGTCGGGGTGGTGCTGGCCACCCTGGGCGGCCTCGTCGTCCTCGGGTCGACCGGCGTCGCCGGCCTGCCCAGCCTCGCGCAGCTGCTCGGGGTGCAGACCGGCGCGGACTACGTGGTCACCCTCGGCGCCGTCGTGCTCATCGTCGGGTCGCTCTTCCTCGTGCCGGTCGCCCTGTCGGGCGTCGGCCGGCTCGGCGCGCACCTGCCGACGACCCTGCGGATGGCTGCGCGCGACCTCGCCCGCCATCGCTCGCGCAGCGCACCGTCGGTGGCAGCGGTGCTCGCCGCCGTCGCCGGCCTGAGCTTCGGGCTCACCGGGCTCGCGAGCGACACCGAACAGGCCCGCCGGACCTACACACCCCTGACGCTGAGCGGCGAGGCCGTGGTGCGGTCCTGGGCCGAGCCCCTCGCTGCGGATGCCGTGCGGGCGGCCACACCGGGGCTGGTGGTCTCCGAGAACCTTGCCGCGGGGTCCGTGGACCCGATGACGGGGGACGGGCAGATGCCCACCGACCCCTACCGCGTCGAGTTCGTCACCATCGTGCCGCCCGGCTGCACCGCGGCGCGCACCGTCTCGGACCCGGAGTGGGACGCCGCCGAGAACGCCCGGTACCTGGCTGCGGAGGAAGCCGGCACCGCTGACTCGTTCGTGTGGCGCTCCCCACCCTGTTCGTCGGACGGCGCCGCCTACGCCGGAAGCGGGTCCACGCTGCTGCTGCCGATCGAGGAGATCGTGCGACGCCTCACCCTCGACGAGAAGCAGGCGGATGCCGTGCGCGACGGCGCCGTGATCACCCGCACCCTCTCGCCCTCGGCGGTCTCCGGTGACCGGGTGCAGCTGGCCCGGGGCACGTTGCTCACCGACCCCATGGCCACCGGCCCCATCGACCCGCAGGTGGAGGTGGTGCAGGAGGTCACCCTTCCCGTCATCCAGCTGCCCGTCTCCGCCGAGACCGAGGGAATGCTCATGGGGGCCAACCTGATGCTGGCCTCGGACTCCCCCGTCACCACGGGCTGGAGCACCCAACCCGCGGGATTCACCGTGCGCGACCCCTCGGGGGCACCCGTCAGCACCGAGGTGGTGGAGCGGCTGCAGGAGGTGCTCGGCGACCAGGTCGAGGTCTTCGTCGAGCGAGGCTTCTCCCGTGACGACCGCATCGTGGTCGCTGTCCTGCTGGGCGTCTTCGGCCTGCTCATCCTCGTCATCACCCTGACCTCGACCGCGCTCACCGTGGCCGAGCAGCAGAGCGACCAGGCGACGCTGGCCGCCCTCGGGGCCACGCGCGGCACCCGCCGGCTCATGGCCGGCTCAGCAGCGTTCCTCCTCGCCGCGGTGGGCTGCGTGCTCGGGGTGGCGGTCGGGCTCGTGCCGGGTATCGCGATCTCGCGGGCCCTCACGAGCGAGGGCTGGAGCTCGGTGACCGGGGTGCCCACGGGCCAGGAGACGATCCTCGTCATCCCGTGGCTCTCGCTGCTCGTCGTGGGCGTGCTGGTACCGATGGTGGCGGGCGCGATCGCGTGGGCCGGCATCCGAAAGGCTCCTCAGGTCACCCGCCGCGCCACCTGACCCCGCCGCACCCTGACAGACCAGTTCGCAACCCACCGTTGTGGTGCGAACGTGAAGCTTGGCATCGGGCGTAGTCGGGGCGTGGCAGCCGGTAGAATGGGCGGAGCACAGGGTCCTGGTGCGTCCTTGGAGGCGGGTTCGGCGCACGCTCGCCTCGCCCTCCCCGGGCGCAGACCAGGAAGCCCCGCATGTCCCCGATCGCCTCGTACCGGCGGCTGTTCAGCCTCGCCGGACCCCTCTACGTCGCCGTTGCCTTCATCGGCCGGCTGCCTCTCGCCATGGCCCAGATGGGCACCCTCCTCCTCGTCGCCGAGACGACCGGCTCGTACGGGACCGGTGGTGCCGCCGCCGGAGCCCTGGCCGTCGCGAATGCCGTCGGCGCTCCGGTCGCCGGGTCCCTCGCCGACCGTGTCGGGCAGCGCCCCGTCGTGTTCGTGCAGTCGGTGCTCGGCGGAATGGGCCTCATCGCCCTCGTCGCCCTCGCCCACGCGCAGGTCGCCCCGTGGGCGGTCATCACCTCGGCCGCCCTCGCCGGCGCCGCGATGCCGCAGATCGGCCCGCTGGCCCGGGTGCGCTGGCGCCCCATCACCCGCCACCAGGAGCACCACCAGCCGCGCCTCATGGAGGCGGCCTTCTCCTACGAGGGCGCCGCGGACGAGGCGTCATTCGTGCTCGGCCCGGCCCTGCTCGGCCTCATCGTCGTCGTCGCGAGCCCCGAGCTGGCACTGGTCATCGCCGCGTCGATCCTGCTCGTCTTCGGGTGCGCCTTCGCCCTGCACCCCACGGCACGGCTCACCCACGCGCACCGGCCCGAGGCCGCACCCGGCGCCCGGCTCATCACGGCCGCCTTCGTCGTGCTGCTGGCGGCCCAGCTGCTCGTCGGCGTCGTCTTCGGCTCGATCCAGACCGGCACCACGGTGCTCGCGACGGATGCCGGACAGAGCGGCATCGCGGGCCTCGTGCACGCCTGCCTCGGGGTCGGCTCGGTCATCGCCGGGCTCGCCGTCGCGGCCCTGCCCGCCCGGTTCGGTTACGCCTCAAGGGTTCTCGTCGCGGCCCTCGGGCTCGGACTGCTGTCGTTGCCGCTGCTCGTCACGGACACCGTGCCACAGCTGTTCGCGGTCGTCCTCGTGCTCGGCTTCGTCGTCGCGCCGTACATGATCAGCGTCTTCATGCTCGGCGAGCGCGCTGCCCCGGTGCAGCGCGTCGGTGCCGCGATGACCCTGCTCGCCGGCGCCACCGGCATCGGGTATGCCGTCGGGTCGGCCACCGCCGGTCGCCTCGCCGACCTCCACGGACACTCGGGAGCCTTCGCCGTCACCGTGGGAGCCGGGGTGGCAGCGGCGGTGCTCGCCGCGGCATCCCAGCCGATCCTGCGCCGCCTCGGTGGCCCCGACGCGCGTCCGTAACCGCGTCGGATGCCGTCAGCGCACCTCGTGCTCGACGCTCAGCACGTCGCCCACCTGGCAGTCGAGCACCTCGCAGATCGCGGTGATGGTGCTGAAGCGCACGGCCTTGGCCCGGTTGTTCTTCAGCACCGAGAGGTTCACGACGGTGACCCCGACGGCATCCGCGAGGGCCGCGAGGGTCATGCCCCGCTCCTCGAGGAGGCGGTCGAGGTGACACGTCACCCGGTGCGGCTCGTCGACCGGCATCAGACCAGCCCGTCGACGTCGTCGCGCAGGCGGCTGCCCGCCTTGAAGGCCTCGGCGAGCAGTGCCACGACCATGCCGGCGATGAACCATGCCCACGGGATGTCGAGGTGTGCCGAGAACGGAAGGCCGCCGAGGTCGACGTCGCCGAGCAGCGCCCCGTCCACCGACATCGACACGAAGAAGGTGACGAAAGGCCCGACGAGGAGCAGCGCCGCCAGCTGGCGCATGCGGCGGACGTTGCTGGCGACGAACGGGTCCCCTGCGGCGATCGTGCGCATGACCGCAACGATCAGGATGCAGCCGGTGGCGATGAGGCCTACCGTCAGCAGGCCCGGCGCGAGCTCGAGCAGACGTTGCGCGACGGTGGGGTCGGCGAGGACGACGTCGTAGGCCGCGGATCCGTAGGTCGTTCCGACGGCGTCGAGCTCGGGAACGGTGACGTCGCTGAGGAACGGCAGGGGGATGCCGTCGCCCGCCCCCCAGCGCACGAGCGGGACCACGACGTCTGCGACCAGGGCGGCGAGCACGACGAGTGCGAGCAGGATGCCCAGGCCCCAGCGGTCGCTGCGGTCGAAGGCGAACCAGTCGCGACGCGGCTTCTCGTTCGGCGTCGTGGGCGGTGGTGTCGAGTCGTGGTCCATGGCCAGTCCCTCCGATGCTTCGTATCGACTGTCGATACTACTGATTGACGATATTCATATCGTTTGTCGATGTCAACCCCCAAGGCCTTGGTCAGCCCCGGCCGCGAGGCAGGAGGCCGTGGGGCAGGATGGGCGCATGACTGAGCAGGCCTCCCCTGACAACGACCGTCGCGACGAGTCAGGCGACACGACGGCTGAGGACGACGCCACTTTCGCAGCCGTCAACGTCGACAGCGAGCGCGTCGTCGTCGTCACCCAGGACGGCATGGGCGTCGCCCGCCACGACGACCCGCCACGGGAGGAGCCCCGCGAGCGCCCGACCAACCCGGCCGACCTCGTCGAGCAACCCGCCAAGGTCATGCGGATCGGCTCGATGATCAAGCAGCTGCTCGAGGAGGTCCGCAGCGCACCGCTCGACGAGCGCGGCCGGGCCCGCCTGGCCGAGATCCACGGACGCTCGATCGCCGAGCTCAAGGACGGCCTGGCCCCCGAGCTGGTCGAGGAGCTCGAGCGGATCGCGCTGCCGTTCAGCGAGGAGGCGCCCAGCGACGCCGAGCTGCGGATCGCGCAGGCCCAGCTGGTGGGCTGGCTGGAAGGCCTGTTCCACGGCATCCAGACGGCGCTCGTCGCGCAGCAGATGGCCGCTCAGGCGCAGCTGCAGCAGATGCGGGCCCTGCCGCCGGGCGCGAGCCACCACGCCGGGCCGCCGCCCACTGGTGGCGCTCCCGGGCAGCACCTCCCCCGCCCCGACGGCGCACCGGGCCACGCCGAGGGCACCGGCCAGTACCTCTGAGCGCCGGTTCAGGGCCGCGGCGGGCCCTGCTCGACTCCGGCCCCTGCGCGCGCCGCTGACAGGAGGCACAGGCCACCTGCGACCAGCACCGGCAGACCGATCGTGAGGAGCCCGAGGGCACCGGCCGCGCCGAGAAGCAGCCCTGCCCCGAGGAGCAAGAGCCGTCGGTGCGGTGCCGTCCCCAGCGCACCGACCCCCGCAGCCGCTGCGCCGACGACGAGCATCGCCAGGTACCACAGCGCCGGGTCGCCCTCCTGGCCCTCGATGACCCACAGGTAGACGCCGATCATCACCACGGCCAGGATCGCCGCGGCCACCGCGACCGGATCGACCCGACGTTTCGTCACGGCACCAGTGTGCCGCGTCTCGCGTCGCCACACGCCGACGCGACCACTGCCCCAGGAGGCGCCACGGCATACCGTGGCCACATGACCAACGCACCCCCCGCGGGCGACGCCACGCCGCCGGACGCTGCGCTTCGCACCCGGCTCGACGCCCTCATCGACGAGCACCGCCACGGCTTGGATGCCTGCCTCGACGGACTCACCGAGGAGCAGGCCCGGCGCCGGCTCGTGCCCTCGCGCACCACCCTGCTCGGCCTCGTCAAGCACGCGACGTTCGTGGAGAAGGTGTGGTTCGTGGAGGCGGTCACGGGTACGTCACGCGCCGAGCTGGGCCTGCCCGCAACCCCGGACGACTCGTTCGTGCTCGACGACGCCGACACCATCGCGTCGGTCCGGGCCGCCCACCGGGCCGCGTGCGAGGACTCGCGCCGAGCTGTCGCCGACCTGGGGCTGGATGCCGTCCTCACGGGCAACCATCGCGGCCCGCTCCCGCTGCACTGGGTGCTGTTGCACGTGCTGCGCGAACTGGCCCAGCACTGCGGCCACGCCGACATCCTGCGCGAACAGATCCTCGCCGCCGACGCCTGACCAGCTGCGAAATCGGCTAGCGGGCCGCGTGCCGATCGGTGAGGATCAACTCCCATGACACGTGCCGACGATGCGCTCGCGCCTCCTGAGCACCCGGCATCCGTGGTCGTGCTCGTCGAGGGCGCCAGCGACCGGGCAGCGCTCGACGTTCTCGCGCGTCGCCGAGACCTCGGGGCCGACATCGAGATCCGCGTCATGGGTGGCGCCACGAACGTGCGCCGTCACCTCGGGGAACTGCTCTCGGATGCCGTGCGTCGCCGGGTTCTCGGCCTCACCGACGAGGCCGAGGCGCCGTTCTTCGTGCGTGCCCTCTCCGTCGTCGGGGTACCGATCACCTCGGTGGACGACCTGGCGGCGCACGGCTTCCACACCTGCCGGCGCGACCTCGAGGACGAGCTGATCCGCGCGCTCGGCACCGACCGCGTGCGCGCAGTGCTCGACCACCTCGACCTGGGTCAGAGCTTCGATCGGTTCTGCCGCCAGCAGGCCTGGCAGGGCAGGCCGACCCACGAGCAGCTGCACCGGTTCGCCGGCACGGTGTCGGGCCGCAAGAGCGTGTTCGCCCGTGGGCTCGCCGCTGCTGTGGGTGACGACGAGGTACCCGAGCCGCTGCGACACCTGCTCGACGACGTCGCCCGGGCCCAGGCAGCCGCCGCGCGCACGATGTGACCTATTGGTCGAACCTGACCCATCTGGCCTCGGCGGTTTCGGCACCCTCGCGGTCGAGGGTTCGCAGCGGCGACAGCCATCCGAACGCCGCGGCGACCAACCCCACGGACACGACCGACACCAGGGCCGGCCGCAGCCCGATCGCCCCGGCGAGGGCGCTGGCCATCAGCGCCCCACCCGTCCAGCCGACCCCGAACGACAACATCCGCCCCGCCGTGTTGACGCGCCCCAGCATGGCCTCCGGCGTCACCTGCTGCCGGTAGGTCATCGAGTTGAGCACCACCCCCTGGTACGACACCCCCCACAGCACCATGAGCGAGATCGCGACCGCCCACGTCGACGTCAGCGCCACGAGCACCCCCGTCACCCCCGCGACCGGCAGCCACAGCAGCGCCAGCCGGTTCGGCGAGAACACCCGCAGCAACCTCGGGGTCAGTGCGGCGACGAGCATGCCGCCCACACCCCAGGCAGCGAAGACCAGCCCGAAGCGCCACCCACTCGTGCCCACTCCGAGCAGCTGGTCGGCGTACGGCACCGACAGCGACATGAACCCGGCCCCCGAGAACGACAGGAGGAACCCGATGATCGTCTGCGAGCGCACCCCCACGTGGCCCCACAGGAAGCGCAGCCCTTCGGCGACCTCGGCGGCGAGCACCCGCGGGCGCAGCTTCGGCACCGCACCCCGCTCCTCCGACAACCGCGACCGGATGCCGGCCACGCACGCCGCGGACAGCGCGAACGACAGCGCGTCCAACCCCAGGAGGACCGCCGGGTCGACGACGGCGAGCAGCACCCCGGCGAGCATCGGCACCCCGAGGTCGAGGAAGGAGCCGACACCCCAGATGGCGGCGTTCGCCTCGCCGATCCGGTCGCGCCCGACGATGGCCGGCAGCGCCCCGAACGCGGCACCGTCGAAGAACACGAAGGCCGCCTGGGCGAGGAACCCGGCCGCCAGCGCGTGCGCCGCGGTCAGCGTGCCGAACCAGTGCGCCAACGGCACCGACGCGATGACGACCGCGGCCACGATGTCGGCGAGCACCATCACCTGACGCCGGTCGAGGCGGTCCGACAAGGCCCCCGAGACCAGCCCGAACATGAGGTACGGCAGCCCCTCGACGACGGCGATGAGGGCGGTGAGCGACGGGCTCCCGGTCAGCCGGTAGACGAGCACGGGCAGCGCGACGGCCGTGACCAGCGTGCCCGCGATGGAGACCTCGCGCGCCACCCAGTACCGCCGGAAGTCGGGCAGCCGCCACAGCGGCAGCACCCCGGCGGATGCCGTGGCACCCGTCATCGCACGCCCCTCACCGGACGGGGCCGCGCACCGTTCACAGGGCGGCGGCCGCCGCGCGGCCCGCAGCCCTCCCGGAGAACATGCAGCCGCCGACGAAGGTGCCCTCGAGGGCCCGGTAGCCGTGCACCCCGCCGCCACCGAACCCGGAGACCTCACCGGCGGCATACAGCCCCGGCACGGGCTCGCCGGTGGGCCCGAGCACCCGCCCGGACAGGTCGGTGTGCAACCCGCCGAGCGTCTTGCGGGAGAGCACCCGCAGGCGCACGGCGACGAGGGGTCCGCGCTTGGGGTCGAGGATGGCGTGCGGCGGGAAGGCCCGCTTGGTCAGCTTGTCGCCGCGGTACTGACGGGCGACCCGGATCGCCGCGACCTGCGCGTCCTTGGTGTAGTCGTTGTCGACCTGGCGGTCACGTTCGACGATCTGCCGTTCGATGTGGGCCGGGTCGAGCGGAGCGTGCGGGGTGAGCGCGTTCATCTTCGCGACGAGCTCGCCGATGGTGTCGGCCGTGAGCCAGTCCTCGCCGTGGTCGAGGAAGGCCTGGACCGACGGCGTCACGGGCGTGATCGGCCGGCGCAGCACGTCGCGGTAGCGCCGCTGCGTGAGGTCGAGGTTCTGCTCGGAGCCCGACAGCGCGAACTCCTTGCCCGCGAGCGAGCGGTTGAGGATGAACCACGAGTGCTCGAAGCCGGTGTGCCGCAGGTGATCCAGCGTGCCGAGGGTGTCGAACCCCGGGAAGTACGGCGCCGGCAGCCGGTCGCCGCGCCCGTCGAACCACATCGCGCTCGGCCCCGCGAGGATGCGGATGGCGTGCCCCGGCCAGACCGGGTCCCAGTTGCGCACGCCCTCGACGTAGTGCCACATGCGGTCGCGGTTGACGACGGCGCCCCCGGCCGCCTCGGTGATGCCGATCATCCGACCGTCGACGTAGGCCGGGACGCCGGTGAGCAGGTCCTCCGGGGCGGTCCCCAGCCGCTCCGGCCAGTTGGCGCGCACGAGGTCGTGGTTCCCGCCGATGCCGCCGGACGTGACGACCACGGCCTGCCCGCCGTACTCGAACTCCCCCACCACCTCGCGGTTGCTCGCGACGCCACGCGGTGAGTCGTCCGGCGCGAGCACCGAGCCGCGCACCCCGGTGACGATGCCGCTGCTCCGCACGAGCTGGTCGACCTGGTGCCGGGGCCGGTAGAAGACCCGCCCGGCGGCGATGTGGTCACGCACCCGCCGCTCGAACGGCGCGACGACTCCGGTGCCCGTGCCCCAGGGGATGTGGAAGCGCGGCACGGAGTTCCCGTGTCCCCCACTGGTTCCGTCGCCGCGCTCCGCCCAGCCGACGACGGGGAAGAACGAGATCCCGCGTTCGCGCAGCCACGCCCGCTTCTCCCCGGCGGCCCACTCGACGTAGGCGCGACCCCACTGCCGACCCCAGTGATCCGGGCCGGGGCGGCCGTCGGCGTCGGTCAGGCGGTCCCAACCGGCCGTGCCCTCCCAGTCCTGCCAGGCGAGGTCGAAGGAGTCGGAGATGCCCATGCGCCGTTGCTCGGGGCTGTCGACGAGGAACAGGCCACCGAAGCTCCACCACGCCTGGCCGCCGAGGTTGGCCTCGCTCTCCTGGTCGAGCAGCACCACCGATCGGCCCGCATCGGCGAGCTCACACGTGGCGACGAGGCCGGCGAGGCCGGCACCCACGACGACGGCGTCGGCATCCATCCGTGAACCCTAGACCCCTGCGCCGACGACCACCCGCAGCACTCCCGCGCCCACCTCGGTCGGCAGGTGCGACAGGTCGGGGACGACCAGCCCGGCGAGGGTGGCGAGCTCAGCGGGCGCGGTGGTGCTCGTCACCGCGACGAGGCCACGGCATCCGGCATCGCGCGCGGCACGCAGCCCCGCCATCGAGTCCTCGACGACGATGCACTGGCGCGGGGTCGACCCCGAGCAGTCGGGCACCGAGCAGCCACGGGTCGGGCCACGGCTTGCCCCGCTCGACGTCGGATGCCGTGACGACCACCGGGGGGTGGACCAGCCCCGTGGCGGCGATCCGAGCCTCGGCGAGGTCGCGCGTGCCCGAGGTGACGATGGCGGTGGGGACCGAGGCGTCGGCGAGCGCCCTCAGCAGCTCGGCCGCGCCGGGAAGCACGACGATGTCCTCGACGTCGGCCACCTCGATCTCGCGGATACGCAGGTGGGCCTCCTCGCGCACCTCGGGCGGCAGGAGCCCTTCGATGACGTTCGCGGCCGTCACCCCGTGCATGCCCACCAGCAGCATCGGGTCGACCCCGAACTCCCCGCACCACTGGATCCAGGACCTCTCGACCGCGGCGATGGAGTCGACGAGCGTGCCGTCGAGGTCGAGGAGGACACCCTCGAAGGGGGCGTCGAACGGGGAGGGAGGCACCGGCATACGAGAAACCCTAGGTGGCCGACCTACTGTTGGCGCATGTCCGCACCGAGGGGCCGGCCCCGGACTGCCGTGCTCAGTGCGACGGTCGCCGTCCTCGCGCTCGTCGGCGGCTGGACGTGGGCCGCCGCCCTCCAGGCCGGCGGGTTCGACGCCCGTTCCGAGACGATCAGCGCCCTGGCCGCCTCGGCCACACCGCACCGCTGGGTCATGACGACCGGGCTGGTCGTCACCGGCCTGGCCCACGTCGTGACGGCGTGGGCGCTCGGTGCCGCCCACCGCACCGGCCGGATGGTCCTGGCCGCCGGCGGTGTCGCCACCCTCGCGGTCGCAGCGCTCCCCCTGCCCTCGCGCGCGGAGTCCTCCACCGCACACACCGTGGTGGCCACGGCATCCTTCGTGCTGCTCGGCCTGTGGCCGTGGTTCGCCGCCCGCCCCGGTGGCCCGAGGGTCCTCACCGCCAGAGTGGCGCGGACGGCGGCGGTGGTGCTCACGGCATCCGTCGCCTCACTGGGGCTCGGGGTGTCAGGCGGCTCGTTCGGCCTGCACGAGCGGATCGTCGCCGCCCTCACGGTGGTGTGGCCGCTCGTCACGGCGATCGGCGTCTGGTGGTGGGCCGGTCACCGCATCGGCTCTCGCCGCGTGCGCCAAGGGCTCGGCGTGCTCGGGGTGACGCTCGCGTGCATCGCCGCCGGGGTCGTCGCGACCGCCGTCGCACCCGCCACCGCGCACACCCGGCACTACCAGGCGAGCGTGGCTCTCGACCCCGACCCCACCCACCTCGGCCAGATCCTCGCGACGACGGCGTTCGGTGACCTCGAGGTGGGGTTCGCCGGCGCGGCACCCGGCATCCGCACCGTCCCGCAGGTCAACGCGAGCATCGCCGACGCGCTCTCGCGACCACAGGTCAGCCTGGCCACCCTTCGCCCGGGGCCGGAGGAGCTGAGCGCGGCGATCCGCGACGTCGCCGTCGACGTGCTCATCCGCTTCGCCGCCGGCGGGCTGTTGCTCATCGGCTCGGTGCTCGGCGCGTATGCCGTGCTCCGTCGCCGACGCCCACCGGTCGCCCTCGTCGTCGCCTGCACCGCCGGGTGGGTGCTCGCGACCACGGCGACGGCGGTGTCGCTGTATGCGACCTACCAGCCGCAGCGGCAGGAGACGTTCACCTCGACGGGCATCCTCGGAACCCTGCAGCGCAACCAGGGGATCCTCAGTGACGTCGAGGCGCGAGCCACCCAGGTCGCGCCGTACCTGCGCAACGTCATCGCGTTGTCGACGGCCCTGCAGCAGAAGTACGCGGCGGCGCCGCTCGAGGCCGACACCGCGCTGCGGGCTCTGCTCGTGAGTGACGTGCACGGCGGCAACCAGTACTCCCTCATGCGCACGGTCGTCGAGGAGGAGTCGGTCGACGTCATCATCGACGCCGGGGACCTGCTGAACTTCGGCACCGTGGCCGAGGGCGAGGCCGCGGGCATCTTCGACGGCATCGAGTCGCTCGAGGTGCCCTACCTGTTCGTGCGGGGCAACCACGACGCGACGAGCGCCACCGACGACGAGGTGCTGCGCCGGATGGCGCAGGTGCCCAACGTCGTGCTGCTCGAGCCGGCGAGCGGCGACTACGCCGAGGTGACGGTCGGCGGCGTCACCATCGCCGGGTTCAACGACCCGCGCTGGTTCGGCGACTCGGGCAAGGGCTCGCCCGCCAAGCAGGTGCCCGCCCGCGAGGCGTTCGTCGCGTCCTTCGCCGAGCGGCCGCCTGCCGACGTCGTCGTCAGCCACGAGCCGTGGGCCGTGCAGGACCTCGAGGGCGGGGTGCTCGTCAACGGACACATGCACTCGGCCGACCTCGAGGGCAACCGGGTGCAGGTCGGCACGTTCACCGGCGGTGGGCCGGTCACCCACTTCGTCCAGGAGGCCCCCGGGGAAGAGCTCGTCGGTCAGCCCTCGGCCTTCGACGTGCTGACCTTCGGCACCGACTGCCGCCTGGCGACGCTCACGCGGTACCGGTTCAGCGACGTCATCGAGGGCCGGCCGAGCTATGACGGGGTGCAGCTCGTCAACGGTCGGCGCATCGACCGCCGCGAGCTCGACCCCGAGCGGGTGTGCACACGCGACGAGCCGCTGACGACGACCACCGTGCCACGGTCCGCAGCACCGGCCGCCGCTGCGGTCACCCCCTGAGCTCGGGGAACATGTCGTCGCGCCACTCGGTGCCGGCGGGCACGCCGTCCCCGGCTGCGAGGTCCTCCTCGCGCCCCCTCAGCTCGACCCTGCGGATCTTCCCGGAGATCGTCTTCGGCAGCTCCGAGAACTCCAGCCGCCGCACCCGCTGCCATGGCGCGAGGTGCTCCCGGGCGTAGGCGAGGATCGAGCGCGCCGTCTCCTCCGACGGCTCGTGGCCGGGGGCCAGCACGACGTACGCCTTCGGAACCGCGAGGCGCACGGCATCCGGGGCCGGGACGACGGCCGCCTCGGCGACCGCAGGGTGCTCGATGAGCACCGACTCGAGCTCGAAGGGGCTGATCTTGAAGTCGCTCGCCTTGAAGACGTCGTCGGTGCGCCCGACGTAGGTGAGGTAGCCCTCGGCGTCCCGCGTCGCGATGTCGCCCGTGTGGTACCAGCCGCCGGCCATCGCCGCGTCGTTGCGCTCGGTGTCTCCCTGGTAGCCGGTCATGAGGGGAAGCGGGTGCTCCGACAGGTCGAGGCACAGCTCGCCCTCCCCCTCACCGTCGACCCGCTCACCCGACAGGGGGTCGACGAGCACGACCGGGATGCCGGGTAGCGGCCGCCCCATCGAGCCCGGCTTGAGCGGTGAGCCGGGCGTGTTGCCGACGGCCGCCGTCATCTCGGTCTGGCCGTAGCCGTCGCGCAGCTCCAGGCCCCAGGCGCGACGGACCTGCTCGATGACCTCCGGGTTGAGCGGCTCGCCGGCCCCGACGACCTCGCGCAGTGAGCCCGGGCCACCGGAGAGGTCGGCGTTGATGAGCATCCGCCACACCGTCGGTGGGGCGCAGAAGCTGGTCACCCGGTGGTCGCGCAGCACCCCGAGGAGCTTGTCGGGGTCGAACCTCGAGTACGTCGGCACGAAGATCGTCGCCTCGGCGATCCACGGCGCGAAGAAGCACGACCAGGCGTGCTTGGCCCACCCGGGGCTCGAGATGTTGAGGTGCACGTCACCGGGCCGCAGGCCCAGCCAGTAGACCGTCGACAGATGACCCACGGGGTAGGACACCTGGGTGTGCTCGACGAGCTTGGGGCGCGAGGTCGTGCCCGAGGTGAAGTAGAGCAGGAGCGGGTCCCCCGGGCCGGTGCCGGGATGCGGCAGCGGCGGCACGTCGGCCGCATAGGCGTCCAGCAGGTCGGCCCAGCCCGGGGTGGCGCCGACGCGAGACGCGGAGGTAGTCACCGGGCACCTCGTCGAACTTCGCCGTCTCCGAGGGGGTGGTCACCACGGCCCGTGCCCCACCGCGGACGACCCGGTCGGTGAGGTCCGCCGGCCCGGCGGCCGTCGTCGTCGGCATGATCACCGCCCCGATCTTCATGACCGCGAGCATGCAGTCCCACAGCTCGGCCTGGTTGCCGAGCATGAGCATGACCGGGTCGCCGCGCCGCACGCCCTGTGCCTGCAGCCAGGCCCCGACCCGGTCCGACCGCGCGGCCATCGCGTCGAAGCTGACCGAGGTGCTCGCCCCGTCCTCCTCGAGGATGACGAGGGCGTCGCGGTCGTTGCCCCGGGCGATGGCGTCGAACCAGTCGATCGCCCAGTTGAACCGCTCGCCGACCTCGGGCCACGCGAACGTGGCCAGCGCTTCCTCGTGCCGGCCCCGCAGGGCGATCAGCTGGTCACGTGCCTCACGGTAGGACTCCGTTGCGCTCATGCGTCACACTCTGGCACCGCACCGAACCCCTGGCCACCGGCCCCTACGCGCGGATGACGGCGCGGTGCGCCACGTGGGCCTTGGGGACGTCCCCGCAGCTGAGCGGCGCGTCGGGAAGGGCCTCGCTCACGACGTCGACGAGCACCCGGCTCGGCAGCGACCCCCGACCGAAGACCTCGACGAGCGTGCGGTCGCCCATGGCATCGATCGCGCCCGGGACGAGGTCGTCGACCGCGCCCGGACCGTACCGCTGCAGCACCGCGACGAGGGCGGCCTGGACCGCCGGCTCCCACCGGGTCGTGCCCCGCAGGAAGCGGGCGTCCGTGCGCCCCTCGCGGTGCGCCGTGACCGCCGCGAGGGCGTTGTCGGGGTCGAGGCGGCCGAAGTTGACCCCGTCCGGCAGGGACAGCACCGTGCCGGCGAACCGGTGGCCGCCGAGGTGGGTGCACTCCCAGACCTCGTCGGGCAGCGCCCGGGCCAGCGTCGCGACGATCGGCCGACCACGCACCGCGCAGCAGGCGTCGCGGGTGCCGTGGGTGCACACGAGCACCATCGGGTCGGCGTCGTCGTCGCTGCCGGACAGCGGCATCCCGAGCGCGTGGGCGGCGGCGAGCAGGTCGTCGGAGGTCTTCCACGAGCCCCGGACCCGCGTGCGGCGGATCGTGTCGACGGCGTACCAGGAGTGCGGGTCCTCCCCGGGCAGTCGTCGGCCGGGGCGGCGCACGAGCAGCGTCTTGCCCCCGAAGGACGCGCAGATCCGGTCGATCTCGGCGCCCAGCGACGCCGTCAGCGGCGGGGTGGTCAGCGGCTTCTTCGCCCACGGCCCCTGGTGCTCGATGAGCAGCCACCGAGAGGCCACTGGGGCGGTGCCGGCCTGCGGGTCGGCGCGGTGCCGCGAGGCGGCGGAGCAGCGCGAGAGATCGGTCAGAGCCACCCGACGAGCCTACGCGGCGGATGCCGGGGCACCGCACCCGAGGATGCCGGACACCGCGCCCCCCGGCCGTCGAGTTCGCCAATTCCTCGACGCGGTGGGCTCCGAGGGTGGACTCTGGGGGAGCCGCAGGTCCCGACCGCTCCCAGGAGAACCCCATGGCCCGACGACGTGCCCTGTCCACCGCAGCCCTCGCCGCGACCGCCGCCCTCGTGGTGTCGGCCGCGCCGGCCCAGGCTGCTGCACCCTCGTACGTCGCCCTCGGGGACAGCTACTCCTCGGGCACGGGCACGCGCACCTACCTCGCGGACGGCACGAGCTGCCTGCGGTCGGTGTACGCCTACCCCTCGCTCATCGCCTCCGCGAAGGGGTACGCCCTGAACTTCCGTGCCTGCTCCGGCGCCAAGATCGCCGACGTCACGAACACCCAGCTCTCCGCCCTCAACTCGAGCACGGCCTACGTGACCATCTCGATCGGCGGCAACGACGCCGGGTTCGCGAGCGTGCTCACGACCTGCGCGCAGCCGGCCTGGCTCAGCAACTGCAACGGCGCCATCGACAAGGCGCAGGCCTACGTCAACCAGACCATGCCCGGCGCGCTCAACACCCTCTACGCCGGCATCAAGGCGCGGGCGCCGCAGGCGAAGGTCACCGTCGTCGGCTACCCGCGCATCTTCAACGGCGTCGACTGCAACCTGCTCACCTGGTTCTCCTCGAGCGAGATGACCCGGCTGAACGCGATGGCCGACCTCGTGAACGCCAAGACCGCCGAGCGTGCCAGCGCGGCCGGCTTCTCCTTCGCCAACCCGACGACGCCCTTCGTCGGCCATGCCGTGTGCTCCAGCCAGGAGTGGCTCAACGGGTTGTCCAACCCGATCCAGGAGTCGTACCACCCCAACCGCACCGGTCAGGCGAGCGGCTACACCCCGACGGTGAGCCCGTTCGTCACCGGGTCGACCGTCACGGCCACGGCAGCCGTGCTGACCAAGGCCAAGGGTTCGACGAAGCGGCTGGCCGACCAGCAGAGGGCCTACGCGGCATCCGACCGACACATCGAGCCGGCGCTCGTGCTGGCCCCCGACCTCACGACGCCCGCGGCCAAGGCCGCGGCGAAGAAGGCCGGCGTCGACCTGTCGAGCCGGGCCAGCATCGACGCGGCCGACACGGTGCACTCGGCGCGTCAAGCAGCCGAGTTCGCCGCCCGCTGACGCGCTACCGTCACGGGGTGTCCCCAGAAACCCAGCCTGACCGGGCCCTCGTCGCCGGCGTCGACAGCTCCACCCAGTCGTGCAAGGTGGTGGTCTGCGACGCGGTGACCGGCGAGGTGCTGCGCGCCGGGCGGGCCAGCCACCCCGACGGCACCGAGGTCGACCCGCGCCACTGGTGGGCGGCGTGGCAGGAGGCGAGCGCGAACGGCATCCTCGATGGTGTCGCCGCGATCGCCGTCGGCGGCCAGCAGCACGGCATGGTGCTCCTCGACGAGCAGGATGCCGTGGTGCGGCCCGCGCTGCTCTGGAACGACACCCGCTCGGCCTCCTCTGCCGACGACCTCGTCGCCGAGCTGGGCGCGCAGGCCTGGGCCGACGCCACCGGGGTCGTGCCGGTCGCGGCGACCACGGTCAGCAAGCTGCGCTGGATCGCCGACCACGAGCCCGAGAGCCTCGCACGCGCTCGCACGTGCGTGCTGCCCCACGACTGGCTGACGGGGCGCATCCTCGGCGAGGGCGCCTCGGGCGCGCGCGCGTGGACCACGGATGCCGGGGACGCCTCCGGCACCGGCTACTGGTCGGCCGGCACCCGGTCCTACCGCGACGACCTGCTCGCCCTGGCGACCCGCGGTGCCGACCTCGCGGTGCCGCGCGTGGCGACGCCGTCCGAGGTGGTCGGCCACACGGCATCCGGCCTGGCTGTTGCTGCCGGCACCGGCGACAACATGGGCGCGGCGCTCGGCCTCGGCCTGGCACCCGGCGATGTCGTCGTCTCGCTCGGCACGAGCGGCACGGCCTTCGCCCGCCACACCCGCGCCAGCGCCGACCCGAGCGGAGCAGTGCAGTCGTTCGCGGACGCCGAGGGCGGGTTCCTCCCGCTGGTCTGCACGCTCAACGCGGCCCGCGTGCTCAGTGCCGGAGCCGCCATGCTCAACACCGACCACGCGGGGCTCGACCGGTTGGCGCTGGCCGCCGAGCCGGGCGCCGGTGGCCTCACCCTGCTGCCCTACCTCGACGGCGAGCGCACCCCGAACCTGCCGACCGCGACGGGTTCCCTGCACGGGCTGACCCGCACCAATGCGACTCCGGAGAACCTCGCGCGGGCGGTCGTCGAGGGCATGCTGCTCGGGCTGGCGGCGGCCGTGGATGCCGTGCGCTCGGCCGGGTGCCCCGTGCAGCGGGTGCTGCTCATCGGTGGCGCCTCGGCGTCGGTGGCCGTGCAGGAGGTGGCCGCCGACGTGTTCGGCGTGCCCGTGGCGATCCCGAGCCCCGGCGAGTACGTCGCCGTGGGTGCGGCACGACAGGCCGCGTGGGCACTGGCCGGTGGGGACGCGCCCCCGGCCTGGGACGTGGCGACCGACGTCACCGTCGAGCCGGACGAGTCCGGGCGCGAGCGGGCGGCCGAGGTGCGCGAGCGCTACGCCGCGACGGTGGCAGCCACCTACGCCTAAGCGGTGGTTCCGGGCTCCAGGCGGGCACCGGCGGGAATGGCGACGCCTCGGCCGATGACCGAGTCGCGTCCCACGACGGCGATGTGGTCGTCGTGCGCCCGGGTGGCCCGGGTCGCCTCACCGACGCGTGCCCCGGCCTCGACCCGAACCCTCTCGTCGAGGATCGACGTCACGACCCGAGCGTCCCGGGCGACGTGCACCCCGGCCAGCAACACGGCATCCTCGACGACCGCGCCGGGCTCGATGACGACCCCGGGTCCGAGCACGCTGCGCCGAACGGTCCCCCGCACGTGGCACCCGGCACTCAGCACGGTGTCCTCGAGCACGGCCCCCGCGTCGACCCGGGAGGCGGGCAGCTCGGGCCACCGGGTGAGCAGCGGCCAGTCGGGCCGGGTCAGCACGTCCACCCGGCCGGCCAGCAGGTCACGGTGCGCCGAGAGGTAGGCCGCGGGCGTGCCGAGATCGGCCCAGTAGCCCTCGTGGGGCCACGCGTGCACGATGCCGTCGCGGATCAGCCGTGGCAGGAGGTGATCCCCGAAGTCGCCGATGCCGGTGTGCCCGTCGTCGGTGTGCGACAGCTCGCGGCGCAGGTCCTCGAGGGTGCTCAGCAGGGCGTCGGTCTCGTAGACGAACACCTCGGCAGCGATCGTCGTGCCGCTCGGGCCGTCGGGCTTGTAGTCGATGGCCGTCACCCTCGAGCCACCGCCCACGGTGATGACGGCCTTCTCGGCGGCCTGGGTTCGGCTCACCTCGGTCGTGACGACCGTGCAGTGCGAGCCGCGCTCGAGATGGGCCACCACGACCGGGCGCAGGTCGAGCGCGAGCACCTGGTCGGTGCTCATGACGACGACCACATCGGGCGCGAAGGCCCGGACGGCGTCTGCGAACCGGTGCAGGTCGTCGCCGTTGCCGTTGGAGAAGCCGTCCTGGGCCGTCGACCCGCCGCCCTCCTCCGGCATCAGCCAGCGCAGGCCCCCGCGGGTGCGGTCGAGGTCCCACGGCCGACCCGAGGCGAGGTGGTGGTGCAGCGACCCGGCCTGGTACTGCACCGACAGCCAGACGTCGCTGATGCCGCTGTGGGCGCAGTTGGTCAGCGCGACGTCGATGAGCTGGAAGGAGCCGCCGAACGAGAGCGCCGGCTTGGCCCGCTCCCGCGTGAGGACGTCGAGCCGTGAGCCCTGTCCACCAGCCTGGATGACGGCGAGGACCACGGGGTTGGCGAGCATGGGGCCACTGTGCCGGATGCCGTGGCCCAGCGGCCGCTAAGACCCCGGTCAGCCACCCGCCGACGACGGCTGCCGCGCCGTGGTGGCGTGCTCGAGGGCCCAGTCGAGCGCCTTGTCCGCCACCGCCTCCCAGCCCGGGGCGCCACAGGTCCAGTGGTCGCGCCCGGCGAACTCGTGGTACTCCGTCAGGGCTGGCGACTTCTTGTAGTGCTTGGCGTTGGACTTGTTCACCGACGGCGGCATGATGTGGTCCTTCTCGCCGCCGATGAACAGCAGCGGCGCCCGGTCGGCGGCGTAGTCCACCCAGGTGTCCTGGTGGCCGGGCTTGAAGTTGGCGAACAGCCCGAACTCCCACACCCACATGCCTGGTGCCGCGATGGCGTAGCGGTCCCACACCTTCTGCGACTCCTCCTCGGTGAGGGTGTTGGTGAACGCGTAGTGGAACTCCTCCGGGGTGAACCCGACGGCCCGGTGCCGGTTGGCCGGGTTCTTCAGCGCGGGGAAGAGGGACCTGGCCTGCGAGATCGGGTTCACCCGCACGCCTTCGGTGGGCGCGGAGTTGATGGCCACC
Source organism: uncultured Actinomycetota bacterium (assembly GCA_963811825.1). Classification (GTDB taxonomy): domain Bacteria; phylum Actinomycetota; class Actinomycetes; order Actinomycetales; family Dermatophilaceae; genus Fodinibacter. Next base: position 262,112 of record CAWESS010000022.1, on the reverse strand, counting down.
CCCGCCGACCCGAGGCCACGGGCCAGCAGCAGCTGGGTCAAGGTGCCGCCGAAGCTGTGGCCCATGATGATCGGCGGCACGCCCTCGACCGTCCGGATGGCGGCCTCGAGGTGGTCCAGTGTGTCGGGCACGGTCAGGTCGGCGATGACCTGCGGGTTCTCGCGCAGTGCCTCGACCTCGACCTCGAAGCCCGGGTAGGCAGGGGTGAGCACGGTGAACCCCTTGTCCCGGAAGTAGGCGGCCCAGTCCTCCCAGCTGCGGGGCGTCATCCACAGTCCGTGGACGAGCACGATCGTGTCAGGGCGGTCGGTGTCGGTCATGGGTATGTCCTTCGGTCAGGAGTGGATGAACTCGAGGAGGTCGGCGTGCAGTCGTTCGCGGTCGGTGTCGGGTAGGGCGTGGCTGCTGCACTCGTAGACGTGGAGGATCGCGCCCTCGATGAGCGCGGCAGACCGCTTCCCACCGACGTCGAAGGGCACGATCTGGTCGTCGCCGCCGTGGATGACCAGGGTCGGTACGTCCACGGCGGCCAGGTCGGCTCGGAAGTCGGTGGCCGAGAACGCCGCGATGCATTCGTAGGCGGCTCGGTGACCACACGACATCCCCTGGAGCCAGAAGGCGTCGCGCAGTCCCTGGTCGACGTCCCGGTTGCGGTTGTGTCCGAAGAACGGGCCGTCCGCGAGGTCGCGGTAGAGCTGTGAGCGGTCGGCGGCCTCGCCGGCACGCAGCTCGTCGAACACGGTGATCGGCAGGCCGTCGGGGTTGTCCTCGGTCTGCAGCATGAGCGGTGGCACGGCCGACACGAGCACGAGCCTGGCCACTCGTGCACTCCCGTGCCGCCCCACGTAGTGGACGATCTCGCCGCCGCCCGTCGAGTGGCCGACCAGGGTGAGGTCGAACAGGTCAAGTGCTTCGATGAGGGTGGCGAGGTCGTCGGCGTAGGTGTCCATCTCGTTGCCGTGCCAGGTCTGGGTGGAGCGCCCGTGGCCGCGGCGGTCGTGGGCGATGACCCGGTGGCCCTGCTCGGCGAGGAAGCGCGCCCCGGCATCCCAGGCATCGGCGTTCAGCGGCCAGCCGTGGCTGAGGATCACGGGTGGCCCGCTGCCCCAGTCCTTGTAGAAGATCTGTGCGCCGTCGTCGGCCGTGATGAATGGCATGGCGGGCCTCCTCGGTTGCCGGTCCCTCGACTCTGGGACCAGGCACCCACCGTGCGGACCACGTGCCGCACGTAGTCATGACCTCATTCGGGGGCGTTGAGCCGGTCGGCCAGTTGGCGACGCGAGGAGATGCCGAGCTTCTGGAAGACCTTGCGCAGGTGGTAGTCCACCGTGTTGGCGCTGATGAACAGCGTCGCGCCGATCTCGGCGTTGGTGGCGCCCGAGGCGGCCAGCCGGGCCACGGTGGACTCCTGTGCGGTGAGCCCGAAGCCCTCCGGCTGAGCGGCCGATGCGGGGCTGAGCCCGGTGGCGGCCAGCTCGGTGCGCGCACGCTCGACGAAAGCGGGTGCCGCGCTCTGTTCGAAGAGGCTGAGCGCCACCTGCAGGTGTTCGCGTGCGTCGCGACGACGCTTGTGGCGACGCAACCACTCGCCGTAGAGCAGGTGGGTGCGGGCGCGCTCGACGGCGATGTCGGTGGGCTCGAGCGTCGCGATCGCGGCCACGAAGTGCGGTTCCGGATCCTCGTCGACCAACGCCTTGCAGCGCTGGGCGACCCCTCGGGCCCAGGCCGATCCGTTGGCGTCAGCGATCTCCTCCAGCCGCGTCACGTACGGCTGTGCCTCCGCGGTGCGCCCTGCCCGCACCGCGGCCTCGACGAAGTCGGCGAACTCCAGCGGAGTCACCTGCAGGAACGGCTCGTCGATCAATGGCTTGAGCCTCGTGTACGCGTCGCGGTAGTGCCCCTCGGCCAGGTCTCGCACGGCGAGTGCCGCTGTCCCCGCCGAGTGCACCCCCGCAAAACCCATCGCCAGCGCGGCATCCGAGATGGCCTCCACGTCGCTGCGCGAGGCCCCACTCCAAGCCAGGTAGGCAGCGTTGACGACCTGCTCCACGTCGTAGCCGATCGCCCGGCGCAATTCGCGGACCTGGCCGATGTGCCGCTCGGCAGCGCGAGGGGTGCCGCCGGTGAGCTCGGCCAGCGACATGGTCCACAGCGTGGTGTCGAGCACCTGCAGGGCGCCCGCGTCCCTGGCCGCAGCGGCGGCCCGGTCGAGGAGGGCACGGCGAGCACCGGCATCCCACAGGGCGGTCGTGACCGCGACGCTGACGACGACGTACTCAATCAGCTCCGCCGGCGTCAGGTCGTTGAGTGCGTGGAGGGCGCGTCGCAGGTGAGGGACCGCCTCGTCGTACGACATCAGGATGAAGGCACTCAGGGCGGTGAGGATCGTCGACGGCAGCCCGTCCTGCAGCTCGGCGCCGTCACGCAGGCGACCGCCGAGCTCGGGGAGCGTCAACCCCTGCGCTCCCCGCTCAGCCGGCAGGGTGAACTCGAACGCCCGGATGAGGGCGAACTGCTCGGCGCCGGCATCCAGGCCGTGGAAGCACTCGGCGGCCTCGAGCATCCTGGCGCCACCGTGCACCAGTGCCGGGTCGCCCGTGAACACGGCGTGGATCGCCCGCAACGAGATGACCCGACCGCGCAGTGGTGGCGAGATCGTGAGCGGATCGACGTCGTCGAGGAATGCGGCGGACACCTTCACCGCGCCGGCACCGAGGGCGGACTCGGCGGCCCCCACGAGGCGGGTGCTCCTGACCTCACCAAGGGGCGTCAGTGCCGCTGCCTGGGACAGCACGCTGGCGCGGGAGAGAAAGCCGCCGCGTGCGCCCGCGAGGTCGGCGACCCGCTCCAGCCGGTCGGCCACCATGGGGTCGGTGCCGACGGTCGCCTTTGCCGCGTGCCAGGCCTCGAGCTCGACGAGAGCCAGCTCGGCCGCCCCCAGCGACAGCGCGCGGTGGGCGGTACGCCGGTCGTGCCCGGGGGCGGAGTTGTAGACGGCCGACCGCACCAACGGATGCCGGAACTCGACCCTCTCGCCCAGGGTCACCAGTCCGGCGAGTTCTGAGGCCTCGCCGACGACGTCGAAGACGCCGAGTCGCTCGGCGGCGGACCGGATCAGGTCGTGGTTTCCAGTGGACTCGGCCGCTGCGACGAGCAGCCACGTCTGGACGTCAGGGGCAAGTCCTCGCACCCGCCGCAGGTAGAAGTCCTCGAGGGTGTGCCCGACAGGGATCGGTTCGGTAGCCAGGCTCGACTCCGTCAGCCGACGCGAGTCCAGTTCGGCGGCCAGCTCGAGCAGCGCCAGCGGGTTGCCACCCGTGGCCGCCGCGATCCGCCTCGCGGCGGTCGGCTCCATCGGTTCCGGCAGGGCGGACTGGAGAAGCACCACGGCATCGCGTTCGGGCAGCCCCGGCACGTGCAGCACCGCGACTCCGGCCGCGCGGTCGGTGAGGTGCGGCTCGTCGTGACCGGCGATCAACAGGACAGCGGACTCGGCCTCGAGCCGGCGAGCCACGAAGAACAGCGCCTGCAGCGACTCGGCGTCAAGGTGGTGGGCGTCGTCCACCGACAGGACCAGCGGCGCCGCCTCGCTCGCCGCGGCGACCAGTGCGAGCACCGCCATCCCGATGAGGAAACGGTCGGGCGGCTGCCCTTGGACAATCCCGGCCGCGACGCGCAGCGCCTGCTGATGGCTGTCGGACAGCGCCGAGAAGTGCTCACGAAGCGGCAGCACCAGCCGGTGGAGCGCGGCGAAGGGAATCATCGATTCGGCCTCGTAGCCGGTCACGTGCAGCCGACGCGTCCCTCGAGGCTCTGCGGCGGCACCCAACAGCGCCGTCTTCCCGATACCCGGCTCCCCCAGCAGCAGCAGCGAGCCGCCTCGTCCGTTACGTGCCGCCATGAGCAGCGCTGCGACCTGGCGCTGCTCCACGTCGCGGCCAGTCAGCCGGCCACCGCCACCCATGACGAGGACGCTAGTGGCCCGGCATCCCCCGCGGCGGCAGAACATGACTACGAGGTTCACGTGGTTCGTCGCCACAGCAGCGCGACCACGCTTCAAAGGTCCATCCGACCCGAGGAGACCCCGTGACCACCACCACCAAGCGCCCACGTCGACTCCGGCTGCTCGTCGCAGCCCTGTCCGGCATCCTTCTGCTCACCAGCACCACCGTGGCCTCGGCCGCCTCGTCCCATTCGGCACAGTCGGCACAGGCCGGCAAGGATTCTGGAGCCGCCAAACCCACCATCGTCCTCGTCCACGGAGCCTTTGCGGACTCCAGCGGATGGAACACCGTCACCGGTCGCCTGATCGGCGACGGCTACCCGACCATCGCGTTCTCGAACCCGCTGCGCGGGCCGAACGCGGACTCCGCCTACCTGCGTCAGTTCCTGTCGACCATCGACGGGCCCATCGTGCTCGTGGGGCACTCCTACGGCGGGGCGGTCATCACCAACGCCGCCACCGGCGACCCCGACGTGAAGGCTCTCGTCTACGTCGCGGCCTACGCACCGGCTGAGGGCGAGAGCGTGGCCGCCGCAAATGCGCTCGGCGGGGGTCACACCGACGTCATCGACCACCTGGTCATCCGGTCCTTCCCGGGCGCGGCCGCCGGGGACGCCGATGCGTACATCGACCCGGCCCACTTCCCCACGCTCTTCGCCCAGGACCTGCCGAAGGCGACCGCTCGGATCATGGCCGCGACCCAGCGCCCCGGCGCCCTCTCCGCGCTCCTGACCCCGTCGGGTGCACCGGCGTGGGAGGACATCCCCAGCTGGTACCTCGTGGCCCGACAGGACCGGATCATCCCGCCAGAGGCGGAGCGCGCCATGGCTGCACGCGCCGGGTCCACCACCGTCGAGATCGACAGCTCCCACGTCGCGATGATGAGCCACCCCTCCGCAGTGGTCTCGCTCATCAAGGAGGCCGCTCGAGGATGACGTCGCCCTGGCTGCCTGAGTGCCCCGGCGCCCCTGACCCACTCGCGGGACTCCTAGGGTGGGGGGATGAGCGCCAACGCACGAGAGTTCGACATCATCCTGTTCGGCGCCACCGGGTTCGTGGGCCGCCTGACAGCCCGACACCTCACGGCCGAGGCTCCCGAGGGGGTGCGGATCGCGCTGGCCGGGCGCTCGCAGGCTCGGCTCGACGCGCTCGCCCGCGACCTGGGCTCGCAGGCGGAGGGCTGGCCGCTGCTCGTCGTCGACGCCACCGATGCGGATGCCGTGGCTGACCTCGCGCGCCGCGCCCGCGTCGTTGCCACGACCGTCGGGCCGTACGTGAAGTACGGCGCCCCGCTGGCTGCCGCCTGTGCCGAGGCCGGCACGCACTACTGCGACCTCACCGGTGAGGTGCTGTTCGTGCACCGCAGCATCGCCGCCAACCACGAGACCGCGAAGCGCACCGGGGCGCGGATCGTGCACGCCTGCGGCTTCGACTCCATCCCGAGCGACCTCGGCGTGCTCCTGACCGCGCAGGCCGCGCAGGCCGACGGCGCCGAGCTCGGCCGCACCCACCTCGCCGTGCGCAGCTTGAAGGGCGGCTTCAGTGGCGGCACCATCGACTCGGCGCGGGTCCAGCTCGACGAGCACCAGGCCGACCCTGCAAGCCGACGCATCGTCGGCGACCCGTGGGCCCTGGTCGACGGCCCCCGACCTGCCCGAAAAGCCAAGGACGAGAACGGAACCGGTGCCACGGCATCCGGCTCGGCAGGCCCGGCGACCGTGCTCGCAAAGCTCGCCAAGGCCTCACCCGTGAAGCGGGATGCCGACAACGGCCACTTCACGGGGCCCTTCGTCATGGCGGCCTTCAACAGGCGCATCGTCGCCCGTTCGGCGTCATTGCTCGGCTACGGCGACGGCTTCCGGTACGTCGAGTACTCCGACTACGGCGGCGGCCCCACGGGGGCGTTCGTCGCGAGCATGACGTCGCTGGCCCTCGGGGCAGGTCTCGCGGGCATGTCCTTCGGCCCGACCCGCGCGCTGATCGACGCGGTGCTCCCCAAGCCCGGCGAGGGCCCGAGCGAGAAGGCGCAGGCCGCCGGGCGGTTCAGGATGGAGGTCACCGGCGAGGCGACCAACGGGGCGCGGTACCGCACGACGGTCGCCGCCCCCTACGACCCGGGCTACAGCGGCACCGCGGTCATGCTCGGCCAGGCCGCCCTGTCCCTGCTCGAGGACGGCGACCGTCTTCCCGATGCCGCCGGGGTGCTCACCCCGGCCACCGCGATCGGGATGCCGCTCGTCGAGCGGCTGCGCGAGCACGCGTTCACGCTCGAGACGGTTCGCCTGCCAAGCTGACTTCGGCGTGGTGCCGCTGCCGCTCAGCCGGGTGGGAGGATGCGGCGACCACAGGGCGCGATCGACGGGAGTCACCATGAACCAACGCAAGAGCCCCAGCAGACCACCGACGGAGACACCCGGGGCATGGTGGGGAATGCCGGTCTCGAACGGGTTCGCCCTGGTCCTCGTGGGCGTCGTGCTGCTGGCGATGTGGGTTGTCCGCTGAGGTCAGGGTGATCCGGGAGGACTTCGCGGCAACCGGTGACGGGGTTGTCCGCCAACGACGGGCATGTACGCGCGTCACGAGCGGACAACCCCGTCATCAGGTGTCCTTCAGTGCTGGTGGTGCGTGTCCGAACCCGCGATGGCGGCACTGATGCGTTCGCCGTCGATGCGCAGCTCACGCAGCATCCCGGAGATCGGGTTGGTGAAGCCGGTGAACCACAGCCCAGACGCCCCGGGCGGCTCGTGGGCACCGTGGACGACGGGCAGCCCTCGCCCGTCGAGCACCCCCAGGTCGCCGACGAGGGGCTCGAGACCGGCGCGGTAGCCGGCGGCGACGAGCACGGCATCCGGGCGCAGCCTCGAGCCGTCGCTGAGCACGACCTCGTCGCCGTCGAAGGACTCGACCGCAGCCACCGGCTCGACCCGGCGGGTGCGGATGGCGTCGACGATGCCGACGTCCTGCACGGGAACCCGGCCCTCGAACACGCGCGAGTAGAGGTCGGGTGCGGCGCGCGGCATCCCGTAGGCCGAAAGGTCGGGTTCCTGAACGGCCGACAGCCCGTGCGCGACCCGGTCGACGAGCTTCGGCGGCAGTCGCCGCACGAGGATGCCGGTGCCCTGGGCCGGCCACCCCAGCATGTCGCGGCGGACGATGTGCGGCGGCGTGCGGACGGCCAGCCAGACGCGGGTGGCGCCGTGCTCGGCGAGGTCGGTGGCGATCTCGGTGCCGGTGTTGCCGGTGCCGACGACGAGGACGTCGCGGCCGGCGAACGGGCGGCCGTTGCGGTAGTCGCGGGCGAGCACGAGCTGTCCGGTGAACCCGTCGAGGCCCGGCCAGTCGGGCGTGACCGGGGTGTGGTTGTAGCCGGTGGCGACGACGACGTGCTCGGCGGTGGTGGTCGTGCCGTCCGCGAGCCGTGCGACCCAGCGCGCCGGGGCCGACCCGTTCACGGCGGCGGGTGCGGTGGCGCGCTCGATGCGGTTCACCGCGGTACCGAGCCGCAGGCGGATCCCGAAGTGGTCGACGTACTCCTCGAGGTAGCGCACGACGTCCTCACGCGCGACCCAGCGGCCGAAGCGCCGCGGGATCGGGTGCCCGGGCAGACCGGACCACCGCCGCGGGGTGTGCAGGTGCAACCGCTCGTAGTGGTTGCGCCAGGAGCTGCCCACATCGGTGGCCCGGTCGACCACGAGGGCCTCGACCCCACGCCGCCCGAGCGCGGCAGCAACAGCCAGCCCACCGGGACCGGCACCGATGACGACGACCTGCGCATGGCTCATGTGCGCACCGTACCCACGGGTCAGGACGGTTCGGGTGAGAACGGTCTCCCCGACGAGCCGCGCCGCGCGGGTGTCGATAGATTCGGGGACACGAACCCCTGCACAGGAGGCCCGATGTCCGATTCATCGCCCGTCACCACCCTCACCGAGGACACCTGTTGGGAGATGCTCCACGACCAGGAGTTCGGCCGGCTCGCCTTCCACCTGGCCGACGAGGTGCACCTCGTGCCGATCAACTACGCGGTCGACGACGAGCGCCGCCTGGTGTTCCGCACGGCTGAGGGCAGCAAGCTGCTCGGACTGACGATGAACGCCGATGTCGCGTTCGAGATCGACGAGTACACCGAGGAGGAGGCGCGCAGCGTCGTCATCCGCGGCCGTGCCCGTCAGCTCGAGCACCACGAGATCGACGAGACCGAGCAGCTTCCCCTGCGCCCCTGGGTCAACACCGCGAAGTTCAACGTCATCGTCATCGAGGTCGACGAGATCACCGGCCGACGGTTCAGCCTGACCCGCCCGTGGCTGCACATGAAGCCCGACGAGGCCTGATCCTCCACGGTGCTCATCCGACCGATCGAGGCCGCCGACTGGCCGGCTTTCTTCCCGGTGTTCCGCGACATCGTCGCCGCGGGAGAGACCTACGCCTACCCACTCGACCTGACATCCGAGCAGGCGTGGGGGCTGTGGGTCGAGGGCGCACCAGGCGTCACCGTCGTCGCCGTCGACGAGGGGGGTGCGGTGCTCGGATCCGCGAAGTCGGGCCCCAACCGTCCGGCCCGCGGGAGCCATGTCGCGACGGCATCCTTCATGGTGTCCCCGGTCGCCCGCGGGCGTGGGGTGGGGCGGCTGCTGGGCGAGTGGGTGCTCACGTGGGCACGCGAACAGGGCTATGCCGCAGTGCAGTTCAACGCCGTGGTGGAGACGAACCTGGCGGCGGTGGCGCTGTGGCAGGATCTCGGTTTCCAGATCATCGGCACGGTCCCCGAGGCCTTCGACTCGACCACCCACGGCCGGGTGGGCTTGCACGTCATGCACCGGTACCTCTGACGTGGGCGTGCCCGAGCGTCCGAGGGTGGTCGTCGCGAGCGATGCCTTCAAGGGATCGCTGACCTCGCTCGAGGTCGGGGATGCCGTCCGCCTCGGGTTGCTGGACGTCGCACCTCACGCCGAGGTCGTGGTCGTTCCGGTCGCCGACGGAGGGGAGGGAACCGTCGCTGCGGCCCTGGCCTCCGGATGGGCCGGCGTGGCGGCCGACGTGCACGGCCCGACGGGCGAGCCGGTGAGCGCCACGCTCGCCGGCCGAGGCACGACCGTCCTGGTCGAGATGGCCGACGCGTGCGGCCTCGGGCGACTGCCGGATGCCGTGCCGGCGCCCCTCACGGCATCGAGCCGTGGTCTCGGGGAGGCGATCCTCGCGGCCCTCGACCTCGGGGCCGCCGAGATCATCGTCGGGGTCGGCGGGTCCGCCAGCACCGACGGAGGCGCGGGCCTGCTGCGTGCCCTCGGCGCCCGACTGCTCGACGTGGACGGCGTGGACCTCCCCGACGGCGGAGCGGCCTTGGCCGGGCTGGCGCACCTCGACCTCACGGGGCTCGACCCTCGCCTGACCACGACCCGGCTCGTCCTCGCCGCCGACGTGGACAGCCCGTTGCTCGGGCCGGCCGGTGCTGCGGCGGTGTTCGCGCCGCAGAAGGGCGCCACCGCCGCCGAGGTCGCCCAGCTCGAAGCAGCCCTCGCCCACTGGGCCACCGCCGTCGAGGCGCACCCCTGGATGCCGGGGGCCGGGGCGGCGGGCGGCGTCGGGTTCGCACTCCTCGCCGTGCTCGGGGCGCAGCGGGCGTCGGGGGTGGACGTCGTGCTCGACCTCGTCGGCCTCGACTCGGCCCTGACCGGCGCCGACCTCGTGGTCACCGGCGAGGGGTCGCTGGATGCCCAGACCCTGGCGGGCAAGGCCGTTCGGGGCGTCGCCCAGCGAGCGGCCGCGCACGGCATCCCCGTCGTGGCGGTGTGCGGACGCCTCGCCCTCGACGACGCCGACCTGTCAGCGCTCGGGGTGCGCGCTGCCTACCCGCTGTCCGACCTCGAAGCGGACCCGAGGCGCTCGATCGAGGATGCGGCGGCCCTGCTGCGGCGCGTCGGTCAGCAACTCGCCCGGGAGTGGTTCAGCCGCCCACCGGGGTGACCGGGTCGTCGCCGGCCAGCACCGCGAGGACGTTCGCCACGGCGAGATCCGCCATCGCCGTGCGCGTCTCGACCGTCGCCGAGCCGACGTGCGGCAGCAGCACGACGTCGTCGCGCCCCAGCAGGCCGGGGTGCACCCGAGGCTCGTCCTCGTACACGTCGAGGCCGGCACCGGCGATCTCCCCCGCCTCGAGCGCGGCGACCAGGGCCGCCTCGTCGACGACCGGTCCGCGGGAGGTGTTGACCAGGTGCGCCGTCGGCTTCATCGCGCGCAGCTGCGCCGCACCGATGAGGTGGTGGGTGGCAGGAGTCAGCGGGCAGTGCAACGACACGACGTCGGATGCCGTGAGCAGCTCTTCGAGATCGACCACCCGTGCCGCGAGCGCGTCAACGGCAGCAGGATCCGGCGACGAGCGCCCCGCCAGCAGCACCTCCATGCCGAACGCCTTCGCCCGCCGACCGGTGGCCAGCCCGATGGCGCCGGGCCCCACGATCCCCAGGGTCTTGCCGCGCAGACCGGTGCCCAGGTGCGTCGTGAGGCTCCAGCGCCACGGCTCCCCGGTGCGCACCCGCCGCTCAGCAGCCCCCAACCCCCGCGTGGACATGAGGATGAGCGACATCGCGATGTCGGCGGTCGCATCGGTCAGCACACCCGGGGTGTTCGTCACGATGATCCCGCGCTCGCGGCAGGCGGCCACGTCGACGTTGTCGTGCCCGACGGCCACGTTCGCCACGACGCGCAGGCCCGGGCCGGCGGCATCGAGCAGCTCACCATCGACCCGGTCCACGAGCATCGCCACCAGCGCCTCGACCCCGGGCACCGCTGCCAGCAGCTCGTCGCGGGGCATCGGCGAGTCGACGTCGCGGAAGGTCACGTCGTGGCCGTCCGCGCGAAGCCGCGCCACGGCATCCCCGACGACCTGGGCAGTGAGGAGAACGCGCGCCATGGTCACATGATCCTGCGGACGAGGGGCAGCGGAAGGTGGCGCATCGCCTTGCCGAGCGGCACCCAGGGCCACGCGGGCACGAGCGCGTTGGCCTTCTCCTTCTCCATGGCCTCGACAATGGCACGGACGCCGGTCTCCGTGTCGACGATGAACGGTGTCTTCTTGACCTTCTCGTTCATCTCCGAGCGGATGTAGCCCGGGTAGATCGTCGAGACGCGGATGTCGAGGTCGGGCTCACCGAGCATCTCGTTGCGCAGGCCCTCCGCGAGCGCGGCGACCCCGGCCTTGGTCGCGGCATAGGTCGTGACCGTCTTGCGCATGCCGCGCATCGCCGAGACCGAGGAGATCATCACGAGGTGGCCGCGCTTCTGGGCACGGAAGATCTCCATGGCGGCCTCGGTCTGGGCCAGCGCGGCCACGAAGTTCGTCATCGCCGTCTGGCGGTTGGCGTCGTAGCGGCCGGTGCCGATCGGCGCCCCCTTGCCCAGCCCGGCGTTGATGACGACCCGGTCGATGGTGCCGAAGTCGTCGCGGAAGGCCCGGAACACCTCGAACACCTGGTCGTCGACGGTGACGTCGAGGGCGCGCAGCTCGACGCGCCGGCCGGGATGCTTGGCGACGATCTCGTCGCGCAGGCCCTCGAGTCGTTCGGTGCGGCGGGCTGCCAGCGCGAGGTCCCAGCCGCGGTCGGCCAGCTGGCGGGCCATCTCGGCACCGAGGCCCGAGCTCGCGCCGGTGATGAGGGTCGTGGGCATGTCGTGTCCTTCGGGTGTCAGGTCTGTGGGGTCAGGGCTGTGAATTCAGGGCTGGTCGGTGAGGAGCGCGGTGCACCGCGCGTCGAGGATCCGCACGAGGTCACCGAACCGCGCATAGGCCGGGTTGCTCGTCTGGCCGTGGTGGTACCGGTAGTAGATCTGCTGGGCGATGCCGGCGAGCCGGAACGTGCCGAAGACGTCGTAGAACAGCCACTCCTCCGGCGTCACGTCGAGCCCGCGAGCGGACGCGTAGCGCTCGACGACCTCGGCGCGCGTCAGCATGCCCGGCGAGTGGGTCGGCTGCAGCCGCACTGCGAGGAACGCCGGGTCGTCGTCGGCCTCCACCCAGTAGGCCAGGGCCGAGCCGAGGTCCATGAGGGGGTCCCCGACCGTCGCGAGCTCCCAGTCGAGCACCCCGACGATGTGCGTCGGGTCGGCGGGGTCGAGCACGAGGTTGTCGAACCGGAAGTCGTTGTGGATCAGCACGTGGGGGTGGTCGGGCGGCTGGTGCGCGTCGAGCCACGCCATCGTCGCCTCGAAGTCACCGACGTCGGGGGTGCGGGCGCGGCGGTACCGCCCCGACCACCCCTCCACCTGGCGACGCACGTACCCCTCGCCCCGGTCCAGAACCGCCAGCCCGGATGCCGTGACGTCCACGTCGTGCAACCTCACCAACGTGTCGATCGCGTTCTCACACAGGGCCTTCACGCCGTCGGGCTCCAGGCCCAGCTCGGGCGGGATGTCGCGCCGCAGGATGGTGCCCTCGATGCGCTCCATGACGTAGAACTCCGAGCCGATGACGCTCTCGTCGCCGCAGTGGGCCACCATCCCCGGCACGAGTGGGAACGCGCCCGCCAGCGCAGCCTGGAGGTCGTGCTCGCGGCGCATGTCGTGCGCCCCCCTGGCCTTGGTCCCCGCCGGGGGGCGGCGAAGGATGAGGTCACGTCCTCCGGGGTACCGGAGCAGGTACGTGAGGTTGGAGGCGCCGCCGACGAACTGGCGAACCTCCGGCGAACCCTCGAGATCGGCTGCAGCGGAGACGTTCTCGCGCAGCCAGGCCGCGGCGCGCTCGACGTCGAAGGCGTCCTCGTCGCGCACCGCCGCAACCGCACCGACGGCCTCACCCACCGGCGAGCTCCGCGGGGTCGGCGCCGGCCCGGCGCGCGAGCCGCTTGGCCTGGGACGTGAGCATCCGGTCGTAGAGCGGCCGGACGAAGCGCTTGGAGTAGTACGCCTGCCGGCCGAGCCGGTCGGTGAGGATGACCCTCTTGCGCGCGTCGACCCCCTTGAGCACGATCGCCGCGATGTGCGCGGCATCCACCGAGGCCTGGGTGATGAGGCGCACGCCGGCCTCCTGCATCGCGGCGTCCTTGCCGGAGAAGGACTCGTGCAGGTTGGTGCGGAAGAACGCCGGGCAGACGACCGAGACGTCGATCGACCACGGCGCGAGCTCGAAGGACAGCGTCTCGCTGAGCGCCACGACTCCCGCCTTCGTCGCGTTGTAGCTCGACATCCCCGGGCCGTGGACGAGCCCGGCGAGCGAGGCGACGTTGACGATGTGCCCCGACTTCTGGGCCTTGAGCATCGGGGTGAAGGTGTGGCAGCCGCGGGCGACACCGAGGAGGTTGATGTCGACGACGCGCTCCCAGTCCGACATCGACTCCACGTCGATGCGCCCGCCCGTCGCGACCCCGGCGTTGTTGACGAGGAGGTCGAGACCACCCCACGTGTCGCGCACCCACGCCATCGCGGCATCCCAGTCCTGTTGCGAGCGCACGTCGAGGCGACGGTAGGCCGCACCCTCGGGTACGGCATCCGGGCGCTCCTCCGCGAGGTCGACGACGAGCACGGTGTCGCCGCGGTCGAGCATGAGCCGGGTCAGCGCCAGGCCCAGCCCCGAGGCGCCGCCGGTGACGAGGACACGCCGGCTCATCGGGCCTCCCCCGCCACCGAGGCAGCAGCGCTGGCATACGGGCGCAGCAGGTGACGGGCGACGACTCCCAGGTGCACCTCGTCAGGGCCGTCCGCCAGGCGCAGGCTGCGCGCCCCGGCGTACGCCGCGGCGAGCGGGAAGTCCTCGCTCATGCCGCCGCCGCCGTGCAGCTGGATCGCCAGGTCGATGACGTCGCACGCCATCTGCGGCACCGCTGCCTTGATCTCGGAGACCTCGGACTGGGCCCCCTCGATGCCGACGGTGTCGAGCTTCCAGGCCGCGTGCAGCACGTGCAGGCGCGCCTGGTTGATGGCGATGCGGGCGCGGGCGAGCCGCTCGCGGTTGCCACCGAGGTTGGCGATCGGCTTGCCGAAGGCCACCCGACTGCTCGCGCGCTCGCAGGCGAGCTCGAGGGCCTTCTCGGCCAGCCCGATGAGGCGCATGCAGTGGTGCACGCGACCCGGGCCGAGGCGACCCTGGGCGATCTCGAAGGCGCGTCCCGGCCCGGCGAGGATGCTGCTGGAAGGCAGGCGGACGGCATCCAGACTGACCTGGCCGTGACCGAGCGGCTCGTCGTACTGGCCGAGCGCCGTGAGCATGCGCTCGACGGTGACCCCCGTCGAGTCCATGGGCACCAGCACCATGGAGTGCTGGCGATGGCGGTGTGCGGCCGGGTCGGTGAGGCCCATGAAGACGCCGATGCGGCAGTCGGGGTGGCCGGCGCCCGTGGACCACCACTTGCGCCCGTCGAGCACGACCTCGTCGCCGTCGAGGGATGCCGTGGCCTCCATGTTCGTCGCGTCCGAGCTCGCGACGCCCGGCTCGGTCATGAGGAACGTGCTGCGGATGCGCCCGTCGAGCAGCGGCTCGAGCCACTGCTCCTGCTGCTCGGGCGTGCCGTACTTGAGCAGCACCTCCATGTTGCCGGTGTCGGGGGCGTTGCAGTTGAACACGATCGGCGCGAGCGGGGAGCGGCCCATCTGCTCGGCGACGGTCGCGTAGTCGGTGTTCGTGAGGCCGGCGCCGCCGTCGGTGCCGAAGCGCTCGGCGTAGGCGTCGCCGTGGCCGGCGGGGAGGAACAGGTTCCACAGCCCCTGGGCGCGGGCCTTGGCCGCGAGGTCGGCGAGCGCTGCCGGGGGTGGCCAGGAGTCCTCGCCGCGCGCGCGGCGGGCGGCGATGTCGGCCAGCATCGCGGGCTCGACGGGCACGATCTCGGTGTCGACGAACGCGCGGACGCGCTCGGCGAGGTCAGCGGCGCGGGGTGACGGGGCGAAGTCCATGCCCTTGACCATAGAGGGTTGTTGAGCAATGCTCAATAGTGTGGGAGAGACGTCACGGGTGCGGATGACCCCGGAGGACCGGCGCCGCCAGCTCGTCGGCATCGGGCTGCGCAAGTTCGTCGAGCAGCCGGTGCAGGACCTCTCGCTCGACGAGGTCGCGGCCGAGGCCGGCGTCTCACGCGGGCTGCTCTTCCACTACTTCCCGAGCAAGACCGACTACCACCGCGCCGTCGTCGAGGCGGCCTGGCGGCGGGTGGGGCGCAACGTCACCCCCGACCCGGATGCCGTGGGGTCGGCCGCCGTGCGCCAGGTCGTCGAGCGCTTCCTCCGCCAGGTGGAGCGGCGGCGCGAGACGTACGTCGCGCTCGTGCTCGGGCAGGCCCCGATCGCCCAAGTGAGCGGCGATCCGGTTGCTACTGGCGGTGACCTCGGCCGGGCAGCGTCGGTGGCGGATTCGGCGTCGATGGGCTGCGCGAGCAGCTCGCCGCGCTGGTGGTGCGCGCCGCCGACCTGCCGGATGCCGCACTGCCCGCCGCCCACGGATGGGTCGCCTACCTCGAGGACCGCGCCCTGCAGTGGTCGGCCCTGCCCGAGCAGGAGCGCGAGGCCGGGCGGGGCGAACTGGTCGCGCACTGCGCCCGCGCCCTCGCTCTCCTCACCTCCCCCTGACACCTGCCTACCGGTTCGCTCGGAGGTGACCGTCGGCGAGCAGCTCGGCCACGGCATCCGGCTCGGCGTCGGCGAGCACGACCTCGACCGTCATGAGCTTCTTGCCCCACCAACCCTCGCGGCACCACGGCCACTGCGCGACGGCCTCGAGGATGGCGCCCTCGTCGAGCATGACCCGCAGCACGTCCGCCGTCGGCAGGGTCGCGAAGATCCGTCCGCGCGGCCCGGTGCGGAAGCTCGGGAAGCCATGGTGTTCGCGCTCCACGACGTCGGGCAGTCCGAGGGCAAGCACTCGCACGTCCTCGGGTGCCATCACGGCTCCGCCGCGACGGCAGCCACCGTCACCGGCACGCCGTTGAGCACCGCGTTCCCCGACACCGACTCGACCACCGACGGGTCGGTGAGGTCGTTCATCGACACCCCGGGCACCTCGACGGCGTTGCGGAGGCGCACCCCGTCGCGAGCGTGACCGTACCCGTGCGGCAGTGACACCACCCCGGGCATGAGGTCGTCGGATGCCTCGACCTCGACGCGCACCTCGCCGACCGCCGAGCGCACCGCCACGACATCACCGCTTCGGATGCCGCGCACGGCCAGGTCGTCGGGGTGGGCCAGGAGCGCGTGCCGCGCCCGACCTCGGGTCAGGCGAGTGCTGTTGTGCAGCCAGGAGTTGTTGTCGCGCTGGTGGCGCCGCCCGATGAGGAGCAGCTCGCCCTCGGCCAGCCCAGCCCCGGTCGTGAACGCCGTCAGCAGGCCCGGCAGCGCCTCGGCCACCACGGACGGCAGGAGGTCGATCCGCTGGTCGGGCGTGAACAGCCGCTCCGGCAGGCGGGGCTTGAGCGGGCCGTGGTCGGCGCCGGCCTCGGTCTTCTCGAGCTTGGCCACCGAGAGCCGCGCCCCGGACGACCGCAGCAACGCGTCGAGCTGGCGGCGCGGAGTCAGCCGCAACCGCGCCTCGGTCTCGAGGGTGGCGCGCGACCACCGCTCCTTGACCCCACCACCGCGCGCCCGCATCAGCGCGGCGCCGAGGTCGCGGGCGATCTCCCAGTCGTGCCTGGCCCCGGGGGCCGGGGTGAACAGGGCGGGCGACCACCGCGCCGTGTCCCGCACCGCGAGGATGTGGAAGACGATGTCGTAGTGGTCGCGCTCGAGCGGGCTCGTCGGCGGCAGGATGACGTCCGCGTGGCGGGTCGTCTCGTTGACGTAGAAGTCGATCGCGACCATGGCGTCGAGCCCGGCGATCGCCTCGTCGAGGCGGTGCCCTCCCGGCGTGGACGACACCGGGTTCCCGGCGATGGTCAGCAGCCCTCGCACCTGACCCTCCCCCGGGGTCGTGATCTCCTCAGCCAGCGCCGACACGGGCAGCTCCCCGCCGAAGCCGGGCAGACCGCGCACGCGGGTGCGCCGCTTCCCGAAGCCACCGGGTGAGAGCACCCCGCGCCCCACGAGGTCGACCGCCGGGGTCGTGAACATCGTGCCGCCCGGACGGTCGAGGTTGCCCGTGAGCACGTTGATCGCCTGGATCGCCCACTGGCACACCACCCCGTGGGCCTGGGTCGACACACCCATGCGCCCGTGGACCGCCGCCGACGGCGCGGCCGCGAGGTCGCGCGCGAGCCGGCGCACGGCATCCGCCGACATGCCCGACACCTGCTCGGCCAGCTCGGGCGTGAAGCCCGCGACCGCCTCCTGGACCCGGTCGACCCCGTCGACGTATGCCGCCGGGCTGGCGAGGTCGTCCTCCAGCAGTTCGCGCACGATCGCCAACAGCACGGCGGCATCCGAGCCGGGGCGGACGAAGTGGTGCTCGTCCGCGACCTTCGCGGTCTCGGTTCGACGTGGGTCGAGGACGACGAGTCGCCCTGAGCGAGAGGCGAGCTCGCGCCGGCGCTGCGGGAAGTCGGGAACGGTCCAGAGGGACCCGTTGGACGCCATCGGGTTGTGGCCGACGAGCACGAGCAGCGCGGTGCGGTCGATGTCGGGCACCGGCAACAGGTACTGGTGGCCGTAGAGCGCCCACGCGACGACGTGGTGCGGCAGCTGGTCGACCGAGGTGGCGGAGAACCGGTTTCGCGTGCGCAGCAACCGCACGAGCGTGGGGTGGTGGGTGAGCGCGCCGAGGCTGTGGACGTTGGGGTTGCCGAGGTAGACCGCGACGGCGTCGTCGCCGTGCTCGGCCTGCACCGCCGCCAGCCGCTGCGCCGCGTACGTGATCGCCTCGTCCCAGGACACCTCCTTCCACGTCCCCTGGGGCGTGCGAACGACGGGGGCGCGCAGCCGGTCCGGGTCGTCGTGCAGGTCCTGGAGCGCAAAAGCCTTGGGGCAGATGTGTCCTCGCGACAACGGGTCGGCCTCGTGACCCTTCATCGAGGCGATGGCCCCGGTGTCGTCGAGCCGCACCTCGAGGCCGCACATCGCCTCGCACAGCGTGCACGTGATGTGCCGGACCTCCTGGTCGGCTGCGGAAGTCATCGGCGGCGCGGGTCGAAGGCGGGGACGGCCCGCTTCATCGCGGCCTCGCGGGCGATCGTCGTGTTCTTCGTCGCGAGCAGCTTGGCCTGCTCCACCCGCTCGCGCGCGAAGGTGCGGCGGTCCGACGAGGACCACGTGCGGCCGAAGAGGCGCTTGGTGGCGGCCACGGCATCCGGGCTGCGGGTCGCGACCTGCTCGACGAACGCGGTCGCCGCCGCCACCGGGTCGTGGTGCACCTCGCTCGCGAGGCCGAGCTCGACGGCCCGCTCACCGCTCACGACCTCGCCGGTCATCGTGAGGCGCTTGGCCACGTCCATGCGCACCTGCTGGGACAACGCCTGGATGCCGCTCATGTCGGGTACCAGCCCCCACTTGGCCTCGAGCACCGACCACTGGGCGTCGGGGGTCGTCATCCGCAGGTCTGCTGCCAGCGCGATCTGCAGGCCGCCGCCGTAGCAGTGGCCGTGCACGGCCGCGACGACCGGCACGGGCACCCGCCGCCACGCCCAGCAGGCCTCCTGGAAGAGGTTGGTGCCGCGCAGCGGGTTGGGCACGAACGACCGGGCGACCCGGGGCGGGTTCTTCAGCACCGTCGCGAAGTCGAGCCCGGCGCAGAAGGACTCCCCCTCACCGCCGATGACCACGCCCCGCAGGGTCCGGTCCGCAGAGAGCTCGCGGGCCGTGGCGACGAGGTCCTCGAGGGTGTCCAGCGTCAGCGCGTTGAGCTTGTCGGGTCGGTTGAGCCGGACCTGGGCGACGCCGCCCTCGACCCGGCACGTGAGGGTGCTCGGCATACCGCCACCCTACGGACCACCGCAGGATGCCGTCCCCCTCGCGTCAGGAGACCTCTGCCACTGCCTCGATCGGGGTGTCAGCGGTGGGGCTGTCCGTCTCGCCGCGGCCGGCGGGCCCGCCCGGGCGCAGGGACACCCGCCCCGGGTGGTCGCGCCGGTGCACGAGCAGCGAGAGGCCGAGGATGACCAGGCCGATGGCCGCCAGGAACACACCGACGACGGAGGGTGCCCGGTAGCCGTACCCGGCCGCGATGACGAGCCCGCCGAGCCAGGCCCCGAGCGCGTTGGCGAGGTTCAGGGCCGCGTGGTTGCTGGCCGCGGCCAGCGTCTGGGCCGTGCCGGCCACCTGCATGAGGCGCAGCTGGAGGTTGATGACGAGCACCGAGGCAAGCACCGAGGTGATCGCGAGCACGATGAGGGCGGGCACGGCATACGGCGAGACCAGCGCGAACAGCCCGAGGGCGAGGCCCATCCCGACGAGCCCGATGACGATCGAGCGGATGACCGACCAGTCACCCATGCGGCCGGCGACGAGGTTGCCGATGAACCCGGAGACGCCGAACACGAGCAGGAAGATCGGCACGGCGGATGCCGGGAGCCCCGTCACCTCCGTGACCGTCGGGGCGATGTAGGAGTACATCGCGAACATGCCACCGAACCCGACCGCGCCGACACCGAGGGTGAGCCACACCTGCAGGCTCGTCAGGGCGCTCAGCTCGCTGCGGACGGTGCGCGTGGGGTCCGCGGGGAGGTGCGGCACGGCATACGCGAGGAGGGCGACCGTCGCCACGCCGATGACGGCGACGAGCACGTAGGCGCTGCGCCACCCGTAGGCCTGCCCGAGCCACGTGGCACCCGGCACGCCGAGGACGTTCGCGATGGGGATGCCGAGCATCACCCGGCCGACCGCACGACCGGCCTGGCCGCGCTGCGCGAGGTCGACCGCGACGAGGGCCGCGACGCCGAAGAAGGCACCGTGGGGCAGCCCCGCCAGGAGCCGCGCGCCGACGAGCATCCCGTAGTCGGGCGCGATCGCGGACAGGAGGTTGCCGATGGTGAACGCGACCATCAGCCCGATGAGCAGGGCCTTGCGCGGCCAGGTGGCGCCGAGGACCGCGAGCAGCGGAGCCCCGATGACGACGCCCGCGGCATACGCGGAGATCGTGTGACCCGCGGAGGGGATGTCGACCCCGACGCCCTCGGCGATCTCGGGCAGCAGGCCCATCGTCACGAACTCGGTGGTGCCGATGGCGACGCCGCCGAGGATCAGCGCGATGGTGGCCAGGGTGGCGTGGCGAGGTTGGGGCACTGGACGTGCAGCGCCTGCGACGGCTTCGGCATTCCCGAAATCCGCACCCACCTACGATGACGGCATGCGCGCAGCCCAGGTGACCAGCCTCGACGGACCGGCGGCCGTGGAGGTCCTCGACGTCCCGCCGCCCAGCGACGGGTCGAAGGTCGTCATCGAGGTCGCCGCGGCTGGAGTGTGCTTCCCCGACGTGCTGCTCACCCGCGGGCAGTACCAGATCACCCCCGACCTGCCGTTCGTGCCGGGTTCCGAGGTGGCCGGCCGCGTTCGGTCGGCACCCGTCGGGAGCGGGTTCGCCGAGGGCGACCGGGTGGCCGCCTTCCCGTTCCTCGGGGGGTTCGCCGAGCTCGTCGCGGCCGACCCGGCGATGGTCTTCCCCCTGCCCGACTCGGTCACCTACGAGGCCGGTGCGGCACTGCCGATGAACTACCTCACCTGCCACTTCGCCCTGCGCGAGCGGGGTGGGCTGCGCGCGGGCGATGACGTGCTCGTCCACGGCGCCGCTGGGGGCATCGGCACCGCCGCCGTGCAGCTCGCCGCCGCGTGGGGTGCCCGTGTCATCGCCGTCGTCTCCTCGGCGGACAAGGCCGACGTCGCCCGGGCTGCCGGGGCGCACGAGGTCGTCCTGGCTGACGGTTTCCGGGATGCCGTGGCCGAGCTCACGAGCCGTCGCGGCGTCGACCTCGTGGTCGACCCCGTCGGCGGCGACCGCTTCACCGACTCGTTGCGCTCGTTGTCCCCCGGTGGGCGGCTGCTCGTCATCGGCTTCACGGCCGGGTCGATCCCCGAGGTCAAGGTCAACCGGCTGCTGCTGGGCAACATCTCGGTCGTCGGCGTCGGCTGGGGCGCCTGGTGGACCGGCCGTGGCGGGCCGGGGCCTGCCTACCTGCGCCGGCAGTGGGACGAGCTGGTGCCGCTGCTCGAGTCGGGGGCCATCGACCCCGTCATCGGCGAGGTCCGCGACCTCGATGACGTCGTCGCCGCCCTCACGGCCGTCGACGAGCGCCGGGCGACCGGGAAGATCCTGCTCGCCCCCTGACCCCGCCCTCACCTGCGGGACAGTCGGTCGGCACGGCTCCAGCCACGTCCGCGATCGCCAGTCGATGGAGGAACACGCGACGTGGCGACCGTCGCCTGCGTGTGCCTCCTTCGACTGGCACGCTGACCCACCGGCCATACGTCGAGGCGAGTCCGGCGGCGACGCACGGCATCCGGCCCCATAGGCTCGGGGCCATGGACTTCCGCAACGTGTACGCCCAGGGGTTCGCCCGCGTCGCCTCGTGCACCGTCCCCGTGGCGCTGGCGGACCCGGCGACCAACGCCGAGCGGATCATCGAGCAGGTCAAGGCCTGCCACGACGAGCGCGTCGCCGTGGCGCTCTTCCCCGAGCTGAGCCTGTCGGGCTACGCCATCGACGACCTCCTCCTTCAGGACGTTCTCCTGGATGCCGTCGACGAGGCCGTCGTGACCATCGCCGAGGCCACCGCCAAGCTCCTGCCGCTCGTCGTCGTCGGCGCACCGCTGCGCCACGGGAACCGGCTCTACAACTGCGGCATCGTCATCCACCGCGGTGAGGTGCTCGGTGTCTCGCCGAAGTCGTTCCTGCCCAACTACCGCGAGTTCTACGAGAAGCGGCACTTCGCCTCGGGCGCCGGGCCACCAGGGCGAGTTCCTCGTGCGACCGCACTGGCCCGGCGCCGACGTCGACGGCGAGATCCCCTTCGGGCCCGACCTCGTCTTCACGGCCGACGACCACCCCGACCTCGCCGTGCACGTCGAGATCTGCGAGGACATGTGGGTTCCGGTGCCGCCGAGCCACGAGGCGGCGCTCGCCGGCGCAACGGTGCTGCTCAACCTCTCGGCCTCCCCCATCACCGTCGGCCGCGCCGAGGACCGCCACCTGCTCGCGCGCTCCGCGAGCGCCCGGTGCAACGCGGCCTACCTGTACGCCGCGGCGAGTGCGGGTGAGTCGACGACCGACCTGTCGTGGGACGGCATGACGATGGTCTACGAGATGGGCGACCTGCTCGGCGAGTCCGACCGCTTCCCCGACGGCCCGCGCCGCACCGTCGTCGACGTCGACCTCGACCGGCTGCGCCAGGAGCGCATGCGGCAGGGCAGCTTCCACGACAACGCCGAGGCGTATGCCGCCGACCAGGGCGGGTTCCGCGTCGTTCCGTTCGCCCTGCGCCCGCCGAGTGGCGACC
The DNA here is from genome assembly GCA_963811825.1 of uncultured Actinomycetota bacterium. Lineage (GTDB taxonomy): Bacteria > Actinomycetota > Actinomycetes > Actinomycetales > Dermatophilaceae > Fodinibacter. The sequence continues at coordinate 239,780 of CAWESS010000022.1, read as the reverse complement.
TCGGGCTACGCCGCGCCGTCGACCGCTTCCCCTTCGTGCCCGACGACGAGGACCGCCTGGCCCAGGACTGCTACGAGGCCTACAACATCCAGGTCTCCGGGCTCCAGCAGCGGATGCGGGCCATCGGCGGGGGCGACCCGGCGAAGACCCCGAAGATCGTCATCGGCGTCTCCGGCGGCCTCGACTCCACCCACGCACTCATCGTCGCGGCCAAGGCCTGCGACCAGCTCGGGCTGCCGCGCACGCACATCATCGGCTTCACGATGCCGGGCTTCGCGACCAGTGCGGGCACGAAGAGCAACGCGATCCACCTCATGGAGTCGCTCGACATCACGTGGGAAGAGCTCGACATCCGGCCCGCGGCGACCCAGATGCTGAAGGACCTCGGGCACCCGTTCGGCCGCGGCGAGGAGGTCTACGACGTCACCTTCGAGAACGTGCAGGCCGGGCTGCGCACCGACTACCTCTTCCGGGCGGCCAACCAGCGCGGCGGCATCGTGCTCGGCACCGGCGACCTGTCCGAGCTCGCCCTCGGCTGGTGCACCTACGGGGTCGGCGACCAGATGTCGCACTACGGCGTCAACACCGGGGTGCCGAAGACGTTGATGCAGCACCTCATCCGCTGGGTGGTGTCGTCCGGACAGTTCGAGGGCCCGGTCAACGGCACCCTCCTGGAGATCCTCGACCAGGAGATCAGCCCCGAGCTCGTCCCCACCAAGGAGGGCGAGCGCATCCAGTCCACCGAGGACTCCGTCGGCCCCTACGCCCTGCAGGACTTCACGCTCTTCCACGTGCTGCGCCGCGGCTACCGCCCGAGCAAGATCGCCTTCCTCGCCGAGCACGCGTGGTCGGATGCCGGGAGCGGGCTGTGGCCGGCAGGGTTCCCCGAAGGCGCGCGGCCGGCATACGACCTCGCGACGATCCGGCGCTGGATGAGGGTGTTCCACTGGCGCTTCTTCGCCAACCAGTTCAAGCGCTCGGCGATCCCCAACGGGCCGAAGGTCGTCTCGGGCGGGTCGCTCTCACCGCGCGGCGACTGGCGGATGCCGTCGGATGCCGGCTCGGGACCGTGGCTGGCCGAGCTCGAGGAGAACGTCCCCGAGGCCTAGCTCGCCTCGCCGGCGGTGAGCTCTTCGCGCAGGCGGGGCTCGGTGCGGCGCTCGGGGTGGATGCCGCGCTTGTCGGCGTAGAACTCGCGCACGAGGTCCATGTCGGCGACGACGTCCTTCGTGGGCTTGAAGGTCGGCCCGAAACCCGAGGTCTTGCTCGGCCCGTCGATGAACGCCAGCGAGATCGGCAGACCCGTCGAACGGGCGATCCGCCAGAAGCCGGACTTCCAGTACTCGCCCTTGGTGCGGGTGCCCTCGGCGGCGAGGATGAGCAGGAACGGCTCCCCGGTGCGGGCCTGGGCGACGAGCCGGCGGACGACCGCGCCCGGGTTCGACCGGTCGAGCGGGATGCCGCCGAGCCGCGGCAGCAGCCACCCGAGCGGGCCGCGGAACATCTCCTGCTTGATCAGCACCCGAGGGCTCACGCCGCCCCGCCACATGATGAGCAGCATCATCACGAAGTCCCAGTTGGACGTGTGCGGGGCACCGACGAGGATGCCGGTGCGCGGCACCTCGCCCACGGCGGTCCAGCCGGTGGCGCGCAGCACGAAGGCGGCGAGTCGACTGCGCATCGTGGTCCTCTCCGGGGCACCGGGACGTCCGGCGGGTTGGGGGTTCAGCGGCCCAGTGTGCCGGACGTGGCCGTCAGGGACGCCAGGGCATCACCCGACAGGCGGAAGCGGGTCCACTCGTCCTGGGCGACCGCCCCGATCGACTCGTAGAAGCCGATGCTCGGGGTGTTCCAGTCGAGCACCCACCACTCGAGCCGGTGGTAGCCCCGCTCGACGCAGATGTCGGCGAGTGTCCGCAGCAGCTCCTGTCCGAGCCCTGAGCCGCGCTGCGCGGGGGTGACGTAGAGGTCCTCGAGCCAGATGCCGTGCGTCCCCGTCCACGTCGAGAACGACAGGAACCAGATCGCGCAGCCCACGACCTCTCCGTCGACCTCGGCCACGTGCGCGAACGCCGCTGGTTCACGACCGGCGGGGAACAACGCCTCGCGCAGCTGATCGACCGTCGTGTCGACCTCGTCCAGCGCCTTCTCGTACTCCGCGAGCTCGCGCACGAGCCGGAGGATGACAGGCACGTCGGCGACGACGGCAGGACGGACGCGGGATGAGGCGGACGGCATGCGAGGAAATCTACGCACGGACGCACCACAATGGCCGCCATGACCACGACCGGGCCGATCCACCACCTCGCCGAGGCCGCGCACTGGCAGCAGGCCCTGCGCACCGGCGAGTACCGGCAGAGCACCCTCGGGCGGACCCTGGAGGACGAGGGCTTCATCCACTGCTCGACCCCGCAGCAGGTCGCCGGCGTGCTCACGCGCTACTACGCCGCGCACGGCGGCGACCTCGTGCTGCTGACCATCGACCCCGACCGCCTGCGCTCACCCCTGCAGTGGGACATCGCCAATCCCGCCACGGGAGAGCAGTTTCCGCACATCTACGGCCCCCTCACCCCGGATGCCGTCGTCGCGACCCGCACCCTCCACGCACCGCACGCTGCGCCCCCGGAGTCGATCACCCTGCGCGCCAGCGGGGTCGAGCTCGAGGTGCTCACAGCGGGCGCCGCCGTCCGGCGCCTGCGGGTCGGTGACGCCGCGGACGCCGTCGACGTCGTGCTCGGCCACGCCGACCCGCAGACCTACCGCTTCGCCGGTGGCTACCTCGGGGCGATCGTCGGGCGCGTGGCAAACCGCCTCTCCGGCGGGCGTTTTGCGATCGACGGAGAGCAGCATTCGGTGCCGACGAACGAGGGTGCGAACACGCTCCACGGCGGGTTCGAGGGCTTCGACCGGATGCCGTGGCGCGTCGACGAGCGAAGCGACACCCACGTCCGCCTCACCCTCACCAGCCCGGACGGCGACGGCGGCTTCCCGGGTCGCGTCGAGGTCTGCGTGACGTACACGGTCGCACCCGGCGAGGTGCGCATCGACTACACCGCGACGACTGATCGCCCGACCCCGTTCAACATCACCAACCACGCGTACCTCAACCTCGACGGTGAGGGGAGCGGGCCGATCGACGACCACGTGCTCGAGGTTCCGGCATCCGGATTCACCCCGGTCGACGCCGCCCTCCTCCCCACCGGCGAGGTGCGCCCCACCGACGGAACGCCGTTCGACCTGCGCGAACCCCGCCGGATCGGCGACGTGCTCGCCATCGACGACGAGCAGCTGCGCCGCGGCAAGGGCCTGGACCACAACCTCGTCCTCGACGGCCCGCCCGACGATGACAACGGGCTGCACCTCGCGGCCCGGGTGCGCGGCACGAGCGGCCGGGTGCTCGAGGTGCTCACCGACCAGCCGGGCCTGCAGGTCTACACCGGCGCCCACTTCGACGACACCGTCACGGGCCTCTCGGGCGGCACGTACGGGCCGCGAGCCGGCCTCGCCCTGGAGACCCAGGGCTTCCCGGACGCCCCGAACCACCCCGGCTTCCCCGACACCACACTGCGGCCCGGCGCCCCGTTCCGCTCGACCACGATCTGGCGCCTCACCTGAGGCGCGTCGCTCCCCAGGCATCCCGGAGGTGCAGGGTGCGCTCGGCCTGGTAGGTGCACCCAAGGCGGGCGAGGCGGCGCGACAGAGCCGCGAACGCGGAGGTGTCGCCGGCGAGGAGAGCCTCGGCGCGGTCGATGAGCGCCGTCGCGACGGGGTTGGCGGCAGCCAGCGGCCGCGCCCGCTGAAGCCGCTCAGCTGCGTCGGGGAGGCCCGCGAGGACTGCCGTCTCCGCCCAGGAGGCGGCGTACCACGGTCGCCACATCCCGGTGTGCCAATGGCCCCACACCTCAGGGTCGTCCACATCCGCGGCCAGTCGGGCCAGTGCACGGTCGGTCTCGCCACGGTCGAGCGCCACGAGAGCATCCATCGTCGGCGCCCAGCCGGTCGACGCGTCGTCGAGGTTGAGGACGGCTCCACCACGGGCGATCTCCTCGCTGACGGCGAGCCACTGCTGACGCTGAGGTCGTCTCGAAGCAGCCCGTGGACCATCGCCAGGGCCCACGTCGTGCTGGCCAACGTGGTGGCACGCGGTCGCCCTGCCCGGATCCAGTCGACGAGGAATCGCTCACCACGCCGCGCCGCGCGATCGAGGTCACCAGCCATGGCATCGACCTTGATCCACCGCGACTCGGCCAGATGGCGCTGCTCGCGAAGGACCGGCAGTCGCGCGAGGCGTTCCGCGTAGTCGCGAGCGGCCGGGAGGTCCCCGGCCGCAAGGCGAACCTCGGAGCCCATCAGGAGCAGGTCGTTGACCTGGAAGGCGTTCGTCGCGTTCAGTCGATGCTCGTCGAGGACCCGCTCGCGGGCGCGGATCTCGTCCTGAGCGCGCTCGAGGTCACCCGTGGCGAGGTGGCACGTGGTGAGCCGATCGAGGGCCGCGCTCAGGACCATCCGCGCGCCGGCAGCGCGCGCGAGCTCGCACGCCTGCTGGGCTTGTGCGACTGCTGCAGGGTCGACATCCGGCAGTCCACCAGCACGAGCCGCCGCGACGGCCGCCAGGGCGCTCGGCGACCGCCCGGCTAGCCGTTCGGCGCGCCCGACACGGTCCTCAACCTGGTCCGGGGCCGGGAGGCTCGCGATGATTCCCGGAGTACTGCGGCAGTAGATCCCCGTCCACGCGAGGTCGTGCGCGGCGAAGGCATGGTCACCGGCTCGCAGCGCGACCGCCACAGCCTCGTCGAGCAGCCGGAGAACGGTGTCACCGTCGAGGTGGGCCGCCGCCGACCCGGCGGCCAGCCGGAGGAGCCGCGCCTGATCGGCCGGGTCACCAGCCAGGCCGGCGGCCTGCTCGTGGCGACGCCTGGCCGCGTCCGGTCGGCCACGCAGGAGGAGCGCTGCGGCGAATCGCTCGGCGAGCTCGCGCGCCGCGGCGGGGTCGGTGCCGCAGGCCCAGGCGATGGCAGCCCCCACGTCGGCGCCGAGTGCGTCGAGGTGCTGGCACCACGACGCATCGGGCTCACGCGAACCCAGGGTGTCCAGCTGGGTCACGCACCACCGGGCGTGACGTCGCCTGTCGTCACCGGCGACTCCCCGCCGTTCGCCCTGCTCGGCCGCGAACTGACGGATCGTGTCGAGGGCGCGATACGTCGTCGGCGTGCCCGGTGTCGCGACGAGGAGACTGTGGCCGGCGAGGCTGCCCAAGCCGTCGGCGACGGCGACCTCGTCCCGGTCGATGACCGCCGCTGCCGCCTCGAGCGTGAACCCGGAGGGGAACACCGACACGGCGCAGAGCAGCCGTTGTCCCTCATCGGACAGCAGGTCGTGGCTCCAGGCGATCGTCTGGCGCAAGGACCGGTGCCGATGGTCCTCGCCGGCTCCTCCCGTCAGGACCTTCAGGCCGTCGCCGAGCCCGGCCACCAACCCGTCGACCCCCAGCGTGGGATAGCGCGCCGCCGCGAGCTCGATCGCCAGCGCCATGCCCTCGAGCCGGCGGCAGAGGAGAGCCGCCTCACCCGGGTCAGGACTGGTCGCCGCCCCGGCCGCGTCGGCCCTCTGCATGAAGAGCGCGACGGCATCGCCGTCGCTGCGGCCGTCGGCCGTGTCCTTCGCGAGGCTGAGGCCGTGGAGCGGGTGCACCCACTCGGCGGGGAGGCCCAGCCGAACCCGACTGGTCGCGACGAGCGTCACCGACGGTGACGCTGCCAGCATCAGCTCGGCGCAGGCTCCTGCGGCCTGGACCACGTGCTCGCAGTTGTCCAGCACGATGATCCCGTCGTGTGCCGCCACCCCCGCGGCAAGGGCCTGCTCGGGCGTGCGCCCGGGTAGTTCGGGAATGCCGAGCGCCCGCGATATCGCCACCACGACCAGGGCGGGATCGCTGACCCGCAGCAGGTCGACGAACCGGCCTCGGTCCTGCCGATCGGACGCCATGCCACGCGCCACCTCGACGGTCAGACGGGTCTTGCCGACACCGCCCGGTCCGATGACCGTGACGAGACGGTGCTCGGCGATGTCCGTGCGCAGGCCGGTGGCCTCGGTGACCCTTCCCACGAAGCTGCTGACCTCCGGGGGCCATCGCTCGACAGCCTGGGCGTCGAGGTCACTGACCGGTAGTCGAGCCAGTCCCCTGCGGTCCGACACGTCCAGCTTGCGCAGCAACGACGAGACGTGCGATTCCACCGTCCGGATCGACAACACCAGACGATCGGCGATCTCCGCGTTGGTCAGGTGCGCGGCGACCAGGCCGAGCACCTCTTGTTCACGCGGACTGACCTGCCGCCCCGTGACCCCAAGATCCACCCCTCGAGTATGCCCCGCGCGAGGGATCAGTGGTGGGCACGGATGTGCCGCGGTCCGCAGCGGGTCACCCTCGATGGAGGGCCACGCCGAGCGGCCGACCTGACACCAAGGAGGACACGATGAGCTTCGTCGTCGCAGCAGTCCAAGCGGCATACGTGCTCATGGACCGAGAGGCGACCACCCAGCGCGTCGAGGAGCTGGTGGCCGAAGCCGCCGGTCTCGGGGCGCGCCTGATCGTCTTTCCTGAGGTGTTCGTCCCCGGCACCCCGATCTGGATGGATGCCGTACCCGTCTGGGACGGAGACGAGCAGTGGTTCGCCCTCCTCGTCGACCAGGCCGTCGTCGTCCCCGGCCCGACCACCGAACGGATCGGGGCCGCGGCTCGCCGAGCGGCCGCCCACGTCGTCATCGGCGTCAATGAGCGCGAGGAGCACGGCACGACGATCTACAACACGGTGCTGACCTTCGGCCCCGACGGGCTACTGCTGAACCGGCACCGCAAGCTCGTGCCCACCGGCGCGGAGCGGACCATCTGGGGCAGGGGTGACGGCTCGACACTCGAGGTCGTCGCCACCGAGATCGGGCGACTCGGTGGCTTGATCTGCTGGGAGAACTACATGCCACTCGCCCGCTTCCACCTCTATGCGCAGGGCATCGAGGTGTGGCTCGCCCCCACCCTGGCCCGCGGTGAGGGGTGGATCGCCACGATGCGTCACATCGCCCGCGAGGGCAGGGTGTGGGTCGTCGGAGTGAACCCCTGCCTTCGCACCGACCAGATCCCCGCGGAGTTCCCACAGCGGCAACGGGTCTGGCGCGCGCTCGACCCGCCTGACGAGGACTGGGTGGAACCAGGCAACAGCGTCATCTGCGACCCGAGTGGCGAGATCATCACAGGCCCCCTGCGCCACGCCGAAGGCATCCTCACCGCCGAGGTCGACCTGCGACGCGTACACGAGGCCCGTCGGCTCTTCGATCCGGTGGGGCACTACCACCGTCCCGACATCTACGACCTGCGGGTCGATGTGACCCCACGACCCAGCATCCGAGTCATCGACCGGACCGACCAACAGCACGACGACCAAGGAGAGCAGCCGCATGACTGACACCGTGACCGACCTCAAGGAACGACTCACCGCGACCTGGACGGCCGGAGACTACGAAGCCTTCGCCCGCTACCTCGAGGCCGAGGCGGTGGTGTTCTACCGCCGACTCCACGTGCCACCCGGTACCGCGCTGCTGGACGTCGCGTGCGGCGCCGGCCAGGTGACCCTCATCGCCGCGCGGGACGGAGCTCGCGCCACGGGCTGCGACATCGCAGCGAACTGGCTGGAGCGCGCCCGGGCACGGGCACGCGTGGAAGGCCTCGAGGTCGGGTTCGACGAGGCCGACGCCGAGCGCCTGCCGTATCCCGACGACGCCTTCGACATCGTCGTCAGCCTCTACGGTGCGATCTTCGCCCCGCGACCCGACCTCGTCGCCGCCGAGCTCGCGCGGGTCTGCCGACCCGGAGGGCGGATCGCCATGGGCAACTGGACGCCGGAGGGCTTCACCGGCCAGATGTTCGCGATCATCGCCCAGCACATCGCCCCCCCGGGAATGCCCTCTCCGCTCCAGTGGGGGGTTCCTGACGTCGTGCGTGAACGGCTCGGCGATCGCGTCGGAGAGGTCGAGATGACACGGCGCGGCCACGTGTTCGAGTTCCCGTTCCCGCCAGAAGGCGTGGTCGATCACTTCCGGCGCACCTACGGCCCGACGGCTCGTGCCTTCGCCGCCCTTGACGACGACGGCGCCCAGCGCCTCCGGGAAGCGCTGGTGACGCTGTGGTCGCACGCCAACCGCGGCGGCCCGGGTACGACCGTGGTCGACTCGGAGTACCTGGAGGTCATCGCCGGGGTCCGCTGAGTCGCGGCACGTCACCGGGCCGGATGCCGTGCACGCACCTCGTCGATGTTCTCACCCAGCCGGCGCAGCTGGTTTCCCGCACCGTCGAAGTTCGCGGGGTCGAGCCAGGCGTCGAGGCGCTCGCGCACCGCCGGCCACTCACCGTCGAGCAGCGCGAACCAGGCGGTGTCGCGGTTGCGCCCCTTGGTCACGACGAGCTGCCGGAACACCCCCTCGAGGGTGTACCCCAGCCGCTCCGCCGCCCGCCGCGACCCTGCGTTCAACGCATCGCACTTCCACTCCAGACGGCGGTACCCGAGGTCGTCGAACACGTGCCCCATGAGCAGTCGCTGCGCCTCGGTGGACGCCACGGTGCGCACGAGCGGCGTACCGAAGATGACCGCACCGATCTCGACCACCCCGTTGGCCGCGTCGATCCGCATGAGCGAGAGCACGCCCGCGGCCCGCCCGCCGACGAGCACGGCGTACGTCACCCAGCCCGGGTCAGCGACCATCGACTCCACGAGAGCAGCGACGGCATCCGGCCCATCCGGGCGCTCCATCGGCAGGTACGTCCAGTGCGCCTCGTCGGTGTCGGCCCAGGCGTCCGCGAGGTCGCCGACATGGGCAGCGCCCAGCAGCTCGAGCACGCACGTGCGCCCGCGCAGCACCTCGCCGGTCGGCATCGGCCGCGGCTGCCACCCCGGCACCGGGGCACCGACGGGCATCCCGGACGAACCACCGCTCACGAACCCAGCGCCCCGGTCGGCAGGTCGAACCACAGCAGGTGCTCGAAGTCGACCGACAACCCGGACGCGTGCGAGTCGAGGTCGGGCGGGCTCGCCGCGGCCAGGATCGCCGCACCGTCGCGCAGGTGCTCGGCGAGCAGGTCCTCGCCGCCGCGAGCGTCCGAGCGCGGCACCTGCATCGCGCCGTCGTCCCCATACGAGATGTCCCGCAGCCGGATCGGCGGCTCGACGACACCGTCGCGGTGCCGCCAGTGACCCGAGTCGGGCTCGAACACGTAGTCACCGAGCAACCGCCAGCCGTCGCGCGCGACGAGGCGCACGGCCTCCACGACGTAGTCGGCGACCGTGTCGGAGAGGAAGTAGTTGAAGTTGACCCGCACCCAGCCGGGCTTGATGCCCTCGCAGCCGCCGGTGATCTCGCGCTCGAACTCGTGCGAGCGCTCGATGTCGATGCCGAGCAGCCGGTGGCCGTACGGGCCGGCGCAGGAGCAGCCGCCGCGGGCCTGCACGCCGAACAGGTCGTTGAGCAGGGCGACGACGAAGTTGTGGTGCAGCCAGTGACCCGAGGGTGCCCGCACGACGAACGACACGATCGACAGCCGCGGAGCGTCGAGGTTGCCGAGGATCTCGATCGCGGGCTCGGCCCGCCAGGCCTCGACCGCCCGGGACAACAGCCGCTCCTCGTGGGCCCGGATCGTCTCGACCCCGACCGCCTCCTTGAGCTGGAAGACGAGCCCGGCCCGCACCGACTCGATGATCGCCGGGGTCCCGCCCTCCTCGCGGTGCGCGGCATCCGTGACGAAGGCGTGGTCCTCGGGGTTGACGTAGGCCACCGTCCCGCCGCCGGGAACGACCGGCACGCGGTTGGCGAACAGCTCTCGGCGGGCGATGAGCACCCCGGGCGTCGACGGGCCACCGATGAACTTGTGCGGCGAGAGGAAGATCGCGTCCTTGTACGCGGCCGGGTCGCCGCCCACCGGCGCGGTCATCTCGATGTCGACGTAGGGCGCAGCCGCGGCGAAGTCCCAGAACGCCAGCGCCCCGTGCTCGTGCAGCAGTGCCGAGACGCCGTGCGTGTCCGAGACGATGCCGGTGACGTTCGAGGCGGCGCTGAACGACCCGATCTTCAGCGGCCGGTCGGCGAACTCGAGCAGCCGCTCGCGCAGGTCGTCCTGGCAGACGCCACCGTCCGCGTCCTCGCGGATCGTCACGACGTCCGCGATCGACTCGCGCCACGGGATCTCGTTGGAGTGGTGCTCGTAGGGGCCGATGAACACCACCGGTCGCTGGTCGGCCGGGATCTGCTCGGTGAGGTGCCACTGGTCCTCGAGCGCCGACGGGATGCGCAGCCCGAGCACGCCGATCAGCTTGTCGATCGCCCCGGTGCACCCCGACCCGGCGAAGACGACCACCGTGTCGGCGTCGCCGTGCACGGCATCCGCGATGATCCGGCGCGCGTCCTCGCGCAGCCGCGTCGTCTGGAGCCCGGTGCCGCTGGACTCGGTGTGCGTGTTGGCGTAGCCGGGGAGCACCTCGTCGCGGATGAAGTCCTCGATGAACGTCAGGGCACGGCCGGATGCCGTGTAGTCGGCATACGTGACGCGTCGCCGTCCGTAGGGCGTGGTCATGACGTGGTCCTCGCCGATGACGGACTCGCGGATGCGCCGCACCAGCGCCTCCTGCCCAGCCCCGGGGGTGTTGCGCTCAGCCATGGGGTCAGGGTCTCACGGCAGGCCGGTCCGGTGGGGTGCGCTGTGGCACACCCGTCGGCTTCGCAGTGGCGCGGCCGTCGAGCGTTTTGCACACCAGTGCAACTTCGCTCTACCGTGTACGGGTGATCAACCGGAGCAGCGCCTCGGACCCGGGCTGCAGCCTGCGCACGCGCAAGCGGGTCCGCACCGAGCGGGAGCTCGCCGAGGCCGCCTACTCCGTCGTGCGCGACGTGGGGTTCGACGCCGTCACCGCGGATGCCGTCGCCGAGCGTGCGGGGGTCTCTCGCCGCACCTTCTTCAACTACTACCCCTCCGTCGAGACGGTCTTCACCGCGAGCGTCGCCGAGTTCTTCGTCTCCGTCGGGGAGCGGCTGGATGCCCGACCCCTCGACGAGGACGTGCTCGACAGCGCCCTCGCGGTCGTGACCGATGCCGGCGACTCCGAGCTCGTCGAGCGGATCGCCGTGCTGGCGACGGCCGGCGAGTCCTCGGCCCACGCCCGCGGCCTCATCCTCGTCGAGCTGCACTCGTGGCTGGACTGGCTCGAGGGGTGGTTGCGCGGCCGGCTCGCACCGGGCACCGACGACCTGCTCGTCGCGACCTACGCCTCCACCCTCGTCGGCACCGCCGAAGCCGCGTTCCGCGTGTGGGCCCGCGCGCCCCAGCCCCTGTCCCTCCGTGCCGTGCTCGCCGACGCCCTGGGCCACCTGCGCACCGGGCTCGACCCGGCCCGACCCTCACCCCACCCCTCACCCCGCTCCGTCTGACCCACCACCCCGAGGACCCTCATGTCGACCGCCCTGTACCGACTCGGCCGATGGTGCGCCACCCACGCCTGGCGCACCGTCATCTTCTGGCTCGTCCTGCTCACGGGAGTCGGGGTGCTCGCCGTCACCGTCGGGCAGCCGCTCGGCAACGGGTTCACGATCCCGGGCGCGGACTTCGAGAAGGTCCGTCAACAGCTCGGTGAGGAGATTCCCGAGGCCTCGGGCGGTTTCGGCACGGTCGTGCTCAGCTCGGACGCCGCCTTGACACCCGAACAGCGCGCCGCCGTCGAGGAGGTCTTCGACGAGTGGGGCCAGGTGCCGCACGTCACGCGGGTCATCAACCCGTTCGAGGCCCAGGACCAGCTCGACGCGGGCCAGACGCAGCTCGCCGACGCCCGCACCCAGCTCGAGGCGGGTCAGCAGGCCATCGACGCCGGCCGGGCCCAGCTCACCGAGGCCGAGGGGCAGCTGGCCGGTGGGGAGGCACTCCTGGCCCAGCTCGAGGCGAGCACCCCAGACGACCCGAGCATCCCCGGGCTGCGCGCCCAGCTCGCCCAGGGGCGCGAGCAGCTCGAGACGGGCCGCGCCGACCTCGAGAAGGGCGTGGCCGAGCTGGCCGCCGGCAAGGCTGCCTACGCCGATGGTGCCGCGATCAGCCAGGCCACGGACGGCACCCGACTCGTCAGTGAGGACGGGCGGTATGCCGTGGCGCAGGTGCAGTTCGACACCGACGCCCAGGGGGTGCCGGTCGAGGACCGGGCGATGATCCCCGACAGCGCCGCCGACGCACTCGAGGCCGCGGGCGTCACCGCGAACTACAGCGTCGAGATCACCCAGGACACCGCCCTCGTCGGCCCCGGGGAGATCATCGGCCTGAGCGTGGCCCTCCTCGTGCTCGTCATCGTGCTCGGCAGCCTCGTGGCCGCCGGGTTGCCGCTCCTCGTCGCGCTGCTCGGCGTGGGAGTCGGCCTCGGCGGCGCGATCGCCTTCACCGCCGTGACCGAGCTCAACCAGATGACTCCCGCCCTCGCCCTCATGCTCGGGCTCGCGGTCGGTATCGACTACGCCCTGTTCATCGTCACCCGCCACCGGGCCTCGCTGCTGCACGGCCAGGACCTCGTGGAGTCGATCGCGCGGGCCGTCGGCACCGCTGGAAGTGCCGTCGTGTTCGCGGGGCTGACCGTCGTCATCGCCCTGGCTGCGCTCGTGCTCTCGGGCCTGCCGATCCTCGCGGAGATGGGTCTGGTCGCCGCGTTCACCGTCTTCGTCACGGTGCTCGTCGCCGTGACCGTCGCGCCCGCGGTGCTGCGGCTCATGGGCCCGCGCGTCATCTCACGGCGCGGATGGCGGGCAGCCGGCTTCGCGACCCCCGGCGACGCCACGACCCGGGTCGCCACCGACGACGGCCGCGACGAGGAGCACGGCGGCTGGTACGTCGCGCTCGTCACGGCCAAGCCGTGGTTGACCGTACTGGCCGTGGTGGGCGTGCTCGGCGTGCTGGCGATTCCCGCGACCCAGATCCAGCTCGGCCTGCCCGACGGCGGGCGCGAGCCCACGGGCACGACGGCGCACACGACCTACACGACCGTCGGGGAGCAGTTCGGCCCGGGCATCAACGGCCCGATCGTCGCCGTCACCACCCTGCCGGAGGACCAGCGGCCCACGGACGAGGCCGAGCTGGTGAACGCCCAGGCGACCATCGCGACCCGCCTCAAGGCCGTCGAGGGGGTGCGCAGCGTCGTGCCGTTCGGGGCGAGCCCCGACCGGGCGACCCTGGCCTTCCAGGTCGTCCCGACGACGGGACCGGCTGACCCGGCAACGGCCGAGACCTTCCACCGGGTCCAGTTCACGGCCGAATCGCTGGAGCGTCATGACGGCATCCGGCTCGGACTGACCGGTCAGACGGTGGCGAACATCGAGGTCTCCGAGCGGCTCGCCGCGGCCCTGCCGTCCTACCTCGCGGTCGTGGTCGGGCTGTCGCTGATCATCCTCGTGCTCGTGTTCCGCTCCCTCGTCGTGCCGCTCATCGCGACCGGCGGCTTCCTGCTGTCGATCGCCGCGGCGTTCGGCGCCACGGTCGCCGTGCACCAGTGGGGCTGGCTGGCCGGGCTGCTCGGCGTGCACCAGCCCGGCCCGCTGCTGTCGGTGATGCCGATCATCATCATCGGCGTGCTGTTCGGGCTCGCGATGGACTACCAGATGTTCCTCGTCTCCGGCATGCACGAGGCGCGGGCGCACGGCGAGGACTCCCGCACAGCGGTACGCACCGGCTTCGTGCACGGCGCCAAGGTCGTGACGGCCGCGGCCATCATCATGACCTCGGTCTTCCTCGGCTTCGCGTTCTCGCACCTGGCCATGGTTCGGCCGATCGGGTTCGCGCTGGCCGTCGGTGTCCTGCTGGATGCCGTGCTCGTGCGGATGACGCTCACGCCGGCGCTCATGCACCTGCTCGGCGACCGGGCCTGGTACCTGCCGCGCTGGCTCGACCGGGTCCTTCCCGACCTCGACGTCGAAGGGGTGCGCCTGGCCGAGCGACTCGACTCCGGTTCGCTCGGCTCCCCGCCGAGGCAGCCGGCCTCGCCCGAGAGCACCCCGGCCCCGGTCTGACCCCTGACTCGGGATGCGGGCCGCCTCACCTACCGCTGCCCCACCTACCGCTGGCGCGAGCTCGGGTGGTGGATGAGGTCGGTGAGCAGGGCGACGGCACGCTCGGCGGCCTCGTTGGGCGCACCGTAGTCGCGCACGAGTGCTGCGAGGTGCCGCACGGGGGCCGGAGGAGCGAGGGGGATCCGCACCACGCCCGCAGGCAGGTCTCGGGCGGCGAGCCCGGGAAGCACCGACACCCCGATACCCGCCTCGACGAACCGGATCGCCGTGTAGTGGTCCTGCGCCTGGACGGTGAAGCGCGGACGGAACCCCACGGCGTTGCACTGGGCCACCACCATGCGGTGACCGAAGGACCGGGGGTAGTCGTTGCTCACCCAGGTCTCGCGACGCAGGTCCGACAGCGCCACCGGCCCGTGCCCGATGAGGTGGTTCCCCTGGGGCACGATGACGACGAACGGGTCCTCGGTCAGCTCGATGCGGCGGTACCCCGAGCGCACCGGGGTGTCCGGCGGGTCGATGACGAGGTCGATGTCCGGCCCCGGCCCCGTACCCGACCCCCGCGCCTCCGCCTCGGTGAGCACCAGCTCGAGCACGAGGTCGGGGAAGTCCAGCGTCATGCGCTTGACGAGTGCCGGCATCCACGCCGCACCCGCCGAGGCGAAGTAGCCGATCGCCAGCCGCCCCGAGCGGCCCTCCCGCAGGTCGGCGACGACCTGGTCGAGCTCACCCCAGCGACTCATCACCTCGTCGGTGCGGGCGTCCAGAGCCAGGGCCGCCTCGGTCGGCACGATCCCCCGCCCCGCGCGGTGGAAGAGGGTCAGCCCGGTCTCCCGCTGGAGGGCGGACAGGTGCTGGCTGACGGCCGAGGAGGTCAGCCCCAGGTTGTCGGCAGCCGCCTGCACCGAACCACTTGCGACGACAGAACGAAAGACACGGAGCCGGTGGGGATCGAGCATGCGAGCAATCATAAGTCACAACTTAACTACCGGTAAGTAAACTCGCGTTGTGCTGAATGGTTTAGCCGAGCATCATGGAACACATGAACACCGCATCCCTGTCCTTCCAGAAGGCCCGCTCCCTCGCCACCTCGCTGCGCACCAGCCGTCACCACGGCCGTGGCTGGAGCGAGCACGTCGACCGCGACCTCGTGCGCGAGTCCCAGGAGCTCTACCTGCTCGCGCAGAGCCGCACCCCCCGCATGTTCTGATCCCTACCGGGATCCACTGCACGAACAGCACACCTGACCCTCATGCCATGACCTGGCGGAGGGTCAGCGTCGTCTCCGGGGCAGCCGCCTGCAGCTCGGCCCGCTGGGCGAGGTAGAGCTCGGCGCAGGCGAGGGCATCCGTGAGCGCCTCGTGTGCGCGGTAGACCGGCAACCCGTGGCGCTCCCGGGCCGCCCACAGCCGCAACGCTCCCGGCGCCGGGTCGCGCTGCCCCCGTCCGGTGACCACCCGGTGCTCGAGCTCGAGGGTGTCGACGACGACGCACGACATCGGAGCCCCCCACAGCCGCTCACAGGCCGCCGAGAGGAAACCGGTCTCGATGCGGGCGAAGTGGGCGAGGAGCACCCGCCCGGTGAGGGCGGCGAGGAGGTCCGCCACGGCATCCGCCAGCGGCTCGCCGCTCAGCGAGCGTGTCGTCCGTGAGCCCGTGGATCGCGGCGCTCGACCCGACCCCCGCGTCGTCACGCACGACGACCCGGCCCGCGCCACCGAGCACGACCGACCCTCCGTCGACGGGGACGTAGCCGATCGAGAGCATGCGATCGCCGCGCGGGTCCAGCCCCGTGGTCTCGATGTCGACGGCGAGGAGGCGCAGGTCCGACAGGGGCGCCGAGGGTGCGGTCAGCGGAACCGAGAGGTAGTCGCGCAGCGGGCCGGGCGCCGCGGTCCGCAGCGCACGCAGTCGCCGCTCGTCAGGGGTGCGCCGGAACAGGCTCACGAGATGTACTGGGTCGGGTACCGGTGTGCGAGAGCCGTTTGCGCCTGCCGGACGATGGCGAACGCCTCACGCAGGTGACGCTTGTCGAAGCTGGAGAGGTCGTCGGGGGCGACGTGGTTGTCGGGCGGGAGGTCCTGCCGCACCTGGGCACCCTGGTGGCGAAGGCGGACGTACGAGATGAACTCGAAGGCGTCGCGCAGGTCGGCGGCCCGGGCGTCGCCGAGGATGCCGGCCGCGTGCGCCGCCTGGAGCCGCGCCCTGGTGTTGACGGCCGGACTGCCCATCGACAGGGCGTGGACCCGCGCCAGCTCGACGACGGCACCGATCCCGCCGCGCTTGATGTCCAGCGTGTGCTGGTGGTTGCCCGCCTTCTCGAGCACGAAACCGCGGAAGAAGCCGAGCGGCGGCTCGTTGGCGGTGGCCTGCTTGGCGAGGTGCGCGAGAAAGACCTTCGCATTCGGGGATGCCGTGAGCACGTGCTGCTGCAGCCTCGCGTGGAGCGTGGCGTCGCCGTGGACGGGGCGCATGTCGAAGAAGATGCTGGCGCCGAGGATGGCGTCGGGCACGGGTTCGCTGAGCCAGGTCGTGAACTGCCGTCGCCACTGCGACAGGGGCTGTCGCCAGCGCGAGTTGGTGGCCATGACGTCGCCGGTGCAGCGGGGGTAGCCGCACTCCACGAGGTCGGCCGTGACCCGTTGTGCGAGCGCCTCGAACCACGCCTCGTGCTCCGGGAGCATCGCGTCGTCGATGATCATCGCGGTGTCCTGGTCGGCGGCCAGCGCCTGCTCGAGGCGGGCGCGCGACCCCAGCGACACCCAGCAGTAGGGCACGGGAGGTGGCCCGAGGTCGGCCTCGGCGAGGGCGAGGAGGCGACGCTCCACGGCATCCCCGATGGCCGTGACGATGCGGCCGATGTCGTCGGCCGACGCGTCCTGCTCGACGAGGGAGAGCACGACCTGGGGCAGCCGGCTCGAGGCCCGAGCGACCCCGGCGACGTCGACCTGCTTCGCGATGTCGCCCGCGAGGTAGACCGGGTTCGACCGCTCGAGGCGCAACAGGTCGGTCGTCGTCACGAGGCCGACCGGGCGGTCGTGCGCATCGAGGATCGGCAGGTGGTGGATGTGCCGGCCGACCATCTCGAGCAGCACCTCGAACGCCAGGTCGTCGACCGACCCGGTGACCGGGTCCGCCGTCATCACCTCGGCCACGGCGGTGCCGGGGTCGAGGTCGGCCGCCAGGACGCGGTTGCGCAGGTCGCGGTCGGTGAGGATGCCGACGAGGTGCCTGCTGCGCATCACGAGCAGCGCCGACACCCGTTCGGTGGACATCAGCCGGGCCGCGTCACGAACGGACACCTGCGCGTCGACCCCGATCGGTTCGCGGGCGATGAGGTCGCGCACCGTGGTCTTGAGGATCGCGCCGCCCGTGCTCGACAGCTGCACCGAGGCGACGGCACCGCTCATCCGGCTGGCCCGCTGGGCGTCGAAGAAGGCGTCGAACCCGGGGTGTTCCGCGCAGAGGCGGTGGAAGTCCGCCGCAGGCAGGACGAGCGCGAGGCAGTCCTCGCGGGCCGTCACCTCGAAGGTCGACGGGTTGCCCTCCGTGAGGGTGATCGACCCGAAGCAGGCGCCCTCTCCCCCGCGGTCGACGAGGGTGCCCTGCGGGTCGCGGACGTCGGCGGCCCCCGAGCGCAGGACGTAGAGGTGGTGGTTGTCGCGCCCCTTCTCGATGAGGCGGGTGCCGCGCCGGAAGTACTGCACGGTCATCAGCGCCGGGAGGGTGGCGAGCACCTCGCTGGGGAGGGCGTCGAAGGGCTCGTGCAGGGCGAGGAAGTCCCGCGTCTCGGACAGCTCGACGTCGAGGGCCATGTCGTCATCGTGGCAGCGTGACTCGGATGCCGGACAGCCGTCGGCGGCGCCGTGCGGCCAACGCGACAGGGAGCGCGCCGAGCGGGCCCCCAGCTAGGACGAACCGCGCTCGACGAGCCGGGTCGGCAGCACGGTCTGCGCCGGAGCCGCCTCCCCCGCGAGCCGGGCCAGCAGCAGGTCGGCCATCACCCGGCCCATCTCCTCGACCGGCTGGTGCACGCTCGTCAGCCCCGGCTCGGTGTGCCGGCACACCGGCGAGTCGTCGAACCCCACCACGGCGACATCTCCCGGCACGCTGAGCCCAGCCCCACGGAGGACGCGAAGCGCGCCCATCGCCATGAGATCGGATGCCGCGAACACGGCATCCGGGGTGGGTCCGGTGAGGAGCACCTGGCGCATCGCGACCTCGCCGCTGGCCTCGCTGTAGTCGCCCGGTTCGACGATCAGGGTCTCGGGCGGCAGGCCCGCCGCGGCCACGGCATCGCGGGCTCCGGCGATGCGGTCCAGGCCGGAGGACATGTCGTGAGGGCCGGTGAGCACCGCGATCCGTCGCCGCCCACGGGCCAGCAGGTGCTCGACGGCGGCGAACCCGCCCGCGTGGTTGTCGACGTCGACGACGCACACGGGCTGGATGCCGGGCACGCGACCCCCACACACCGTCGGCACCCCGCGCGACTCCACGATGGTCGGCAGGTCCTCGGGGCCGTGGAGCGAGAGCAGGAGCACCCCGTCGACGTACTGGTCGGTGAGGTAGTCGGCGACCCGTCCGCGCTCGCGCTGGCTGCCCGCCATGGTGAGGACGAGCTGGTAGGGCGACTGCGCGATCCGCTCGCCGATCCCCCGGACGGCCGCCGCGAAGTAGGGCTCCCCGAAGATGCGGTCGCCGCTCTCGGAGACGACGAGGGCGACGATGTCGGTGCGTCGCGTGACGAGCGAGCGCGCGGCTCGGTTCGGCACGTAGCCCAGCGCCTCGACCGCGCGGTTGACGGCATCCCGTGTCGCGGCGGAGACCTGGGGTGAGCCGTTGACCACCCGGGATGCCGTGCCGCGCCCCACCCCTGCGAGGCGGGCGACCTCCTCGATGGTGGGCGGCCGTCTGGCTCCCGTGCCGTTGCCGGGTTCCCGGACGGCCCCGGCACGGGTGCCAGACGGCTCGGGACGGGCGGAGCGGACCTTCGGCCCGGCATCCGTGTGCTCCGTGGGAGCGCTCCCATCCACCACGCACCATTGTGGTCACAAGGGGGGGTCGAGAGTCCAGTCCTTGCCGGCGTCGTGTCCCAACCGTGACCCGCGCCGGGCCCCTCCTCCGCGCCCGGTGGAGGTGATACCGCACGGTTCCACGAGCGATTTCACCTCCACCGCGGCAGCCCCGCCTTGAGTCGAGCCCAAGGTGCACGGATTCGCGAGCGGTATCACCTCGACCCCGCGCGCCAGGCCGGCGGGCACCCGGGCGTCTTGGCAAGCTCCACGGACAGATACCCCCAGAGTATCTGCTGAGCACCTCGACCAGACTTCGTGCAGCGCAAGCTCATGGGCCTGCCGGATGCCGTGCGCGTCTTCCCAGCACACGGTGCCGGCTCGGCGCACGAGGACGACGTGACCCGCGCCAGCAGCACTCACGGTTGGGGTGATGGCAGGGTTGGCGCATGCGAGCCCTGACGTATGCCGCGTTCGGCGCCACCCCCGTGGTGGCCACCCTGCCCGACCCGACCCCGCCCCCCGGAGGCGCCGTCGTGCGCGTCACGGCCAGCGGCCTGTGCCGCAGCGACTGGCACGGC
This sequence comes from uncultured Actinomycetota bacterium, assembly GCA_963811825.1. Taxonomy (GTDB): domain Bacteria; phylum Actinomycetota; class Actinomycetes; order Actinomycetales; family Dermatophilaceae; genus Fodinibacter. The sequence goes on along the minus strand of CAWESS010000022.1, from coordinate 220,120 downwards.
TGGATGGGCCACGACAGCGACATCGCGACCTTCCCGCACATCCCCGGCCACGAGCTGGCGGGGGTCGTCGAGGCGGTCGGCGACGGCGTGGATGCCGGGTGGCTGGGTCGCGCCGTCACCGCACCCTTCGTCTTCGCCTGCGGCGCGTGCGCCGTGTGTGACGCGGGAGCAGGCCAGGTCTGCCCGAACCAGCGACAGCCCGGGTTCACCGACCCCGGCTCCTTCGCCGAGCTCGTCGTCGTGCAGGCCGCCGCGACCAACCTCGTCGCCCTGCCCGACGGCCTCGACCCGGCGATGGCAGCCGGCCTCGGCTGCCGCGTCGCGACGGCATACCGCGCCGTGGCCGCACGCGCCAACGTCGTGGGCGGCGAGAGCGTCGTCGTCATCGGTGCCGGCGGCGTCGGGCTCGCGGCGGTGGCCGTGGCCCGCAGCCGGGGTGCGCTGGTCTGCGCGGTCGACGTCTCCGCGGCCTCCCTCGACCGGGCCCTGGACCAGGGCGCCGACGAGGTCGTGGACGCCTCGATCGGCCCCGACAAGGTCATCGCGGCCGTGGCCCGCTGGTCGGGCGGCGGCGCGGACGTGAGCATCGACGCGCTCGGGTCCCCGGAAGCCTGCCGTACCGGCATCCTGTCCCTGGCCCGACGCGGGCGGCACGTTCAGGTGGGGCTGCTGCCCCCCGCCGCGGGCCGGGCCGACATCCCGATGGAGCGGGTCATCGGGTGGGAGCTCGACGTCCTCGGCAGCCACGGCATGGCGGCGGCCGACTACCCGGCCCTGCTCGACGACGTCGTCAGCCGGCGCCTCGACCTGCGCGGCCTGCTCGCCCCGGGCGAACCCCTCGGCCTCGAGGAGGCCGGGGCCGCGCTCGTCGCGATGGGCACGACGGCGTCGCGAGGCATCGTCCTCGTCGACCCCAGCCGCTAGCCAGCCGCCCCTGCGTCACACTTGCGCGATGACGGGACCGCGGCGCTGGTGGGACGACCGGGTCGTGCCGCGCCTCGTCGACCGCTCGCTGGACGACCGCATCGCGGGTCCGTGGCGCGAGAGCGTCTGCAGCGGCGCCTCGGGCACCGTCCTCGAGCTCGGCTTCGGGTCCGGTCGCACCCTGCCGTTCTACCCGCCCGCCGTGACGCGCGTGCTCGCGGTCGACCCGTCCGACCTCGCCTGGGAGATGGCGGCGGAACGCATCACGGCATCCCGGATGCCGGTCGAGCGGGTCGCGACGGATGCCGCCTCCCTGCCCCTCCCGCCCGCAAGCGTCGACACGGTCGTCTCGACCTGGTCGATGTGCACCATTCCCGACCTCGGCGCCGCGCTGCGTGAGGTGGCCAGGGTGCTGCGCCCCGGCGGCTCGCTGCGCTTCGTCGAACACGCGCTGGCGCCGAGCACCCGGATGGCGCGGGTGCAGCGCACGATCCAGCCCGTCTGGGGGCTCGTGGCGGGCGGCTGCCACGTCGACCGCGACATCCTCGAACTGGTCCGGGACGCGCGGTTCGACGTGAGCACCAGCCACGAGGGCTACCTCGACGGCGTGTCGTCACCCGCCAGCTGGCTCGTCATGGGCGCCGCGACCCCCGCGTGAGCCCGTCAGCGGCCGAAGAGCTTGGCGAGGAAGCCGGTGCTCGGCTCGTCCTCGTGACCCCGGCAGCGGTCGCCGGACGGAACGCCCCGCATCACGCTGTCGACGTGCTGGCCGCAGCCGGCCCACGTCGTCTTGCCACACTTGCGGCAGTTCACGGCTCGGCACATGGTCTGGGTACTCCTGAGGATTCGGTGGCGCGGTCGCTGACCACTATACCCTAGGGGGTATCAGTGTCGCACGTCGGCGAAACAGCACGACCGTGTCGAGCGCCGGCCGATCGGCGCCCGGCACCTCGCGCTCACGCACCTGGGAGAGCTCGACCTCGACGGGCAGGCCTGCGGCAGATTCGACGACGTCGTCGGGGTCGAGCAGGATGCTGGCGTCCTGCGGCCCGCCGACCCCCTCGGTGAGGTTGCGCAGGGCGTGCGCGATGACCAGGACGGCACCACCGGGCGCCGCGGCCCCCACTGCGGAGGCGAGCGCCGCCCGCCACTGCTCGCGCGGCAGGTGCAGGTACACGAGCAGCACGAGGTCGGATGCCGTGGCACCGGGCGCGGGGTCGGTCGCGTCGGCGACGAGCGCGGTGAAGGCCCCGCGACGCGTCCCGAGACGCCGGTCGGCGATCTCGACCATGCGCGCGACGGCCACGGGCGAGAAGTCGGTGGCCACGGCATCCCAGCCCTGCTCGACGAGCCAGAGGGCGTTGCGGCCCTCACCGGCGGCGACGTCGAGCGCCCGGCCGGGCACCATGGCCCCGCACAGCTCGCGCACCCAGACGTTCGGCTCGGCCGACCACACGAGGTCGGCGCCGCCGTAGCGACGGTCCCAGTCGGACGCAGCCATGCTCACGGCGCGGGGTCTCAGGGGTTCGCTGCTCACGACGGCACGCTCACGCGAGGGAGAGGAAGAGCTTCTCCATGGTGTCGACGTCCATCTCGTGGGAGTCGGGGTCGGTGATGCACTGGCGCAGCCCGAGGGCGATCACCGCGAACCCCGCCCGGTCCAGCGCCTTGGAGACCGCCGCGAGCTGGGTGACGATGTCCTGGCACTCCCGCCCGTCGTCGATCATCTTCAGGATGCCGCCGATCTGGCCCTGGGCGCGCTTGAGCCGCTTGACGACGGCCTGCATCTCCTCGGGGTTGAGCTCCATGCGGTGGCCTCTCTGGTGAGATGGAAGGGGTTCAGGCCTGCTGGGCTGAAGCCTGCTGCGCCTGCTGGGCCTGCATCTGGGCCCGGACGTCAGTCATGTCCAGGTCCTTGATGCCCGAGATGACCTGCTCGAGACCGGCCGGCGGCAGGGCGCCCGCCTGGCGGTAGACGAGGATGCCCTCACGGAAGGCCATGATCGTCGGGATCGAGGTGATCTGCGCGGCGCCGGCCAGAGCCTGCTCCGCCTCGGTGTCGACCTTCGCGAAGACGACGTCGGTGTGCACGTCGCTCGACTTCTCGTAGGTCGGGGCGAACTGGCGGCACGGGCCGCACCAGGACGCCCACCAGTCGATGAGCACGATGTCGCTCGTCGTGATGGTCTTCTCGAAGGTGTCGGCAGTGAGCTCGACGGTGGCCATGGGTGAACGCTCCTCGGTGGTGGTCAGCTGGGGTCCACTGACGCCAACAGCATACCCCTATGGGTATATTCCGTTCGCGTGCGGACAGGGTCGGAACGCCGGGAGGCCGCGCAATCATCCCGTGACGCGCCGCGGCGCTCGTCACGAACCGCCAAGATGGCCCGTGTGCCGAGCGACCTGACCGCTGCCCTCGACGCCGTGCTCGACGGCCTGCCCGCCGACGCGCTCCGGCGCGCCACGGCATCCCTCATCGACGCGTACCGCAGCGGCGCACCTCCGACGCAGCAGGTGCTGCACGACCCGACGACCGCGGCGGCGTACGCGGCCTACCGGATGCCGGCCACGCACGCCGCCGTCTCCCGCGCCCTGCGCCACACCACCGACCTGGCGCCCGGCCTCGCAGGTGGCCTCGGTGATCGACATCGGCGGGGGCACCGGCGCAGCGACCTGGGCGGCGGCGCAGGCCTTCCCCGACCTGACCACCGCGACGGTGCTCGACGGCTCGGCGGACGCCCTGGCCACCGGTCAGCGCATCGCCCGCCACGGGCCGCCGGCGGTGGCCTCGGCCACGTGGTCACGCACCATGCTTCGCGCCGACACCGTTCTGCCGCAGGCGGATCTGGCGATCGTCAGCTACGTCCTCGGGGAGCTGGCCGACGCACTCCAGGGGTCGGTCGTCGATGCCGCCGCCACGGCATCCCCGACCGTGCTCGTCATCGAGCCGGGCACGCCACGCGGGTACGCCGCCGTGCTGGCGGCCCGCGCGCGCCTCACGACGGCGGGGTGGCACGTGCTCGCGCCCTGCCCCCAGGACGGCCCCTGCCCGATCGCCTCGCGCGACGACTGGTGCCACTTCTCGGTGCGCCTGGACCGCTCGGCGCTGCACCGCCGGCTCAAGGGCGGCCGGCTGGGCCACGAGGACGAGAAGTTCTCCTACGTCGTGGCGACCCGCGACCCCGCGCTGACACCCGGCCACGGACACCCTCACGACGCCCGAGGCGGGCTCCGCGCCGGGGCGGGTGCTGCGGCATCCGGTCACGAGAAAGGGGCTCGTGATGCTCGAGGTGTGCCACGCCGACGGGTCCGCAGGGCGGGAGATCATCACGAAACGGTCTCCGATGGCCTACCGTGCTGCCCGGGACGCTGTATGGGGGAGCACCTGGCCAGGCCGGGCCCTCGACAGCGCCGCAGTGCCCACCACCGTGAGCAGTGAAGATCGCAACAAGGAGTGACATGACCAAGAAGGACATCGCCCAGGCCGTCGCCGCGAGCACCGACGTCTCCGCCGCCACCGCCGAGGCAGTCATCGGTGCCGCGTTCGACGCCATCGCCGCGAGCCTGGCCAAGGGCGAGGACGTTCGCCTCGCGGGCTTCGGCTCGTTCGAGACCCGTGAGCGCGCCGCGCGCACCGGTCGCAACCCGCAGACGGGCGCCGAGATCGCCATCGCCGCCTCGACCTCGGTCGGCTTCAAGGCTGCCGCGCAGCTCAAGCGCGCGGTGAACGGCTGACGCCGACACCTGACGCACTGCCCACGGGGCGTCGACCACTGCGGTGGTCGGCGCCCCGTTCGCTTCGCCCCACCCGCGGAGTCAGGAGCACTTCGCCGACTCAGGGTCGTATACGGCCCTGGGTCGGCGGGCTGCTCCTGAGTTCGCAGGCCTGGGGTCGGGAGCCAGTAACGAGATCGGATGCCGTGGCGCACCGCGCGACGGATTCCGTCGCCTCGCGCGGTCCTCGGTTCGCTTTTCCGATGTCCCACACGGTGCGTATGCTCACGCCATGCACCAGTACATCGGCGGCCAGCGGCGCGACGCGTCGAGCGGCGACACCTTCGACGTCCTCGACCCGAGCACCAACGAGACGCTCGAGACGGTGACCCTCGCGGGGGCGGCTGACGTCGACGCGGCCGTGGCCGCGGCATCCGACGCCTTTCAGGAGTGGAGCCGGGCCACCCCGGCCGAACGGTCGACCGTGCTCCTCAAGGCCGCCCAGCTGCTCGACGACCGTGCCGAGGAGCTCGCCCAGCTCGAGAGCCGTCAGGCCGGCAAGCCGATCCGGCTCGCCCGCGAGTTCGACGTGCCGGGCACGGTCGACAACACCGCGTTCTTCGGCAGCGCCGCCCGCCGCCTCGACGGCATGGCGAGCGCCGAGTACTCCGGCGACCACACGAGCTCGATCCGCCGCGAGCCGATCGGTGTCGTCGGGTCGATCGCCCCGTGGAACTACCCGCTGCAGATGGCCGCGTGGAAGGTGCTGCCCGCCATCGCCGCCGGCAACACCATCGTCCTCAAGCCCGCCGAGATCACCCCGCTGACCTCGGTCCTGTTCGCCGAGGCGTTCACCGAGGCCGGTGCGCCCCCCGGCGTCGTCAACGTCGTCACCGGCACCGGCCCGGTCGCCGGGGCCCACCTCGTCGGTCACCCCGACGTGTCGATGGTGTCCTTCACCGGGTCCACCGGCGTCGGTCGCCGCGTGATGGCCGTGGCCAGCGAGACCGGCAAGCGGGTGCACCTCGAGCTCGGCGGCAAGGCGCCGTTCGTGGTCTTCGACGACGCCGACCTGGAGGCGGCCATCCACGGTGCCGTCGCGGCATCCCTCATCAACACCGGCCAGGACTGCACCGCCGCCACGCGCGCCATCGTGCACCGCTCGCTGCACGACGAGTTCGTGCGCGGCGTCGCCGACCTCATGGCCGCGGTGCGGATGGGCCCGACCGCCGACGAGGCGACCGACCTCGGCCCGCTCAGCTCGGCCGCGCACCAGGCCAAGGTCGCCGGCATGGTCGAGCGCGCCCGCGGCTACGCCACCGTCGTCACGGGCGGTCGCACCCCCGAGGGCGACCTCGCCCGCGGCTGCTACTACGAGCCGACCCTGGTCAGCGACGTGCCGCTCGACTCCGAGCTGTGGCGCGACGAGGTCTTCGGCCCGGTGCTGGCCGTCGTGGCGTTCGACGACGACGACGAGGCCATCCGCCTCGCCAACGACACGGCCTTCGGGCTCGCGGCCTCGGCCTGGACCCGCGACACCTACCGCGCCGGCCGGGCCACCCGCGAGATCGCCGCCGGCTGCGTGTGGGTCAACGACCACATCCCGATCATCAGCGAGATGCCGCACGGCGGGTACCGGCACAGTGGGTTCGGCAAGGACATGTCGGCCTACTCGTTCGACGAGTACACCAACGTCAAGCACGTCATGCACGACACCACCGCCGTGGCCCACAAGCCGTGGCACCGCACGATCTTCACCCTGCCGGGCTGACCCGGTTCACTGCAGCGAGAGGCCCGCCCGATGAGCACCTTCCCCGAGCCCGACATCCACGCCGACGCCGAGCGTGGCGCCCGGGTGGCCCGCGACGACCGCGCGCACGTCTTCCACTCCTGGTCGGCGCAGGCGCTCATCGCGCCGCTGCCGATCGCCGGGGCGTCGGGCAGCCACTTCTGGGACTTCGACGGCAAGCGCTACCTCGACTTCTCCAGCCAGCTCGTCAACGTCAACATCGGCTACCAGCACCCCAAGCTCGTCGCGGCGATCCAGGAGGCCGCGGCCCGCCAGTGCACCATCGCGCCGAGCTTCGCCGACGAGTCCCGGTCGGAGGCGGCGCGGCTGATCGCCGAGCGGGCGCCCGGCGACCTCGACAAGGTCTTCTTCACCAACGGCGGGGCCGAGGCCACCGAGAACGCCATGCGGATGGCCCGCCTGCACACCGGCCGCCACAAGGTGCTCGCGACCTACCGCAGCTACCACGGCGCCACCTCGGGCTCGATCACGGCGACGGGCGACCCGCGTCGCTGGGCGAACGAACCCGGGATGCCGGGCATCGTGCACTTCTGGGGCCCCTACCCCTACCGCTCGCAGTTCCACGCCGCGGACGAGGCGCAGGAGTGCGAGCGCGCCCTGCAGCACCTGCGCGACGTCATCATGGTCGAGGGCCCGTCGACGATCGCAGCGATCATGCTCGAGACCGTGGTGGGGACCAACGGCATCCTCGTGCCCCCGGACGGCTACCTCGCCGGGGTGCGCGAGATCTGCGACGAGCACGGCATCGTGTGGATCGCCGACGAGGTCATGGCCGGCTTCGGCCGCTGCGGCGAGTGGTTCGCGGTCGACCACTGGGGCGTCACCCCCGACCTCATCTGCTTCGCCAAGGGCGTGAACTCGGGCTACGTCCCCATCGGCGGCGTCGTCATCTCCGCCGCCATCGCGGCCACGTTCGAGCAGCGCGCCTTCCCCGGCGGGCTCACCTACTCCGGCCACCCGCTGGCGTGCGCCTCGGCCGTCGCCTCGATCCGGATCTTCGAGGAGGAGGGCATCCTCGAGAACGTCCGCAAGGTCTCCGACACGGTCCTCGCGCCCCGGCTGGCCGAGATCGCCGAGAAGCACCCGAGCGTCGGCGACGTGCGCGGCCTCGGCTACTTCTGGGCCCTCGAGCTCGTCCGGGACCGCGACAGCCGCGAGCCGCTCGTGCCGTTCAACGCGTCCGGCGCCGCGGCCGGCCCGATGAACGAGTTCGCCGCCGCGTGCAAGGCCGAGGGCCTGTGGCCGTTCGTGCACTTCAACCGCACCCACGTCGTGCCGCCGTGCACGACGACGGCCGACGAGATGAACGAGGGCCTGGACATCCTCGACCGCGCCCTCGACGTGGCGGACCGGTTCACCACCTGATGGGTCTCGTCGATGACGTGGTGAAGGTGCGCCGCATCCTCACCAAGGGTGCGCGGGCCCTGCGAGCTCGACGCCAGGTGAGGGCTGCGCTGGCCCTGCGCCCGCCGGTCCCCGACGGCTCCGTCGAGGTGGCCGTGTACTTCACGGACGCCCCGGAGAACCTCTACCAGCTCGACCAGTGGTTCGAGCCGCTGCGGCGGCTGCACGAGAGGCACCACGTCACGGTGCTCTCCCGCAACTGGGAGACGACCCGGGCGCTGCTCGACACCTGCCCCGTGCCGGTGCACCACGCCCCGGACATCGACGGCGTCGAGGCGTTCCTCGGCCGGCACCCGGTGCGGGCGATGCTCTACGTGAACCAGAACCAGGCCAACTTCTCGGCCATGCGCTTCGCGGACCCGGCCCACGTGTTCATCTGCCACGGCGAGTCCGACAAGGACTACATGTCGAGCAACCAGCTCAAGGCGTACGACCGCGTGTTCATCGCCGGCACCGCGGCCCGCGAGCGGATCCTGCGCAAGCTGATCGGCTTCGACGAGTCGCACCTCGTCGAGGTGGGCCGCCCGCAGGTCGACGTCGACTTCCCGGGCCCGCCGATGCCTCACGACGACCGCACCGTGGTGCTCTTCGCCCCCACGTGGGAGGGCGACCGCGCGTCGATGCGCTACTCGTCGGTCGAGAGCCACGGACCTGCCCTCGTGCGCTCGCTGGTGGCCACGGGTCGGCACCGGGTGATCTACCGGCCCCACCCGCGCACCGGGATCGTCCTGCGCTCGACGCGGGCCGCGCACGACGAGGTCATCCGGCTGCTCCACGAGGCGAACAAGGCCGATCCCGGCGCCGCCCACCTCGTCGACGACGGGGGCGGCTTCGGGTGGCAGCTGGCGGCCTCGGACGTCGCCGTCATGGACATCTCCGCCGTCGCCTACGACTGGCTGGCCACGGCGAAACCGCTGCTCGTGACGATGCCCGCAGAACCTCGCACCCGGCTGCCCGAGTCCGGGTTGGTGCGCGAGCTGGACCTCTTCAGTGCAGCGGATGCCGTGCGCGCGGCATCCGTCGTGGACGCTGCGGTCGCGCACCCGGACGAGACCCACGCCGCCCTGGTCCGGCGGTACTTCGGCGACACGACGCCGGGCGCGAGCATGGATCGCTTCCTCGAGGCGTGCGACCACGTCGTCCGTGAGCGCGATGCGGCCCTGGTCGCGCGCGCCGCCCGCCTCGAGGGTCCGTCAGGATCCTGAGCGTGCCGGCAGGGTGGCACCGCACTTCTCCGCGGCGGCCTTGAGGTCGGCGCGCACGGCCTGACGCTGCTCCTTGGTGAGCGGACCCCACGGGCGGTTGACCCCGGCATCCTTGACGCAGTCCTGCTGCTCGGTGGTGAGGCCGTCCCAGAAGGCGCGGGCCTTCGGGAAGGGCAGCGTGACGTCGCACGTCGTCGCGGCGGCCTCGACCTTGGCGCGCAGGGCCGTGCGCTCGGCGTCGTCGAGGCCGCCGACCGGACGGGTGATGTCCTGGTCCTGCAGGCAGGTGCGCTGGGTGTCGGTGAGGCCCTTCCACCAGCCACGGGCCTTCGTGTCCGGGCAGGACCGTCGGATGCCGTGTCGCCGGCTGTCGCGGAATCGTCGGCTGCGAGCTGTTCGACCGCCACGACGGGAGCCGGGGCAGCGGTCGCGCTCGTGGCGACGAGGGCTCCGGCACCCAGGTGGCGATCCCGAGGCCGGCGGCGAGGACGGTGGTGCGCAGTGCGGGCATGAGGTGCTCCTTGTCGATGGGGTCGAGCGGGCCGACCTGGCTGGTGACAAGGCCTGACGATCGTCGCCAAGGCTGCGGAGCACTGCGAGGAAACCTCGCGATCACCTGAAGCCGCCGTGCGGCTCGGGATCCACAGGAAGTCTCGAGGAATCCTCCAGCCTGCGGCCCACCCGCGGTGGGAGCGTGGCCCCATGACGCCCCGGGTGCTCGTCGTCGACGACGAGGAGAACATCGCCTACCTCGTGGCCTCGGCGCTGCGGCTGGCCGGGCTCGAGGTGGCGACCGCAGCGAACGGCGAGGACGCGCTGGCCGCCTGCACCCCGGCATCCCCCGACGTCGTGGTGCTCGACGTCATGCTCCCCGACCTCGACGGCTTCGAGGTGCTGCGGCGCCTGCGGGCCAAGGGCGTCACCGCACCCGTGCTCTTCCTCACCGCCCGCACGCGACACCGCCGACCGGGTGCGCGGCCTGACCGCGCGGCGGCGACGACTACATCGTCAAGCCGTTCGCCCTCGAGGAGCTCGTCGCCCGCGTCCACCTCGCGCTGCGCCGCCGGGGCACGACCCCGTCCGCCCCGGGCCGCCACCAGGTGCACGACCTCGTGCTCGACGAGGACCAGCACCGCGTGTGGCGCGGTGGCGCCGAGGTCGCACCTCACCGCGACCGAGTTCACCCTCCTGCGGTGCCTGCTCGTCAACGCCGGGCCGGGTCGTCACGCGGGCGCAGATCCTCGACCACGTGTGGCAGTACGACTTCGCCGGCGAGAGCGCGATCATCGAGTCCTTCGTGTCGACGCTGCGCAAGAAGGTCGACACGCACCGCGCCCAAGCTCATCCACACCGTGCGCGGCGTCGGCTACACGATCCGGGAGCCGTGATGACGCTGCGCCGCCGGCTCGTCATCGCCGTGAGCGCCCTGGCCGTCGTGCTCGTCGTCGCCGGCCTCGGCGTGCTCCTCCTGCAGCGCGCCTTCCTCGTCGAGCGCCTCGACGCCCAGCTCGCCGCACTCGCCCAGAACCCGCGGGCCATCCTCGTCGCGTCGGCCCGGGCGGAGGCCGGCGCACCGGCTGCCGGGCTGTCCGACGTCTACGTCGGGCGGATGGCGGCCGACGGCACCCTCACCACGGTCCTCTCCCCGGCCAGCGACCCCGACCTCGTCCCCGCACTGGCCCCGGGCGAGACGGTGACGGACCCTCAAGCGCGTGCCACGGCATCCGGTGAGGCCGCCCGCGTCCGCGTGGTGACGGCGCCCCTGCCCAACGGACGCGCCCAGGCCGTGCTCGCCGTGCCGACCACGGCCGCGGATGCCGCGACCCGTCGCCTCGCGCTCACGCTGGGGCTCGTGGGGCTCGCCGTCGCGGGGGTCCTGGGGCTGCTCCTGCGGTGGGTCGACCACCTCGGACTGCGCCCGATCGCCGCGATGACCGAGGCAGCCGACGCGATCCGGGGTGGTGACGTGATGCGGCGGGTGCCACCCGGCGCGCCCGGAACCGAGGCGGCTCGGCTCGGCGACGCGCTCAACGCGATGATCGACACCAACGCCGCCACCCAGGAACGGATGCGCCGCTTCGTCGCCGACGCCTCCCACGAGCTGCGCACGCCACTCACCACGCTGCAGGGGTACGCCGCGCTGCACACCGGTCGGTCGGGCACCGTTCCGGGTGCCGTCGAGCCGCCCTCGGATGCCGTCGGGCCGGCCCCCGAGGTGACCGACGCGATGCGCCGCATCGGCGAGGAGGCCGCCCGCATGCGACGGCTCGTCGACGGCCTGCTCGACCTCGCCCGACTCGACGACCTGGGGGTCCTCGTTCGGGAGCCCGTCGACCTCGGGATCCTCGTGCGCGACGTGGCGGCCGACCTGCGGGTCGTGGCGCCCGATCGCGTCGTCACCGTGGAGGCACCGGAGTCACTCGTCGTCGTCGGCGGACCGCGACCGGCTCACCCAGGCCCTCGTCGGCCTCACGTCGAACGCCGTGCGGCACACGCCAGCGGGCACGCCGGTCTGGCTGCGGGTCGTGTCGGTGCCGGGAGCGGTGCGCGTCGACGTCGCCGACGCGGGGGACGGCATCCCCCCCGAGCACCTGCCGCACGTGTTCGAGCGCTTCCACCGGGTCGAGCCCGGGCGGTCGACTGCCAGCGGCGGCACCGGGCTCGGGCTGGCCATCGTCGACGCGATCGCGCGGGCCCACGGCGGGTCGGCTGCGGTGACGTCCGAGGTCGGCCGCGGGTCGACCTTCACGCTGACGCTGCCCGCCTGAGCCCACGCGGACGGGCTGCCTGTGGATGACGGTCCACGGGTGTCGGCCACACCGCATACGGTGGGGCGGTCAAGAACCGGGAGCAGCGGCCCGGGCGGTCCCAGGAGGTGCAGGTGGCTCGGGTGCTGAGGGTCGGGCGCATCGCCGAGCTGACCAACCGAGACCTCGACGAGGTGTGCGGCACCGTCACGGTCGCGCGCGGCCTCGCGTATGCCCAGCAGGGGCAGGTGCACGACCTCGAGCTGTCCGACGACGGGCGCCTGGCCACCGGCTGGGTCGGCGGCAGCCGGGGCCAGACCTACTCCACCCACATCGCACTCGTCGCGCTCACGGGCCCGGGTGCGGGCGTGCACCAGCTGACCCGGTGGACGAGCGACTGCTCCTGCCCGATGGGTGGTGACTGCAAGCACTGTGTGGCCGTCGCCGTGGAGGTGCGCGAGGCCTACCCGCACGTCGGCCTGATCGCCGCCGCCGGAGCCGACCGTGCTCCGGCGCCTGCCCGCCCCCCGTGGGAGCGAGCCCTGGGCGGCATCCTCGGGGCCGGTGACCCCGAACCCGACCACACACCCCTCGGCATCCTGCTCGAGCCGGTCCCAGCCCCAGCGCGGCGGCGTGGCCGGGCACCAGCTGCGGGTGCGACCGGTGGTCCCGGGGGCGCGCGGCGGCTGGATCCGCACGGGCGTCTCGTGGGAGGCGTTCGCCGGCGGTTACTACGGCTACGGGCGGGTGGCCTACGCCGACGAGCACCGCGATGCCCTCACCGCGATCGCCGACGCCCACCGCCGGTCGGTGCGGGCGTTCGGCTACGGGCGGATGCCCGACGCGATCCAGCTCGACCACCTCGGCCCGGGGTGGGTCGCGCTGCTGCGGGCCGCCGACCGCGCCGGCGTTCGCCTGCTCACCGACTCGGCCGAGAAGGGCCACGTGGCGTTCGCGGCCGAGCCCGCCGAGCTCGTCGTCGAGGTCTCGCGCACCGAGGACGGCGCCGCCCTGCACCCGCGCCTCGCCCTCCCGGCCTCAGGAGCCGGGGGCGCCGACGGCGAGACCCACCTCGTCGGGCAGCCCGCGACCGGCTTCTGGCTGCGCGACGACACCACCCTCGTGCTCGGCGCCCTGGCCGAGCCGCTCGACAGCGCCCGCCAGCGCCTGCTCGACCTCGGCGTCGTCGACGTGCCCCAGGACGACTGGGCGCGCTTCACGGTCACCCACCTCCCGGCGCTGCGCCGCCTGGCGCGCGTGCACAGCCTCTCGGCCGACCTCGACCTGCCGGATGCCGTCGCGCCCCGGCTCGCGCTGCAGGTCACCTTCGAGGCGGGTCACCGGGCGCTGCTGGAGTGGGGGCTTCGCTACGGCTCGGTCGACGGGGGTGTCCTCGTGCCGCTCGACTCCGACGAGCCCGACCCGATGCGCGACCGGGGCGCCGAGCGAGTCCTGGTCGACTCCCTGCTGGCCGTCGACGAGGTCGCGGGGTTCACCCCGCTGTGGCACGTCGTCGCCCGGGCCCGGCGGCTCATCCCGCAGGTGCGGCTGCACGGCTTCTCCACCGTGGCCCTCGCCGAGCTCCTGCCGGTGCTCGAGGAGGTTCCCGACCTCGAGCTGACGATCGTCGGCGAGCCCGCCGAGTACAGCGAGGCCGTCGACGCCCCGCTCATCCAGGTGTCGACGTCGGATGCCGGGGACGGCGCACCGACCGACTGGTTCGACCTCGGCATCTCCGTGTCCGTGGCCGGCGAGGACGTCCCGCTCGCACCGCTCATCGAGGCGCTCGCGCGCGGTCACGAGCACCTCATCCTCGACACTGGCACGTGGTTCTCGCTCGACCGCCCCGAGCTCGAGACGCTGCGGCTGCTCGTCGAGGAGGCCCGCTCGCTGCAGGACAAGCCCACCGACCCCCTGCGCATCTCGGTCGTGCACGCCGGGCTGTGGGAAGAGCTCGCGGCCCTCGGCGTCGTCGAGCAGCAGAGCGCGCGCTGGTCGCAGACCGTCGGGGCGCTGCTCGACCTCGACTCGATGGAGCCGGCCGAGGTGCCCGACGGGCTGGACGCGACGTTGCGGCCCTACCAGGTCGACGGGTTCCGGTGGCTGTCCCTGCTCTGGGACACCGGGCTCGGCGGGGTGCTGGCCGACGACATGGGGCTGGGCAAGACCCTGCAGATGCTCGCGATGATCGTGCGGGCGCACGAGCGCGGCGAGCTCGACGACCCCGTGCTCGTCGTGGCCCCGACCTCCGTGCTCTCCACGTGGCAGAGCGAGGCGGCCCGCTTCGCGCCGGGGCTGCGCACGGTGGTCGTCGACCGCACGCGCGCCAAGGCCAGGCAGGGGCTCGAGGAGACCATCGAGGGGGCGCAGGTCGTCATCACCTCGTATGCCGTGGCGCGCATCGACGAGGCCGTGTTCCGCTCGCGCTCGTGGGGGGCGGTCGTGCTCGACGAGGCGCAGTTCGTGAAGAACCACCAGGCCAAGACCTACCAGGCGGTGCGACGGCTGAGTGCGCGGGCCAAGTTCGCCATCACCGGCACCCCGCTCGAGAACTCGCTCATGGACCTGTGGTCGCTGTTGTCGATCGTCGCCCCCGGGCTGCACCCTCGCCCGGCGCTGTTCAAGGACCAGTGGGCCAAGCCGATCGAGAACGGCGGGGATGCCGAGCGGTTGGCGGCGCTTCGCCGCCGGATCCGGCCGCTGATGCTCCGCCGCACCAAGGAGGCCGTGGCCACCGAGCTGCCGCCGAAGATGGAGCAGGTGCTCACCGTCGACCTGCACCCGCGCCACCGGGCGGTCTACGACCGGCACCTGCAGCGCGAGCGCCAGCGCCTGCTCGGCCTCATCGACGACATCAACGGCAACCGCATCGCCATCCTGCGCGCCCTGACGGTGCTGCGGCAGATGTCCCTCGACCCCTCGCTCGTCGACGAGGCGTATGCCGGGTTGGCGTCCTCGGCCAAGGTCGACGCGTTGGTCGAACAGCTCGTCGAGCTCGCCGAGGAGGGCCACCGGGCCCTCGTGTTCTCGCAGTTCACCGGGTTCCTGGCCATCGTCAAGGCCCGGTTGGAGGCAGAGGGCATCGCCTACGAGTACCTCGACGGGTCGACCCGCAACCGCCCGGAGCGGATCGCGTCGTTCCGCGAGGGAACGGCGCCGGTGTTCCTCATCTCGCTGAAGGCCGGCGGCTTCGGGCTGACCCTCACCGAGGCCGACTACGTCTTCGTCCTCGACCCGTGGTGGAACCCGGCCGCCGAGGCCCAGGCGATCGACCGCACGCACCGCATCGGGCAGACCCGCCCGGTCAACGTGTACCGGATGGTCTCGCGGGACACCATCGAGGAGAAGGTCGTCGCCCTCCAGGAGCGCAAGCGGGACCTGTTCGCCCGGGTCGTCGACGAGGGCGGGGCGCTGTCGGCCTCGCTGACCGCCGACGACCTGCGCGAGCTCCTCGCCCGCTGACGCCCGGGCTCAGACTCGCCTCTCGCGCAGGGCGCTGATGAGTGCGTCCACGGTGAAGCGCCAGGTGGCCTCCGGGTCACCGGCATTCGCGATGCTCTGCCCCACCCTGCTCGAGACGGGGAGCTCTTCACCAGCCATCGCGGCCGCCAGCCGCGGCCCGTACAGCGTCCACCACTGGTTGTCGGAGAGCCGCGTCTCTTCCCGGGCCCTGGCGAGGCCGGTCTGCCACTGCGCCGCGTTCATGACCGCCGCGTGCACCGCTGCGATGGCGAGGTCCATCTCGAGGTCGCTCAGGCCGATGCCGTCGAGCGGTCGGAGCTCGGCCTCGTAGGTGCGACACACACCCGGCCCCAGGATGGGCCGGCCCTGCGGCGCCTGGACGACCCAGGCGTGCTCGAGCAGGTGCTCCCAGGTGCGCTGCGCGATGTACCGGAGGGCGTCGTCCCAGTCACCGGCCTCGCGGGGTTCCGGGTGGCTCTCGTAGGTCCGTCCGGCCACCCGGTCGACCATCAGCTCGACGAGCTCGGCCTTGCCGGGGACGTACCCGTACAAGGTCATCGCTCCGATGCCCACCCGCTCGGCGACGGCCCGCATCGTCACGGCATCCAGCCCGTCCGCGTCGGCGATCGCGAGCGCCGCGTCGACGATCACCTCGACCGTCGCCCCGCTGCGCCCGACGGCCGTGGACGGATTCCACATGAGCTCGATCAGTCGACCGGGATCAGTCGCGCGGGACGAAGGAGCAGGCACGGGAACATCCTCACACTGGGCGGCGTTCCTGTACCGTACAGGCAACCGTACAACGTACGACGAATGGAGCACCATGACGGCATCCGAGAACCAGGCCACCGCGCCCACCCGTGAGGGCTCGCGAGACCGGGAGGCGCCGATGGTCGCGATGCAGCTGGGCCGGCTGCTCGACCTGGGCCTCGCGGACCTGACGGGGGTCAGCGCCCGCACCCTCACCGACCAGGCACAGACCCTGCCGCACGAGCCGAACGCGATCCTCGCGATCCACCCCTCCCTCGCGAGCGCACGCTCACTGGCTCCGCTCCTCAGCCGCGACGGCAAGGAGGGCTTCGTCGTCGAGGACCTGACCGACCTCGAGCAGTTCGAGGACATCGAGGGCCTGGCCGTCCCGGACTCCCCGCTGTACCTGGTGCAGGACATCGACCGGGGCGACGACATGCGCAACTGGAGCCCGAGCGAGGCGCTGCCGGAGATCACCGCCCGCGGGCGCTCCCCGCTCACGGTCAACGAGGGGATCAGCTGGCTGCTCCAGGAACCCAAGCTGCTCGAGCCCAACCACTGCTTCATGACGATCGGTACGCGCAAACGCACGCCGAAGGGTCTGGACGCCCGCACCCCCGCCCTGTGGATCAGTGGCGGGACCGGCCGCGACGGCAAACACCGCAAGGGCGCGCCGAAGGTCGGCTGGTGCTGGGCGGGCAATCGGCACACCTGGCTCGGCTTCGCCTCCGCGCGAGGGCGCAGCGCCTGACCCGATCGGGCCTTGAACTTCCCCGTCTTCCCAGTGACGGCGGAGATCTTCCCCTCGGGCGGAGAAATATGCCCGCCACGCTGGAAGTTCTCCGCCATGCCAGTGGACCAGGACGGGACTAGGGACCTGGTCGGGCCGCCTGCACGAATTGGGCCACGCGCGCCGACTCCGCCTCGATCGCCTCGTCGGGTCGAGGTCGCGGGTCGAGCCAGGTCACGGTGATGCCGTCGGCCGACCTCGCCCACGTCCCGCACACGACACCGCCGACGATGACCGGGTTGGCCTTGCGCGTCACGAGATCCCGCAGGGCAGCCGGCGTGACGCGGACGTCCTTGGTGCCCGGACCGATGACCCACTGGTCGTGCCCGGGGAGGAAACGCACGGCATCCGACGGTCGGGTGGCCAGCAGGCCATCGACGTCGTCGCGCACGACGTATGCCGTCGTGCCGTCGACATCCACCGCGACCACCTCGTCGCCAAGCCCTCGGAACCAGAGGTCCAAGCGGCGCCGACCGGCGCTGAGCCCGTCGACGAGCCAGTAGTGCAGGTGCTCGAGCGTGGCCGGGCCGTAGCTCCGCAGGTAGGCCCTGATGGCGGCCGGCCCGGCCTCGTCGAGATCGGGGATGCCGCGCCACCGCGGGTTGGTGTCCAGCCGCTGGAACGTGGGCCGGCCATCGCGCGCCGGGCCGAGGCTCATGTCCCCCTGCCAGGTGAGCGGCTTGATCAGCGTCCCGGCGCCCTCGTCGAACACCGGCCGAAGGTGCCGGTACGCGCGATGTGACGTCACCGCCTCGCCGAGCTCGGCCAGGGTCAACGGGCCGTCGCTGAGTGCCTCACGCACCGCGGCCCGAAACTCTGGCCAGTCCGACGCGCTGAGCCCGTAGTACTCCACCCAGCTGGCCCGCTCCCACTGACGACCGGCAGCCCGCAGTGACAGGTACATCCCGCCGTCCTCGGGCGAGAGGTAGTGCATCGACCCGCGGAACGCGAAGGCCTTGATCACCTCACCAGCGGCCAGCGCGGCGGTGAGCTCGCCGGGCTCGGATGCCGTGCGGCGGGTGCGGATCGCGAGCTCGGCGAGCCCTTCGTCCATCGACAGCACGGCCCCCAGACGGCCCACCACGCCGGCGACCGACTCCGACCCCACCGGGTCGAGGAGCTGACGCCCCATCCGCCACGACAGCGCCTGGGCCCAGGTCACCTCTGCCTCGAGCACTCGTCCATCATCCCAATGGAGCCGCCGCCTGGTGTGTTCGGAGGGTGGATCGGGGTGTCCGTCGACCCTGCCGCTAGCGTCCAGCCATGCGTACCTTCCCCCCGGGGTGGGCCACCGACCTGGCCATCCTCGAGCTGAGCGGCTCCACCATCGAGGAGCACCCGGACCACCTCGTCGTCCGGTCCCCCCACAACCCCGGGTTCCACTGGGGAAACTGCCTGTTCGTCACCACCGAGGATGCCGTCCACGACGCCGACCGCTGGGTGGCGGAGTTCGAGACGGCCTTCCCGGGGGCGCAGTGGGTCGCGATCGGACTCACCCGCATGCCGGATGCCGTGGACGCCTGGTCGGCGCACGGCCTCGTGCTCGAGGTCGACGAGGTGCTCACCACGGCGACCCTTCCCCGGCTGGCGCCCTGCCCGGACGGCTACTCGGTTCGCCACTTCAGCGAACAGGACTGGGCAAGCAGCGTGGCCGCAGCCGTGGCCGAGAACGACCGGACGCAGGAGCACGAACCACAGGGCTTCCGGCAGTTCGCCGAGCGCCGCACCCGGTCCCGGCGCGATCTGGTGGAACACGGTCACGCCGCCTGGTTCGGTGCCTTCGCGGGCGACACGCTCGTCGCCGACCTCGGCATCGTCCGGTGCGGCTCGACCGCGCGCTACCAGGACGTCGGGACCGACGCGGATCACCGGGGACGCGGCCTGGCCACCCACCTGCTCGGGGTCGCCGCCCAGTGGTCAGCCGACCACGGCTGCGACCGGTGGGTCATCGTCACCGAGGTGACCAACGCGGCCGGTCGCGTCTACCGGAGCGTGGGTTTCACTCCCGACAGCAGCAGCGTCTCGACCTACCGCAGGCCGCCCCGCTGAGCGGTAGCCCAGCGACCACCTAACCGGGGCGGGTCATGGCCTCCGGGTCGACCCAGCGGTCATAGTCCTCGCCGCTGACCGCTCCGGACGCCAGCGCTGCCTCGCGCAGCGTCGAACCGTCGCGGTGGGCCTGCTTCGCGATCGCCGCCGCCGTGTCATAGCCGACGTGGGGCGCCAGGGCCGTCACGAGCATGAGGTCGGCGTCGAGGTGGGCCGCGATCCGCTCGCGGTCGGCCGACAGCCCCACGACGCAGTGCTCGGTGAACGACCGGCTGGCATCGGCCAGCAGCCGGATCGACTCCAGCACCGCGTGCGCCATGACCGGGGTGAAGACGTTGAGCTGGAAGTTGCCCTGGGTGCCGGCGAACCCGACCGTCGCGTCGTTGCCGAACACTCGCGTGACGACCATCGTCATCGCCTCGGACTGGGTCGGGTTGACCTTGCCCGGCATGATCGAGGAGCCCGGCTCGTTCTCGGGGATCACGAGCTCGCCGATGCCCGTGCGCGGCCCGGACGCCAGCCAGCGCACGTCGTTGGCCAGCTTCATCAGCGCCCCGGCAAGCGTCCGCAGCGCCGACGACACCGCGACCAGGCCGTCGTGCGACGCGAGCTGGACGAAGAGGTTCTCGGCCTGGTGGAACTCCTGACCCGTCTGCGCGCTCAGGTGCTGGGCGACGAGCGGGCCGAAGGCCTCGGGGGCGTTCAGGCCCGTGCCGACCGCCGTCCCCCCGATCGCGAGAGCGCGAACGCGCTCACCGGCATGCGCCACGTCGGCCTGGGCATCGCGCACCTGCGCCGCCCACGCACCGATCTCCTGGCGCAGGGTCACCGGCGTGGCGTCCTGCAGGTGCGTGCGCCCCACCTTGACGACGTCGCCCAGCTCGTCGGCCTTGGCGTCGAGTGCCCGCACACAGCACGTCGAGGGCCGGGTGCAGCCGTTCGGCCAGCTCGAGCACCACCGCGACGTGCACCGCGGTGGGGAAGGTGTCGTTGCTCGACTGGCTGCGGTTGACGTCGTCGTTCGGGTGCACCGGCGCCTTCGACCCCAGCTCACCGCCGAGGATCTCGATCGCCCGGTTGGCGATGACCTCGTTGGCGTTCATGTTGCTCTGGGTGCCCGACCCGGTCTGGAACACCACGAGCGGGAAGTGGTCGTCGAGGACACCGCGAGCCACCTCGTCGGCGGCCTGCACGACGGCGTCGGCCACGTCGGCGTCGAGTAGACCGAGCTCGGCGTTGGCAAGGGCCGCGCACTGCTTGAGCAGCCCCAGCCCGCGCACCACCGGCCGCCCCCACACGAAGGTGTCGCGCCCGATGTCGAAGTGCTCGAGGCTGCGCTGCGTCTGCGCCCCCCAGTAGCGGTCGGCAGGCACCTCGACGGGCCCCATCGTGTCGCGTTCGGTGCGGGTGGACGTCATCACCCCACGGTATGCCGGGTGAGCGGCGCACCGTGGGGTGACGGACAGGGACGTGTCAGCGGAGGTCGGTGGGGCTCTCGGTGACGGTGTCCTGCGGGGTGACGGTGTCCTGCGGGGTGACGGCGGGCTGCGGGGCGTCGTCCGTGACGTCGCTCCACGTGGCGGCGGATGCCGTCGCGCCGGCACCCGTGGCGGCGTCGCCCGCCGCGGTCGTCCCGGCATCCGGGGTGGTCCCAGACTCCGCCGTGGCAGCGCTGTCGCGCTGCTCGACGACCCAGTCGACACCGGTGAGGACACCGGCGCGGACCTTCACGAACGAGGCGTGGTACTTGCCCTCGGTCTTCTCGTCGACCTTGGCGCCAGCCTTGTCGAAGGTGGCCTCGACGCGCTCGCGGTTCTCGGCGGCATAGTCGCCGGCGCGGGTCGCGGCGTCGCGCAGGAACTGGTCGGCCTGGTCGGCGAAGGTCGTGAGCTTCTTGTCGAGCTCCATCTCCTTGGCCTTGGCCTCGAGGTCGCGCAGCACCGTGCGCAGCTGGTCGGTGGTGGTCATGGGGGTCCCCTTTCGTGCGGGATCGGCCGGGGAGTCGAACACCACGGTCCATCAGGCTCAACTGCCGAGGGTCCGTCCGGTGTTCCCCGCGCCCACCACCTCAGGGGCGGCTCAGGGGACACCCTGAGGCACACCGACCGGGGCGACCGGGCTCACAACCACCCGCCACACACCCGCCCCATCTGTCACACTGCGGTTCAGCCACCTCGCAGCGTCGCGACCGGGCAGCCGGTTTCGCGACGCCCGGACCACAAGGAGCACCGCCGTGACCGAACATCACGAGCTCCCCGTGGTCCCCACGGTGCCCGAGGTCCCGGCCGTTCCCAGCGCCGAGGGCGCGCCCATGCCCACCGCCTGGCAGGCGCGCCGTGAATGGCGCACCGCCCTCGAGCTCGCGAGCGCGGCCGTGCGCACCCGGGACCTGAACGAATGGCCCCGCGGGGACGGGCACCCGGTGATCGTCCTGCCCGGGTTCCTCGCCGGCCCGGAGTCGACGGCGTTCCTGCGCAGCCACCTGCGGCGCCTGGGTTACCACGTCCACGACTGGCGGCACGGCCGCAACCTCGGCGCCAGCCCCAAGCTGGCCGAGGAGCTCGAGGACCTCCTCCTCGAGATCCACGACCGCTACCAGCGCCGGGTCAGCCTGATCGGCTGGAGCGCCGGCGGCATCTACGCGCGCGAGATGGCCCGCACCCTGCCCGACTACACCCGCTCGGTCATCACCCTCGGCAGCCCGTTCCGCGGCCACCCGGCATCGACGCGCGCCTGGCGGGTCTACCGCGTGATGAACCGGAACAACCTCGAGAAGATGTTCACCGACGAGGCCCTGGCCACCCGTGCCGCACCCCTGCAGGTGCCGACGACGTGCATCTACTCCCGCAACGACGGCATCGTCGCGTGGGAGTGCTGCCTGTCCGAGCCGGCGCCGCTCACGGAGAACGTCGAGGTCACGGCGAGCCATCTCGGCTACGGTCATGAGATGCACACGCTGCGGGTCATCTGCGATCGACTGGCCCAGCCCGAAGGAGCATGGCTGCCGTATGCCGGTCACGTGCCGGCAGCGCAGGGCCGGGCGGTCTGACGCGCATGGGTCGGTCCCGCTGGGCAACCCCCCTCGACGCGATCTTCCTCATGGGCGAGACGCCCGAGACCCTGATGCACGTCGCATCACTGCTGCACTTCACCTACCCGGAGGGCGTGCGACGCACCGCATACCTGCGCCAGCTCGTGAGCGACCTGCGGGCTGCACCCATCGAGGCCCCGTGGTTCTTCCGCCTCCAGACCAGAACCCTGATGCGGCAGCCGGTGCACCGCTGGGTCGAGGACGACGAGTTCGACATCGACTACCACGTGCGGCACTCCGCGCTTGCCGAGCCCCGGAGGTGAGCGTGAGCTCGGTGTCCTCGTGTCACGCCTGCACTCCAACCAGCTCGACTTCCGCCGCCCCCCGTGGGAGATGCACGTCATCGAAGGGCTGTCCGGCAACCGGTTCGCGATCTACACCAAGATCCACCACTCGCTCGTCGACGGCTTCACCGGGATGCGCATCCTCCAGCGCGGTCTGGCGGTCGACCCCGACGACCGGGAGCACCCGTTCTTCTTCAGCACCCGCAAGCCGCCCCGCCCGGAAGGGTCGAAGCGCGAGGCCGACCCGATCGGCGACGTGGCCTCGATCGTGCGCTCGCTGGCGTCCTCGGTGGGCACGACCCCCTCGGTGCTGAAGGCGCTGGTCGAGACCCAGGTAGGCCGCGGACGCACCCCGACCAAGGCGGTCACGAGCTATCAGGCCCCCGACTCGATCCTCAACTCACGCACCGGGCGGTCGCGGCGCTTCGCCACCCAGGAGTACGACCTGTCCCGGCTGCGAGCCATTGCCAAGGCGCGCAAGGCAACCCTCAACGACGTGCTCATGGCGCTCTGCGCCGGCGGCCTGCGCACCTGGCTCGACGACCTCGACGCCTTGCCTGAGCGTCCGCTCATCGCGTTCATCCCCGTGAACGTGCGGCCGCCCGAGAGTGAGGGCGGCGGCAACGCCGTCGGCGCCACCCTGGTGTCGCTGGCCACCGACATCGAGGACCCGCTCGAGCGGTTGTCCGCGATCACGGCGTCCTCGCGGGCGGCCAAGGCCCGGATGCGGGGGATGGGCGCGGATGCCGTGATGGCCTACAGCGCGTTGCTGCTCGCCCCTGCCGGGCTCCAGGTCGCCAAGGCGATGAGCGGCCTTCCCGGGCCGGTGCCGCACACCCTCAACGTCTGCATCTCGAACGTGCCCGGCCCCAAGGAGCACCTCTACCTGCGCGGTGCACGGCTCGAGGCGACCTACCCGGTGTCGATCCCGGGACACTCGATGGCGCTCAACATCACGGCGCACTCGTATGCCGGAAGGCTCGATCTCGGCTTCATCGGAGACCGCGAGGCGCTCCCGCACCTCCAGCGACTGGCCGTGCACACGGGCGAGGCGCTGGAGGAGCTCGAGGCCGCAGTGGCCGAGCTGGACTAGCTCCCGTCCTCGGGATCAGGCCGGTGGCTGCTCGCCGGCGATGTTGACCATCCAGGCGATGCCGAACCGGTCGACGAGCAGGCCGTAGTCGTCACCCCACATCTGCCGCTCCAGCGGCATCTGCACGGTGCCCCCCTCGGCCAGCCCCTCCCAGTAGCGACGGATCGCCTCGGAGTCGTCGCCGCTGATCGACATCGACATGTTGGTGCCGGCGACGTGGCCGTCCTCCATGCCCGGGGGCAGGTCGGAGGCCATGAAGGTCATTCCGGCCTCGGTCTCGAGGTGGGCGTGCATGACCCCGTTCGCGTCGGGCCCGTCGGCGCCGTACTCACCGAAGGTCGAGATCTGCAGCTCACCGCCGAGCACCGACTGGTAGAACGTCATCGCCTCACGGGCGGTGCCGGGGAAGTTCAGGTAGGGGTTCAGGGCAACTGCCATGACGGGCTCCTTCGGCCGTGGTGGGAGGCGGGCGTGGTGGATTGCTCGCTTCCCGGCGACGCTACAACCGACCGCCGACATGGTCCCGCGATCCGGCTGCGATCCACGGGGACGTCACCTGATTGCCGTGCACCGTTCGCCCCACGGCCCAGCCGACCGGCCTACCGTCGAGGGCATGCCCAGGACTCCCGCAGGACCCAGGACGCACTCCGCCAGGAACGCCGCAGCGACCGTTGCAGCAGTTGCTCTCGTCGCCGCAGTCTCCACCACCGCGAGCGCCTCGACGCCAGCGCGAGGCGGCGTGCACGGCATCCGGCACGACGGCATCCGCCGCGCCCGACCGCACCCTGCGCGTCGCGACGTTCAACGCGTCACTCAACCGCACCGCGGCGGGCGCGCTCGTCAGCGACCTGTCGACTCCGGACAACGCGCAGGCCAAGGCCGTTGCGGAGGTCATCCAGCGCGCCGACCCGGACCTGCTGCTCATCAACGAGTTCGACTTCGTCGAGGGCGGCCTCGCGGCGCAGCTCTTCCGCGACAACTACCTCGAACGCCCCCAGAACGGCGCCGACCCGGTCGACTACCCCTACTTCTTCGTCGCCCCGGTGAACACGGGGGTGCCGAGCGGCCTCGACCTCGACAACAGCGGCTCGGTCGGTGGGGCCAACGACGCGTTCGGGTTCGGGTTCTACCCGGGGCAGTACGGGATGGCGGTCTACTCCAAGCACCCCATCGACACCGAGGCGGTGCGCACCTTCCAGCACCTGCTCTGGAAGGACATGCCGGGCGCGCTGCTGCCCGACGACCCCAACACGCCGGCCCCGGCTGACTGGTACTCCCCCGCCGAGCTCGAGCAGGTGCGCCTGTCGAGCAAGTCGCACTGGGACGTGCCGATCCAGGTGGGCGCGAAGACCGTGCACTTCCTCGTGTCGCACCCCACCCCCCCGGTCTTCGACGGCCCGGAGGACCGCAACGGCACCCGCAACCACGACGAGATCCGGCTGTGGGCCGACTACGTCTCCGGGCCCGAGGACCTCGGGGTGGATCACCGACGACGCGGGCTCGACCGGTGGCCTGCGCCCCGGGTCGACGTTCGTCATCGCCGGGGACCAGAACTCCGACCCCCTCGACGGCGACTCGATCCCCGGCTCCATCCAGCAGCTGCTCGACCTGCCCCGCGTGAACGACGGGTCGGTACCGACGAGCGAGGGCGCAGTCGAGGCGAGCCTCGCCCAGGGCGGCGTCAACCTCACCCACCGCAGCCCCTCGTCGCAGGACACGGCCGACTTCTCCGAGCCGCCGGGCAACCTCAGGGCCGACTACGTGCTGCCGAGCGTCGACCTGCGGATCAAGGACTCGGCGGTCTTCTGGATGCCGTCGACCGACCCCCTGTCGCGCCTCACCACGGGCTTCTTCCCCAGCGACCACCGGCTCGTGCACGTCGACGTCGCCGTGCCGGGGGCCGCCGGGCGCCGCTGACCGCGGTCCGGGGCGGGGCCCGACCGGGCCATTGAACCGGCGGTGCGCTGCGACGACACTGGAGTCTCGAGGATCGAGGCCAAAGATGCCGTCAGTGGGCAGGTGGGTTCTCGGTGGTGTCGTCTGTGCGGCCGTCGCCGCAACCCTGACCTCATGCGGCGCCGGTACGTCCCCGGGGACCTACGTCGGCGACAACGCCGTGTCTGCCGTGGCCGAGGAGCTGGAGGCCGAGGGCACGGTCGCCTACTTCCTCGGCGCGAGCGCCGCTGGGCTCAACCTCACTCACGTCGCGCGCGTCACGGAGAACGGGCCCGACTTCCAGGTGTTCACGTCCTACGGCACCTGCAGGCCCGCCATGTTCGAGGAGGGTGGCTGCATGGATCCGCTGATGGTCGACACGATGGCCTGGCGGCCTGACCTGACAGGAGTGTCGTGCCAGCGGCTCGACCCCCAGCTCGGCGTGCCAGCCGGCCTGATCATGGGCGAGCTCACCCTGTTCACCGAGCGGCTTCAGGTGAGGGTGCTGCACGCCGACGACCTGGCCGACTACGACGGCCACCGGGGCCTCGCCCTGCTCGATCAGCTGCGTCCGGTCGGGGAGTCGCGACCCGTCGGCTCGCTGCCACCCCCGGAACCCGAGGTCGCCAGGTGGGTCGACGAGTTCTGCGGAACGGTCCCCGGAGAAGTCGTCGACCACCCCATGGAGGACGCGGGCGAGCCGCTCGACAACACCCACGTCCCCGACTTCACCGTCCCGCGCCTCGGCGGAGGGCAGCTGGCGTGGGCCGACTACCGCGAGGCGCCGGTCGTCATCGCCGTCGGCAACCTCGAGCAGGTCACCGGGGCCGTGCGCCGATTGGCGCCGATCGTCGCTGACTCACCCTCTGGCGCAGCCCTGCTCGGGCTCGTCGCCGAGCTCGAGGCCCCGAAGGGGATGCCGCGGCCCATCGCCGAGCTGGAGCGCGAGGCGGGGACGCTGCCTGCGCCGGTCGGATATGCCTCCGTCTGGATTCCGGCCGTGTGGTTCATGGACGGTGCCGGCAACCTCGGCTCCGGTTCCCGACGCCATGGAGTCCGGCCTCATCGCCTTCGTCGACCCGTCCGGCGAGGTGGTCGAGTACGCCCCCATGGATGCCTCCGACCAGACGCTGCGAGAGCTCGCCGACGCCCTGATGTGACGACCGGCGAGCCCCTGCCGCACTGGTCGTGGAACGACACGACCGGCAACTGAGGCTGACGCGCTCCGCTCTGGGTTCAGCGAGCGCTCAGAGCCGGACGGTCTCGTTCTCGCCGTCGTCCGGGCGCTGACCGGTCACCTTCGCCTTCAGGACGCCGACGAGCGTGCCGACCTTGCCGGGGCTGTCCCAGTACTCAGCGCTCTCCCCGTCGACCCGGATCACGGCAACCCTCGGGTCGTCGGGCTCGCACTGGAACCATGCCTGGGCGAAGTCGTTCCACAGTTCCCTGGCCTTCGCCGGGTCCTGGTGCACCGACGCCGTGCCGGCCAGTGACACCCACTTGCCCTCCTCGGTGAAGGCGACATTCACCTCTTGGTGTCGGCGGATCTCCTCGGTCTTCTCCGAGCCCGCGAACGCGAGGAACCACAGGGTGCCGTCGGCGTCGGCCTGCTGCAGAGCCATCGGGCGCGCGGCCAGCGTGCCCCCGATCGTCGTGGACCGTGGTCAACATCGCGGTGCGCTGGTCCTTGATGAGGTCGTGGACCGTGGCGGCGCCGTTCTCGTGGTGCGTCATGGGTGCTCCTCGCGTCGTGGGTGCGGTGGTTCCTCCCACCGGACAGTTCCACGACCATAAGGAGCCCGGATGCCGCGCCGGGGCTTTCGCTGTCGACGAACCGCAGCCCGCGCGCCGCGTCCAACCTTCGCCGTAGCGGGACGGCCCCCGGTGACGCCGGACCGGCACGACCGGTCGGCTCACCGTCACAGCCGTTCGATGACGGCGCGACCGCGACCGGTCAGCGCATCGCGCCGCACGGCATCCATCGCGTCCCACGAGCGCGTGACCATCCGCGAGCGCGGGTTGCCCTCGAAGACCTCACGGTGGTCCTCCACGAAGGTCCAGTAGAGGGCGTCCCAGTCCTCCCGCCAGGCACCGGGCCCGTGGTCGGACATCCGACGCAGGTAGGCACTGCCCGAGACGTAGGGCTTGGTGGTGACGGCCGCGCCGGCCGCGAACTGCGACATCGCGTGGACGTTCGGCACCATGACCCAGTCGTAGGCGTCGACGAACATCGCCATGAACCACTCGTTGACCTCGACCGGGTCGGTCCGCAGCAGGCACATCGCGTTGCCGAGCACCATGAGCCGCTCGATGTGGTGAGCCCACCCACGATCGAGGATGCCGTGGATCGCGTGGTCGACCGGGTCCAGTCCCGTCGTGCCGTCCCACCACCCCGGCGCCAGCGACCGGGTGTGGCCGAGGTGGTTCGCGGCCCGCATCGGCCGCCCGAACAGGTGGTAGGTGCCCCGCATGTACTCGCGCCAGCCGATCAGCTGGCGCACGAACCCCTCGAGCGAGGCCAGCTCGACCCCCTGGTCGTGCCGCCCCGACGAGCACGGCGTCGAGCACCTCGCGCGGGTCGAGCAGCCCGCAGTTGAGCGCCGGGGTGATGGCGGCGTGGAAGAGCACCGGGTGCTGCGTGGAGATGGCGTCCTCGTAGGGCCCGAACTGCGCGAGCCGCTCGTCGACGAACTCGCGCAACGCGGCCCGGGCCTGCTCGTGCGTGACCGGCCACGCGAAGGCCGTCGCGCGCCCCGGCGCATCCGGAAACGCCTCCTGCACCCACTCGATCGCCTCGTCGACCTCCGCCGTGCGGTCGGCAGCGGTCCAGGCCGGGACCCGGTGCCCCTTCGGCAGCTTCTTGCGGTTCTCCGTGTCGAACGACCACCGCCCGCCGACCGGCTGACCGCCGTCGAGGAGCACGTCGAGTCGGCGCCGCTGCCACTGGTAGAAGGTCGCCATCCTCGCCCGCCGGCCCCCGAACCAGTCGACCAGCTCGGCCCGGGTGGTGAGGAAGTTCGGCGACTCGAGCACGTCCTGTGGCGCGAACGGCACCCCGGCGTCGGCCACCGACGCCCGCAGGTCTCGCAGCATCCAGTCGTCGACCGGGTCGAACAGCCGTCAGCGTGTCCGGGCGCAGCGTGGCGAGGTGGTCGGCGAGGCGCGAACCGGAGGACCGCACGGCATCCGTCTCGAGGACGTCGACGTCGAAGCCCGCGTCTCGCAGCCGCGCGGCGAAGTGCCGTCCCGACGCCCGGTGGAGCACGAGCTTCTGCGCATGGAAGGGCTGGTGGCGGAAGAGCAGGTCGTCCTCGACGAGCACGAAGCGCGTGCCGGGCGCAGCATCGAGGTGGGCCTCGAAGAGCTGGTGCGGGTAGAGCACCCGCACGGCCCGGCGTGCGCTCACGGGGCCGCGAGGTCGGCGAGCACCGCCTGCGCGACGCGGTTCCCCGACACCAGGGCCCCCTGGATGGATGCCGTGTCGCGGTGGTCCCCCGCGACGTAGACCCCCGGCGAGACCCTGGCCTCGGACACGGTGCGCAGCGGGGCCGGCTGGGCCGGCAGCGCGTGCGGGATGTCGTCGCGCCTGATCAGCTCCCAGGCGCTGGTCGACACCCCGAACATCTCCCCCGCCTGGCGCCGCACGTCAGCCTCTGCGTCCGCTGCTGCCCCTGCTGTCCCGGCCTCCAGCAGGCACGTCACCATCACGAGGTGGCGCCCGGCCGGCGCGTAGGACGGCGCCGCGTTGCTCATGACCGCAGCGTTGACGACCGGCCCACGGCGGCGCCCGTCGACGACGAGCATCGTGGAGTCCGTCGGCGCCTCGGGGGCCGCGAACCACCAGGTGCGCAAGCCCTTGGTGACGGGGGCGGGGAGCGGGAGCAGCCCCGCGACGGCATCCGGTCCGACGGCGACCACCACCGCGCGCCCGGTGACTCGACCGCCGCCCGCGAGAGCGACGGTGACGCCACCGGCATCCCCGCCCACCGACACGACGGGGTCGCCCAGTCGCAGGACGACGCCGAGCGCAGCCGCGCGACCCGCGAGCTGTTCGGGAAGGGCCCGGATGCCGCGCGCCGGCACCCCGGGGACGCCGAGCGCGAACATCCGCACCAGCAGGCGCACGAACGCGTCAGAGGTCTCGCCACGGTCCTCGGCCAGGACGCCCGCGAGGAACGGCTCGAGCACCTCCGTGCGCAGTGGCCCGGTGAGGCCGGCCCGGTCGAGCCCGGCGCGCACCGTGCGGTCGGGGCCGGCGATGACCCGGCGGGGCGCGAGAACCGCCGGCCCCGCCCACCGCGCCAGCGCCAGCACGGCACGCGGCGTCAGCAGGCCACTGCGCAGGGTCGCCGGGATGCCGCCCGGCGACCGCAGCGGGTGCACCAGCTCGACGAGGCCCTCCTCGCGGCGCACGAGCAGCCCGGCCCCGAAGCGCCGCAGGTGCAGCGCGTCGACGTCGACCCAGCGCCGCACGGCCGGGTAGGCGGGGTTGAGCACCTGGAAGCCGCGGTCGAGGAGGAAGCCGTCGACCTCGTCGGTGCGCTGGCGCCCACCCACGGCATCCGCTGCCTCGAGCACGCACGACCGAGAGCCCGGCGTGCGCCAGCACCTCGGCGCACCGGAGCCCGGCCAACCCGGCCCCCACGACCACGACATCGGCGTCCACGAGGGCGACCCTACGCGGGAGCGAACCCTCGCACACGCTGGCATGCCGATACTTTGTCTAAGGTTGTTGGCGGCGCCTGTGGCGACTGTCTAGGCTTTGGCCAACAGAGGTCCGCAACACACCGTGAGGCAACGCGCGAAGCAGGAGGCGGTTGAGTTCCATGAGTGCCGAGGTGACCTCTCTCGACCTCGACGCCCGCCGCGTGACGGCGCCCGTCGAGGCCACGCTCGCGGAGGCCGACTCCCTTCTGGAGACGACCTTCCTCGAGCTCTCCGAAGCGCTCGACCAGGCCGCCGCCGACAACGCGCCCGACGAGGTGACGCCCGACCCGGGGCCCCTCGGCATCGACCTCGTCGGCGAGCTCGCGGCACGCTCGCGCAACCACGGCAAGCGCCTGCGCCCGATGCTGGCCCACTGGGGCTGGGTCGTCGGCGGCGGCACCTCCGGCACCCACCCCCACGTCGTGCGGATCGCCGCGGCGCTCGAGCTGCTGCACCTGTTCGCGCTCATCCAGGACGACGTCATGGACCGCTCCGACTCACGGCGCGGTCGGCCCACCCTCCACGTCGTCGCGGCGGAGCGTCACCGCGAGGAGCGGCGGCCTCGGCGACGACGCCCTGTTCGGCGACAGCGTCGCCACGCTCGTGTCCGACCTCGCCCTCAGCGAGGCGACCCTGCTGGTCGCCCCCACCCCGGCCGAGGTCAGGGCGGCGTGGCGCCTCATGGCCGTCGAGCTGGTCGAGGGCCAGCTGCTCGACGTCACCCACGCCGCCGGCCGTCGTCGCGACCACGCGACGTCCCGCCGCATCGCACGCTTCAAGAGCGGTCGCTACACGATCACCCGCCCGCTGCAGCTCGGCGCGCTCGTCGGCGGCGCCGACCCCGGGCTCGTGCGCGAGCTCGTCGCCTGGGGCGACCTCGTCGGCGACGCCTTCGCGGTGCGCGACGACGTCCTCGGGGTGTGGGGCGACCCCACCCGCACCGGCAAGCCCGCGGGCGACGACCTGCGCTCCGGCAAGCCCACCGAGCTGCTCACCTGGGCGGCCGAGCTGCTCCCCCTGCGTGACCGACCGCTGCTCGCCGCCTGCGACGACGGCACGCTCGACGACACCGGGGTCGACGCCCTCCAGCGCGCGATGATCGCCGCCGGCGTGCGCGAGCGCGCGGAGCAGACCATCGCCGACCTCAGCCGTCGCGCCCACGCCTGCCTGGACGACCTGTCCGTCGAACCGCAGGCGGATGCCGCGCTGCGCACCCTCGCCGACGCCATCGCCTGGCGGTCTGCGTGAAGGTCCTCGTCATCGGCGCCGGGCTCTCCGGCCTGGCCGCCGCCTGCCACCTCACCGCCGCGGGCCACGACGTCACCGTCCTCGAGCGCGAGGGCGTCGTCGGCGGCCGCGCCGGCCTGCTGCGCCTCGGCGACTTCCGCCTCGACCCCGGGCCGGTCGTCATGACCATGCCCGAACTGCTCCATGACCCCATCCGCGCGGTCGGCGGCGACCCCGACTCGCTCATCACGATGCGGCGCCTCGACCCGGCCTACCGGGCGGTCTACCCCGACGGCAGCGAGCTGCACATCCGCGCCGACATGGACGACCTGCGCGAGGAGATCCGCACGAAGGTCGGCGAGGCGGATGCCGCCGGCTTCGACCGCTTCCTCGCGTGGCTCGAGCAGCTCTACGAGACCGAGTTCGACACGTTCGTCGACCACAACTACTCCTCACCCCTGGACCTGCTGCGATCGCCCACGACCGCGCTGAAGCTGCTGCGCCTCGGCGGGCTCGGCGCCCTCGGGCCGGCCGTCGACAGGTACTTCACCGACGACCGGCTGACCCGGATCTTCAGCTTCCAGGCCCTGTACGCCGGGATCGCCCCGGCCAAGGCGCGGGCCGTGCTCGCCGTGATCACCTACATGGACACCGTGCGCGGGGTGTTCTACCCCGAGGGCGGGATGCACGCCGTGCCGCGGGCCATGGCGCAGGCGCTCACCGATGCCGGTGTCCCGATCCACCTCGGTGTCGAGGTGAGCGAGATCCTGCGCCGGGGCGACGGGGCCGTCGCCGGCGTCGCCACGGCCGACGGCGAGCGCCTCGCCGCGGATGCCGTGGTCGCGACCGTCGACCTCCCGGTCGTCTACGACCGCCTGCTGCCCGGCATCCGTGCACCCCGCACGATCCGCACGGGCGCCTACTCGCCGTCCGCGGTCGTGTGGCACGTCGGGGCCACCGGCACGCCGGGCGCGCACCTGCGCCACCACAACATCCACTTCGGCGACGACTGGGACGGCGCCTTCGAGGCGATCATCGACCGCGGCGAGCTCATGCCCGACCCCTCGCGACTGGTCACGGTGCCCTCGGTCACCGACCCGACCGCCGCACCCCCCGGGTCCACGGCGATGTACGTCCTGGAGCCCGTGCCGCACACCGGGTCCGGCCTGGACTGGCGGCGCGAGTCCGGCCCGATGCGCGAGCGCCTCTTCCGCTTCCTCGAGGCCGGCGGCTACCCCACCGACATCCGCGAGGAGGCCCTGATCACGCCGGACGACTGGCGCGCCCAGGGCATGCACCTCGGCACCCCCTTCGCCCTCGCCCACACGTTCGGCCAGTCCGGCCCCTTCCGGCCGTCCAACGTCGACCGCCGCGTGCCGGGCCTCGTCTTCGCCGGGTCGGGCACCCAGCCCGGCGTCGGCATCCCCATGGTGCTCGTGAGCGGCAAGCTCGCCGCCCAGCGGGTGCAGGAGTACGCCGGCGCGGCCCGACCCGTTCCTCGCGCACCCCGTACGGTGGCCCGGTGAGCGAACCCACCCCGGCCACCTCCCCCGAGGTGCTGGCAGCCGGCTATGCCCGGTGTGCGGAGGTCACCCGCGAGCACGGGACGACCTACTACTGGGGCGCCCGCCTGCTGCCCGCCGCCTCACGCCGCCACGTCCACGCCGTCTACACCCTGGCTCGCCTGGCCGACGACATCGTCGACCTCGCCGGGCCCGAGCCCGGCCCCGAGACCGCCGCCGAGCTCGACGCCTTCGAGGCGTCCTTCTGGCAGGCCCTGGCCACCGGCACCTCGACGGACCCGGTCATGGCGGCCGTCGCGACGACCGTGCGCGAGTGCGGCATCGAGCACGAGTGCTTCACCCGCTTCTTCGGCGCCATGCGCTCCGACCTCACCCAGCGCACCTACGAGACGTGGGCCGACCTGCTCGCCTACATGGACGGCAGCGCCGCCGTCATCGGCGAGATGATGTTGCCGGTGCTGCAACCCTCCACGGATGCCGTGGCACCGGCCCGCGCGCTCGGCCTCGCCTTCCAGCTCACCAACTTCCTGCGCGACGTCGGCGAGGACCTCGAGCGCGGGCGCGTGTACATCCCGCAGGAGGACCTGCGCCGGTTCGGGGCCGACCCCCACGCCCGGGTCGTCACCCCGCAGTGGCGCGAGCTGATGGCGTTCCAGATCGAGCGCAACCGGCGGCTGTACCGGGAGGCCGACGACGGCATCCCCATGCTTCCCGGGGCGTCGCGACGCTGCGTGGCCACGGCGCGGGTGCTCTACGCCCGCATCCTCGAGCGCATCGAGGCGGCGGACTACGACGTGTTCGCCTCTCGCGCACGGGTTCCCACGGCCCGCAAGGCCGCACTGGCCGCCCGCATGGTGACCTCGCGCGAGCCGATGCGGCTCGTGCGCAAGGACCGTGCGGCCCTCGACCCCCTGGGCGGGGCGTGGGTCTCCGACGACCCCGTCGTGCTCCTCGACGCCGCCGGGTCACCGGTGGGCCAGGCACCCAAGTCGGCGATCCACCACGACGACACCCCGCTGCACCTGGCCTTCTCCTGCTACGTCCTCGACCCGGCGGGGCGGCTGCTCGTCACGACGCGGGCCGCGAGCAAGCCGAGCTTCCCCGGCGTCGTGACGAACACCGTGTGCGGACACCCCACGCCCGGCGAGGACCTCGCGCAGGCCGTGCGGCGCCGCGCCCGCAGCGAGCTCGGGGTCGAGGTCGGTGAGCTGCGCCTCGTGCTGCCCGGGTTCCGGTACCGCGCGCAGATGAACGGCCTCGTCGAGAACGAGCTCTGCCCGGTGTTCGTGGGGTTTGCCACCAGCGACGCCGACCGCTCCCGACCCGGCCGAGGTCGACGACGCGCAGTGGGTGCCGTGGGAGCAGTTCCGCGACGAGGTGCTCGACGGGCGCCGCACCGTCTCACCCTGGGCCACCGAGCAGGTGCCGCTGCTCGACGCCCTCGGGCCCGATCCCCGAGCCTGGCCGGCCGGGCCGCGTTCGGCGCTGCCGCCGGCCGCCACCCTCGGCCCCGACGCCGAGGCGGCGTGAGGTAGCTCGTGGACGACGATCTGTTCGGGTTCAGCATGATCACGCTGACCCTGCTGGCCTGGTTGCACCTGGGCGACCGCACGAGCACGAAGGAGAGAGTGTGAGCACCACTGCACCGACGACGGGGGGGTGGGCCCTCGCTGACGCGTTCGACCGCGCCGCACCCACGTACGACGCCATGGTCGCCCTGTCCCCCGGCTACCACGAGCAGCTGCTCGGGGCGGCCCGCTCGCTGCTGGAGCGCCTGCCCGCCCCGGACGGCTCGCACCTGAGGCTGCTCGACCTCGGGTGCGGCTCCGGCGCCTCGACCCAGGCCCTGCTGGAGGAGTGGCGGGCCCGCGGAGGGGCCCCCGACCGGCTCACCGTGACCGGCGTCGACATGTCCGAGGGCATGGTCGCGCAGGCCCGGGCCAAGTCCTGGCCGACCGGCGTCGAGCTCGTCGTCTCGGATGCCGTGGCGCACCTCGAGGCGCTGCCCGCCGACTCCGTGGACGGCATCCTCGCCTGCTACCTGCTGCGCAACGTGCCCGACCGCGAGCGCCTCGTGCGCGAGATGGCTCGGGTGCTGCGACCCGGAGGGGCGGTCGTGATCCACGACTACTCGGTCCAGGGCAGCACCCGCGCGAGGGCGATCTGGGCCGGCATCTGCCACGGCGTCATCATCCCCCTCGCGGTCGTCAAGGGCTCCGACCTGCCGCTGCACCGCTACCTCTACACGAGCGTGCGCGACTTCGACTCGGTGGCCCGCATCTGCGAACGACTGATCGGCTCCGGTCTCGTCGACGTGCGGCACCGCACGTATGCCGGGTGGCAGCGCGGCGTCGTGCACACCGTGGGCGGGTCGTCACCATCGTGATCCCCGGGCGCCGTGCGCCTCGGTGGCGGCCGGGTCGGGACTCGCGGGCGGTCTTCCACCCGCCACCCGCTCCGGCCATCCCTGCGGATGCCGTGCCGCCCGGCGAGCGCCACGTCGTCGTCGTGGGCGGAGGCATCGCCGGCCTCACGGCTGCGCTGGCGCTGGCCGAGCGTGGCGTGCGGGTGACGGTGCTCGAGCGTGAGGAGCGGCTCGGCGGACGGGTGCGGGCCTGGCCGGTCGACGTGCCCGGTGGTGACGGGGCGCAGATGAGCCGGGGCTTCCACGCCTTCTTCCGGCAGTACTACAACCTGCGCGCCGTGCTGCGGCGCACCGACCCGACGTTGTCGCGGCTGCGCCCGCTGGACGACTACCCCCTGGTGCGTGACGGAGGCGGGCACGACTCGTTCGCGAAGATCCCGCGCACCCCGCCGTGGAACCTCGCGGCGTTCGTCGCCCGCAGCCCGAGCTTCGACCTTCGCGGGCTGGCCGCGGTCGACATCGAGGCGGCGCTGGGGTTGCTCGACGTCGACTTCCCGGCCACCTACACGGCGCTCGACGGGGTGAGCGCCGCCGACGTGCTCGACCGGCTGCACTTCCCCGAGGCCGCCCGCCACCTGGCACTGGAGGTGTTCGCGCGCAGCTTCTTCGCCGACCCGCGCGAGTTCTCCGGAGCCGAGCTCGTCGCGATGTTCCACATGTACTTCGTCGGGTCGGCCGAGGGCCTGCTCTTCGACGTGCCCGCCGACGACTACGACTCGACCCTGTGGGGCCCGCTCGGCGCCCACCTGCACGGGCTCGGTGTCACCGTGCGCACCGGTCGATCGGTCGGCTCGGTCACCGAGACGGCCGAGGGCGTCGGGGTGCTGCACACGGACGCCGGTGGGGGCGACGCCCAGTGGGAGCAGTCGGATGCCGTCGTGCTCGCCCTCGACCCCGTCGGCCTGCGAAGGGTCGTCGACTCCTCACCCGGGCTCGGCGGGGACGACGTCCGAGGTGCGGCGTGGCGCGAGTCCGTGGCCGGCATCCGGTCTGCTCCAGCGTTCGCCGTGTGGCGGCTGTGGCTCTCCGGGCTCGTGGCACCGGAGCGGGCGCCGTTCCTCGGCACGAGCGGCTACGGGCCGCTCGACAACATCTCGGTCCTCGAGCGCTTCGAGGGGCACGCCACCCGGTGGACCGCCGAGCACGGGGGGTCGGTCGTCGAGCTGCACGCGTACGCCCTGCCCGACGACACCATCGAGGCCGAGCTGCGCGACCAGCTGCTCGGTGAGCTGCACCGGGTCTACCCCGAGACGGCGGCGCTGGACGTCGTGCACGACGAGTGGGTCGTCGAGCGCGACTGCGTGCTCGTCGGCCTGGAGCCGTGGCGGTCGCGACCCGGGGTGCGCACACCCGACGCCTCGGTGGTGCTCGCAGGGGACGCCGTGCGCTGCGACCTGCCCGTGGCCCTCATGGAACGGGCGGCGACGACCGGGTGGATGGCGGCCGACCACCTGCTCACGGGGTGGGGCCTGCCCGGCCACGGCGTGTGGTCGGTGCCGATGGGCTCGCGACTGGGGTCGGTTCCGCGCCTCGCACGCCGCGGCATCCGGCGCTATCGCTCGGCGGCGGCGCGGCGCAGCTCGTAGAGGCGAGCCGCGTAGACGAGGTCGTCGGCCCACAGCTGCGTCGCCGACGCACGCATGCCCACCTTGACCAGGGGCGCCAACCCACGAGCGATCCGGAAGCCGAAGCGCTCGGACGTGGCGATGACGGCCTCGGTCATGACGGTGCGCGCCGGGTGGGCCCCGGGGCCGTGCAGCGGCGTGGCGTGGGTCTCGACGACGCTGCCGATGCCCTCGCCGTCGGTGATCGTCATGATGATCGTGTGTGAGTCGGGGCAGGTGAACTCGGCCCGCACCGGCACGGCGAAGGTGCGGCCGAGTCGGTAGGCGACGTCGAGGACGAGCTTGTCGGGCGTCGACTCGCCCTCGTCGACGGCGAGGTCGCTGAAGGCGTAGGGGTGCAGCCAGGCCCCGTGCCACGGGTCGAGCCGGTTGGCGATGATGTCGCGCGGCTCGCAGGTCACGGGCAGCGAGATGACCGAGGCGATCGAGTCCGCCAGCGGCGGACGAGCGCCGAGCACCGGTGTGTCGGTGGGCTGCTCACCCGCTTCGACCTGGCCGAGCCGCACCCACACGAGCACCCCGTCGTCGTACGAGGCGTAGGTCGCCCAGCGCGGGCGGGTGTCGCGCCCGAGCGGCATCCCGTGCCAGCGGCACAGGACCGTGCCGTCGACGACGTCGCAGTCCTCGAGGCGCGCGCCGAGGTGGGGGCAGGCACCGGGGCCGGCGAGCACCGAGCCGTCGGTGTCGCGCCACAGCACGACCTCCCGGCCGGCGATCGTGCGCATCAGGGTGCGATCGGCCGGGACGTCGGCGGACGCCGCGGCGACGAGCCACCCGTGGGTCGGGCGGCGCAGGGCGGCAGCGAGCGAGGCCTCGATCTTGGCGGGCTTGGCATCGCGCCAGGTGCCG
Organism: uncultured Actinomycetota bacterium; assembly: GCA_963811825.1. Classification (GTDB taxonomy): domain Bacteria; phylum Actinomycetota; class Actinomycetes; order Actinomycetales; family Dermatophilaceae; genus Fodinibacter. The sequence continues at coordinate 182,506 of CAWESS010000022.1, read as the reverse complement.
CGCAGGTGGTCGGGCGTGGTCTGCGGGAGGTAGCGCACCGGGACGCGGTGGCGCACCTCCTCACGGAAGGACCGGTCGGTGCGCAGCAGGCTCACCCCACAACGCTAACCCCCACGGGGGCGCGCCGACCAGTTCCGGGGGCAACCGGCATCCGGTCTGTCGAACCCGGTGCGGCCGCGCGACGCCCCACGATCCATCCGCCCTCCGTCCCCACATCGACCAACAGGTCACTCGGGGGACAATGGACGCGTGGACCTGAGCGCGCTTCCTGCTCTGGCCTCCGGCAGCCTGCGGCTGTCGGCGGCCGGCGCCCTGGACCCCGAGACCGTCTGGGAGCGCTACACGCAGCCCGTCTGGTGGCCGGTGTGGGCGCCGCACCTGCGCGAGGTCGACTACCCGGATGCCGTCGTGCGGCCGGGCACGACCGGTCGCGTCACCGGGGTGGGTGGGCTCGTGGCCGTCTTCCGCGTCGAGGCCGTCGACCACGAGGCCCGCACCTGGTCGTGGAGCGTGCGCAGCGGGCCGTTGCGCCTGTCCTTCGAGCACGGGGTCGACCTGCCCGAGCCCGGCGCCGAGCACCCCTTCGGCAGCACGGCCTGGCTCGTGACGCACGCCCTGTGGCCGGTGGCCCTCGGCTACGCCCCCGTGGCGCGGCTCGCGCTCGGGCGGCTGGTCACTCCCCGCTGATCGGGGTCGGCTCGACCGCGACGAGGATGCCGGCGCGTGCGGCACGGCGCAGCCCCACCAGTGAGCCGACCTTGTCGGTGAGGTCCGAGATCCGCGCCGGCAGGCCGTACTTCGCGACGACCGAGCGCCGGGCGTGCCCGACCCCAGCGGAGTTGCGCACGACCCGCGCGGTGCCGGCGTAGGTGGGCGTGCCCTCCTCGACCCGGCCGCGGATGTCGCAGGCCCGCAGCTCCACGCGCTTCGTGTGCGCCAGACGCTTGGTCTTGCCGGTGGCGTCCACGGAGATCACGGCGAACAGCGTGGGGTCGTCGACCGACGGGGCGAACCAGACCGGCGTGGGCACGCCCTCCCCGGTGCGGCGGAACGTCGTGAGCTGCACGTACCTGGCCGCCGCGAGCGGGTGGTCGGAGGCGCGCAGGGTGGGCTCAGCGGCATCCGGAGTGTCCATGTCCGCCACCCTAGGCGCGGGGAGCGCTCAGGTCGCGTTCACGGTCGCGGTGGTCGGGAGCGCGCCCGCGGCCCGGCGCAGACCGGCGGCCGAGTCGAACGCCGCCTTGATCCGGCCGACCTTCTGCGCCGGCTTGCCGGATGCCGTGGCACCGGCCCCGGGGGTCGTGCGGGTGGGGTGCCGGGTCGTCATCGGACCAGCCCACGGAGACTGGTCGGAACAACCGCGGACGCTGATGAGGCGAACCCGCCCCGGGACCGGTAGGGTTGTCACCAGTTGTTGAGCTTTCCGTTGTGAAGTAGTGGCATAACGTCCCGCCGGGACAGAGCACTTTCTGAGCAGAGGTACTACAGGCATCACCAACGCGGAGTCCCCCGACAAGCGGGTGGTGCTCCTCTCTCAGAAAGTAGGCCTCCCATGGCTACTGGCACCGTGAAGTGGTTCAACGCCGACAAGGGCTTCGGCTTCATCGCCCCCGACGACGGCTCCGCCGACGTCTTCGCCCACTACTCGGCGATCAACTCGAACGGCTACCGTTCGCTCGACGAGAACGCCAAGGTCGAGTACGAGACCCAGCAGGGCGCGAAGGGCCCCCAGGCCGCGAACATCACCGTCATTGGCTGACGTTCCTCCTGTTGCCCCCTAGGGGCACCTCCACGACCGCCGTCCGGGCAACCGGGCGGCGGTCGTGTCATGTCCGGGCGCTCGCCCGCCACGGGCGGATAGCGTTCGGGGCATGACCGGGCCCGTGGACCTCAACGCCGACCTGGGCGAGTCCTTCGGCACCTGGGTGCTCGGGGACGACGAGGCCATGCTGCGCGTCGTGACCAGCGCCAACGTCGCCTGCGGCTTCCACGCCGGCGACCCCACCACCATCCGCCGCACGGTGGCGCTCGCGGCCGAGCGCGGGGTCGTCGTCGGTGCCCAGGTCGGCTACCGCGACCTCGCCGGCTTCGGCCGCCGCCGCATCGACATGGACCCCCACGACCTCACCGCCGACGTGCTCTACCAGCTCGGCGCGCTCGAGGCGATGTGCCGGGTCGCGGGTACCCGGGTGGCCTACGTCAAGCCGCACGGCGCGCTCTACACCACGGCCGCTGTCGACGAGCCCCAGGCCAGGGCGATCGTGGATGCCGTGGCCGCCTACGACCGCACCCTCCCCCTCCTCGGGCTCCCGGGTTCGGTGCTGCTTCGGGTCGCGGACGAGCAGGGACTGGCCACCGTGGGCGAGGCCTTCGCCGACCGCGGATACCTCGCCGACGGGAACCTCGTCCCCCGCTCGCAGCCCGGCGCGCTGGTCCTCGACCCCGACGAGGTGGCCGCCCGGGTCGTCCGGCTCGCCGTCTCGGGTGAGGTGGTCGCCGTCGACGGCACCGTCGTCGCGGTCGACGCACGCTCGGTGTGCATCCACGGCGACACCCCGGATGCCGTGGCGCTGGCTCACGCCGTCCGCGCGGCCCTCGAGGTGGCTGGCGTGGCCATCAGCTCGTTCGTCGCTGCCTCGCCGTGAGCGAGCCAGCAGCCCGCGGCACCGACGGGTGGGCTCACGGTCCTGCCTGCCGGCCCGGATGCCCTGCTGCTCGAGGTCGGCGGGCTGGACGAGGTGCTCGCCCTCGACGCGGCGCTGCGTGACGCCGTCGAGCGTGGAGAAGGTCCGTGGAGAGCCGTCACGGACGTCGTGCCCGCAGCCCGCACCGTCCTGCTCGTCACCCGGGAGGGCACCGACCTGTCGGCGCTCGCCGTCGCCGCCCGCACCCTCGCCCGCTCCCTCCCCGAGTCGCCCGAGGTCGGGGAGAGACCCGTGCTGCACGAGGTCGAGATCGCGGTGCGCTACGACGGCGCCGACCTCGAGGAGGTCGCCAGGCCTCACCGGCCTCACGCCGGCCGAGGTCGTCCTCGCCCACACGGGGATGCCGTGGCAGGTCGCCTTCGGCGGCTTCGTGCCGGGGTTCGGCTACCTCGTCGGGGGCGACCCGCGCCTGCACGTGCCGAGAAGGGCCTCGCCGCGACCCTCCGTGCCCGCCGGCTCGGTCGCGCTCGCCGGGGTGTTCACCGGTGTCTACCCGCGCTCCTCCCCCGGTGGCTGGCAGCTGATCGGCACCACGGATGCCGTGCTGTGGGACCCCTCGCGCGTCCCACCCGCGCTGCTCGCCCCCGGCACGACCGTTCGCTTCGTCGACCTCGACGCTGACCTCGACGCCGTTGCGACACCGGTGCAGCCGTGAGCCCCGCGCTCGACGTGCTCGCCACCGGGCCGCTGGTTCTCGTCGAGGACGAGGGCCGCCCGGGCCACGCGGCCGTCGGGGTGGGGCCGTCCGGAGCCGCCGACCGGTCCGCCTACCGGCTCGGTGCCCGGCTCGTCGGTCACGGAGACGGTCGGGCCGCTCTCGAGATCCTCCTCGGCGGGTTGTCGGTGCGCGCTCGGGGGCGGGTCACGGTGGCGCTCACGGGCGCACCCGCCGCGGCCGCGGTGGACGGACGACCGGTGGGGCACGCCAGCCTCGTCGAGGTGCCGGACGGGTCGGTGCTCACGATGGGGATGCCGCCCACGGGCGTGCGCACCTACCTCACCGTGAGGGGCGGGATCGACCTCGAACCGGTGCTGGGCTCCCGTTCGACGGACACGTTGTCCGGGGTCGGGCCCCCGCCGGTCCGCGTCGGCGACGTCCTGCCGATCGGTCGCCCGGGTGTGACCTTCCCCATCGTCGAGCAGGTCGCACTGTCGACCCCCTCACCGGGGTCGCCGGCCGGCGGGCCCGAGCCCGTGGTGCTGCAGGTCGGGCCCGGGCCTCGCTCGACCTGGGTCGGGGGCTGGGGTTCCGGGCTCGGCGGCCTGCTCCTGGCTGACTGGAAGGTGGCCGGGCAGAGCGACCGGATCGGCCTGCGCCTCAGCGGATCTCGCGTCGAGCGCACCGCTGGCTGGGAAGCCGTCGAGCTGCCCAGCGAAGGGCTCGTGCGCGGGGCGGTGCAGCTGCCCCCGGGCGGCGAGCCGGTGCTCTTCCTTGCCGACCACCCCGTGACCGGGGGCTATCCGGTGGTGGCGGTGCTCACGGCATCCGCGGTCGACCGAGCGGCCCAACTTCGGCCGGGCGACCCCGTGCGCCTCATCGCGGCGCCACAACTTACGCTACCGTAGGTTACGGATGCGCCCCCTGCGACGACGCAGGACCCCCTGACGACGACCGAAGGTGAGCCACCCATGGCCTCGCTCGTGACCGACCCCGCCCTCGCCCCGACGACCGACGCCGACGCTGCGCCGCGACCGGAGCGGGCGCACCCGGCGATCATCCAGGGTGGCATGGGGGTCGCGGTCTCGGGCTGGCGCCTCGCCCGCACCGTGTCGCGTGCCGGCCACCTCGGCGTCATCTCCGGCACGGCGATGGATGCCGTGATCGCGCGCCGTCTCCAGGACGGCGACGTGGGTGGTGACTACCGCCGCGCCCTCGAGCACTTCCCGAGCCCGGCGATGGCGGAGCGGGTGCTGGCGAAGTACTTCATCGAGGGCGGGCGGCATCCGGACGCGCCGTACAAGCCCCTGCCCAAGCTGACGATCGACATGTCGGTGGCTGCGGCGGAGCTCGCCCTCGTCGGCAACTTCGCCGAGGTGTGGCTGGCCAAGGAGGGCCACGACGGTGTCGTCGGCACCAACTGCCTCGAGAAGATCCAGATGGCCACCCCGACGGCGATCCTCGGTGCCATGCTCGCCGGCGTCGACTACGTGCTCATGGGTGCCGGCATCCCCCGCGAGATCCCCCAGCTGCTGCGCGCGCTGTCGTCCGGCCAGGCCGGGCGCATCCCCGTGGACGTCTCCGGTGGCACCGAGCACCACTACGTCGAGGCCGACCCCGTCGCCCTGCTCGGCGACGAGCTGCCGACGCTGACCCGGCCGAACTTCCTGGCGATCGTCTCGCTCGACCAGCTCGCGTCCTACCTGCACCGCGACCCCGAGATCCGCCCCGACGGCTTCATCGTCGAGCGACCCCCGGCGGGCGGGCACTCGGCTCCGCCGCGCGGGAAGATGGTGCTCGACGAGCACGGGGCGCCGATCTACGGCGACCGCGACGAGGCCGACCTCTCCAAGATGGCGGCCATCGGCCTGCCGTTCTGGATGGCCGGCGCGTACGGCACGTCCGAGCGCGTCGCCGACGCCGTCGCGGCCGGCGCGGAAGGGGTGCAGGTCGGCACCGTCTTCGCCATGTCGTCCGACTCCGGCCTGCCGGACGAGGCTCGCGGGCTGATCCTCGAGCGGCTGCGCACGGGTGAGCTCGTCGTGCGCAACGACCCCAGGGCGAGCCCCACCGGCTTCCCGTTCAAGGTGATCTCGGTCGACGGCACCGTCAGCCAGGAGTCGGTGTACGACGCCCGCCCCCGGCTGTGCGACCTGTCCTACCTGCGTCAGGCCTACCAGCGCGAGGACGGCGTCGTCGGGTACCGCTGCGCGGCCGAGCCGGTGCACATGTGGGAGAAGAAGGGCGGCAGCCTCGAGGACACCGTCGGGCGCAAGTGCCTGTGCAACGGGCTGGTCGCCACGATCGGGATGGCCCAGCACCGCAAGGACGGCTACGTCGAGGACCGCATCATGACCCTGGGCGAGGACCTCGAGGGGCCGCGCGCGCTGCTCGCCCGGCATCCGCAGGGCTGGAGCGCCGTCGAGGCGCTCGCCTACCTCCAGGAGGGCCTCGCCCACTGACCCCGGACGCGCATGAGTGCGCAGGTGGCGGTCAGGGGGACCACCTGCGCACTCATGGCCGGGGATGTGGTGGGTGCCACGGTGGGGCGTCACGCTGCAACGCGACACCCCACCGGTGGGGACTACGGAGCGAGGACGGCCACCCCCTTCCCGAAGTTCTTGCCCTTGCCGTCCGGCACGTAGTTGCGCTCGACGTTGCCCGCGGAGTCGACCGAGAACCAGTGCACCTTCGACCCGGTGGGCACCTGGAGCAGCTCGCCACCCTCACGGATGCCGGCCGAGGCGTACATCGTCGACGCGTAGGTCGGCGTGCTGCCGTCGAGGGTGTAGAACACCGCCGCCGGCTCGGTGGTCGTCGAAGGTGACGATGACGTTGCCGGCCGTGGAGCTGGGCGAGACCTTCAGGAAGCTCTCGGGGCGGGTCTTGTCCTTGCCGAAGTCGTACGCGACGCGCATCAGCTCGACGAGCCCGTTGGAGAACTCCTGCGACTCCTGGAGCGCGGACCCACCGGTGGGAGTGCCTTCGAAGGGCGGCTGGAAGGACGTGCCGACCTCGAAGTTCCACGCGTAGATGCCGTGCTTGTACCAGAGCATGTCGCCGGAGTTGCCGGCCGCGGAGTACAGCACGTCCGAGATCGGACCGGTGCGAGCCGGCGTCACGGACAGGCCGCGGTGCTTCTTGATCTCGGTGAGGATCCTCGAGGACGAGCCCCAGAAGAAGCCCTCCTGCTCCAGGGTCGGCCGCGGGGCGGAGATCCGGTTCGGGATGGCGTACGAACCGGGCGACCACATGAAGTAGTTGCCCGACGAGTGCAGGTTCATCGCGAACTTGACGTTGTCGTGGCTCGCGATCCAGTCGACGTTCTTGTTCTCCGGCTCCGACAGCTCGGACGGGCCGGCGTAGGTGTCGCTGGTGCAGCTGCTCGAGGCTCCGGAGAAGCCGTCGAACAGGCTGTACTCGTCGTAGTTCCGGTTGTTGTCCACGCCCCAGCGAGTTGCGGGCGTTGAGCGTCGTAGCTCCCGGTCACGGCGCAGTGCCGGGTCATGTTCTTGCCGTTGGCGCGCGAAGTCGTAGAACGAGTAGTGACCACCGTCGGGGTTGACCGACGGAGCGATCCAGATGTCGAGGTTGTTGACGAGCTGCTTGGTCGGACCGTGCGTGGCGTAGTTGCGCAGCAGCCGCTCGGCGGTCTCGATGGTGACCAGGGGCGGCACCCACTCGCGGGCGTGCTCCTGGGCGTAGGCGAGCACACCGGTCTTGGACCCGTCGCGGACCTTGCCGATGCGGATGGCGTAGACCGGGTGCGGGTCGCGCGACACCGATGTCCGGCGCCGAGCAGGTAGTCGGTCAGGTACCGTTCGAGCCTGCGCCGCCTGACGACACCGGCTGCCGGTGTTGCCGCGGTAGGTGTAGGCGTCGACGATGGCGCTCGCGGCGGGGTTCGCGTCGATGGCCGACACGACCTGGGCTGCCGTGCTCGTCAGGGCGCCGGCACCGTCGGTCGCGAGAGTCACGGTGATCTCGGTGCCCTGTCACGGCCACCGACAGCGGGCTGTTCGCGAGCGCCGGGGTTGAGAGGGTCGACGGCGATGTCCGTTGCCGCCCTCGTGGCCCCAGGCCCTGGAGTCGATGCCGACCCGTGTTGGCGGTGTGCTGTCGTGCCGAGCAGCGCCTGGGCGTTGCGGCGGTAGCCGTTGGTCTTGTGGGGCAGCTCGACGATCTCGGAGATCTCCGGGAACTCGTCGGCCAGCGCCTTGATCCGGTCGTAGAGCTCGGTCGGCGTCAGGTAGCTGTTGATGAAGCCCTTCTGGAAGGCGGGGTCGGTGGTGTCCTCACCGGGCAGGGGCAGCCAGTCGTTGACCTTGACGATCGCGACGTCACCGGTGGGGCTGGTGATCTTGACCTTGTCCGGGCGGGTCGCGACGTTGCTGGCGCCGCGGTGGTAGAGGTAGACACCGGCATCCACGAAGCGGCTGATGTTCTGCGTTCCGCCGGAGCCGAACTCGGTGCCCGGCCCGCTGTCGCGCTGCACGGTCAGCGCGCGTGGTCACGGTCTGGCCGCTCGCCCACTTGGCCTCGACCGAGAGCACGCCCTGGCCGAACGAGGTGTAGTAGTCGGCCCGGATGATCTTGACGTCGGAGACGTCGGGGGCGGTGGACCCCTCCTCGTAGGCGAGCGCGGCGAAGGCCTCGTTGGCCTCGACGGCCTCCGCGATGGTCGCGTCGCGCTCGGCGATGCGGTCCTCGGAGTCGCTCTCGCTCGAAGAGCGTGGCACCGACGGCGAAGCCCTTGGCCTTCAGGGCCGCCTGCTCGCTCGGGGTGACGACCGCGTGGACGACGATGCGGTCTTCCTTGCGCGTCGACGTGGTGGTCGAGGTCGACGCCGGTGGCGACGAGGGCGTCGAGCTGGGCGGTGCCGCTGACCGAGACCTCGACGACGTCGGACTGCTCGTCCGCCGAGCGCTCGATCGCGGTGGTGTCGGGCGCCGCTCCGCGCACCGGCTGCGAGCTCGCCGGGGCCGCGAGCGCCAGGCCCACCACCCCCACGACGCCCACAGTCAGTGCGCGCACGGTTCGCCGTGCAAAGGGTGGGTTGGAACGTGGAACTGCCATGCCAGGGCCTGCCTCTCGGGGGTGACGGAGACGTGCACGTGGTCGGCACCGGGAAGGCCGCGGCGCCCACCAGACGCCCTGAGGGTGGGGCGTCGATCGTCAGTGTGATGCGATCACACAGGCTTTTGACCAGAGGGCGGACAGAAGTAGTTTCCACCGTCACGAAAGCCCCGTTTCAGGCGGTTCTCTGCTATCGAACGGTCGCCAGGAGCACGATCTTGCCGCGCGTGGAGCCGGCCGCGACGTGGTCCACGGCGGCGGCGGCCTCGTCCAGGGTGAAGGTTCGCTCGAGGGCCGGCCGCAGGCCGCCGCGCTCGATGACCTGGGTCAGCTCGGCCAGGTCCGAGCCGTTCTCGGAGGAGACGAGCATGACGAGGGTCTGCTTCACGAAGGGCGAGAGCAGTGCGGCACCGACGGAGCGCTCGAGCCCTCCGAGCCATCGACCACCGCCCTCGCTCCCGACGACGACCAGGGCCCCACGCTCGGTGAGCAACCCCCTCAGCACCTTCAGGGACCGGTGGCCGGCGATGTCGATGACGGCGTCGTAGCGCTCGCCCAGCCCGTCGAGTGGGGTGGTCGTGTGGTCGATGACCCGCTGCGCGCCGAGCGTGCGCACGAGGTCGGCCTTCGCGGGGCCACACACGGCGTCGACCTCGGCCCCGAGGTCGACGGCGAGCTGGACGGCGAAGGTCCCCACGCCGCCGGACGCCCCGATGACGAGCACGCGATCGCCGCTTCCGACCTTCCCGGCGCGCAGGGCCTGCAGGGCCGTCAGCCCGGAGACCGGCACCGCAGCGGCCTCCTCGAGGGTGATGGTGGACGGGCACCGCGCCATCCGCGTGAGAGGCAGGACGGCGAGCTCGGCGAACGACCCGCGCGCGGTGCCGTACACGGCATCCCCGATGGCGTGGGTGGTGATGCCGTCACCGAGTGCCACGACGGTGCCGGAGACATCGCGACCCGGGATGCGGTCCTTGGGACGGCGCAGGCCGAGGCCGAGTCGTGCCAGCAGCGGGAGCCCCGTCATCGCGTGCCACGTGCCGCGGTCCACGCCGGCGGCAGCGACCCGCACGAGCACCTCGCCCGGCCCGGGCACGGGGTCGGGCAGCTCGGAGAGCGCCAGCTGGTCGCTGGTGCCGTAGTGGTCCTGCACGATGGCCTTCATGGGTCTTCCTTACGCCGTAAGCCCAGGTTTGTCCCACACGGTAGCCTTACGGCGTAAGATCACGCAAGCCACCCTCACCGCCGCTCACGACCAGGAGACCGGATGCCGTCCGCCCGCTCTGGGATGCCACCCACCCGCCCTGGGATGCCGCCCACCCGCCCTGGGCTGAACCGTGACCGCGTGGTCGCCGAGGCCGTGGCCCTCGCCGACGAGCAGGGCCTGGCTGCGCTGTCGATGCGGGCCCTCGCCGCACGACTGGGCGTCGAGGCGATGTCGCTCTACCACCACGTCGCGGGCAAGGAGGTGCTGCTCGACGCCATGGTCGACACCGTGTTCGGCGAGCTGCACCTGCCCGTGGTCGGCGGGCCTTGGCGGGTGGAGATGCGCGAGCGCTCGGTCTCGGGGCGTGCTGTCCTGACCCGCCATCGCTGGGCGATCGGGCTCATGGACTCACGACGAACCCCCGGCCCGGCGACGCTGGCGCACCACGACGCCGTTCTGGGCTGCCTGATGTCCCAGGGGTTCTCGCTGAAGGCCACCGGCATGGCGGCGGCCCTGCTCGACGCGCACCTCTACGGGTTCATGCTGCAAGAGCTCGCCCTGCCGTTCCAGAGCAGCGACGAACTGGCGGCGATCGGCGCGGAGATCCTCGGCCCGGACGTCCGTGCCGCCTACCCGCACTTCACGGCGTTCGCCGAGGGTCGTGCCCTGCAGCCCGGTTACGCGTTCGGCAACGAGTTCGAGACCACCCTCGACCTCGTGCTCGGGGCTCTGGAGGGGCTGCGGGCCGTCTCGGCGCCGCAGCGGCTGGACGTCACGGTTCCTGTGCTCGGGGTCGACGCCTGCCCGGGAGGCTGGGTCGGCGCACTACTCGTGCCCGGCGCGCCGCGCCCGCGGGTCGTGGTCGCGCCGACGATCTCCGAGCTCGTGGAGATGGTCCGGGCCGAGGTCGACGTGCTGGTCGTCGGCATCGACATCCCGATCGGCCTGCCGGACAGCACAGTTCGCCAGGCAGATGTCCTGGCCCGCCGCGCGCTGCCCGGCCGGGCGAGCACCGTCTTCACGACGCTGACCCGGTCGGCCTACCTCGCGCAAGGGCGTGCCGAGGCGGATGCCGTGAACCGTGGCCTCAGCGGGCAGGGCGTCGGCGCCCAGGCCTTCGGCCTGCGGGACAAGATCCTCGAGGTCGACACGTGGCTGCGCGGGCGGCCGACGGTCGAGGTCGTCGAGGTCCACCCCGAGGTGTCCTTCGCCGCCATGGCCGGGGAGCCGCTCCCGCAGAAGCGCACCGAAGAGGGCCGGGCGAAGCGGTTGGCGACGCTCGCGGCATCCGGCATCGCCCGCCCGTCGGTGCTCAAGGGAAGTGGCTACGCCCCCGACGACGTGCTCGACGCGTGCGCGGTGGCGTGGAGCGCCCATCGTCGCGCGACCGGCGAAGGGCGACGGCTGCCGGACCCACCCGAGGTCTTCTCGGACGGCATCCGAGCCGCCATCCACATCTGACGTCCCACCCATCTGCCGGGTCCGCGGTGGCAGGGTGGTGGGCATGACCTCCCGCGTGTCCCACACGACCATCGACTGCCGCGACGCGTTCGCCCTCTCCCAGTGGTGGAAAGGGGTGCTCGACTACGGCGACGTCGAGGGTGACCCGAACCTTCCCGGCCACGACGAGTGCATGATCGTCAGCCCCGACGGTTCGCACCGCCTGCTGTTCATCGAGGTTCCTGAAGGCAAGACCGTCAAGAACCGCCTGCACCTCGACCTCGAGCCGGTCGAGGGTGCCCGCGACGACGAGCTCGCCCGCCTGCTCGGGCACGGCGCCGTCGAGGTGGAGGACCACCGTGGCCAGTACGGCCCCGGCACGGGCTGGGTGGTGCTCGCCGACCCCGAGGGCAACGAGTTCTGCATCCTGCGCAACCTCGCCGAGCGCGAGGGTGCCGCATCGGCCGACGGCACCGTCGAAGGCTCCTGACCTCCACCCACGACGGCGGTCCGCCCGGGCCGGTGCGACACTCCTGACCATGGACACCCGTGTGACACGCCGTGGAGCAATGGCCACCGACCGACCCGAGCGCTATGCCAAGCAGCTCGCCGGGCACTGGGCCCGCAAGGGCAGTGCCGGTGAGGAGGACGGCGTCACCGTCATCCGGTTCGAGACCGGGCAGGTCGTGCGGATGTGGCCTGAGGCCGCGGTGCTGCGGGTCGAGGCGTCGGTGCCCGACGGCGGCGACCCCGACCGCTTCGCGCAGGTCGTCAAGGACCACCTCGAGCGGTTCGGGCAGCGTGAGGAGCTCGACGTCGTGTGGGACGCCGTGCCGACCGAGGCTGAGGAGCTGTGACCGCGCGCTGGACCCCTGACCAGATTCCCGACCTCACCGGCCGGCGCGCCCTCGTGACCGGCGCCAACTCCGGCATCGGTGCCGTGGAGGCGCGTGAGCTCGCCCGACACGGCGCCGACGTCGTTCTCGCGGTGCGCAACACGGATGCCGGTGAGGCGGCCGCCGAGCGGATCCGCGCCACGGGCGTGCCCGGCAACCTCAGCGTCGAGCGCCTCGACCTCGCCTCGCAGGAGTCCGTGCGTGCCCTCGCCGCCCGCTTCGAGGGACCGCTCGACCTGCTCGTCAACAACGCCGGCATCATGGCGCCGCCGAAGCACCGGGAGACCGGCGACGGGTTCGAGATGCAGTTCGGCACGAACCACCTCGGCCACTTCGCCCTCACCGGGCTGCTCCTCCCCCACCTGCTGGAGGCGGAGGCGCCGCGGGTCACGACGGTGTCGTCGATCGCCCACCACCGCGGCGACGGCCGGGTTGCCGAGGGCAACCCGGCAGCAGGGCTACGACCCGAGGGTCAGCTACGGGCGCTCCAAGCTCGCCAACCTGCTGTTCGCCCTCGAGCTGCAGCGCCGCGCCGAGCGCCGCGGGCTCACGACTCACCTCCACGGCAGCGCACCCCGGGGTGTCCTCGACCAACCTCTTCGCCAACCCGGAGGGTTCGGGATCGGTCCCGATCATCGGCCCGCATCAGCAGCTGGGCCGTCAAGCTGGCCTTCCCCTCGCCGGACCGCGGCGCCGAGGCGATCCTGTTCGCGGCAACCGCCGCCGAGCCTGGGTCCTACTCGGGGCCGACCAGTTTCGGCGAGACCCGCGGCGCCGTGGGAACGGCCAAGCAGAGCCACTGGGCCCAGGACGAGGCGCTCGCCGCCCTGCTGTGGGAGCGCAGCGAAGAGCTCACGGGCGTGCACTACTCGTTCTGACCGCCTGTCGGGCCCCTCGGCATCCTGCAGGGGTGTCAACCGCGCGCCTGACCGCGCCCCTGGCACCCCATCCGCTCCGGACACCGATCGCGTCTGGGACGCTTGGAGCATGTCACTGCGCCGCACCACCATCGCCCGGATCTCGGGTGGTCACTTCGACGTCCTCGTCGTCGGGGCGGGCATCAACGGCGCCGTGTCCAGCGGCAGCCCTGGCCGGGCGGGGCGCATCGGTGGCCCTCATCGACCGCGCCGACTTCGGGGGTTTCACGAGCCAGGAGTCGAGCAACCTGGTCTGGGGCGGCTTCAAGTACCTCGAGAACTACGAGCTGCCGCTGGTGTTCGGGCTGTGCAGGTCGCGCAACCGGCTGATGAAGGCCTACCCGGACAACGTCAAGGAGATCTCCTTCCTCGCGACCCTGGACAACGCGGCCCCGTTCAAGCCGTGGTTCGCAGCCCTGGGTGCAACGGCCTACTGGGGCATCGGCCAGTTCGGCACCAAGCGCCCCCGCCTCTACGACGCCGAGAAGCTCGAAGCGGTCGAGCCCGTCATCGACACGAGCACCGCTCGCGGGGCCGTCCAGTACCAGGACTGCTACCTCGTCGACAACGACTCGCGCTTCGTCTTCTCCTTCGTCCGCTCCGCGATCGAGGCCGGCGCCGCCGTCGCCAACTACGTCGAGCTGGTCAGTGCCGAGCGCGAGGGTGACCGGTGGACCTGCCACCTGCGCGACACCGACTCCGGCACGGAGTTCACGACGACCGCCCGCGTGGTCGTCAACGCCGCCGGCCCCTTCGTCGACGAGCTCAACACCTCATGGGGCCTCGCGACCGAGCACCGCATCGTCTACTCCAAGGGCATCCACCTCATCGTCCCGCGGCTCACGACGACGCGGCACGACCGGGTGCTCGCGTTCTTCGACGACACCCAACGCCTCTTCTACGTCATCCCCATGGGCCGCCGCTCGGTCATCGGCACCACCGACACCCGTGTCGACGACCCCCACACCCACGTCACCGACGAGGACCGCGACTTCCTCCTCGAGCAGATCAACGCCCGCCTCGACCTCCCCGAGCCGCTGACGCACGACGACATCATCGCGGAGCGCTCCGGCGTGCGTCCGCTCGTGGTCCGCCGAGGGAGCGGCGACCAGACCGACGCCGACTGGACCTCGCTCTCGCGCAAGCACGAGATCGAGCGCGACGACGCCCGGGGCGTCGTCACCGTCTTCGGCGGCAAGCTCACCGACTGCCTCAACGTCGGCGAGGAGGTCGCCGAGCACGTGGAGAGCCTCGGCATCCCCCTGGAGAAGGACCTGCGCAACTGGTACGGCGAGCCGGCCGCCGCGACCCGCAAGGAGTTCTACCGCCAGGCGCGCCTCATGCGCCTGGACACCTTGCGCACCAAACCCGACACCGAACCCCTCAGCGACCGGCTGTGGCGGCGCTACGGCCGCCGGGCCTTCGACCTGCTCGAGGCGATCCGGGCCGACCCCTCCATGGGCGAGGACGTCATGGGCTCGGCCGACTACCTTCGCGCCGAGCTCCACACCGCCGCCGAGCACGAGATGATCGTGACCCTCGACGACTTCATGCGGCGTCGCAGCAAGATCGACCTCGTCGTGCGCGACCGCGACATCCTCGGCTCACCCGGGCTGACCGAGGTCGCACAGATCCTCTTCGGGGATGCCGCGGACGCCCGCCTCGCGGACTACGTGCTGTCCAAGACCTCGCACCACCCGCCACCGACCACCCACTGACCCGGGTCGGCGTGAGCCGAGGGCGACCACCACACGGAACAGCACGGCATCCGATGCCGTTGGACCGCCAATGCGCGTCATCATCATCGGCGGCCACGGCAAGGTGGCCCGACTCCTCACCCCACTGCTCGTCGCCCGCTCGCACGAGGTGACCGGCGTCATCCGCGACCCCGCCCATGCCGAGCACCTTCGTTCGGACGGCGCGACCCCCGTCGTCGCCGACGTCGAGTCGATGGACGTCGAGGCCCTGGCCCGGCTGCTCCACGGGCACGATGCCGTCGTCTGGTCGGCCGGCGCCGGTGGCGGTGACCCCGACCGCACCTACGCGGTCGACCGCGACGCCGCGATCCGGTCGATGGATGCCGCTGGACGCTCCTGGGTCGAAGCGGTACGTCATGGTGTCCTACTTCGGTGCCGGCGCCGAGCACGCGGTGCCCGAGGACAACCCGTTCTTCGCGTACGCCGACGCCAAGTCGGCCGCCGATGCCCACCTCGAGGACTCCGACCTGGAGTGGACGATCCTGCGCCCCAGCCGGCTCACCGACGACGCGCCGACGGGGTCCATCGAGACCTCGCGCACCGGCGTCGGGCCCGGGTCGGTCTCCCGCGCTGACGTCGCCCTCGTCATCGCGGAGACTCTGGATCGGCCGAAGCTGGCCGGAGCAGTCGTGGAGTTCAACAGCGGCGCGACACCGGTCGCCGACGAGCTCGACGCCAGCGCCACCTAGCCCACGCTGATCAGGGACCCGCTAAGCCGGTTCGTCCGCCCGCGGACCCACCGGCCCGGATGCCGCGGAGACGCGCCGGCTGCCGGCGACCGTCTGCATGCTGGCCGCGTAGACGGGCATCGCGTTCGGGTCGATGCGCGGGTCGGGTGAGGCGCTGGTCGGGACCGGCGTGTGGTGGAAGTCGGCCTGCACCCGCTGCGGCGTCACGTCGATGACCGTGTAGCCGTGCCCGATGCCGTTGAGGTAGCGCACCCACGGGTTGGCCTGTCGTACGGCACCGGTCACCTGCCCGGTCGCCCCGACGGCCTGCTCCGCCGAGAAGCTCGGGAAGAAGTTCCGCACGATCTCGTAGAAGCCGTCGCTCGTCACCGAGGGCGTGACGAACTCGACCCCGACGGGCGTGTACGTGCCCGTGGGCCCCACGGCCACCGGTAGGTCGGCACCCCACGAGGAGTGGATGTCGCCGGTGAGCACGACGGCGCCCGCGGAGGCCGGCTGGGCAGCCAGGGCGGCGAGGTGCCCGAGGAGCGCCGCCTGGTCCACCGCGTACCCGTCCCACTGGTCGGCGTTGACGAAGGTGCCGGGCAGCCCGAGGGCGACCCCGGGGTAGCGCACCGGGGTCACCATGACCTGGTTGCCGACGAGGTGCCACGGCCGGCCCTGCGCAGCGAGCCCGTCCTTGAGCCACTGCAGCTGCTGGGGCTCGGCGAGGTGGCGGGTCGGGTCGGCGATGACGGCATCCGTCGCCGGGTTGCCGAGGGGGATGAAGCCGTCGATCGGCGAGAGCGGTGAGGAGGCCTGCTCCGACCGGTTCTGTCGGGTCTCGAGCACGCTGAGTTCGGCGAGCGCCCCGAAGGTGAACCGCTTGAAGAACTGCGTGCCCTGGTGCGGTTCGGACTGGTCGGGGAGGCGGAACGGCATCCACTCGAGGTAGGCCTGGAGGGCCGCCTCACGGCGGGCGAGGTAGTCGCCCTCGTCGCCCTGGTGGTTGCCGGCACCGTCGGCCCAGGCGTTGTTCGTGACCTCGTGGTCGTCGAAGATCGTGATCCAGGGCAGGGCCCGGTGCGCAGCCTGGGCATCGGGGTCCGCCTTGTGCAGCGCGTGCCGCAGCCGGTAGCCCTCGAGGTCGATCGTCTCGCCCTCCGGCTGGTGGTCGCGCACCCCGACGAGCTCGGGCGGTCCGTAGCGGCCGTCGCCGTTGGGGTACTCGTAGATGTAGTCGCCGACGTGCAGCACGAGGTCGAGGTCGTCGCGGGCGGCGATGGCGCGGTAGGCGGTGAAGAAGCCACCGGTGTAGTTGCTGCAGCTCACGAGGGCGAGCCGCAGGGCATGCACCTCGCCCGGCACGTCGGGGGCCGTGCGCGTGTGGCCGACCGGGCTGCTCTCACCGCGGCTCTCGAACCGGTAGTGGTAGCGCGTGTAGGGCTGCTAGGCCCGTGACGTCGACCTTGAGGGTGTGGTCGGTGTCGGCTGAGGTCCGCACGGTGCCGCGGGCGACGACGTCTCGGAAGTTCTCGTCGCGGGCCACCTCCCAACGGACCTGAAGGGGTTTGCCCAGCCCACTGCCGGGCGCTGCGACCGCCTGGCCGGGCGACGCGGGTGGGGTGGCGCGCGTCCAGATCACGACGGAGGTGCCGGTGGGGTCGCCGCTCGCGACGCCGTAGCCGAAGATCCCGCGTGCCGCGGGGGCTGCGGCGGCGACGGGATCGAAGACTCGGGGGACGGTCAGGGCCGCGGTGCCGGCGGCGAGGGACTTCAGGGCGGTGCGGCGGTCGATCGTGGAGGGGGCCATGGTGCATGCTCCACCCGCGGGGTGGCCGCTGAACAGGGATTGCGCAGCGATTTCTCCTCGATGGTCGCCGAACGGTCGGATGCCGTTCGGCCCGACGGGCGTCGCGATCCCGGCTCGTACGCTGGGTGCCCATGACGTCGATCCCACGCGGTGCCCGGACTGCTTTCGGCGTCAACGCCGCCATCGCCTGGCTGGGCGTCGTGCTCACCGTCGTCCTCTCCGGACTCGGCGCCTACACCTTCCAAACCGTCGAGCCCGGCCTGTACGGCATCCACCCCGAGGGCCTCGCCGGGGTCGTGTCGCGCCTGAGCGACACCGCGAGCTACTTCACGATCTGGTCGAACGTCGTCGTCGCCGTGACGATGACCCTGCTCGCCCGACGGCCGCTGCGCACGACAGCGCTCCTGCGCACCTTGCGGCTCGACAGTGTCCTGATGATCACGATCACGGCCATCGTCTACGCCGTGCTGCTCGCCCCGAGCACCGAGGTCGTGGGGTGGTCGCGCCTCACCGACCCGATCCTGCACCAGGTGACTCCTGCGGTGACGGTGCTCGTGTGGCTCGTGTACGGCCCGCGCGGCTGGATCTCAGGGCGCACGGTCCTGGCTGCCCTGGTGATCCCGATCGCGTGGGTCGCGTGGATCCTGCTGCGCGCCAGCGTGATCGACGCCTACCCCTACGGCTTCGTGAACATCGCCGAGTACGGCGTCGGCCCGGTTGCCGCCACCGTGGCCGGCATCCTCGCGTTCGGCCTCGTCGTCATGTCGATCTACTGGGGAATCGACACCGCGCTGTGTCGGCGGCACGCCCGTCTGTCACCGGCTGCGGAGATCAGCTGAGGAGTGCGGCCATCTTCTTCGCGATGAGCTCGGTGGCGCGGCGCGGGGAGACCCGTGACAGGCCGTCGAGCATCCTCGCGTCCTTGCCGATGACCACCCGGAAGTGCCCCTTCTCCACGCCCTTGTCGATGATCTGACGGGCCGCGTCGGATGCCGTCGTGAGACTGCCGGCCGAGGCCGCGGCATCCGCTGTCCGACCAGGGATCGAGGCACCGGAGTTCTCGGCGATGTGGGTGGCGACCCCACCGGGAAAGACGACCGTGACGGCCACCCGCGTGCCGCGCAGCTCGGAGTAGAGCGCCTCCGTGAGGAGCATGACCGCGGCCTTGCTCGCGCCGTAGACCGACTGGCCGGGGACAGGGGCCAGGGCCCCCATGCTCGACACGTTCACGACCGCCGCCTCCGGACGTGTGACGAGGTGCGGCAGGAAGGCCTGGGTCGTGTGCACCACGCCCCAGAAGTTCACGGCCATCACCTTCTCGATCTGCCGGTACTCGAGGTCGGCGAACCGGACGAACGGCTGGATGATGCCCGCCACGTTGAGCAGCCCGTCGACGCGGCCGTGGGTGGCCACCACCGCAGCGGGGAGCGCGTCGACGGCGGCCTTGTCGGAGATGTCGACGGTGTGCGTGCTCAGCCGGTCACCGGCTCCCGCGAGGGAGGCCGTCTCGGCCAGTCCGTCGGCGCTCAGGTCGACGGCGGCGACGCGGGCTCCGCGCGCGAGCAGCCCCAGCACGACCTCGCGGCCGATGCCGTTGCCGCCTCCCGTGACGACGAAGACGTTCCCGGTCAGCTTCATGGCCCCTCCCTTCGCTCAGCTCTGCTGCGAGAGCGCAAGCTCCCGCTCGGCCACGGTCGTGGCGATGTGCCGGGCTGCCAGGTGCCCGAAGACGCAGGCCGGGCCCAACGTGGAGCCGGGGCCGGGGTACGTGCGCCCGACGACCGCCGCGGAGGTGTTGCCCGCCGCGTAGAGGCCGTCGATGACGGATCCGTCCTCGCGCAGCACCCTGGCGTGGATGTCGGTGACGACACCACCCTTGGTGCCGAGGTCACCGGCGACGATCTCCACCGCCGCAAAGGGCCCCTTCTCGATCGGGGCAAGGTTGGGGTTGGGCTGCGACCCCGGGTCACCGTAGTAGCGGTCGTAGGCGGAGTTGCCACGGCCGAAGTCGTGGTCGATGCCGGTGCGGGCATGGCCGTTGAACCGCTCGATCGTCGCCACGAGCCGGGCCGGGTCGACCCCGATCTTCCCCGCGAGGTCCGCGAGGGTGTCGGCGCGATGGAGGATGCCGGCCGCCTGCATCGCCTTGGTCACGCGCGGGTCGAGCGCGTACGAGCGGAGGTAACGGCGTGCGTGCCGCACGTCGGTGACCATCCAGAAGCGGCCGGGCACGGTCTTCGCGTGCTCGAGGAGGTGGTGCCCGAGGTCGACGTAGGACTCGGACTCGTTCGCGAAGCGGTCGCCCCGCGCGTCGACGATGACGGAGTGCGGTACCGAGCGCTCGCTGACGAGGAAGGCCGCGCGGCCGTCGGGGGTCGGTCGGGGGATCGAGCCGCCCCACCACGCGTCGTCCATGAGGTCGATGGCGGCGCCGGCGCGCTGTGCGACGGCGATCGCGGTGCCGATGTTGCCTGCGGCTCCGGAGGTGGCGGAGCCGTCCACGCCCTGGTGCTCCTGGCGCCACTGCGCGTTGTGGTCGAAACCACCGGCACCGAGCACGACACCCCTGGCTGCGCGCACGTGCACCGGGGCGCCGTCCTGGATGGTGCGGACACCCACCACCCTGCCGTCCTCGATGACGAGGTCCTCCAGCGGGCTGGACAGCCACACCTGCACCCCTTGGCGGACGGCGATGTCGAACAGGGCGGCACGTCAGCGCGGCCCCCATCCCGACGAGGCGGCGCCCGCGCGCGAGGTTCCCGGCGATGCGGCCGACGACCTTGGCTCCGCGCACGAACCCGTCGGGTGAGGACCAGGCCCGCTGCAGCAGCCAGAAGTCGTCAGTCTTGACCGGGGCCGGTACGCCGTCCTGGCCGCGGGAGGACTCCCACCAGGACCCGAGTGCTCGGGTGTCGAACGGCTCGACCTCGACGGCGCGCCCGACCTTGCCGCCGGGGAGCTCGGGGTAGTAGTCGGGGTACTCAGCCGCACGGCTGAAGCGCACTCCGAGTCGCTCGGCGAGGGCCACGAAGGGGGCGACGCCATCGACGAAGGCGGCCCGGCGCTGCCGGGACGCGGCCGGGCCGGCATCCCCGACCGTCACGTCGAGGTAGTCCAGCGCCTCCTGGCGCGAGTCCCCGGCACCATCGCGCTGCATCAGCGGGTTGTTGGGCAGCCACAGCCCACCACCCGACATGGCGCTGCTCCCGCCCCAGCGATCCGTGGACTCGATCATCAGCACGGAGAGGCCGGCATCGGCGGCCGTCACCGCGGCGCTCAGTGCCGCCGCGCCCGTGCCGACGACGACGACCTCGAAGGAGTGGTCCCAGGTCTGGCTCATGTTCGCCCTCTCGATCCTATCCGGACAACTTTGTCCGGATAGGATGAAGCATGCCCTCCACGACGCGCCAGCGCAACAGGGGTCCCGCCGCGGCAGCGGGGAACCGCGCTGCGCTCGTGACTGCGGGACGTCGGCTGTTCGCCGAGCAGGGGTACGCGGTGCCGCTCAGTGCCGTGGCCCGCGAGGCGGGCGTCGGGCAGGGCGTGCTCTACCGCCACTTCCCGACCCGTACCGACCTCGCCCTCGCGGTGTTCACCGACAACATCGACGAGATCGAGGAGCTCGAGGCCCGTCAGACCGGGCCCGACGCCTTCCTCGTGCTGTGGCGCCGGGTCGTGGAGCACCTGATCGACTCGACCGCGTTCGTCGACGCCCTCGTTCATGCCGGCGATCGGCCGGAGTGGGCCGGAGCCCAGCGCCTCGAGGGGGTGCTCTCCCGGCCGATGTCCCGCGCCCGTGATGCCGGCCTGGTCGACGAGCGGCTCACCCCCGACGACGTGCTCCTCGTGCTCCGGCTGATCTACGGGGTGCTGGTCACCTCCCCCGACCGCGCCACGGCGCGCGGCGAGATCGACCGCGCGGTCGAACTCATCGACCCCAGGCTTGCCGCGGCCCTGTCCGACGACTGACCACCGCCCCGGGCGAGCAGGTCGGCCCGGACGGTCAGGTCGGGGCGGGTCATCGTCGGGCGGGCTCGATCTCAGTCGCCGACCGTGTACTTGGCCCGACGCACGACCTTGGGGTCGGGCGCGAAGACGACGTCGTGGTCCTTGTCCTCGTACTCGAACTGGTGCAGGAACGCGCGCAGGGCGTTGACCCGGGCCCGCTTCTTGTCGTTGCTCTTGACCGTCAGCCACGGCGCGTGGCGCTTGTCGGTGTTCTTGATCATCTCCTCCTTGGCGGCGGTGTACGCGTCCCACCGGTCCAGGCTCTCCAGGTCCATCGGAGACAGCTTCCAGCGTCGGACGGGGTCGATCTGGCGGATCGCGAACCGGGTGCGCTGCTCGTCCTGGGTCACCGAGAACCACAGCTTGGTCACTGTCGTCCCCGACTCCACGAGCATGCGCTCGAACGCGGGTGCCTGCGAGATGAACGTGGCGTGCTCCTCGTCGCTGCAGAAGCCCATGACCCGCTCGACGCCGGCCCGGTTGTACCAGGAGCGGTCGAACATCACGATCTCACCCGAGGTCGGCAGGTGGTTGATGTACCGCTGGAAGTACCACTGGCCGGCCTCGGTCGAGGTGGGCTTGGTCAGGGCCACGACCCGCGCCGCCCGGGGGTTGAGGTGCTCGGTGAACCGCTTGATCGTGCCGCCCTTGCCGGCCGCGTCACGCCCCTCGAAGACGATGACGTGCTTGGCGCCGCTGTCCATCGTCCAGTACTGGAACTTCAGCAGCTCGATCTGCAGGAGGTACTTCTCGACCTCGTAGCTGTTGCGCGACATCAGGTCGGGGTAGGGGTAGTCCTCGCGCCAGGTCTCGACGGCGCTGCCATCCGGGGCGATCAGGATGGGGTCGTCACCGTGGTCGTCGCGGACCGTGTAGCCCTCGGTGCGGAGGTTGTCGATGTAGGCGCGCAGGGCCATCTTCTGGGGCATGGGCCCATTCCATCGGTTGGGCGCGCGCCGCGCCACCCCCTGACCGCCCGGGTCGCCACCCGTTCACCCGGCAGCACGCCGGCGGGCCGGCCGCCGGGTTGCCCCGACGACCGGCCCGAGCCGATCAGACGTCAGGTCACTCGAGCGAGAAGCCCTCGACGTCCACGTCGCGCCACCCGCCGGCACCGTTGACGGTTCGGTCGACCGCGGTGGCCCGCAGGACGTAGCCGCACGCCTGCATGCCGGCCGTGTCGAACTCCCACGTCCCCGAGGTGCCGTTCGTCGATGCCGCCGGGTATGCCGTGGCACCGCTGAGCGTCCAGCGCGGCACTCCGCCGGGAGTGTTCGCGGTGTACGCCGCACCCTCGATGGCGAGCCCGATGCTGTCGAAGTGCTCGTCGGTGGCCGTGAAGGTGCCGGCCAGGATCGCACCGACCGGGAACTTCATGCACGAGCCGGCCGGGATCGCGGGCTGGCCCGGCATCCGGTAGCTCGTGATCTCGACGTCCACCGTCGGCTCAGCCTGGTCGAGGTGGAGCCGGACGCGCTGGCGGGTCGTGGAGTCCGGGCACTGGATGACCTGGGCCGCGTACTCCGTCCCACCTGCGTCCTTGGCGCGGAGCTCGATCTCCCAGAGGCCGGTCCGCGGAATCGACTGCCACGGGTAGAGCAGGTTGCCCACGACCCGGCGCCAGCCGGTGCCCGAGGGGTCGGGGTCGTCGAGGTAGGTGAACCAGCCGCTGCTGTCCGCCACCTGGTTCACGACGTACTGCGTCGGGGCGCCGCCACCGACCGACTCCGTGACCCAGACACCGAAGGTCGTGGTCAGCGGCTCAGTCGCGAGCACCGCTCCGCCCGAGCCGATCTGGCGGGCCACGAGGCGGTACTTCATCGGCGGTGAGGACCGGTCGGGAGCACCGGGGATGAACCCGGCGATCGAGATGCCACCACCGAAGGGGCGCTGGTGCACGATCGTGCGTCCGGTCGCCGCGTCGATCTGGCAGGCGGCGTACCCGCTGACGCTCTCGAGCACCGGGGAGAGCGGTGTCACGGCACCGGCCGGCAGCTCGAAGCTCGTCTCCTCGCGATTGCCCCACGTCGGGCGCCAGTTGGGGTCCCCGGGGGGCGGGGCCTGCTGCCAGGACAGGATGGCGCGCACGCGTGGCTGGACCGGCCCGTCGGAGCACGCGCGGCGGTGGGAGTAGGAACCGAGCGGGTGGTAGACGGAGTAGTGCAGGCCCTCGTCGGGCACGTCCTCGTCGTGGACGGTCGTCGCCGTCGTGCCGACGTACTCCCAGCCACTGCCCCAGTCCACCCAGAACGCGACGTGCTCGGTGGAACCGTCCGTGCAGGGGCCACCGCTGTAGCCCGAAGGCCGCTTCACGGTGAACACCCCGACGAGGGCGTCCTCGACCGGGTCGTAGCCGATGCAGCCGAGCTCCTCGAACGAGGTGTCGCCGTCGGTCTTGAACAGGCCGAGGAGGAAGTCCTTGCCCGAGAGGTTGATCTCGGACAGCACGGCGCCGAAGGCCCCACCGACGGTCTTGGCATCGGCGGCCTTGGCGTCGATGGCCGTGGTGACGGCTGGTGCCTGGAGCCCGCCCTGGCTCGCCGCGAGGTAGGCCGGGAGCGCGAACCGGTGTGCCGGCACCTTGGCGTCGGCGTAGGTCTTCGCGAGCTCGGCCACGGCCGGGCTCGGAGCCGGGGTGAACGTGATCGGGCTGTCGAGGACGAGCGTCGCCGCGAGGTTCTTCGGGATCTTGATCGCGCCGACCTCGATGAGGTCCAAGAGCTTCGGGAAGCGGCGGCTGCGGGGCCGCACCCGCACGTCGACGACGTTGCCCCACGGCGGTGACCAGTTCGGGTTGCCGGCCGGGGGTGCGACGTTCCACGAGAGGATCGCCCGGACCAACGGGTGGTTCTCGATCCAGCACAGCGTGTGCCGCATCGGGGCGACGACGTTCACCGCGTGGTCGAGCGGGCGCGGCCCGGTGGTGTCGTGGACGGCGAAGGAGTCCGTTCCGGCATCCGTCCACGTGGCCCCGTCGTCCGTGGAGACGAAGAAGCGCACGTGCTCGGTCGACCCGGCTGCACACAGCGGCCCGGAGTAGCCGGAGCCGGCGTGGATGCGGACGACGGCGGTGAGCTGGTCCATCGAGGGGGTCAGCCCGACACAGGTGATCTCCTCGAACGTCGTGCTGCCGGAGATGGCCTCGGCATCGATGAGGTCGGTGGGCAGGGGTCCGTCGAGGTCGATGAACGCCGACAGAGCAAGCGTCTGGTGCCGGAGCGAGACGAGCTTCTCGGACACCTCGACCCTCGTCCGGGGTTCGCCGAGCGGTCGTCGTGGCTTGGTGGTCATGGTCGTGCCTCCCTGTGGGTGGGGAAGCCCGTGCGGATCCCCCTTCTGGCTCACAGGAGGAGCACCGCTGTCGTGCTGATACGACGAGGCTCGGTCAGGCCTGCGATCCGCGCTCCACGCCGAGGGTGGCCACGAGGTCCTCGTGCAGCTGGATCCACACGGTGTGGCACGACTCGATCCCGGGGGCGTCCACCCAGGCGAGCTGCCCGGCATCCGCTCGTTCGAGGGCGGCGGCGTACCGGTCGTCGTAGCCGGCGAACCGGCCGAGCCCTCCCGCCAGGACCGCGCACACCGACTCGAGGCGGCGGCCGTGGTCCGCGAGCTCGTCGAGCACCCGGCCGTCCCACTCCGGGTCGTCGTGGGTGTTCGCCGCGAGCGGGTCACCCGGCTGGGGTCGGAGCTGCCACCGGGTCACCGTGGCGAGGAAGCGGGCATTCTGGCGAAGGAACGTGCGGTGCGCCGCATCCACGGTCTCGCGAGCGCCGGTGTGGTCGAGCTCGGCGGCCAACCGCCGCTCCCCCTCGACGCGTCCGGACTCGGTGAGGGCCCACCCGGCGAGGTCGGCGAAGGCCACGTGCTGCACCCACCCCCGCGCCTGGTCGTCGAGCAGCTGCTCGAGCACCACCTCATCGCCCAGTCCCGTGCGTCGCGCGACGGATGCCGGGTCCGCCATCCCCATGACTCGCACCGCGTGCAGTACCAGCAGGTCTGGCGGCGACGCGCGTCCCTCAGGTCGAGTCGGGTTCACGCGCTCTCGGCCGCGCTCTTGAGCTTGGCCAGTCCCTTCTCGAAGTCGGGGCCGACCAACGAGTCCATGGACTTGACCACCGAGAAGACGCGCGTGAACCCGCTCAGCTCGCCGTGCATCCGCCACTCGACGGCCGTCGTGGTGTCACCCTGCGGCGTCATGACGAGCTCGATGCGGTTGTTCGCGGCGAAGGGCTTCTCGAACCGCAGGTCGATGTCCACCTGCTGGGGTGTGTCGCCGGTGACCGTCATCGACCCCTTGCCGGCCTTGCGGTTGCCCTCCCACGCGTAGCCGGCGCCGACCCCGGCATCCGGCCCGGAGAAGGTGCGGCTCATGGCGGGGTCGACGTCCTCCCACGGCGACCACTTCGGCCACTCGTGGAAGTCGTTGACCAGGGCCCGAACGCGTTCGCTCGGGGCCTCGACGGTGATGGTGCGCACGACGGTGTAGGGCTTGCTCATCCCCCCAGTGTGCCCTCCTGGACAGGGTCGCGTCAGGCCAAGCCGAAGGCGAGGACCGCGAGGGGCAGGGCGACGACGGCCCCGATGACGACCGTGCTCGGCCGGGCCTGCAGCACGGCGACGAACTCGCGGAGGTAGGCGCTCGGCAGGAAGTACCGCGCCGTGGGCCCGCCCACGACCTGCGCGTCGATGCCGAGGTCACGAGCCTGCAGGGCCGCCCGCGGGGCGTGGTAGTTGCTCGTCGCGACGAGGTAGGGGCCGTCGATGCCTCGTTCTCGCAGCAGGCCGACACTGAGAAGGAGGTTCTCCTCGGTGTTGCGGGCCGTGTCCTCGATGATGACCGTGCTGGGGTCGACCCCCTGCTCGATGAGCCACTCAGCCATGCCCACCCCCTCGGGGCGGACCTCGTCCCTACCCTGGCCGCCGCTGGGCACGATGGGCACGGCGTGGCCCGTCGCCTCCGGGAACGTTCCGCAGCCCGCATCCCGGCCGACAGTCGGCTGGCGAGCAACGGCGGGACCCGGTTCCGCACGAGTTGGGAGCCCAGGACGATGACCGCGTTCCCGGTTGCTCCACGCACCCGGCGCGCGTAGAGAACGGTGTGCACGAGAAAGCCCAGGAAGACGAAACCGAGCCACCCGACCCCGACGAACACGACCGCGGCGATCGCCACCGACCAGGGTCTGGTGAGGGCCACGAGCCCCATGCCGATCAGCGGGGTGACGAACAGTGCGACCCCCGCGACCAGCGAGAGCAGGTTGCCGAGCGAGCGGCCCTCGCGCCGCGCCATCCGCAGGCCGTTCGCCACGAGGAGAGAGGGCAAGGGCCAGGACGCCGAGGAGCAGGAGCACGCCGAAGACGCTCCACACGAACGCGACGACGCTCTGTCCGAGCTGGAAGGCAGTGACCGCCGACACGACGAGCGAGCCCAGGCTGTAGAAGAGGAACATGGCGAGGAAGCCGTTGCGCAGGGCCCGGATGTCGCGCCGCCGTGCCCACAGGAACAGGGCGCGTCAGCACTCCCGGTACGAAGGACACCACGACCACCGACAGGATCGTGGCCCATGTCTGCTCGCTCATGAGGCGTTGCGGTGACCGAGCCACGTCGCCGGGTCGGCGAGCACGTTCGACAGCTCGAGCAGCGCGGCGCCCGTCGCCCCGGGGCGACGTCGGCCGGAACGCGGCGACGATCGTCGGGGTCACCCAGCGCGCGGAGAGCACCCGCGAGCGCAGCTGGCTGCTCCAGGTCGGGTCGCAGGAGGCTCGGCGACCTGGCCGAGGTGCCCGCCGAGGACGACTGCCGGGATGTCCAGCGACGTTGACGCACGCCGGCGAGGGCGATCCCGAGGGCCCGGGCCGCGCCGGTCACCGCCGCGCGGGCGCGTGGCTCACCCTGCCGCCGCGAGCGCGGCGAGCTCTTCGGGGGTGCAGTCGTGCGGCGAGCCCGGCGGCGTCGAGGATCGCGTGCTTGCCGGCGTAGCGCTCGAGGCAGCCGGTCGACCCGCACGGGCACGGCGGCCCGTCGGGGTCGACCGTGACGTGCCCGATCTCGCCGGCCCAGCCGTGCCGGCCGGTCATGACCCGGCCGTCGACGACGATCGCGCCGCCGATGCCGATCTCGCCGGAGAGGTAGACGAAGTCGCGCAGCGCACCCGGGCGGCCGGGAGCCGTCTCGGCGACCGTGCGGGCGGCGAGGTCCGCCTCGTTGCCGACCCGCAGGGGCCGCCCACCGGCCGACTGCCCCGCGCCGGTGTCGCAGGAGGTCGGCGCGGAGCCCGGTCGACGTCGGTCCAGCCGAGGTTCGGGGCGAGCAACAGCGTGCCCGGTCGCCGTGGACACGACGCCCGGAAGGGCCAACCCGCCCCCGACGAGGCGGATGCCGGACGGCATCCGTTCGAGGACCTCGACGGCGCAGCGCGGCGAGCCGGCGCAGGGTGGGCCCCGGCTGCGAGCCGACGAAGTCGGCCGCCTCGACCTGCTCGGCCACGACCCGCCCTCGCAGGTCAACGACCCGCGCGGCCAGGAACCCGGCGTTGACCTGCAGGCCCGAGGGCGGCCAGCCCGTCGCCGGCGACGAGCGGCGTCGCCGGACGGCCCGGCCCGGTGGTCCCGGCGGGCTCGAGCTCGTCGAGCAGCCCCCGCGGCCACGAGGTCGTCGACGAGCCGGGATGCCGTGGAGCGCGTCATCGAGGTGCGCAACGCCACCCCGGCGCGGGAGATCGGCTCGGGTGAGGCGCAGACGGTGCGGGCCACGAGGCCGAGGTTGCTCGCGCGCAGCGAGGACTGCCGGGCACCGGACGTGCGGCTCGACGGCGCGGCGGGATCGTTCGGCGGCACCGCTTGACCCTACTGCCACTCCCGTAATATGTTTCATGAAACAACAAACATGCGTCGAAGGAGCCACCATGCACCGTCAGCCCACCCCGGAAGACAAGTTCTCGTTCGGCCTGTGGACCGTCGGCTGGCTCGGGGTGGACCCCTTCGGGTCCGCGAGCCGGCCCGCGCTGGACCCGTGGGAGTACAGCGACAAGCTGGCCGAGCTCGGCGCGTGGGGCGTCACCTTCCACGACAACGACGTCTTTCCCTTCGGCGCCGACGAGGCGACCAAGCGCGGCATCCTCACGCGTTTCAAGGAGGCGACCGACGCGTCGGGCCTGGTCATCGAGATGGTCACGACGAACACCTTCAGCCACCCGGTGTTCAAGGACGGCGGTCTGACCTCCAACGACCGCGGTGTGCGCCGGTTCGGGCTGCGCAAGATCCTCTCCGCGGTCGACCTCGCGGCCGAGCTGGGCGCGACCACCTTCGTCATGTGGGGTGGGCGTGAGGGCAGTGAGTACGACGGGTCCAAGGACGTGCACAGCGCGATGGACCGGTACAAGGAGGGCCTGGACACCGTCGCCGGGCACATCAAGGCCCAGGGCTACGACCTGCGCATCGCGTTGGAGCCCAAGCCCAACGAGCCCCGCGGTGACATCTTCCTGCCCACCGCCGGCCACGCCCTGGCGCTGATCGCCGAGCTCGAGCACGGCGACATCGTCGGCCTCAACCCCGAGACCGGGCACGAGCAGATGGCCGGCCTGAACTACACCCACGGCACCTGGGCCAGGCCCTGTGGAGCGACAAGCTCTTCCACATCGACCTCAACGGCCAGCGCGGCCTGAAGTACGACCAGGACCTCGTCTTCGGCCACGGCGACCTCACCTCCGCCTTCTTCACCGTCGACCTGCTCGAGAACGGCTTCCCGAACCACCCCGACGGCCCGCGCTACACCGGGCCCCGGCACTTCGACTACAAGCCCTCGCGCACCGAGTACATGGACGGCGTGTGGGAGTCGGCCCGGGCCTGCATGTCGACCTACCTCATGCTCGCCGACAAGGCCCGCGCCTTCCGCGCCGACCCCCGCGTGCAGGAGGCCATGGCCTACGCCGGGGTGATGGAGCTCGCGCAGCCGACCCTTGACGCCGGCGAGTGCGTCGCCGACTTCCTCGCCACCGACGACGGGTTCGACCCGGACAAGGCCGCCGAGCGCGACTTCGGCTTCGTCGCCCTCCAGCACCTGGCGATGGAGCACCTCATCGGCTGAAACCGCCACAGCACGAGGCGCTGCGGGCTGCGCTGTCCGACCGCGGAAGCCCACGACGCGGCATCCGACGAGGCCCGGCCGGGTGCTACTGCGGCTCACCCACGAGACCTCACCGGCAGCCATCTCCGGCAGGTGTTGACCCCCGAACCGGACGTCGGGGTGGTGCGCGAACGCGCCCGGGCTGGCACGCTGGGGCCCCCATCCCTGCGACGACGGAGGCGTCATGCCGGCGGCCCTGCTCGACCTGCTCCCACCCGGGACCACCGTGGATGCCGACGGCGTGGCTCGCGTGGGCGGGTGCCGCCTCGACGACATCGCGGCGGATGCCGGCACGCCCGTCATCGTCGTCGCCGAGGACGCGCTGCGCGCACGAGCCAGGGCCTATGCCGACGGGCTGGCGGAGCGCTGGCCGCACAGCAGGGTGGTCTTCGCGTCGAAGTCGTTCCCCTGCACCGCAGTCCAGCGGGTCATGCTGCAGGAGGGCCTGGGTCTCGACGTCGCGGGCGGCGGCGAGATCATCACCGCACTCAAGGCCGGCGCCGACCCGGCATCCCTGGTGCTGCACGGCAACGCCAAGCTCGACGAGGAGATCTCGCTCGCGGTCGAGCACGGCCTGGGCCTCGTGGTCGTCGACAACGCCGATGACGTCGACCGCCTCGAGGCGACGATCCCGCGCGGGCAGACGATGGACGTGCTCGTGCGGGTCATCCCCGGGGTCACTGCCGATACCCACGCGAGCGTGCTCACGGGGCACGACGGCAGCAAGTTCGGGCTCGCCCCCGCGCAGGCCCTCCCCCTCATCGCCCGGATCGAGGCCTCACCGGTGCTGCGCATGCGCGGGCTGCACCTGCACGTCGGGTCGCAGATCATGCAGACCGAGCCGTTCGCGCAGGCCGTCGAAGCGGTGGCGGCCGTCGCGGGCCTCGGCGAGTTCCCCGTCTACGACCTCGGCGGCGGTCTCGGCGCGCGCTACACGTGGGCCGACGAACCGGCGAGCATCCCGGCCTACCTCGATGCCCTGGTCGGTGCCGCGCGCGCCCACCTGCCCGCCGAGGCCGAGCTGATCATCGAGCCGGGGCGCAGCATGGTGGCCGAGGCCGCGTGCACGCTCTACCGCGTGGTCACGGTCAAGCGCGGGGCACGCACGTTCGTGGCCGTCGACGGTGGCATGGGCGACAACCTCGAGGTGGCGCTCTACGACCAACGCTTCGAGGCGGGGGTGGTGGGACGCTTCGACGCTGCCGACGAGATGTGCGACGTCGTCGGGCGGCACTGCGAGAGCGGTGACGTGCTCGTGGCGGGCGTACCGCTGGCCGACCCGACCGTCGGCGACCTGCTCGTCGTCCCCGCGACGGGGGCCTACTGCTACACGATGGCCAACAACTACAACGGCAACCGGCGGATCCCCGTCGTGTTCGCCGCCGACGGCGCCTGGCGCGTCGTCGTGCGCCGCGAGACGTGGGATGACCTCCTGCGCCGCGACGTGGACTGAAACGTTGTGCAGTGAACAGTGTCGGGTGACCCGCACGCCGACGAGGAACAGGAGCAGCGCATGGACCACATCAGCCTGATCGGGGCGCCGACCGACGTCGGCGCCAGCGTGCTCGGATGCCGGATGGGGCCGGCCGCGCTGCGGCTGGCCGGACTGCAGACCTCGCTCGAGAAGTTCGGCTCGGAGGTGCGCGACTGCGGCGACGTGAGCGGGCCGGAGAACCCGATGGCGCCGCCGGTCGACGGGTACCGCCACCTGCCGGAGGTCACGGCCTGGAACCAGGCGGTGTTCGACGCGGTGTACGCCGAGCTCGCCGAGGGCCGTCTGCCGGTGATGCTCGGTGGTGACCACTGCCTGGCGATCGGGTCGATCTCGGCCGCGGCGCGGCACTGCCGTGAGACGGGGAAGACGTTGCGGGTCCTGTGGTTCGACGCGCACGCCGACTACAACACCTCCAGCATCACGCCCTCGGGAAACATGCACGGGATGCCGGTCGCCGTCCTCACCGGCACGGGTCCCGAGGCGCTGGTGGGGCTCTCCGGGTCGGTGCCCACGGTGGACCCGAAGCACGTCAAGGAGATCGGGCTGCGTGACGTCGACCTCGGCGAGAAGCACCTGCTGCACGAGCACCAGGTCGAGGTCTTCGACATGCGCTACCTCGACGAGATCGGGGTGCGGCACGCCATGGAGATGGCCCTGGAGGGGGTGGACGAGAACACCCACCTGCACGTCAGCCTCGACCTCGACTTCCTCGACGACACGATCGCCCCCGGCGTCGGCACGCCGGTGCGCGGCGGGCCGACCTACCGCGAGGCCCACCTGTGCATGGAGATGATCGCCGACACCGGGCGCCTCAGCAGTCTGGACATCGTCGAGCTCAACCCGGCCCTCGACGTGCGCAGCCAGACCTCCGAGCTCGCCGTCGACCTCGTCGAGAGCCTGTTCGGCAAGAGCACCCTGCTGCGGGTGCACCGCCGCTGACCGTCAGCGCGGCGAGAGGAAGCCATGGGATGGTTGGCCCATGTCCCTGCGCCGCGTCGACCGAGCCGTCGCGGACTACGTCGAGCTGCGTGAGCAGCTGCTGCCCATCACCGACGAGTTCGTCGCGCTCGTCACGGGCATCATCGACGACGCGGGCATCAACTACCTCACGGTCACCGGGCGCACGAAGTCGGTCGGCTCGTTCGCGGCGAAGGCTCGCGGCATCCTCGCGACGGATGCCGGGGTCGACCCGCTCCTCAAGGTCACCGACCAGGTCGGCGTGCGGGTGATCACCTACGTGCAGCGCGACATCGACGCCGTCGCCGACCTGCTGTCCGAGCAGTTCACCGTGCTCGACGACCGCGACCTCGGCGAGGAGACCGCAGCGGCCGGCCGGTTCGGCTACGCGAGCCGGCACCTGCTGGTGTCTCGCGCCGTGGGCGCGGCGGGCGATGCAGTGGTGGGCGACCCCACGGCATACGAGCCGTTGACCTGCGCCTCGATCCAGCTGCGCACGGTGCTGCAACACGCGTGGGCGGAGTTCGAGCACGACATCCGCTACAAGGGGACGGTGCCGCCCGAGCAGGTGCCCGACCTCGACCGGCGGTTCACGCTCGCGGCCGGGCTCATCGAGCTCGCCGACCGCGAGTTCGGGGCGATCCGCGACCGGCTCCAGGCCGGGCTGGGCGACAGCAGCGTCGGAGCCGCGGACGCGCTCGACCCGCGGATCAGCGCCCAGGAGCTCGCGACGTTCCTCGCCGGGCGCTACTCGAGCGCCGGCTGGTCGCGCACCGACCACTACGAGTGGATCTCGGGTCTGCTCCTCGAGCTCGGGATCGCCTCGCTCGACGAGCTGAGCGCCACGCTGCGCGACGTCGACAGCGCGGCGGTCACCGCCGCCATGGGCTACCGCTACCCGCCGGGGGCGGTGCGACGGCTCGACGACGACCTGCTCTCACGGTTCGGAGACGGCTACGTCGCGCTGCACGGCAACGCCCACCGCCGGGAGGCGCTGGAAGCCCGCCGCGCCCACCTGAACCCCTGAGGCGCGCCCTCCCTCTCGGACTGGGAGTCGAGAGGAGGCAACACGCAGGGGTGGCTGCGCCACCGGTCTGCGTGTTGCCTCCTCTCGAGTTCCTGAAGGGCTGGGGGTCAGCGCACGGTCACTTGACTTCGGCGCGACGGACGACGACCAGGCCGATCGCGAGCGGGATGAGGAACCAGATCGTGCCGGACACGGCCAGCTGCTGCCACTGCTCGCTGGTCAACCCACCCTCGAAGAGCGCGGTCTGCGCGTAGCTGTAGTCGACCCACGGCTGGAGGTCGGCGAACCACTGCTGGCTCATCGCGAGCAGGCCGAGGAGCGGGGGAAGCACGAGGGTGTAGACGAAGTAGGCGACGATCGCGCCGGCGGAGTTGCGGATGACGACGCCGAGCATGAACCCGAACATCATGCTGAGCACGCTGCCCAGGACGATGTGGCCGAACTCGCTGACCGAGCTGTTCCAGACCGGGTCCAGGCCGGTGATCGCGCTGCCGAGGAGGGTGCCGAGGCTGCCGACCACGAGAGCGACGAACATCGCGACGATGCCGACCCCGACCGCGGCGATGAACTTCGCCCCCATGATGCGCCCGCGGTGCGGCACGAGGGTGAAGGTCGTGAGTCCGCTGCGCTGGCTCCACTCGCTCGTCACGGCGAGGATGCCGATGATCGGCAGGATGACCGTCATCGGCGCCCCGATCGCGGCGGCGAAGTTGTCGAAGGTCAACTGGTCGTCAGGGGCGAAGACGATGAGTGCTGCGGTGGCGAGCACGCTCGTGATGACGATGCTGGCCATCAGCCAGAACCCGGAGCGGGTGTCGAACATCTTGCGCAGCTCGACCCCGATGAGGCGGGTGAGCGGAATGCCCTTGGATGCCGTGCGCTGGCGGGTCGCTCGGCTCACCGTGTCGGTGGTCGAGGCCGGGTCGAGGACGGTGGTGCTCATGCTGCTGCTCCTTCGCGCTGGATGTCTGCGGTGAGCTCGAGGAACATCTCCTCGAGCCCGGCGCCGTCGGCGGCGCGGAGCTCGGTCAGGACCAGGCCTGCGGCGAGCGCAGCCTCCCCGACCTGCTCGGTCGTGGCCTCGGTGTGGATGCTGCCGTCGGCGTGGGCCTTCACGACGTGGCCGCCGCGTTCCACCGCTGCTGCCAGTGCGGCGCCGTCACGGGCCCGGGCCACGGTGCCGGCGGAGGCCAGCAGGTCGGCCTTGGTTCCCTGGGCGACGATCTTGCCGTTGCCGATGACGACGAGGTCGTCGGCGATGACCTCGATCTCGTGCAACAGGTGCGAGGACAGGAGCACGGTGCCCCCGCGGTCGGCGTAGCCGCGCAGGAGGTCGCGCATCCAGCGGATGCCGGCCGGGTCCAGGCCGTTGGCCGGCTCGTCGAGGATGAGGACGTGGGGGTCGCCGAGCAGGGCGGTGCCGATGCCGAGGCGCTGGCGCATGCCGAGCGAGTAGTTGCGCACCCGACGGTCGGCCTCCTCGTCGGTGAGGCTGACGAGCTCGAGCATCTCCTTGACGCGGTTGCGCGGCAGGCCCATGGTGCGCTGGGCGATGGTGAGGATCTCGCGGCCGGTGCGACCGGCGTGCTGCGCCGACGCGTCGAGCAGCACACCGACCTCGGTGCCGGGGTTGGGCAGGTCGACGAAGCGGCGGCCGTCGATGTGCGCGGTGCCGGACGAGGCGGGAGTGAGGCCGACCATGATCCGCATGGTCGTGGACTTGCCGGCGCCGTTCGGGCCGAGGAAGCCGGTGACGCGGCCGGTCGCCGCGGAGAAGGAGACGTCGTCGACGGCGGTGAAGCCGCCGTAGGTCTTGCTGAGGGAGCTGACAGTGATCATGAGGAGAATCGTGCCGGGGGCAGTGGGTGCCCGGCATCGGGGTCGCACCTGAGACCGACCCTGAGTCGACCCTGAGATCCCTCAGGTCAAGGCAGCGAAGGCGACGCTCAGGAGGTGCCGTCCGGCGGGTCGATGGCCGTGAGGGTCCCTGAGTACATCCCCATGACGCAGGTGAACGGCACCTCACCCTCGTCCAGGGGCGGCAGCTCGACCGTGTTCGGTCCCATCGCCAGGTCGACCCGGAGGTCGAGTGCTGGCACCCGCACGAAGGCACTGCAGTCGAACGGGGACGTGCCCTCGATGAGCCACCGAGTGGGCAGCCCGGCGTAGAGCACGGTGTCGGCCGGCTCGTAGCCCCGAGGGTTCTGCGTCATCCGCACCGTCTGGATGCCCTGTGCGACAGACACATTGGCGGATGCCGTCCGCGCGCCGGCCGCGGCCGACCCACCCCCCAGCCCTCCGACGCCAAGGAGGTTGAGCCCGCTGGACACGTTGAGCAGGCCGAACGCGAGGACCACGACACCGACGACGCGAAGCACGGTGGCTTGGCGTGCGCCGGTGGTCAGCTCGGGCACCGAGCCGAGGGCGAGCAGCCCGGGCGCCGTGCCCAGCGCGAAGATCGCCATGATGAGTCCTGCCGCCGTCGGTGAGGCCGTCGACAGGGCGTAGAGCTGGACGGCCTGGGTGAAGCCGCACGGCAGGAAGAACGTCGCGGCACCGATGAGTGCGGTGCGGGTGTGGCTGTACGGCCGTCCGGTTGAGGTGTCGATGCCCAGGGCGCGCGCGAGCCCTCCGGGAAGCCGCGGCGACCAGGCCGCCACCCGGGGGGAGATGCCCGTGAGGCGGACCCCGAGCAGGAACATCACGACGGCGACGCCCAGAACCAGCACGGCGAGCACTCGCGTCGGTGGGCTCATCGTCGACCCGATCGCGCCGAGCAGGGCGCCGAGCACCCCGAACCCGGCGACCCGGCCGGCGTTGAAGGCGAGCTGGGGGCGCATCCGCACGCGGAACGGCAGGGTGTTCGTGCCCGAGCTCGGCGAGGGATGCCGCGTGGGCAGCAGAGAACCCCAGCACCAGTCCTCCGACCATGGCCATGCACGTCGACACCCCCGCTGCCAGACCGAGGGCCAGCACGACGAGCAGGCCGCCCCGCGCAGGATCCATGAGGCTCGACGTCACGTCGAGCGGACCGAGCCGGGTGACCACCCAGGCCAGCGCGGCCACCGCGACGACGGCAACGGCGACCGTGCGCCACACCGCACGGTCACGCGTGAACCATGGCGGTGCGACCGGCTCGTACCCCGCCGCTCGGATGGCGCCCTCGAGGCGGGCGCGGTCGGGAAGATCCGACCCACGCACGGTGGCCACGCCGCGCGGGGCGGACACGGCGACGGCATCCACCCCGTCGAGCGCACGCAGCGCCTTGCCGACCCGCCGTTCGCAGGCGTCGCACGTCATCCCGCTGACGGGGACGGTCACGTGCTGGGCCGTGCGCACTGGTTCTTCCTCGCAGGCTTCCTCGGACGGCCGGCAGATGGCCCGTTCGTTTCGACGGTCCTGGCCCTCGGTGCGGGGACTGCAGCGGCCACCAGGACGATTGTGCTCCATCGACCCACACCGCTGCGGTCCTCCCCCAGCGAGCGTTCGCGGCCGAACAGGTCAGCTCAGGTCGGCGGCCCGTGACCCGGCGTACCAACCTTCGACGTCGGACGACCCGCCGAGTGGCTTGGTCACGAGCCGTGGGAAGACTGACTGACCCTCTCGTCCACCTCGCGGGCGCGCTCGGCGAGCACGCGCACGAGGACACCCCTCTGCGGCACCGAGGCACCGGCATCCGCCCCCGATTCAGCACAGGCAGGATCCCATCGGGATCTTCGGGGTCGCCGGCTTCGGCGGACGCCGTCGCCTCATCGGTCACCTCACGCAGCCGGGCGCCGATGCGATGGGCGTAGGCAGTCAGGAAGGACTGGCGAAAGGCTCGAGTGCGCGACTGACCGTTTGCACTGACCCAGCGTCCTTCAGCGGTCATCGCCGCCGTCGCCTGCACGAGCAGCGACGTGAAGATCGTCTCGGTGGCTTGCTGGTCGGCGTCTAACCCGATGACGGTGACGGAACCGAGCCCGCTGCTCCACACGGTGCGGCAGCGGTTGGCCTCGGCGACGTCGGCTACGAGCAGCACCTTGAGCCCCTCGTACTACCGGTCGATGCCGATGCGTCGGGCCGCGGGTGCGCTCGCCGAGGTGCCCTCGGTGGCGGCGAGCATGGCCGCGTCGATGCTGTGCCGCGCCATGAGGGCTTGCGCGCTCGCCGTGAACGTCTCTGTCTCCGGCTCTTACGTGGTCGACTCGTCCTTGGCTAGCATGGCCCTGACCCGTCTGAGCACCCTTTCTTTCTCCTTTTGTTTTGTCTCTGCCCTGTCGGCGCCCTGTCCGGCCGTTCTGTGCCCGGGAGCGGGTCTAGCAGCTTTAGCGGCGGGAGCTCAGCGATCTCTTCGGCCACCTGCAGCGCGGCCGGTAGCACGGCATCCGTACCGGTGGCGCAGCGTTCGGTGCGCGCCGAGAGCGGATCGGTGTCGGCGGCCCACCAGGTGTCTGCGCCGATCTCGCGAGCTGTGCGAGCCAACGTTGCTCGATGTTCTCAGCGTAGTAGCTTCTCAGCTTTTTCGCCATGACGTCTCCTAGCACTAGCTGCGCCTCCTCTCCTCTCTCTCTTCCCAGTTGTCTATGGAGCTCGGCCTGTTGCCAACCCCGCTGCCAGTCCTTCGCCTCTCAGTCTTTGAGTAGCTCTGTCATCGCTGGGTGACGACGCGCCCGCCCCGTTCTGTCCTCGCCTTCTCCTTCAGCCTCTTCTCCTCTGCCCCCTTTCCTACTGTTGCTCCCTCAGTTCAGCCACGCCTCTGCGACGTCCGCGGCCACCCGCTCCTCTAGTGGTCTCCTCTTCGACGTCCTACCAGTCGCGCGTCCTGGTGGGTCGTTGGGCTGCCCCCCACGTCTTTCCTCCCTGGCTGCTCCTCATCTCTCGCTGTTCTTTCCCATCTTTATCCCCCTTTTTCAGTACGTCCTGTTATCACTGTGCCAATCCACCGACACCGGTCAGGTCGCGGCCTCCGGAGGTGGGTAGGGGCTGCGGAGGTCGAAGGCGTGGGCGGTGGGGCCGTGGGCCCGACGGTGACGGACCCGCTCCTCCGCCTCGTCGGTGGTCGGCCGGTGGCCGGCTTCGACCCACCAGCAGACGGCATACGCCTCGGTCATCTGCACGAACCACTCACGCCGGCGACGGAGGTACCCCACGTGGTCGCCCCCGAAGACGAAGGCCCGCAGCGACACGGCATCCGCCCAGGTCGACAGGTTGACGATGACGCCCGCATCGCCGTCGGTGTGGTCCCACTCGAAGGCGACCACGTCCGTGGCGTTGCCGCTCTCGCTCTGCAGCCGCCACCGGAAACCGGGTGACGCCTCGGCCTCGGCGTTGACGTGGTCGAGGGCGTCGACGAACGGCTGCAGCTGTCGCTGTCGATGGGCGCGGCGAGGCGCGCGACATTGACCTGGGCCAGCTCGAAGCTCATCGGACACCGGCCACGCCAGCCACACCCTCTGCGCCCACCGAGCCCACGACGGACAGCAGCTCGAGCTTGTCGTAGCTCTCGCTGCCCGGCACGGCCGTGTAGACGAGCAGGGCGTGCGACTGCTCGGGGTCGAGCAGGATCTGGCAGGTCAGCTCGAGCAGCCCGACGGTGGGGTGCTGGTAGCGCTTGACCGCCCGGGGGCGCAGGCCGACCTCGTGCTCAGCCCAGAGCGCCCGGAACTCGGCGCTGCGGGCCGTCAGGTGCTCGACGTACCGGGCGGCCGTGGAGTCGGGGCCGCGCTCGGCGAGCACCCCGCGCAGACCGGAGGCGTACAGGCGTGAGTAGAACTCGTGGTCCTCCGGGAGGTAGAGGTCACGCGTGCTCGACTCGGTGAACCACCGGACGACGAGCGACCGTTCCGGCCCGGTGAAGCGGGTCAGGTCACCGACGAGCGCGACACCCAGCGGGGTCTGGCGCAGCGTCTCGCCGAGCTCGGTCACGACCTCGGCAGGAGTGTCCGTGAGGCGGTCGAAGATGCGCAGGACGCCGGGGCTGATGTGGTCGCTCCCGCTCCCCCGAGCAGGTGGCTGGTGCCCGGCGAGCCGGAAGAGGTGGTCGCGCTCTTCGCGCGAGAGGTGCAACCCCTGGGCGATGGAGGCGAGCATCTGCACCGACGGCTGCGGTCCACGTTCGCGCTCGAGCCGCGAGTAGTAGTCGGTCGACATGTGGCACAGCGCCGCGACCTCCTCACGACGCAACCCGGAGGTGCGACGGCGCTGGCCGCGCGGCATCCCCACGTCTTCGGGCTGCAGCGCGTTGCGGCGGGTGCGCAGGAACCCGGCCAGCCCGGAGCGATCGATCATGGGCCCATCCTCCCCGAGGGGGGAGTCGGGAGCCACGGATCGTCAGGCCGTGGATAGGTCTCGTGACATCGGGGAGGCTGGTCGAACGGCCGCCGGCATGGCGCGGTCTCGAAGAACTTTGGAGGAACTCGGATGCCGCGCAGGCAGTTTGACATCACCGTCCCCGACCAGACCGGGCGGCGCATCGTCGTCACCGGGGCGAGCGACGGCGTCGGTCTGGGCATCGCCACCCGGCTCGCGGCGGCTGGGG
The DNA here is from genome assembly GCA_963811825.1 of uncultured Actinomycetota bacterium. Taxonomy (GTDB): domain Bacteria; phylum Actinomycetota; class Actinomycetes; order Actinomycetales; family Dermatophilaceae; genus Fodinibacter. Next base: position 143,236 of record CAWESS010000022.1, on the reverse strand, counting down.
CCGAGGTGGTGATGCCCGTGCGCAACCCTGCCAAGGGCGAGGCCGCCGTGGCGACCATTCGGCGGCAGCACCCGCAGGCCCGCCTGACCCTGGAGAGCCTGGACCTGTCGTCGCTGGCCTCGGTCGCGGCGCTCGGGGAGAAGCTGCAGGCGGAGGGTGCGCCGATCCACGGGCTGGTCAACAACGCCGGGGTGATGACACCGCCGGAGCGGCAGAGCACCCAGGACGGGTTCGAGCTGCAGTTCGGGACGAACCACCTGGGGCACTTCGCGCTGACCGGGGCGTTGCTGCCGTTGCTCCGGGCCGGGCGGGCGCGGGTGACGTCGCAGGCGAGCATTGCTGCGCGCAGCGGGACGATCAACTGGGACGACCTGAACTTCGATCGCTCGTACGACGGCATGGCGGCCTACCGCCAGTCCAAGATCGCCGTCGGGCTGTTCGCGCTCGAGCTGAGCCGGCGCAGCGCGGCCGCGGGTTGGGGCATCACGAGCAACCTCGCGCACCCGGGGGTGGCCCCGACCAGCCTGCTGGCAGCGCGTCCCGAGGTGGGTCGCGCCGAGCAGACCCGGGCGCGGGCGATGATCCAGTGGCTGTCCGAGCACGGCATCCTCGTCGGAACGGTGGAGAGCGCAGCGATGCCGGCCCTCATGGCGGCGACCTCCCCCGAGTCGCGCGACGGCGGGTTCTACGGGCCGAAGGGGCCGGGTGGAGCGGGCGGCCGTCCCGGGGAGACGTCGCTGTGGAAGCCGTTGCGCTCCGACGAGGGCGGGCGGCTCTGGACGGCCTCGGAGGAGCTGACCGGCGTCACGTTCGCCTGACTGAGCACCCGCCGAACGAGTGAGCGCAACACGTCGCGCTCGTCGAAGGCGACACAGCGTGTTGCGCTCACTCGTTCTGGCTGGTTCCTGTCCGTAGATGCCGGTCCAGGCGCTCCACACGGTCGCCGAGCCCGTTGACCACGACCCCGCCGGATGACACGTACGCACGGCACCCGGTGCTCGAGTGGACCAGATACCGCTCGGTGACCTCGAGGTCATCGCAGGCCCGGTCGAGCCCGCCGACGGTCCGTAGCGCTCGACCGCTTACCTCGATGGCCACCCTCGGTTGCCACCCAGGACGAGTACGAGGTACCTCGTCGCCCCGAGCCGTCCGGTGTGGAACGGCTGCGCGTCGAGTCAGCCCGATCAACGATCCACCGCGAAGGACTCGTGCTGGCACCGACGACCGTGTGCCCGAGGAGCGCGTGCAGGTCGGGGATGTCGAGGAGGGCATGCGTCAGGCCACTGTCTCGGACATGGATCTTCGGCGATCTGGTCACGCGCTTGCCGACGTTGACGTGCCACGGGTCGAGGCGGCGCACCAGGCCGAGGTCGACGAGGAGATCGACGTACCGAGTCACCGTCGGACCTGACACAGCGAGGTTCTCGGCGAGTCTGGATGCGTTGAAGAGCCCACCGGTCGAGTGGGCGAGCATCGTCCAGAGCCGACGAAGGGTCTCTGCGGGAATGCGGGGAGCGAACATCGGAACGTCGCGCTCGAGGTAGGAGCGCAACAGGTCGGCTCGCCTCTGCATCGCGGTCGAGTCATCGCTGGCCATCAGGCTCTCGGGGAAACCTCCGCGATCCCACAGCTGATCCTCCGAGATGCCCACGGAGGCAGCCTCATCGACGTTGACCCCACCCAGCTCGCAGTGCGAGATGCGACCAGCCAGGCTTTCAGAAGACAGTTGGATCAGGTCAAGCGAGGCGGAGCCGAGCAGCAAGAACTGCCGGTGCGAAGCCAGCTCGCCTGTTGTCCTCGTGCCCGCGCGGATCGAGGTGCGGAACCCGGTGGACCTCGTCGATGACGACCGCTGTGACGCCTGCGCTCGAAGGAACGGGTCCGTGTCATCCAGCCGACGTAGGTCGGTCGGGGCGCCCGAGATGGGATACACCGCCCCCTGACACGATGCCCAGCGAGGTCCTCGCTCCAAGTGGTCTTGCTCGACCGGACGAGGGCCGAGGAGGGCACAGCCGCGGCGGAACCGAGACGGGCCTGCACCTGTTGCTCGACTCGACGACGATCACGCGTGCAAATCCAACACCTGACGTTGATTTGCACAGCCAGGCGTTCACGCCTCCCCTGGAGCGTGAAGGGCCAGGTGCCGTGGTCGGTTCCGTTGATCTGCAGCTGGAACTCGTGGGCGCCGGGGTGGAGCTGGCGCGTGGTCATCCCCGCTCGCATCGGATGCCGCTTGGTCACCCTCGCGCGCTCGCCGGCACCGAGCGACAGGCTCTTGAGCTTGAAGACCTTGCGCCCGGTCATTCCTCCGGCCCTGCCCTGGAACGTCACGACGTAGTCGATGACCACCTCTGCGGCCTCCTCGGCGACGAGGTCGAACGAGAACTCCAGGGCGTCACCCATCGCGACGACGGGAGTCCACCGGAGATCGACCACCGACACCTTCGGGTCCGGGCTCATCCCCCACAGGGCCATGGCGCTCGGGGTGGCCCTTCTTGATGAGGGTGCGCGTGGCGTGGCGGAGCATGAACCGCATCTCGGCGGGGTCCTGCTCGCCGGTGGACTGCCAGCGCTGGAGCGTGGCGAGGGTGAGGTCGGGGTCGACCTTGGAGATGTCGTTGAGGTGGTTGGCCACCGATCGGGTGACGTAGCGGGTCGGGTCGGCGTACAGCCGGTCGAGGACGGGGATGGTCGCCTCGACGGGGATGACCAACCTGCGTGCCCACGGCAGGGTCGGGCGGGTGCCCTCGCTGCACAGGCGGCGTACGTGATAGTTCGGGTCGGCGGCCCAGCTCGCGATCGTCGCCAGGGTGGTCTCCGGGAAGGCGTTGATGAAGTCCCTGATCGCGAACTCGGCGGAGAAGCGCATCGTGATCTCTCGCAGGGCCTCGAGCGAGAACTCCAGATCTTCTGGGGTGCAGCCGTATTCGGCGACGAAGTGGGCGTACGGCGCATGGATGAAGTCGCCGAAGTCGTTGTCGGTGAGGTTCTCGTCGAGGCGGGGAGGCAACGCCGCGAGGATGACGCGCACGGCATCCCGGTAGTCGTGTGGGAGGTGTTGGCGCAGGCAGTGCGAGATCCAGTCGATCCGCTGCTTGAGCTCTCGTTCGGGGAGCCCGTCCATCACCATGGCGACGAACGCGTCGGCATCGAACACGTCGGATGCCGTCCGCACCTGTTCCGCGAGCGTGGTCACCGAGCCGCGGTTGAACAGGTGGTCCTTGAGGGAGAACCGCTCGGGTGGGGCGTCGGCGCTGGTCACGGCAGGAGGCTACGGGGCCTCACCGACAGGTCACCGGCAAGGCCGGGCCGGCCGCGACACATGACGAGTGAGCGCAACACGCCGTGTGCGATTTCTCGCTCACGGCGTGCTGCGCTCACTCGATGGGGAGGCTGGGGTCAGCCCAGGTGCACCGGCGCGTCGGCACCGTCGGTGGCGAGCTCCTCGTGCTTGACGTCGAGGAAGACCCAGACGATGAGCGAGCCCAGCAGCATCAGGCAGGCGCCGACGGTGAACGAGCTCGTGGCGGCGTCGGTGAAGACCTGCCAGCGCGCGATCTCCTGGAGAGCCGTCAGCTGCGTCTCGGTGGGCATCGGCGCCCCGGCTGCAGCGGCGGCGGCTGCCGCTTCCTTGCCGGCGGCCGCGAGGTCGTTGCCCGTCGAGGTCGCGACCCGGGCGAACACCGTGGAGAGCGTGGCCAGGCCGAGCGCGCCGCCGACCTGCTGCATGGTGTTGAGCACACCCGAGCCGATGCCGGCGTCCTCGGCAGCGACGCCGTGGACCGCGGTGAGCGTCAGCGGCACGAAGACGAAGCCCATGCCGAAGGACATCATGAGGATGAACGGCAGGATGTCGGTCACGTACGTGGCCGTGACGGCTTCGACGGGGAACTCGGTGTCGTAGGGCAGGCGCGAGAAGCCGAACAGGGCCGCCGCGGCCATCAGGGTGCCGAACCCGGCGAGGTAGCGCGGGTTGACCCGGTTGATGAGGTTCGACGACAGGCCGGCCGCCACGATGATGCCGGCGGAGAACGGCAGGAACGCGAAGCCGGCCCGCAGCGGTGTGTAGTCCATGACCTGCTGGATGTACAGGCTGAGGTAGAAGAACATCGCGAACATCGCGGCCGGGAGCAGGAACATCGCGGCGAAGCTCGCGGCACGTGACCGGTTCCTGAAGATCCGGAACGGGAGCAGCGGGTTCTTGGTGCGGCTCTCGATGACGCCGAAGGCGACGAGGAAGGCGACGCCGGCCAGGAGGAACATGATGGTCTGCGGTGAGCTCCAGCCGTGGGTGACGTCACCCGCCAGGGACAGTCCGTAGACGAGGGCGAGCAGACCGGTGGTGCCGGTGACGGCGCCGGGGACGTCGAGGCCACCAGCACTGGCGGTCGACTCCTGGAGCAGGCGGGTCGCGAGGACCGCCGCGGCGATGCCGATGGGCACGTTGATGAGGAAGGTGAGGCGCCAGCCAGCCACGTCGTAGCCGAGGATCTCGGGGGTCAGCCCGGTCAGCCAGCCGCCGAGGATCAGGCCGACTGCTGCGCCGGCGCCGGACATCGCCGCATAGACGGCCATGGCGCGGTTGCGCTCGCGGCCCGCCGGGAAGGTCGTCGTGATGAGGGCCAGGGCGGCCGGTGAGGCCAGGGCCCCGCCAACGCCCTGGAGGGCACGGCCGGCGAGGATCATGAACTGGCTGTCGGCCAGCCCACCGAGCAGCGATGCGATGGCGAAGATCGTCAGCCCGATCGCGAACATGCGGCGGCGTCCGTAGAGGTCACCGAGCCGGCCGCCGAGCAGCAGCAGCCCGCCGAACGCGAGGGCGTAGATCGTCACCACCCAGGTCAGGGCCGCGTCGGAGAAACCGAGGTCGGCCTGGATGTACGGGAGGGCGATGTTGCTGATGGTGCCGTCCAGCACGATCATCAGCTGGGCGACGGAGATGAGCACGAGGGCCCAGCCCAGGTGCAGCTCCTTCGGCGGCGCTGGCGGCGCCATCTTCGGTGGTGACGGTGCTCATGAGGTGCCTTCTTCAGGGGTGGTCTGGGTCTGTGGGGTCGCCGGTTCGGCGGGTGGCGGGGTCGCCGGGCCACCGGGTGCGTGGTGCAGCGCCGGCAGGATGATCTGGTCGAGGACCCGGGCGACGAGGTCGTCGTCCGGGAAGCTGCCGAGCACGTAGTGGCGGTGCAGGACGATGCCCGCCAGCGAGTGTGCGAAGAGGTCGACGTCGGCGTCGGCGGGGATCTCGCCGCGCTCCTGGGCCCGTCGGTAGATCGCCCGCGCCGCGACCATCTTGGGTTCGACGATCTCCGCCCGGAAGACCTCGGCGAAGTCAGGGTCGCGAGTGACCGCGGTCAGCACGCTCGCGAAGGTGTCGACCGACGCGTGGTCGGTCACGCCGCCGGCCGAGCAGTACGTGGCGAGCAGGTCGTCACGCAGGTTGCCGGTGTCCGGGACGGACGGGGACGCCTTCATGGACTTCAGGGCGTCGATGACGAGGGGGAGCTTGCCGTTCCAGCGGCGGTACAGGGTGGCCTTCGACGCGTGGGCCGCCGTGGCGACCGCGTCGAGGGTCATGTTGTCGTAGCCCATCTCGGCCAGGACCGTGAGGGTCGCGTGGAAGATCTGCTGCTCGCGGTCCCCGTCGACACGGGGACGGGCGCTCTGGGCGGCTTCTTCGGGGGTCACTTCGTGTCCTCCCCTCCTGGGTCGCGCGCTCGGCGTCATTGACGTCCGAGTCGGATGGAACGAAACCGTTTCGTTCCTTACAGGAGGTTAGGTCACTCTGGACAGTTGTCAAAATCAAGGTAGCCTGTGTCGCAGGTCTGCCTTCAGCGCAGCCACGAGGTACGTCCTCGTCCAGCCCGACCAGATCTCGATCCCGGTGGGAGCCTCGAGCCGTCACCAGACCGACCAGCCGACGCACCTCCTCGTGATCGCTGACGGCCGAGCGCGGGCCGGAGAGCGCGCAGGTCCATGGCGTCCTGCGGGCAGGTGTCGTCATCACGAGCAGGCAAGAGCGCTGCAGCGCCGCGCATGCGACATGCCCTGGCCTGGACGTGGTCGCAGCCAAACGCTTCGTGCCAGACTCCCTGGGCCAGTTCGGCGCTTTCACCGATCTCGGCCCGGCCGCGGCATTCAACGCGTCCAGCTCGCTATCCCGAAGACCCCAGCTGCTGCGCGCCGGTGAGCCAGCACGCTCGTGGCCAAGCCCTGACACCCTGCTGCCCGTGCCGCTCCGGAGATCAACCTCGCCGCGACGTCGGCCCCAATAGGCGGCTCTGCTCAGACGGTGGCCGATCGCTCGACCATCTTCGCGGCATCGTCCACGAGGACGCGGAACTCTATCTGGCGTCATGACGTCGTAGTGAACCCCGCCGGGACAGTCGCGCACATTGAAGTGAGGAGCACATCCGCAGCGCAAGCACGAGCCGCTCCGTGCACATGTCTGTCATGGGATCGACCACGCCGTCAGCGCCTCGATCTGCAAGTCCTTCATCGCGCCCGACCTCGACGTGCCAGCGATGCGGTCGCGATCGTCGAGAGCTCCGCCCCGTCACCGAGTCACGGTGCTCCCTTCGCAAGTGATACACGGTTCTCCCAAGACGTCCTCGTCTCCAGTGACTGCCTCAAGGCGTGCCTCGTCAGTGCTCGGTGTGCACTCCTTCCGTCGCGTGCGCCCTGGATACGCATCATCTGCATCGCCTGACGTCCGCGAGTCCTTAGCCGTCGATGCGCAGACGCTCCTCGGGAGTGGTTGCCGCACATGAGCCAGTTTAGCGACGAGGCTTCAGCCCGACATCGAGGTGCCGTGACACCCGACGTCAAACTGCGGTGACGCTCGGGCCGGCATCCACGTGCGCCGTCCGACGTGCAATGGCGCACCACGGCCGGGCGAGCTCGGGAGCTTGTGCTCAGCCACGTGCGCCAGCAAGCGCATTGCACGTCCAGCGGCGCGGGCGGTGAGTCAGGACTCGGGGTCAGGTGCGTGGCCATCGGATCATCGGGCCCGACCGGATGCCGTGGCGTACCCCACGAGGACGTCCAGTCCTCCGTGGTCGAGAGGTTCGCCTGCGCCCTACTGGCCTGCCCGCGCGCGCCAGAGGAGGGCCAGGTCGTGGGCATCCACGCGGCCCGAGTCGACGGCAACCGCCTGCAGGGCATCGGCTCGGAGCTCCGCCGTGGCCTCATCTGATTCGGCCCATGCCGCACCGTCGATGTCCGAGCCTCGCACGAGGGCCGCGGCTGCGTGCGTCCGTGGTGGCGACATCGCGCGGCATCCGCCGGGCACGGGCTGGCGGCGCGCGCCAGCTCGTCGCGGAGCCCGGCGACGGTGGCCTGCCGAAGCGCTGGGTCCTTGGCCAGCCCGCGCGCCAACACCTCTTCGACCGCAGGCCACGGCGTCCGACCCACGGCGGCGAAGGATCTCGGGAGGCGTCGTGCGATCGCGTCGAGTGCGTCGTCACGCTCGAGGTCGAGGTCGAGGTACGGCGCCCCGGTCAGGATGCGATAGCTGAGCGCGGACAGTGAGTACACCTCGGCCGCGACATCGAGCTCAGGAACGGGCTCCTTGCGTCGAAGTGCCTGCGCTGCAACGGGATCCAGCTGCTCGCCGCCGCCGGTTCGCGGGGCTGGTCCGAGCCCGGCATCCGCGATGCCGGCGATCCCGAAGTCGATGAGCGTCACGCGGCCCTGCTCGTCGGCGAGGACGTTCCCGGCGTGGACATCTCCGTGCAGGACGCCGCTGGCATGGATGGCGGCGTAGGCGTCGAGAGTGGCGAGGACGAGGCCGATCGCAATGGCGTCGTCTCGCGAGCCGCGCGCGTTCAGGGCTGCGAGATCGATGGGGTCGCCGTCGACGAAGGAGAGGACGAGCACCCCACCGGTCGGTCGAGCTTCACTCCAGACGAGGTCCGGCACCGGCCCGCCGCTGAGCCGCCGCAGGGCGGTCGTCTCGCGCAGGAAGAGCTCCGGGCCGGATGCCGGGTCGTCGACGACCTTGACCACGACGGGGGCCCCGTCCTCGAGGGTGCCGTCCCACAGCTCGCTGTCCCGCAGCACCCGGATGCGCGCCACCAGCCTTGCGGGACCGACGTAATCGCCGACCGCGTGCCGCGCGACCAGGCTCGCCGCCGCATCCGTCCCGCGCCGACCAGGAGCTCGCTGCGAGTCAGGGCGACGAGGACCGGGAAGGCCGCGTCCAACGTCGTGACCGGGTCCAGCCCGGTGCTCGTGCAGTGCTCGAGCACCGCGCCGGCCAACGTCCTGGGCTCACGGAACAGCTCAAGGAGAGCCCAGGCGTCCGAGGAGAGGACCTGGGGCGGGGTGCGGCTCCCCCGGCGACTCACGATGACGTCGCACCCGTCGGGGTCGTGAACGGCGTCGACGTCGTCGGGCAGTCGGAACTCGATGTCGGCGACACTCATCGGATCGCCCCTGTCGCCACGGGGTCGTGCGGGTGCCAGCTGGCCACATCGAAGCCGAGGTCGGCGAGGCGTTCGCAAGCCAGGTCCGCGACGGCCATCGGCGCGGCGGTGGAGCCAGCCACCGCCCTGCCAGCCCACAGGGCGTCGGCGAGCGAACGGCATACGAGGGCCCTCCAGCTCGTCCCGTCCTGGTCGACACCGCGGGAGACGATGCCCGTGGCGCCCACCTGGCCGGTGAACGGAACCCCCTGCGGCGCAGTGTGTCTCAGCGCATCCGCCAGTGCGGCGGCGGCCGTGTCCGCCGCCTCCTGGGTGGGCAGGTACAGCACGATCTTGTCGGCTCGATGAAGACCGGCGACATCGGCCCCCACCTTCCAGGCGGGGATGCCGAGATCGGTGGCGACGGCGAAGGTGGTGGTCAGGGCTTCCGCGATGGCCGTCATCGCCGGGCTGACATAGATCTTGTGGACGAGCTGGCTGGTGTCCGCGTCGTTGAGCGTCCAGCTCATCCACGCCGCCGTTGCGCTTCGGGCGTGGTTCGAGACGGCTGCGCGAACGGGCCGCTCGGCTCGCCGAAGGAGCAGCTGGGGCCAACGCTCATCGATCCCGCGCGCCGGGGCGCAGCCGCCGGAGCGGTAGAGGACGGCGGCGAGGCCGCCCGCTCCGAGCTGGTCAGGGCCGATCCTGCTGGTGAGCGCCGCAGCGCGGATGGTGGCCGCCCGGCTCAACCGGGCCAGACGCTCACCAGCGGGATTCGGCATCGTTCAGCCCTTGACGACGGACTGGACGTAGGCGAGGTCCTCGGCCGACGGCTGCATCGTCTCGAGCTGCGCGTTGACGGCGTCGAGGGTCGCCTGCAGGTTGTCGCGGACGACCTGCAGGTCGTGCAGCTCGAGGCGACCGGCCGGGGTGACGATCGGCGTGATCCTGCTGGGGATCGTCCACAGGGTCGTGTCATCCGCAGGCAGCGCGACGTCGCCGCCGCCCCGACCAACCTGCGCCACGTGCGGCGAGAGCACCGCCGACCGGATGATCGGCGAGGTCTCGGGGATGGTCGGCGGGTTGGTGAGCGGGTCGTGCCACTTGAACTTGGGGATCCGGTGCACGTAGAGGTCCTTGATGTAGAAACCCATGGTTTGCTCCTTCGACAGGTGCCGCACCAGGTGGTGCCGGCTGCCGGCCCCCATTGGGTCGACTGACTGGAGGAGTGGGGTACGTGCGTCGGTGATACGTCGGCGATCACGGAGACGTTGACGTCGCCGAGGGCGGAGGGCTCAGGGCTCAGGCCTCAGCGCTTCAGGACTCCCGCCAGCTCGGCGATATGGGCGGGCCCGACCCGGCAGCACCCACCGATGAGGCGAGCACCGGCGGCGACCCAGCCAGCCGCGAGCGCGGTGTCGAAGCCTGCGGTCCCGCTCCAGGTGTGCGTCGCGCTGTCCCAGCTCTCGCCGAGGTTCGGGTAGGCGACGGCAGGGCGACCCGTGACCTCGGTCGCGATCCGGACGGCATCCATCACGTCGCGCGGCGCCGAGCAGTTCACTCCGGCTGCCACGATGCTCGTGCTGCCTGCCAGGACGGCATACGCCTCACGGAGTGGCTGGCCGGCGCGGGTCGCGCCGCCATCGACCGAGTAGGAGAACCAGGCCGGCAGGCCGATCTCGTCCAGGAGCGGCACCAACACCTCCGCCTCGTCGGCGTCGGGGATGGTCTCGACCGCGAACAGGTCAGGGGAAGGCCGAGGCCAGCAGTTCGAGTCGGCGGGCGTGAAAGTCGCGCAGCGCACGTCGGCGAGACGCCGTAGCGACCGCGGTATTCCGAGCCGTCCGCCAGCACGGCGCCGTAGGGGCCGACGGACGCCGCGACCAGGAGTCGGCGACCGCTTGCGGCTGCGACCTCGTCGCGCACGCTTGCGTGGCCAGTGTCGACGCTCGCCACGAGCGTGCGCTCAGCCTCGCGTTGCGTGAGCCCGGCCGCCACAAGGCTCGGCACGCTCGCCTGATAGCTCGCCGTCGTGACCACGTCCGCACCGGCGAGGTAGTAGTCGCGGTGGACTGCGGCGATCTGCTCGGGGTCATCGAGGAGCAGGCGGGCAGTCCACAGGTCTGAGGACAGGTCGACGCCTCGATCCTCGAGGGCGTTGGACAGGCCGCCATCCAGGACGAGGACGTCTGTGATCTGCACCCGACCCATCCTTGCCCATCCCGCGCCGTCGACGAGCACCGGTCGCAGACCGCGTCTGGCCTCGGAAGGAACCAGTCGCGTGCTCCGAGCGGCTCCTGGGCAGTGCCGAGGCACCGCGGGTCGACTCACCTCGCAGCGAGGAAGCCTCGCGACCTCGAGAGCGCACGGTCCGAGGATCCGTGGCGGCGTCGTCGAGTTTCGCACGCGCTATGCAAGATTGCGCCTGCATCCCGACCGGGTCAGAACCCGCTGTCGCGTGCCATGTTGTTGAACCGGCTGTAGTGACCCTGGAACGCGAGGACGATGTCCTTCGTCGGCCCGTTTCGGTGCTTGGCCACGATGACGTCCGCCTCGCCGTCGCGCTCGGGGTCGGAGCGGTCACGGTGCAGCAGGATCACCATGTCCGCGTCCTGCTCGATCGAGCCCGATTCACGCAGGTCGGACATCTGCGGCCGCTTGTCGGTGCGCTGCTCAGGCCCACGGTTGAGCTGGCTGATCGCGATGACCGGGACCTCGAGCTCCTTGGCGAGCAGCTTCAGCGCACGCGAGAACTCGGCGACCTCCTGCTGGCGCGACTCGACCTTCTTGCCCGAGCTCATCAGCTGCAGGTAGTCGATGATCACCATCTTGAGGTTGTGCTGCTGCTTGAGCCGGCGGCACTTGGCCCGGATCTCCATGAGCGACATGTTCGGGCTGTCGTCGATGAACAACGGGCTGTCGGAGATCTTGCCCATGATCCGCGCGAGCTTGTTCCACTGGTCCTGGCTCTTCAGGCCCTTGCGCAGGTCCTGGAGCTGGATGGTGGCCTCGGCGGACAGGATGCGCATCGTGATCTCGGTGCGGCTCATCTCGAGCGAGAACACCGCCGTCGCCAGGTTGTGCTTGATCGCCGCCGCACGGGCGATGTCGATTCCCAACGTCGATTTGCCCACGGCAGGCCTGGCCGCGATGACGATCATCTGGCCCGGGTGCAGCCCGTTGGTCAGCTCGTCGAGCTCGAGGAAACCCGTCGGCACCCCGATGAACTCGTCGGTGCGCCCCGCCGCGGCCTCGATCTCCTCCATCGTCTCGTTGAGCAGCTCGCCGAGCGCGTGGTAGTCCTCGCCACCGCGCTTCTCGGCGACCGAGTAGACCTCGGCCTGCGCCCGGTTGACGATCTCGTCGATGTCACCCTCGCCCTGCCCGTAGCCCATCTGCACGATGCGCGTGCCGGCCTCGACGAGGCGGCGCAGCACGGCTCGTTCGTGCACGATCTCGGCGTAGTACCCGGCATTCGCCGCCGTGGGCACGGACTGGATCAGCTGGTGCAGGTACGCCTGGCCACCGACCCGGGTGAGGTCACCGCGCTTGCCGAGCTCGTCGGCGACGGTGATCGCGTCGGCCGGCTCGCCGCGACCGAAGAGGTCGAGGACGGCATCAAAGATCAGCTCGTGGGCCGGCCGGTAGAAGTCGTGCGACTTCACCGCCTCGAGGCAGTCGGCGATGGCGTCCTTGTTGAGCAGCATCGACCCGAGAACGGACTGCTCCGCGTTGAGGTCCTGCGGGGGCAGGCGGTCGTCGTGCGGGCCCTCCGTGGGCCCGTTGTACGCCGCATTCAGCTCCGCGATGGACACTGGTCAACCTCTCCTGAACGGGCTCCGCCGGTGGCCAGCCACCCCCAGCGGGAGCGGTCCGACCCGTGTGGTGAGAAGCAGACCAGACGCCACCGACAACCCACCGACGTGCCACCGTAGGCCGCCCGCGGGCCGCGCTCCAACCCCTTCCGGGAACCCTCTCCGCCCGGCTGTGCACAACCTGGGGACAACTTGTGCAAAACGCCCGAAGCCGGTGTGCACACGTGGTGGACAACCCTGTGGACGTCGCGTTGCACATTCGAAACACAACGCTCTGACCTGCAGGAACACTGTCCACGGCATGTGGAGCGAAGAAATACTCGGGCGTGTCTCATCCACATGGGGCGAACCTTGGCCATCTGGCTACCTATCGGTAGAAATGGCCTCGAAAGCACCCCTGTGGATGGTCGAGATGCGATATCGGCCAACTTCCGTAGCCTTGTCGGGAATCACGTCGAAGTCGACACGGGGGATCCATGACCAACGCTTCTGCGGCAACCACGTTCGCCGCAACCGCTCGCTCGAAGCCACGACGCCGGATGCCGTTCGCGGCCTTGTTCTTGACGCTCACCCTCATCGGGGTGGCCGGGTGTTCGGACCCCGACCCCGCGCCGACGACCGCACCACCGACTGCGACGAGTGCTGCACCGAGCCCGACGGCGACCCCCACGCCGACGCCCACCCCGTCGGGGCCGGACATTCCCGCGGCCGCGCGCACCCAGGACGAGAAGGGCGGCGTCGCGTTCGTGAAGTTCTTCATCGACCAGGTCAACGAGAGCTACACGACCCCACGCGATGACCTCATCCCGCCCCTCAGCGACCCCGGCTGCAAGTCCTGCGCCGCATTGCAGAAGCATCGCCGAGCAGTACGTCGCGAGTAAGTCCCACACCGAGCGCCGCTCCGTACACGGCCTCGAACTTCACGTGGGTCGGTGAACAGGCGGCGGGGGTCTTCATCATCACGATGACCCTGAAGACCCTCCCGGTCGACACCATCGACTCCACCGGCAAGGCCGTGAGTCACATTCCACGACGCCAGACAGACGACTACCGCGTGGGCATCACGTGGGAGGAGGGGCAGTGGGTCATCTACGACATAGCGTGATCGCTCTGCCGCCATCACGTTGAGCCTCGTCGCACTGGCGCTCATCCCGACCAGTGCTGCACCGCCGGACGTCCCGACCTGCCACCGCCGATGCCCGCAGCCACCGGCCGTTCACAGCAGCATGAACAAGGAGGCGGCGCCCGGGTCGGGGCGTCTCGGGAGCAGGTGGCGGGGACCATGCGCGCCGGCGAGGTGTCGGGCGCGGAGTACGAGTACCGCGGCACGTCCTACTGCCAGACCGGCGACCCGGACTCCGGCAACGCCGAGGACGTCTGCCTACGGGCCTACGTCGCCTGCCGCAACCAGGGCATCGATGCAGGTCTGGGCCCGGCCACCCGCATCTGGCGCCGCGAGGTCACGACCCCACCCTCCGAGTGGGAGCTGCGCGTCGTCACCTGCTTCCCCGACCTCGCCGACGGGCCCTCCGGCCCGACCATGGCCGACATCATCGCCGCCTTCCACGACACCTCCTTCACCAAGGCCAGCGTCAACATCCAGCCCGAGGGAGACGTCACCCTCGTCACCCTCCCCACGTACTTCGAGGCCCGCTTCCCCGAGGCCGGCTTCCAGCCGGGAGAGGTCGACACCGTCACGCTCGTCGGCGTCCCCGTGGAGATCCGCCCGGGCCTGAACTCCATCACCTACCACCTCGGCGACGGCCGAACACTCGGCCCCACGGCATCCCTGGGTGGCCCCTACCCCAAGGGCGACGTCGTCACCACCTACCCGACGGCCGGGGCCTTCGAGGTCCGGGCCGACGTCACCTACACCGGCCAGTTCCGCATCGCCGGCGGTGAGTGGGTCGACATACCCGGCGACGTGACCATCGCCGGCACCCCGGTCACCCTCACGGTCGCCACCGCGCAGTCCCGCCTCGTCACCCCCTGAGGAGGAAGCCGGAACGACGCCAGAACGCTCAGCCGGCCCGCCCGTAGCGCTCGGCCGACCGGGCGCGTGCCTTGGCCGCCTCCACCTCGCGGTCCTTCGGCGGGGCGGTCGTCACGAGGTCCTCGAGGAGGTGCCCGGTGATGTGGGCGATCTCCTCGACGGCCCGGTCGAAGGCCTCCTGGTTCGCTGCCGACGGCTTGGTCGTCCCACTGACCTTGCGCACGTACTGCAGCGCGGCCGCACGCACCTCGTCGGTGGTCGCCGGCGGGGCGAAGTTGTTCAGGGGTCGGATGTTTCTGCACATACGAATACGGTAAGCCGCCCGCGCACCGAAAGCACGGCATCCGCCCTCGCCGACGAGCACCCGGGCAAGGCGTGCCAAACCTCACCTGACGAGCAGCCGCCACAGGGCCAGAATGGCAAGCATGAGGATCATCAGCGTCGATGAGCTGGGCCGCCTGTTCGCCTCCCTCCCCGGCAAGCCGCGGGTCGTCGTCTCCGGGAACGTCGCCATCCCCTGGCCGGCCGTGCGCGCCCTGGACGAGAACAAGGACACCTACACGATCCACGCGCTCAACGCGCCGCCCGGCATCCCCGATCGCGAGGGGGTGACGGCCGAGACCTGCTTCGTCGGCGCCGGCATGCGCCGCCACTCCGACCTGTCCTACGTGCCCAGCCGGCTCTCGCTCGTGCCCGTGCTGCTCCAACGCCGCATCCCGGCGGACGTCGTGATCATCCACTGCGCCCCGCCGCGCGACGGCCAGCTGTCCCTCGGCATCGAGGTCAACATCATGCCGGCGGCCATCGAGGGGTGCCGCAACCGCTCCGGCCGGATCGTCGCGGTCATCAACGACCAGATGCCGTACACCTACGGCGACGCGCAGGTGCCCGTCGAGGCCGTCGACGTCGCCATCGAGGTGTCCGAGCCGCTGCCCGCCCACGACCCCGTCCCCCCGGATGCCGACAGCAGCGCCATCGGCGAGCGGGTCGCCAGCCGCGTCAGCGACGGTTCCACCCTCCAGATGGGGATCGGCGGTGTCCCGGACGCCACGCTCGGCGCCCTCACCGGCCGCCGCGGACTGCGGATCTGGACGGAGATGTTCTCCGACGGGGTGCTCGCCCTCGACCGGATCGGCGCCCTCGAGCCGCACCACCCGCTCACCGCCTCGTTCCTCTTCGGCTCGCGCGAGCTCTACGACTGGCTCGACGGCAACCACCGGGTGCGGATGATGCGCACCGAGCACACCAACGACCCCGGCCTGATCGCGCAGCAGCGCAAGATGACCTCGGTCAACACCGCGCTCGAGGTCGACCTGTTCGGCCAGGCCAACGCCTCGCGGATCAACGCCCGCATCTACTCCGGTTTCGGCGGCCAGACCGACTTCATCGTCGGGGCGCTGCACTCGGCCGGCGGGCAGTCGTTCATCGCGCTGCGCTCCTGGCACCCCAAGGCCGACGTGTCGACCATCGTGCCGCTCGTCGACGAGCCGGTGACGAGCTTCCAGCAGAGCGCCATCGTCACCGAGCACGGCGTCGCCGACCTGTGGGGCTACGACCAGCAGGCCCAGTGCCGGCACATCATCCGCGATGCCGCCCACCCCCAGGTCCGCGACGAGCTCTGGGAAGAAGCCGCCCACCTCGGCCTCGCGTGAGCACACCGGCGAGTTGGGTGCTGAGATGGCTGCCATGACGACCACCTCAGCACCCACCGTGGGCCTGGTGGAGGCGATCCGGGCTGCGCTGGCCGACCCTGCCGTCGGGGACCCCGAGCGGGCCGTCGCCCAGCGTGCCTACATGAAGTCGCCCATGCCGTTCCGTGGCATCAGCAAGCCCGAGCTGAACGCCATCCTGCGGCCGCTGATGCGCGACCAGGCGCTCGCGCCGAGGACGCGCGACGAGTGGGCGGATGCCGTGCGCTCGCTCTGGGACCACGCCACCCACCGCGAGGAGTGGTACGCCGCGCTGGCCGTCGCCGCGCACCGGTCGGCCCGCGCGTGGCAGGACCCCGACGCGCTCCCCCTCTACCGGCACCTCGTCGTCACCGGCGGGTGGTGGGACGTCGTCGACCCGGTCGCCGCAGACCTCGTGGGCCCGATCCTGCTCTCGCACAGGGGGATTGTCACGCCGCTGATGAGGGCGGATGCCGTGGACGCTCACCTCTGGGTGCGGCGCACGGCCATCCTCGCCCAGCTCAAGCACCGTGACGCGACCGACGTCGACCTGTTGGCCGACGTCATCGACGCCAACCTCGAGGGCTCGCTGCACGGGAACGACTTCTTCATCCGCAAGGCCATCGGGTGGGCCCTGCGCCAGCACGCCCGGACCGACCCCGACTGGGTTCGGGCCTTCGTCGACAGCCGCGGCCCGAGGCTGTCCGGCCTGTCCCGCCGCGAGGCCCTCAAGCACCTCTGACCGCGCGGTCGAGGTGATACCGCTCGCGAATCCGTGCACCCGCCGTTCGACCCCGACGCCGACACCATGCAGGGGAGCACGGATCTGCGACGAGGAGTGGGCGCGACGGCATCCGCCCAACTCCGCGTGAAACAGTTCCCGGGTGGGAGATGCCATCGAGGACCAGGGCGGCCAGCCCGGGCCGGGCAACAGCGGCAACCAGCAGGAGCCGGGCGACGGCCGCAACCAGCAGGAGCCGGGCGCCAGCGGCGGACAGCACCGTGAGGTGCTGCGCCTGGCCGTCCCCGCCTTCCTGGCCCTGGTCGCCGAGCCGCTGTTCCTCCTCACGGATGCCGCCATCGTCGGGCGCCTCGGCGTCGAACCGCTCGCCGGCCTCGGTGTCGCGAGCGCCATCCTGCTGACGGCCGCCAACATCTTCGTCTTCCTCGCCTACGGCACCACGGCCGTCGTCGCACGCCAGCTCGGCGCCGGCGACCGGCCGGGGGCGATCGCCGGCGGCATCGACGGCACCTGGCTCGCGATCGCCCTCGGCACCGTCACCGCGGTCGTCGTCGCCGCAGCGGCCGAGCCCCTCTGCCAGGTCTTCGGTGCGTCCGAGGGTGCGCTCGAACAAGCTGTCATCTACCTGCGGATCTCCGCGCTCGGCATCCCCGCGATGCTCGTCGTCCTCGCGACCACCGGTGTGCTGCGCGGCCTCCAGGACACCAGGACCCCGCTCTTCGCGGCCGTCGGCGGCTTCGGGCTCAACATCGTGCTCAACCTGTGGTTCGTGCACGGCCTCGGCTGGGGCATCGCGGGGTCGGCCTGGGGCACCGTCATCGCCCAGTTCGCGATGGCCGCGGCCCTGGTCACCGTGCTCATCCGGTATGCCGCACGCACGGCAGTCCCGCTGCGCGCCCACCCCGGGCGGGTGCTCACCGCAGCCCGCGGGGGCGTCCCGCTCCTCGTGCGCACGCTCGCCCTGCGCGCCGTCCTCCTCGTGACGACCTGGGTCGCCGCCAGCATGGGCGACGTCCCGCTCGCGGCGTACCAGGTCACCGCGACGATCTGGACCTTCTTCGCGTTCGCCCTCGACGCCCTGGCCATCGCCGCCCAGGCCATCACCGGCAAGTCCCTCGGCGCCGGTGAACGAGAGCGCGCCCGCGAGGCGACGTCCCTCATGCTGCGCTGGGGCGTCCTCGGCGGGGTGGTCCTGGGCGCGCTCCTCCTGATCGCGCGCCCGTTCCTCGGCCCCCTGTTCACCCCCGACGAGCAGGTCCAGGCCGCCATCGCGGGCGGCCTGCTCGTCGTGGCGCTCGGCCAGCCCCTGTCCGGGTTCGTGTTCGTCGTCGACGGCGTGCTCATCGGCGCGGGTGACGGCGTGTGGCTGGCCAAGGCCATGCTCGTGACGTTCGTGGCCTACCTGCCCATCGTCGTCGCCGCGCACACCGCCGGGTCCCGCCTCATCGACGGCACCACCGCGGGTGATGTGGCCGCGGTGACCTGGCTGTGGGTGGCGTTCACCGCCTTCATGGCGGTGCGAGCCGCCCTCATGTGGCTGCGGGTCCGCAGCGACCACTGGATGGTGCTCGGCGCCACCCGCCCCTGAGGCTGGGCGCTCCTACCGGGAGACGACCTCGACCTCGGCCTCCCGACGCGGGTCACCCGCGGCCTCGAGGCTGCCGTCGCCACGCAGGTAGGCCGCGCCGACCCCTCCGAAGAACATCTGGTGACGACCGTGGTCGGTGCCGCTCAGACCGAGCTCGCGCACGGCATCCGAGATCAGGTCGTCGCTCTCGTGCTCGACCACGGGGGTGCCGTCCTCCTCGAAGCGCACGTGCAGCCGCGGCGCCTCGATGGCGTGCTTGAGGTCGGCGCCGTGCAGGCACCCCTGGCCGAGCACCTGCATGAGGGCCGTCGTGATGCGGTCGGCGCCCGGCGACCCGATCGCGAGCACCCGCCCGTCACGCGTGCGCCCCGTCGTGGGTGCCATGTTCGACGCCAGCCGGATGCCGGGTGCGAGCCGGTGCAGTCCCAGCCGGTTGAGCTCGGGCTCACCCAGGGCGTTGTTGAGCAGCATCCCGGTGCCGGGCACGGTGATCCCGGCGCCGTAGCCGCTCGACACGGTGATGGCGCAGGCCGTGCCGTCGGAGTCGACGACCGAGACGTTCGCCGTGCTCGCACTCGTCGGGAGCCCGGCCAGACCGTGCCGGTCGACGGACAGCAGCAGCTCGTGCCCCGCGACGTCGAGGTCGTGCGCGACGTCGTGCACCGACCGCCGGTAGGCCAGCACGGCTCGCTGGATCTCGATGATGTCGGGCCAGTGCCAGTCGCCGCGCCGACCCATCTCGCCGAGCATGACCGCGAGCATCGGCCCCCCGACCGACGGCGGCGGGTTGACGGCGAGGTCCCAGTCACCGACGGTGCGCCGCACGGGAGGACGCACCAGCGGCGTGTACTCCGCGAAGTCACGGTGGGTGATCAGCCCACCGTTCGCCGCCATCTCGGCGACCATCGCCCGGCCGATCTGCCCGGTCGTCAGCACCGACGCGCCGTCGTGGCCCACGAGGTCGAGCACGTCGGCGAGCAGGTGGTTGGTGCACACGTCGCCGGGCTCGAGCGGGGAGCCGTCCTCGCGGGTGACGATCGCGAGCGCCTCGGCGTCGCGCCCGAAGAGGGGATGCGCCGAGAAGCTGAGGTAGCGGGTGGCCGCGGATCCGACGGGGTAGCCCTCGCGGCAGGCCCGGGCCGCCGGGGACACGACCTGCGCCCAGGGCACCGTCCCCAGCTCCTCGACGGCGAGCTCGCACGCCGCGACGGCGCCGTGGGTCGCGACCGAGCCGTGTCCGGCGAACAGGGTGACGCCGCCGCCGTAGCCGAAGCTGACCTCCTCGACGCCTCCGCCGAAGCGCTCGACGGGCAGGCCGCGCCCCGGCATCTCGACGTTGCCGTCGATGACGACCGGGTCACCGTCAGCGGGCCACACGGAGATGAAGGCGCCGCCGGCGAGCGAGACGATGCCCGGCTCGGTGCTCATGGCCGCCATCGCGGCAGCGACCGCGACGTCGACGGCGTTGCCCCCGGCCAGGGCGACCTCGCGCCCCGCGGCCAGCGACACCGGCCCGGTCGCGGCGATCGCCACACGTCCACCCATGCGCGGCATCCTGCCACCGGCATCGGATGCCGTCCTGTCACGTCCGCGGAGCGCCCTTGGCGCGCTGTGGTGACCGGTAGCGTGCGGCACATGACGCGACCGCCCCTCGGCATCATCGCCGGCACCGGCTTCTACGACCTCGACGCGCTGCAGGACGCCACCGAGGAGACCGTCTCGACCACGTGGGGCCAGGCGCGGGTCACGCGAGGTGCGTGGCACGGCATCCCCGTCGTGTTCCTCACGCGCCACGGCGCCGGCCACTCGGTGCCGCCGCACCTCGTGAACTACCGGGCGAACATCCGGGCCCTGGCCGACCTCGGCGTGCGCGACGTCGTCGCCGTCAACGTCACCGGCTCCATCGACCCCGACCTGCGACCCGGCGACCTGCTCTGCCTCGACGACTTCCTCGACCTCACCAAGCAGCGGCCGGTGACGTTCTTCGACGGCTCCGGCCCCGAGGGCGTCGTGCACACCGACGTCATGGCGCCCTACGACCCCGCCATCCGGCGCGAGATCCTCGACGCCGCGGCCACGGCGGGGCGCTCGATCCGCGACGGCGGGGTGTACGCCTGCTTCGAGGGGCCGCGCTTCGAGACCCGTGCGGAGATCCGGCTGGCGGCCCTGGCCGGGGCCGACGTCGCGGGGATGACCGGGGTCCCCGAGGTCACCCTCGCCCTCGAGGCGGGGCTGCGGTATGCCGCGATCAGCCTCGTCGTGAACCCCGCCTCCGGCGTCGGGGACTCCGACGAGCCGATCACCATGGACGAGATCGACGCCGTCCTCAAGACCTCGTCGGCCGCGGTCCTGGAGATCCTCGACGAGCTCGTCCACACCCGCGCCACCTTCCCCGAGGAGGGCCCCGCATGACCCGCCTCACCATCGAGAACGCCACGTACGTCGTCACCGTCGACGACACCGACCAGGTGCTGCGCGACACGACCATCACGATCGATGACGGCGTCATCGCCGCGATCGGGCCGCACCACGGTTCCGACGCAGCCGGACCCGACGTCATCGACGCGCGCGGCAAGCTCGTGATGCCGGGGCTCGTCAACCTCCACACGCACCTGCCGATGACCCTCCTGCGCGGCCTGGCCGAGGACGTCGACCTCGACGGCTTCCTCAGCCGGGTCTGGGCGGCCGAGGGTGCCGTCATGGACCCCGAGACCGTCGAGCTCGGAGCCACCCTCGGGGCGCTGGAGTCCCTGCGCGGCGGGTGCACGACCCAGCTCGACATGTACTTCCACCACGAGGCGGCCCATCGCGGCGCCGTCGCCGCGGGCAGCCGGCACGTCATCGGGCCGGTGTTCTTCGACGGCCCCGGCCCCGACGGCCTCACCTGGGACCAGCGCCTCAGCGCCATGCGCGCCTGGCCGGGCCTGCTCGACGAGATCGGTGGCCCGTCGGTGCCCGTCGGCGCGATGCCGCACGCCACGTACACGTGCTCGCCAGAGGGCTTCGCCGAGGTCGTGGCAGTGCTGCGCGAGCTCGTCGCGGGAGGTGAGCGCGACGGCATCCTCACGACGCACGTCAGCGAGACCGCCGCCGAGAACGCCGGCATCCGCGAGCGCTACGACGCCACCCCGACCGAGCTGCTCGCCCGGTCCGGCTGGATCGAGCGCGACCTGCCGCTCGTCGTCGGCCACGGCGTGCACCTCAGCGTGGGCGACCGCGAGCTGCTCGCCGCCGGCGGGGCCGCGGTCGGGCACTGCCCGGGGTCGAACCTCAAGCTGGCGAGCGGCGCCCTGCCGTGGGAATCGTTGCACGACAGCGGAGTTCGCGTCGGACTGGGCACCGACGGCTGCTCGAGCTCGAACGACCTGGACATGTGGCAGGCCATGCGACAGGCCGCCCTGCTGGCGCGGCTCACGAGCGACCGGCCGGACGTCGCGAGTGCGCACGAGGTGCTGCGCGCCGCGACGATCGAGGGCGCGCGGGCGCTGGGTCTGGGCGACGTCATCGGCTCGGTCGAGGTCGGCAAGCGCGCCGACCTCGTGCTCGTCGACCTCGAGGCACCGCACCTCACGCCGGTGCACGACGTCGCAGCGCTGCTCGTGTTCGCGGCCGGGCGAGGTGACGTCACCGACGTGCTCGTCGACGGGATGCCGGTCGTGCGCGACCGTCGCAGCACCCGCCTCGACACGGGCCGGCTTCTCGAGCAGGCCCGGGCGCGCGGCGAGGTCGCCGCGCCGCCGTGGAGTCGCTGTGAGCAGGGGTCGAGGCATTCGAGCGCCGGGTCGAGGTATTACTGCACGGATCCACGAGCGGTATCACCTCCACCCGCGAAGACACCCGCCGGGTCGAGGTGTTACTGCACGGATCCGCGAGCGGTATCACCTCGACCCCCGCAAACCCCGCGGGCCGCAGGGCGGCTCACATGACCAGCGCCTTCCCGCAGCCACGGAGAGCGCGGACGAGGTCATCGCCCGCCTCGGCATGCTGCCCATCCCCGAGGAGGGTGCCTGGTTCGCCCCCGGCCCGCGCGCCATCGGCCTGAACGGCATCACCGCCCTGCTCACCGACCGACCCGACGGCTTCTCGGCGATGCACCGCCTCACCATCGACGAGGGCTGGCAGTGGCTCGCCGGCGCCCCCGCCACCCTGCTGCGCCTGCACCCCGACGGCACCGGCGACACGACCACCCTCGGCCCCGACTCACCCCAGGCCCTCGTCCCCCGGGGCTCCTGGATGGGCGCCTCGACGCACGGCGCCTGGACCCTGTTCTCCTGCTGGTGCGCACCGGCGTTCGAGCCCGAGCACTTCGAGCTCGGCGCGCGCGACGCCCTCACCGCCGAACACCCCGACCACGCCGCCGAGATCACCGCGCTCACCCGCGAGCAGCCGGTCGGACGGATGCGATGACGGCGCTCGTCACCGGCGCCAGCGGTGGGCTGGGTCGCGTCATCGCCGTCGAGCTGGCCCGGTCGGGTCACGACGTCGGCGTCCACTACCGCTCGGATGCCGTGGGCGCCGCCGCCGCTGTCACCGACGTCGAGGCGGTGGGTCGCCAAGCGGCCGCCCTGCACGCCGACCTCGCGATCGACGACGCGGCCGACCTCGACCGGGCGTGCGACGACCTCCTCGACGCCTGCACGACGGCGGTCGGTGCCCCCGACGTCGTCGTGCTCAACGCCTTCCCGCAGCACGTCGTCGCATGGGCCGACCTCGACACCGCCGCCTGGGACCACTACCACCGGGGCGGCCTGCGGCCCACGACCGCACTGCTCCACCGGGCCGCGGCCCGGCTCTCCCCCGGCGGGGTCATCGTCGTCATCGGCTCGATCGAGGGCCTGCGACCCGCGCCCGCCCACACGCCCTACGGCGTCGCGAAGGCGGCGCTGGCCCACCTCACCGCCGCCGCGGCATCCGAGCTGGGAGGCCACGGCATCCGCGTGGTGGGGGTCGCACCCGGGCTCATCGACTCCGACGGTCTGGCGCAGGGCTGGCCCGAGGGTGTCGAGCGCTGGCGTCGGGCCAGCGCGCTCGGCCGCCCGGTGACGGCATCCGAGGTGGCGGCGACGGTGGCGTTCCTCGCCTCACCCGTCGCATCAGGCATCACGGGCACCACCATCACCGTGGATGCCGGGTGGTCGGCTGCCCCGGGTTGGTGACACCTGCCAACCGCCCGGTCCCGATGTCGTCAACGACACCCTCTGGCGAGGTAACAACCGGGCAACGACACTCAAAGGTCTGCCCGTCAGGGGCGACCGACGACATAGCCTTACGTGTCTGACCCCATCTCCAAGGAGAACTTTCATGAAGTCCACGCGTTACCTGGTCGTGGTGCCTGCGGCCCTCGCCCTCGCCCTCGCGGGCTGCGGCGGCAGCACCGGCAACTCCGACACGCCCGCCGCCACCGGCTCGACTGCGGCAGGAGCGCCCCACCGACGACTCCAACTGCGCCGACGTGGCCGTCTTCTGCATCGGCCTCGTCACCGACACCGGCAAGGTCGACGACAAGTCGTTCAACCAGTCCGCCCACGAGGGCGCCATGGCTGCGGCCGAGAAGGTCAACGGCTTCTACAAGTACGTCGAGACCCAGGACGCCAAGGACTACGCCGCGAACATGGCTCAGTTCACCAACAAGAAGTACGACATCGATCGTCACGGTCGGCTTCCTGATGACCGACGCGACCGTCGCCGCTGCCAAGGCCACCCCGACCACCCGCTTCATCGGCGTCGACCAGGGCTACGACCCCAAGGCAGTCACGGCGAAGAACGTCACCGGCCTGATCTTCCCCGAGGACCAGGCTGGCTACGGCGCCGGCTACCTCGCGGGCCTGATGACCAAGACCAACAAGCTCGGCCAGGTCCTCGGCCTCAAGATCCCGCCGGTGGAGAAGTTCGCCAAGGGCTTCGAGGCGGGCGCCAAGGCCGCCAACCCGGCCGTCTCGGTCACGACCGTCTACCACCCCGCCGCGGACAACGCGTTCAACGACCCCGTGTGGGGTGCCGGCGAGGCCAAGAAGCAGCTCGCCCAGGGTGCGGACATCATCTTCGGCGCCGGTGGCAACACCGGCAACGGCGCCCTGCAGGAGGTCGCCAAGGCCTCCGGCGCAGGCACCGACAAGTTCTGCATCGGTGTCGACACCGACCAGTGGGACACCGTCCCGGCCGCGCAGCCGTGCCTGGTCACCTCCGCGATGAAGCTCATCAGCGAGGGCGTCACCGACATCGCCGTCAAGGCCAAGGCCGGCGACTTCACCGAGCTGCAGACCCTCGGCAAGGCCGGCCTCGCGCCGTTCCACGACTTCGACTCGGTCGTCCCGGCCGACGTCAAGGCCAAGGTCGACGAGGTCGTCAAGCAGATGGAGGCCGGCACGCTGCAGACCGGCGTCGACCCTCTGACCGATGTGACCTCGGGTCCGCGCTACACGCCTGACCCAAGCCACCTCGTCACCGGGGGCGGGCACCCACCACGGGTGCCCGCCCCCGGTGCGTCGGCAGTGCACCACCGACGCCCGCGTCACCCTTTGCCCCGGGGCCGCGACACGCCACACTGTGGGCACCCACCGACATTGGAGTCGTATGAGCGAGACACCCACGGTGGCCGAGCGGCCGCCGCCCCACCGCCGCCGAGCGGGGCGTCCTCCGGACGAGCAGCGACCCGGCTGCCAGCCCCTGGCCTACCTGCTGACGCACCAGAGCGGGGTCGTGATCGTCGTCGCGCTCGTCATCGCGCTGGCTCGTCGGCGCGGCCCTGATCCGGATGCAGGGCGTGGCCCCCCTCTACGCCTACGAGACCCTGATCCGAGCAGGCGCTCTTCGTCGACGGGCGGCCTGACCCGGACGCTGCAGAAGACGGCGCCGCTCGTCCTCACCGGCCTCGCCGTCGTGCATCCGCTGCGCGTGGGCCTGTTCAACATCGGCGGCCAGGGCCAGCTGATCTTCGGCGCGATGTTCGGCGCGTGGGTCGGCTACGCCGCCGGCGGGCTTCGGCTTCCTCGGTGCGGTGCTCGGCATGGTGGCCGGCATCGTCGCCGGTGCGTTCATCGGCTGGATCGCCGGTGTCCTGAAGGCCACCCGTGGAGTCCACGAGGTCATCACGACGATCATGCTCAACTACATCGCCGCGGGCGTCACCTGGTGGCTCGTCACCGGGCCCCTGCAGGCCGAGTCGTCCAAGACGAGCGGCATCCCGCAGACCGAGCTGATCCCGGAGGAGGCGCGGGTCGGTGCGGTCGCCGAGCATCCCGATCGGCTTCGTCATCGCCGCTCGCGCTGGCGATCGCGTGCTGGTGGATGCTGTCGCGCACCACCTTGGGCTTCCAGCTCAACACCGTCGGTGCCAACAAGCACGCCGCGCGCTACGCCGGCATCTACGATCAACCGGATCATCGCCCTGTCGATGGTCCTCGGTGGTGGCCTCGCCGGTCTCGCAGGCGCCCTCGAGGCGCAGGGCACGCTGCACCGCTTCGAGCCGGCCATCGGCGGCACGCTCGGGTTCGACGGCATCACCATCGCGCTGCTCGCCCGGGCCAACCCGCTCGCGACGATCCCCGCGGCGTTCCTCGTCGGGGTGCTGCGCACCGGGGCCCCCGGGCTGCAGTTCGCGACCGGCATCGCCCCCGAGGTGGTCGACCTGCTCCTCGCGATGATCCTGCTCTTGGTGTCCATCCCGGTGCTCGGCAAGTGGATCTTCCGCAGCCGTGCCGACAAGGTCACCGCCGCCTCGACGAGCTGGGGGAACTGACGTGACGACCGAATGGATCGCCAAGAACCGCACGATGCTGTTCGTGACCCTGGCCGTGCTCGTCGCGGCCTACTTGTTCTACTACCTCAAGAACGACATCGCCCCGAGCATGTACGTGTCGGCGTGGGGCTACGCCATCCCGCTCGTGCTCGCGGCCCTCGTCGGGGTCATCGGTGAACGGTCCGGTGTGGTCAACATCGGCATCGAGGGCCAGATGCTCGTCGCGGCCTTCGCGGGCTTCTTCGCCGCGGCCTACAGCGGGTCACTGCTCGTCGGCGTGCTCGCCGGCATCGGCAGCGGCCTCATCCTCGGTGGGTTCCTCGCCTGGACGACCGTGAAGTGGCGGATGGACCAGATCATCGCGGGTGTCGTGCTCAACATCATCGCCACCGGCATCACCTCGTTCTACTACCAGCCGGGCCAGCTGCTGCCCGGCCTGATGCCGAGCTTCGACATCCCGATCCTGTCCAGGATCCCGCTCATCGGCGAGGTGTTCTTCGCCGGCACGAGCATCTTCGCCACGCTCGCGATCGTCGCCGCGCTCGCGGTGCACTTCGGCCTCTTCCACACCCGGTGGGGCCTGCGCACCCGCGCCGTCGGCGAGTACCCCTCGGCCGCTGACACCGCGGGCATCAGCGTCGAGCGGCTGCGCCTCATCAACGTCACGCTCGCCGGGACGCTCGCCGGCTGCGCCGGGGTCTACCTGTCGATGGACGCGTCGTCCTCCTTCGAACGCAACATGGTGGCCGGACGAGGCTTCCTCGCACTCGCGATCATGATCATGGGCGCCTGGCGTCCGCTGCGGGCCTTCGTCATGGCGATCTTCTTCGGGTTCGTCAACGCGGTCGCCTCACAGCTGCAGGCGAGCGGCAGCATCGACGTCCCGCCGCAGCTCACGGGCACGCTGCCCTTCGTCGTGACGATCATCGTGCTGGCCATCGCGGCCGGGCGGGTCAGGGCGCCGGGGGCCGTCGGACAGCCATACGTCAAGGGAGACCAGTGATGAGCGAGAACGAGTACGACCCCACACCGGTCCCCGCCGACACCGCGCCCGACCACCTCGAGGCGATCGCCACCTCGGATGCCGTGCTCGAGCTCCCCCCGGAGCAGTCGGGTTTCGGTGAGGGCAACGTCGGCGAGGTGCTGCTCGACCTCGAGGGGGTCAGCAAGAGCTTCGGCTCGGTGCACGCCAACCGGGACATCTCGATGCACGTGCGGCGCGGCGAGATCGTCGCGCTGCTCGGCGAGAACGGAGCGGGCAAGTCGACCCTGGTCAACCAGATCTTCGGCCTGATCACCCCCGACTCCGGCACGGTGAGCGTCAAGGGTGACGCGACCCCGATCAAGGACCCGCGTGACGCCATCGCCCGCGGCATCGGCATGGTGCACCAGCACTTCCAGCTCGTGCCGGTGATGACGGTGGCCGAGAACATGGTCCTCGGTCACGAGCCCACCAAGGGCGGTGTGGGGCTCGACATCGAGAGCGCCCGCGAGATGGTGCGCACGCTGTCGGCCAAGCACGGCCTGCCGGTCGACCCCGACACCGAGATCGAGGACCTGCCCGTCGGCACCCAGCAGCGCGTGGAGATCCTCAAGGCCCTCTCGCGCAGCGTGGACCTGCTGATCCTCGACGAGCCCACCGCGGTGCTCACCCCGCAGGAGACCGACGAGCTGCTCGGCGTCATGAAGGAGCTCGCGGCATCCGGCACGTCCATCGTGTTCATCACCCACAAGCTGCGTGAGGTGCTCGCGGTGGCCGACCGGGTCTACGTGCTGCGCCAGGGCGCCGTCGTCGGGGAGGTCGCCACCAAGGACACCGACGCGCGTGGGCTGGCCACGATGATGGTCGGCCGCGAGGTCGTGCTGTCCATCGACAAGGCCGATGCCGCGCCCACCGACACCGTCCTGACCATCACGGACCTGTTCGTCAAGGACGACCGCGAGCTCGGAGCCGTCAACGGCTTCACGCTGTCGGTGCGCGCCGGCGAGATCGTCGGGGTGGCCGGCGTCGAGGGCAACGGCCAGCGCGAGCTCGTCGAGGCCCTGGCCGGGATGCGCAAGGTCGTGTCCGGGCAGATGACCCTGGGCGACCTGGACCTCACCAAGGCCAACCCGCACCAGACCCACCACGCCGGGGTCGGGCACATCCCCGAGGACCGCGAGAAGCACGGCCTCGTCGCCTCGTACTCCATCGCCGACAACCTCGTGCTCAACGAGTTCGACCAGGCGCCCTACGCCAAGAGCGGTGTGCGCCAGTTCGACGCGGTCAAGGAGCACGCCGAGGCGGTGCGCACCGAGTTCGACATCCGTTCGTCCAGCGTGCACCAGACCTCGGGCTCGCTGTCCGGCGGCAACAAGCAGAAGGTCGTCGTCGCGCGCGAGATGGCGTTCAAGCCTCGTCTGCTCATGGCCGCCCAGCCGACGCGTGGTGTCGACGTCGGCTCGATCGAGTTCATCCACCGGCGGATCGTCGACGCCCGCGATGCCGGGGCCGCGGTGCTGCTGGTCTCGGCCGAGCTCGACGAGATCCTGTCGCTGTCGGACCGGATCGCCGTCGTCCACGGCGGCAAGGTCGTCGCCGAGATGCCCGGCCGCGGGGCCGACCGCACCGAGATCGGCCGCCTCATGGCAGGCGACCACTGACCGACGATGCCGACGCGGGGTCCCCGACGACCCGGCATCCCGGCTTTCCCGCCCATGAGGGAGCCAGGTTCGCAGGCACTTCCCTTGTGAACCTGAGTCCCCATGGGAGGGAAGTCGCTGCCGGCCGAACACGTGGGGTTACGGTTTCGTAGGTTACGTTCGCGTAGGTTACGCTTGCGTAATGAGTGCACCCACCGTCGACCGACCGGCCACGCCAGCCGGGATGCCGCGCGCCCGCCTCGGTGCCCACGCCCCCGGACCGCTGGGCGGAGTCGTGCGCGGCGCCCGCCGCGTGGCCGAGGCCCTGGCCAGCCCGCTCGTGCCGAGCGACTACCTCGACCTCATCGACCCGCTGCGCTCCGGCGCCGACCTGCGCGGCCGCATCATCGAGGTCCGCCCCGAGACCGCGGATGCCGTGACGGTCGTCATCCGTCCCGGCCGCGGCTGGCTCGGCCACGTGCCCGGGCAGTACATCCGCATCGGCATCGACATCGACGGCGTGCGCCACTGGCGCGCCTACAGCCTCACCCACCGCGCCGACGGCACGCCCGCGGCCGGCATCCCGGCGGGGTGCATCGCGATCACGACCAAGGCGATCCCGAGCGGCAAGGTCTCCAGCCACCTCGTGCGCGAGGCGCGCCCCGGCACCCTGGTCATGCTCGACCAGGCGACCGGAGACTTCACCCTGCCGAGCCCGGCACCGGCCAAGGTCCTCTTCCTCACCGCCGGCAGCGGCCTGACCCCCGTCATGGGGATGCTGCGCAACCACCTCGGCGAGCTCGCCGACGCCGCCCACGTGCACTGTGCGCCCACGGCATCCGACGTGCTGTTCGCCGACGAACTGCGCTCGTATGCCGGGAGCGGGCGCCTCGCGCTCTCCCTCAACCTCGACGACGAGCACGGCATGCTCGACCTCGAGCGCCTCGACACCCTCGTCCCCGACTGGCGCGAGCGCGAGACGTGGACCTGCGGCCCCACCGGCCTCCTCGACGCAGCCGAGGCCCACTGGGCGGGAGCCGGCGTCGCCGACCGCCTGCACACCGAGCGGTTCCGCCCCACGATCATCGAGCCCGGGGAGGGTGGCGAGATCACCTTCCTCACCAGCGACGTCACCGTCGACGCCGATGGCAGCACCCCGATCCTCGACGCCGGCGAAGAGGCCGGCGTCCTCATGCCGAGCGGATGCCGCATGGGCATCTGCTTCGGCTGCGTGGTCACCATGCGTCAGGGCGCGATCCGCGACCTGCGCACCGGTGACATCACCGTCGTCGAGCCCGGCGACGAGCTGCCCGTACAGACCTGCGTCAACGCCGTCGCCGGCTCCTGCGACATCGAGCTCTAGACCCGCCTCCTGAATGACCTATCGGTCGACGTCTGGACACCTGAACCAACCGCCCGCCCGCGAGAACCGGAAGGACCACCCCTCATGACCCTCGCCCCCGAGCGCACCAGCGCCTCAGACCATCCCCGCCCACGCGTCGACCAAGCCGCAGGGCATCAACCCGCGCCTGTCGGTGACGAGCCTGACCCCGCGACCGCAGCGCCCGGCCCTGAAGAAGTCCGGCCGACCCAACCCCGCCGCGCACCTGACCCCCGAGCAGATCGAGGGCATCGGCGTCGAGCTCGATGCCCTCCGCAAGGAGGTCATGGACAGCCGCGGTGAGCGCGACGCCGCCTACATCCGCAAGGTCATCAAGACCCAGCGCTACCTCGAGGTCGGCAGCCGCGCCGTCCTGCTGTTCTCCGGCGTCAAGGTCAAGGGTTTCCGCCCCGCCTGGTGGATCGGCACCGCCGGCCTCTCGGTCGCGAAGATCCTCGAGAACATGGAGATCGGCCACAACGTCATGCACGGCCAGTGGGACTGGATGCGTGACCCCAAGATCCACTCGACGGCCTGGGAGTGGGACAACGCCTCCCCGAGCAGCCAGTGGAAGCACAGCCACAACGAGATCCACCACACCTTCACCAACGTGCTCGGCCGCGACAACGACCTCGGCTACGGCATCCTGCGCGTCGACGAGGACCAGCGGTGGAGCCCGTTCTTCCTCTTCCAGCCCATCTGGCACGTCGGCAACGCGCTGCTCTTCGAGTACTCCATCGCGGCCTACGACCTCGAGCTCGGCGGCTACCTCGCCAAGAAGAACCGGATGAGCGACGAGGAGAAGGCGAAGTTCCGCGCCGACGCCCAGGAGGTCCTCGCGAAGATCAAGCGACAGGCCACCAAGGACTACGTCGTCCACCCGGCCATGGCTGCCGCGACCTTCACCGGCTCGGCGCGCACCACCCTCACCGCCAACGTGGTCGCGAACCTCGTGCGCAACCTGTGGACGAACTCCATCATCATCTGCGGCCACTTCCCGCCCGGCATCGCGACCTTCGAGAAGACCTCGATCGACGGCGAGACCCGCGGCGAGTGGTACCTGCGCCAGATGCTCGGCTCGGGCAACATCAGCGGCTCCAAGGCCATGCACGTGATGAGCGGCAACCTCAGCCACCAGATCGAGCACCACCTCTTCCCGGACATGCCGAGCAACCGCTACGCCGAGATCGCACCGCAGATCCGCGACCTCATGGAGCGCCACGACCTGCCCTACGTCACCGGCTCGTTTCCCAAGCAGGTGGCCTCGGTGTACTGGAAGGTCGTCGAGCTCTCGCTGCCGAACAAGGTCGAGGGTCGTCGCCGCCGCGACATCGTGCGCCTGTCGCTGAAGAAGGCCTGGAAGAAGAAGTCGCTCGGCCGCTTCTGAGGCCTGGCGGTCACAGACCATTTCGGATGCCGTGGCGCGCGACCCGTGGTCGCCGCGCCACGGCATCCACTGGCGTACCGACATGTGTATGCTGTGTGTATGTCCATGCTCGAGCGCCGCCTGCAGCTCCTCCTGACCGAGGAGCATGTACGAGCAGTCGCCATCGAGGCCGCGTGCGATCGGGACGCAGCGCCAACGCCGTGATCCGCGATGCCATCCAGACGCTCACTGCACCCGCCGGACACCGAGCTGGCGCGACGGCCTCCGGAGCGCTTCCTCGACATGACGGCAGGTCGCCCGATCCGGGCCCGCGCCGAGACGCGGGAGGAGATCAAGGCCGAGTATCGACGAGGACCAGTACGACGGCAAGCCGTGGTCGAGGGCATGAGCCTGTTCATCGACACGCACCGTCCTGCTGCTGACGCGCTCGGCGGTGAGTCCAGCGAGCGCAGCGGCGCTGCCGACGCCTGTCCTCGACGTCGGTCGACCACGGCGCTCGCGGCTGCACACCCAGCGTCGAGGTACTCCAGGAGTTCGTTGTACCACCGCCTGCGGCGCATCGACCGGAGACGGCGCATCGCCGAGTGCACGCGCAGCTCGGCCGACAACCTGCGTCGTGCACGACGTCACGCCTCGAGGTCTGGCACCGAGCCATCGAGCTCGTGGAGATCAGCGCCATCCGCGGCCGCGACGCCGTTCCACGCCGCCAGCGCTCTCACTCGCGGGGTTCACCGAGATCGTGACCAATGATCGCGCTTCGACGGCATCCCCGGCCTGCGCCGGATCGACCCCCGCGACCTCTGACCTACCCCAAGGCGGAGGAGCGCGCGGCGCGGGCCTCGGCGAAGTCCAGGCCCACGGCATCCCGAACGCGGTCCATGACCTGCAGGGTCGCGACCGTCTCGCTCCACGGGCGCAGCGGTGAGCCGGTCTCGCCGGCGGTGATGCGGCGGGCGACCTCGGCCGCCTCGAAGTGCAGCGCACCGTGGGCGACCGCGGGCTCGTCCCAGTGCAGCACCTGGCCGTCGCGCAGCACGACCGACAGCGGGCCGGGCCGGTAGAAGACCCGGCCGACGTCCAGGCGCCCGTCGGCGCCGGCGATGCACGCCGTCTCGGGGGTGTCGGCCAGCGTCGTGCACTGCAGGGAGGCCGTGGCGCCGGCGGCCGTCGCGAGCGCGATGGACAGCTGGCCGTTGATGCCGTTCGGCGCCGGGGTGGCGACGGCGGCGACCTGGTCCGGGGCGCCGATCGCCCAGGTGGCGAACGTGATCGGGTAGGTGCCGAGGTCGAGCAGCGGGCCACCGGCGAGGTCGGCGCGCATGATCCGGTGGTCCTGCTCGAACCACTCCCCCATGTCCGCCAGGACCGAGCGCACCGGGCCGAGCCAGCCCTGCTCGAGCACCTGTCGGGCGACGTCGAACTTGGGCAGGAAGAGGGTCCACATGGCCTCCATGCAGAAGACGCCGGCTGCGGCCGCGGCCTCCCCGATGGCCGTGGCCTCGCCGGCGTCGAGGCCGACCGGCTTCTCGATGAGCACGTGCTTGCCGGCCGCGATGGCGAGGAGCGCGTGCGGCAGGTGGAAGTTGTGCGGGGTCGCGACGTAGACGACGTCGACCTGCGGATCGGCCACGAGGGCCTCGTACGACCCGTGCGCCGTGTCGACCCCCCAGCGGGCGGCGGTGCGCTGCGCCGACTCCGACGAGCGGGACCCCACGGCCGCGACGACCTGGTGGGTGTTGGCACGCAGCGACGCGACGAACTGGTCGGCGATCCAGCCGGTGCCGAGGATCCCCCAGCGCAGGGTCGGCGCCTCGAGGGAGTCGGGGGTGCGCGGTGACGGCAGCTGTCGGGGCATGCGCTCACCCTAGAGCATTTGTCCTGACATTTGCACCCCCGGTCAGGGGCAGGCGGAGCCGCCGAGCTGGTCGGCGAACCAGTAGCCGGAGTCCTTGATGGTGCGCACCTGGGTGTCGTAGTCGACGTGCACGAGCCCGAAGCGCGGTTCCAGCCCTTCGGCCCACTCGAAGTTGTCGAGCAGCGACCAGGCGAAGTAGCCGTCGACCGGCACACCGCCTGTCGCGAGCAGCCGCGACCTGCGCGAGGTGGCCTCGGTAGTAGCGCGATGCGCCGAGCGTCGTGCACCCGGCCGTCGGTCTACCTCGTCGTGGAACGACGCCCCACCCTCGGTCACGACGATCCGGTCGAACGCGCCGTACGCGTGCACCGCGTCGAGCACCAGGCCGAGCCCTTCGGGGATGATCTCCCAGCCCAGCGAGGTCTGCTCGTTCCCGTGCTCGGCGCCGCCGAACCGCGGGAAGGTCCACAGCCCGGGGATCGGCAGGAACGGCGCCCGCAGCCGCGTGTAGTACTGGACCCCGAGGAAGTCGAGGTCCGCGACCACGTCGGCGTCATCGCCGTCGCGGATCCAGCGGCGCACCCCGAGCAGGATCGGCGCCTCGCGCCACGGATAACCCAGCCCGAGGAGAGGTTCGAGAAAGGCGCGGTTCAGCACGGCATCCGCCGCTCGTTCAGCGACGCCGGCGAGCGAACCCGGACCGCTTCCGATGGGCGGGTGAAGTAGTTCGTCGTGCCGATGTGCGCGTGCGGCACGGCGGCCCTCAGCACCCGGGAGCCCAGCCCGGTGGCGAGGTTGACGTGGTGCATCGACGCGAAGTACGCGGGTAGCGAGTGCGCGGCCCGGGGCCATCGCCCCGGTGAGGTGCCCGGAGATGGCGATGTTGAGGGGCTCGTTGAACAGCATCCAGTGCCCCACGCGGTCGCCGAGCGCGTCCGCGACGACACCCACGTAGTCGCAGTAGCGCGCCACGATGTCGCGATCCGGCCAGCCGCCACGGTCCTGCAAGCCCTGCGGCAGGTCCCAGTGGAACAGCGTCACCCACGGCTCGACCCCGGCCTCGAGGCACGCGTCGACGACCCGGCTGTAGTGGTCGAGCCCTCGTTGGTTCACCGGCCGAGCGCCCGTCGGCATGACGCGCGGCCACGAGATCGAGAAGCGGTAGGCGCCGAAACCCATCGCCTTCGCGAGGGCGAAGTCCTCGCGGTAGCGGCGGTAGGAGTCGGTGGCCACGTCGGCCGTCGTGCCGTCCTTGACCGGGGTGCGGCCGTGCCGATCGCGCCGGTGGGTGAAGGTGTCCCAGATGGACGGCCCCTTCCCGTCGGCGGTCGGGGAGCCCTCGATCTGGAAGGCGGCGGTGGCCACCCCCCAGGTGAAGTCGTCGCCCAGGGCCGTGAGGGCGCTGGGGTCGATGGAGTCGCTGACGTTCACGGCACCCCTTTGACCTTGACGACGAGCACGGCCCCGAGGACGGTGACGACGGCTGCCGCGAGGTACAGGCTCTGGTAGGCCACGTCGTAGCCGCTGGAGCGCAGCGACGTGATCCAGATGCTCGCGATGAGCGGCGCCAGCACCTGCGGCAGCGAGTTGGCGATGTTGATGATGCCGAGGTCGCGCGCCCGGTCGCCTGCACTGGGCAGCACCCGCGAGATGAGCGCCAGGTCGACCGCGGTGTAGGCGCCGAACCCCGCCCCCATGATCAGCGCAGCGATCGTCGCGCTCCCCTGCGTGCGGCGAACGCCAACACGACGATCGCCGCCGCGCACACCAACGACGCACCGATGACGAAGGGCTTGACCCGGCCGACGCGGTCGGACAGCGGGCCGGCGACGAGCGCGGAGACGAGCAGCGCGACGATGTAGAACTGCAGGATCGACGCCACGGTGTCGCCCGCCTCGTCGGGGGACTTCCCGAGCACGTCACGGGTGAAGTAGAGCAGGTAGGTCGTGACGAACGCCGTGCCGAGAATGACGAGGAAGCGGGTGATGAAGACCCACGCGAAGTCGGGGTGCTCGCGCGGGCTGACCCAGAATGCCCTGGTGAACGAGCCGAGGTGGAAGGCCGGGATGCGCTCTGGATCCAGCCGAGGATCCTTGATCCACGCCACGAACAGCACGGCAGTGAGCAGCACGACGACGACCACCACGAGGTAGCGCAGCCGCTGGCCGTCGGGTGCGGTGTTGTCACCCGGCACGAGCGTGGCGATGAGGGAACCCAGGATGATTCCGAGGGGTTGCGCCGCGCCGACCACCGCACCGACGGTGCCTCGCTGGGCGACGGGCACCTGGTCGGGCAGCATTGCCGTCACGGCGGCGTACGAGGCATTGAGGGTGAGCTGCGCCAGCGCCCAGCCGAGCACGAGCCCACCGATCGTCGTGAGGCCACCCATGAGGGCCAGGACACCGCACGCCGCCATCGTCGGCCACAACACCCAGGTGCGGCGTCGTCCGAGCCTGGCGGAGGTGCGGTCGGAGAAGGCACCGGCCAGCGGGCTCGCAACGAGGGCGACGAGGGCACCGACTGCCACGACGATCCCGAGGTTGGACTCCTTGGCTGCCGGGTCGATCGCCTCGACCTGGAGCGGCAGGAGGAACTGGATCGGGGTGAAGAACGCCGTCCAGATGCCGAGGTTGGTCAGCGCGAGGACGGCGATGAAGCCCCGGCCGACCCGGGTCATCGGCTCCGCCAGCGGGTCGATGACCCGGCGAGGTCGGCTCAGGTGCCATGGCGCACAGCCTCCCAGAGGCTCACCCTCGCCACCACGAACTTCGTTCTTCCGGGGGACGGCGCGGACGGAGCCGGTGCCGGGGCACGGCATCCGGCACCATGGCTCGTGATGTCCTGACAATTGCGGAACCCGGCGCCGAGGAGGGACCCCGCGTGGAGCTCGCGTCCACCCCGGCTGCCCTGGCCCTCATGGCGCTGGCCGCGCTCATCATCGGCTACTCCAAGACCGCGCTCGGCGGGCTGGGTGTCGTCGCCGTCGCCATCTTCGCCACGGTGCTGCCGGCCAAGGAGTCCACCGCGGCGATCCTCACGATCCTCATCGTCGGCGACGCCATCGCGTGCTGGCACTACCGCCGCGACCCCGACTGGGCCCTGATCCGCCGCCTGCTGCCCGCCGTCATCCCCGGGTTGCTGCTCGGCACCCTGTTCCTCCGGGCGG
The DNA here is from genome assembly GCA_963811825.1 of uncultured Actinomycetota bacterium. Lineage (GTDB taxonomy): Bacteria > Actinomycetota > Actinomycetes > Actinomycetales > Dermatophilaceae > Fodinibacter. The sequence goes on along the minus strand of CAWESS010000022.1, from coordinate 106,877 downwards.
TCGACGACGACACCCTGCGCCGCTCCATCGGTGGCGTCCTCCTCGTGCTCCTCGCCCTCCAGCTGTGGGTGAAGTGGCGCGCGACGGACACCGAGTCGACGACCCACCGGCATCCGGCGGCGGCGTGGGGCGCCGGTTCGGCCATGGGGTTCACGACGATGACGGCCAACGCCGCCGGCCCCGTCATGACCCTCTACCTGTCGGCGGCAGGCATCGAGAAGCGCCGCTTCGTCGGCACGAGCGCGTGGTTCTTCCTCATCGTCAACCTCGCCAAGGTGCCGTTCTCGATCGGGCTCGGGCTGATGCACCCGGTCGACGTCACCCGGGCGCTCGTCCTCTCGCCCGCGGTGCTGGCCGGCGGGCTGCTCGGCTACGCGACCGTGCGACTGATCAGCCAACGCACCTTCGACGTCGCCGTGCTGCTCGCGTCCGCCCTCGCCGCGGCCGCCCTCCTGCTCACCTGAGGCGTCAGGAGCGCAGGCGGGCGGGGATGTTCCACGGGGTGACCACCTGCGGGGCCGAGCGTGTGGTCGTCGGGGCACCGGGCACGAGCCGGTGGGCGCGCAGCAGCTGGGTGAGCGCAGCCCGCAGGTCCACCCGCAGGTCGTGGTGCAGGACCGCACTGAGCGCACCGGACCGGAGCAGCGCGAGGTTGTCGGCGTCGAGGTCGTGGGCGATGAAGGCCAGCGGCTCCACCCCGGCGTCCGCGAGCGCCGCGATGATGCCGGCATTGCCACCGCCCATGGAGTAGACCGCCACGACGTCCGGATGCCGTCGCACCGCCTGCGCGACCACCCTCGCCATCTCGTCGTCGTCACCATGGACGTCCCCGACCGTCTCGATGCCACGGTCCGGCTCGGCGGCCGCCAGTCGGCTCCGGAAGGCGTCGTAGCGCTCCTGCTCCCCGAGGAAGGTGCGGTGGCTGACCGAGGCGAGCACCCTGCCGGGCCGGCCTCCCACGAGCGAGGTGATGAGGTAGGCCGCCGTCGCCCCCGCCGCCCCGTTGTCGAGACCGACGTAGGCCACCCGGCCCGAGTCCGGGACGTCGGTGACCAGGGTGACGGTGGGGATGCCGCGAGCGGCGGCCCGGCGCACGGCATCCGCGACGTCGGGGTGGTCCGGTGCCTTGAGAACCAGGCCGTGGCTGACCCGGCCCCTGGCGCCCACCGCATCGACCGCGGCGGCGATCTCGTGCGCCGGGGCACCGTCGGTCGTCGTGAAGCGGGCCCGGACAGCGGCGGGCCGGGTCGCGGTGAGGGCGTCCTCGGTGGCGGCGCGGACGGCATCCGAGAACCGGGGTGGGGCGTCGACGACGACGTCGATGAGCAGGGCACGCCCCGAGAGGCGCACCTGGCTCTGCTGGCGGTCGAGCTCGAGGACCGCCGCCTCGACGGCGCGCACCGCCCGCGCGCTGACGCCCGGACGGCGGTGGAGCACGCGGTCGACGGTGGCGAGCGAGACCCCGGCCTGCTCGGCGATGTCACGCGCCCGGTGGCTCTGGCGGGGCATGTCCCCATCGTGGTCGTCCGGCGGGCCGCACGCCAGCGCCGGAGCGCCGTTCCTGAGGTCTTTTTGAGGGGTTCTCGCCCCCCTCGCGGCGCCGGGTGGCCGCACGCTGGAGGGAGAGGCCGCACCGAGCAGCCCGTGCCGACGTCGCCACGCCGAGGAGAAGCCATGACCGCCCACCCCGTCACCACTGCCGCCCGCGGGTTCCGCCGCACCGAGGACTGCCGGCTCGAGGACCTCCTGACGGTGCTCGCCGAGCCCACCGACATCAGCGCCTACCCGCACGCCGACCGCGTGGAGCAGGGCGTGCTCGTCTACGAGGCGGCGGACGTGCGCCCCCTGCTCGACGACCCGGCCCGGGCGGACGACCTGCGGGCCGAGATCGCCGACGCCCTGGCCGACGGGCCCGGCATCGTCGTGTTCGCCGGAGCCTTCGAGCGCCCGGTGCTCGACCGCGTGAGCGCGGCCTTCGAGGGCATCATCGCCCACGAGAAGTCGGCGGGCGCCGTGGCCGGCGACCACTTCGCCGCACCCGGCGCGAACGACCGGGTCTGGAACGCCATCGAGAAGCTCGCCGTCGCCGACCCGCAGGCGTTCGTCGACTACTACGCCAACGACATCGTGGCGCTGGCCGCGAGCGCCTGGCTCGGGCCCGGCTACCAGGTGACCTCGCAGGTCAACGTGGTCAACCCCGGGGGCGCGGGGCAGACCGTGCACCGCGACTACCACCTGGGCTTCCAGTCACCCGAGGTCACCGGGCGCTACCCGGGGCGGGTGCACGACCTCTCGGCCCTGCTCACCCTCCAGGGCGCGGTGGCCCACTGCGACATGCCCGTCGAGACCGGCCCGACGCTCTACCTGCCGCACAGCCAGAAGTACTCGCACGGCTACCTCGCGTACTGGCTACCCGAGTTCCAGGAGTACTTCGGCACCCACCACGTCCAGCTGCCGCTGCGCGCCGGGGACGCCGTGTTCTTCAACCCCGCGCTGCTGCACGCCGCCGGGTCGAACCACACGAGCGACGTGCGCCGCATGGCGAACCTGCTGCAGATCTCGTCGGCGTTCGGCCGCGCCATGGAGACGGTCGACCGTGACCGGGTCGTGCGCGCGCTCTACCCGGCACTGCTCGCGGCCTCGGCATCGGGGATGCCGTCCGCCCACCTCGCGCACGCCGTCGCCGCGAGCGCCGAGGGGTACGCGTTCCCCACGAACCTCGACCGCGACCAGCCGGTCGACGGCATGACCCCGGCGAGCCAGGCCGACATCGTCCTCGAGGCCCTGGCTGCCGGCTCGCCCGCCGACGTCCTTGCCGCCCGCCTCGATGGCGTGCAGGAGGCGAAGCTCAGCCACTGACCGGGGTGAAGGCCTCACGGAAGGCGGCGAGGGCGGCATCCGGGTCCGCGCTCGCGAACGCCTCGAGACCGACGACTCCGGTGTACCCGGCATCCGAGAGGGCACGGGCAACGCCCGCGTAGGCGATCTCGCCGGTGCCCGGCTCGCAGCGGCCCGGCACGTCGGCCACCTGGACCTCGCCGATCCACGGCAGCGCCTCGCGGCAGAGCTCGATGAGGTTCCCCTCGCCGATCTGCGCGTGGTAGAGGTCGAGGTTGAGCCGCAGGTGGGGTGAGTCGATGCCCCGCACGAGGTCGAGGGTGTCGGCAGCCCGGGCGAACGGCGTGCCGGGGTGGTCGACGGCCGTGTTGAGGTTCTCGAGCACGAAGGTCACTCCTTCGCGCTCCCCGAGCTCGGCGATGCGGGCCAGGGTGCGACGGGCGGTGTCCCACATGGCCGGCGTCGCGACCTCGCCGGGGCCGAGCGCGACCACGGGCAGCCCGCGGTTGTCCAGGCCGGTGCCGTGCAGGTTGAGGCTGGGGGTGCCGAGGCGCCGAGACACCTCGATCGACTCGGCGGCGGTCCGCAGCAGCTCGTCGGCTCCGTCCTCGTCGGCGAGCGTGCCCGTCGTGTAGCCGGTCATGGACGTGAAGTGCACGCCCGACGCGGCCAGCGCCTCGAGGGAGTCGAGGTCGTGGTTGCGCCAGTCCCAGATCTCGACGGCGAACCCGGCGTCGTGGATGGCGCGCACCCGGTCAGCGACCGGGCGGTCGACGAAGAGCATCTCGGCGCTGGCAGCGAGGACAAACGGTGAGGTGTTCATGCGGCGGCACTCCTCAGTGCTGGTGGGGATGGCTCGAACTGTCGCGGGCCCAAACGCGCTGCGTCATAATGCTATGTTGTCATAACATTTCATTGACAGCATCTCTGATCGTAGGTGACACTGGCCGTCGGCCGCACTCCCGGCTCCCGAGAAAGGCCTGGACCCATGACCCTGACGTCGCTGCTCGACCGCTGCGTCGTGCTCGTCGTCGGCGGTACCGACGGTCTCGGAGCCGGAATCGCGCGCGCTGCGGCTCGCGAGGGGGCGCACGTCGCGGTTGCCGGCCGGCGCCTCGAGAAGGCGCAGGAGGTCGCGGACGAGCTCACGGCATCCGGAACGCAGGCCCTGGCGGTCCGGTGCGACGTCTCCGACCCCGACAGTGCCCGGGATGCCGTCGCCCGCACCGTCGCGCACTTCGGCCGGGTCGACTGCCTCGTGAACTCGGCAGGACTGACCACCCGCGGGACCCTCCTCGACACCACCCCCGAGCTCTTCGACGCCCACGTATCGACCAACCTGCGCGGCCCGTTCTTCACGATGCAGGCTGCGATCGCCGACATGGTCGGCCGGGGTGCACCCGGGACGATCGTCAACATCATCACGACCGAGGAGCTCGGCGGGGGTCCCAACCTCGTGGCCTACGCCGCCTCCAAGGCCGGGCTCGCCACCCTCACCCGCAACGTCGCGCACGCCCACCGCTGGGACCGGATCCGGGTCAACGGCCTGGACATCGGCTGGACGGAGACAGCGGGCGAGGACACCATCCAACGGCGCTTCCACGGCGCCGGTGACGACTGGGTCGCGAAGGCCGCCGCCAGCCTGCCGATGGGCAAGCTGGGCCAGGTGGACGAGATCGCCGACATGGTCGTCTTCCTCCTCTCCGACCGGAGTGGAGTCGTCACGGGCTCGGTCATCGACTGGGACCAGAAGATCCAGGGATGTCACGACTGATGCGTATCGGACTCATCGGCCTCGGCCGGATCGGCGCCTTCCACGCCGACACACTCGCTGCCCTCGACCGCGTCGACGAGCTCGTCGTCACCGACCCGGTGGCCGCCGCCAGTCGACGCGGTGACCGGCCGCATCGCCAAGGCCCGGGCCGTCGCCTCGCCGGAGGCCCTGCTCGACGCCGGCGTCGACGGCGTCGTCATCGCGGCGGCGACCGCCGCGCACGCCGAGCTGCTCCTCGCCTCGGTGGCGCGCGGCATCCCGACGTTCTGCGAGAAGCCCGTGGCGGGCACCCCCGACGAGGCCGTGCTCGTGCGCGACCGCCTCGCCGGCTCGGGCGTGGCGGTGCAGATCGGCTACCCCCGCCGGTTCGACCCGGCGTTCGTCGCTGCCCGGGATGCCGTGCGTGACGGGAGCCTCGGACGGGTCACCACGGTGCGCTCGACGACGATGGACCCCGCTCCCCCGCCCGCCGCGTACCTGGCCGGCTCCGGCGGCCTCTTCCGCGACTGCTCGGTGCACGACTTCGACGCCGTGCGCTGGGTGACCGGGCGCGAGGTCGTGGACGTCTACGCGCTCGGCGCGGTCGACCCCACGGCACCACCGGAGATGTACGCCGGGATCGGTGACTGGTCGACGGCATCCGTGCTGTTGACGATGGACGACGGCTCGATCGGCGTCGTCTCGAACACCCGCACCAACGGCCGCGGCTACGACGTGCGGCTCGAGGTGCACGGCACCGACGACTCCGTCGCCGCCGGCCTCGACGAGGGCCTGCCGCTGCGCTCGTCCCAGCCCGGCATCACCTGGCCCGCCGGCCCGGCCCACACGTTCTTCATGGACCGCCTGGCCGAGGCGTTCCGCCGTGAGCTCGCGACGTTCTGCGCCGTGGCCGCCGGCGAGCAGCCCTCACCCTGCACGATCGAGGACGCGATGGGCACCGCCTGGGTCGCCGAGGCCGCCACCCTGTCGGCGCGTGAGCACCGTCCGGTGCGCATCGACGAGGTCGCCCGCTAGGGCGAAGGTCAGAGCTTGGCGGATGCCTCGTGGAGGGTGCGGGCCGCCATGCCCAGGCCGTCGAGAACCGACATCGCGGCATCCTCGTGCTCGATGTTGACCACGATGTCGGGGTCGACCTCGCGCAGGGCCGTGAGCACCTCGGTCCAGTAGTCGACCTGGTGGCCGGCGCCGACGGCGACGAAGCGCCACGCCGGGTCCTCGGGCCACGCGTTGCACCAGTGGCCGTAGCCGGTGGGCACCTTGTTCGGGTCGTCGGCGGGCACGCGGCGGAACTCGTTGTCGAGCACGCCCTTGGTCTTCACCCCGTCGAACAGGGCGACGTCCTTGGCCGCGGCGAAGTAGATGAGGGAGCCGAGGCGGCGGATGACGGTCGGCACGTCCATCTGCTGCCACATGAGGTGCGAGGTGTCGAGCTCGACGCCGACGTTCGTGGCTCCGGTGGCGTCGACGAGGCGCTCGATGGTCGGCACGTTGAAGGCGAGGTTCTGCGGGTGCAGCTCGATGGCCACCTTGACGTCGTTGTCGCGCGCGAGGGCGTCGATCTCCTTCCAGAACGGCACGGCCACCGACCACTGGTAGTCGAGCACGTCCATGTAGACGCCGTCCCACGCGTTGACGACCCACGACGGGTACTTGGCGTCCGGGTCCGAGCCCGGGCTGCCCGACATCGTGACGACGTGCTTGACGCCGAGCTGGCCGGCGAGCTTGATGGTGCGGCGCAGGTCGTCGGCGTGCTTCGGGCCGACGCCCGGCAGCGGGTTGAGCGGGTTGCCGTTGCAGTTCAGGCCGGTCAGCTCCACGCCCTTGTCGGCGAAGACGGCGAGGTACTCCTCGCGCTGGCCCGCGGAGGCGAGCAGGCCGTCGACGGGGCAGTGCGGCGAGGGGATGAACCCGCCGGAGTTGACCTCGGCAGAGGTCAGGCCCATGCCGGCCAGGACGTCGAGCGCGTCGGGCAGGGTGCGGTCGTGCAGGCAGGCGGTGTAGGCGCCGAGCTTCATGATCGGGGTCCTTTCGGTGTGCTGGTTCTCGGGGTGTGGTGGTTGCGTGGCTCGGGAGGTCGGTCGAGGCGAGCGAGACCGCGGCGCCGCCGTTCAGGGCGGAGCGGGTGACCGCGGCGAGGATCTCCATGTTGTGCAGGCCGTGGGCCAGGGAGGGCACGGGCGGCAGCTTGCCGATCCCGGCCACCTGGTCGAGGAAGGCCCGGGCCTGCCAGGCGAACAGGTCGTTCTGGCCGTAGCCGACCGAGGGGAAGTCCATGGCGAGGCCGCGGGTGAGGCCGGGGTGCTGTGGGCCGAGGAGCACCTCGCGGTACCCGTTGGTCTCCGCACCGGTCGCGAGGTCGGCGAAGGTGAACACGCCGGGGTGGTTCAGGTCGAAGGCGGCCATGCCGTTGGCGCCGAAGATCTCGAACCCGAGGCCGTTGGGCAGCCCGTGCGAGATGCGGGAGATCGAGAAGGTCCCCACGGCGCCGTTGGTGAAGGTGGCCGTGAAGGTCGCGATGTCCTCGTTGTCGACGGTGTCGCGCTCCTGGCTCACCGCTCCCCCCGCGGCGTGGCCGACCGTCGCGCCGAGCGGCACGGGCCGGGTCGTCGTGAACGTCGCGAAGGTGCCGCCGCTGACCTGGGTGATCGGGCCGCACAGGTACTCGCCGAGGTCGATCATGTGGCTGCCGATGTCGGCCAGCGCACCCGTGCCCGGTCCGCCCTTGTAGCGCCAGCTGATCGGCGCCTCGGGGTTCTGGGCGTAGTCGCACCAGTAGTGGCCGTTGAAGTGACGCACCTCGCCGATGCCACCGGACTCCACCTGGGCGCGGATCGCGTTGATCCCGGGCGTGCGGCGGAAGGAGAAGCCGACACCGGCGTGGCTGTCCGCGGCCTCGGCCGCGGCGACCATCGCCTGCGCGTCCTCCACCGAGGGTGCGAGCGGCTTCTCGCAGATGACGTGCTTGCCGGCGGCGAGCAGCGCCTCGACGACCGGGCGGTGCAGCTCGTTGGCGATCGCGACCGAGACGACGTCGATGTCCTCGGCGTCGACGATGGCCTGCCACGACGTCTCGGCGCGCTGGTAGCCGAAGCGGCGTGCGGCATCCACGGCGAAGGGCTCGTGGGCATCGGCGACGGCGACGAGGCGGACCTCGGGCAGGTCGAGGTCGTAGAGCTGGGTCGCGGACCGGTAACCGGCGCAGTGCGCGCGGCCCACCATTCCTGCGCCGATGACGGCGACGCCGAGCGAGTTCTGGGTCATGGGCGGTTCGTCCTTCGCAGGAGTCCAGACGAACGGCGGGCCGACGTCTGTGTGGGCTGTGGTGCTCGACGGGGAGCGGGTCCCTCAAGTGTGGGACCGGTCCCACACTTTGTCAATACATTCGATGCCGAGGATGCCGCGCGCGTCCAGTCCCAGCACGCCAACTTCTCCGTCATCCCAGTGACGACGGAGAAGCCTGCGCCGGTCGGAGACATATCTCCGACCGTGGGCATTTCTCCGACATCCCAGGGGTGGCGGAGAAGTTCAGCCCAGCTGGTCGGTCCGTGGCCGCCGGGTGCCGTGGCGCGCCACCGGTGGCCCGCTGTCGTCCCAGCTCAGTTGGCTGGTGGTGGCGCCGTGGTGTCCCGGGGCAGGACCTGCGGCACCAGGAGGGTGTGCTCGGCCGGACGCCGTGGGTCGGCGATGCGGGCGACGAGGCGCTGCGCCGCGACCCGGCCCATCTGTGCCACATGGGTGTCGACCGTGCTGAGGCGGATGTGCGCCGCCGCGCCGAGCGTCGTGCCGTCGTAGCCCATGACCGACACCTGCTCGGGGACGGACAGCCCGGCATCCCGAACGGCCGCGAGCACCCCGACGGCGGCGGCGTCGCACCCCGCGAGGATCGCCGTCGGCCGCTGGTCAGCAGGCACGTCGAGCAGCCGGCGGGCGGCGTCGTAGCCGCCGGCCTCGGTGCTGTCGTCGACCTCCACCCGCATCTGGCGCGCCAGCCGGTGAGCGCGCATCCACGACTCGTAGCCCTCGCGGCGCAGCGCGAAGCCGCGGCCGAGCGCCCCGGCGACGTGGTGGATGCGCCGGTGCCCCAACCCGCCGAGGTGGTCCATGGCGGCCGTGGACCCGGCGAGGTCGTCCTGGGCGACGACGTCCACCCACTCGTGCGAGATGTCCCGGCCCCCGAGGACGACGCTGGGGATCCGGCCGACGGCGTCGAGCAGGTCGGGCGCCTCGGGGATCGTGCCGGCGAGGATCAACCCGTCGAGGCGCAGGTCGATGAACGAGCCGAGCACTCGTTGGTCGAGCTGACGGTCCAGGCGACCGTCGGCGATGAAGGGCAGCAGGCCGGTCGAGGTCAGCCCGGCACTCACGCCGTCCATGACGTCGGCGAACCAGGGCTGGCGGAGGTCGTGCAGCAGGACCCCGACGATGTTCGTGCGGCGCTGGGTGAGGCTGCGGGCCAGGCTGTTCGGCCGGTAGCCGAGCTCGTCGATGGCGCTCAGCACGGCCTCGCGGCTGGCCGGGCTCACCCGCGAGGAGTCCTGCAGCACCCGGGAGACCACCGACTTCGAGACCCCGGCGTGTGCCGCGACCATGCGCAGCGTGACGTTCTCCGGCCTGGCCTGCGCGCCGGGGCTGTCGTCCGTGGTCATGGCTCGAGTATCGCTCGTCCCTGGCTCTCCACCTTCGCCCTCGGCGGCTCGGCATTCCCTCATCGCTCTTTGTAGGATAGTATCAATGTCCTGACATTAACTCACTCACGAGGAGAAGCTCGATGCCCGGAACTGCGCAGGTGCCGGCCGGTGTGTCGTCGCCACTGCTGACCATGACGCAGACGACGCCCACGGCACTGTGGAACGACAGCGCCGACCCGACCGTGCTCGCTCGGTCCATCAGCTGGGGCGCCGTCGGAGCGACGTGCAACCCCGTCATCGCCCTGGCCGCGATCCGCGCGGACCAGGAGCGCTGGGAAGCCCGGATCGCCGAGATCGCGGCCGAGCGCCCGACCGCCAGTGAGTCGGAGATCGGCTGGACCGTCGTCGAGGAGGTCTCGCTCATCGCCGCCAAGCTCCTCGAGCCGGCGTTCGAGGAGTACCAGGGGTACAACGGCCGCCTGTCGATGCAGACCGACCCCCGGCTCGCCCGGGATGCCGTGGCACTGGCCGACCAGGCCGAGCGCTTCGCGTCCCTCGCCCCGAACATCATCGTCAAGATCCCTGCGACGTCGGTGGGGGTCGTCGCGATCGAGGACGCGACGTACCGCGGGGTGAACATCAACGTCACCGTCTCGTTCTCGGTGCCCCAGGCCCTGGCCGCCGGCCGAGGCCATCGAGCGCGGCCTGCAGCGACGCGAGGCCGAAGGCAAGGACGTCTCGACGATGGGCCCGGTCGTGACCATCATGGTCGGCCGCCTCGACGACTGGCTCAAGGAGGTCGTCGCCCGCGACGGCATCGACATCGACCCCGAGCACCTCGAGTGGGCCGGCGTCGCCGCGGTGAAGCGGGCGTACACGCTGTTCCAGGAGCGCGGCCTGCGCTCGCGCGTGCTCGCGGCCGCCTACCGCAACCAGCTGCAGTGGACCGAGCTCGTGGGCGGCAATCTCGTGCTCTCACCGCCGTTCGGCTGGCAGGAGAAGTTCCAGGCCAGTGGCCACGACCCGCAGCCGCGCATCGACATCCCCGTCGACCCGGAGATCCTGGCGTCGCTCGAGCAGCTGTCCGAGTTCCGCCGCGCCTACGAGCCCGACGGCATGACCCCCGAGGAGTTCGACTCGTTCGGGGCCACCCGCAAGACGCTGCGGCAGTTCCTCGGCGCCGACGAGGAGCTCGACCAGATCGTCCGCAACGTCATCATGCCGGCCCCCTGAGGACTTGACCCCTCCTACCCGATGAGAGGGACCATGCCGATGGCCCCCGAGCCTGCCGTCGAGCTGATGGCCACCTGCTGGAGCTCCGCCGGCGATGCGCGTCGGACCGGGCTGACCTGCGCAGCCCGCTGCCCCTCGCGCGAGCGAGTCGAGGCAGCCTTCCGCAGCGGGCTTCCGTCGGCTTCGGGCTGCTGTCCGACGACCTCCCCGCCGCCGTCGCGGAGTACGGGCTACCCGGCATCCGAACCCTGCTCGCCGACAACGGGATGGTCGAGCTCGAGCTCGAGAGCATCCCGTACTGGTGGGACACGGCGATGCACCGCGAGGAGTCCTACCGGGTGCGGCGCGATGCTGCTCGAGGCGGCCGAGGTGCTGGCGCCCCGCACTTCAAGGTCACCCCCGACGGGGACACCTGCCGTGGGACCGCGGCCTCGTGGGCGGCGAAGTTCGCCGAGCTCGCGGCCCAGTTCCGCCGACGTGGCCGGTTGGGCATCGAGTTCTTCCCGTGGTCCAACATCAGCTCGCTGCACCTCGGCCTGCAGCTCGTCGAGGATGCCGTCACGAGGCGGTGGCGTGATCATCGACGCCTCGCACGTCGCGCGAGCCGGCACCCCGGCATCCGACCTCGCCTCCGTGCCACTGCACCGCATCGTCGGCGTCGAGCTCGACGACGCCGATGAGCAGCGTGGTCTGGACCCTCTTCGAGGACACCGTGCACCGCCGGCGGTACTGCGGCGAGGGCGCCTTCGACCTCACTCGCATAGTCGCCGCCCTGCGCACCTCCGGTGGGACTGTCCCTCGGGCGTGGAGATCCTGTCCGTCGAGCACCGGTCCCTGCCCGTGTGCGAGGCCCTGTCCCGCGCCGCCTAAGCGCCCGCACCCTCCTCGCCTTACCTGTTTCCCCACTCTTCCTCAACCTCCACACCCCCCGCCTTTCCCCTCTTCTCTTATAAGGTCCGGGGCCCGGGGTCAGACGTTCTGGGGGAAGCCCAGCTCGATGCCACCGTGGCTGGGGTCGAGCCAGCGCGAGGTGACGACCTTGCCGCGGGTGTAGAAGTGCACACCCTCCATGCCGTGGGCGTGGGTGTCGCCGAACAGGCTGTTCTTCCACCCGCCGAAGGAGTAGTACGCCATCGGCACGGGGATCGGCACGTTGACGCCGATCATCCCGACCTCGACCTCGTTCTGGAAGCGGCGGGCGGCGCCACCGTCGTTGGTGAAGATCGCGGTGCCGTTGCCGTAGGCGTTGGAGTTGATGAGCTCCAGGGCCTCGTCGTAGGACTTCACCCGCAGCACCGACAGCACCGGGCCGAAGATCTCGTCCTGGTAGATCGACATGTCCTTGGTGACGTTGTCGAACAGCGTCGGCTTGAGGAAGTAGCCCTCGCCGTCGGAGTTGATGTCGCCGTCGCGGCCGTCGATGACGAGCGTGGCGCCCGCCTCGGTGCCGGCGTCGAGGTAGGACGTCACCTTGTCGCGGTGCTGCGCGGTGACGAGCGGCCCCATGTCGCAGCCGCGGGTGCCGTCGCCGGTGACGAGCTTGCCGACCCGGTCCTGGATCTTCTGCACGAGCTCGTCGGCGATGCTCTCGACCGCGAGCAGGGCCGAGATCGCCATGCAGCGCTCACCCGCGGAACCGAACCCGGCGTTGACCGCAGCGTCCGCCGCGAGGTCGAGGTCGGCATCCGGGAGGACGAGCATGTGGTTCTTCGCGCCGCCCAGGGCCTGCACGCGCTTGCCGTGCGCGGTGCCGGTCTCGTAGACGTACTTCGCGATGGGGGTGGACCCCACGAACGAGACGGCCTTGACCTTGGGGTGGGTCAGCAGCGCGTCGACGGCCTCCTTGTCACCGTGCACCACGGAGAGGACACCGTCGGGAAGACCGGCCTCCTTCCACAGGGCCGCGACGGCGTTGACGGCCGACGGGTCCTTCTCGCTGGGCTTGATGACCACGGCGTTGCCGCACGCGATCGCGACGGGCACGAACCACAGCGGCACCATCGCGGGGAAGTTGAACGGGCTGATGACGGCCACGACGCCCAGGCTCTGGCGGATCGAGTAGACGTCGACCTTGGTCGAGGCGTTCTCGGTGAACCCACCCTTCATCAGGTGCGGGATGCCGCACGCGAACTCGGCGACCTCGAGGCCACGGGTGACCTCGCCGAGCGCGTCGGAGAGCACCTTGCCGTGCTCGGCGGTGATGAGCGCGGCGATGTCCTCCTTGCGCTCGTTGAGCAGCTCGCGGAACTTGAAGAGCACCTGGGTGCGCTTGGCCAGCGAGATGCTGCCCCAGCCCGACGCCCACGCCTCGTGGGCGGCCGTGACGACGTCGTCGACCAGGTCGGCGGAGGCGAGGTCGAGCTCGCCGGTCTGGACCCCGGTCGCGGGGTTGAAGACCGGGCTCGTGCGCTCGGCAGTGCCGTCCCACGGAGCGCCGTTGATGAGGTGGGTGATGCGGGTCGGGGTCGTGCTCACGGGTATCGGTCCTTGTCCGTGTGGCTGTTTGTCCTTACATACTAACATGGTTGCCGGTCTGCTGTCACCGTGCGGCGTGCCCGATCTCAGCTGGGCGACTCGATCGTCGGAGGAGTGCTCCACGTCGCAAGGTACTCGTCGATGGTGGTCGCGCATGAAGCGGGTCGACTCCTCCGCCCGGTCCTCCCACGCGAACACGCACGACGTGAGGATGCCGTCGAACCCGTTGCGCTCCAGGCCCGCGAAGAAGGCGCCGAAGTCCACCTCGCCCTGGCCGATGTCGAGGTGCTGGTGGACCGAGACCTGCGAACCGGGCGGGTTGACGATGTACCGCAGGCCCGACGAGGCGGTGTGGTCGTAGGCGTCCGCGAGGTGGCACATCGTCGTCAGTTCGCCCGGCCTTGTCGAGGATGCCGTCCACGTCGTTGCCCTGGTGGAACGTGTGCGGGGTGCAGTAGAGGAACGACACGCTGTCGCTGTTCATCGCCCGGATCAGGTCGAGGGCCCGCTTGCCGTCCTCCTCGAAGTCGTCCGGGTGGGGCTCGAGCACGAGCCGGATGCCCTCCTTCTCGAAGACCGGCAGCAGCTCCTCCATCGAGCGCCAGAACTGCGCCTCGCAGACGTCCGCCTGCCGCGGGTTGCCGTTGAACTCCGAGTTCATCGTGTCGACACCGAGCAGCGAGGTGAGCTCGATCGCCCGTTTCCAGTAGCGCACCGCCGCCTGCCGGGCGTCCTCGTCGGGCCCGGCCCACTTGTAGAGCGGCAGCACCGAGGAGACCCCGACGCCGGCCGCGTCAGCGCCTTCCGGAAGCCTTGCGCCGGCGTCGTCGACCCGCGGATGGGTGAAGAACGGCGTGAAGTCCTCACGAGGCGACAGCTCGATCCACTCGTAGCCGAGGTCGGCCACCACTCCCGGCAGGGTCTGGAGGGTCGTGGTCTCACGGAACATGTACGGGTCGAGCGCGATCTTCATGCCAGGGTCTCCTTGTCGACGAGGACACCGCGACGGGGGCGCCGGAGGCGAGCGAGGCCATGCCGGCCGCGCACACGGCGGTGGCGGCATACCCGTCCCAGGCGGTGGGGCCGACCACGTCGCCGCGGCGCGCGGCATCCGCCCAGGCCTGCATCTCGAGGTCGTAGGCCCGCGCGAACCGGACCCGGAAGTCGGCGGGTACGCGCCCGCCCCACCCGCCGTCGCCGCTGCCGGCCGCCGGCAGCGGTCGTGTAGAGCCGGTCGCCCAGGGCCGCCCGGCGATGGCGCTGCCGCGCTCGCCGACCGCCTCGCACCGGACCTCGTAGCCGACCTGGCAGTTGACGAAGACCTCGTTCGTCACCACCGCCCCGCCGGCCATCCGGAAGATGCCATCTGCGGATCGACCACGCCCTCGACGGCGTAGCCGGTCGGCGCCGGCGACAGCACGTGGATCGAGGTGATCTCCTCGCCGAACATGAAGCGGGCGACATCGACCTCGTGCACCAGGCTGTCGCGGACGATCATCTCGGTGCGGAACAGTCCGGGGACGCTCTTGTTGCGGTGGGTGTTGTGCAGCAACAGGGTCCGGCCCATCCACCGGAGGCGAGCGCTGCTTCAGCCGCATACTGCGGGTCGAACCGGCGCATGAAGCCCACCTGGATCAGCGGCCGCCCCGCGCGCGCTCGGCGCGCAGCACGCGCAGGGAGGACTCGCTGTCCATGGTCAGGGGCTTCTCGCACATGACGAACTTGCCGTGCGCGATGCAGGCGAGCAGCTGCTCCTCGTGGACGAATCCCGGCGAGGCGATGAGCACCGCGTCCACCTCGCCGTCCGCGATCAGCGCGAGCGGATCGTCGATCTCCGCACGCCGTCATACCGGGCCGCGAGCGCCCGGGCCCGCGCGGTGTCGGGGTCCGACACCGCGACCAGCCGGGCGCCGGCGATCCGGTTGGCGACGCGCTCGGCGTGATCGGCGCCCATCATGCCGACGCCGATGATGCCGACGCGCAACTCCTGGCCCTCATCAGCCCTCCTTGGTCCGCGGCGCTCTCCGCCCGCTCGGGGTCGAGCACCTGGGCGCGAGCGCCCCGTGGCGACCTCGGCGGCCGCGACCTTGCCCGGATCGTCACCCCGCAGCTCGTGGCTGAGCTCGTCGAGTTCCTGGCCGCCGGCCATCTCCGCCGTCAGCTGCTCGAGGGTGATCTCGTCGCGGTGGGCGTCGAGGACCACCCGGCCCAGCTTGAGGATGACGAAGTGGTTGCCGACCAGGTAGGCGTGGTGGGGGTTGTGGGTGATGAAGATGACGCCGAGGCCGCGTCGCGGGCCTTGACGATGTACTTCAGCACCACGCCGGACTGCTTGACGCCGAGCGCCGCGGTCGGCTCGTCCAGGATGAGCACCTTGGCGCCGAAGTAGACCGCGCGGGCGATGGCGACGCACTGCCGCTGGCCGCCGGACAGGGTGCCGATCGGCTGGTCGAGGTCGGGGATGACGATGCCCATCTTGCGCAGTTCCTGGTCGGCGATCCGCTTCATCTGGTCGATGTCGAGGCGCGAGGCCCTTGGTCATCTCGTTGCCGAGGAAGAAGTTGCGCCACACCGGCATCAGCGGCACGAGCGGCCAGGTCCTGGTAGACGGTGGCGATGCCCGCTGCCGCGCCTCGCGGGGCGAGGTGAAGCTGCCGCACTCGCCGTCGACCAGCATCTGCCCTCGGTGTGCTGGTGCAGCCCGGAGATGATCTTGATCAGCGTCGACTTGCCGGCGCCGTTGTCGCCGAGCACGCAGGTGACCTCGCCGGCGCACAGTGATGTTGACGCCGCGCAGGGCGTGGACGTTGCCGTAGCTCTTGCCGACCGTCCTCGAGCTCGAGGATCGGCTCGTCGCCGACCCGTGGCCTGGGGCTCCGCCGGCGTGCTCATCGTGCCCTCCGCCTTGCGCTTGACGCACATGTTGATGAGCACGCCGGCGAGCAGCATCACGCCGAGGAAGGTCTTGAACCAGTCGGGGTTCCAGCCGGCGTAGACGATGCCGAGCTGGGCCATGCCGAAGATCAACGCGCCGATCGCGGCGCCGACCACCGAGCCGTAGCCGCCGGTGAGCAGGCAGCCGCCGATCACCGCCGCGATGATGTAGATGAACTCCTTGCCCACGCCCTGCCGGACTGCACGGTGTTGAACGCGAACAGCTGTGCATGCCGATGAACCAGGCACCGAAGCCGACCCCCATGAACAGCGCGATCTTGGTGACGACGACCGGGACGCCGACCGCGCGGGCGCGGCCGTGTCGCCGCCGACGGCGAAGATCCAGTTGCCGACCTGGTGCGCAGCAGGACCCAGGTGCAAGACGATCGCCGAGAAGCGAGCCAGTAGACGATCGTGATCTTGATCGTCGACGCCGCCGACGGTGAACTCCGAGGCGAAGACCGCCTTGGCGCCGACGAACCCGTCCATGTCGCTGATGCGGTTGGACGCGACGTTGCCGGTGACGATGCTGGTCACCGCGAGGTTGACGCCCCGCAGGATGAAGAAGGTGCCCAGGGTGACCAGGAAGCTCGGCAGCCCGGTCGTGCAGCAGCCAGCCGTTGAAGGCACCGATCGCCAGCGCCACCACCAGGGCGACGAGCACGCCGACCCAGACGTTGAGGTTGAAGTACCACGACATGCGGGCGGCCGAGGCCCGAGGTGGTGACCGCGACACCGGCCGACAGGTCGAACTCGCCGCCGATCATCAGCAGCGCGACCGGCGATGGCCATGATGCCGATCGTCGACGAGTCGTAGAGGATCGTTGCCGATGTTGTCGACGCTGCGGAACGCGGGGGCGACGACGAAGAACAGGACGGAGACGGCGACCGCGCCGATGAGGGCGCCGACCTCGGGGCGAGCCAGGAGCAGGTCGAGAGCGCCGAGCGGTGTGCCGACCCGGTCGTCGGCGCCGGTGTGGTCGTGACCGGTGCGTCATCTCAGGATCACCGGGTGCCCTTCGCGGCGAACTGCGCGACCGCGTCGACGTTGGTGTTGTCGATGAAGGCCGGCCCGGTCAGACGTTGGCTGCCGCCGCCGATGGTGTTGCCGTTGTTCTTGTAGAGCCACAGTGAGTCGACCGACAGGTAGCCCTGCAGGTAGGGCTGCTGGTCGATCGCCAACGCGACGTTACCGGCCTTGATGGCCTCGACCAGCTCCTTGTTGATGTCGAAGGTGGCGATCTTGGCCGTGCTGCCGGCGTCCTCGACGGACTTCACGGCGTCAGCGCGAACGGCGCGCCGAGGGTGATGACGTAGTCGATGGACTTGTCCTGCTTCAGCTTGGCCGGATCGTCGTCGTCACCGCGGCTCGTCGCGGCCGTTGACGTAGAGCTGCTCGACCTTGCCCGACGGTGTCCTCGACGCCGTCGCAGCGGTCCTCGAGCTGCAGCTGGCCCTGGTCCTGGATGACGCAGACGATGTTCTTGGCGCCCTCGCTTGACGATCCTCTGGCCGACGCCGGCCGGCGTCCGTCTCGTCCTGGCCGAAGTACCCGATGCGCCCGAGGCCGATGGCGTCGATGCCGCCGGCGTTGAACACGACACCGGGATGCCGGCCGCGACGGCCTTCTTGATGGCGGCCCCGAGCGCGCCGGTGTTGGGGACGGTGACCGCGATGCCGTCGACCTTCTTGTCGATGGCGGTCTGGACCAGGTTCGCCTGGTTGGTGGCGTCGGGGTCGGTGGAGTACTCCAGCTCGACGTTGTCCTTCGCGGCGGCGGCCTCGGCACCCTTGCGGACGATGTCCCAGAAGGTGTCACCGGGCGCCGCGTGGGTGATCATCGCGACCGTCATCGGGGGTGTCGGCCACCGCCGGCGCCGCCGGCGGTCGCCTCCTCCTCCCTCCGCCCGCGAGGACATGCGGCAACGCCGTGACCACCAGACCACAACGACCGCAGCGGTCAGCAGCCGCCGCCTGCCAGATCCTTGAACATCTCCGCTTCTTCCACGACTTCTCCTACCGTTCTGCAGATGCGTGGAGGAGCCACCCCGGGGTGGTGGAGCAGGAGGTCCGTCGGGTCCTCCGCGTGTGGCCGGTCAGCCCTCCTCGTCGACAGTCCTCCGCCGCCTCCCGGGGCGACGGTCGGGGCCAGTAGATGCGCTGGCCCGCCTTGTACTCCTCGTAGGCCGCGTAGGCCTGCTTCGTCGACTCGAGCGTGCTGACCTCGCTGACCGGGACGTCCCACCAGGAGTCGCTGTCCGGGGCGTGCACGAGCGGGTCGGTCTCGACGTGGATGACGACCGGACCGCCGTCCTGCGGCCAGGCCCTCGCCTCCGCGATCGCCTCCTCCAGCTCGGCGCGCGTGTGCACCTCGATGACGTGGCGCCCAGGCTGCGGGCGTTGGCGGCCAGGTCGACCGGCAGCAGGCCGCCGTCGAGCCGGCCGCCTCGCCGCGGTAGCGGTAGCTGGTGCCGAACCGCTGCGAGCCGAGCGACTCCGACAGCGAGCCGATCGAGTGGAAGCCGTGGTTCTGGACGAGCACGACGATCACCTTGATCCGCTCCTGCACCGCGGTGACGAGCTCGGTCGGCATCATCAGGTAGCCGCCGTCGCCCACCATCGCGAACACGTCCCGGGTCGGGTCGGCGAGCCGGATGCCCGAGCGACGCCGGCATCTCGTAGCCCATGCAGGAGTAGCCGTACTCGACGTGGTAGCCCTTGCGGTCGCGCACCCGCCACAGCTTGTGCAGGTCGCCGGGCATCGAGCCGGCCGCGCAGAGCACGACGTCGCGCGGGTCGCAGAGCTCGTTGACGCAGCCGAGCACCTCGCCCTGGGTGAGCAGGCCGTCGGCCAGCGCGTCGGTCACCGCGGCCGGCGGGTGGTAGGCCGCCTCCACCTGCTCGTCCCACTCCCGCCACAGCGCGGCCTGCCGCTCGCGGTAGTCGCCGGCGACCGACCAGCCCTCCAGCGCCGCGGTGAGCGCGGTGAGCGCCTCGCGGGCGTCGGCGACCACGGACAGGCCGGCGTGCTTGCCCGCGTCGAAGCGGCCACGTTGATGTTGACGAAGCGGACGCCGCTGTCCTGGAACGCGGTCCGGGAGGCGGTCGTGAAGTCGGTCCAGCGGGTGCCGACGCCGATGACGACGTCGGCCTCGCGCGGCCAGCGCGTTGGCGGCGGTCGTGCCGGTCGAGCCGACCGCGCCCATCTCCTGCGGGTGCCCGTGCGGCAGCGAGCCCTTGCCGGCCTGGGTCTCGCCGACCGGGATGCCGGTCGCCTCGCAGAAGGCCGCGCAGCGCGTCCTCGGCGCCGGAGTAGTGCACGCCGCCGCCGGCGACGATCATCGGTCGCCTGGCGCGAGCGGATGACGGCCGCGGCGGCGGGATCCGGGCCGCTCGGGCGGCGGGCGGGCGACGTGCCAGGTGCGCTCGGCGAAGAGCTCCACCGGCCAGTCGAACGCCTCGGCCTGCACGTCCTGCGGCAGCGCGATGGTGACGGCGCCGGTCTCGACCGGGTCGGTGAGCACCCGCATCGCGCCGAGCAGCGCCGAGGGCAGCTGCTCGGGCCGGCTCACCCGGTCGAAGAAGCGCGACAGCGGGCGGAACGCGTCGTTGACGGTGACGTCCGCGGCGTACGGCTGCTCGAGCTCCTGGAGCACCGGCGCGGACGCGCGGGTCGCGAACGTGCCCGAGGCAGCAGCAGCACCGGGATCCGGTTGATCGTCGCCAGCGCGGCACCGGTGAGCATGTTCGTCGAGCCCGGACCGACCGAGGCCGTGCAGGCCCAGGTCTGCAGCCGGTCCTTCTGCCGGGCGTAGGCGACCGACGGTGTGCACCATGGCCTGCTCGTTGCGGGCCAGGACGTAGGGCAGCCGGGCGTCTCGCCGGCCTCGGTCGCGCCAGCTCGTTCTGGAGCAGCGCCTGGCCGACGCCGGCGACGTTGCCGTGGCCGAAGATGCCGAAGCAGCCGGCGAAGAGCTGCTGCCGCTCGCCGTCGCGCTCGCTCCACTGCTGGCCGAGGAACCGCACCACCGCCTGGGCGACGGTCAGCCGCACCGTGCCGGACATCGTCTGCGTCATCGGGTGTCTCCGAACAGGGGCAGTCGAGGGTCGACGGCCTGGTCGGCCCAGGTGTCGCGCACCCAGGCGTGGGCCGGGTCGTCGCAGATCAGCCAGGCCCGCTCCGGTCCGGGGCCGGCCATCACGTTGAGGTAGTAGAGGTCGTAGCCGGGCGCGGCCATCGCCGGACCGTGCCAGCCGTGCGGGACGAGCACGACGTCGCCGGTGCGCACCTCGGCCAGCACGTCGATCGGCCGCTCGTCGGTGCCGTAGACCCGCTGGTAGCCGACCGGGTCGGCGCCGCGCGCGGTCGCCGTCGGACGCGGCGTCTCGAAGTAGTAGATCTCCTCGAGCTCGGTCTCGACGCCGGGTCGCTCCTCGTCGTGCTTGTGCGGCGGGTACGAGCTCCAGTTGCCGGCCGGGGTGACCACCTCGCAGGCGATGATCGAGTCGGCGTCGAGCACGCCGGGGAGCGCCGAAGTTGCGCACCTCGCGGCGAGGCGGCGCCGGCCCCGCGCAGCTCGACCGGCACCTCGGCGGCGGCGACGTGGCGGAACGGCTGGGCGTACGCCGCCTGCGGCGCCTTCGGGCGCCGCACAGCGCGACCCGCGCCGGACCCGCCGCGTGCCGGTGACGCGTGAGCTCGCGGTCCCGGCGGCACGTAGGCGACGTCGGTCGGGCCGGCGAAGACGACGGCCCGCCCGGCGAGCGACCACGTGCGTCGTCGCCGTCGGCGCGTCGACGCTCGCACCGAGCCGCCCGGCAGCGGCACCACGACGTGCTCCGCGCTCGCCGGCGGTCGAGCGTGCGCTCTCGCCGCGCGCGAGCGTGGCGACCGGCAGGCTGGTGTGCTGCCAGCCCGTCGACGCGCGTCGTCGACGACGACGTCCCAGCCGTCGCCGGCCGCCGACCCGAGCGGGCAGCACCCAGCGGTCGTTGTCGGCCCCGCTCACGGCGCTCACCGCACCCCGTGGACGAGCTCGGCGGCGATGTCGACGGCCGCCGCCACGTCACCGTCGGGCGGGTAGAGCAGCGCCCGGCCGACGACCAGGCCGCGCACCGGCGGCAGCTCGAGCGCCTGCGCCCCACGCGGCGTAGGTGTCGTCGCGGGTCGCCCTGCGGGTCGCCGCCGAGCAGCAGCGTCGGCAGCGTCGTCGCGTCCATGACCCGCTCGAGGTCGTCGACGACCGGCAGCTTGAGCCAGGTGTGCGCGCTGGGCGCCCGAGGCCGGCGGCGATGTGGATCGAGCGGATCGTCGAGTCGGGGTCGAGCAGGTTGCGCACCCGGCCGTCCCGCGCTCGGACAGGAACGGCTCGACCATCGCCATCAGCCCGTGCTCGGCCGAGCTCGGTGACCGCGCGCGCGCTGGCCTCCAGCGTGGCGACGGTGCCGGGGTCGTCGCAGGCAGATCGCGGGTCAGCATCTTGCCGCCGTCGAGGCCGCGGGCGGCGATGTCCGCGGCGCGGTACGCGTGAACCGGTCGTCGAGCTCGAAGGCCGCGCCCTGCAGGCCGCCGCGGTTCATCGAGCCGATGACGACCTTGTCCTCGAGGGCGCCGAGCAGCAGCAGGTCGTCGAGGATGTCGGGGGTGCCGAGCACCCCGTCGACCCCGGGCGGGAGAGCGCGGTCGGCCAGGCGGTCGAGCAGGTCGGTGCGGCTGGCCATCGCCACGGGTCGCCGCGCACGCCCGAGGGCGCCCCGGGCCGGGTGGTCGGCGGCGACGAGCAGCAGGCGGCCGTCCGTCGCCGAGCGAGCGGCGCCGGCGCCGCGCGCGGCCCAGGCCTCGGCGATGCGGCCGGGGCTCGGGGCCCGGATCTCGGTCAGCTCGGCGACGTCGACGGCGTGCGGTGGCATCGGCGGCTCCTCGGCGCGGTCGGCGCTCCGGCTCGGCGGCCAGGGCGCGCCTCGACCTCGGCGGTCGTCGGCATCGCGGTGGAGCACTCGAGCCGGGAGGCGACGATGGCGCCGGCGACGTTGGCGAACTCGAGGATGCGGCGCAGGTCCCAGCCGTCGAGCAGCCCGTGGCACGAGCGCGCCGCCGAAGGCGTCGCCGGCGCCGAGGCCGTTGACCACCTCGACCGGGAACGGCGGCACCTCGACCCGCTCGTCGCGGGTGGCGGCGAGCACGCCCTTGGGGCCCTGCTTGACGACCGCCAGCTCGACGCCCGCGCTCGAGCAGGGCGTCGGCGGCCCGCTGCGGGTCGGTCTCGCCGACCGCCACCTCGCACTCCTCGCGGTTGCCGACGGCGACGGTGACGTGGTCGAGGGCCCGGCCGACCTGGGCGCTGGCCTCGTCGGGGTCGGCCCAGAACATCGGCCGGTAGTCGAGGTCGAGGACGGTGTGCGGCGCGCCGGCCGCGGGCCTGCCCAGGCGGCGAAGTGCGCGCTCGCGGCTGGGCTCCTGCGACAGCCCGGTCACGGTCGACCCAGAAGACCCGGGCGTCCCGGATCGCGTCGAGCGGCAGCTCGTCGGGCTCGATCAGCAGGTCGGGCGCCGTCGGGTAGCGGTAGAAGTACAGCGGGAAGTCGTCCGGGCGGGAAGACCTCGCAGAACGTCACCGGCGTGGGCGGCCCGTCGACCGGCGCTGACGAACGCGGTCGTCGACGCCGAACCCGCGCAGCGCCTCGGTGGATGTAGCGGCCGAAGGGGTCGTCGCCGGTGCGGGTGATCGAGCGCGACGCGGCGGCCGTGCCGGGCCGCGGCGACCGCGACGTTGGTGGCGCTGCCGCCGAGGAACTTCTGGAACGTCTGCGACGTCCTCCAGGCCGACGCCGTGCTCGAGCGGGTAGATGTCGACGCCCGTCCGCCCCATGGCGACCAGGTCGTAGCGCGTCGGCGGCGGGCTCACGGTCACGACGCCCCGACTCCGCGAGCTCGCAGGGTGCGCGCGACGCCGAGCAGGTGGTCGATGGACGCTCGGACGTCGGCCACCGGGTCCCGCCCGGTCTCGGGCTGCGCCGGTCGAGGATGGTGTCCTGCTCGAGGACGTACCACCCGGCGTACCCGCTGTCCTCCAGGGCGTCGACGATCGCGGCGATGTCGACGTCACCCTCGCCGAGCGGGCACGTACATGCCCGCCGGCGACGGCCTCGGTGTAGGTCACCTCACCCGCCTGCACCTCGCGGGCGCAGGTCGAGGCGGACGTCCTTGAGGTGGACGTGGCGCGATCCGCTCGGGGTGCTCGCGGCGACGCGCGACCGGGTCGCCGCCGCCGATGAGCAGGTGCCCGGTGTCGAGGCACAGGCCGATCGCGGCTGCCGGCGAGCACCCGGTCGGTCTCCTCGCCGCTCTCGACCATCGTGCCGACGTGCGGGTGCAGCGTCGCGGTGAGGCCGCGGGCCGCGGCGGCGTCGCGGAGCCGGTCGAGGTTGGCCAGCAGGGTGGCCCAGCCGCGCGTCGTCGAGCGACGGGCCGGTCGTCGTAGCCCTCGGCGCCGGTCGCGGCGGCGATGACCACGGTGGAGGCGCCGGCGGCGACGAGGCCGTCCATCGCGGCCTCGACCTCGGGCAGCGGGTCGTGCGCCGGGGTCGTGCAGGACGACCGGGACGAACTGGCCGACGGCGCCGCAGGCCGTGGTCGGCGCAGGGTCGCCGCCTTGTCCTCGGGGTCGTCGGGCAGGAACCCGTCGGGGCCGAACTCGGTCGCGGCCGAGGCCGACCTCGGGCATCTGGGCGAGCACGACCTCGGGGTCGAGCTGGTGGCCCCAGCCGGGGACCTCGCAGACGCCCCAGGAGATGGGGGCGCCGGCGATGCGCTCGGCGAGCGGCGGACGGACGGTCATGCGGCTCAGGCCTCCACGGTGTGGATCTCGTGAGGTCGGACGAGGCGCCGCTCGGCGCGCGAGAGCTCGCAGGCCTCGGCGATGCGGAACGCCTGCGAGGGCGTCGCGCGACGGTGCACGGGCTGGGGTGCCGGCCGGCGGCGACCTCGAAGAAGGCGGTCAGCTCGGCGCGGTAGGCCGGGCAGGAAGCGCTCCATGAACGACCAGTGCTGCGGGCCCGGGCGGGAAGTCGACGCCCGGCCTCGGCCGAGCGCAGCGCGAGGGAGTCGTCGAGGCCCGACGGCGACGGCGCCGTCGCTGCCCATGACCTCCATCCGCACGTCGTGGCCGCCGCCGTTGTAGCGGGTCGCGCTGACACGTGCACGAGCGTGCCGTCGTCGAGGGTGAGGAGGGCGGCGGCGGTGTCGACGTCGCCGGCCTCGCCGAAGAAGGGCGCGCCCTTGTTCGCGCCGGTGGCGTAGACGCTGACCGACCTCGCGGCCGGTGACGAACCGGATGATGTCGAAGTCGTGGACGATGCAGTCGCGGAAGATGCCGCCGCTCGTGGGGATGTAGGCCGCGTGCGGCGGCGCCTGGTCGTGCGTCGTCGCACGGATGGTGTGCACCGAAGCCGAGCTCGCCCGACGCGACGGCCTCGCGCGCCCGGCGGTAGCCGGCGTCGAACCGGCGCTGGAAGCCGATGTGCACCGGGACGTCGGTCGACTCGGCGAGCCGGGCGAGCTCGAGGGTCTCCGCGAGGGTCGCGGCGACCGGCTTCTCGCAGAACGTCGGGATCCCGGCGGCGATGCCCTGGCGCAGGAGGGGCGCGTGGCCGGGTGTCGCGGTGGCGATGACGAACCCGTCGATCCCCGAGGCGAGCAGGGCTGTCGACGTCGTCGGCCACCTCGAGCCCCAGCTCGGTCGGCGACGCGGCTCGGCGCAGCGCGGGGTCGGCGTCGGCCACGACCACCTGGTCGACGGCGTCCAGGCCGCGGCAGGGTCGCGGCGTGGAACGCGCCGATCCGACCGACGCCGGCCAAGTCCGATCCGCATCTGCACTCCTTCGTGACGATGCGGCGTGCCAGCGCCGGTACCTCGTCGCGCCGGCTGCGTGGTTCGACGAACTCTGCGACCGACGGGCAAGCTCATGTCAACCATTTGTTCTGACATTCTCATATCGTACGTCGTCAGATCCGATGTGCGGATGCCTACCTGTTCTACAGTGCTGCTGCGTGGCCCCCCAGCTCGTGAGCGTCGCGATCGACCGAGCCTCGCCCGTGCCGCTCTACCACCAGCTCGCCGAGCAGCTGAGCGCAGCGATCGCCGAGCGGCACGCTGCAGCCCGGGCGACGCCTTCGAGAACGAGGTGGCCCTCGCCGAGCGGCTCCGCCTGTCCCGGCCCACGGTGCGGCGGGCCATCCAGGAGATGGTCGACCAGGGCCTGCTGGTGCGCCGCCGCGGCCTCGGCACCCGCGTCGCGAACCGCAAGGTCCACCGCCGCGCCGAGCTCACCAGCCTCTGGGACGACCTGCGCCGCGCAGGGCGACACCCCGAGACGACGATCCTCACCCACGAGATCGTGCACCGACGAGCGCGCGGCGGCCGCCCTCGACCTCGACCTCGACACCCCCTGCTCGCTCGTCGTGCGGGTGCGCACCGCCGACGGCGACCCCATCGCCGTACATGCACAACTGGCTCCCGCCGCAGTACTCGGACATCCCGCTCGAGGAGCTGCGGGACATGGGCCTGTACGCGGTGCTGCGCAACCGCGGCGTGCGCCCGGTGGTGGCCCAGCAGACGATCGGCGCACGGATGCCGACCCCGACCGAGCGCAAGCACCTCGCGCATCCGGGGCCAGCGAGCCCGTGCTGACCATGAGCCGCATGGCCTTCGACGCCTCCGGCAAGGCCGTCGAGTTCGGCGACCACTGCTACCGCGCCGAGGACTACTCGATCGACGTCATGGTCGACGAGCGCTGAGCGCCACGACCTCTAGAGAAGCCCGAGGCCGAGCGAGGCGAGGTACTCGCGGGTCTTGATGGCGTTGGGCAGCGGGAAGTCCTTGTCGCAGCCGTACATGTCCTGCTCGCACACGACGTAGAGCTCCTTGTCGAGGTCGGCGAGCGCCTCGATGAGGTCGCCCATGTCGGGCAGTCCGGCCGGCGGGGTCACTGAGCAGCCCGCGTGGACGGCCTTGACGAACGGCCAGTCCTCGTCGTGGGCCTGCTTGACCAGCACGGGGTCCATCGCCTTGATGTGGACGTAGGAGATGCGCTCGGGGTACGTGCGGCACAGCTCCATCGGGTCGCCGTCGCCGTAGACGATGTGACCGGTGTCGAGGCAGAAGCCGACGTACTCGGGGTCGGTCGCCTGGAAGATGCGGTCGATGTCGGCGGGCGTCTCGATGTGGCTGTCGCCGTGGGGATGCAGGACCATCTTCAGGCCGTAGTCCTCCTTCATGATCCGGCCCAGCCGGTCGGCGTTCTTGATGTAGAGGTTCCACGCCTCGGTGGAGAGCACCCGGTCGTCGGTGTACGCGCCGGTCTTCTCGTCGCGGAACATCGGGGGCAGGTGCACGACGTACTCGGCACCGACCGCGGCGTGGGTCTCACCGATCTCGCGGAAGAACCGTTCGGTCTCGGCCCAGGCCTCGGCCTTGTGCAGGATTCCCCAGCCGGTGCCGGCGACGACGCGGAAGCCGCGGGCGTCCATCTCCTCCTTCAGACGTGCTGGGTCGGTCGGGAAGTACCCGAACGGACCGGTCTCCATCACCGAGAACCCGGCGGTCGCCATCTCGTCGAGGGCGACGTCCCAGTCGATCTGCTTCTCGTCCTGGGGGAACCAGACCCCCCACTGGTCGGGGCAGACGCCGATCGTGAGCTTGCTGTAGCGCGGGTCGGTGTTGCGCGCCTTGGACTGCGCCATCGCAGAGGTCCTTCCGAGGTTCGTGGGGTACTCGCCAAACCTAATCATGTGCGTTTGTTCTGTCAATAGATCATTGGCGGAAGTCGTCGAAGTCATCGAGCACGTGTCGGAGGTAGCGCCGCGGCTCGGCGAGGAAGCTGCGGTGGTGCACCACGACGTCGAGCTCGTCCCACGTCGTCGGCCGGATGCCGTGCTCCCCCAGTTCCAGCACGCTCGCCCCCGGGATCGCGGCCAGCACCGGCGAGTGGGTGGCCAGCACGACCTGGGTGCGCGGCCGCCGCGCCATCTCGGTCAGCTCGGCGACGAGGTGCAGCTGGGCCGAGAACGACAGCCCCGCCTCGGGCTCGTCGAGCACGAACAGGCCCTCACCCCGAAAGCGCCGCGTGCCGAGCAGGGTCACGAACGACTCCCCGTGCGACATGGTGTGGAATGCGGGGTCCGTCGGCCCCGGGTTGGTGTCGAGCCAGGTGAACAGCCCGTGCATCGTCTCGGCCCGCACGAAGTACCCCCACCGCGGCGCCCCGGGGTCGCGCACGACGGTCACCCACTCGTGCAGCGGCGACTCGCTGGCGTGCGTGCGGTGGGTCGCGCCCGTCGAGCCGCCCTCGGCGTTCATGCCCGCCGCCATCGCGAGCGCCTCGACGAGGGTGGACTTGCCCGAGCCGTTCTCGCCGACGAGCACGGTGCACGCCGCCAGGTCGATGCCGTGCTCCAGCACCTGCGCCACCGCGGGGATCGTGAGCGGCCACACGTCGGATGCCGGCAGCTCGGCGTCACGCGCCCGCTCCAGGCGCCGCGCTGGGAGCCCTTCGGTCCACGGGCGCTGGGCGGACGGCATCCGGCCACGCTAAGGGCGACCACTGACGACGCCCGTACGACCGCCCACCCACGGCGGCCGTAGGCTTGTCGATCGTGACCGAGAGCCCGACGCCTGCCCTCCCCGAGATCGACCTGCCCGAGCAGATGCAGGTCCGGCGCGACAAGCGCGACCGCCTCCTCGCGTCCGGCCGGCAGCCGCACCCGGTCTCGGTGGCACGCACGCACTCCCTGGCGGAGGTCCGCGAGCGGTGGGGCCACCTCGAGCAGGGCGAGGAGACGCAGGATGCCGTCGGCGTCGCCGGCCGCGTCGTCTTCATCCGCAACACCGGCAAGCTCGCCTTCGCGACCCTGCAGGAGGGCATCGGCACCCGGCTGCAGGTCATGCTCAGCCTCGCCGAGGTCGGCGAGGAGGCGCTCGCCGACTGGAAGGCGCAGGTCGACCTCGGCGACCACGTGTTCGTGGAGGGCCGGGTCATCAGCTCCAGGCGCGGTGAGCTGTCGGTGATGGCCAGCCGCTGGGAGATGGCGAGCAAGGCGCTGCGCCCCCTGCCGGTGCTGCACAAGGAGCTCTCGGAGGAGAGCCGCGTGCGTCAGCGCTACGCCGACCTCGTCGTGCGGCAGGAGGCGCGCGACATGGTGCGCACGAAGGCGACAGCCCTGCGGGCGATGCGCGCCGTGCTCGAGAGCCAGGGCTACGTCGAGGTCGAGACGCCGGTGCTCCAGCTCATCCACGGCGGCGCCGCCGCACGCCCGTTCCGCACGCACCTCAACGCCTTCGACCAGGAGATGGTGCTGCGCATCGCCCTCGAGCTGAACCTCAAGAAGGCCGTCGTGGGCGGGGTCGACCGGGTGTACGAGATGGGCCGCATCTTCCGCAACGAAGGTGTCGACGCCACGCACTCCCCCGAGTTCACGATGCTCGAGGCCTACCAGGCGTGGGGCGACCAGACCTCCATCGGGGCGCTCATCCGCGACCTCTACCTCGGGGTCGCGGACGCGCTGGGGTCGCGCATCGTCGAGACCCCGTCCGGCCCCGTCGACCTCGGCGGCGAGTGGCGCTGGCTCCCGGTGTACGACGCGGTGAGCGAGGTCGTCGGCGAGACCGTCACGATCGACACCCCCAAGGAGACCCTCCTCGGGTACGCCGCGGCGCACGGCCTCGAGGTCGACCCGGGCCTGACCAAGGACAAGGTCTTCCTCGAGCTGCTCGGCGAGCTCGTCGAGCCCGGCCTGCTGCAGCCGACGTTCCTGTGCGACTACCCGGCGATCGCCCAGCCCCTCGCCCGCCCGCACCGCGAGCAGCCCGGGCTGATCGAGGCCTGGGACCTCATCATCGCCGGGGTCGAGCGGGGCACCGGGTTCTCCGAGCTCGTCGACCCGGTCATCCAGCGAGAGGTGCTCACCAGCCAGTCGCTGCTCGCGGCCGGCGGGCGACCCGGAGGCCATGCAGATCGACGAGGACTTCCTGCGGGCACTGGAGTACGGCGCCCCACCGATGGGCGGCCTGGGGCTGGGTGTCGACCGGCTCATCATGCTGTTCACCGGGTCGAACATTCGCGAGACCATTCTCTTCCCGCACCTGAAGCCGGAGGCCTGAGCGTGTCCGAGATCTGGCCGTATATCGCCGGAATCGTGCCCACCATTGTGGTCGCCACGATGTTCTACTTCCTCATCAAGAGCATGCTCGAGGGCGATCGGCGGGAGCGCCTCGCACAATCGCGATTCGAGGCCGAGCAGGACCGCGCGGCCGGTCGTACGGGCAATTCACCTACGGATTCCGTAGGTAGCGCTGGGGCCTCGGATCCGGCGCCGGACGAGCCGCCGTCGCCGACCGACCGCTCCTCCCAGAATTCCTGAGGCATTCAATTGACCGCTGCGGCACATCCGGGGATTCCCCTTTTCCGGAATACGCTGGTAAATTGTTCGCGGCATCGATGAAGGATGCCGCGGATGATATCCGCACAACCTGAAGGGAAAACCATGGCAAAGAAGGTCCAGGTGCTCCTCGTCGACGACATCGACAAGAGCTCCCCTGCTGATGAGACCGTCTCGTTCTCGCTCGACGGCGTCAGCTACGAGATCGACCTGACCTCGGACAACGCCGCAAAGCTGCGCGACGACCTGGCCGTCTGGATCGGTCACGCCGAGCGCACGGGTGGGCGTCGCTCGACCGGCCGTTCCACGGCTGCCGGCAAGGGCTCCGGCCGCAAGGACGTCGGTGCGATCCGCGCCTGGGCGCGCGAGAACGGCCACTCGGTCAACGACCGTGGCCGCATCTCCGCGGAGATCCAGGCCGCCTACGACAAGGCCCACGCCTGAGCAGCGACCCCAGCACCGCAGCGGCACCCGTCGACTCGACGGGTGCCGCTGCGCTCATGTCACGCCGCCACTCGTGGCTGACCTTCTCCGCCACCGGCCCACCCCTCCCCCACACCCTGGCCACGGATGCCGTCGCGTGGCAACGCGGCCTTCGCTCGCTCCAGGGCAGGTGGTATTCCGTCGACGCACCGCCGCAGGTGGCCGCCGCGTTCGTCCTCCAGTGGCTGCTCCAGGTTCCGGCCCACGCGGCCGCCCACGCCGCTGCCTGTGGGCCCTGGCGTGCCGACGTCGACGGCCTGACGTTCGCCCTCGACCAGGCTCTCGTGCCGCGCGAGGTGCGACTTCGCGGCCTCGTGGCCGACACCGGGTCGCTGGATGAGCGGCTGACCCGGTCCGAGCGGGACTACCGCGCGGTCGCGCTGCCGCTCGCCACGGCATACGAGTCGGTCGTCCGCCTCGGGCCACACACTCGCCTGGCGCTGGTCGACGACATGTGGGTCGCGGCCCGCCGAGAGGCGGAGTCGGCCGCCGGGGTGCTGCGGCCCGGCGTCGCACCACGCGGCTCGTGCTGCCTGCTCTACGCACTGCCCGGGTGCGTCGAGTGCGCGGGCTGCCCGCGCCTGCGCACCACGTCCGGCACCGCGTGGGCCCCTGAAGCGACCACCCTGCCGGACGTTGCGCCTCAGGGGAGGTCGGCGATCAGGTCGCCGTCGCGGGCGATCCTCTCGAGCACCTCGTCGAACATCAGCTGGTGCAGCGAGTCCGGCTCTGCTGCACCGCGTTCCACCTCGTCCCACGTGCGCGGCGCCGCGACGCACGGCAGCTCACGACCGCGCAGGGAGTACGGGCTGATCGTCGTCTTCGCAGCGACGTTCTGGCTCCAGTCGAGGAAGATCTTCCCCGGGCGCAGCGACTTGGTCATCTTCCACAGGATCAGCTCGGGGTGCTTCTTCGTGAGCTCCTGCGCGAGCTGCATCACGAGGTCGCGCACCTGGTCACTCGTGAGGTCACCGCCGAGTGCGGCATAGAGCTGCATGCCCTTGCTTCCCGAGGTGACCGGGTGGAGGTCGAGCCCGAGCGCGGCCAGCCGCTCGCGCACGAGCAGCGCCACCTGCGCGCACTCGTGCAGCCCGGCGGGCTTGCCGGGGTCGAGGTCGATGACGAGCCGGTCGGGGTTGCTGCGCTCGCCCTCCTCGGAGACGGTCCACTGCGGCACGTGGATCTCGAGCGAGTTGAGGTTCACGAGGTAGGTGAGGTCGGCGAGGTCGGCGATGAGGGGGTAGACGACGTCGTCGACCGGCATCCGGGGCAGCCAGCTCGGCGCCCCCGACGGGAGGTTCTTCTCGAAGAAGAACATCTGGTCCTCGACCCCGTGCGGATACCGCACCCGCGTCACCGGGCGGCCGGCGAGGTGCGGCAGCATCAGCGGCGCGACCTGGGCGTAGTAGCTGAGCACCTCACCCTTGGTCGTCTCGGTCGACGGGTACATCACCTTGTCCAGGCTCGTGAGCCGCAGCCGGCGACCGGCCACCTCGACGCGGGTGACCTCGGGAACGTACTCAGGCATCCTCGACCTCCTCCAGGTCGGCCGGCACGAGGTCGGTGCGCACCCCGAGGTATGCCGGTTGCCGCAGTCGGTGCTGACCGGTCAGTTCCAGGGCGCGCACCTCCACGACGATGCGGGGGTGCACCCAGGTGGTGCCGTTCGCGTCGATCGCGGGGACCTCGTCGGAGAACGGCGAGTCGCCGCGCCCGAGAGCGCGAAGGCGCATGGCCAGCGCCTCGCCGGCGGTGCCGGCCAGGCCGGAGCCCACGCGACCGGCATACCGCCAGCCGCCCGCACCGTCGGGGAGGCCCACGAGCACGGCCCCGAGCCGACCCGCCGAGCCCACCTCGGGCCGCCAGCCGCCGACGACGACCGAGTGGGTGACCTTGTGCGCGGTCTTGCGCCAGTCGGGGGACCGGCGCCCCGCGGCGTAGGCGGCGGCCCGGCGCTTGCTGACGATGCCCTCGAGGCCCTGCTCGGCGGTCGCGGCCAGCAGCTGCTCCCCGTCGTCGTGCACCGCGGGCACCTGCCAGTGCGGGCCGGCGAGGTCGAGCCGTTCGAGCAGCTCGCGCCGGGCCGACCACGGCTGGCTCGCGAGGTCGGAGCCGAAGAGCCGGAGCAGGTCGAAGACCATGAGGGTGACCGGACGGCTGGCGGCCAGGCGCGCCGCCTTGCGCCGGTCGGAGACGTGCATCCGCTCGGTGAGGGCGTGGAAGCTCGGCCGGCCGCCGTCGAGCGCGACGACCTCGGCGTCCAGGAGCATGTCGTCGTAGTCGGCGCCGAGACCCTCGAGCTCGGGGTAGGAGGCCGTGACGTCCCGCTCGTTGCGCGACCACACCCTGACCTGCCCGTCGCGCACGTCGACGAGCACCCGCATCCCGTCCCACTTGACCTCGTGCACCCAGGCAGCACCGGCCGGAACCCGCTGCGCGACGGTCGCGAGCATCGGGCGCATCGGCGCGTGCGACGAGGAGACGGTGGCCACGAGCCCCATCCTGCCGACTTCGAGGTCCACAGGCTTGCGGTGAGTGCGGAAGTGGTGGCCCAGGCGACCACTTCCGCACTCACGGGCGGGCTTACGCTGGGAGTCTGCGCCGGCCGCGAGGAGGCGGACGGCATCCGGGAAAGGTGGCGACCATGCGGGCGATCTGGAAGGGCGCGGTCTCCTTCGGGCTGGTCAACGTGCCGGTGCGGCTGTACTCCGCCACCGAGAACCACGACGTGCAGTTCCGCCAGGTGCACCGCGAGGACGGCGGGCGCATCAAGTACAAGCGCACCTGCGCCATCGACGGCGAGGAGGTGTCCTACGACGACATCGCCAAGGGGTACGAGACCGAGGACGGCGACATGGTCGTGCTCACCGACGACGACTTCGCCGACCTGCCGAGCAAGACGTCGAAGGAGATCGGGGTCACCAAGTTCGTCCCGGCCGACCAGATCGACCCCATGTGGCTCGACAAGTCGTACTACCTCGAGCCCGACAAGGCGGCGACCAAGCCGTACATCCTGCTCCGCGACGCGCTGGAGACCGAGAAGCGGATGGCCATCTGCACCGTCTCCATCCGCACCCGCATGACGATGGCGGTGCTGCGGGTGCGCGACGGCGTCATCGTCATGCAGACGATGCTCTGGCCCGACGAGGTGCGCGCGGCCGACTTCGCGGCGGTCACGGAGGAGCAGCGCGCCACCAAGCAGGAGATGGACATGGCCAAGATGCTCATCGACCAGCTGGCCGGCGACTACGAGCCCGGTGAGTACGAGGACGACTACGCCATCGCCGTCAAGGAGCTCGTGCGCGCCAAGGTCGAGGGCGGCGAGGTGCGGGTCAGCGCGGCCGAGCCGGAGGAGAGCGGCGAGGTCGTCGACCTGCTCGCGGCGCTGGCCCGCTCGGTCGAGAAGGCCAAGGCCGCGCGTGGTGAGGCCCCGGAGCCGGCGGCGAAGAAGGCCACCTCCGCTGCGAAGGGCGCCCCGGCGAAGAAGGCCGCGGCGAAGAAGGCTCCCGCCAAGAAGGCCGTGGCGAAGAAGACGGCCGCGAAGAAGGCGAGCTGACATGGGCGCTGACGTGGAGACGACGGCTGTTTGGGCGAACGGCGAGCAGCCGAACAGCCCGCCGGGCCTCCCGCGGGCGCCTGACGTCCCGGACGTGCCGCCGCACGACGTCCCGGACGTGCCGTCACGCGAGGTGCCGGACGTGCCAGAGGTTCCGGATGTCCCGGATGTCCCGCCCCACGAGGTGCACGCCATCGGCGCCCCCGCCCGTGGCGCGCTGGCCCACGCCGGGCTCACGACCTGGGATGCCGTGGCCGCCACCCCTGATCGTGACCTCCTCCGGCTGCACGGGTTCGGGCCGAAGGCCCTGCGGATCCTGCGCGAGGTGCCGCCGACGTCCGGAAGCTGGTAGCCCGGCCACCCGGCATACGCTCTCGTCCATGCCCGAAGGTCACACGCTCTTCGCCCTCGCCCGCGACCTCCACGAGGCCTTCGCGGGCACCACGCCCGAGGTCACCAGCCCCCAGGGCAAGTTCGAGGAGGGCGCCGCCCAGCTGACCGGCCACGAGCTGCTCCGGGCGACCTCTCGCGGCAAGCACCTGTTCGTCGAGTTCGCCGACGACCGCTGGCTGCACGTGCACCTCGGGCTCATCGGGTCCTTCACCGTCGACAGCCACGAGTGGACCGCCGAGGTCCCGGCGGTCGGTCAGGTGCGCCTGCGGCTGCGCACCGACCAGCACGTCGCCGACCTGCGCGGCCCGAACCTGTGCGAGGTCGCCTCCCCCGAGCAGGTCGACGCCGTCCTGTCGCGCCTCGGCCCGGATCCGCTGCGCCCCGACGCCGACCCGGATGCCGCCTGGGCTCGCATCACGCGCTCGTCGCGCCCCATCGGTGAGCTGCTCATGGACCAGTCGGTGCTCGCCGGTGTCGGGAACGTCTTTCGCTCCGAGGTGCTCTTCCGGCACCGGCTCTCGCCCTTCACCGAGGGGCGAATGCTGCGCCGGGCCTCGTGGCGCCTCATCTGGGAGGACCTCGAGCGGCTGCTGCCCCTCGGCGTGGCCACGGGTCGCATCGTCACCGTGGAGGAGCAGGTGCTCGAGGTCGAGGCGGCACTCGGCCGCGGCGAGGTGCCGCACCTCACCGAGCGCGCGTCGTCGGTCTACAAGCGCGCTGGGATGCCGTGTCCCGCCTGTGGCTCCAAGGTCCGCACGCGTGTGGTCGCCGGCCGCAACCTCTTCTGGTGCGGTCTCTGCCAGCGTCGCCGCTGACCCGGTCGTCGACCCTGCTCTGACGGGCTCCGGAAGGGTCTCATCCGGGTCACATCCCTCCGCCGAGAGCGAACACGCGGAACACCCGGGCACGTGTGCCGCGTTGGGCCTGACAGTTCTCCCCTCGCTGTTCGACCGCACACTGGTTAACGTCGGGCCACATCCAGACGGCGCGACTAGCATCGAGGGGACTCGACGTCAGGAGAAGCACCATGTTCGAACGGTTCACCGACCGCGCCCGCCGCGTCGTCGTGCTCGCCCAGGAGGAGGCCCGCGGCCTCAACCACAACTACATCGGCACCGAGCACATCCTGCTCGGGCTGATCCACGAGGGCGAAGGCGTCGCGAGCAAGGCCCTCGAGAGCCTCGGCATCTCGCTCGAGGCCGTGCGCGAGCAGGTGCAGGAGATCATCGGCCAGGGCCAGCAGGCGCCCACGGGCCACATCCCGTTCACCCCGCGCGCCAAGAAGGTGCTCGAGCTGAGCCTGCGCGAGGCGCTGCAGCTCGGCCACAACTACATCGGCACCGAGCACATCCTGCTCGGCCTGATCCGCGAGGGTGAGGGCGTCGCCGCCCAGGTGCTCGTCAAGCTCGGCGCCGACCTCTCGCGCGTCCGCCAGCAGGTCATCCAGCTGATCTCCGGCTACCAGGGCGGCAAGGAGGGCGCGCCCGGCGGCGGCGGCGCCACCCAGGGCGGCCCCGCCGAGGGCACCCCGGCCGGCTCGCTCGTGCTCGACCAGTTCGGCCGCAACCTCACCTCCGCTGCCCGCGAGGGCAAGCTCGACCCGGTCATCGGGCGCGAGAAGGAGATCGAGCGGGTCATGCAGGTGCTCTCGCGCCGCACGAAGAACAACCCTGTCCTCATCGGTGAGCCCGGCGTCGGCAAGACCGCCGTCGTCGAGGGGCTGGCCCAGGACATCGTGCGCGGCGAGGTGCCCGAGACCCTCAAGGACAAGCAGCTCTACACGCTCGACCTCGGCGCCCTCGTCGCCGGCAGCCGCTACCGCGGTGACTTCGAGGAGCGCCTGAAGAAGGTGCTCAAGGAGATCCGCACCCGCGGCGACATCGTGCTGTTCATCGACGAGATCCACACCCTCGTCGGTGCCGGCGCCGCCGAGGGCGCGATCGACGCGGCATCCATCCTCAAGCCCATGCTCGCCCGCGGCGAGCTGCAGGTCATCGGTGCGACGACGCTCGACGAGTACCGCAAGCACATCGAGAAGGATGCCGCGCTCGAGCGCCGCTTCCAGCCGATCCAGGTCGCCGAGCCCACGCTGCCGCACACCATCGAGATCCTCAAGGGTCTGCGCGACCGCTACGAGGCCCACCACCGCGTCTCGATCACCGACGGCGCGCTCGTCGCGGCGGCCACCATGGCCGACCGCTACGTCAACGACCGCTTCCTCCCGGACAAGGCGATCGACCTCATCGACGAGGCCGGGGCCCGGTTGCGCATCCGCCGGATGACCGCACCGCCGGACCTGCGTGAGTTCGACGAGCGCATCGCCACCGTGGTGCGCGAGAAGGAGTCGGCCATCGACGGCCAGGACTTCGAGAAGGCGGCGCGCCTGCGCGACGACGAGAAGAACCTGCGCAACGAGAAGGCCAAGCGCGAGGCCGAGTGGAAGTCCGGCGACATGGACGTCATCGCCGAGGTCGACGAAGAGCTCATCGCCGAGGTGCTGGCCGCGTCGACCGGCATCCCGGTCTTCAAGCTGACCGAGGAGGAGTCCAGCCGCCTGCTCCACATGGAGGACGAGCTGCACAAGCGGGTCGTCGGCATGGACGACGCCATCAAGGCGCTCTCCCAGGCCATCCGTCGCACCCGCGCCGGCCTGAAGGACCCGCGTCGCCCCGGCGGCTCGTTCATCTTCGCCGGCCCGACCGGTGTCGGGAAGACCGAGCTGGCCAAGACCCTCGCCGAGTTCCTCTTCGGCGACGAGGACAGCCTCATCCAGCTCGACATGTCGGAGTACAGCGAGAAGCACACCGTCTCGCGCCTGTTCGGCTCACCCCCCGGCTACGTCGGCTACGAGGAGGGCGGCCAGCTCACCGAGAAGGTGCGCCGCAAGCCCTTCAGCGTCGTGCTCTTCGACGAGGTCGAGAAGGCCCACCCGGAGATCTTCAACTCGCTGCTGCAGGTGCTCGAGGACGGCCGGCTCACCGACTCCCAGGGTCGGATGGTCGACTTCAAGAACACGGTCATCATCATGACGACCAACCTCGGCACCCGGGACATCTCCAAGGGCTCGCTCGGCTTCTCGGCCGGCCCGGAGACCCGGTCGGACTACGACCGGATGAAGGCCAAGGTCATCGACGAGCTCAAGCAGCACTTCCGCCCCGAGTTCCTCAACCGGGTCGACGACACCATCGTCTTCCCGCAGCTCAGCCAGGCCGAGATCGTCCAGATCGTCGACCTCGAGATCGCCAAGCTCGACAAGCGGCTCAAGGACAAGGACATGGGCATGGTGCTCACGCCCGCGGCCAAGGACCTGCTGGCCACCAAGGGCTACGACCCCGTGCTCGGCGCACGTCCGCTGCGGCGCACGATCCAGCGCGAGATCGAGGACGTCCTCTCCGAGAAGATCCTCTTCGGCGAGCTCAAGGCCGGCGAGATCGTCGCGGTGGACGCCGTCGGTGAGGGCAAGGAGGCCGTGTTCACGTTCGAGGGTGCGCCCAAGAACCCGGACATCCAGGACACCATCGTGGCCATCGAAGGCTGAGGAGGTCGCTGGGCAGCCGTCGAGATGAGAGAGATCTGACCAAGACTTGAACATCCCTATACCCAACGGCAGCAGTCAGTGACACACACTTGAGTAGTGCGAGGGCCTCCGGGGACTCCTTGCACAGGCGGCCCGCCTCCACCCCTGCGGTGGCGGGCCGCCGCCATGTCCGGATGCCGTCGCCCGCCGCACCACCCCGAGGCGGCTACGCTCCCCTCGTGCCGACCGACGACCTCAGCCCCACCGCACCGGCCGCTCCGGCCCTGGTTCGCGCAGCTCGCACCAGCGACGTGCGCGCCATCCGTGCCCTCGTCGCCCCGCTGGCCGAGCGCCGGGTGCTGCTGAACAAGGAGGCCGTGGCCTACTACGAGTCGGTGTCCGACTTCGTCGTCGCAGAGGTCGGCGGGCAGGTCGTCGGGTGCGGCGCGCTGCACGTGTTGTGGGAGGACCTCGGGGAGGTGCGCACCCTCGCCGTCGATGCGTCCGCCCTGGGCACCGGCGTCGGGACGGCCGTGCTCGAACGGCTCGTCGAACGGGCGCGTGACCTCGGCCTCAGCCGACTGTTCTGCCTGACCTTCGAGACCACCTTCTTCGGTCGCCACGGGTTCGAGCCCATCGAGGGTCAGGCGGTCGACCCCCAGGTGTACGCCGAGCTGCTGCGCAGCTATGACGAGGGCGTCGCCGAGTTCCTGGACCTCGAGCGGGTCAAGCCCAACACCCTGGGCAACACCCGGATGCTGCGCGTCCTGTAGCCTGTCGTCGGCACCAGCGCGGGTCAGGACAGGCGCTCGAGCATCTCCTTCATCTGCACGATCTGCTTGGTCTGGGTCACCGAGATGTCGTTGGCGGTCTCCTCGACGCGCTCGTCCATCGGGTTCACCGACGGTGCTCCTCGACCATGCTGAGGGCTCCCTCGTGGTGACGGATCATCAGCGTGAGGAAGAGCCGGTCGGCCTCGGTGCCCGTCGCGGCGGCCAGCCGGGCCACCTCGGCCTCGGTGGCCATGCCCGGCATCGAGTGGGAGCCGTGGTCGGTGAGGTTGGGGTTGGTGGCCTCCGGGGGGACGTCGGCACCGTGTTCCTCGAGGTACCTCGCCATGGCGTCGATCTCGGGGCGCTGCTCGTCGCCGATGCGCGAGGCGATGCCGGCCACCTCGGTGTCCTCGAGGTCGCTCAGGACGGCATCCACCATGACGAGCGCCTGCGCGTGGTGGACGATCATCTCGCTGAGGAACCGCTCGTCGGTGGGCAGGATGCTCACCGTCGCCGTCGGGGCCGCGGCGGAGCCGGTGATCGTCGCGTTCGGCTCGCCCGGGGTTCCGGGCTGCAGCACCGGGATGCTCGGCGCCGGCGCCGTCACCACGGCCCCGGAGCCGTCCTCGCTCGTGCACGCGCCGAGCGTGACCGCGAGGGTGACGGCGACCAGGCCTGTCGCGGCCATCCGGCGTGCTCGGTGGGCGGCGGGGCGGGGGCGAGGGCTCGTCACGCGCGACACTGTAACCCGGCCGAAGCCAAAACAAACTTTTGTGTGCCGATCTATCCAAAGTCGTCTCCGATAGGGCAAGGTGACCCTCACCCACACCCCTTACCGGGCGCTCCGTCGACCACTGGAAGCCGACCCGGCCCAGTAGAACGAGGTGGAAATGAAGCGAACTCGACTTCTCGCGGTTGCAGCCGCGGGAACCTTGATGGTGGCTCTCGGAGGTGTGAGCGCCGCATCCGCGGGAGACGGGCTCAACGTCTCCGGCACCGCTCTGGCGCCTGACCAGATCGGCTACAGCAAGAACATCAAGCACATGAGCAACACCCCGCTCGCCGGCACCTTCGCCCTCCCCGGTGCGTTCGGCACCGACCTCGCCTTCCAGGGCGACCGGGCCTACGTCGGCAACTACAACGGCTTCGCCATCTACGACATCTCCGAGGCGGGTGCCCCCGAGGTGATCGCCCAGGTGAACTGCCCCGGCTCGCAGAACGACATCAGCGTCCGTGGCGACCTCGTCTACCTGTCCACCGACTCCTCGCGCACCGACGACAGCTGCGCCAGCACCTCCGGTCCGACGACCGTCAAGTCCTCGTGGGAGGGCATGAAGATCTTCGACATCTCCGACGAGACCAACCCGAAGTACATCAAGTCGGTCGAGACCAAGTGCGGCTCGCACACCCACACCGTGGTGCCGGGTGCGGACGCCGACTACCTGTACGTCTCGAGCTACGGCCCGTCGGGCACTGCCGTCGACTGCCAGCGCCCGCACGACCTGATCTCGATCGTCAAGGTGCCGCACGGCAACCCGACGGCCGCGAGTGTCATCGCGGAGCCGGTCCTGTTCCCGGAGGGTGGCAACACCAACACCTCCGGCTGCCACGACATCACCGCCTTCCCCAGCAAGAAGATCGCTGCCGGCGCGTGCATGGGTGACGGCGTCATCATGGACATCTCCAACCCGGAGGCCCCGAAGGTCATCGAGACGGTGCGTGACACGAACTTCGCGTTCTGGCACTCGGCGACGTTCAACAGCGACGGCACCAAGGTCGTCTTCACCGACGAGCTCGGCGGCGGCGCGGGCGCGACCTGCAACGCCAGATCGGCCCCAACCGCGTGCGCGAACGCGATCTACGACCTGTCCGCCGGCAACGAGCTGACCTTCAAGTCGTACTTCAAGATCGCCCGCCACCAGAACAGCACCGAGAACTGCGTCGCGCACAACGGGTCGATCATCCCGGTCAACGGTCGCGACGTCATGGTCCAGTCCTGGTACCAGGGCGGCACCTCGCTGTGGGAGTTCACCGACTCCGACCAACCCGAAGGAGCTCGACTACTTCGAGCGCGGCCCGCTGTCCCCGACCTCCCTCGGTGGCACGTGGTCGTCGTACTACTACAACGGGTTCGTCTACAGCTCGGACATCACCAAGGGCCTGGACGTCCTCATGCTCAAGGACCCGACGCTGCGCAAGGCCAACTCGGTCCGCCTGGCCGAGTTCAACGCCCAGACCCAGCCGGTCTACCCCATCAAGCCCGGCAAGTGACCAGCGCCTGACGGGAACCGCACCACAGTGAACGGCCCACCCCCTGCCGGGGGTGGGCCGTTCCGCGTGCCGCGTCCGACTGTCCAGCCTCGGCTACGGGCGGGTGACGGTGACGGGGTCGCCCGGGCGGATGCGCCCCGGCGTGACGACACGGGCGTTGAGCCCACGCAGCCGCATCGGGCGCCCGACCCGGCCGTTGACGAACCGCATCGCCTCGGCGCCGAACCGCTCGACGAACTTGGCGCACCCGGTGTGGGGCTTCTGCGTGACCTCGATGACTGCTCCTCGCACCTGCGGGTCGCCGATGGTCACGAGTGACCCGGCAGGCAGGTTGTCGTGTGACAGGTCGAGGTCGAGGTAGAGCTGGTCCCCCGCGAGCGCGCGGCGCTGCGGGTCGACGGCGAGGAAGCCGACCATCCGAGCGCTCATCACGTTGAGCTGCGTGTCCAGGTCCAGGCTGCCGTCCGCAGCTCGGCTGCTGTCGCGCTGCGCCCAGCTGTCTCCGACGAGACCGACGACGAGGTCGAGCTCCCCCTCGTCGAGAACCTCGCGCTCACCGGGTGCCGGCCGGCTCACGATGAGCTCGAGCGTGCCGACGTCCCTCGGGGCGGCCAGCAGCTCGGGGAGGAAGGCCGTGCAGCTCCTCGGGGATGCGGTGGGTGCGGTGCCCTGCGTGGTGGGATGCCGGGTGGGGTGGACGTCGTGGCGCTCATGCACCCCAGTGTGACGCCACAGCGATCGCGCGCCACAGGGTTTCCAGCCCTCGAACCGCCCGATCAGGTGGGCAGGCGGTAGCGCCCGCGCCCCGTCGGCTCGATGAGGCCGTCCTCGACGAGGGAGGCGATGCAGCGGTCGAGCTGACCGGCATCCGGCCCTGCCGCGGCGAGCGCAGCTCGCGTCAGCGCACGAGGGGCGTCGCGCAGCAGCTGGAGCACCGCTCCCCGCACCTGACGGTCGGTGCCGTGCCACGCCTGGCCACGTCGGACCGGCCCGTCGTGGGCCGGCCGCCCCGCGCGAACCCAGGCGCAGCGCTCGAGCAGTGGGCACTCGTCGCACAGAGGTCCGCGGGCTCGGCACACGAGCGCCCCGAGCTCCATCACCGCGACGTTCCAGGTCGCCGCAGCAGCTGCTTCGACCGGCACGAGGGATGCCGCGAGCGCGGACTCCGCGGCCGTGAGTGCGGGGGCGGCGTGCTCGCGCCCCTCGACGACCCGCACCAGCACCCGCCGCACGTTGGTGTCGACCACCGTGGTGCGGCGACCGAACGCGAAGGCCGCCACCGCGGCCGCGGTGTACGCGCCCACCCCCGGCAGCGCGAGCAGGGCTGCCTCGTCGGAGGGCACCTGCCCCTCGTGGCAGCTCGACCATC
This sequence comes from uncultured Actinomycetota bacterium, assembly GCA_963811825.1. Taxonomy (GTDB): domain Bacteria; phylum Actinomycetota; class Actinomycetes; order Actinomycetales; family Dermatophilaceae; genus Fodinibacter. The sequence goes on along the minus strand of CAWESS010000022.1, from coordinate 65,198 downwards.
GCCACGGCCGCTTCCCGCAGGCGCAGCGCCCGGCGCGGATAGCCCAGGCGGCCCCACGCGCGGATGACCTCGCCGGGAGGCTCGGCGGCCAGGTCCGCCGGGGTCGGCCACCGCTGCATCCAGTCCCGCCACACCGGCGCCACCCGGGCCACCGGTGTCTGCTGCGCCATCACCTCGGAGACGAACACCCCCCACGGGGTGGTGGACGCTGCCCGCCACGGCAGCGGCCGGGCATGGTCGGCGTACCAGCCCAGCACGAGGTCGTGCAGGACGGCGGCAGGTGCCTCGGCGGTCACGCCGACGGAGGACACGGACACGCGAGTAGCGACGGGGTGGTCAGACGTAGCGCTCGAGGATGCTCGACTCGGCGAGGCGCGACAGGCCCTCGCGCACGAGTCGGGCACGGCCCTCGCCGACGCCCTCGACGTCCATGAGGTCGTCGATGTTGGCCGCCAGCAGCTTCTGGAGGCTGCCGAAGTGGGCGACGAGCCGGTCGACGATCGCCCCCGGCAGGCGTGGCACCTTCGAGAGCAGCCGGTGCCCGAGCGGGCTGACCGAGGAGTCGAGGGAGTCACCGACGATCGTGAAACCGATCGCCCGGGCCCCGGCCGAGGGGTCGAGCAGCTCGGTGGAGTCGATGGCCTCGAGGTTGGCGATGGCGTCGTCGAGCGTGAGGCTCGCCCGCGTCTCCGGGAGGTAGTCGCGGATCACGAGACCGAGGTCGTCCGACAGCCCCCCGGTGAGCTCCTCGAGCTGCAGGCTCAGCAGGCGGCCGTCCGTGCCGAGCTGGACGACGTACTCGGCGATCTCGTCCTTGATCCGGCGCACCATCTCCAGGCGCTGCAGGACGTTCGCGACGTCGCGGACGGTGACGAGGTCCTCGATCTCGAGCGCGGACAACGTGCCGGTGACCTCGTCGAGGCGGGACTTGTAGCGCTCGAGGGTCTGCAGGGCCTGGTTGGCGCGCGACAGGATCGCGCTGGAGTCCTCGAGCACGACCCGGCGGCCCGCGACGTACAGGGCGATGATGCGCATCGACTGGCTGACCGAGACCACGGGGTAGCCGGTCTGCTTCGCCACCCGCTCAGCGGTGCGGTGACGGGTGCCGGACTCGCTGGTCTCGATGCTCGGGTCAGGCACCAGCTGCGTCGCCGCACGCAGGATGCGGGTGACGTCACGGTCGCAGACGATCCCGCCGTCCATCTTGGCCAGCTCGCGCAGGCGGGTGGCCGAGAACTCGATGTCGAGCGGGAAGCCGCCGGTGGCGAGCGACTCGACGACCTTGTCGTTGCCGAGGACGATGAGCGCGCCGGTGCGGCCACGCAGGATGCGCTCCAGGCCGTCGCGCAGCTCGGTGCCGGGGGCCACGGCCGCGAGAGTGGCGCGCAGCAGCTCCTCTTCAGGCAGCTGCGTCGGCACGGCGACTCCTCCGGATCCTTGGCCCCGGGCCGACGCAGGTCCGCGGCCACTGGGCGCATCCTATCGGCCACGGGCCGGATACCGCGCGGGATGACCATCGCCGGGGGTGGGCTCCGGCCCTCACGGCAGCCGCAGCGTCGAGGATTCGGGTCAGCGCGACACGCCGTCGTACAGGCCGCGCCCGACGGCTTCGCTCACGGTGGCTGCCTCCACGATGCGCAGGACGTCCGGAACCGGGCCGGCACCGACGACGCCGGGCGGCACCACGGCTCGGGTGAACCCCAGCCTCGCGGCCTCGGCCAACCGTCGGTGCGCGCCGGTGACGGGTCGGATCTCGCCGGCCAGCCCGACCTCACCAAAGGCGATCGTGCCGTGGGGCAGGGGCTGGTCGGTGATGGCTCCGGCGAGGGCGAGGGTGATGGCCAGGTCGGCCGCCGGCTCGGTGATGCGCACGCCACCCACGGTGGACAGGTAGGCGTCGCTGCCGCCGATCGGTGCCGAGGCTCGCTTGTCGAGCACGGCCAGGATCATGTTGACCCGAGCGGTGTCGAGGCCGCTCGTCGCCCGCCGCGGGGTGGACAGGGTCGACGTCGTGACGAGGGCCTGGACCTCGGTCACGAGCGGGCGCCGACCCTCGAGGGTCACGGTGACGCAGGTGCCCGGCACGGCAGCGGTGCGACCGGACAGGAACAGGGCGCTCGGGTCGGCGAGCCCGACGATGCCGACGTCGGACAGGTCGAAGCAGCCCACCTCGTCGGTCGGGCCGAAACGGTTCTTCGCTGCGCGCACCAGCCGCAGCCGCGAGTGGCGGTCACCCTCGAACTGCACGACGACGTCGACGAGGTGCTCGAGCACCCGCGGCCCGGCGATCGAGCCGTCCTTCGTGACGTGTCCGACGAGGAGCACGGCGATACCCCGAGCCTTGGCCACCTGGATGAGGGAGGCGGCCACCTCGCGCACCTGGGAGACGTTGCCTGCCGACCCCTCGACCTCGGCGCTGCTGATCGTCTGGACCGAGTCGATGATGACGAGCTCGGGCTCGAGCGCGTCGATCTGGCCGAGCACCGTTGCGAGGTCGGTCTCGCTCGCGAGGTAGAGCGAGCGTGCCATGGCCTCGATGCGCTCGGCCCGGGTGCGCACCTGGGCCGAGGACTCCTCGCCGCTGACGTAGAGCACCTTGCGGTCACCGTGCTCACCCGAGCGGGCGGCCCGAGCGGCGACGTCGAGGAGCAGCGTGGACTTGCCGATGCCGGGTTCGCCGGCGACGAGGACCACGGCACCGGGAACGATGCCGCCCCCGAGGACCCGGTCGAACTCCGGCACACCCGTCGGGCGGGCGACGGCGCGCCGGACGTCGACCTCGCCGATCGGGATCGCCGGTCGCTCCACCGCCGCGGCCGCGGTCGTGCGGGCCGTGACGGCCCCGACCTCGGCAACGGTGCCCCACGCCTGGCACTCACCGCAGCGGCCCACCCACTTCACGGCCTGCCAGCCACACTCCGTGCACCGGTAGGCGGCTGCGGAGCGGGAGGTGCGTCGTGATGCGGTGGCGGCCATGCGGCATACGGTATGCCGCGCCCCCGACATCCGGACACGACGAAGCCCCGGACCAGGTGGACCGGGGCTTCGTAGCGTGCCGCACGGGTGCGGCGAGGGTGAGCTGGCGTCAGCCGGCAACGACCTCGAGCTCGACGGTCGCGCGCACCTCGGGGTGGAGGCGGATCAGGGCCTCGTGCGTACCCGTGGTCTTGATCGGGGTCGGGACCTCGATCGTGCGCTTGTCGAGGTCCGGGCCACCCGCGGCCTTGACGGCAGCGGCGATGTCGGCGGTGGAGACGGCGCCGAAGAGGCGACCGCTCGTGCCGGCGTGTGCCGGGACCGTGACGGCCTTGGACTCGAGGTTGCCCTTGATGGACTGGGCCTCCTCGAGCGACTTCACGGCGCGGGTTGCGCGGCCCTTGGCGATCGCGTCGACCTGCTTCTGTCCGCCCTTGGTCCACGCCGTGGCCAGGTCGCGACGGAACAGGAAGTTGCGGGCGTAGCCGTCCTTGACGTCGACGACGTCACCGGCGGTGCCGAGGCCGGAGACCTCGTGGGTGAGAATGACCTTCATCGTGTTGGCTCCTTCTCGACCGGTCAGCGGGACGAGCTCGAGTACGGCAGCAGGGCCATCTCGCGCGCGTTCTTGACGGCGTTGGCGATGAGGCGCTGCTCCTGGACGGTGACACCGGTCACCCGACGCGCGCGGATCTTGCCACGGTCGGAGATGAACTTGCGCAGGAGCGCGGCGTCCTTGTAGTCGATGTTCTCGACCTTCGCCGCCTTGAGCGGGTTGGCCTTCTTCTTGGGCTTGCGAATGGCGGGCTTGGCCATCGTGGTGCTCTCCTTCTGCCGGGCGGTGCCGGCGGATGAGCCCTGGTCTCCCAGGGATGGTGTCGTGCTGTGAACGGGGCCGTGTCACCGCGGTGCTGCGGCCCCAGGTGTCGATGCGGTCGTGCGGATCAGCCTGCTGCGAATGAGCCTGGTGCGGATCAGAAGGGGGGCTCGTCGTAGCTGGGCGCCTGGCCCCAGCCACCCTGCTGGCCACCCTGCGGCTGCTGCGCGGGAGCCGGCTGGCCACCTTGCGGCTGCTGCGCGGGAGCCTGCTGGCCACCCCAGCCGCCCTGACCACCCTGAGGTGCCGGAGCGGAACCACCGGTGGCCCACGGGTCCTGCTGCTGGCCGCCACCCTGGCCGCCGAAGCCACCGCCGGAACCGCCGCGCTCGGCCTTGGTGACCTTCGCCGACGCGTAGCGCAGCGAGGGACCGACCTCGTCGACATCGAGCTCGACGACGGTGCGCTTCTCGCCCTCCTTGGTCTCGTACGAGCGCGACTTCAGTCGGCCCGTCACGAGCACGCGGGTACCGCGGTGCAGCGACTCGGCGATGTTCTCGGCCGCGTCGCGCCACACGGAGCAGCGCATGAAGAGGGTCTCCCCGTCCTTCCACTCGTTGGACTGCCGGTCGAACGTGCGCGGCGTGGAGGCCACGGTGAAGTTCGCGACGGCGGCACCCGAGGGGGTGAACCGGAGTTCGGGGTCGGCGGTGAGGTTGCCGACGATGGTGATGGTGGTTTCGCCTGCCATGGGTCAGGGGCTTCCTTCGGAGTTGTTACCGACGGTGTGAGTGTGGTGGGACGTCACTCAGGCGCCGGGGCGCATGAGCTTGGTCCGCATGACCGACTCGTTGAGGCCGAGCTGACGGTCCAGCTCCTTGGCCGTGGCCGGCTCGGAGGTGAAGTTGACGACGGCGTAGATGCCTTCGGCCTTCTTCTTGATCTCGTAGGCCAGGCGGCGACGGCCCCAGATGTCGACGTTGTCGACGGAGCCACCATCGGTGGTCACGACCTTGAGGAACCGCTCCAGCGAGGGCTGGACGGTCCGGTCATCGAGCTCTGGGTCGAGGATGACCATGAGTTCGTACTGACGCATGCGTTAACCCGCCTCCTTTGGTCTGTGGCGGTCACGGAGTCTCCGTGACAGGAGGGTATGCATTGCTGCCGACAGGACCGCAGAGTTTTCCACAGGCCGCTCAGAGGGCAACCTGCTCAGGATACCGGCCGGGACGGCATCCCCCAACTCGCGAGCGCGGGTCAGCCTCCGGGTGAGGCGGACGGGCCGGGTTTCCCGCCGCCGGGATTGCCGTTCCCGTTCCCGTTCGACGGCGTCTCGGACGGCTCCGGCTCCGGGCTCTGACTCGGTCGGCTCCGGCGTGGTCGGCTCCGGCTCCGCGGAGGTGGGCGGCGCCGTCGTGGGCGGCGCGGTCGTCGAGGTCTCGGGAGCACTCGTCGTCGTCGGGGGCTTCGAGGTCGGGGCCGGTCGGTTCTTGGCGTCCTTGTTGATGTTGGCCGGCTCGGGGAACTCCACGACGTCGGTGCCCTCCAGGGCCGTCTCCATGTACGCCGTCCAGATCCGCGCGGGGTAGGTGCCGCCGGTGATGTCCCCCGAGTCAGGCAGGTCCTCCATCGGGAGCTCCTCACCGTCGGGGCCGCTGCGGTAGAGGCCGACGGCCGCCGCCAGCTGCGGGACGTACCCGTCGAACCAGGCGGACCGGAAGCTCTCGGAGGTGCCGGTCTTCCCCGCGGCCGGGCGGTCCAGGTTCCGACCGACGTAGCGGGCGGAGCCCCCCTCGACCGGGTAGGTCATCGCGTCGATGACGTCGGACATGAGGTCCTTGTCGAAGACCTGCTGGGTGACCGGCTCGACCGTGATGGGCTCGACACCCTCGTCGTAGAAGCCGATCTGCTTGACGATGTACGGGTTTGCCCGGACACCCTCGGCCGCGATCGTGGCGTACGCACTGGCCATGTCGAGCACGGTGACGTAGTCGGTGCCGAGCACGTTGCCGACGTTGGCCTCCAGCGGGCTGCGCACCCCGGCATCCTGCGCGGCCTTCATCGAGTTCTCAGCGCCGGCCTCGATGTTGAGCTCGGCGTAGACGGTGTTGACCGACTCGCCGGTCGCACGTCGCAGGTCGATCCGCCCGAAGGACTCGTTGCCGAAGTTCTTGACCCGGCCGCGTCGGGCCGCAGCGGTGTCGGCGGACTCGTCCGCGAACTCCTCGAAGTACCGCGGGCTCGCGCCGTTGAGCGTGGACCGCAGGCTGAAGTCGCCGGACTGCAGGGCCGCGATGAGCGTGAAGATCTTGAACGTCGACCCGGCCTGCATCTTGTCCTGGGTGACCGCGTTCTGCGGACGCTTGGCGTAGTCCGCGCCGCCGTAGAGCGCGACGATCGCACCGTCGCCGGGCGTGATCGAGGTCATGCCGAGGCTGATGTCGTCCTCGGACGGCCGCTCGTCCTTGATGGCCTTCTCCATCGCCACCTGCTTGGGGCGCTCGATCGTCGAGACCACCCGAAGACCACCCCGGTCGATGTCGGACTCGGAGATCTTGTGCGTGTTGACGAGCTCGTTCTTGACCATCTCGATGATGTACCCGGACGTGCCACGCTGGGTCCGGGGGACGTACTTCACGAAGGTGTCGGGGAAGGTGGCCGCCTCGCGCTCGGCAGCGGTGAGCCAGCCGTTCTCGACCATGGCGTCCAGGATGTAGCCGGAACGCTCCTCGGCGTTGGCCGCCTGCTCCTCGCCCAGACCCGGGTCGTAGAGCGACGGGCCGCGGATCGCGGAGGCGAGGAAGGCGCTCTCGGCGACGGTCAGCTCGGAGACGTCCTTGTTGAAGTAGGCGTCGGCCGCGGTCTGGATGCCGTAGGCCCCGCGCCCGTAGTAGATCGTGTTGAGGTAGTTCTCGAGGATCTCGTCCTTGGTCTGCTGCCGGTCGATCTTCACGGCCAGCAGGATCTCGCGAGCCTTGCGGGAGAGGGTGCGGTCCGAGGTGAGGAAGTAGTTCTTCACGTACTGCTGGGTGATCGTCGAGCCACCCTGCGTCGCCTGGCCGCCCTTGACGGCGACCCAGACCGCGCGCGCGATACCGCTCGGCGAGATGCCGTTGTTCTGGTAGAAGTTCTGGTCCTCCCCGGCGAGGAGCGCCTTCTGCATGTGGTCGGGAACCTCCGAGAGCGGCACGGACTCCCGGTTGCCCTCGCTGTCGGACAGTCGACCGAGCTCGGTCTTGCCGTCGGCGAAGTAGACGATCGACGTCTGCGCCGTCGCGATCTCGTTCGGTTCGGGGACGTCGGTGCGCGCGTAGGCGACCCCCAGCGCGGTCACGCCCATGATCGCGAGCGCGAGCATGGTCCACAGGCCACGGCGCAGCCACGTGCGGCCACGGGATCGGCCGGCGGGTGCCGGGGCGCGGCGACGGCCCGGAGGGCTCGCTGGGGTGCGGGACTGGCGTTGACTCATGCGACTTTCCGGGTTCGGGAACGTGGGGTGGCAGCGGGTCGGACGACGGCGCAGGCAAGGGTCGAGGACCCTTGGCCCCACGGCCAGTATGACCGGGTTTCTTGGAGAACCCTGAACGGGCCGGGGGCGGCCGGCGCCTCACTGCGCTGGCTCGATGTATCGCGCCGATATATCCATGATACCTTGCACCTGACAAACGCCCCGTATGTCAGGTCTGTTCCGAGCCAGAAGGAGGTATGCCGTGAAGAGCCGCCGCGCCCAGCTCCTGGAGTTCGCCGTCCTCGGCCTCCTCCACGACGGCCCGACCCACGGCTACGACCTGCGCCGCCGCCTCAACACCGCGCTCGGCCCGTTCCGGGCCCTGTCCTACGGCACGCTCTACCCGGCGCTGCGCGACCTGCTCGAGCACGGCCTCATCGCCGAGACCACCGACCCCGCCGGCCCCACCGGCCGTCGCCCCCGGGTCGTCTACGAGCTGACCGCGGTCGGCAAGGAGCACTTCGCGGCGCTCGTCGCCCGCACCGACGCCTCCGCCTACGACGACGACGGCTTCGACGTGCGCTTCGCCTTCTTCGCCCGCACCGAGCGCGACGTCCGCCTGCGGATCCTCGAAGGCCGGCGCTCGCGGGTCGAGGAGGACCTCGAGCGGGTGCGCGACTCCGCCACCCGCAGCCGCGAGCGCCTCGACGCCTACACGACGGCCCTCCAGCGGCACGGTGAGGAGACCACCGAGCGCGAGGTCCGCTGGCTCAGCGAGCTCATCGACGCCGAACGGCGCCACCCCACAGACCCCGGCCCCCAGCCGTAGGTGCCGCCCCGCGCCATCCGGGCGCACCGGCACACCGCAACACCCAACCCACTCGACACCAACCGCAGGAGAAGCACATGGGTTCCATCCGCGTCGCCATCGTCGGCGTCGGCAACTGTGCGTCGTCGCTCGTCCAGGGCGTGCACTACTACCGGGACGCCGACCCGACCCAGACCGTTCCCGGCCTGATGCACGTCAACTTCGGTGACTACCACGTACGCGACGTCGAGTTCGTCGCCGCGTTCGACGTCGACGACAAGAAGGTCGGCAAGGACCTCGCCGAGGCCATCAACGCCTCCGAGAACAACACCATCAAGATCGCGGACGTGCCGACCACCGGCATCACCGTCCTGCGTGGCACGACCCTCGACGGGCTCGGCAAGTACTACCGCGAGACCATCGACGAGTCGGCTGCCGACCCGGTCGACGTCGTCGCCACGCTGCGCGACGCCCAGGTCGACGTGCTCGTGTCCTACCTCCCGGTCGGCTCGGAGCTGGCCGACAAGTTCTACGCGCAGTGCGCGATCGACGCGGGCGTCGCCTTCGTCAACGCCCTGCCCGTGTTCATCGCGTCCGACCCCGAGTGGGCCGCGAAGTTCGAGGAGGCCGGCGTGCCGGTCATCGGTGATGACATCAAGAGCCAGGTCGGGGCGACCATCACGCACCGCGTCATGGCCAAGCTGTTCGAGGACCGTGGCGTCGCGCTGGACCGCACCTACCAGCTCAACGTCGGCGGCAACATGGACTTCAAGAACATGCTCGAGCGCGAGCGCCTCGAGTCCAAGAAGGTCTCCAAGACCCAGGCCGTCACCTCGAACCTCGAGGGTTCGCTGGCCGGCAAGATCCACGACAAGAACGTGCACATCGGCCCGTCCGACTACGTCGCGTGGCTCGATGACCGCAAGTGGGCCTACGTCCGCCTCGAGGGTCGCGCATTCGGCGATGCCCCGCTCAACCTCGAGTACAAGCTCGAGGTCTGGGACTCCCCGAACTCGGCCGGCATCATCATCGACGCCATCCGTGCGGCGAAGATCGCCAAGGACCGCGGCATCGGTGGCGCCCTGCTGTCGGCGTCGTCCTACCTCATGAAGTCCCCGCCGGAGCAGCGCCCCGACGACGTCGGTCGCGCCAAGCTCGAGGCCTTCATCGCCGGCACCGAAGAGCGCTGAGCATCCTGCGCCGAGCTCGCCTCGGTGCATGACGCGGAGATCGGTTGGCACGCAGCAGTTGCTGCGCGCCAACCGATCTCTGTTTCCCGACGAGGTCAGGCGGCGTGGCGGCAGCCCCACGGCTGCAGCCCACGCTTGGCGTAGAGCCGGTTGGCGACGGTGATCTGCTCGGCCCGCGACGCCCGGTCGGCCCGCGAGGCGAAGTCGTCACCGTTGACGCTGAGCCAGGTGCTGTAGTCGAACTGCAGGCCGCCGTAGTAGCCGTTCCCGGTGTTGATGCTCCAGCGACCGCCGGACTCGCACTGGGCGATCCGGTCCCACATCGCGGAGCGGGCCAGGTTGATGGCCGTGCGCGAGGACGAGCGCGACGCCGGTGCGGCGGCCGACCTGGGCGCCGTCAGCTTGAGGGACTTGCGGGTCTTCGGACCCACGATGCCGTCGACGGCCAGGCCCTTGGAGCGCTGGTACTTCTTGACCGCGGCCAGGGTCTTGGGGCCGAAGCGCCCGTCGACGGCGAGTGCGGCACCCACCGCGTTCAGGCGTCGCTGGAGGGTCTTGTTCTGCGAGTGGTACGAGTTCCCCTTGCGCAGGGTGACCGTGAGGTAGGCCCTGGTCGCGGCGGGAAGCGCTGCCGGAGTCGCGGCGGGGGCCACGGCCACGGGTGCTGCCGCGACGCGGACAGCGGCTGCCTTCGCCGGCGCGGCCTGCGCCGGGATCGACGACCCCGCAGCCATGAGGCCACCGGCGACGCCGACGGTCGCTGCGACCCGGGCGCCGGACAGGCTGGCCTGCCCGAGCACGGTGGAGATCTCGGAGAAAACACTGAACGGGGCGGTTGATCGGTGACGCCCGGGAATGGACAGCAGAGTCATGGTGGCCTCTCGCGCCTACGAGGTGAGCTGTCGGGTTCGGGCTGAGGTCGCCCGGCCGTGCCCGACACGAGGTCGAGATCCGGCTTCACCCCAAGGAGTCGACCTCGAACCACGAGGACGGCCCCACAAGTGGGTCCCCCGCTCCTGCCAAGCGGTGGTGCGAAGGGGCCCGGGACGGTGGCAGGACTCGGCAAAACCGATCTCGGGGGCGCGATCCATTCAGAAGGCGTTCCAGCGAGAGTAGACCTGAACGGCAAATGTCACAAACAGGTCACGACGAGCTGGGGAAGCCGCGGATGCCGTCGCGTGCCCTCGGGCCGACGCTTCGGTCAGTCGCCGTCGGGAATCGCCGCCACCGCCGAGCTGACCACGGCGGGGTCCGGCGGGCCACCTGCCACGTACGAGACCACGCCGATGAGGAACTCACCGTCCGCGACGAGGGCGACGTCCTGGGTGATCGGCTGCTCCCCCTGCGAGGTCATCCGCCAGACGACGGCGTCACCCGGCACCGACCCGACGTCGACCGGCTCGATGTCGAAGCGGGTGACCGGGCTGGTCGGCGACTCACCGCGCGTCTCGAACGTCGTGCAGGTGGGCAGCGCCGCCTGCAGGGCCCGCACGACCTCGTCGGCCAGGCCCTCGCGGTGCGCCTGGACGTACTGCGCGACGAACGGCCCGACGGCGGACTTCGTGAACCGTTGCCGGGCCGAACCCAGCGGCTCCTCCGGCTCGATGTCGACCCCGCACACGGTGAGCCCGAAGCCGGGCGGCGGCGGCTGGCTCTCGCGCCACCCCTCACCGAGGGCGGTCAACGGGATGAACCGTGACGTGGCCCGCGCCTCGAGCTCGGCGTCGCTGCCCGACGCGGTGGGTGGGGCGGATGCCGTGCCCGTCCCCTGCGCGCTGGCCGCCGGAGACACCGGCGAGCCCGTCCCGTCGTCGCCGCAGCCACCCATGAACAACGCTCCCGTCAGGGCGAGCACGATGCCCGCCGACCGTCCCCGTCGAGTCCCCATGGCCAGGAACTGTACGTCGCGCGGCCCGGTCATCACGGGTACCTCGGGTCGCGCAGCTGCTCGGCGAGCAGGTCGGCCATGGCCGCGTGCCCCTGGGCGTTGGGGTGGAACGAGCCGGGATCGGTGATGGCCAGTCCGGGCCCGCCCCAGTCGAGGTCGTTGATCCACTGCTCGCCGTCGGGGGCGCCGACCCCGTGGCCGAGGAAGGCCGCCGTGGGGTCGATGAACTCCACGCCGGCCTCCCGGCAGGCCTCCCGCAGCATGGCGTTGAGCTCGTCGGCCTTGCCGTTCATCCACACCTGGTCCTCGATGAACAACATGTTGTTGAGCTCCTGGCTCGGCGGGTCGTTGAACAGGCGCGGGTACCCCATGATGACGACCCGGGCGTTGGGCGCCTGCTCGCGGATCCTCGTGTAGAGGTCGACGAGCTGGGGCCGCAGGTCCTCGAGGCGCTGGTCGAGGGTGTCGTTCCAGTCGGACTGGCAGCCGTCGGTCCACGCGACCCCGCTGCCGCCGTTGAGCACGCAGGCGGCCAGCACCTCGCCGAACCCGAGGTCGTTGCCACCGATGGACATCGTGACCAGGGAGGTGTCGTCGTTGAGGGCGTCCAGCTGCGGGCCCTCGTCGTCGTTGCTGTCGTTCGGGTTGTCCAGGTCGCTCTGCGTGGCGCCGGAGCAGTAGACGGCGGTGAAGCCACCCGCGAAGTCGAAGTCGGCGGAGTTGTAGGTCTGCTCGGCGTAGGACGACGCCGAGCGCCGGCAGCGGTTGTGCGAGTCGTCGCCCCAGTTGCCGGGGTTCCAGTCGTCCCGGTTGTCGTAGTTCGTGCCGTCGTGGTAGTCGCCGGCGCCCTCCCCCGAGGCGAAGCTGTCACCCAGGGCGACGTAGTCCCCGCTGAGGGCCTTCTCCAGCGCGCTCTGCACCGCCTCGGCGGTGTCCTCGCACCCTTCGCCGAGGAAGATGCGGCACACGGCGTTGGTCGTGTGCCGGGCCAGGTCCCCCTGCACGATGCCCAGGACCACGGCACCGACCACGAGCACGACCGCCGCGAGCAACCCGGCGTACTCGAGCCCGGCGGCGCCCCGCTCCAAGGTGCGTCCCCCTCCGGACACACCCCGGCCGCACACCGTTGCGCTGCGGGGTCGCTCACCTGACATGTTCCGACGCTAGGGATGCCGGATGCCGCCGGGCAGGGTCCCCGGGCCCAGCTCCGGGCCCGTCGTGGCTGGGCCCTGCCGCCCCTGCCTCAGGCGAGACCGAGGAGTCCGACGCCCGTCGTGACGGCGAGGAGCACGGCGGCGCGCGCGGCACCGGCGCGGTGCGCACCCGGCATCCCGGCGGCTGCGACGGCGAGCACGGCGGCGCCGGCGATCATCCACGGGTACGCCGTGGCGCCGGTGTCCAGCACCTTGCCCAGCAGGACACCGAGCCAGGCGAGCACGGTGCCGGCGAGCGCGGCCCACGGGGTGAGGTGCCGCAGTCCCTCGACGACGAGCGCCACGGCTGACGCCGCACCCAGCAGGAGGGAGTAGCGGCCGACGACGTACTCGGCGCTCGCGTCCTCGGTGCTGAGGAGGTAGACGTCGAGCCACACGATCGGCAGCGCGAGCAGCGCCAGCGCCAGCGCCCACCCGAGGTAGCGGGCGCGTGAAGGGCGGGGTGGCTGCTCGGTCACGGACATGGGCCGAGCGTAGGGCGGCCGCGCGTCGACCGGCTCGATCTGCGCGCGCCCGCGTGGTGGCTTCGCACGTTCAGGACACCCGAGCGGCGACCTCGCGGAACCCGCGGCCGTCCTCCTCGGTGTAGGTGTCACCCTCACAGGTGTACGTGACCGCACCCGTTCCCGGCTGGAGGTCGCGGACCTCCTTGGCCCCCTGCTCCGGCTGGACGGTCATCGACCCGTCAGCCGACTCCAGCGAGAAGTTCATCTGCGGGCCGGAGAGCGACACCTGGTAGACGACCGTGCCGTCGAAGGTGATGGCAGCTCTTCGCGTCGCCGACGGTGAGGCTGGCCTCGACCTCGTCGTAGGTGACGACGTGTCGACCGGTGGCATCGAAGGTGAAGGTGCGGTTGAGTCCGGTCAGCACGGAGTCCCCGTCGGGCCCGGTGCTCTTCTGCACGTAGTCCGTGGTGCGCCACGTGCCGACCAGGCACTCATCGAACGCGGATGCCGGTGCGTCGGTGGAGTCGGCCGTGGTCCCTCCCGGAAGGGCCCCCGCGGACTCGGCCGCCGAGGTCGTCACCACACCTACGACGAAACCCGCCCCGAAGAGCAGCGCCGCCCCGACGACGGCGCCCAGCGTGATGGCGACGACGGCCCAGGTGGCCATCCGGCGTGGCGGCTGGGGCGCAGCCCCTTCGACGATGCCGTGACTGAACTCAGACATGTGTTCCCCCTCCAGAACCTGGCAGGAGCCAAGTCTGCAACGGATGCGAGGCCCACAGCACACCGTGGCTTACGCTGGTCGGGAGATTCATCGAGGTTCTGGCGCCGAACGCACGCCGAGAGCCACTCCGGGGAGGCAACACATCGTGTCCACCATTCGCGTAGCCCTGCGCAGTTTCGGGGCAGCCACCGCTGCGGGAGCGCTGCTCGCCGCAGGGTTGCCGTCTGCACCGGCGTCTGCTGCCGCGCCGGCAGCCGACGACATCCCGATCCTGGGCCAGGCCTTCACGTTGGGGACGGAGAAGGTCGGTCCGCCAGCAGTGGTGACGGTGCACGGCGTGCGCAGGATCGAGGGAGCCACGATCCTCTACTGGTCGCTGGGCGTCCCGGCCGACAGCCCGGTGGGGAACCCCATGTCGTTCCTCGGCCCCAGCACGTCCTCCTTCTACCAGGGGAATGTCGGACCGACGATGGGTGATGCCGCTCTCACCGACGTGGCTGGCTCCAGGGTCTTCCGCCCCCTGGTCACCACCGAGAAGTTCGCGCCGTGCGTGTGCTCGGACGTCTCGTCGCTGCTCAAGGTCCAGCCGGGTCAGGCCTCCGTCATGTGGACGGCCGTGGCCCCCCTCCCCGCCGACGTCACGACGGTCGACGTGACCGTCGCGGAACAGCTGGTCCCGGACATCCCGGTGGAGGAGGGCCTGCTCCTGCCCGTGGCCGCGGAGCAGGATCCCGTCATCGTGGGGATGGGCTGGCCCGAGATCGACATGGCGCTCGTCGCCACGGCGACCCCGCAGGACCCCGCGTTCTACCCCCTGGTCGGGCGGGTGTCCGACCTGGAGCGGACCGTCACGACCTCCGAGGGCGAGGTGTCCTTGGCCTCCGACGTGTTGTTCGCCAAGAACTCCGCGACCCTGACCGCGAAGGGCACCGCCACCGTCGCCTCGACCGCGGCCCAGATCAAGGCCAGTGAGGCCGGCACGGCCCTGACCGTGACCGGCCACGCCGACTCCGACGACTCCGACGCCTACAACCTTGCCCTGTCCGAGCGGCGAGCCAAGGCGGTGGCCGCGGCGTTGACCAAGGCACTCGGATCCGGGTACACGATCACCGCGGTCGGCAAGGGCGAGAGCGAGCCGATCGCCTCCAACGCGACCCCGGCGGGCAAGGCGAAGAACCGCCGCGTCAGCATCACCTACACGGAGGGGCAGTGATGAGCACCGGCACCCCGGCCACGACGGGCCGTTCGCGCGTCGCCCTGGCCGCCGTCACCATCGCCGCGATCGCGACGCTCGGAGCCTGCACCGACGACGGTCCCGACCCCACGCCCAGCGGGAACGGCAGCTCGTCGGAAGCGGCCACCCCCACGCCATCCTTCGTCCCCAGTGACCAGAGTGCGAAGGTCCTCGCGGCGCAACTGCCCGCCGTCAAGGGGAGCGCGACGGGCACGGTCGGCAACAAGCCGGTGACCATGAACGTCGCCGACGTCCGGGCGACCTCGGCCGGGACGGTCCTCACCTACTGGTTCACGGGCGCGGATGCCTCGCTGGCCGGGCAGGGCCAGAAGTCCTGGGAGAACCTGCCGACCATCGTCGACCCGGCCGGGAAGAAGTCGTACGAACCCTTCACCTTCGTCCACGCCAGGGGCGAGACGTACTGCCTGTGCACCGACGCGGCATCCGTGCTCGGCGTCCCCCAACCGCGCACCATCTACTACCCGGCCCTCCCCGACACCGCGACCACCGTCGAGGTTCGGCAGGCAGGCGTCGCCGACGCCATCACCGTTCCCGTCACCCGCTGAGGCAGCGCTAGTCGGTCAGGCGAGGATCGGCCTCGATCTTCAGCGCCCCCCAGCCGAAGCTCGGCGGCCCCCCGCCTCCCGGGAAGGTGACGTCGAACTCCACCTCGCCACACCGGCCCTTCTTGACGACGTCGTCAGGGGTCGGTGTGGGGGTGGGCGTGGGCGTCGCCGTGGAGGAGGGTGTCGGGGTCGGCGTCGGTGTGGGCTCGGGCGGCTCCGGAGCATCCGGGAGGACACATGGCCCCAGCCTGAGGTCCAGCTCGGCAACCGCCGACGTGCTCTCCTGCCGACCCGACTCCAGGACGGCCTGGCTGCGGACCGTCACCTCGATGCGGTCCTGCACGGGGTAGTAGCAGTACCCCGTGACGTTCGCCCCGTTGCGGGCGGCGAATGCCTGTGCCTCGCTGCGGCCGAGCCCACAGGGGATGCCTCCGCCGTCCCTCACGGCATCCTTGATCGCCTGGGGTGCATCCCTGGCGATGGCCTGCGCACCCGCGAGGGCCGCGGCATCCGCCGCCGTCTGGAGGGACGAGACCTCGTCCGTCGCCGAGACGAGCCGGGAGTAGGCCGTGGTCCCCAGGGCGACGAGGAGGAAGGCCATCGTCAGGATGAGCCACATCGCCGCCTGACCCGCTTCGGGTCGACGCTCGTGGCCGGTGCTGTGCGAACTCATCCGTTCCCCCTCCGTGTTCATTCGTTCCCCACCCTCGACACACCGACGTGGTGGGAGCCGTCTGCCGGCTCCCACCACGTCGTGCCGTCAGCTCGGATCAGCTGCCCGAACCGGAGAACAGCTCGCCGATCTCGGTGGCGATGCTGCTGGCGACGTTGCCCTCCTTCACGGCGGTGTACACGATGCCGACGACCATGGCCGCGACCATGATCATGCCGGCGTACTCGAGACCGGTCGCACCGGCCTCCTTGCGGTCGCGCAGCGCGACGAGTGCGGTGGTGAAGTTGGCGGCAAGCTTGGCAGTCATTGTGGTGTCCCCTCGTTGGTTCTGCGGTGGCCGTTGGTGGCCCGTTGCTGATGAGGAAGACATTACGAAGGTCCGCGGCGGCGCCACAGGGCCCACGGGCCCAACCTCGGGCCCAGAGCAGGCCCAACCTTCGTGGGGCTCATCGGCCCAGCCAGCACACGATGGCCTCGGCCCTGGTGGTGACGCCCAGGGCGGCGAAGATCTGGTTGATGTGGTTCTTCACGGTCTTCTCGGCGAGGAACAGGTGCTTGGCGATGTCGGAGTTGCTCCGGCCCTGCGCGATGAGGTCCATGACGTCGACCTGCCGTGCGCTCAGGCCGAGGTCCCCGGACGGCTCGGGGGTGGCGGGCACGGCGCCACGCTGGATGGCACGCATCGCCACGTCGGAGACGGGCGCCGCCCCGCTGGCGGTCGCACGCACCATGTGCGCCAGGGACTCGGCGTCGAACGTCCCGTGGACCAGGTAGCCGGCGGCGCCGTCGGACATCGCCTTGTGGATGCTGGCGTCGTCGTCGGTGAAGGTCAGCATGAGCACCCTGGTCAGGCCCGCCACCTCCTTGACGATGGACAGCCCGTCGCGGCGCGGCATCCGCACGTCGAGCAGGAGGACGTCCGGACGGGACGCGCGGACCAGGGCCAGCGCCTCGTCGCCGTCACCGGCCTGTCCGACGACCTCGAGGCCGGGATCCGTGCCCAGGAGGGCGAGCAGCCCCCTGCGCATGATGTCGCTGTCGTCGACGAGCCCCACGGTGACCGTCATCGCTCCACCCGATGCAGCACGGGCACGCGGCACTCCACGACCGTCCCTCGGCCCGGCTCCCCGGTGACCGAGCACCAGCCACCCACGCGTGCCATCCGTTCCTGCATCCCGTCAACTCCATGGTGTCCGGCCGCCTGGGCAGCTCTGAGGGTGTCGGCGTCGAAACCCGACCCGGTGTCACGCACCGTCAGCGCGACGAAGCCGTGGTCCTCGTGCAGCTCCACCGTCACGTCGCACGGCCCCGCGTGGCGGTGCACGTTGTCCAGTGACTCCCCGAGGACCGACAGCAGCTCGTAGCGCATCGCCTCCTCGCCCGTGTCGACGTCGTCGATCACCAGCTGCGGACTGCGGCCACTGCGGGCCGCCCAACCCAGTGCCAGCTGGGTCGTGGCGTCGGACAGGGTTCCGTGCGAGGTCTTCGTGCGCAGGTCGCCCATGACCCCGCGCACCTGGTGGACCGCCGTCGCTGCCATCTCCCTGATCGAGAGGGCGGACTCGGCGGCACGTTCGGGATGCCGTTCGAGCTGGAGGGGCAGGGCAGTCGCGGTCATCGCGATGCCCTGCAGCGACTTCGCGAGGTTGTCGTGCAGCTCGCGGGCGACCTTGGTCCGTTCCTCGGTGGCGGCAGCGGTCGTCACGGCATCACGCAGGGTCACCTGGGCCCGGGCCTCGGACTCCAGGGACCGGCGCATCGTCAGGCCGAGCAGCCACAACGTCACGTAGACGAAGGGGATGGTCACCCAGGCGGTGAAGACCGGCGCCGTTCCGTCGGCGCCCAGCAGGGCCGCACCGATGTAGCAGGACACGAGGCACACCATCACGAGGGCGCCGGGGATCGGCTCCAGCCACAGCCCGAGCAGCAGGGCCGTCGTGAGGGCGGCCAGCAGCAGGGGGCTGTCGATGCCGTTCACGGCCACGATCGCGGCCAGCAGCACGGCATCCGCCATGGCGATCAGCGGGTGGCGACGTGCGAGGTCGAGCACCGAGGTGTTCATCAGCCCGAACAGACTCGTCGCACCGACCACGAGGAAGCCCACCATCGTCGCGAAGGAGACCCGTGTGCCGGTCAGCGCGAGCATGCCGGCGGCCAGGCCGACCAACCGCACGAGCAGGGTCACCTGGGTGAGCTGGCGCAACGGCATCGACACCCCGGCATGCCTATCCACCGAACACGCTCCCGAGCTGGTCGGGCCCCATCGCCAGGATCATGCCGCCGACGAGGATGACGATGGCGCCGGGGATGAGCACCATGGTCATGACCAGGCTGATCCGCGGCTCGATCTTCGACGCGTGCTGACGCATGCGCTGGGCCGTGGCTCGGCGCATGTCCGAAGCGATCTGGTTGAGGGTGTCGGCCAGCGGCGCACCGAGCTCCTCGGCCTGCAGGTAGGCCGTGACGAACTCGTTGACGGCCTCGGACTGGGTGCGGTCGCGCAGGGCGGTGAAGGCCGACCGCACACTCGCACCGTTGGTGATCTGGTGCAGGACGGTGTTGATCTCCTCGGAGATCGCTCCGCCGAACCGCCCGGCCACCGTCATCAGCGCGGCCCGGAAGCCGAGGCCGGCGCTGACCGTCACGGCCAGCACGTCGAGGAAGTCGGGCAGGTCCCGGTCGATGGCCTCGCGGCGCTTGCGGGCCAGCCCGGACAGCTGCGCCAGTGGCAGGACGACGATGATGCCGAGGGGCAGCACGAGGAAGAGCAGGTTCCCGGTCATCACGCCGTAGACGAAGATGGGGCCGACGAAGATGCCCCACAGCACGAACTTGGCGAGCACCGCGTCGACGTCGAGCCCCTTGGGGCGCCCGGCCATGTCGATCTGCAGCTGGAGCCACCTGGTCGTCTGACGCGGCAGCACCCGCCGGATCGGGGGCACGAGCCGGTAGGACAGGGCCATGAGCGCGCTCTGGCTGCCCGCGCGGTCCCTGGCGGACTTGTTGAGGTAGAGCACCTCGTCGGCGTCGAGCCCGACGTCGGGGTCGGTGCGCAGCAGGTGGTAGCCCCGGAGCAGCAGGACGACGGCAAGGGTGGCCACGAGTCCCGGCACGACGCTGGCGAGGAGCGTCACGGCTCGATCCTCGTCATCCGGCGGATCAGCACGTACCCGGCCACGAACAGCGAACCGCCGACGACGAGAGCCACCTGCCCGATGGGCTCCCTCGTCATCCGGTCGACGGTGCCCGGGGCGATCGAGTTGAGCACGAGGAGCATCACGAAGCCCATGGCGATGACGAGGTTCGACGACGCGACCGACTGCGAGAGGATCGTCGTCACCTCGCGGTGGGTCTCCTTGCGCTGGTCGAGGGTCTCGGCGATGTCCCGCAACGCCGTCACCAGGGACCCACCGCTGCGGGAGGCCACGATGAGGGTCGACATGAGCACGTTGGTCTCCCGGGACCCCACCCGGTCGTTGAGCTCCTGGATCGCGGTGGCCAGGGGCGCACCGAACTTCAGGCGGGTCGCGACGCGGGTCAGCTCGCTGTGTGCCGGCTCCGGGAGCTCGGCCCCGGCGACCCCCACCGCCGTCGCCAACGACAGCCCGGCGTGGCTGGCGTTGGCCAGCACCCGGGCGAGCTCGGGGAGCTGCCCGATGAAGGCATCTCGCCGCCGCGCCTGGGCGCGCGCGAGGTACCGGCGCACGAACACCACGCCCAGGACGATCCCGAGGACCGCGAGGACCGTGGACACGAACTGCCACAACGCCCAGGTGATGACCCCACCCACGACGACGGCCACGGCCAGGACGAGGATCGGTCGGTGGGTGAGGCCGGCGAGGTCGAGCTCACGAGCGAGCCACCTCCCGAGGCGGGTCCGCCCCAGGCGCTCGTCCAGTTCGGCGAGCAGGGAGAACTCACGCTCCCCGCGGGAGAACTCGGCCGCACCGATCGCCCGCCGCCGGCTGGCGACGAGCCCGACGAACTGTCGCAGCGCCAGGACGAACATCATGGAGGCGATCAGCGACCCCACGATGATCGCGAGCACCACCATCAGGCGACCTCGAGCATCGACAGGTCGGCGCCACCCTCGATGAGGCGCTGGCGCAGTGCCTCCGGCAGGTCGTACACCTCGAACCGCCCTTCGGGCTTGCCCGGGTCGCTGCGGTCGATGACGTACTGCATGAGGGGGACGAGCTCGAACGCCTCCTGCCGGCGGCTGCGCACCCAGGACACGTCGACCACACGTCTCGATCCGTCCGCGAGCCTGTTCAGCTGGACGATGATGTCGATGGCCGAGTTCACCTGGTCACGCAGGGCGTGGAACGGCACCTCGACGTCGCTCATCGAGGCCAAGGTCTCCAGGCGGGACAGGGCGTCATCGGGGCTGTTGGCGTGCACGGTCGTGAGCGAGCCCTCGTGGCCGGTGTTCATCGCCTGCAGCATGTCGAGGGCCTCGCCCCCTCGGCACTCCCCGACGATGATGCGGTCGGGCCGCATGCGCAGGCTGTTGCGCACCAGGTCGCGGATCGACACGTGGCCGCGGCCCTCGACGTTGGGCGGCCGGGTCTCCAGCCGGATGGTGTGCGGCTGGTTCAGGCTGAGCTCGGCGGCGTCCTCGATCGTGACGATGCGCTCGTCGGGGCTGATGAAGGACGACAGGGCGTTGAGCAGGGTCGTCTTGCCCGAGCCGGTGCCCCCCGACACGACGACGTTGAGCCGACCCTCGACACACGCCTTGAGCAGCAGGGCCGTGCGCCGGTCGATCGACTCGCGCTCGATGAGCTGGGTCAGGCTGAGGGCGTGCGGGAAGAGCCGGATCGTCACCGTGGGCCCGTTGAGGCTCAGCGGGGGCAGGACGACGTTGACGCGGGCGCCGCGCGGCATCCGGCTGTCGGCGGGAAGCCGGGCATCGACCATCGGGCTCGACTCGTCGACCCGGCGGTTGACCGTCGAGACGATGCGGTCGATGGTCTGCATGAGCTGTTCGTCACTGCTGAAGGGCGCAGGCCAGCGCTCGAGCTTGCCGGCCCGCTCGACATAGATCGTGTCGTGGCCGTTGATCATGATCTCGCTGACGCTCGGGTCGTTGAGGATCGGCTCCAGGACACCGAGCCCCACCGCCTCGTCGACCACGCGGCGCACCAGCTGGTTGCGCTCGCTCGCCGAGAGGATGACGCCCTCGCGGGAGACGAGGTGGGCGATGACGCGCTCGAGCCGGGCCCGGCGCTGGTTGGCGTCGATCCTGCTCAGCTCGTGGAGGTCGACCTCCTCGAGGAGCATGCGCCGGAAGGTCACGACGAGGCTGTCGTCCTCCTTGGTGGCCGCGGTGACGGCACCCCCGGTGAAGGAGCTGTAGTCGTTCACTTGATCACCGGCATCGTGACGCTGCGGGTGACGGAGCCGAGGTCGAGCTTGACGACACTCGGCACCTTGACCGTCACGGTGTACGTGTACCCGTCGCCGCTCAGGGTGCCCCCGCCGCCGCCGACCGTCATGATGCCGGGCAGCGCACCTTCGGCGGCGGCCCGGGGGTCGCCACCGAGCGAGTAGGCACGGGCACCGTCTCGGGCGGCCTCGTGCGTCGACACGATGGTCCAGCCCGCGACACCGAACTGCAGCGCCACCAGGGCGGCGAAGATGACCAGGGGGGCCACGCCGGCCACCTCGAGGGCTGCGGCCCCCCGCTCGTCGCGTACTCGCGACGGGCGGAGGCTCATTGCTCCCTCACCACCGTTCGCGTGCTCGTCAGCGAGGTCGGCAGCCCGGCAGGGAAGCCCTTGACGACCGGGACGGTCACCGAGACCTGGTCGCCCGAGGTGGAGACCCTGAGCCCGGACCGCAGGCTCCTCGGCACCGCGGCCCGGGCCGCTCGCTCTGCCTCGCCCGCATCCGCGGTGACCGAGTACTCGCGCGAGGCCACCGACGACGCGTGCCCGGCGTAGATGAAGGAGAAGCCGGTGACGGCGGTCTGCCAGCCGATGAGGCACAGGAAGAGCGCCGTCGGGAAGATGCCGATCGTCTCGAGGCCGACGGCGCCGGACTCCCTGGATCGACCGGCCGCCACGGGTTCGGGCGCGGGCGCGGGCTCCGGGTCGGCCACGGCCTCGGGCGCCGGCGCGGCCACGGGCTCCGTCTTGGGACGCGCGCCGCGAGCGGCACGGCCCTTGGGCTTGGACTCGACGGGTGCAGCGGACCCACGGCGCTTGGGCCGAGCCTTGGATGCCGTGACCGGCGCCTTCGCGAGCCCGAGCTCGACCCGCAGGCTGGAGATGAGGCTCCACCAGGCCACCTCGGTGACGGCACGCGGGTCACGGTCGTTGATCGAGGCTTCGAGCACCCGGGGTGAGTAGGGGATCTGCGTCTCGACGACGTGGGCCGTCGTCAGCTTGGTGACGGCGTTCGCCGGGAAGAGGCTGGCGCGGTCGACCTTGTTGACGAGCACCTTGAAGCCCGGCTCCTCACGCACGCCCAGAGCCGTCCAGGCGATCATCCGACGACGCATCGCCCGCACGGAGAGCACGTCGGGGGTGGTGACGACGAGGCACTCGCCCGCGAGCTCGACGACCGAGGCCTGCGCCGGCGAGACGTGGCCGCCACCGTCGAGGACGACGAGGTCGAACTCGCGGCGCAGGAGGGAGACGATGGCCCGGATCGCCTCGGGGCTGACGAACTCGCCTTCCCGCACGTCGAGCGGTGCGAGGAGCAGGTGCAGCCCGGACTCGTGCTGGATGACGGCGTCGTGGACGGCGTGCGGGGACAGGTCGCCGGAGACCTTGGCGACGTCGGCGATCGACACCGACTGGCGCACCTCGAAGATCGCCCCGACGTCGCCCTTCTCGATGTCGACGTCGACGAGGCAGACCTTCTCCTCCGGGTGGTCGCGCAGGTGGTCGAACGCCAGGTGTGCCGCGATCGTGGTCGTCCCGACCCCACCCTTGGCGCCCACGACGGCCACGACCTCGCCGCGCGTGGTGTTCGTGACCGCGGCTCCTGCGAGCACGGCCTTCATGTGCTCGCTCCACTCGGCGGCCGCGATGACGCGGGTCGACACGTCCTCGTAGGCGAACGGGTAGGCGACGACGCCCCGCGCGCCGTCCTCCATCGCCTTGATGACCAGCGAGGGGGTGCGGATCTGCGACACCTGGATCACGGCGGTCGAGGGGCGGCGGTTCGCCAGGTCACGGATGGTCTGGGACACCGGCTCGATGCCGAGGGTCTCGTGGACGAAGACGACGTCCGGCTCGAGTCGGGCGGCGAGGTCGACGAGCTCGCTCGGAGACTTGGCCACGGCACGGACGGTGAAGCCGTCCATCTCCTCCAGGAGCGACATGAGGTCGGCGACGAGGTTCTCGTCCACCATTCCGATGATGACCTGGCTCATCGCTCTTCTCCTTCGGGAACGGCCGTGCCACCGAGTTCGGAGGCGTCGAAGTCGTCGACCTCACCACGTCGGTCGGTGCCGACGTCGTTGGGCAGGGCCACGAGGCGGACCTCGGCGGCAAAGTTCGCGGCGTAGGTGAGGCTCATCGCGACCTTCGGCACCACCGCGAGCGTGACGGGGATGACCGACTGCTCCTGGATGCCGTCCTCGCCCGCCTGCGTCACCTGCTGCTCGCCGGCGATGGACACGACCCGGATGTCTCGGGCGAGCACCTTGACCGACTTGGGCAGCCCGGGCACGTCGGCGAACACGGCGTACAGGTCGACGCGGTCACCCGGCCGCACCCGGCCGGCGACTCCCGTCACCGAGTTGACGTTGACGGCGACCTCACGCTCGTCCTGGGTGAGGCTGGAGCTCGGGATGAGCATGTCGGAGGAGACCGTCGAGCCCGCGTTGAGCCGGAAGCCCACCCGCCGGCCGAGGAGGTCGTCCATCCGCAGCACCGAGGACTTCGAGACCCACCGCTCGGGAACCTCCACCGGCTCGAGGTTGTCGGTGCTGAGCGCGGTGTAGGGCTCGATCGCCTGCGTCGCCCGGTACACCGTGACCCGCGAGCCGACCTGGCTGTTGACGTTCGCGACGTAGCCGGTGACCACGAAGAAGGTGGCGATGGCGACCAGGATCGAGATGGCCATGAAGACCAGGCCTCGCCGTTGACGGGGGTTCATGCAGGCTCCGAGACGCGAAGGTGGACGTGGCAGAAGGGGCAGATGAGGCTGCTCTGGCGGCTCTCGCACACCGGGCAGGTGGCAAACGGCTCGGCCGGCGGGGCCAGGGGTGCGAGGGCGACGAACTCGGCCCCCGTCGACCCGTAGGACCGCTTGACGTCGGCGAGCACGGGGACGGACTGCACGGCGTGGCCGCCGGCGAGGGCGACCACTGCCGCGAACTCGGCGGACGCGGCATCCGCACCGACGAGCAGCGGGTGCCCTGCCGGGGGAGCCTCGAGGGTGCGCCCGACGGATGGCGCCGGCGTGGTCATCGCGACGAACCCGCGGCCGAAGAGGGAGCGCACGTGCAGTCCGAGGCCCGGCTTCGGGTCATCGAGCCTGGTGACCGAACGCAACCAGGCCCCGGAGGAGGACCTGGTGGAGAGCTGGTCGAAGGCCCGCAGGACGCCGACGGCATCCGAGCCCGACTCGAGGGCGTTCAGGGCGCTGGCCGCGAGCGCGATCGAGGTCGTCGGCACCACGCGGTGCGCGACGGCGACCCCTGGGCGCGCCCCGGTCAACGTCGTCGCTGCGAGCCGGGCCACCGCACCGGATGCCGGGCGCGCGGCGATGATCACGTGGTCGGCGCCCAGGCCGTCGACCCATGCGGGGAGGTCGGCGAACGCCGGCTCGGGGGAGACGGCAACCCGGGGGTCGTCGTCGATCCATGGCAACAGGGAGTCGTGGTCGAGCGACCTTTCAACCACGACAAACGCCACCGACGTGTCCACTTTTGTCTTCCCCAGAACCTAGAAATGAATCCCCATCGGGCATTTGCGCAATCTGCGCGGCCTTCTCCAGCCCGGAGCCACTAGCAGGTACGCTACACGCCGCGAGCCCTCCGCCCTAAGGTGCGACCAGTGAAACTGACCCAACGAAAGCGCACAAATGCTGACCGGACACACCTGCTCGGGGTGCTCGGCAGCGTGCTGCTCGCGACCCTCGCGGTGGTCTCCATCGGGGTGGGGGCACTGGCCTGGAGCCAGGCCCGTTCAGAGGTCGTCAGGCTGACCGCCGGGACGCCGGCGCCCCTCACGCCGTCGCCCCTGTTCGACCCGGGCTCAACGGTTTTCGCGCAGGGTGAGGACGAGGACCCGGCCGAGCCCGCGTCGTGGGCGTGCGTCCTCATCCGCGACGGCGCGGAGGTCGAGCTGCAGGTTCGGCCCGACTTCGACGCCGTCGGCAGTCGCGTGCTCGTGGGGGAGCCCTACGTGCCCGTGGTCACGGTGGGCACGACGGCCGCCGGCGACCAGATCCGCTGCGACCCCGTGACCGCCGACACCATCGCACTGGCCGTGATGCCGAGCGACGTGGGTGTGCGCGCGGTGCCGTTGGCCTTCGTCGTGGGCGGCATCGCGGCCCTCGGGATCGCGGGCCTGCTCCACCCGCGAGGGCGCGGCGTCAGGCGCTTCGGATCCTGACCCGCGCGTCGCTGCGGGCTCGTCGACGCTCGATCCTTGCCATGATGGAGGGATGGAACGCAGACCGGGGGCACTGCTGGGTACGGCGCTGTTGGCCTTGGCCGTGACGGCCTGCGGGAGCAGCGACGAGGGGGTCGAGCTGCTCGCCGACACCGTCGCCGGCGAGACGCTGACGGTGCTGGAGTCGCCCGGTGAGGCCACGATCTGGGTGTCCTCGGAGGGCGGCGGAGACCCGCGCCCCGGCGGGGAGCCCGACCCGGGGGTGTGCTCGGTCAGCGGTCCCGGGACACCGCGGCTCACCCAGCCCGAACAGGGCGATGAGACCCTCGGGTCGACGACCCTCTACGCCGTCGCCCAGGTCGAGGACCTCCAGCCCCAGGTGTCGATCACGTGCGACGGGGACGGCATCAAGCACGTGTACGTCGGGAACTGAACGCACCTGCGCCCCGGCCCCGCCTCAGCGCAGCCGGTGCAGGCCGTCGTCGAGCGTTGCCTCGGGAAGGATGCGCCTGGCGGTCCGCCACGCGAGCGCCATCCAGATGGCACCGTCGGCGACCCACGCCACCACCGGGGGAGCACCGAGCGCCTTCGTGAAGAGCGTGCTGGCCGCCCACGATGACGGGACGGCGAGGTAGGCGGCAAGGGCGATCCCGAGCCAGAGCCGCATCGAGCCCCCCTGACCCCACCTCATGAATGCCCCCAGGGTGCTCGCGAGCAGCACGAGGACGAGGAAGGACTTGAAGGTCACTCCGAACGCCGCGCTCCCGGTGAGCCCGGCCAGGGCGCCCGCCGTGACGACGCACAGCGTGGTCCCGATCACGATGACGAGGAAGGCCCCGATGGCGGCGGCCGTTCGCTGCACGTTCACGAGGCGACGCCCCGAGTGCGCCGTGCGGCCCGGACCCCGATCAGCCAGAAGGTCAGGCCGATCAGGCCCATGACCCCGAAGAGGGCGGCCTGCAGCATCCGCACGAGCCCGGTGCGGTGCACGAGCAGGATCTGGCCACCGTCGGCGCCCTCGACCGAACAGGTCACGGCATCACCGGTGCGGACCTCCACCTGGGCGGCGGTCCCGAACCACGGCTGTCCCTCGATCGTGCGGTCGGCGGGGATGGGGAAGCGCAGCGTGCTCACCAGCGATCCGGCGGCGTCGCGACATTCGGCATCGCCCGCGCCGTCGACGCTGACGAACACGTCGGCGTTCACCGACCCGTCGAGCGTGGAGGTGACGGGCGACCCCACGGCCGCCGGACCCGCAGTGCGCACCTCACCCGGGCCCCGGGCCACGATGAAGACGGCCATCGAGAGGAGGACCACCCCGCCCACGAGCGCCGGCCACCGGAACATCACCGCCAGCCGGCGGTAGTCGCCCCCGGTGGCGTCGAGGGAGCGGATCACGCGGCGCACCCCTCCCACGGAACCCAGGCGTCCCCGTTGAAGTACTCCGCCTGGTCGGAGACCAGCGACGACATGGTGACGGTGGCACCGACGCCCACCTTCGCGATCCAGGCCGCATCGAAGTTGCCGCCGTACTCGTCGTCGTTCGCCGTGAAGCTCTGTCGGGACTGGTAGCCACGCTCGGCGACCGCTCGGCCGAAGTCGGCCGAGGCCGGGCGACGTCGACCGCTTGGACCACGACGGTGGGGTCCAGCGGGTTCGGGACCACGCCCGGGTTGGGCACATAGGCCGGCAGGCCCGGGACCGAGCCCATGTTCATCGCGTCCAGGAAGGCCGAGGCGACCTGTCGGTCAGCCGCCGTGGCGACGGGAAGCGCCATCGTGTGTTCCCACCGGGTTCCGTCGTCAGAGGGGTCCTCACCGGCATACGCCGTTCCCGTGGCCGCGTACTTCACCACGACCGCGGTGACGTTTCCGTCCTTGTCCCTGTCGATCTCGATGACCCCTTCGAGCTCGCCCGAGGCGCCCGCCGTGGCGAGCACGATGTCTCCGCGACCATCGCCACCGCGCACGCCCGCACTGGTCTCCCCGCTGAGCGTGGCCGCGTAGTAGGTCGTCGAGGTGCCGTCCGCCCCCTCGCGCACGCCGAGCAGCCCCTGCACCCCGACCCCGGCCTGCGCGTTCGCGGCGATGAACGTCGCGGACGCGCTCGCCTCGGCGGAGACCCCACCCTCGTAGTACGTCTCGCTCGGGCTCGGCAGGCTCGGGACCCCGGCGAGGTCGGTGATCTCGTCGGTCGCCCAGCGCACCGGGTTGGGAGCGTCCCACCACAGGATCGGGACCGACTCGCCACCCACGGCCATGTCCTTGGCGATGTCCGCCACGTGGGCGGACATCAGCTCGTCGACGCGCCTCCTGGTCGGCAGGAGGTAGACCTCACCGCCGTTGAAGACGCCATCGGCGCTGGCCCAGGCGCCTGCCTCGAGCCCGAAGGTCTCGTCCGCCCAGACTCCGGTGAGGCTGAAGCCGGCCCCACCCTCGACACCCACCGAGCCACCCGTTCCCCGGGTCACCCGGAAGGTCCCGTCGGAGAGGCTCTCGACGTACCAGGACTCGCTGCCGCCGACCATGACGGCGACCCCTGCCTTGACCGCGCTCTCGCGGCCGTCGGCACTCACCACGCACGGCTCGGTCGGCACTCGGCCGTCCGCCGAGCCGGGCACCTCGCACGACCCCTGGCCGAGGGTGAAGATCTTGCACATCGCGCCGGTGATCACCGCGCGCGCAACCGGGCTGGAGCCGCCGACGATCCCGAGGAAGACGGCCCCCACGACGAGCGCCGCGACGGCCACGAAACCGGCGTACTCGAGCGAGGTGGCACCCCGTTCGCGTGCGCGATCAAGCGTCCTCATGGATTGTCCCCTCCGACATGCCGCCCCGGTGGGCGTCACCCCTGGCTCACCGTGGATCGGCGCCAACGGCATCACGCTTCGTGCCCAAGGATTTCACACCGTAGATCG
This sequence comes from uncultured Actinomycetota bacterium, assembly GCA_963811825.1. Lineage (GTDB taxonomy): Bacteria > Actinomycetota > Actinomycetes > Actinomycetales > Dermatophilaceae > Fodinibacter. The sequence continues at coordinate 36,721 of CAWESS010000022.1, read as the reverse complement.
CAAGTCATGGGCCCGTGGTCCCAAAGAACGCGGTGGGGTGCACCGGTCGAGCCCTCACGACTCGCGCTCCTAGACTCGCCCCCATGTCGCTCCTCGAGCCGCCGGATCCCGCACAGCAGCGTCGCCGCTCTCCTGGCCGTCGGTGCCCTCCTCGCCGGCTGCAGCGGATCGGCCAGCGACGGCGACCTCCCGCCGCGGCTCGAGACGATCCGCCCCTCCGAGAGCCCCAGCCCGGGCTTCACCCACAGCGCCAAGACGCAGATCGACGCCCGCGAGGTCGCGGGCGACGGGTGGAACATCCAGGTGCCGGCCAAGTTCGAGGAGCAGACCGTTCCGGGTGCCGAGGGCACGACGACCTACCGGTGGATCGCCCCCGCATGCCGGGCCCCAGCCGCCGCTGGTCGCGGTCGTCACCGACGCCAAGCCACGCGCCGACGCCATCGAGCAGTCCAAGACCCTCGAGATCACCACCGAGATCGACCCCAAGGTGAAGGTCACGCGCTCCGAGCTGGAGTGGCCGGGCGCGCAGCGAGCCATCCTCCTGCAGTGGACGGCACCGCGGCAGGGCGCCACCGGGAGGCCTCACGACCTGGCAGCTCATGGTGCAGGTCGACTCGGGCCTGATCCTCAACGCCCTCGCCATCGCGCCCGAGGCCGACTTCGCGTCCCTGGGCCTGGCCGAGGTGCTCTCGACCTTCACCCCGACGAGCCTGAGCGCCCGAGACCATCCCACCCGAGCCCGGGGGCCGCGAGCACGAACAGGGCGCTGCCGATCATGTGCGGCCCGAAGGCCAGCGTCGAGCGCCTGTCGGCCCGGCGCAGGGCCAGGAGCACCAGACCGAACAGCGCCCGCCGACACGAAGGCGAGCACGGTGGACACCACGACCTCTGACCAGCCGTGGAAGGCGAGCAGCACCCCGAGGCTGGGTGCGAGCTTGACGTCGCCGAGGCCCAGACCGGTGCCACCGCCGAGCAGCGCCAGGACGAGGTAGACCACGCCGAGCGCCACCCCGCCGAGCAGCGCCCGGACCCAGTCACCACCCGCTCCGGCGACCAGCGCCACCCCACCCGTGGCCACGATGCTCACCGGCACCAGCGGCTTGGTGAAGCGGTCGGGGAGCCGCCGCACGTCGATGTCGATCGCCGCCATCGTGAGCAGCACCGCCCCGAGGGCCCACTGCGCGACCGCCAGCGACCACCCGTGGCTGCGCCACCCGCCCAGCGCCACCAGCGGCAGCACGAGCGCACACGCCACGGGCACCCAGGCGTGGCTGCGCCGCTGCAGGTCGGCCTCGTCGGCGTACCGGTGGGCGTGCGTGCCCAGCCACCGCCTGATCGCCCACCCGAGCAGGCCGGATGCCGTGACGACCACCGCCGCGCTCGCGAGCGCCATCGCGTCGCTCACCGTGTCCCCCCGGACCGGATGCCGTCCACCGTCACCGCGCGACGGCGTACAGCCGCCCGGACCCCCAGGCCACCACCCCGGCCAGGACCGAGCCGAGGAGTGCCGTGAGGACCCACCCCAGCAGGAATCGGCCCTCCAGGACCGGCGAGCCGCGCCCCGCCATCACTGCCAGGGCAGCGAGGGTGCTGGCCACCCCGACGACCGCAGCCGGGAGCGCGACCTCGCGCACGGCATCCGGGCGGTCGAGGAACCCGAGGACCACGCCGGCCACCACGGATGCCGTCGCGACGCTCACCTGGGCGAAGACGAGGAGGGTCGACTGCATCACCACGGCGACGACGACCGCGACGGTCGCCGCCACCAGCGTGGATCGGGTCACGACGTGCGCCGGTTGAACGTCATGGTGTCGACGACGTGCTCGATGACGGCCTCGTCGAGCCGTTCGCCGGTGATGGAGACCACGGCGGTCGCGGGGTAGGGCCACTGACCGGCAACGAGCCACACGCCCTTCATCGGCGTGCCGTCGACCTCGTAGGTGAAGTCGCTGCGCACGGCACTGTCGGCGCCCTCCACGCTGATGGCGTCGAGGCCGCCGTCGACGTACCCGTCGAGCCCCACCATGGCCTGCAGGTCCAGGCGGGAGCGGGCACCCGACGCGGTCACGTCGTCGCTGAACGCCCCGGAGACCTGCATCTCCATGCCGTCACCGACGAACCGGTGGGTCCACTTCTCGCCCGACGGCGGCTGGCTCTGCCAGTCGGCGGGGTGCTGCACGGTGATCCGGTTGTCGGTGACCTCGGTCCAGCCCTCGGGTGCGTCGCCGGAGGAGGGGCCGGCACCGCCAGCGCACCCGCGGCGACCGCGAGGCCGAGCGCCAGGGTCGCCGCCAGCACGATTCGTCGGAGCACGGGCACGGCAGGTCCTTTCGTCGGAGGGGTCGCGGGGCGAGGACTGTCGATCATGACACGCACTCCGAGAAGTCGATGACGGGCCTGGTGCCGTCGGGACGGGGTGCGCCGAGGTAGGTGGCCTCGGTCGCCGTGGTCTCGGAGTTCTCCATCGAGAAGTCCACGCCGAACGCCAGTCCGAACTTGACGTTGAGGGCGAACCCGGCCACGTCGGTGACCTTGTCGTAGGCGATCGTGCTGCTCGTGGCGTTGTTGTGCAGCAGCATCGCGAAGGGGTCGTCCGGGTCGGCGGTCGAGGGGTCGACCATGTTGAGGGAGATGAGCCCCGGCCACTGGTAGTTGCCGTCGCCGCCCATCCAGTCCCGCACGGTCTGCTGGCTCGCAGCGTCGTCGGGGTCGATCGCGAGCGTGGTCTCGGTGACGACCACGTCGCCGTCCGTGGTCCCAGCGTTGACCGAGCCGCCACCGCCGGTCTGTCCGGGGCCGTCACCCTGGGTGACCTCGCCGTCGGCGCTTCCTCCCGACTGGGCGGTGACCTCGCTCGTCGAGACGATCTGGATCTCGACGATGTTGCCGTCGGAGTCCTTCGTGATGGCGTACGACATCCCGACCATCGACCCCACTCCACCGGTGGCCAGACCGATCTGGCCCGTGACCTCGGAGTTCAGCGACATGTCGGTGACGTAGGTGCTGCGGTCGTCGTCCGGGTCGTCCGGAGTCCCTCCGTTGTCGTTCGTCACCGTCCAGTTCGAGCTGACCCCGATCTGGGCCGCGATCCCCTGCTGGGTGAGGGACGCCTGGGTCGGCCCGGGGCCGGAGGTGGCGCTGATGCCGAGCTCACTGCTCACGTCGGCCGTGACCTGGACCCCGGCGAAGGTCGTCGTCGGCACCGGGGGCGGGTCGGTGCCCTTCGTGGGCCGTGGCATGCACGCGCCCATCGGTGTGCAGACGGGGTGGGTCATGGCCCACTGGTCGTAGAGGTAGTCGTCGAGCTGCTCGCGGAAGCTCTCGGCCTGGTCGACGTCCTCGAAGTGCCACGTGCTGCCGTAGTCGAACTCCACGCCGGCACCGAAGTCGACCTTGGCCCCGGCCTCGAGCTCACCCCACGCCGCGTCGGCCCCGAACCCCCCGGTGGCACCGATCTCCGCCCCGTTGGTCGCCATCATCGTCACGGACTCCGTCGCTGTACTCGGTGACGACGAACCCGGCGTTCTCGCCGAACTCGATGAACCCGATCTTGATGACGTGGCTGTACTCGTCACCGGTCTCCTTGATCTTGCACTTCTCCGGCTCGAAGGTCTCGTCGTCCGGGGGCTCCTCGGCGTTCTCGTCCTCGTCGCCCGAGCCGTCGTCGCCGCAGGCCGGCCTCGAGCTGGAAGATGCTCGCCACCGCCTTGCACACGTGGGTTCGCACGTCCGCGCCGGCCGGGGAGATCGCGAAGACGACCATCCCCACGACGAGGGCGGCGACCGCGACCAGTGCGCCGTACTCCAGGCCCACCGCCCCGCGTTCACGGGTACGCCGCGACTGCTGTGACCACATCTGTTCCCCCGACCGACGCCTGACTGACGGTGTGACCGTATGTCGTCACACGGCATCCGGGGATGGGCCCGTGGGCCCTGAATCCGGGCCCACCGTGCCCGGGCGAACACGCCGGGACGAGTGCTCAGGCCTGCGACTCGGGCTGCTCGGCCCACCAGGCGCGCAGCCGCTCGGTGGCGGCGTCCGGCCCGATCGGCCCCTCGTCGAGCCGCACGGCGAGGAGGTGCTTGTAGGCCCGACCGAGCACCGGCCCGGGGGCGATGCCGAGCACCGCGGCGATCTCGTTGCCGTCGAGCTCGGGGCGCACCGCCTTCAGCTCCTCGTGCTCCAGGAGCCGCTCGATGCGGGCCTCGAGGTCGTCGTAGGTGGCGGCGAGGCGGCGCGCCTTGCGCACGTTGCGGGTCGTGCAGTCCGCGCGCGTGAGGCGGTGCAGGCGCGGAAGGAGCGGCCCGGCATCCGTGATGTAGCGGCGCACGGCCGAGTCGGTCCACTGGCCCTCGCCGTAGCCGTGGAAGCGCAGGTGCAGCTCGACGAGCCGGGCGACCGCCTTGGTGGTGTCCTTGTCGAAGCGCAGCGCGCGCATCCGCTTGGCCGTGAGCTTCGCGCCGACCACCTCGTGGTGGTGGAAGGAGACCCCGCCGCCGCCCTCGAACCGTCGCGTGGCCGGCTTGCCGATGTCGTGCAGGAGCGCGGCCAGGCGCAGGACGAGGTCGGGGCCGGGCACCGACTCGGCGGGCCCGTCGGCGGGGCCCTCGAGGTCGATGGCCTGCTCGAGCACGATCATCGAGTGGTCGTAGACGTCCTTGTGGCGGTGGTGCTCGTCGACCTCGAGGCGCAGGGCCGGCAGCTCGGGGAGCACGTGCTGCGCCAGCCCGCTCTCGGTGAGCAGCTCGAGACCGGCGCGCGGGTGGGGGGCGAGGAGCAGCTTGACGAGCTCGTCGCGCACCCGTTCGGCCGAGACGATCTCGATGGATGCCGCGAGGTCACGCATCGCGGCGAACACCTCCGGGGTCGGGACGAACGCGAGCTGGGCGACGAAGCGCGCGGCGCGCATCATCCGCAGGGGGTCGTCCCCGAAGGACACCTCGGGCGGCGACGGCGTGCGCAGCACCTGCGCGTCGAGGTCGGCCAGCCCACCGTGCGGGTCGACGAAGGTGAGGTCGGGCAGCCGCAGCGCCATGGCGTTGACGGTGAAGTCGCGGCGCACGAGGTCGTCCTCGAGGGAGTCGCCGAAGGCGACGACGGGCTTCCTGGTCTGGCCGTCGTAGGCGTCGGCCCGGTACGTCGTCACCTCGACGACCATGTCGGGGCGCCTCGCGCCGATCGTGCCGAACTCGCGGCCCATGTCCCACGTCGCGGTGCCCCAGGCGGCGAGCAGTGCCTCGGTGGCCTCCGGGCGGGCCGAGGTGGTGAAGTCGAAGTCGCTGACCGGCCGGCCGAGCAGCGCGTCGCGCACGGGCCCCCCGACGAGGGCGAGGTCGTGTCCGGCCGCCGCGAACCGCTCGCCGAGGTCGATCAGCGCCGGGAGCGCCGGCGCCAGGTGGGCAACCGCCCGGCGCAGGAGGGCGGGCGAGGGCTGACGGGTGGGCACGAGCACCAAGGGTATGCCGCGCGCCCGCTGCCCAGCGCGGGGTCCCCCGCCCGTCGTGGAGCCACTGACTACAGTGACCGGATGAGCCATGCCGCCGCAGACCCGCCCGGGGTGCCCCCCCGTCGGCTGCCGGCGGTCGAGGAGCGCAGCGCGGGGGGCGTGGTCGTCGACGTGCACGAGGGCGAGGCGCGCATCGCCGTGATCGCCCGCCGGAACCGGGCCGGACGCGTCGAGTGGTGCCTGCCCAAGGGCCACATCGAGGGCGAGGAGACCCTGCCCCAGACCGCAGCGCGCGAGGTGGCCGAGGAGACCGGCATCATCGGCAACGTCCTCATCGAGCTCGGCACCATCGACTACTGGTTCGCCGCCGGCGAGCGCCGCATCCACAAGTACGTCCACCACTACCTGCTCGAGGCGGTCGGTGGCGACCTCACGATCGAGAACGACCCCGACCACGAGGCGATCGACGTCGCCTGGCTCCCCCTGCGCGACGCGCACCGGCACCTGACCTTCCCGAACGAGCGCCGGATCGCCCGCGTCGCCTGGCAGCGCCTGTCGGGCGACGCCTGACCGGCGCGCCGCCGCCCACCCCACTTCCCCCGCCCCGGAGACGTTTCCCCCATGACCACCGAGCCGCCCCCGCCCGCGGACGAGCCGTCCGGCTCCGAGCCGTCGGGCGCCGAGCCGTCGGGCGCGGAGCCGTCGGGCGCCGGCCCGACCGCGCCCCGGCAGAGCCTCGGCCGGGCCGGGGCGATCATGGCGTCCGGGTCGATGGTCAGCCGGGCCGTCGGGTTGGTGCGAGCCGCCCTGCTCACGGGTGTCATCGGCACGACGGGGTACGCCGCCGACGGCTTCACCATCGCCAACACGCTGCCCAACCAGTTCTACCTGCTCATCGCCGGCGGCGCGCTCAACGCGGTTCTCGTGCCCCAGATCGTGCGGGCCAAGCTGCGCCCCGACGGCGACGAGTTCGTCAACCGCATCATCACGTTGTCCCTGACGGTGCTCGCGGTCGCGACCGTGGCGCTCACCCTCGCCGCCCCCCTGCTCGTGCGCGTCTACTCCCGGTTCGACGACCCGGCGGCGCTGCGGCTCACCACGATCTTCGCCGTCATCTGCCTGCCGCAGATCTTCTTCTACGGGCTGTTCACGATCCTGGGCCAGGTCCTCAACGCCAACGGCCGCTTCGCGGGCTACATGTGGGCCCCGGCGCTGGCCAACGTGGTCGCGGTCATCGGCCTGGTGTGGTTCCAACGTGCCGGGCTCCCGTCGGGTGCGGCCCCGGCCGACTGGACCCCCGAGATGATCGCGATCCTCGCGGGCACGGCGACCCTGTCCATCGCCGTCCAGGCCTTCTCGCTCGTCATCCCGCTGCGCCGGATCGGGTTCCGGTACCGCCCCGTGTGGGGTGTGCGCGGCCACGGGCTCGGTGAGGTCAGCCACGTGGCGAAGTGGACCTTCGGGTCGATCGTCGTGAGCCAGCTGGGTTACGTCGTCACCTCGAGGGTGCTCACCGGGACCACGTCGCGGGGCCTCGCCGTCGGGGAGGACGTCTCGGGCCTCATGGCCTACACCCAGGCCTTCCTCATCGTCATGCTGCCGCACGGCCTGGTCACGGTCTCCCTGGTCACCGCGCTCTACACGAGCCTGTCCGAGGCGGCGAGCCACGGCGACGCCCGCCAGGTGCGCCGCTACCACGACCAGGGGATGCGGCTGCCGGCCGTGATCATCGTGCCCGGGATCGCCTTCCTGTCGGTGCTCGCCCCCTACATCGCGTCGACGTTCTTCTTCAACAACACGCTCGAGGAGACCAGCGCCATCGCGGTCGTCCTCGCCGTCATCGCGTGGATGGCCATCCCCATGAGCTGGACCTACCTCAACGACCGGGTGTTCTACGCCCACCAGATGACGTGGATGTCCTTCCGGCTCCAGTGCGTGACGACGGGTATCGCCACCGTCGGCGCCGTGGTGGCGCTGCAGCTCGACCCGGCCATCACGGCGATGGCGCTCGGTGCGGGCCAGGTGCTCGCGTTCTGCGTGTCGGCTGCGGTGGGGTTCTGGGTGCTGCGTCGGCAGCTGGGCCCGCTGGGCCTGCGCACCACCGCCCGCGTGTACCTCTCCCTCGTCGTGCCCGCTCTCGTCACCGCCGTCGCGCTCTCCATCGCGATCGGGCAGCTCTTCCCCGACCTCGGCGAGACCCGTGGGGTGGCCGGGCTCGTCGCCGGTGGGCTCGTGCTGGCCGGTGCCGGAATCATCCAGCTGGGGGTCACGTGGGGCGTGGCGAGCCTGCTCGGCGTCCGCGAGATCTCGACGGCGCTCCAGCCCGTCACGCGTCGGCTCCGACGCCGTTGACCTGCGCGTGCCTAGGATGGAGGAGGTCATCCGTCGGCTGAGTCGGCCGGGGCGCGCCGTGCGCTGACGCAACGAACGAGAGGAGCAGCGGTGAGGGGTGTTGGACCCGGCACCGTCCTGGGCGGGCGCTACACCGTTCACCAGCGGCTGGAGGAACGCCACGACACCGAGCGGTGGTCTGCCGACGACACGACGCTCGGCCGCAGCGTGTCCGTCCTCTGCATCGCCAGCGACGACCACCGCACCTCCGCCCTGCTCGATGCCGCCCGCCGTGCCGGATCGCTGACCCACCCCGTGTTCGTGCGGGTCCTCGACGTCGGCCACGACGACCAGGTCGCCTACGTGGTCGAGGAGGAGCTCGACGAGGCTCGCGACCTCGCCGAGCTCGTCAGCGACGGAGGCGTTCCCGGTGACGAGGTTCGCCGCATCACGGGCGAGGTCGCGGCCGCCCTCGAGTCCGCCCGACACCGCGGCATGCACCACCTCGACCTCAAGCCCGAGGACGTCCTGCGCACCCCCGACGGCGACATCCGCCTGCGCGGCCTGGAGACGGCCGCCGTGCGCATCGGCGAGGACGGCACCGAGGCCGAGGATGCCGGTCGCCGCGACGCCGTCGGCGTCGTCGCCCTCGCGTATGCCGGGCTGACCGGCCTCTGGCCGCTCGGGGCAGGCGGGTCCGGTCTGGGTGCGGCACCGCGCGTCCCCGGAGGCGTGGCCTCCCCCTCGGAGATCGCTGCTGGGGTGCCGCGCGACCTCGACGCCCTGTGTCGCCTCACCCTCAACGACGACCAGGGCCCCACCAGCCCCGGCGACTTCGCTCGTCAGGTCGCCCCGTGGCCCTCGCGTCAGGTCGTCGGGCGCCCGGTCACCCGCACGGTCGCTCCACCCGCGGTGCCCCCGGTGGAGGAGCCGCTGGAGGAGCCGGCTGGAGGAGCGCGGTGGAGGAGCCTGAGGTGGTGCCTGCTGCTGCCGTGGCGGCTGGTGCGGGTGTGGCTGCAGCCACGGTGGCCCTGCCGAGGGCCGCGCCGGCCGTCGACGACGAGACCCCGCAGGTCGGCGGCCCGGGCACGGCCGACGAGACGATCGAGGTCGAGCCGACGAACGAGGTCGACGAGGCGGACGTCGGCGACGTCGTGGTGGCCCAGGGCGACGCCGGTCGACGGCCCACCTCGGCCGCTGCCGCAGGTGCAGCAGTCGCGGGTGCGGGCGCCGCCGTGGCCGGAGCGATCGGCACGGTGGGTGGCCGGGTCGGTGGCATGGCGAAACGGGCCGTCGACAAGGTCTCCGAGATGAGCCCCGACACCGCGCCACGCACCAGCTCGGACGGGCTGGAGGCCCCGGCTCCCCTCGTGCCGGCCGAGCCGTTGTCCAAGGACGAGTCCAAGCTGGCCCTCGGAATCGTCGCCGGCTTCCTCGTCCTGGCGCTCGTCATCGGCATCTGGGGCGTGTCCCGCATCGGCTCCAGCACCCGCGACATCTTCGGGGGCGACGCCGCAGGCCCGGTGCCCAGCGCGTCGACCGCGTCCCCCAGCCCGTCGGTGAGCGGTTCGGCCCCGGCCGAGAGCGCCGGGCCTCCCGAGCCGCTGGCCATCCTCAAGGTCGAGGCCTACGACCCCGAGGGCGACGGCGAGGAGAACAACAAGCTCACCCCGAAGATCTACGACGGCGACGTCACCACGGGCTGGTACTCCGAGAACTACCGCACCGAGCAGTTCGGTGGGCTGAAGAGCGGCCTGGGCGTCATCGTCGACCTCGGGCCCAACAAGAAGCCGCAGACCGTCGAGCTCGTCATCCCCGTGGCCACGTCCGTCGAGGTCTACGTCGGGCCGGAGAACCGCCGCGAGGGTGCGACGAAGATCGGCGAGAAGGCCGGGGCCGAGGGCACCGTGAAGTTCGAGGTGCCGGCGGACGTCAGCGGGCAGTACATCGTCGTGTGGTTCACCGGCCTCACGACCGACGACGAGGGCAAGCGTCGTGCCTGGCTCAACGAGGTCGTCGTCACCGGCTGAGGCCGAACGAGCCGACATGCCTGCCGACCAGTTCCCCCGCGCTGACCAGCACTCGTGGCACCGATGGCTCTGTCGGTGCCGAGGCCGCCGATGTCGCCGACGTCGCGGAGCTCGACGACCGCGAGCTGATGGCGCGGCACGTCCGCGGCGACGGCGGGGTGGCCTTCGGCGAGCTCTTCCGCCGCCACCGCGACCGGATGTACGCCGTGGCACTGCGCACCACCGCCAACCGTGAGCTCGCTGCGGATGCCGTCCAGGAGGCCTTCATCTCGGCGTTCCGGCGCGCCGATGCCTACCGCGGGGAGGCCGCGGTCACCACGTGGCTGCACCGCATCGTCGTCAACGCCTGCCTGGACCGGCTGCGCCGCGAGAAGGTCTCCGTCCGGCGTGCGGGCGACCTGGGTGAGCTCGACCTACCCGACCCCCGCGACCACCACTCGGCGGCCGAGGCTCGTCTCGACGTGCATGCCGCCCTCGCCAAGCTGCCGGAAGGCCAGCGACTGGCTCTGGTCCTCGTCGACATGCAGGGGCTCTCGGTCGCCGAGGCCGCCGAAGCGCTCGGCGTGGCCGAGGGAACGGTGAAGTCCCGGTGTTTCCGCGGCCGCGAGGCCCTCGCAGAGCACCTCGGCGGCCGAAGTGGTTCAAACTTCACGAAGTTGGGCTCGGAGACGGAACCGCAGGGGGCCCCATGACGTCCCACTCCCGGCCCGACCCCTGCGTCAGCCATTCCCGCATCCGCTCCGCCACCCAGCAGGGACCCACCCGGAGGACCTCGTGACCCACCCCCACGATGACCCCACCCCCGTCGAGCACGACCCGACGGGGATGCGCGACCTCCTGGCAGCCCTGCCCGACCCCGGCCCCATGCCCGACGACCTCGTCGCCCGCATCACCGCCGCCCTGGCCGAGGAGTCCCGAGCCGCCGCCCTCTCCTCCGCACCGGATGCCGGGAACGTCGTCCCGCTGCGCCCTCGCCGGGGCGGGCTGCGCCACCTCGGGTGTGGCCGCGGCCGTCGTCACCGCCATCGGCCTGGGCGGCGTGGCCCTCACCTCGTGGCCGGGCAGCCTGACGGCCCAGCTCAACGCCTCCAGCGGCGCCGATGCGGAGGCCGGCGCCGCGGCAGGTGCAGCGGAGTCGCAGGACGAGAGCAGCAGTGCGACCAAGGACGGCGCCGACCTCAGTGCGCCAGTGGTCCCCGATGCGGCGAGTGCGGGGGTCGTCGCCGTCATCATGTCCGGGATCGACCACGACTCGGCCACCCTGGCGCAGTCCGTTCCGGCGCTCGAGGGTGCGGCGGTCGACCCCATCACGCCCCTGGCCGCCGAGTCCCCGGGCATCGGTCCGATCGCCACCGCGATCGGCGCCCGCTCCTGTGCCGACGCGCTCGGGGTGTCCCCCGCCGCAACCCTCGTCGTCGACGTCAGCGAGGTCGACGGGGTCCCCGCGGCGGTCCTCCTCGTGGACGACGGGGGTGAGCGCACGGCATACGCCGTGAGCAGGTCGTGCACCACGGGCTCCCCTGCCCTCATCGCCGGGCCGATCTCGCTGCCGTGACGCCGCGGGGCGAGTCGGTGACGGGAACACCGCGGGCCTAGGATCGGTTCACCATCAGGCACCGCATCTTGCGGTTGTCGACCGCCACCACCACAAGGGGATGTGTCCTGTGACCTCGGACGTCCGCAACGTCATCATCATCGGCTCCGGCCCTGCGGGGTGGACGGCTGCCGTCTACGCCGCCCGGGCCAACCTGGAGCCGCTGATGTTCGAGGGGTCGGTCACGGCCGGCGGTGCGCTCATGAACACCACCGAGGTCGAGAACTTCCCCGGCTTCCGTGACGGCATCATGGGCCCGGACCTCATGGAGAACATGCGCGCCCAGGCGGAGCGGTTCGGCACCGAGATCATCACCGATGACGTCGAGTCCGTGCGCCTGGAGGACGACATCAAGGTCGTCACCGACGCCGAGGGCAAGGAGCACCGCGCCCGCTCGGTCATCCTCGCGATGGGTTCGGCCTACCGCGAGCTCGGGCTGCCCGACGAGAAGCGCCTGTCAGGCCGTGGCGTCTCCTGGTGCGCCACCTGCGACGGGTTCTTCTTCCGCGACCAGGACATCGTGGTCGTGGGCGGTGGGGACTCCGCGGTCGAGGAGGCCACCTTCCTCACCAAGTTCGCCCGCTCGGTGACGATCGTGCACCGCCGCGACGAGCTGCGCGCCTCGGCGATCATGGCCGAACGCGCCCACGCCAACGAGAAGATCTCCTTCGCGTGGAACAGCGCCGTCGACGCCATCCACGGTGACGACAAGCTGACGGGAATCACGTTGCGCGACACCGTAACCGGTGAGACCCGCGCCCTGCCGGTCACCGGACTGTTCGTGGCGATCGGGCACGACCCGCGCAACGAGCTCATCAAGGGTGTCGTCGAGCTCGACGCCGAGGGGTACGTGCTCGTCGAGGGCCGCAGCACGCTCACGAACATCCCGGGTGTCTTCGCCTGCGGTGACCTCGTCGACCACACCTACCGCCAGGCGATCACGGCCGCCGGCTCCGGGTGTGCTGCCGCCCTCGACGCCGAACGATTCCTCGCCCACTGACGAACGCGCCGATCCGTGTCGGACGCATCCGGCACGATCAAACCCTCACCTCCACCGACTACCGACCACCCCGACGAAAGGATTCCCCCATGGGAGCCGTCTCCAGCACCTCCGACGCAGCCTTCGAGGCCGACGTCATCAAGCAGGACCGCCCCGTCCTCGTCGACTTCTGGGCACCCTGGTGCGGCCCGTGCCGCGCCGTCGCCCCGATCCTCGACGAGATCGCGCGCGACCACGACGAGGTCTCGATCGTGAAGCTCAACACCGACGAGAACCCCCTCATCACCGGTCAGCTCGGCATCACGAGCATCCCCACGATGCACGTGTACGTGAACGGCGAGATCGTCAAGACGATCATCGGCGCGCTGCCCAAGCCCAAGCTGCTGCGCGAGCTGGAGCCCTACCTCGGCTGATGTCGCATGAGCGCTGAGAGGCGCGGATACCGTTGGTGGACAACGGCATCCGCGCCTTTCTGTGTGTCCGGAGCGGCAACCTCGGCCGCGGGGAGTCAGTCCCGGGCGTCGCGCAGGTGCATCGCGTCGAGGATCCGGTTGAGGTCGTCGACGGAGGCGAACTCCACCGTGAGGCGGCCCTTGCGCTGCCCGAGGGCGATCCGCACCCGGGTCTCGAGCCGGTCGGAGAGGTCGGCGGCCAGGTCGTCGAGCTGGGGACGGCGCCCGCCGGCACGGGGGGCCCGCCGGGTGGCCGGCGGCGTGTCGTCGTCGCCGAGGGTGACGAGCTCCTCGACGGTGCGCACCGAGAAGCCCTCCGCGACGATGCGCTGGGCCATCCGCTCCATGGCGGCGGCATCCGACATCCCGAGCAGGGCCCGTGCATGGCCGGCGCTCAGCACGCCGGCCGCGACGCGGCGCTGGACGAGCGGGGGCAGCTTCAGCAGGCGCAGGGTGTTGGAGATCTGTGGCCTGGAGCGCCCGATGCGGCGTGCGAGCTCTTCCTGGGTGCACCCGAAGTCGTCGAGCAGCTGCTGGTAGGCCGCGGCCTCCTCGAGGGCGTTGAGCTGGCTGCGGTGCAGGTTCTCGAGGAGGGCGTCCCGCAGGAGGTCGTCCTCCTCGGTGACCTTGATGATCGCCGGGACGACGTCGTTGCCCGCCGCGCGCGATGCCCGCCACCGCCGCTCACCCATGATGAGCTCGAAGCGGACCTCTCCCTCGATCGCCTCGGGCGGGATCCGCCGCACGACGACGGGCTGGAGCACCCCGATCTCGCGGATGGAGTGCACGAGCTCGGCGAGCTCGTCCTCGTCGAAGACCGTTCGCGGCTGACGCGGGTTCGGCCGGATCTGGTCGAGCGGGATCTCGGCGAACTCGGCACCGGGGACGGGACGGAGCCCGGAATCGGTGGTGCCACCGTCCCCGAGAGGGTTCGCGCCGGCCTCACCGTGCTGTGGGGTGGGGGTGTCCTGCCCTGACGGAGGGCCGGCGGGCGTCGCGCTGTCTGCGTGGTCGACCGGGGCCGCGACGTCCTGGTCACGGAAGAACACGTCGACCGGCCGGTCGGTGGAGGGCGGGCCGGACGGGATCAGGGCACCCAGCCCGCGGCCCAGGGCGCGACGCTTCTCACTCATGCGGACTCCTCGGTGGTGGTCGGGGTGGGGGCGCCACGCTCGGCGAGCTCGATGGCCGCCTCGAGGTAGGACAGGGCGCCGCTGCTGTTCGGGTCGTAGGTCATGACGGTCTGTCCGTGGCTGGGGGCCTCGGAGATGCGCACCGAGCGCGGGACCACGGCGCGCAGGGTCTGGTCGGGGAAGTGCTCGCGCACCTCGTCGGCGACCTGCGCGGCCAGGCGGGTCCGGCCGTCATACATGGTGAGCAGGATGGTGGAGACGTGCAGCTGGGTGTTCAGGTGGCTGCGGATGAGCTCGATGTTCTTCAGCAGCTGCGACAGGCCTTCGAGGGCGTAGTACTCGCACTGGATGGGGATGAACACCTCGCTCGCGGCCACGAACGCGTTGACCGTCAGCAGTCCCAGGCTCGGCGGACAGTCGATGAGCACGTAGTCGATCGGGTCGCCGGCTGCCGCACGCTCGGTGACGTAGGCGCTCACGGCGCGCTGGAGCCGGGTCTCCCGGGCCACGAGCGAGACGAGCTCGATCTCGGCTCCGGCGAGGTCGATCGTGGCGGGGACACACGTGAGCCCGGGGAGGTCGGCGCACTCCTGGACGACCTCGGCGATCGCGCGGCCGTCGACGAGGACGTCGTAGACGCTCGAGACCTCGGCGTGGTGCGGGATGCCCAGGGCCGTGCTGGCGTTGCCCTGCGGGTCGAGGTCGATCACGAGCACGGTGCTGCCGGCCTGCGACAGGGCGGCGGCGATGTTGACGGTGGTCGTCGTCTTGCCGACGCCGCCCTTCTGGTTCGCGACGGTGAGCACGCGGGTGCGCGCCGGCCGCGGGACCACGCGGCCGCTGAGCGTGATGCGCTTGCGTGCGTCGTCGGCGACGGCGGTGGCCAGGGGTGTCTGCTCGTCGGCCTCGGGAAGCACGGCGGCGATCTGCTCCCGCTCCGTGGCGGCCTCTGGTTCCGTAGGGAGTGGCTCGGAAGGCTCCGTCACCACTTCGTCACTCGCGGCTACAGCGTTGCCGTCGCCGTCAAGGTCGATGTCGACCGCAGCGTCGATGTCGATGTCGACCCCTGCGTCGGCATCGGCGTCGGCGGCTTCCGGCGTCTCGCCCGAGTCGAGGGCGACCGTTTCACGTGAAACGGTGTCCTCCCCCGGCCAGCCGAGAGGTGTCGTGGGTGACCCGGTGAGCTGAGGGAAGCCGAGTCCGGCCGCTGCAGTCCGGTGCTCCGGGCTGTCGATGCGAGTGCTCAACGCGAGAAACCTTCGTCGGTGGGGTGGGGACGACGCCATCCAACCCCACGCACCATCAACACGCCAAAGCGGATCGCCACAGGCACCACTCGTCTGTCATGTTTCACGTGAAACATCGAACTCTCTCCCGGGCAACGAATCACGACTGGAGGCTCCTAGTCGGCCGTCGCATCGCACACATCCACGTCGAGAGGAGGCAACACGCACAAAACTGAGCCGGCAGCCCTGCGTGTTGCCTCCTCTCGACTCAAAGGCCATCTCAGGTCGCAGACCTGGTGCCACGTGTCGGTCATGCCGTCCGCCGGCCCAAACAGCGGTGAGTGGATGCCGTGGACCACGTCAGCACAAGCGGATGCCGTGCCGCCGGCCCAGACAGCGAGCGTGAATGCCGTCTGTCAGTCCTCGAAGGAAGTTCACGTCAACCGTTTCACGTGAAACATCGCGTGTGCTGCAGGGCACCTCAGAGACTGCCGTCGCAGCACACGTCCGCGTCGAGAGGAGGCAACACGCACAGGATGAGCCGGCAGCCCTGCGTGTTGCCTCCACTCAAGCAGGACCGCGGAGCCGGAGACCGGATGTGGATCCGCCACACCCCCACAGTCGGGCTTGCGGTGGGAGGTCGAGGTACCTACTGCGATGCGGTCGACGGATACTGAACACAGAACCCGCCACCGGACCGGCGGGCTTGGGTCGAGGTATTACTGCACGGATACCCGAGCGGTATCACCTCCACCCGGCCGACGGCGATGGGGTCGAGGTATTCCTGCACGCAGAACCGAGCGATATCACCTCCACCCAGGGCGCGAGCCGGCCGGGAAGGTCTACGTTGCGCTCTTGCCGGGCTTGGCGCGGCGGGTCGGCTTCCTGTGGCCGGGCCTGGCGTCGACTCGGGGCTCGAATCGCAGGTCAACCGTCAGCACCGGCTCCTCGAGCAGCGCCGAACCGTGCTCCGTCACGACGGCATCCCGCAGGCCCAGCCGCTCGAGCGCCTTGCGGTCCTCAGCGAGCTCCGTGGCGGCTGAACGCCCCTTCATCGCCACGAGCAGGCCAGCAGGCTCGAGCAACGGAACGCACCAGCGGGCCAGCTTGTCCAGGCGAGCAACGGCCCGGGCAGTGACATAGGGGGCCGACAACGACCCGGCGAACTCCTCCGCCCGCCCTCGGTGCACCGTGACCGAGCTCCAGCCCGAGGTCGGCCACGACGCCCTCGAGCCACTGGGTCCGGCGCAGCATCGGTTCGACGAGGTGCACGTCGAGGTCCGGCCGCACGATGGCGAGCACCACCCCCGGCAGGCCCGCACCCGACCCGACGTCGACGAGCCGAGCGCCCGGTGCGAAGGTGCCGGCGATCACCGCACAGTTGAGGACGTGCCGCTCCCACAGGCGCGGAACCTCACGAGGCCCGATCAGGCCGTGACTGACGCCGGTGTCGGCGAGGATCTCCGTGAACCGGACGGCCAACGGCATCCGGTCACCGAACAGGCCAGCCGCACCCTCGGGTGCGGCTGGCGGCGGCACGGGAGAAGCCTCGTCCGGGCCGTCATGTTTCACGTGAAACGTCGCTTCAGGCGGGGAGGATCACGACGTAGCGGCGCGGCTCGGCGCCCTCGGACTCCGACACCAGCCCTGCGGCCAGCACCTCGTCGTGCACGACCTTGCGCTCAAAGGCGGTCATCGGCGTCAGCGGCTTGCGCTCACCGGTGGTGCGCACCTCGTCGATGGCCTCCTTGGCCACGGTCACCAGGGTCGCCCGTCGCTCCGCACGGTGACCACCCACGTCGAGCATCAGCCGGCTGCGCTCGCCGGTCGCGGACTGCACCGCGAGGCGGGTCAGCTCCTGAAGGGCGTCGAGCACCTGGCCACCCTGACCGACGAGACGGCGCGGAACCCGACCGTCCTCGGAGTCGACGATCGACACGGCAGCACGGTCGCCGTCGATGTCGACCTCGAGGTCACCGTCGAGGTCGCAGATGTCGAGGAGCGTCTCCAGGAAGTCAGCCGCCACCTCGCCCTCGCGCTCCAGCTGACCGTGACGGCTCCTGGGAGCGCCGCCCGCGGGCGCCTCGGAGTCAGAGTCGTCGGCCGCCACGCCGTCGTCGTCCCCAGAGGGCTCGGCCTGGTCGGCCGCAGCGGTGGTCTCGTCGTGCTCACCGGCCAGGGCGTCGTGCTCGGCAGTGGTCTCGAGTGCCGTCTCGTCGGTCTCGACGTCGGTGGTCGCGGGGTCCTGCGTCAGGTTCTCGCTCATGGGTCTCTCCTGTGGTCAGGGGGAAATCAGGTGGTGGAGGGCTTGGGGGAGTCGCTCGGCGGAGTGTCCTTGGGGGTTCCCCCGGCCGCCGGCTTGCCTCCGGCCTGCGGCTTCGCGGCCGCCGGCTTGGGCTTCTTGCGCTTCTTGCTCGTCGGCTGTTGGCGCTGACCGGACTTCTTGGACCCGTCATCGGCCGTGGCCTCGACGTCGTCAGCAATGGCCTCGACGGCCGGTGCGCCAGGAATCGGCTTGCCCTTCTTGGCCAGCCGCGCGTGGTACGACGCCTCGGCCGCGGACCCGGGGGCCGGCATCCGGCGGATGACGTAGAACTGCTGGCACATCGACCACACGTTGGTCGTGAACCAGTAGATGAGCACACCGATGGGGAAGTTCACGCCGGAGACGGCGAACACGATCGGCAGGATGTAGAGGAGCAGCTTCTGCTGCTTCGCGAAGGGGTTGTCCAGGGCCGAGGCGGGCATGTTCTTCGTCATCAGCTGACGCTGGGTGAGGAAGGTCGTCGCCGACATCAGCACGATGAGGACGGCCGTCACGATCTTGACGTTGATCGAGTCCGACCCCAGGAAGGTGTCCGAGAGCTGGGCACCGAAGATCGTCGCCGACTCGAACTCGGCCGCAACCGGCTGGTCGATCGGCCCGATCGGGTCGGTGGCACCCGAGGCGATCTCGTCCACGCCGTTCAGCACGCGGAACAGACCGAAGAAGAACGGGGACTGGACGAGGATCGGCAAGCACGAGCTGAAGGGGTTGGTCCCCTCCTTCTTGTACAGCGCCATCGTCTCCTGAGTCATCGCCTGACGGGACTCCGGGTCGCTCTTGCCCTTGTACTTCTTCTGGATCTTCTGCAGCTCGGGCTGGATCATCTGCATCTTGCGTGACGCCATGATCTGCTTGACGAACAGCGGGATCATCGCCGCACGCATGACGATGACGAGCCCGACGATGGACAGCGACCACGTCCACCCGGAGCCCGACGGCATCCCGATCGCGGTCAGCGCGGTGTGGAACCCGTACATGATCCAGGCCACGAGCCACTCGATCGGGGCCAGCAGTGAGTTGAAGAAGTCGCCCATGGTGTCCTTTTAGACTGTGCCGACCGAGGTCGGCGCGGGTGGGGTCACGATCGTGACGGGTTCAGTGGGGTCCGACGGCACGGACCGGGCCGGATGCCGGTGCGCGGCATCCGCTGTGAGGTCACGTGGGCCGGTGGTCCCGGGGATGGGCTGCTCCGGTGACGGGGTCACGCAGTGGCACGTGGTCGACGCCTCCCGGCGCCCAGGGGTGGCAGCGCAGGAGACGACGGGTGGCCATCCACGAACCCCGCAGCACACCGTAGGTCTCCAGCGAGGTCACGGCATACGCGGAGCACGACGGGTAGTACCGGCACGTGGGGGGGCGCATCGGGGAGATGACGTTCTGGTAGACGCGGATCAGCCAGATGAAAGGGGTCGCGAGCACCCGACCGACGCTCACCCGGTGCCTCCCAGTCGCTTGACCACTCGATGCACCAACGGGTCCAGGGCATCTCGCCAGTTCCCGCGAGGACGCCTGTGCCGCTGGCGGGTTCGCCCGCACGACCAGGTCGACACCGGCCGGGATGGCCGTGAGGCGCTGCGCGACCAGGGCCCGCAGACGCCGCTTGGTGCGGTTGCGCACCACGGCCCCACCGACGGCCTTGGACACGACGAAACCGACGCGCGGCGGGAGTCCCGCACGCGCGCCGGTCGAGGTGGCGTGGACCACGAGAAGCCTGGACCCGGCCCGGCATCCCCCGAAGGAGCGCACCGCCGACGTGAAGTCCGACCGCTCACGCAGTCGGTTCGGCGCCGGCAGCACCGCCGGCCTCAGGCGGAGAGCTCGGAGCGGCCCTTGCGACGACGGGCGGCGAGGATCGAGCGGCCGGCGCGCGTGCGCATCCGCAGACGGAAGCCGTGGGTCTTGGCCCGGCGGCGGTTGTTCGGCTGGAAGGTCCGCTTGCTCACGTTGGTCTCTCATCTACGGGGTGGGCCGGTCAAGGCCCGGGTGGTCGGTGTGCCGCTGGCGGTCGGCTGCCATCGGAAGCCCAGGACCATTTCAGCATCGAAGCTGCACCCTTTCGGGCACGGGTCACAGGCATGCGAAAGCAGCCGAACAACAGGCCAGTCCACGGTACGCGAGAGCGGGCACGAGGGTCAAACCGGCGCAGGCATGTACCTCACGCCGGAAAAGACCCTAGGATCTCACGGGGCAGGGCGAACCACCCGTCGCGACACGCCGGCAAGACTCGCCTTGCGTACCCACAGACTGTGGACAACCATGTGGACGACCCCGGGATCCAACCCCCGGCGAACCATGACCGACGTTGAGTGCGGTCATCGGAAGGATTGTGGGAACCAGTGGCGGACGCGACGATGGTCCAGCTGTGGCGCACCACCCTCGAGGTCCTGGACTCCGATGGCATCCCCGTCCAGCAGCGGGCCTTCCTCTCGCTCGCCAAGCTCGTCGGACTCATCGACGACACCGTCCTGATCGCCGTCCCGAACGACTTCACCAAGGACATCATCGAGACCCGGCTGCGAGACCGGGTCGCCGCCACCCTGGGCCAGCAGCTCGGCCGTCAGGTCCGCCTGGCCGTCACGGTCGACCCCTCGCTCGCCGAGGTCCTGGCCACGAACGGCGCCCAGGGCGGCGACGTGTCGAGCCACCCCGCCCGGCACGCTGACGGCAGTGCCATCGGTGGCGCTGACGACGGTCACGACCTGCGCGCCGCGGACCGCCGCCAGCAGATCGACGACCTCGACATCGGCGAGGACGAGGTCGAGGTCGACGGCACCGAGGCACACGGCTTCTCCGGCAACCACGGCGCGGCCGACGCCGCACCGGGGAGGCACGCGAACGGCATCCCCGATCTCGTGGAGGTGCCCGGCGCCCGCCGGCCGCGACCCGGCACCCAGGTGCCCGAGCAGGTCGAGCTGACCAGGCTCAACCCGAAGTACACCTTCGACACCTTCGTCATCGGGGCGAGCAACCGTTTCGCCCACGCGGCCGCGGTCGCCGTCGCCGAGGCACCGGCCAAGGCCTACAACCCGCTGTTCATCTACGGGGAGTCCGGGCTCGGCAAGACCCACCTGCTGCACGCGATCGGGCACTACGCCCGCAACCTCTTCCCGCACGTGAAGGTGCGCTACGTGAACTCCGAGGAGTTCACGAACGACTTCATCAACAGCATCCGCGACGACAAGGCCGCGAACTTCCAGCGCCGCTACCGCGACGTCGACGTGCTGCTCATCGACGACATCCAGTTCCTCCAGGGCAAGGTGCAGACGCAGGAGGAGTTCTTCCACACCTTCAACACGCTGCACAACGCCAACAAGCAGGTCGTCATCACGAGCGACGTGCCGCCCAAGCTGCTCAGCGGCTTCGAGGCCCGCATGCGCAGCCGCTTCGAGATGGGCCTGCTGACCGACGTCCAACCCCCCGACCTCGAGACCCGGATCGCGATCCTGCGCAAGAAGGCGATCCAGGAGCGGCTCTCGGTGCCCGACGACGTCCTGGAGTTCATCGCCTCGCGGATCTCCACCAACATCCGCGAGCTCGAGGGCGCGCTCATCCGCGTCACGGCGTTCGCCAACCTCAACCGGCAGCCCGTCGACATGAGCCTGGCCGAGATCGTCCTGCGCGACCTCATGCCCGACGACGCGTCGCGACAGGTCACCCCCGCGACGATCATGGCCCAGACGGCCGCCTACTTCGGCCTGACGCTCGACGACCTGCAGGGCCAGTCCCGCTCCCGGGTGCTCGTCACGGCCCGTCAGATCGCGATGTACCTGTGCCGCGAGCTCACCGACCTGTCGCTGCCGAAGATCGGGCAGCAGTTCGGCGGCCGCGACCACACGACGGTCATGCACGCGGACAAGAAGATCCGCCAGCTGATGGCCGAACGCCGGGCGATCTACAACCAGGTCACCGAGCTGACGAACCGGATCAAGCAGCAGTCGAACTGAAGGTTCTGGACAGTTGTCCACAGGCTGTCCACACCTCAGCCGCTCGCCGACGCCCCACGGGTGACCCCTCGGTGACGTCCCTTCGTCCACCTCCTGTGCTCAAACCTGTGGAAAACCCGCGTCCGGATCCCGAGCTCCCAAGGCCGACTCCGTGCTCACATCGCAGTTGTCCACAGACCCTGTGGACAACTCCCACAGTCGGTGGACAAACCTTCGCCCCACGTGGACGACGCGCGTCGCCGACGTGGACGACCTGTGAACGAGAACGACACGTCAACAGGCTCGGCCGCCCGTCCACCGCTGCGTCCACCGCTGGTCCACACCCCGGCGCGCCGTGCCGACCTGCGAGGACACCCCCTCCTCCACAGGTTCCACAGGACCGACAACGACGACAAGATCCCTAGAACTCGACTCGGCCCCGACAACGACCCGAACGTCCATCCAGCCCTCGAGCCACCACCCTGAGTGGACCCTCGGGCGAACCGCTTCGGATGCCGTCGTCGTCCACCTCTCATCATCGGGTGTCGCCCTGACAACACGTGCACTAGTGTCGGTCCCCCCGCTCGTGTCGGCTCCGCGCCTCGATGCGCGACCGGCCACTGGGCGGGGACACATGTGTGCACGAGCAAGGGCGCGAGACCTCGCGCCGGACGAGGTGGTATGCCGTGAAGTTCCGCGTCGAGCGCGACGTCCTGGCCGAGGCCGTCACCTGGGTGGCCCGCGGTCTCCCAGCGCGACCCCCGGTTCCGGTGCTGGCCGGCATCCTGCTGCGGGCCGACGAGGACGGCACCCTCACGCTGTCGGCCTTCGACTACGAGGTCTCGGCCCGGATCACCGTCGCGGCCGAGGTGTCCGAGCCCGGCACGGTGCTCGTGCTCGGCCGGCTGCTGGCCGACATCTCGCGCAACCTGCCCGACCGGCCCATCGACGTCTCCACCGAGGGCTCGAAGGTCCAGGTCACGTGCGGGTCCTCCCGGTTCAGCCTGCTGATGATGCCGGCCGACGACTACCCGACGCTGCCCTCGTCCCCGCAGCCCAGCGGTTCCATCGACGGCCACCTGTTCACCCAGGCGGTGGCCCAGGTGTCGGTGGCCGCCGACCGCGGTGACACCCTGCCGATCCTCACCGGCGTGCGCGTGGAGATCGAGGGCGACACGATGACGCTCCTCGCCACCGACCGCTACCGCCTGGCCATGCGCGAGCTGCACTGGAACCCGACGGCCACGGACGCCAGCCACGTCGTGCTCATCCCGGCGCGCACCCTCTCGGACATCTCGCGCTCGCTCGGGGCCAGTGGTTCGGTCGACGTGGCCCTCGGCACCGCCGCCGGTGGCGACGGACTGGTCGGCTTCGAGGCCGGTCAGCGGCACACGACGACCCGCCTGCTCGACGGTGAGTACCCCAAGGTCTCCTCGATCTTCCCGTCCAGCTCGGAGACCGAGTCGGTCGTGCGCACGAGCGACCTCGTCGAGGCGGTCAAGCGGGTGGCGCTCGTCGCCGAGCGCAACACCCCCGTGCGACTGCGCTTCAGCGAGGGCCAGGTCGCGATCGAGGCCGGCACCGGCGACGACGCCCAGGCGTCCGAGGCGGTCGAGGCCACCCTCACCGGCCCCGAGATCGAGATCGCCTTCAACCCCACCTACCTGCTCGACGGGCTCGGGGCGGTCGGCACGCCGTTCAGCCGGATCTCCTTCACCCAGGCCTCGCGCCCGGCCGTGCTCACCGGGCAGGCCGAGGAGGACGGCGAGTCCGACACGTCCTACCGCTACGTCCTCATGCCCGTCCGCTTCGCGAGCTGAGGTCGCGCACGCACGAGGTCCCCACCCACACGTCAGCACGACAACCACCATCACCACGAGGAGTCACGAGATGCAGCTGGGTCTGGTCGGTCTGGGCAAGATGGGTGGCAACATGCGCGAGCGGATCCGCCGCGCCGGGCACGACGTCGTGGGGTACGACCGCAACAAGGCCGTCTCGGACGCGAGCTCGCTGGCCGACATGGTGGGCAAGCTCAAGGGCCCGCGGGTCGTGTGGGTGATGGTGCCCCACGGTGCGCCCACCCGCGAGACGGTCGCCAAGCTCGCTGAGCTGCTCGACAAGGGTGACCTCGTCATCGACGGCGGGAACAGCAAGTTCACCGAGGACTTCGAGAACGAGAAGCTGCTCAAGGCCAAGGGCATCGGCTACCTCGACTGCGGGGTGTCCGGGGGAATCTGGGGCCTGGACAACGGCTACGGGCTCATGGTCGGCGGCACCGCCACCAACGTGAGGAAGGCCATGCCGATCTTCGACGCGCTGCGCCCCGAGGGGCCGCGCGACGAGGGCTTCGTCCACGCCGGCAAGGTCGGCGCCGGGCACTACACGAAGATGGTGCACAACGGCATCGAGTACGGCCTGATGCACGCCTACGCCGAGGGCTACGAGCTGCTCCAGAAGAAGGACATCGTCGAGAACGTCCCCGGGGCGTTCAAGGCGTGGAGCCGCGGCACCGTCGTGCGGTCCTGGCTGCTCGACCTCATGGTCGTGGCGCTCGAGGACAACCCGACGCTCGACGACGTCTCGGACTACACCTCCGACTCGGGCGAGGGCCGGTGGACCGTCGAGGAGGCCATCAACCTCTCGGTGCCGATGCCGGTCATCTCGGCCTCGCTCTTCGCTCGTTTCGCCTCACGTCAGCAGTCCTCACCGACCATGCAGGCCGTGGCGGCACTGCGCGGCCAGTTCGGCGGCCACCAGGTGATGACCACCGCCGAGGGCGAGGCGTTGCGGGCTGAGGCGCTCGCAGGTCCTGCCAGCGCCGACGCCTCACGGCGAAAGGCCGCCCGCAAGGAAGCCCCGACCCGATCGGCGAAGGCGGCAGCGGCCAAGGGGCGCAAGGCCGCCAGCGCCGGACCGTCGTCCGGTGGCGGCGCAACGTCCTCCAGCGGTGCCGGGCCTGCGGCCGCGGGTCCCACCTCGGGCGTGGGCTCCACGCGAAAGCGTCCGGCCAAGAAGAGCTGATCAGGGGTGCACGTCCGGCACCTCAGCGTCGTCGACTTCCGCAGCTACACCGCGGCCGAGCTGCCCCTCGAGCCCGGTGTCACCACGCTCGTCGGGCTCAACGGCCAGGGCAAGACCAACCTCGTCGAGGCCCTGGGCTACCTCGCGTCCCTGTCGAGCCACCGGGTCGCGACCGATGCTCCCCTGGTGCGGTTCGGCGCGAGCCAGGCCGTGATCCGCGGCGCCGTGGTGCGCGACGGCCGCGAGACGATGATCGAGCTCGAGATCACGCCGGGTCGGGCGAACCGGGCCCGGCTCAACCGCTCCCCGCTGACCCGGCCCCGCGACGTGCTCGGCACCTTGCGCACGGTCCTGTTCGCCCCCGAGGACCTCGCCCTCGTCAAGGGGGATCCCGGTGAGCGCCGGCGCTTCCTCGACGACCTGCTCGTCGCCCGACAGCCGCGCTGGGCCGGGGTGCGCGCCGACTACGACAAGATCCTGCGCCAACGTGGGGCCCTGCTCAAGTCTGCTGCTCCCGTGCTGAGGCGAGGGGCGCGCAGAGGTGGGCGGACGGCATCCGAGAGCGATGATGTTGTCGCACAGCGGGATTCAGCGCTGCACACGCTCGACATCTGGGACTCGCAGCTGGCCGGCGCCGGCTCCCACCTGCTGTATGCGCGGCTGCGGCTGCTGCGCGACCTCGGCCCGTTCCTCGCCGCCGCCTACGACGAGGTCAGTGCCGGGCCGGCCAACGCGACGATGACGTACAAGTCGTCGCTGCGCGCGGAGACCGCCGCCAGGATCGCGGCCGGCGAGGTGCCCGAGGTCGAGGAGCTCGAGAGCGAGATCCTCGCGACGCTGGCCGAGGTGCGTGCCCAGGAGATCGAGCGGGGGGTGTGCCTCGTCGGGCCGCAGCGTGACGACGTCGTGCTGGGCCTCGGTGAGCTGCCGGCCAAGGGGTACGCCAGCCACGGCGAGAGCTGGTCGTTCGCGCTGGGGCTCAAGCTCGCGGCCTACCAGCTGCTGCGCACCGACCTCGGCGACGACCCCGTGCTCGTGCTCGACGACGTCTTCGCCGAGCTCGACACCGGCCGGCGCGAGCGGCTGGCGGCGATGGTCGCGGACTGCGAGCAGGTGATCATCACGGCGGCGGTGCCGGCCGACGTGCCGGAGGAGCTGGTGGGGCGCACGTATGCCGTGACGCTGGGGTCGGTGACCGAGAGTGCCTGACGACACCCCGCCCGCCGACGGGCCAGCCGATGGGCAGGCCGACGGGCCCGCCGAGGCGCCCGACCAGCTGCCGATCGGGGATGCCGGTGAGGCGGCCGCCGCTGCGCTCGCCAGGGCTCGGGCCGCCGCCAAGGCCAAGGGGCTGCGGCCGGGGCTGCGGCCTCGGCGACGGACCAAGGACGTGCCGATGTCCGAGCGCACCAGGAGCGGGCGCGACCCCAAGCCGCTCGGGGAGCAGCTCGACCAGTTCGTCGTCGAGCGCGGCTGGGCGGTCGACGTGGCCGTGGGCGCGGTCATCGGGCGCTGGCCGCAGATCGTCGGCCCGGAGATCGCGCTGCACTGCGCCCCCGTGGTGTTCGAGGAGGGCGTGCTGACCATTCGCGCCGACTCCACCGCCTGGGCCACGCAGCTGCGGCTGCTCTCCTCGAGCCTGCTGGCCCGCCTCGCCGAGGACGTCGGCGAGGGCACCGTCACCGAGCTGCGGGTCGTCGGTCCGGGCGCGCCGTCGTGGTCGCGGGGGCAGCGCCGCGCCAACGACGGCCGCGGGCCGCGCGACACCTACGGCTGACCTCTCGCCCCGGGGCGAGTCGGGGGGCAGGATGGCGGGCATGGCCGACACTGGTGACCTGGACACCCCGGATGCCGTGGCGCACTATCTCGCGTCGACCTCGGATGCCGGGCGCGCGGCATACGGCGCGTTGCGCGAGATCGTCCTGCGGCACGAGCCCGGCGCCACCGAGACGCTCTCCTACAAGATGCCGACGTTCGTCGTCGGTGGGGTTCGACTCATGCACGTCTCCGCCTGGAAGGCGCACCTGGCGATCTACCCGCTGCCCGACGAGCGCGACCTCGACCCGCAGGCCTCGGCCGCCCTGGCTGCGCGCAGCTCGGGGGCGAGCACGCTCAAGCTGCCCTACAAGGAGCCGTTCCCGACCGACCTCGTGGATGCCGTGGTGCGCGCCCACCTCGCCCGGGTCGCCGACGGCCGCTGACGCCGTCAACCACTTCGTGCGACTTACGCGGTTCCGCGGTTGGCGAGCGACGAAGGGGGCACTAGGGTCGGGGACGTGAGCGACGCACTGGTGCACCGGGCCGACGACGACCGCATCGCCGTGATCACGCTGGACTCCCCGGCCAACCGCAACGCCCTGTCCCGGGCCCTCGTCGCCGAGCTGAGCGACCACCTCGCCCAGGCCGGCGCGGACGAGTCGCTCCACGGCATCCTGCTGCGCAGCTCGCACCCGGTCTTCTGCGCCGGAGCCGACCTCAAGGAGGCCGCGACCGTCGACATGGTCGAGGCCGCCCGGACCATCGTCGCCCTCCAGCGCGCCATCGTCGCCGCACCCGTGCCGGTGGTGTGCCGGCTCGACGGGCCCGTGCGTGCCGGCGGGCTCGGCCTCGTGGCGTCGAGCGACCTCGTGGTCTGCCTCGACACCGTGACCGTGGCCCTCACCGAGGTGCGCCTGGGCCTCGCGGCCGCCGTCATCTCGATCCCGCTGCGTGCCCGCCTCAGCCCGCGCGCGGCATCCGACTGGTTCCTCACCGGGCGAAGCGTGAGTGCCGCCGAAGCCCGCGAGCAGGGGCTGGTCACGCACGTGGCCACCGCCGACGAGATGGATGCCGTGGTCGCCGGCGTGCTCGATGACCTGCGGTCGGGCGCCCGGCAGGGTCTGGTCGAGGCCAAGCGCCTGCTGACCGCCGACCTGCTCGCGGACTTCGACGCCCGCGGCGACGAGATGGCGCGGCTGTCCGGGCTGCTCTTCCACTCCGCCGTGGCCCAGGAGCGGATGGCGGCGGCGCTGCGCCGCTGACGTCAGGGCCGCTGTCCTCGAGCCCCGCGTCGAGAGGAGGCAACACGCGGAAGATCCGGCGTGCTGCCCTGCGTGTTGCCTCCTGTCGAGTTGGTGGCCCGGCGCGAATCGGGCTGCTGCTCCGGTCGCGGCTGTCGGTGGGTCGGGGCAGGCTGGTCGTATGCCGTCCGCCCAGCACCCGTCGCCGCCCCACCCGCCGCTGTGCACGATCGTGCCGCCCTACATGCTCGAGTCACTGGCGTCCTCCGACGACCCCCACGTCGCCGCGCACGCCCAGGCCACCCTCGACGTCGACGCCGAGCTGCGCGAGTCGCGCGGCATCGAGCTGCGCCCCTCCACCACGAAACCCAAGCGGCAGAAGCGCGCCCCCCGCCCGGCACGCGGCACCGCCGACGGCCCGCAGCGCGCCGTCCACGACGCCCAGCGCGGCACCACCCTGCCCGGCAACGCTCGTGCGCAGCGAGGGCGACGCCGACACCGGCGACCGGGAGGTCACCGAGGCCTACGACGGGCTCGGCGCGACCTGGGACCTCTGGCAGCAGAACTACGGGCGCAACTCCCTCGACGGCCGCGGCCTGCCCCTCATCGCGACCGTCCACTTCGGCCGCGACTACGAGAACGCCTTCTGGGACGGCACCCAGATGGTCTTCGGCGACGGCGACGGGGTGGTGTTCCTGCCGTTCACCCGCAGCCTCGACGTCATCGGGCACGAGCTGGCCCACGGCGTCACGCAGTTCACCTCGGGCCTGAACTACCAGGACCAGTCGGGTGCGCTCAACGAGTCGGTGTCCGACGTCTTCGGCGTGCTCGTCAAGCAGCGGTTGCTCGGCCAGGGTGCCGACGAGGCCGACTGGCTCATCGGCGCCGAGCTGCTCGGGCCCGATGTCCTGGGCGTCGCGATCCGCTCGATGGCCGCCCCGGGCACGGCCTACGACGACCCGCGCCTGGGCACCGACCCGCAGCCCGGGCACATGCGCGACTACGTCGAGACGCAGGACGACAACGGCGGCGTCCACATCAACTCCGGCATCCCCAACAAGGCCTTCCACGTCGTCGCGACGACCCTCGGCGGCAACGCCTGGGAGGCCGCCGGCCAGGTCTGGTTCGACACGATCACCGGCGACATCCGCGCCGACTGCGACTTCGCCACGTTCGCGCGCCTCACCGTCGCGGCCGCCACGGCCCGCCACGGCGAGGGGTCCGAGGTCGTCGCCGCCGTGCGCGCTGGCTGGGACGCCGTCGGTCTCTCGGATGCCGTCGCGCCCGGTTCCGATGCCGCCGCGCCGCCCGCTCCTCCCCCGTCGACGGATGCCGACCCGGGCGACCCGACCGAGCCGAGCGACCCGGCACCGGGGACGGCGGTGAGCGTGCGCCGCACCGGCGGGTTCGCCGGCCGCACCGTCGAGCGCACCGTCGAGCTGGCCGAGCTTCCCAAGGCCGATGCCCGGGCGTGGCGCTCGCTGCTCGCCGACGACCAGCTGCCGGCGATCGCCGACCGGGCCTCCGCCGGCGGGGGCCGGAGCATCCCCGACGCGTTCTGCTACGGCGTGCGCTGCGACGCCCCGCCGATCGACGTCGAGCTGCCCGAGCCCGAGCTGAGCGACGACGTCCGTGCCCTGCTCGAGCGCACCCTGTCCGCCGACTGACCGCCCGCACCCGGCATACGATCTGGCGCATGAGCGAGCCCGACCCCCGCACCCTGCGCCGTGATGACTTCGACGCCGTGCGGCCGGTGCCGACCCGCTGGTCGGACAACGACATGTTCGGACACCTCAACAACGCCGTCTACCTCGAGCTCTTCGACAGCGTGCTCAACGCCTGGATGATGGAGGAGACCGGCATCGACGAGATGGTCGCGCCGGCCCTCGGTGTCGTCGCGGAGACGAGCTGCCGCTACTTCCGCGAGGTCGCCTTCCCGGCGACGCTCGACGTCGGTGTGCGCGCGAACCGCATCGGCAACACCAGCGTGGTCTTCGAGTTCGGGGTCTTCGCGCCCGGCCAGGACGACATCGCGGCGCACGGCCTGTGGGCCCAGGTCTACGTCGACCGCGTGAGCCGGCGCCCGGTCCCCATCCCGGATGCCGTCCGCACCCACCTCGAGTCCGCCCTCGCCGCCCGACCGGGAAGCCCGGCCTGAGCGAACCGTTTGAGCGGTGGCTGCTCTGGGTAGGGGGGATCGACAGAGTCGGCGCGAGCGAGCGCTGCGTCGGCTGTCCTGCACCCTCGAGGGAGACACCATGAGCACTTCAGGCGAGATGGTCGGCGACGGCCCGAGCGACGTCGAGCCCCAGGCCGAGAACGACACGGGCACGCGGATGCTCACGGACGAGGAGATCGACGCAGCGGCGTCGACCGACCCTGCAGAGGCTGCCGTGCTGGACGCGGAGCCCGACCTGGATGCCGAGCCCGCCCTCGATGTGGCGCCCGACTCAGCTGACCAGGACGCGACCCGGGGTCAGGACGGTCCGAGGCATCTGACCCAGCGATCAGGACGAGACGCGGACCGGACGGCCCCGCGGGGTCTGACCTGTCCGGCGGACAGCGCCGGGCGCGCGTGACGTCAGGTGGCGCTGAGGGTCGACAGCACGGTGGCGGCCACGGCATCCGCAGCCTTGTCGTCGACGTGGGAGACGGTGATCGTGACGAATCCGTTGGGGCCACCGGTGACGATCGAGCGGCCCTTGATGTCGAGCTCGCCGCTCTTGCAGTGAGTAGGGCACGAGGATGGCCGGGCCGAGCGGGGTGGTCTCGTCGCTGGGCGTGCCCGTCGTGGCGCCGATCGAGCTGAGCTCGGAGGCGAGGTTCTCCGCGGGCGGCAGCTCGGACAGCGCGTTCGGCACGACGTTGACGTTCGGGGCGAAGTTGCTCTCCGCCGGGCCCATGACCATGAGCTCCATGCCCGCCATGCTCTGCACGAACTCCTCCTGCGTGACGCCCATCGTCTCGAGCAGCTGGTCGACGGCCGCATTGCTCTCGCCGGAGGCCAGCGCCGCCGCATCGATGGGCTCCCAGGTGTCCGGGACGGCGAAGCGCAGGCCCGAGTCGGCGGCGGTGGCCCATTCAGAGCCGGCCGGCAGCGCCACCGACGCCGCCGGCGAGGGGGATGCCGTCAACTCGCCGCGCTCGTCGACCCCGACGGCGCCGCCGCGTCCGGGTCGTCACCACCGGAGCAGCCGGCCAGCCCACCCGCCGCCAGCACCACGGCAGCCGACACGGACGTCAGGACACGCATCGGTCGGCTCATGCGAGGAGCCTAGCGAGACCCGGGCGAGAGGGCCCTCGAAAGCCGCGCCACGGCATCCGGAGAAGGCCGGTCAGCGGCCCTGAAGGCCCCTGTCGCGTGTCGGGGGTCGAGACAACCCCCCAATTCGCCGGAAA
The DNA here is from genome assembly GCA_963811825.1 of uncultured Actinomycetota bacterium. GTDB lineage: Bacteria > Actinomycetota > Actinomycetes > Actinomycetales > Dermatophilaceae > Fodinibacter. The sequence goes on along the minus strand of CAWESS010000022.1, from coordinate 5,840 downwards.
AGTGCCTCCACGGGCCTCTCGGAGGCAACCGGTGTCCGTCCTGACCGATAGACTGGGGGCAGATATCGCGCCCAAGGCGTTTGACGCCCTTGGGCGTGCGCCATGTGTCCCGCCGGTCAGCTCCGGCAGGGCCAGCCGACGAAGGAGACCCGTGGCGGACCAGCAGCCCGACAGCACCCCCGAGCAGACCCCGGAGACCCCGGCGGCGGCGGTCCCGGCATCCCCAGCGGCACCGGAGGGACCCGTCGAGGCGCAGCGCAACGGCATCCGCGACGCCGGTGCGGTCACCGACGGCGAGGCGTACGACGCCGGCTCGATCACCGTGCTCGAGGGCCTGGAGGCCGTGCGCAAGCGCCCCGGCATGTACATCGGCTCCACCGGCGAGCGCGGCCTGCACCACCTCGTGTGGGAGATCGTCGACAACGCGGTCGACGAGGCCCTGGCCGGCTACGCCGACACCATCGACGTCACGCTCATGGAGAACGGCGCGGTCCGCGTCAAGGACAACGGGCGCGGCATCCCCACCGACATGCACCCGACCGAGGGCGTCAGCGCCGTCGAGCTCGTGCTCACCCAGCTGCACGCCGGCGGCAAGTTCGGCGGCGGCGGCTACAAGGTCTCCGGTGGGCTGCACGGCGTCGGCAGCTCCGTCGTCAACGCCCTGTCGACCCGCCTGGACGTGTGCGTGCGCCAGAAGGGCCACGCCTTCCGGATGTCCTTCGAGCACGGCGTGCCCGTCGCGCCGCTGGAGATGATGGAGGAGACCGACCGCACCGGCACGACCATCACCTACTGGGCCAACGACCAGATCTTCGAGACCGTCGACTACGACTACGAGACGATCCGCGCCCGCTTCCAGCAGATGGCCTTCCTCAACAAGGGCCTGACGATCAACCTGGTCGACGAGCGCGTGGAGGCCACGGCATCCGGCGATGGTGAGCCCGACCTCGACGGCGTCGACGCCGACATCGCGGTCGTCGAGGACCACGAGGACGAGGCCGCCGGCGGCGAGGTCAAGAAGACGACCGCGCGCTCGGTGTCCTACCGCTACGAGAACGGCCTGGTCGACTACGTCAACCACCTCGTGTCGTCGAAGAAGTCCGACCCGGTCCACACCGACGTCATCGCGATCGAGGTCGAGGATGCCGCTCGCAGCCTCTCGCTCGAGCTCGCCATGCAGTGGACCACCTCGTACTCCGAGTCGGTGCACACGTACGCGAACACGATCAACACCCACGAGGGCGGCACCCACGAGGAGGGCTTCCGCGCGGCGCTGACCAAGCTCGTCAACGACTTCGCGCGCAAGCAGAACCAGCTCAAGGACAAGGACGACAACCTCACCGGCGACGACGTGCGCGAGGGCCTGACCGCGGTCATCTCGGTCAAGCTCGGCGAGCCGCAGTTCGAGGGGCAGACCAAGACCAAGCTCGGCAACTCCGAGGTCAAGGGCTTCGTGCAGCGCGCCATGACCGACTCGTTCGGCGCGTGGCTGGACAGCCACCCCAACGAGGGCCGCGAGATCGTCCGCAAGGCGATCCAGGCGTCCGCCGCGCGCATGGCCGCCCGCAAGGCCCGCGAGGCCACCCGCAAGCGCGTGCTCGAGTCGGGCGGCCTGCCCGGCAAGCTGCGCGACTGCCAGGCCAAGGACCCGGCCGTCTCCGAGGTGTTCATCGTCGAGGGTGACTCGGCCGGTGGCTCGGCGGTGCGGGGGCGCAACCCGCACAACCAGGCGATCCTGCCGATCCGCGGGAAGATCCTCAACGTCGAGCGGGCCCGGCTCGACAAGGCCCTGGGCAACCAGGAGGTGCAGGCGCTCATCTCGGCGTTCGGCACCGGCATCGGCGAGGACTTCGACATCGAGAAGGCCAGGTACCACAAGATCGTGCTGATGGCCGATGCCGACGTCGACGGCATGCACATCCGCACGCTGCTGCTGACCCTGCTGTTCCGGTTCATGAAGCCGCTCATCGAGGCCGGCTACGTCTACCTCGCGCAGCCGCCGCTGTTCCGCCTCAAGTGGAGCAACGCCCCGCACGAGTTCGCGTTCACCGACCGCGAGCGCGACGCGATGATCGCCGACGGCCAGAGCAAGGGCCGGCGCCTGCCCAAGGACAACCCGATCCAGCGCTACAAGGGTCTGGGCGAGATGGACTACCAGGAGCTGTGGGAGACGACCATGGACCCCGACCAGCGGGTGCTGCTCCAGGTCACCCTCGACGACGCCGCGGCGGCCGACGAGATCTTCTCGATCCTCATGGGTGAGGACGTCGAGTCGCGCCGCTCGTTCATCCAGCGCAACGCGCGCGACGTCCGCTTCCTCGACATCTGACCCCCGATCGCCTCAACTTTCCCGCCCCATGCCGAAAGGTTCACCTTCGCCCCGGAACATGTTCCCCGGCGAACATGAACCTTCCGGTGCGAAGCTCGACCAGCACGAAGGACACCGATGACTGAGCAGCCCCCGGTCGAGACCGACCGCACGGAGCCGATCGACCTCAACACCGAGATGCAGCGGTCGTACATCGAGTACGCCATGAGCGTCATCGTCAGCCGCGCGCTGCCCGACGTGCGCGATGGCCTGAAGCCCGTGCACCGCCGCGTCGTCTACGCGATGTACGACGGTGGCTACCGGCCCGACCGCGGCTTCAACAAGTGCAGCCGCGTCGTCGGCGAGGTCATGGGGCAGTACCACCCGCACGGTGACGCCTCGATCTACGACGCGCTCGTGCGCCTCGTGCAGGACTGGAGCCTGCGCTACCCGCTCGTGCAGGGGCAGGGCAACTTCGGCAGCCCGGGCGACGACCCGGCCGCCGCCCCGCGGTACACCGAGTGCCGCATGGCGCCGCTGGCCATGGAGATGGTGCGCGACATCGACGAGGACACCGTCGAGTTCCGCCCCAACTACGACGGCAAGACCCTCGAGCCCACGGTGCTGCCGAGCCGCTTCCCGAACCTGCTCGTCAACGGCAGCGCCGGCATCGCGGTCGGCATGGCCACCCAGATCCCGCCGCACAACCTGCGCGAGGTCGCCGCGGCCGCCGAGTGGGTGCTCGCCCACCCCGACGCCACGCGCGACGAGACCCTCGCAGCCGTCATGGCCGAGATCAAGGGCCCCGACTTCCCCACGGGGGCGCTCATCATGGGCACCCGCGGCATCGACGACGCCTACCGCACCGGCCGCGGCTCGATCATCATGCGCGCGGTCGTCGAGGTCGAGGAGATCCAGGGCCGGCAGTGCCTGGTCATCACCGAGCTGCCCTACCAGGTCAACCCCGACAGCCTCGCGCAGAAGATCGCCGAGCACGTCAAGGACGGGCGCCTGTCCGGCATCGCCGACATCCGCGACGAGACCTCGGGCCGCACCGGCCAGCGCCTGGTCATCGTGCTCAAGCGCGATGCCGTGGCCAAGGTCGTGCTCAACAACCTCTACAAGCACACCCAGCTGCAGACGAACTTCGGCGCCAACATGCTGGCCCTGGTCGACGGGGTGCCGCGCACCCTGCCGATCGACGCGTTCATCCGGCACTGGGTCGAGCACCAGGTCGACGTCATCCAGCGGCGCACGGCCTACCGCCTGCGCAAGGCCGAGGAGCGCATCCACATCCTGCGCGGCCTGCTCAAGGCCCTGGACAACCTCGACGAGGTCATCGCGCTCATCCGTCGCTCCCCGACCGTGGATGCCGCGCGCTCCGGTCTCATGGAGCTGCTCAGCATCGATGAGATCCAGGCCCAGGCGATCCTGGACATGCAGCTGCGCCGGCTCGCGGCGCTGGAGCGCCAGAAGATCATCGACGACCACGACGAGCTCGAGGCGATGATCGTCGACTTCACCGACATCCTCGCCAAGCCGGGTCGCCAGCGCGACATCATCTCCGAGGAGCTCGCCGAGATCGTGCGGCGCTTCGGCGACGAGCGGCGCACGCAGATCCTGCCGTTCGACGGGGACATGTCGATGGAGGACCTCATCCCCGAGGAGGACGTCGTCGTGACGATCACCCGGGGTGGCTACGCCAAGCGCACCCGGGTCGACGCCTACCGCTCGCAGCGGCGCGGCGGCAAGGGTGTGCGCGGGGCGTCGCTGCGCGGCGAGGACATGGTCGACCACTTCTTCACGACCACCTCGCACCACTGGCTGCTGTTCTTCACCAACCTCGGCCGCGTGTACCGCGCCAAGGCGTATGAGCTGCCGGATGCCGGCCGCGACAGCAAGGGTCAGCACGTCGCCAACGTGATGGCCTTCCAGCCCGGGGAGAAGATCGCCCAGGTGCTGGCCGTGCGCGACTACTCGAGCGGCGCCTACCTCGTGCTCGCGACCAAGAGCGGGCTCGTGAAGAAGACCCGGCTCGGGGAGTACGACAGCCCGCGCAGCGGTGGCCTCATCGCGGTCAACCTGCGCGACGGCGACGAGCTCGTCGGGGCCGGGCTGGCCGAGGCGAGCGATGACTTGCTGCTCGTCTCGCGCAAGGGCCAGTCGGTGCGCTTCCACGCCGACGACGCGACGCTGCGGCCGATGGGCCGGGCGACGTCGGGTGTCACGGGCATGAAGTTCCGCAACGGTGACTCGCTGCTGTCGATGTCGGTCGTGCAGGACGGCACCGACCCCGACGTGTTCGTCGTGTTCGAGTCGGGCCTGGCCAAGCGCTCGAAGGCCTCGGACTGGAACGTCAAGGGCCGCGCCATCCTCGGGGTGGCCGTCGCCAAGCTCAGCGACAAGGGTGGTGACCTCGTCGGGGCCCTCACCGTCGACGAGGGCGACGAGGTGCTCGTGATCTTCGAGAAGGGCAACATCGTGCGCTCGCGGGTGGACGAGGTGCGCCTCACCGGTCGCAACACGATGGGTGTGCAGTTCGCCAAGGCCGGTCGGGGTGACTCGATCGTCGGAGTGGCACGCAACCCGGAGCACGAGGTCGAGGACGAGGTGGACGGCGAAGCCGGTGCCACGGCATCCGACGTCGTTGAAAGCGACACGAGTGTCTCGACCATCGGCGCCGACCCCGCAGATGTCGCAGACGAGGTGACCGATGGCGTACCGTCGAAAACTGACGAGGACTCAGGAGGCAGTGAGTGAGCACCGCAGACCACGCGGAGCGCCAGACCCGCCCCGTGCCGGTGACCCGGACGGGTGAGGCTGCGGCCCCTGCGTCCACCGCCCCGTCGTCGTCATCGGCTCCAACCGCGCCAGTGGCCACGGGGTCGTCGGCTAACATCTCGACGGTGACGTCCACGCCCGCTCCGCGACCGGCATCCTCGCGTCGGGTGCGGCTCACGGTCTCGCGCGTCGACCCGTGGTCGGCGATGAAGATCTCGTTCCTGCTCTCGGTGGCGCTCGGCATCGCCATGGTCGTCATGGTGTTCGTGCTGTGGACGATCCTGGCCGGCATGGGCGTCTTCGACCAGATCAACGGGGTCGTCGGCGAGATCGTGCAGGACCAGAACCAGCGCTTCGACATCCTCGACTTCGTCGGGCTCGGGCGGGTGCTGTCGCTGTCGATCGTCATCGCGGTGATCGACGTCATCCTCGTGACGGCGATCGCGACCCTGGGGGCGTTCCTCTACAACGTCTCCAGCGCGCTCGTCGGCGGCGTGCAGCTGACCCTCACCGACGACTGAGGTCACCCGCGCGGGGTGTCTCGCCGGCGCCGGCCGTTTTGAGTGCGAGGCCGGTGGTGGGGTAGCCTCGTGCACCGCGCCACCTTGCATGAGGGGCGCAACCGATCGCGGTGAACGGGCCTATAGCTCAGACGGTTAGAGCGCTTCCCTGATAAGGAAGAGGCCACAGGTTCAAGTCCTGTTAGGCCCACCACCCGATCCTCTAGTTCCAGGTGGTGAACCCGTGAAGA
>CAWESS010000021.1:0-40732 GCA_963811825.1 uncultured Actinomycetota bacterium | reverse complement strand
TGTCCCGCCCGTATGTTGAGAACTACACAGTGGACGCGAGCATCTTAAAATCTTTGTGCAATCAAGTTTTTAAGGGCAAACGGTGGATGCCTTGGCACCAGGAACCGAAGAAGGACGTAGGAATCTGCGATAAGCCTCGGGGAGTCGATAACCAGACTGTGATCCGAGGATTTCCGAATGGGGAAACCCGGCTGGAGGCAAGTCCAGTCACTCCCGCCTGAACACATAGGGCGGGTAGAGGGAACGTGGGGAAGTGAAACATCTCAGTACCCACAGGAAGAGAAAGCAACCGCGATTCCGTGAGTAGTGGCGAGCGAAAGCGGATGAGGCTAAACCGGCTGTGTGTGATACCTGTCAGGGGTTGCATGGTCGGGGTCGTGGGACTTCTTTTGTCAGTGCTGACACGCTGGCGTGGAGTCAAAAATTTGCGTCATAGTCGAAGGACTTTGAATGGTCCGGCATAGAGGGTGCGACCCCCGTAGACGAAATGTCGTGAACTCCATTAAGAAGCACCCAAGTAGCACGGGGCCCGAGAAATCCCGTGTGAATCTGGCGGGACCACCCGCTAAGCCTAAATATTCCCTGGTGACCGATAGCGGACAAGTACCGTGAGGGAAAGGTGAAAAGTACCCCGGGAGGGGAGTGAAATAGATCCTGAAACCGTTTGCCTACAATCCGTTGGAGCCTCCTTGTGGGGTGACAGCGTGCCTTTTGAAGAATGAGCCTGCGAGTTAGTGCTCAGTGGCGAGGTTAACCCGTGTGGGGAAGCCGTAGCGAAAGCGAGTCCGAATAGGGCGTTCTATAGTCGCTGGGTCTAGACCCGAAGCGGAGTGATCTACCCATGGCCAGGTTGAAGCGACGGTAAGACGTCGTGGAGGACCGAACCCACTTAGGTTGAAAACTGAGGGGATGAGCTGTGGGTAGGGGTGAAAGGCCAATCAAACTCCGTGATAGCTGGTTCTCCCCGAAATGCATTTAGGTGCAGCGTCACGTGTTTCTTGCCGGAGGTAGAGCACTGGATAGCTAATGGGCCTTACCAGGTTACTGACGTTAGCCAAACTCCGAATGCCGGTAAGTGAGAGCGTGGCAGTGAGACTGCGGGGGATAAGCTCCGTAGTCGAGAGGGAAACAGCCCAGACCACCATCTAAGGTCCCTAAGCGTGTGCTAAGTGGGAAAGGATGTGGAGTTGCATTGACAACCAGGAGGTTGGCTTAGAAGCAGCCACCCTTTAAAGAGTGCGTAATAGCTCACTGGTCAAGTGATTCCGCGCCGACAATGTAGCGGGGCTCAAGCACACCACCGAAGCTGTGGCATTGACACATTGCCCGGCCACCACACCTGCGGGTTGGTGGTCCAAGCGTGTTGATGGGTAGGGGAGCGTCGTGTGGCCAGGGAAGCGGCGGAGTGATCCAGCCGTGGAGGCCACACGAGTGAGAATGCAGGCATGAGTAGCGAAAGACGGGTGAGAAACCCGTCCGCCGAATAACCAAGGGTTCCAGGGTCAAGCTAATCTGCCCTGGGTAAGTCGGGACCTAAGGCGAGGCCGACAGGCGTAGTCGATGGACATCCGGTTGATATTCCGGAACCGGCGAAGAACCGCCCATGACGAACCTTTTGATGCTAAGCGCCTGAAACCATCACGTAACCCGTCCGCACTTGTGTGGGTGGGGGTGGTGGTGGAGCGCGCGACCCGAAATGGTAGTAGTCAAGCGATGGAGTGACGCAGGAAGGTAGCCTCCGCGTGGCGATGGTAGTCCACGTCCAAGGGTGTAGGGCGAGCTGTAGGCAAATCCGCAGCTCATATAAGCCTGAGACCTGATAGTGACCGCGAATGCGGGAAGCAGGGTGATCCTATGCTGCCAAGAAAATCTTCTAGCGAGGTTCGAGCCGCCCGTACCCCAAACCGACTCAGGTGGTTAGGTAGAGAATACCAAGGCGATCGAGTGAATCGTGGTTAAGGAATTCGGCAAAATGCCCCCGTAACTTCGGGAGAAGGGGGGCCCGGAACCTGAAGTGACTAGCTCACTAGGGTGAAGGGCCGCAGAGACCAGGGAGAAGCGACTGTTTACTAAAAACACAGGTCCGTGCGAAGTCGCAAGACGATGTATACGGACTGACGCCTGCCCGGTGCTGGAAGGTTAAGAGGACCGGTTAGACCGCAAGGTCGAAGCTGAGAATTTAAGCCCCAGTAAACGGCGGTGGTAACTATAACCATCCTAAGGTAGCGAAATTCCTTGTCGGGTAAGTTCCGACCTGCACGAATGGCGTAACGACTTCTCCACTGTCTCAACCGCGAACTCGGCGAAATTGCACTACGAGTAAAGATGCTCGTTACGCGCAGCAGGACGGAAAGACCCCGGGACCTTTACTATAGCTTGGTATTGGTGTTCGGTACGGCTTGTGTAGGATAGGTGGGAGACTGTGAAGCATGCACGCCAGTGTGTGTGGAGTCAACGTTGAAATACCACTCTGGTCGTTCTGGATATCTAACCTCGGTCCGTGATCCGGATCAGGGACAGTGCCTGGTGGGTAGTTTAACTGGGGCGGTTGCCTCCTAAAAGGTAACGGAGGCGCTCAAAGGTTCCCTCAGCCTGGTTGGTAATCAGGTTTCGAGTGTAAGTGCACAAGGGAGCTTGACTGCGAGAGAGACATCTCAAGCAGGGACGAAAGTCGGAACTAGTGACCCGGCGGTGGCTTGTGGAAGCGCCGTCGCTCAACGGATAAAAGGTACCCCGGGGATAACAGGCTGATCTTGCCCAAGAGTCCATATCGACGGCATGGTTTGGCACCTCGATGTCGGCTCGTCGCATCCTGGGGGTGGAGTTGCTCCCAAGGGTTGGGCTGTTCGCCCATTAAAGCGGTACGCGAGCTGGGTTTAGAACGTCGTGAGACAGTTCGGTCCCTATCCGCTGTGCGCGTAGGAAACTTGAGAAGGGCTGACCCTAGTACGAGAGGACCGGGTTGGACGAACCTCTGGTGTGTCAGTTGTCCTGCCAAGGGCACCGCTGATTAGCTACGTTCGGAAGTGATAACCGCTGAAAGCATCTAAGCGGGAAGCACGCTTCAAGATGAGGTTTCCATGCACCATCAGGTGTGAGAGGCTCCCGGCTAGACTACCGGGTTGATAGGCCAGACGTGGAAGTGCAGCAATGCATGTAGCTGACTGGTACTAATAAGCCGACAACTTGATACACACAACATAAAGACTTATGCGTGTTCGCGTCCACTGTGCAGTTCCCGAGATACGGTCAGGGAACACACCCACTGACATATCTCCATAGAGTTTCGGCTGTCATAGCGAAGGGGAAACGCCCGGTCCCATTCCGAACCCGGAAGCTAAGCCCTTCAGCGCCGATGGTACTGCACTGGTGACGGTGTGGGAGAGTAGGACGCAGCCGGACAAACATTCAAAAACGAGAAGGGCCCACCACCAGGTGGGCCCTTTTCCATTCCCCGCACATCATCCCCACGGGTTTATCGGGTCACCCGATAAACCCCCACTCCAGCGGACAAGCCTTCCCCAGCGAACACCAGGGTCGTCCAGGAGAGTGCGGGCCGTCAGCGGGTGAAGGCGGCGTGGGTTCGCCGCTGGACGGCGACCATAGGTTGCGTGGTCGGCGGCGGCGATCAGCCCCGGCCGCAGCGAGGTGGGGGAGTAGACGGTCCCGTCCGGGTGTCCCACGTACCCACCGGCCTCAGTCACGAGGAGGGCACCGGGAGCGTGGTCCCAGGGGTTGGTCCGGCTGTAGAGGATGTAGTCGGCCGCCCCGGAGATGAGCTGCGGGTAGTCCACCCCGCAGCACACCCACGACAGGCCCATCCGCGGCAGGTCACCCAGCTGCTGGTCGCGCATCGCCCAGATCGAGGTGACGCCTCGCGGCTGGTCGTCCGCGGGGACCGCGGTTGCGTGCCGGCGGACGCCGTCGCACCAGGTCCCGGCACCCCGCTCGGCCACCCAGGCGACCTCGTGCTCGGGCTGCCAGATCCAGGCCCGAACGGTCTCGCCTGCCACCGTCTCAGCCACCATCACCGCGTGGTCGGGGGAGCCGTGCACGAAGTTCTTCGTCCCGTCCACCGGGTCGACGGTGAACGCGTGCTCGGCCGCGAGGTAGCGATCCATCACCGTGCGGTCGAAGGAGTGCGCCTCCTCCCCGAGGACGACGGCATCCGGGTAGGCGGCCACGAGCGCGGCGGTGATGATCAACTCCGCCTCACGGTCCGCGACGGTCACGAGGTCCCCGGGGTTCTTCTCGATGACCTCACCCTCGGCGAGAGCGCGGAATCGGGGGGTGATCACCTCGGCGGCGACCTCTTTCAGGAGGTCGAGTACGGCGTCTGTCGACAGTCCCGGCATGGGTCAACCGTCGCACACCGTGGCCGCCGCCTGCACGTGCGCTCACGCTGATCTGCCCATCCCCGGCCAGTAGGCGTCAGCCTCACCGATTCGTGGGGAGCGCGGACGCTCAAACGACATTTCGGGCACCTACAGTCGCGGAATGGCACGGTTGCGGCGGGTCTCCCCGCAGATGAAGGGCTGGACGCGCCGTCGCGCCGGGAAGGGCTTCGCCTACCTCGACTCCGACGGCGCCCGCCTCCCCAAGGAGGACGTCGAGCGCATCCGCGGTCTCGCCATCCCGCCGGCCTGGCAGGACGTGTGGATCTGCCCGTGGCCCAACGGACACATCCAGGCGATCGGCACCGATGCCGCCGGTCGGCGCCAGTACCTGTACCACCCGGTGTGGCGGGCCAAGCGCGACGAGCTGAAGTTCGACCGCGTCAAGGGTGCCGGAACGCGCCTGGCCAAGGCCCGGGAGCGGATCATCGGTGACCTGCAGGCGGAAGGGATGCCGCTCGCCCGCGCCGCGGCGACCGCCACCAGGCTGCTCGACCTCGGCTACTTCCGCATCGGCAGCGATGCCTACACCGACGCCAACGGCTCCTTCGGCCTGACGACCCTCGAGCGCCGACACGTCCGGCGCCAAGGCCCCGACCTCGTCTTCAGCTTCGTCGGCAAGTCGGGCATCGAACACTCCATCACCATCAGCGACCCCCATGTCATCGAGTCCCTCAACCTCATGCGCAAGCGCCGGGGAGGCTCGACCCGCCTGTTGGCCTACCGCGGCCAGGCTCGCTGGGCCGATCTGGACGCCACCGCCGTCAACGCCTACATCTCCGAGATGGTCGCCGAGGACCTCACCGCCAAGGACTTCCGCACGTGGCACGCCACCGTCCTCGCCGCCGTCGCGCTGGCCGAGTCGCCGGAGCGGGGCGACACGAAGGCATCCCAGAAGCGAGCGGTCAAGGCTGCCGTCGAGGAGGTCTCGGCCTACCTCGGCAACACCCCGACGATCGCCAAGAAGTCCTACATCGACCCGCGCGTCATCGACCAGTACGAGGCCGGGGTCACTGTCGCCGGCACCCTCTCCAAGCGGTACCGCGACGACACCGCGCGGCAGGCGGCGATCGAGAAGGCCGTCGGGCGTCTCATCGACGGCGCCGACTGACGGATGCCGTCCGGTCGCGTTCCAGCCCGACGCCGGCTCAGCGATCGGTGAGGGCCTCGGTGACGACGCGGCGTCCGACGAGCCGTGTCCGTCGGCGCGCGCAGGTCCCCTCGCGGCTGAGCCACCACGGTAGCCGTCGCCGCGCTGACTGTGGTCGGCAGCGATGCGCGGCCGTCGACCGCGAAGACCTACGGCTCGGGCGGTGGGCGTGACCATTTCGCACCGGCGCACGCGGTGCAGGCGACCCAGCGCATCCGTCCGCGCCGCGAGCGTGGCCACGGTGCGCCCGTCCTCAGCATCAGGGGACCGTTGTCCACTCCGTGCGCAGGCGAGTGGAAGCAAGCGGGGGAGCGCCCCGCCGGTAGGCTCACGGGTGATGAACGAGCACCCCGACGCCACGCCCTCGGGCGCCGATGACCACGACGTCCTCCACGCCGCGCCCACGGAGAAGATCTCGGTGCGGTCCGGGGAGATGGCCGGCCGCAGCAACGACCCGGCGGGGCCGGCGAGCCCGGCGGGCCAGCCCGGCCAGCCGGGCGCCGACGCAGCCCCCGGCGCCCGCACCGGTCACCCGTCGTACCCGATCGAGGACGGCCCCGACGGCCCCGGCCCGGCGCCGTACGTCACGATCGTGCTGCCCTGCTACAACGAGGGCGCGCACGTCCTGCAGGAGATCGACCGCATCACCGCGGCGATGACCGCCAGCGAGCACACCTACGAACTGCTCTGCATCGACGACGCGAGCACCGACGACACCCTCGACGTCCTGCGCCACGCGCAGCAGCGCTACCCGCACCTTCGGATCCTGCCCTTCCGCCGCAACGGCGGCTCCGGCACGGCGCGCCGCATCGGCACCCAGCAGGCGCGCGGCGAGATCGTCGTGTGGACCGACGCCGACATGACCTACGAGAACGAGCGCATCCCCGAGCTCGTGCGGATCCTGCGCGACGACATCACCTACGACCAGGTCGTCGGCGCCCGCACGACGGAGGAGGGCACCCACAAGTGGGCGCGCGTCCCCGCCAAGTGGCTCATCCGCAACATCGCCCAGTGGCTCACCAAGACCAAGATCCCCGACCTCAACTCGGGGCTGCGTGCCTTCCGCCGCGAGGTGTCCCTGCCCTACCTGCGCCTGCTGCCGGCCGGGTTCTCGTGCGTCACGACGATCACCATCGCGTTCCTGTCCAACCAGCACGACATCAAGTACGTCGAGACCAGCTATGCCAAGCGGGCCGGGGTGAGCAAGTTCCACTTCGTCGGTGACGCCTACCGCTACATCCTCCAGGTGCTGCGCATGGTCATGTACTTCGACCCGCTGAAGGTGCTCATGCCGCCGGCCCTGTGGATGATCGTCCTCGGCGTGGGCAAGGCCGTCGTCGACATGGTGCGCCACCCGTTCTACTTCCCCGCCAGCACGGTGCTGCTCATCGTCAGCGGCATCATGATCGCGAGCCTGGCCCTGCTCTCCGACCTCGTGGTGAGGTCGAGAGACGGTGTCTGAGCGCGACGCCACGTCCGGCAGCGCCGCGCTCACCGTCGCGCTCGTCGGCCCGACGCACCCCTTCAAGGGGGGAGTCGCCGCGCACACGACGACCTTGGCCCACGAGCTGAGCGAGGCCGGCCACGACGTCACCCTCATCTCGTGGAGCCACCTCTACCCGAGCGCTCTCTACCCCGGCGAGCAGGCCGTTCCCGGTGGGGCCCCCGACGTCGAGCCCTTCCCCCGCACCCTGCGCGTGTTGTCCTGGGCCCGTCCGGACACCTGGCTGCGCGCCGGCCGACGCCTGCGCGACGTCGACGTCATCATCGTCGTCCACGTCATCCCCGCCGTCGTCCCGGCGCACCTCGCGCTGCTGCGGGCCGCCGGTGTCGGTCGCGCCACGCCCACGGCGCACGGCCCGCGCACGATCCTCATCGCCCACAACGTCCTGCCGCACGAGGCGCACCCCGGCGCCCGCCAGCTCGTCGAGTCGCTGCTGAGCCGCGTGGATGCCGTCGTCGTGCACTCCGACGAGCAGGCCCGCCTCGCCGCCGAGCCTGGGCGCGCACCACGTCCGCGAGCTCGACCTGCCGCCGCACCTTCCGGGTGGCGCCCCCGAGCCGCGGCCCGAGCGCGACGGACCGCAACCTGACGGCCCCGAGCACGACCAGCCCGTGCGGCTCCTCGCCCTCGGGATCGTGCGCGACTACAAGGGCGTCGACCTCCTCGTCGACGCGGTGCGCGACGTCCCCGGCATCCACCTCACGATCGCGGGCGAGCTGTGGGGGGATGCCGGTCGCGCCGTTCGTGACCTCGCTGCGGACCCGCGCGTGGCAGGTCGCGTCGAGGTGCACCCCGGCTACGTGCCGGCCGACCGGATCGCCTCCCTCATGGCGCACCACGACGTCCTCGCCCTGACCTACCGGTCGGCGACGGCGTCGCAGAACGTGCTGCTCGCCCGCCTCCACGGGCTCCCGGTGCTCGCGACGAGCGTCGGGACCTTCCCCGAGCAGGTGCGCGACGGCGTCGACGGACTGCTCGTGCCGCCGTCCGACCGCGAGGCCCTCGTCGCGGCCCTGCGCCGGCTCGCCGAACCCGGGGTCGCCGAGCAGCTCCGTGCTGCCGTCCGCCCGCCCGACCTGTCCGGCCCGTGGGCGAACTACGTCGGCGGGCTCGAGGCGTTGGCCGCCGCATCGGTCGACCCCGCAGAGCTCGCCGACCCCGACCCGGTGTCCGCCCTGAAGCTCGGGCCCGTGGCGCGCGCGAAGGTGACCGTGGCCGGCATCCGGGCCCGCCGACGGCCGATCGTCGAGATCGGCCCCGCGGACATCCCGCGGCGCGTGCGGGCCACCGACGTGCTGGCGCTGGATGCCGATGCCGTCGACGCGGTCGCCATCGCCCGCTCGCTCGGGCTCCCGCGGCCGGGGGAGCCCGTCGCCGCGTGGTCGGCCCTCGGCGCGCTCGCCGCGGTCGTGCGCATCCGCGACGACGGCCACCGCTCCTCGGTCATCGTCGACGAGTCCGGCAGCGGCAGCCCCCTCGGGCGCTGGGCCCGGGCCGTCGGCTTCGCCCCCGTCGAGCTCGAGCTGACCGGGCACCGCGCCGCCGTCGCCGTGCTCGACGTCGACACCGCCAGCCTCGACGTCATCACCCGGCTGCACCCCGGCGGCTGCACGGCATCCGATGTCGACGTCGCCATCGGCCAGGCCTCGTGGGCCCTGCGCTCGGGCGGCCTGCTCATCCTCACCCTCCCCATCGGCGACGACGACCCCGACTTCGCGGTGCGCCCGGCCGACGTGCGCGGCATCCTCGCCCGGGCCGACGACCTCGGGCTGAAGCTCGTCGGCGACTCCGACGGCGACGTCCTGGAGCGGATGCGCGACGCGCGCGCCGAGTCCGCGGGCGGCGACTCCCCGGCCTACGCGATGCTGCGCCTGACGTTCCGGCGTCGGTGAGCTCGACGCATGAACCGCTCCAAGGCCCTGGATGCCGTGCGCACCGTGCTCCTCGTCGTCGTCCTGGGCGCCGTGGTCATCGCCCTCTGGCGCAACTGGGAGGCCGTGTCCACCGAGCTGCGGCGCCTGGACGCGCGCGTCGTCGCGGGGTCGTTCGTCGTCGGCCTCGCGCGCGCCGATCTTCACGATGTTCGCGTGGCGGGTGCTGCTGCGCGACCTCGGCACCCACCTCGCCCTCCCACCCGCCGCGAGCATCTTCTTCGTCGGACAGCTCGGGAAGTACGTGCCCGGCTCGGTGTGGACCGTCGTGATGCAGACCGAGATGGGCGCGCGACTGCACGTCCCCCGGCGGCGCATGGCGATGACCGGGCTCGTCATGCTCTTCCTGTCGGTCCTCGGCGGGGCCGTCGTGGCCCTGCCGGCGCTGCCGCGGCTGCTCACCCAGTCGATGTCGGGGTTCTCGCCGTGGTGGGGCGTCGCCGGCGTGGCCGTGGTGCTGACGGTGCTGCACCCGCCGGTCCTCAACTCCCTCATCACGCGGGCCCTGCGGCTCGTGCGGCGCGAGCCCCTCGAGCACGACCTGTCCGCCGGGGCGATCATCCAGTCGATGCTGCTCATCTTCGGCGCGTGGATCAGCACCGGCCTCTCGGTGCTCGTCGTCGCCAGCACCCTGGCCCCCGATGCCGACCCGGCGTCGCTGGCGTTGGTGTGCATCTGCGGCTTCGCGCTGGCGTCGGTGCTCGGGATGGTCAGCTTCCTGCTGCCCGCCGGCGTCGGCGTGCGTGAGGCGGTGCTCCTGCTGCTCCTCACGGTGCTCATGCCGGCCTCGGCGGCGACGGCCGTCGTCGTGCTCGTGCGCTTCCTCAACGTCGTGACCGACGTGCTGCTTCGCCGGCGCTCGGGTGGCTGTGGGCGCGCACCCACCACCTCCTGCCGGACGGCAAGCCGACCCCGCCGAGCACCTAGAGTTGGCGGCATGACGAGCCCCACGCCGCCGCCGCCCGCGCCCCAGGTGGCGGCCCCGCCGGGTGGCCGCCTGCTCTCGATCGCCAAGATCGGCGCCGAGCGACTGCTCTGGGCGCGGGTCGGTGTCCAGCGCCGCCTCGAGGCGCGGCGGGGCACGACCCGGCCGCTCCCGGCATCCGTGCCGCCGACCGACGTGTTGCGCACCGCCGCCCAGTGGCAGGGCGCCGTCGCCGAGGCGCGCCGGCTGCGGTTGCCGCTGCACCGCGACCAGCCGAAGAACTGGGATGCGCTGGGCGCGGTCGGTGCCGTCCTCGCCCTCGGCGGGCGGGGCGGGGCGCTGCCACGTCGGGTCATGGATGCCGGGTCGGCCCGCTACTCCTCCGTGCTCCCGTGGCTGCGGCTCTACGGCGTCGGCGACGAGGTCGGCGACCTGCTCGGCATCAACCTCGAGTTCGGTGCGCCCGTGCACCGCGACGGCGTGACCTTCCGCCAGGGCGACGTCACGGCGACCGGCCTGACCGCCGGCTCGCTCGACGCGATCACCTGCATGTCGGTCATCGAGCACGGTGTGCCGCTGCAGGGGTTCCTCGCCGAGAGCGCCCGGGTGCTGCGTCCCGGCGGGGTGCTCTGCGTGTCCACCGACTACGACCAGGACCCGCCCGACACGACGGGCGTCACGGCATACGGCACGGCGGTGCGGATCTTCGGCCCCGACGACATCCGGGCCTTCATCGCGGATGCCGCGCGCGTGGGGCTCGAGCTGGTCGGCGGCGAGCCCGACTTCGCTCACACCGAGCGCCCGGTGCACTGGAAGCGAACCGGGCTGGACTACACCTTCATCCTGCTGACCTTCCGACGTGCCTGACGCTGGTTCGCTCACCCGGGTGGTTCGCACCTCCCGGCCGGTGCCGCTCGGCGCCGTCGTCTCGGTGTTCCGGCGGGGTGGGGGCGACCCGACGAGCCGGCGCGATGCTGCCGGCTGGTGGTTCGCCTGGCTCACGCCCGACGGCCCGGTGACCGTGCGGCTGGCCGTGGATGCGCCTGCGGGCGAGGTCGCCGCCGAGGCCTGGGGGGCAGGGGCTGCGTGGCTGCTCGACCGGGTTCCCGACCTGGTCGGCGAGCGGGACGACCCCTCGGGCTTCGTGACCCACCACGCGCCGGTGGCGGAGGCCTGGCGGGCCTTCGGCGACTGGCGGGTGCCGCGCTCGGGGCTGGTCCTGCAGGCCCTCGTGCCGTCGGTGATCGAGCAGAAGGTCACCGGTCAGGAGGCGTTCTCGGGGTATCGGCGGCTCGTGCGGCGGTTCGGGGCCGCGGCGCCGGGGCCCGGTGGCGAGCTGGGGATGATGGTGCCGCCGGACGCGTCGGGGTGGGCCGGCATCCCGTCGTGGGAGTGGCTGGCTGCGGGGGTGGACCCGGCGCGCTCGCGGACCATCGTGCGGGCGGTCAAGCACGCCGGGCGGATCGAGGAGTGTGCCGAGCTGCCCGCGGACGCCGCGCGGGACCGGCTGCAGGCGCTGCCCGGCGTGGGGCGCTGGACGTGGGCCGAGGTCGCCCAGCGGGCGCTCGGGCTGTGCGACGAGGTGAGCTTCGGCGACTACCACGTGGCCAAGAACATCGGCTGGGCGCTGACCGGTGTCTGCCGTGGACGACGACGGGCTGGCCGAGCTGCTCGAGCCGTATGCCGGGCACCGCTACCGGGTGCAGCGGCTGCTCGAGCTGGCCGGGGCGTCGCGGCCGCGCCGAGGGCCCCGGATGTCGCCGCGCACGCACCTGCCCGTGCGAGGCCGCTGAGCGCGGAGAGCGCGATCCGGTGGGAGGTCCGCCCGGCGCGGGTGGGAAGTACCCCGCTGAAGGTCGTTGCTCCGCGCAAGGAAGTCCTTTCGCGGGGCAAGGACTCGCCAGAGGTACCTGGTAGGGCTGCCTCAGCGGAGCTCAGGAGGGGACAGGGTGACCGTGACGGACGTTGCCCCGCGCGACCGCACCGCCGCGCGCAGGCCCTCGCTGTGGGCGGCGACCTCGACCCGGGTCACGAGCCGGCCGAGCTCGTAGTCGTCCGAGGCAGCCAGCGTGACCTCGGCAACGACGACCTCCGCGACGTCGAGCCCAGCGACCTCGAGCCCAACGACGTCGCCACCAGCCGTGCCCCGACGACCTCGACGATCTCGACGTCGGCCGACCCGTCGGGCACCTCCCGCAGGGCCAGCGCGACCACCCGGCCCACCCGCACCCCGACGTCGTCACCCCCGCCCGTCGACGCGATGCCCACCTCCCGAGCAGCAGCGCTCCCCGGCGCCACCCCGAGCGCAGCCCGCACGGCCTCGACGTGCCCCAGGGAGAACCAGTCGCCCGGCCCGGTGCGCACCAGCCCGCGGGCCCCCTCGGCGTCAGCCTCGAACCACGACGGGTCCAGGCCGCGCACCACCGCAGCCGGGATGCCGTTCGCCTTCCCCTTCACGAGGTCGGCCGCCGCGGCCACCTCGTCCCCCACGGCCCGCAGCGTCACGGCCAGCGCCCGGCCGTCGTGGTCGGCTCCCCCACGCAGGTCCTCCAGCACGCGCAGCCCGGCGCTGCCGAGGGCGAAGTCGGTCTGCCCCGCGCGCCACGCCCGCCCCGCGGTGTCGCTGAGCACCACGGCGAACGGCGCCGACGGCTCGAGGCCCAGCCGTGCCACCACGTCCGAGCGCACCTGGGCGGCAACGGCATCCGGGTCATCGGGCAGCACCAGCAGCTCCGCGGACGGCCCGGTGTTCGACGCGTCGACCCCCGCCGCAGCCATCACCGGCCCGGCCACCGACTCGACGACCTGGGTCGCCCGGCCCTCGGCCCAGCGCTCGGCGACGACGCGCACGGTGCCGGCGGCGACGGCATCCTCCCTCGAGCCCGACCACGTCAGGCCCAGTGCCTTCGACGCGACCTTGCTCGAGATGACGAGGCAGTCGCCCGCCACGAGCCGGATGCCGTCACGCGTCAACGCGTCCACCACCAGTGCCGCGACGTCGTCCCCGGCAACGACCTCCCCGATCCCGTGCACCCCGATGACGGTGACGGTGCCGGGAGACGAAGCCCGCTGCGACGCCGACGGAGGCAACGGCATCCCGGAATCGCTCACCGGCGCACCGTGTCGGCGAGGCGCAGGGCGTGCTCGGCGATGCGGGCGGTCGCGTCGACGTCGGTCATGAGCAGCGGTCCGTCGAACGCCTCGACCCGGGCGCGGGCGGTGGTCGCGGCATCAGCCGGGTCGACGAGCCAGCCGTCGAGGAAGTCCTCGTACAACCCCGCGACGGCCTGCGCCGTGGAGTCGACGCCGATCGCGCCGAGGCAGGCGTCGGCGTGCCCGCGCACCGGCCGTCCGGAGATGAGGGGCGAGACCCCGACGACGGGAGCAGCGGTGCCGCGCAGCGCATCCCGCACGCCGGGCACCCCGAGGATGATGCCGATCGACACGACCGGGTTGCTCGGCGGCAGGAGCACGACGTCCGCGGTGCGGATCGCGTCGAGCACCCCGGGGGCAGCCGTGGCCCGGTCGAGCCCTGCGACGACGAAGCGCCGGGCCGGGATCGACGCCTGGTGGCGCACCCACCACTCCTGGAAGTGGATGGCCCGCTCGGCGCCGGCGTCATCGCGCCCCGTCGAGGCCCTCGTCATCGGCCACCACCACGTGGGTCTCCACGGGCACGTCGGTCATCGGCAGCAGGGAGATCCGTCGCTCCGGCAACCCCCACCGCGCAGCCAGCCGTGCGGTGACCTCACTCAGCGAGGCCCCCTGCCCCAGCCACTGCGAGCGCACGATGTGGGTGCCGACGTCGAGGTCACCGAGGGCGAACCACTGCGGCACCGCGCCGTAGGCGGCGAGCTCGCCCTGCACGCGGTGGCTCTCGTCGG
Source organism: uncultured Actinomycetota bacterium (assembly GCA_963811825.1). Classification (GTDB taxonomy): domain Bacteria; phylum Actinomycetota; class Actinomycetes; order Actinomycetales; family Dermatophilaceae; genus Fodinibacter. The sequence goes on along the minus strand of CAWESS010000021.1, from coordinate 26,944 downwards.
CCCGGCCCCAGCCCTGGCCCTCGTGGATGCCGTCGCCCAGCGTGTAGAGCAGCGTGTCGACGTCGGGGCAGACCCGCAGACCGAACAGGGTGATGTCGTCGCCCGGTGTTGGCGATGACCGTCACCGTGGAGTCGGCGAGGCCGGGGGTGGAGTCGAGGTGGTGACGCAGTCCGCGGATGAACCGGGCGCCGCCGACCCCGCCTGCGAGAGCCGTGATGTGCATGGGCGCCAGTCTCCCAGCAGGGCCGCCACCTCGGCGATTCGCCCACGAAACGCCGAGAATCGAGCGAAAAGGGGACCAATAACACCATCCGGCTTGACGTGAGGTGCATGACACGCGTGTAATTCCATGCATGTGGTCCGGCTGCCCGACCGGTCCGCTCGGGTCGAGGGTCGAGGAGGCAACGATGAACGAGCTGTACCTGATTGACGGAATGCTCGAGGACACGGACGCCGAAGAGGGGGGTCTGTCCTGGCAGGAGCGCTCACTGTGCGCCCAGACCGACCCGGAGGCATTCTTCCCCGAGAAGGGCGGCTCCACCCGCGAGGCCAAGAAGGTCTGCGTCGGGTGCGACGTGCGCTCCGAGTGCCTGGAGTACGCCCTCGAGAACGACGAGCGCTTCGGCATCTGGGGCGGCCTGTCCGAGCGCGAGCGTCGCAAGCTCAAGAAGCGCGCGGTGTGACGGACGGCTCCCGCCGTCTGTCGTCACCCGGCCTCTCGGACCGCCTGCTCCGCCTGACCGCATGACCTTGGCTCCCGCGCACCCCACCAGCGCCCCGTCCGCCCCCCTCACCCCGGACGGGGTCGAGCCGACGGTGACCGCGGTCGTCATCAGCCGCCGTGACCCCGGTGGCCTGGCCGAGCTGCTCACCGCAGTGCTCGACCAGTCGCTGACCCCGGATGCCGTGCTCGTCCTCGACCGCACGCCCGCCGGTTCGCCCGCCGGATTCGACCGTGGCCGAGATCGTCGACGAGGCGCGTCGCACCCACCGGGTGCCGATCACCGTGACGAGCACCGACCCGCGAACCGCCCTGCGCACGGCCGTCCACCGCGCCCTCCTCGACGCCGGCCCCGCCACGCTCGCCTGGCTCCTCCCCGTCGGCACGACCCCCGAGGTGGGAGCCCTCGTCGCCCTCGTCGACGACTGGCGGCGCTCGCCCTCGACCGGCATCCTCGGCCCCAAGCACGTCGACGTCGAGCAACCCCACCTGTTGCAGGGCCTCTCGATCCGCACGACCCGCGGCGGTCGCCTGCTCCCGCACCCCGCGCCGGGCGAGCCCGACCAGGGGCAGTACAACCGGATGAGCGACGCCCTGGCCGTCCCGTTCGCCGGCTCGCTCGTCGAGCGTGACCTGCTGGCCGACCTCGGCGGGTGGGAGCGCTCGTTCGGCGACGTCGGCGCCGACCTCGACCTCGGCTGGCGCGCCCAGGCCGCGGGCCGCCGGGTCGTCGTCGTGCCCGCTGCCCGCCATCACACCGAGCCCGGGGTCGCGGTCGTCGCGGCCGACACGCCGACCCGCCGCCGGGCAGCCCGCCGGGTGGCCCTGGCGCGCGCCCCGTGGTGGACCGTGCCGGCGCTCGCCCTGTGGATCGCCGTCACCTCGGTGGTCGCCTCCGTGGGCCTGCTCCTGCTCAAGCGCCCCCGGTCTGCCTGGGCCGAGCTGTCGTCGATCGCCTCGCTCGACCCCTTCCGCGGCACGGCCGCCCGCTGGCGCACCCGCCGCCGCCGCGAGGTGGGCCGCCGCGACCTGCGCGCCCTCTTCGAGCCGCGGCGCGCCGTGCTCACCAGCTGGGGGGATGCCGTCCACGACGCGGTCGTCGGGCCCCGCCAGCCGGTCGGCGAGGAGGTCCACGAGCACACCCCCCGCTCGTGGCTGTCCGCGGTGCTGCGCAACCCGGGCGTCCTGGCCGCCGCTGCCGCCGCGGTGGTCGCGGTGGTCGCCGGGCGCACCCTCGGGCTCGGTGTCCTCACCGGCGCCGGGTCGGGTCTGGCCGGGGGCGAGCTCGTCGGCAACCGCGCCGACGCCAGCACCCTCTGGCACTCCTGGGCCGACGGCTGGGCCGGAGCCGGTCTCGGCGGGCCCGAACCGGTGGCCCCGGCCGCCGCGCTCCTCGCCGTTCCCGCCCGGCTCGTCGACGGCCTGCCGCTGCTGCCCGACCCGGTGTCACCGGCCGGCTTCGTCGTCGCGCTCCTCGTCATCCTCGGGATGCCGCTCGCGGCCGTCAGTGCCTACCTCGCCCTCCGTCCGGTCACCGACACGCGGTGGGTGCGCGGGCTCGCCGCCTTCGCGTGGGCGACGACGGGTGTCGCCTCCGCGTCGGTGGCCCAGGGCCGCCTGGGCGCCCTGGTCGCCCTCGTCCTGCTGCCCCCGCTCGCCTGCGGGCTGTGGCTGGTCGCCACCCGCCGGTCGACCGCGACGAGCGCCTTCGCGACGGCCCTGACCGGCGTCGTGCTCGGGGCGTTTGCACCGGTGCTGCTCGCCCCCGTGGTCGTGATCGCCCTCGTCCTCGCCGTGGTTCGCAGCCGGGTGCGCATGCACGCGCTCGTCATCGCCCTCGTTCCCGTGGCCGTGCTCGGGCCGTGGCTCGTGCGGGCCGCCGAGTCGTCGTGGCCGGCCCTCGTGGCCGGTTCCGGCCTGGCCCAGTGGGGAGGCGTGGCGCCGCAGCCCTGGGAGATCGCGCTGCTGAACCCCGGTGGTGCCGGTGCCCCCCTGGTGTGGACCTCGGTGCCCCTGATCGCCGTCGCCGTCCTCGCGCTCGTGCGGGGCCGCGCCTGGGGTGGCTCGGGTGCGGTCCTCGCGGTGCTCGCCCCGCTGCTCCTCGCGCTCGCCCTCGTGGCGCCGTCCCTGCGGCTCGGCACCGATCCCCGCCGGCGTCGAGGGCGCCGGGGAGCCGATCACCCTGTGGGCGGGCACGATGCTCCTGCCCCTGGCGCTGCTCGTCGTCGTCGCGTTCGCCCGTGGGCTCGACGGCATCCGGCTGCGCCGCACCTCCTCTGCTGGTCTGGCCCCCGTTCTCGCCCGACGAGGCGTGGCCGTGACCGGCATCCTCGCCGTGCTCGCATCCGCCGTCGGAGTCGCGTGGGCGACGTTCGGCAGCGAGCTCTCACCGTGGGTCGATCCGCGCCCCGCCGTCTCCGTCGAGCAGGCCGACGGCGCCTTCGCCACCCGGTCGCTGTTCGTCAGCCCGGGGGAGCGGGGCGCCGGCTACCGCTTCGTCGGGCGTGAGGCCGCCGACGTCGTGCGGCCGCTGCCCGCCGTGGCCGCCGCCGACGAGGCGCTCGCCGAGCGGGTCAGCGCCGTGCTCGGCGACGCGTCGTCGGGGGCAGACCTGTTCTCCGACACCGCGACCGACCTGCTCGCGGTGCGTGAAGGAGTGGCCCCGGAGGTCACCCAGCGCCTTGACGCCGCCGAGGGCCTGCAGCGCATCGCACCACGCGAGGGCTGGGAGATGTGGCGCGTCAGCCCGCGCACCGGCGAGCAGGACGAGCAGTCGCTCGTCGCGCCGCCCCGCCTGCGGCTGGTGACACCCGACGGCGTCGTGCTGGTGCCCACGACCGGCCAGCACGCCGCGACGCAGGCCACCCTCGAGTCACCGTCGGGTGGACGCCTGATCGTCGCCGAGCCACAGGGCTGGGCCGGTCGCGCGGTCGTCGAGGTCGACGGTGACGTGCTCGAGGCAGTCGACGGCACGGCCACCCCGACGTACGACGTACCCACCGGCGGCAGCCGGCTGACCGTCGAGCTGGCCAACCCCGACCGCTGGTGGCAGCTCGGCCAGGTCGTCGCCGTCCTCGCGCTCGCCTTCCTGGCAGTGCCGTTCGGTCGCCGCGAGTCCCGGGTGGGTGGCCGATGAACGCCGTGTCCAAGGGGGCCGCCCGCGTGGGTGCCCGGCTGCGCCGGCTGAACTGGGCCGGCATCACCCGGGTCGTGGTCCCCTCGGGGGTCGCGGTCGGGCTCGTCGCCCTCGCGGCCGCACACCCCCTCGACATCGACCTCGTGGCTGCGTCCGGCGAGGCGGAGGTGCCGGTCGCGGGCTCGTCACTGGCCACGCGCGTGTCCCAGGTCTGCCCCGGTTCCGAGCTGACCGGCATCCCCGGTGCTCCTGACGTCACCCTCCCGGTCACGCTGACCGCCGCTGCCGGGCCCGCGGACCTGCTCCCCTCCGAGCCCACGGGCGAGGGGCGGCTCGTCGCGGCATCCGGTGGCATCGAGGTGCTCTCCCTCGGCACGCGCCCCGGGTCGCAGACCGCCCCGGTCGTCGGCTCGGATGCCGTGGTCCTCACCGGTGAGGGCCCGCTCGCTCCCGCCGTCGCGGGCACGCAGGAGTGGCGCGTGGATCGCAAGGACCTGCGCGGGCTCGTCACGGTGCCGTGTGGCGCGGGCGGGACCGACCACTGGCTGCTCGGGGGCGGGGCGGGCCCGGGTCGCCTGGAGCGCCTCGTGCTCGCCAACCCCGGGGCGAACCCCGTCACCGCCGACGTCACGGTGCACGGCGTCGCCGGGCCGCTCGCCGACCCCTACGTCGAGACGGTTCCGCCCGGTGGGCGGGTCAGCCTGTTGCTCGACGCGAAGGCCGGCCAGGAGGCCGTGCTGGCGGTGCACGTGCGGGCCGGGGGCGGCGGCATCCAGGCCACCCTCACCGACACGTGGATCGACGGCAGCACCGCTCTCGGTGCCGAAACGACCACTGCCACAGCGGTTCCCAGCGAGGTGCAGGTCGTGCCCGGTGCCGTCTTCGATGGCGGACCCACGGCCGTGCGGGTTGCCGCTCCCGGTGAACAGGATGCCGTGGTGCGCGTCAGCGTGTTCGGCCCCGACGGTCTCGTGCCCACCACCGGCGACAGCGTGCTGAGCGTCGTGGCCGGTGGGGTCGGCGAGCTCGAGGTGCAGGGGGTGCCGGCCGGGACGTACACCGTGGTGCTGCGCTCGGACGTGCCGGTGGTGGCGTCGGCGTTGAGCCGGGTCGTCACCGAGGGCAGCCCGGGTGAGTTCGCGTGGTCGGCCTCGGTCGAGGGGATGCCGTCGGCGGTCCCGGACGACGAGACCCCACCGCTGGTCGCGGCCGCGTTCGCGCCCGACGCCGAGGTGGACCGCACCCTGCACCTGGTGTCCGTCGGTGGGAACGGCACCGTCGAGGTCTTCACGGTCGTCGACGGCACGCCGGTCAGCCGCCGGGTCGACCTGCTCGGGGACCGGCTCGTCACGGTCGACCTCGCGGGGGCCGGCTCGGTGTGGGTGCGCCCGGTCACCGGACGGGGCCTGGTGCACGCCTCGGTGCTCAGCGGGGTCGGCGAGGGGCCGTCGCGGATGATCGCGTCGATGCCGCTCCAGCCGAGCGTCGTGACGTCAGCGGTCAGCCGCGCCTTCCCCCTGCCCTGACCCGCGCTGCCTCACCGTTGAGTCGAGGTAATAGCGCTCGTGGATCCGCGCGGTTGTACCTCGACCCTGCTGGCCTCGCGCGCAGTGGAGGTATTAGCGCTCGTGGATCCGCGCGTTAATACCTCGACCGCGCGCACGCGCGCCGCCCGCACGTCAGGAGTCGCGGTCGAGGCCCGGGTCGATCTCGTGCGGCGGCACCCCGAGCAGGGCGGCCACCTGCTCGGTGACGACCTCGCGCACGATCTCGGCGAGGTCGAGGTCGTCCTGCGCCCGGGCCTCCACGGGCCTCCGGTAGACGACCACCCGGGGGTCGCGGGTCGCGGTGCCCCGCAGCAGCCGTCCCAGCGGCGGGGTCTGCTCCTCCCAGGGCGCGGGGTCCGACGGTGGCACCTCCTCGACGGCGAACTCGAGCGCGGCGTAGCGGGTGCCCAGGTGCGGTCGCACGCGGTCGGCGGAGTCGAGCACGAGGGCGTCGAAGTTCTCGGCCCGCGTGCGCATCGCCGGCACCGCCGGCCACGCCATCGGCCCCCGGATGCCGCGCCCGTGCCGGTCCCTGCGTCGTGATGCGCTCACGGGCGGCAATGCTACGGCCCGGCTCCACCCGTGCCTGCGGCGTGCCTGCGCCGGGCCGTCGGTGCCTCCGCCTAGAGTCGGCGACGTGAACGTGTCCCGTCGGTGTTCCAAGACTGCGTGCCGCCAGCCGGCGGTCGCCACCTTGACCTACGTCTACGCCGACCAGACCGCCGTGCTGGGTCCGCTCGCGACGTACGCCGAGCCGCACACCTACGACCTCTGCTTCCAGCACGCGACGCGCCTCACGGCTCCGCGCGGCTGGGAGGTCGTGCGCCTGGTTGCCGAGTACCCCGAGCCGCAGCCGAGCACCGACGACCTCCTCGCCCTCGCGGATGCCGTGCGCGAGGCCGGGCGCCCCCGCCGCTCCCAGCCCCCGGCCGCCCCCACCGCCGCACCTGCTGCGGCGTCGGTTGCCGCGGCGGGCACGGCATCCGAGGGGTACGACCGCGGCCCGACCGTCGTCACCGGCGAGGTCCGGCGCGGTCACCTGCGCATGCTGCCCAGCAACGCCGACAGACTGACCCCGAGGTCGCGGCCGGACCTGACGTAGGCTCGCCTGCCGTGACTGCCACCTCCCTCGCCGACGTCGTGAAGGCCTACGACGTGCGCGGCCTCGTCCCCGACCAGCTCGACGCCGAGGTCACCCGTGCCCTCGGCGCCGCCTTCGCGGAGGTCGTGGTGATCCCCGAGGGGGCGAGCGGCTGCGTCATCGGGCACGACATGCGCGACTCCAGCCCCGAGCTGTCGACCGCGTTCGCGGACGGCGCCCGCAGCCGGGGCGTCGACGTCACCCTCATCGGCCTCGCGAGCACCGACGGCCTCTACTACGCGAGCGGTTCGCTCGACCTTCCCGGGGCGATGTTCACCGCGAGCCACAACCCCGCGGCCTACAACGGCATCAAGCTCTGCCGTGCCGGGGCGCGCCCGGTCGGCCAGGACAGCGGGCTCACCGACGTCCGGGTGCTCGCCGAGCGCATCCTCGACGGCGAGGTCCCCGACCCGGCAGGCCCCACCGCCACGACCGGCACCCTCGCCGAGAGCGACGTCCTCGCCGGCTACGCCGCCTTCCTTCGCGGGTTGGTCGACCTGTCCGGCATCCGCCCGCTGCGCGTCGTCGTCGACGCGGGCAACGGCATGGGCGGCCACACGGTGCCGGCCGTGCTCGAGACCGGCGCCGGGCTGCCCGCGCTGCCGCTCACGATCATCCCGCTGTACTTCGAGCTCGACGGCAACTTCCCCAACCACGAGGCCAACCCGCTCGACCCCAGGAACCTCGTCGACCTCCAGGCCGCCGTCGTCGAGCACGGCGCCGACCTCGGGCTGGCCTTCGACGGGGATGCCGACCGCTGCTTCGTCGTCGACGAGCGCGGCGAGCCGGTGAGCCCCAGCGCCATCACCGCCCTCATCGCGCGCCGCGAGGTGGCGCGCGCGGTCGCGGAGGGGGCCACGGCATCCGACGTGGCGATCGTGCACAACGTCATCACCTCGGCCCAGGTGCCGGAGGTCATCGCCGAGACGGGTGCGCGGGCCATCCGCACCCGCGTCGGGCACTCGTTCATCAAGGCCGAGATGGCGCGGCACGACGCGGTCTTCGGCGGCGAGCACAGCGCGCACTACTACTTCCGCGACTTCTGGTTCGCCGACACCGGCATGCTCGCCGCGATGCACACGCTCGCCGCGCTGGGGGAGCAGGACGCCCCGCTGAGCGTGGTCATGGGCGACCTGCACCGGTACGCCGCCTCCGGCGAGATCAACTCCACCGTCTCGGATGCCGTGGCCGCCACCGCGCGCGTGCGCGACTGGGCGCTCGGTGAGGGTGTGGAGGCCGACGAGCTCGACGGGCTGACCCTGACCCACGCGGGTTCGGCTGCCGGCGAGGGCGGCGACGACACCGTGGCGACCCGATGTGGTGGCTCAACCTGCGCGCGTCCAACACCGAGCCGCTGCTGCGCCTCAACGTCGAGGCCGCCGACGAGGCGACCATGGAGCGGGTGCGCGACGCAGCCCTCGCCCTCATCCGCGCCTGAGCCCCACAAACCGACTTCGTGCGACTTGGGCACGGTTCTCGCGGCGCAGGCTTGCAGGAACCGTGCGCAAGTCGCACGAAGTCGGCAGGGGAGGGGTCGGCGGGGCGGGGTGTGGGAGGATCGGCGCAGTTCGACACCAGCACCCGGAAGGACCCCATGAGCGAGCAGGCAACCCCCGCGTCGGCGATCGAGCCGTGGCTGCGCGAGATCCTGCGCTGCCCGGCCTGCCGCAGCGAGCTGCGCGACGACACCGGCCCCACCGGTGGCCCCGAGCTGGTCTGCACCTCGGGTGAGTGCGGGCTCGCGTACCGCATCGACGACGGCGTGCCGGTGCTGCTCGTCGACGAGGCCCGCAGCCCCGGCTGACCTGCGAACCTGCGAACCTGCGGGTTCGCCCGTCCGAGGCGCACCAGGCACCTGCACCGCGACGAAGGAGACACACCATGCCGTGGGTCGACGAGAGCCGCTTGGACGACCCCGAGGCGATGCGCGTCCTCGACTCCCGCGACTCGCTGCGCTCGCTGGCCTCGGCCGGTGCGCAGGTCAGGCGCGCGATCGTGTCCGCCCAGGAGGCCGGCATCAACCGCGCGGCCGGCGGAGAGCGGCCGCGCTCGGTGCTCGTCGCGGCGCTCGGCGGGTCCTCGCTCGTGTGCGACGTCCTCGACCTGCTCGCCGAGCCCGGCTCCCCGGTGCCCGTGACCACCCGCCGGGCGGCGCCACTGCCCGGCTGGGTCGGCCCCCTCGACCTCGTCATCGCCGTCTCCCAGTCGGGTCGTGCCGTCGGGCCCCTGGCGCTGGCTGCCGAGGCCGCCCGCCGCGGTGCGTCGCTGCTCACCGTCGGAGCCGCCGACTCGCCGCTGGCCGACGTGTGCGCCCGCGCCCGCGGGGTCCACGTCGACGTCGCGCTGCCGGCGCCGTCGTCGCGCACGGCGCTGTGGTCGCTCCTCACCCCCGTGCTCCTCGCGGCCGACGCGCTCGGCCTGGTGCACTGCCCGGCGTCGGTCCTCGAGCGGGTCGCCGACGTGCTCGACGGTGTCGCCGACGAGTGCCGCCCCAGCTCGGAGTCGTTCGTCAACCCGGCCAAGGTGCTCGCCCTCGGGCTGGGCGCCACGGTGCCCGTCGTCCTCGGCGACGGGCCGCTCACCGGGGTCGCAGCCACCCGGGCGGCCTCGATGCTGGCCCGCACCGCGCGCGTCCCCGCCACCCACGGCGCACTGCCGGATGCCGCGTCGCAGGTCGTCGCGTGCCTCGACGGGCCGTTCGGCTCGGGCCCGGAGGACAGTGGCGGCGGTCGCCCCGATGACCTGTTCGCCGACCCCTACCTCGACGGCCCGCCCGCACAACGCATCGGCCTGCTCGCGCTGCGCGACCCCGACCTCACCCCGGATGCCGTGGCGCTCGCCGACGCGGTCGTCGCGTCGGCGAGGGAGACCGGCATCCCGGTGTTCGAGCAGGAGGCCCGCTCGGGTGCGCCGATCGAGCGGCTGGCCTCGCTCGTGGCCCTGACCGACTTCATGGCCACCTACCTGGCGCTCGGGCTCGGGCTCGACCCGTCGGTCTCGCGCCACGTCACGGAACTGCGCGACCGCACCTCCTGACCTGTGACCAGCTGCTCGACACCTGGCGTGTCGGCCTCATGCCATCGGCCCTACGGGGCGGGGCGGTCGAGGAGTGTCTGGAGCTCGTGGCGCGCTCGGCTCGCTGACTCGACGGCCGCACGCTCGGCCCTGGTCGCGGACACCTGGGCGCGCCGAGCGGCATCCTCGGCGTCACTGCTCGCTGCGGCCTGCTCCTCGAGGTCCGCGAGGCGACGACGGACCTCGGCCAGCTGCGACTCGACCTCCTCGCGGCGGCGACGAGCCTCGACCGCCGTCTGCTTGGCCTTCTCCGACTCCTCGAGTGCGTTGCGCAGGTCCTCCTCCGCAGCCTCGACCGCACGCTCGGCGTCCGCGAGGGCGCGCGCGGCGCGTCGGCACGGGCCTGCGCCACGGCATCCGACGTGGTGGCGGTTCGTGTCGGGGCCGGAGCAGCGCGGCCGGTGGCGCGCTCGCCGAGGGCCACGACCCGCGCCACGTCCACCGGCTCCAGCCCGTTGGAGCTGAAGGTGTCGGTGAGCAGGCCCGTGGCGAGGGCGGCACCGGCATCCGGGTCCACCATCGCGGAGCGCAACGTCTCCTCGACGTCCGCCGCCACCTGGGTCGAGACCTTCCGGCCGGCAGACACGGCGATCGCGACGGCCTGCCGGGCGACGGCCCGAGTGAGCTGCCGCCGCTGCTCGTCCAGGGCCCGCAGGTCGGCAGCCCCGAGCGTGCCCTGCGCCGCGCGCAGCCGGATGCCGAGCTCGAGGACCGCGTCGACCTCACCACGGTGCTGGCGCACCAACTGGTTGAGCAGCCACGCGCCCGCTGTCGGTTTGCGCAGGGCGGTCACGGCGGCCGCCAGCTCGCGGTCACCGTCGTCCTTGGCCGCCTTCGCGCGGGTGTTGCGGGCGGCCGTGAACTCTTCCGGGGGCAGGCCGTAGAGCTCGTCGGCGACGTCCTCGATGCCCATCAGGCGATCGTGCCACGTGGAGCCGCCCGGAGGTGCGGGTGCCTGTGGTGGCGCCCGCACCTCCGGTGGTGCGACCGTGCTCAGCCGATCGGCGGGAACCGCTTGATGACGAGGTCCTCCACGCGCAGCTCGGTGGGCAGTGCCCGGCGGCCCTGGGCGCCGAAGGTCATCCCGGCCCACTGGGTGGTGCCGGAGAACCGACCGCCCTCCTGGGTGTGCCGGAAGAGGGTGAAGGGCTGGACGTTGTCCGCCGAGAACGGGATCGAGAACGACAGCCGGTAGCCGTCGGCGCCGACGACGTCGCGCAGCGTCAGCGGGGATCCGCCCGCAGGGGTGTAGGTCCCCGCGAGCGGCCCGGTCGACGTGATGTCGAGCCGTCCGTGCCAGCCGTCGTGGTTCATGTCCCAGGCGCCCTGCCACGTCGTGCCCGAGACGGGCGGTGACGTGATGGGCTGTCGCGCCAGGGTGACGCCGAACGGGGCGCCGTTCCACCACGTGACGCCGGCGGCCAGGCCGTCCTCACGGGTGAACTGGTAGGCGCGGAACTCCTGTCCGGCCTGGGCCCCGGGCGTGATCCGCCCCGGGGTGTCGGCGATCCAGAAGTGCAGCTGGCGGCCGTCGTCCTCGGTGCGCCCGTTGACCTGCCGGGCGACCCCGTCGACGTAGTAGTCCCCGAGCTTGGTGAAGTCACCGTCGCCGGCGCGGAAGTCCTGGGTGCGCCGGACGACGAGCTGCCCCGGCCACCCGTCGTGGTTCATGTTCCACCGGCCGATCCAGGTCGCCTCCATGTCCCGAGGTGCGTCCAGCGGCTCCACCGCGGTGATGTAGGTGCCACCGAGGAGGGCGGTGGTCGCCATGGGCCAGCGTTCCGGTCCGGGTGCGCCCCACGAGTTCTTGACGAGCCAGTCCTGGGTGTTCAGGTCGTAGCCGATGATGAGGTAGCAGTGGCCGGGGATGTCGGCGATGACCTCGTACCCTGCGTCGATCGTGGCCATGACGTTCTCGCGCGACGCGCTGGGCAGGAAGTGCATGGTCTTCACCCGGTAGCGGGCCTGGTAGCGCGCAGCCGTCGGGACGTAGCGCTCGTCGAACTCGAAGCGGTCGAACTGTTCCTGGGTGCTCGCACCCCACCCCAGCGCGCCCATCGACGGGTCCGACGTGCGGATGGCCTCGACGTCGGATCCCTGGCGGTAGGGGGCAGCGGCCTCGTCGCAGATGGCCAAGCGCGCCGACCTTCGCGACGATGTCGCTGGAGCCCTGGAAGCCCGAGTAGGACGAGTTGTTCTCGTGGGCCGGGGAGCCCGTGAGGTAGAACGGGAAGAGCTCGGCGATCTTGTTGAGCTGGAAGAGGAACTCCTCGGACAGGTCGAGCTCCACGCCGTGGGCTCGCTTGTAGGCGGCCTCCATGGCTGCCACGGCCGCGAAGGCGTAACACGTTCCGCGACTGCCCTGCGACTTGTACGCGCTCTGGTGGCGCTCCAACGTGACGACGTTGCGTCGCAGCGGTTGCAGGTCGGGGACCGCGACGAGGCCCCGGGCTCGGGCCTCCTCGAGGCGGCGAAGGATGCCGTCGCGCTGCTCGTGGATCTCGACGAGCGTGTCAGGACGGGGAGCCCGCGCGACCATGAGGTCGCTGAGGCGCTCGAGGTGGGCGGTGTCGGTCAGGTCGACGGTGGGCATGGTGGCCTCCAGGGAAGCAGCGCGGCGCGGTCGCGCACGCTGTGGGGGGGAGGAGCGCGCCCGGGTGCGGCTGATACAGCGTGTTCGCCGGAAGTGGTGTCAGGCACAGGCAGGCACCGGTCGACGCGGGGGCGATCACGTGCTCGAATGTGCGGATGGACGCGACCGGCCTGGCGCAACGCTTCTCGCTCGGTGGGACGGCACGCCTGTCGGATGGGCCCGTCGCGCGCGGCAAGCAGGGTGTCGTCTGGCGGCTGGACACCGCCGACGGCAGGTGGGCGGTCAAGGTGCCGTTCGGGTCGATCGTCGGAGGATCGAGGTGGCGTCTGCGACGGCGTTCCACGAAGCCGCCTATGCCGCCGGTGTCCCGACCCCGCAGGTGCGCCGCACCGAGGACGGAGCGGTGTTCGCCCCCTTCAACGGTGGCCAGGCGCGGCTCTACGAGTGGGTCGACCTGCTCCCTCCCGACCGTCTCCTGGATCCGGCTCGGTCGGCGCCGTCGTGGCCGCCATCCACCGCGTCCCGACTCCGACACCGACCTGGGCGCGCTGGACCCGTTCTTCCGCGAACCCGTCGGCGCCGATCGCTGGGACCAGCTGGTGGAGCAGCTCGACGCAGGAGGGAGCGCCGTTCGCCGGCCGGCTTGGCCGATCTGCGCGACGAGCTGGTCGCGCTGGAGTCCTGGATCGAGCCGCCCGCAGACGCTGTTGACCTGTCACCGCGACCTGTGGGCCGACAACGTCCTCGGCGACCGTCGGACGGCGGAGTGTGCGTCCTCGACTGGGAGGAGAGCGGCCCGGCCGACCCCAGCCAGGAGCTCGGTTACGTGCTCTTCGAGTTCGCCCGCTCCGACCCCGGCCGGGCCCGCGACGCTCATCACCGCCTACCGGGATGCCGGGGGCCGGCAACAGTGAGTCGCCGCGGACACTTCTCGATGCTCATCGCGCAGCTCGGGCACATCACCGAGCTGGCCGCCACGGACTGGCTGGCAGCCCAACCTCCGCTCTCCGGATCGTGCCGACTCCGACCGCGTGGATCAGCGAGGTCCTCGACGAGCCGCACACCCGAGTGCTGCTCGACTCCCTCCTGGCCGGTGTCAACCGCGCAGGTGACCCGGGTCTGTTAAGGGGTGACGGCCGGCTTCCGGACCGGCCCCATCACAGGAGGCCCACCATGAACCACGTGCAGCGTCGAGGCATCGTGACCGTGCTCGGCCTGGCCCTCACGCTCCTTGTCGCGCCGCTGACGGCGCTGGCCGATGCGCCGCCGCCGGTCGACGAGTCACGCCTCGTGCCGGCGCTGAGTCCAGCCTTCGCGCCATGGACGTGTCAGACCAAGCAGGACGGGCCGGTCTGCAAGGGAGAGCGCCACCCTCGTGGGGCTGGGTGCCGTTCGACCTCCCCTGCGGGGACACGCAGCTGTGGGCCCGGGGTGAGTCGGACCGCTACCAGACGCGGTACTACAACGAGGACTACCTCGACTCCTACCGCGAGTTCCGCACCCACGACATCGACTACCTCAGCACCTCGCCGACCGGGCCGGCGACGGCGACGATCACCACGAACGTCCGCTTCGATGAGCCGTTCGCTGTGCCGGGCGACGACCAGACCCGCACCATCATCACCCACGGCGTCCTGTGGGACATCCGCTCGCCCAGGGTGCCGCGGTGTGGCGTGCGGTCGGCACCCTGGTCGAGCCCCCGGATGCCGTCGGGACCTTCAGCGGCCACGTGACCGCCGGCTCGACCACGACCCGCTTCGACAACACCCCGCTGCCGGAGGTGCTGAGCGACGACACCTTCGTCGCGCGCCGTCTGCGCGGCGGCCATGGGCAGCGGGTGATGGCCAAGTGGCCGCCACTGCCGGTGGCTGGGCGCTCGGGGTGAGGCCGCCGACGCCTCGACCTGTCACGCTGAGTGGCAAGCCGCGACCGAGACGGAGGCGCCCGGTGGACCGCGATGAGGAGCGGGACTACGAGTGGGTCTACCGCGCCGGGTTCGCCTCCGTGGCCCGCACGGTCTTCCTGATCGTGGGCAGCCGTGCGGTCGCGGAGGAGATCACCCAGGACGCGTTCCTGAAGCTGCTGCAGAAGTGGTCCACCGTGTCCGACTACGAGCGGCCCGAGGCGTGGGCCCGCAAGGTCGCGGTGCGGATGGCCGTGCGACACGTCGGTCGGGAGCGGTCCCGGCCGCTGCGCGAGCTCCGTGCCCAGCCACTGCCCGACCGAGCCGCCGCTGCCCGACCCGGAGGTGGCCCGCGCGGTGGCCGCGCTTGCGCCGATGCAGCGCGCAGCGGTCGCGCTCTACTACTGGGAGGACCGCCCGGTGCTCGAGATCGCCCGGATGCTGCAGGTGTCGGAGTCGACCGTGAAGCAGCACCTTCACCGGGCCCGAGCACGACTTGGCCGGTCCTTCGAGAGGAGGTGACCGGCGATGTCCGTTGACGAGCGACTGCGCATCGGCCTGTCCCGCAACGCCCGAGCCTCGACCCCGACGTCGAGGTGCTGCTCGAGTCCGCCCTGGCGCGGCGGCGGCGGGCCGGCGGGTCCGCTGGGCGGGTGCTGCCGGCGGACTCGCGGCTGCGGCCTGTGCCGTCGCCGGTCGCTCGTCGTGTCCGGTGGGTGGGGCGCGACCGACGCGTGCGCCGACTCGTCCCGGCGGACACGACGGCTTCCGTCGACGTCCTGGAGGGCCGGTATGCCGGTGACGTCGCTGCGCTCCCGGCGGCGCCGAGCGTCGCGGGCCGCTGGGTGCTCGAGTTCAAGGAAGCAGGGTGTGCTGGCGGTCACCGCACCGCCGGCCTACCCGGGCGTGGTCTCCGGGGTGCTCTACGCCGTGGAGGGCGACGAGCTGCGCACCGACCTGTTCAGCCAGGACCTCTGCTCCGGCCAGCCGCTGGGCCGGTACGCCGTGACGAGAACCGGGACCGGGCTGACCCTGACCGCGGTCGATGACCCGTGCCCGGATCGGGTGGCGGTCCTCGCTGCGACGACGCTGGACGGCGGTCCCTGACGAGCCGTCAACCGCAGAGTCGGCTGGGGCCTGTACCAAGTACCGACGACGGAAAGGGTGATGCGTCATGAGGACAGCCACGGATGACGACCGCATCGCACCGGTCAGCGGCAGTCCTGCTCGCCGGGTGCTCGGGTCGCACGGGTGCGACCGCCGACGAGGGCGCCAGGCAGCCGATCCGCGGCGCGACAGCGTCACCAGCACGCCTCGACGCCCGGCAGCACCAGCCGCAGCACCGGAGCGCTGCCCTGGATCCCTGACGGGACGTGGGCCCGGGAGATCACCATGGCGGAGATCAACCAGCCGCGGGTTGACGCTGTCGCCGGAGGAGATCACCGCGCAACTACCTCGACGACGGCACGGTCCAGCTGGTGCTCAAGACGCAGGGGTCACGGTGGTCGATCCTCGTCCAGGACGACGCGGGCGAGTTCGAGGTCGGTGACCTGGGCAGACACCAGCTACGACGCGCAGGGCCGCTGGGTCCAGGGCAGCGACAGCCACCGGCGAGCGCGGTGCTGATGGTCGTGGGACGTCAACGGGAACGCCTGACGACCTCCGGCCTCACGACCGCCGTCGGGCAGCCGATCGACGAGGACGGCGACCACCTGTTCCTCGAGGGCACCTGGCACCGGCAGGGCTGACCATCCGACGAGTCCCGAACCCGCCCAGCGTCCGGACACCACCATGAGCAGCCGACCACGCGCGGATCGTCGACGGTGGGCGGCCGCGGTCTCGCAGGCTGCGGCCTCACGCTGGGGCTGCTCCTGGCGTGCACCCCCGAGCCCGAGCCCAGGCCGTTCCGGCCGTCCCTGGTCTGGGGGGCCTGCCCGGACGACGTGGAGACCACGTTCCTGTCCCCCCACGAGTGCGGCACCCTCACCGTGCTGGCCAACCGGGCCGAGCCGACGGCGGCACCCTCACGCTCCTCGTCGCCAAGGTGCCGCCCCCGGCCGGAGCGACGGTGCCCGGGATAGGAACCAGCTTCGGCCCCAACTTCGGCGACGCAGAGGTCATTTCCGGTGCCATGGCCGCCGGTACCGTCCCGGATGGGCCGCACCACCCTTCAGCTGGAGTGGCGCGGCTCCGGCCCCCACAGCGCGCCCTCATTGCGCTGCCCCGAGGTCGACCCGCTGGGCGTGCGCGCGGCCGGGGTCCGCCACGACGACCCCGGTGTGCGCGAGGCGTTCGTGGCCGCTGTCGCCGCCTGCGCGACCCGGCTGCGGTCCGCGGGGGTCGACCCGCGCCGACTACACGGCCACGGCAATGGCCCAGGACGTCGAGGACCTGCGGGTCGCCGCCGGGGTCGACCGCTGGGAGATGGCCGGCTCCTACGGCACCCAGTCAGCGGTCCTGTTCGAGTACCTCGCACGCCACCCCGGACGGTCGAGGCTGCCTACCTCGACTCACCGTCTTCACCAGCCCCGCCGGCTTCCACGGCGGCGCCGCCGCCTGCAGGACACCCTTGACGCACTCTTCCAACGTGCGAGCAGACGCCCGACCTGCGCTGCCGACCACCCCGACCTCGGGGTGCTGTGGAGCCAGGCGCTGGACCGCGCGACGACCACACCCCTGCGCGGCACGGCCGACAGTCGGAGGCCAGCAGATCACCGTGCTCGTCGACGCCCCCAAACTCGTTCGCGCGGCCAGGTTCGCCCTTGGCGGAGAGGGCGGCGCAGCTGACCGCCCTGCCCCGAATCATCAGCGAAGCCGCCCACGGGCGGCTCGCCCCCGAGCTCGCGCAGGCCGTTGCCAACGACCCGATCTTCTGCAGCGGCTACCGCCCGCAGTGCCGCGACTCCCGCTTCAGCCTGGGCCTCTTCCTCACCAACCTACTGCGGCCGCTGCACCCCTGACCGGCTGCAGAGCGCGCCGAGGCGACCCGACGGCCGCGGGCCGGAGCAACCCGGCCTACGCAGCCGTCTTCGAGGACTCGCCGTACACGACCGCGTGCGCCGTCTGGGGAGTCGCACCCGACCGCGACCGAGCCCGCCGACGCGACGGCCGGCATCCCGCTGCTGCTGATGTCGGGCAGCCTCGACTCGTTCAGCCCGCCCGGCGACACCAGGGACGCGGCAAACGCGCTCGGGCCGCAGGCGCACGTCCTCGAGGTGCCCGGCGGCATCCACAACGTGCTCGGCTTCTACGAATGCGCCATCACCGCCCGGAACGCTGGTCGCGACACCCAGCGCCCTCTGCCTGCGTGTGCGCGCCCCTCAGTCGATTCCCTGTCCTACTCCTTCGGCCTTCGGCGTCTTCGGGGGCCTGGCCTGTGCCCGCTCCACTGCCGGGCCCACCCACGCATCCATGGCGGCCGAGGCCGGCAGATCCGTCCGACGCGACCAGCACCATGCCGCCCATGGTGCGCTCGCCCATCATGGCGGGGCGGGCACCGTGCTCGAGGGCGTCGGCGACGCCATCCGTGCCGACGTGGACCATGAGGTCGTCACCGCGGTCCCGACCGCCATGTGGGTGTTGACCGTCCAGCAGAGGCCGCCGAACATCTTGATCTCGCGGTACCCCGCCGGCCCGGTCGCTGCCTCGACCGCGGCGCGGATCCGGCCCGCCAGTTCCTCGTCGTACGCCATCGCGTGCCTCCCTGTGTCGCGCCGAGCCTAGCGACGAGGGTGCGCCACCCCTGTGCTGCTCCAGCGCCCTTTCGCGCGCGGGAGGTCCGGCCGTAGGGTGCGAGCGATGATCCGGACCTATACCCCCGCCGACCGGGACGCGCTCGCAGACCTGTTCGCCCGCGCGGGGGTCGAGTCGCCGACGGGCGAGCTGTGGAGGCACCCGGCATCCGAGCGCATGGTCTACCTCGACCCGTACGTCGACACCTGCCCCGACACCCTGTTCCTGGCCGAGATCGACGACGACCTCGTCGGCTACCTCACCGGGTGTCCCGACACGGCTCTGCTGCCGACCGAGGACGACCGGATCACGAAGGCGCTCATCCGGCACAAGGTGATGCTGCGTCCGAGGTCGCTGCCGTTCTTCACGCGGTCGGTGGTCGACCTGGTCGCCGCGAAGAGACGTGGTGACGAGGTCGCCTCAGGGGAGGCGGTGGACCCCCGCTGGCCGGCCCATCTGCACATCAACGTCGTCCCGCAGGCCCGCGGTACCGGCGCCGCCCAGGAGCTGATGGCCGCCTGGCAGGACTGGCTCGCGCGTCACGGGTCTCCGGGCTGCCACCTCCAGACGTTGGTCGAGAACACGCGAGCGACACGGTTCTTCGAGAAGGCCGGTTTCGTGGCGCACGGGCCGACGCCGATCGTGCCCGGCATCCGCCTCGACGGTCAGCGAGTGCGCCAGCAGACCATGGTGTGGGCTCCGCCGGCGCACTGAGGACCGAACGTCAGCCCACGCGGCGAATCGCCCGCGCCGGGTCGCCCGAGACATCGGCTGCTCCCGGCTACTCGCCCAGGTGAGGGGCGATCGCGATCTCGGCCAGACGCGGGTGACGCGACGGCATCCGACTTCTGTGGATGCCGTCGCGCCCACCTGACGCTGTGGTCAGCGCAGGTCGCGCGGGTTCACCTGGGAGGTGACGGCGGCGGCGTAGGCCTCGTAGCCGGCGAGGTTGGGGTGGAACCGGCCGGGGTCGGTGATTCCCAGAACCCACGGCTCGGGGGCGTTGACCCCGTGGTCGATGAAGCGGCTCGTCACGTCGACGAACTGGAACCCGGCCTCAGCCGCAGCCTCGGCGATCACCGAGTTGAGCAGGTCGGCGCCGTCGTTCATCGCCTGCTGCTCGGCGGGGGAGGCGTTGAAGTACGCGCCGTACTCGGGCGAGAACAGCCGCGGGTAGCCGGTCACGACGACGTGGGCGTCGGGCGCGGCGGCCGCGACCTGCGCGTACGTGGCGTCGAGGAGGCTGGGCAGGACGTTCGTGATGGCCCCGGTGGTCGCCGCGATGGCTCCGGCGCACAGGGCGTCGCCCGCCGTCACGCAGGCGCCGACGACATTCCCCCAGCCGATGTCGTTGCCACCGATGGACAGGGTCACCAGGTCGGTGTCGGCGTCGAGCGCACCCATCTGGGTGGCGAGCATCGAGCCCGTCGTCGCACCGGCGCAGGCTGCGAAGTCGTCGAGCTCGATCCGCATCCGGCCGTCGATCTGCACCGCGTACGCGGCATCGGACCGACCGCAGGTCGCCGAGTACGGCGGCACGCCGTACCCGCTCCCGTAGGAGTCTCCCAGGGCGTCGTAGACGACCGGGTTCGGTGGGGCGGCGGTGGCCGGAGCGGCCGCGATCGCGACCGGGATGAGCAGGGCAAGGGCGGCGACGGCGGACCGCAGTGTCCGCGACGAGGTGGTCATCCCCGCAACGTAGTCGCCCGACCCCCGCCGGAACAGCCTTTC
Organism: uncultured Actinomycetota bacterium; assembly: GCA_963811825.1. Lineage (GTDB taxonomy): Bacteria > Actinomycetota > Actinomycetes > Actinomycetales > Dermatophilaceae > Fodinibacter. The sequence continues at coordinate 7,364 of CAWESS010000021.1, read as the reverse complement.
GAACCGACGACTACTCAAACGGATTGATGAGGTTCAGGGTGGGCGTCGGACGAAGGGGCTGCTGTCTACGGTGGCGAGGCTGTCGCGCGGGCGAGGCAGATCCCGGCGATCTGCGCGTCGGCCAAGGACATCGGGCGGCCTGAGGCTTCAGCGGAAACGAGGATGCCGGCTGTCTCGCCTGCCGCGAGCAGGTCGTAGACCGCCATGGATGCCGCAAGGGCCCCACCAGCGTGGCCCATCGCCTGTCCAGTTCCCGCCTCCGATGGCCCGCCGGCATCCGTCCCAGTCCGCGCTCGATCTCTTCGACGGTGACGACGCTGATGGTCAGATCAGCCGGGCCGATGAAGTCAGCCCAGGCGAGCACGGCCGCAGCTGGGGTCTCCCTCATGAACTCCGACACCACGTTGGTATCAGCGATGATCACGAGAGATCGACCGCGCGGGGCTGATCCGTGCGCGATGGCACCTCGAGATCGACTCCGCCAGCCTGAGACATGGTCTCGTGCAGGGCGAGGAGAAGGTTCTGTTCGGGAAGGTCGACGGCTGCGTCGAGGATCGCGCGAACCTCAGCCTCCACAGAGCGGCCGTGTTCGGCCGCGCGTCCACGAAGTCGGGCATGCGTTCTCTCGTCGAGCTGACGAATGGTCAGGGTTGCCATGTCACACCTCCTGACAGCAATGCTAGCAACAGATCCGCCACGAGGATGCGGACTACCCCAGGCGGGGAGTGAACCAGGACTGCACCTTGGGGACGGCGGTGCAGTTGTTACGGGCCGCTGCCGAGGTGCCTGGGGCAGCGTGCAGACATCGAACACCTGCCTGGTCAGATCCTGTCGAGAAGACTCGGACAGGTCCACCCGAGGGGTCCTTGAGGGCCGGAGGATCCCTGAGGATAGATCTGGGTCACTACGGTCTCGAGGTCAGGGAGGCGTGACAGCCTCGGCGCTAGTTGCTCCGCGGCATCCCGGATGGTTCTCGTTGCCTCGGCCAAGGCTCGGCTACTCCGCTCCGCGTAGACGTTGCCCAACGCAATGGCGGGCCCCAAGCTCTGGAGAGGGCGTCCCGTCTGGGAGGGCTGAGCGCCCGATGCGTAATGGCTGTCGATCACGAGCAGGCGCGGGAACGACGCACGTCGTCGTGCTCGTCTCGTTGAACCCGCGGATGTGCGGTTCGACTTCTGACCACATCCGGGTCACGGCCGCGCCACCGGAGTTGTCGAACACGCCGCCGTCCAGAGCATAGGTGACCGCTCCGTCGTCCCCGCACTTCCGCAGGCCGCCATTGGGGGCGACGACGGGAAAGCGGGCTGAGAGAAAGGCAGCCGTCGACAGGGTCATGGATGAGCGACCTTCGCTGGGGCACAGGTAGTCGAGGCCGTCTCGAACCGGTGCCTCGCCCGGGCCATCTGATTCGGGGAGGTCGATGTCCACGCCGCCGCAGTTGGTAGTGCCAGTGGACGAGGCCTGACGCACAGTGGAGATCGCCAGTCGACACCCGTCCTCGACGCTCACTGCGCTGAACGACAGGATGGGGAAGTCCTCTTCGCCACCCGAAAGTCCCTTTTCGAGTAACAGCTGGTCGGCTTCAAAAGCACGCTCCAGAGTCGCTGCCCGATCCTTCCCAGGAGAGTTGCAGCCGCAGGGCTGAGTTTGGAACGTCACGAAACAGGAAGGCAGCGACGGAGGGCGCAAGGTAGTCGGCGCTCATCGCCCGGTTCACCCAGTCGCTGTTCCGCGGGGTCGGACGATTCTCGCTTAGCCGTACCCGCCTTGAGGGAACCGTTTCCAGATGGTGTGCGCGCACTTGAGCGAGGCCGACGGCGCCGCCGGAGACCCCAGATGCGAAGAACACGTCGGAGGTGTGATCCACCTTGTCGCCGCACGCAGGGCCGACGGCACAGTCCCACGCGCGGGCCGTCCAGTACGCCGAGCGAATGCCGCCCCCCGCGGAGGCGACGAATACGAGGGACTTGACCTGGCGCGGCCCGTCGGCGACGCTTCCCGCTTGCTTCGGGCTCCGGCGTCCCGCTCAGGAAAGCGCTCCAACCAGCGTTTGACTGGCCACTCCCAGGAGGTCTCGAACTCCCCGCCACCGCCTGCCCCTCACCGGGGCCGCCAGCCACGACCGACGATGTGATCGTGCGGGCGTCGTAGTAGCGACCCTCCTTGTCGGCCACGCTCGCCAAGAGGCCCCAAACCGCGATCATCGTGAGGAACGGCATCCGCCGAAGACCGACCATTGCCAGAGCGCCTCGCGGCGGGGTGACGTCAGAGAGGAGCACCAGCGCTGCAACCGCGCAGGCGAGGAGCGCTGCGAAGAGGATCACAGCGGACGGTGTACCCAACGAGGTCCACACCTCCTCGAAACCGTCCGCAGCGGCAATGCAACCGGCGCCCCGCAGACGACGAGCATCGCGAGCGGGATCATCGGCTCGGCCGCGGGACAGCGTTCAGGGACACGCGCACGGCCCAGCTCGCCACTGGCGGACAGCCAGCCACCTGCAGTAACAGGCGAGGCCCAGGGCCAGGCACAGGCCAGCCCACCCGAGCATCGACTCCGGGCAGCGTGCCGCTCGTCCACTGGGAGGTCATCGCCCGGATCGTTGCGACGTACAGGGCTATCGCCGGGAGAGCCGCAAGTGCTGCGACCAGCCTTCGGGCACCCCCCACCAGGCTCAAGGGGAGCAGGGGGCGCCGCGTGAACCCTCGGACCGCCGTCGGGAGAGAAAGCAGCGACCACAGCAAGCCGGTGACTGCCGACGATCCACATCGACCAAGCCGTCCCCTCCCAACCTGCCCGGTAGAAGGCACCATCCCATGCCCGCCATGACAAGGAACCGCTCCCCAAGACAAAAGGTAGGCAAGGCGACTGACCGACGGAACCGCCGGGGCCGCCCGTCCCCCGAGCCCCAACGATATGCCGCCAGGCAAAGTAGGCCGCCGACGATATACGAGCGGCGCAGGTAAGAGCCATGAGCAGCGTTGCGATCACTGCAGGAAGCCCAGCGTCTGCAGCCACGACGAGGACGTCGTCGATCTGACGACCGAGATCCCCAGAGAGTCCGACGAGCAAGTCCCACCAACAAGACGGCGATGATGATCTGGCCACGCAGCGCCATCAATCGTGGCACCCCGGCTGCGGCCAGGCCGGCCACCGGCTCAGTCCTCCCTCGCGCGCCAATCGCGAGCGCCGCAATCGCAAGCCCAAGTCCTATCCACTTGGCCAAGGAGAAGCCCTCCAACCCACTGGGCCAGCCCAATTGACGGGTGCGCCGGCGATGGCGAGGGTGGCCAGCGTGGTCTCTGCCATGTCGGCGAAGAACGTAGAGCACTATGGGCACGATCGACCAGAAGGCGACTTCGGCATAGGCGCCTTCCCTCTGGGAAATCAGGGAGCCGGAGCTTGCTCGTACGCGGCTTCCGGATCGCGCGGCGAATCTTGCCGGGAAGAGCGCCAGCATCCTGCGTCTTTAGGGCTACCCGACTCGCGTCCGGCGGGGCCAAGCAACGCGTAGCGTGCCATCACCGAGAAGCGCGCCCAAGGAGAGCATGAGGGCAAGGTCGAGACCGAGGTAGGTCGCTCGAAGCGTCGAGGCCTTGGCCGGACCGGGCTCGATGACGGCGTTGTCGTATGCCGCCCACCCGGCCACGATGTCCACCGACCCCTGGCCGTCGGTCATCCTGCCGACGGACGCGACGTCGCCAACCCCACCAGAGACTGCCCCCGGCAGGTGTGCGCCGGCCAGGGCCACGTCGATCCGCTCCAGTGCTGCCCCCGCGCCGATCACGACGAATAGGAGCACAGAGGCGGCGAGGACCCTCTTCCACGGTTTAGCGCCCATCCGTCATCACCGCCGAGGTCATTGTGGGCGGCCTGGTCGCCGTCACCAGCAAGCATGGCGAGGCCCCGGGCTCCGGTGTCAAGAATGCGGTGGTACGAGCTTGCCGAGAGGCACATGTGGCCGTTCGGCCGAGCATTCACCTGCGTTCAGCCGAGCCGGCTCGGATGTCAGGGCATCGGGTTGGCGAGGTGCAGCTGCTCGGCGCCGGGCAGGCTCGAGCAGGTCCGCGCCGGTGAGCAGCAGCTTGCTGCGCCGCAGCCCCGAGCCCACGACCACCTCGCCGGCATCCACCACCGCCTCGTCCACGAGGATCGGCCAGCCGTCCGGCAGCCCGACCGGCGTGATCCCGCCGAACTCCATCCCGGTCAGCCCCACGGCATCCTCATGGGGTGCGAACGAGATCTTGCGGGCACCGAGGTGGCGCCGCACGACGCCGTTGACGTCGGCCCGGTGGGTGGCGAGCACCATCACCGCGGCGTAGGTCGTCACGTCGCCGCGGCGCCCGGCGACGACGACGCAGTTCGCGCTCGCGGCGGGGGAGACGTCGTATGCCGTGCAGAACGCGGCCGTGTCGGCCAGCGTCGCGTCGATGGGCGCCACCAGGGCGCCGGGCACAGCGCCGATGGCGGCCGCGACGGGAGGTGCGAGCAGCTCGGGGAGGGAAGCGGCAGGTGACCAGGGGAGCGTTCCACGGGCGGACGGCATCCCCAGACGCTAGCGAAGCCGGCCGACCTCGCCAGACTGCGCCGTCACGTCGCCCCCAGCTCGACGGTGTCGGTGAAGACGACCCGCTCGTCGAGCTCGCCCACCGTGCCGGCGGCCAGCGCGGTCTCCCTGCCGATCATCTCGACCTCGCGCACCCGCACCCGCACGCTGTCGGCGCCTGAGGGCAGGGCCACCGTCAGGTCGTCCCCGACCTTTCCGGAGGCGCTGGCAACCACCGTCCACGCTGCCCCCTCGCCCACGGTGAACGAGCCCGAGAGCCCGCCGGCAGGTGAGTCGACGCGTTGCTCCACCACGCTATCCACCCGGTTCAGGCGCGGTGAGGACGGCGACATCCCCTCGAGTCGGGCGACGATCGAGCCCTCCGAGCGGGTGAGCGTCAGGGTGCGGTCGGGGAGCAACGGCACGAAGTCGGTGCGCACCACGGGTGAGATCTCCAGCTCGTTCAGGCTGTGGCGCTGGAAGCGAGCCACCGCGAGCTGCACCAGGGGCACGTACGACCCGGTGTCGGGAAAGGCGACGTCCGCATACGCGCTCCCGCCGACCTCGAAGACACCGTGCAGCACCATCATCACCGTCGGGCCCTCGGCGAGCATGATGCCCTCCACCTCTCCCGACGGGAGGGGAAACCGCGGTGGCACCCCCGGCAGCCAGAGCGGGTCCCGACCGGCCTGCGTGACGAGCTCGGCGACCTCTGCGGATGCCGTGGCGTCGCCACACAGCACCGCGAGCTGTTCGCCGTCGCCCGTCGTGAACCACGGTGACGCCAGCTCGATGCGCAGCCGGTGCCCGAGCCTGCGGCGGACGATCACGGCGTCGTTGACCTCCTCCTGCCACACGAAGGCCGGCACGACGGAGCGCACCACGGGCACGACGGGGCGGGCCGAGCTGTCGACGATGACCGGGCCGATCGAGCCCTGGGTGCGGAACAACGCCTCGTCGTCGGTGCTGGGGAAGCAGTCACGGAAGCGGCTGTGCGCCGTGAGCGTGTAGGTCACCATCCGGTGCTTGGTGTCACCGAACTCGTGGTTGAGGTCTGCGAGCCCGGTGTCTGCGCGGCCGACGGTGATCCGCCCGACCGGCCGATCCGTGACGTCGGGGTCGAGCGTGTCGTCGACGGGTGCCCACGACGCCACCACGTCGACGGCGAGCGTGCTGGCGACGTCGATCCCGGCGAAGGGGTCGCCCTCGGGCAGGACGGTGGCGAAGGTCGCGCCCTCCTCGCGCTGGACCTCGAGGTCCCCGGCCGGTTCACCGAGGGGCGCGCGCACGGCATGTCGCACGCTGATGCGCTGAGCCGGCGTGGCCATCGGGTGCCGGCCGTCGGCGAAGAGCTTCTCGGCAGCGCTCACCGACCCACCGTCGTGCAGCCAGTTCGAGATCGCGAAGGAGCTCGTGGCGCCCTGGTCGATCAGCGAGGACACCTCGAGGGTGGCCTCCTCGGCCGGCCCCAGGCGCACGACGAGCAGCTCGTCGCTCTCCCACTCCAGGCGTCGGGTCGTCCGTCTCCCGCGCGCGCAGCATGACCCGCTTGTGTGCGAGGTCGGGCCACGCGTCGAGCGGAGGCGGCCCGGGGCGACTCGACGTCCAGTCCTGCGGTTCGATGTCTCGTGGCGGTTCCCCGGGTGCCCCGCGCACGAAGGCCACCACCCCGCCGGATGCCGGGTCGGGCAGGCTCTCGCGGGCGAGGAGCTCCACGCTCGCCTCCGGCGGGCCGTCGAGGCGGCCGTGCCGCTCGACGACCTCGAACGTCGCCGAGGGGGCGACCAGGTCGCGGGTGGTGTCGGCGGCGGAGTCGGCCATGCCCTCCGCGCTACGGATCACCAGGGCCATGGCTGATGCCCCGGGGCCGAACGGCCCGGCATCCGCGGGCACGCGAACGTCCGGTGGCAGCACGGGCTCGAGCCGGCGGAACTGAACCGTCTCGGAGTCGCACTCGTCGAGGGACGGCTCGTCGAGCAAGGGCCCGCCCCCCGCGACGTCGGCGACTCGGGCTCTCAGCTGGTAGTTCTCACCGAACCGCAGCCTGAGCAGCGACCCGGGTTCCACCCGGATCCCCGTGGTGTCCAGGACGAACGGCAGCGCGGTGGTGGGCGTCGTCGAGTCGGGCGGTCGCTCGGTGAGCTCGGGGCGGGGGACCGCCAGGCTCCACCCGTCCCACCGGGTCACGACCTCGTCGGTGCGCAACACCTGGTCGCCCCGGTCGATGCCCCCGGCGACCTTCACGTGCCCCTCCTCGAGCAGGCCCTCGACGAAGGCGGTGCCGTTGACCCGGTACACCGATGACCGACGGCAGAGGGAGTGCCAGTCGCCGCCGAGGATCCGGGCGTCCACGCGGTACCCGAGGCAGAGCTGCTCGGCAACCAGCACGTCGTCCATGGATCCGCCCTGCCGGGCCTCGCGCCCGGCGAGCTCGCGCTCGCGGTGGTCTCGGGTGAGGAGCACGCCTGCGGTGCGCAGCGCGGGGAGCCCGTCGTCGGCGGGGGCCGGTGCGGAGGGTGCCGCCGGTGTGGAGGGTGCGCCGGGGTGCGGCCGGCGCGCTCGACGCGGCCAGACCGCGCATCGCGTGGTCGACGTCGATGGTGTGCAGCCGCCAGACGGGCTCGCCGCCCTCCTCCCGGGCGAGGGCGACCATGCCGCCTCCCGGGTGCAGGTCGGATGCCGTCGCCGGAGCCGGCAGGAACCGTGGTCGGACGAACCGCGTCCAGCGCGGCTGGACGGCGGGCAGCTCGGTGGGGGCACCGGGCCACGAGACCCGCACGACAGCGGTGCTCCCGCTCGCCCCGGCGCCACCCCCTGGCC